>DHWB01000014.1 GCA_002412965.1 Desulfomicrobium sp. UBA5193
GGCGCGGGTCCTCCACATGCCGCCGTACTCAACATCGGCCGCAAAGGCCGGAAGAACGATAGTCAGGCAGAACAGCACTGCCGCCACCAAGCTCACCATTGTCAGTTTTCTCATCACTTCCTCCATGATGCGTTGAAAAAGATTGCCTGAATCGAACGATCCGAAGCCGGAACGATATCCCCATTCGTCCAGAGGGCTGACCCAACAGCCGATCAGCAACTCCGCCCACGCCGCCTCATCCCCGGCAGCCCATGTTTGCAAGATGCGGGCCTGCAAAAAAAATAAATAAAAACAGAATTTTATAGACAAAAAACACAAGCAGCGAAAATTGTGTGAAGTGATGGTTACAAAACCCCTTCAGGGGTGTGCGGGGTGGGGGAAACCAGGATGGGAGCAGGTGGGCAGTTTTCGGAAAACAGGTTTATTTCAAGAGCGTTAAAGATACATCGGGACGAATTGTGAGCTCATGTCGAGTGTGCAGAAATCTACACACACCGGGCAGATCCCCCCTTTGCCGAACGCACACGGCACGGAGCGTTTCGCGGGGTGCTCCGGTCAGCTCACATTGTGCTCGGCCATCTTGAGGTAGAGCGCGCGCCGGGATATCCCGAGCAGCTTCGCGGCCTTCGTCCGGCTGCCCTTCACGTCCTTCAGGGCGCGGCAGATGGCATCGCGTTCCACGTCTTTCATGACCATCCGCAATGGCAGCGACTGGTCGGCCTGCGGCTCGAATTTCCGGGAGGGGGCAAAGTGTTCGGTCATGATTTCCCGCCCGTCGCTCAGCAGCACGGCCCGCTCGATAGTATTTTCCAGTTCGCGAATATTGCCCGGCCAGGAGGCCGCCATGAGTTCCCTCAGGGCGACCGGGTGGATCATGTTCACCTTCTTGCCATAACGGTCGTTGGAACGGCGGATGAAGAACTCGATCAGATCGGGCAGATCATCTTTGCGCTCCCGGAGCGAGGGCAAAAACACGGGAAAAACGGAGAGCCTGTAGTACAGGTCCTCACGAAAGCGACCGCCCTGCACCTCCTGGCGCAAATCGCGATTGGTGGCGACAATGAAGCGGACATCGATGCGCACGATCCTGTTGCTCCCCACGGGCTTGATCTCGCGCTCCTGCACCGCGTGGAGCAATTTCGCCTGGGTTGCCAGGCTCAGCTCTCCGATCTCGTCCAGGAAGATCGTCCCGCCCTGGGCCTCTTCCAAGAGCCCGCGCTTCGTGGCCAGGGCGCCGGTGAAGGCGCCGCGCACATGCCCGAAGAGTTCGCTCTCCAGCAGGGATTCCGTCAGCGAGGTGCAGTCGATGGTGTAAAAAGGACTCCCTGGATTTTTCTCCATGGCGTGAATCTGCCGCGCCAAGAGCGTCTTGCCCGTGCCGGTCTCCCCCTGAATCATGATGGGCGCCCGCGAATCGGCGATCTTGCCGAGATCGTGCATGATCTTCTGCATGGAGGGATGCGACCCCACCACCATGCTGCAGCCCCTGCCCGCGCCCGAGTCGTTCAGGCCCCGATGAATCTTTCCGTGCTCGATGGCCCGGACACAGACTTCTTCCAGTTCGACGGGGTCGAAAGGCTTCGTGACATAATGGAATGCGCCATGCTGGATCGCATTGACCGCGGAATCGATGCTGCCGACGCCGGTGATGAGGATGACAGGCAGCTCCGGCTGGTTGAACCGGACCCAGGTCAAGAGATCCCGGCCCCCCATGCCCGGCATGGCCACATCGGAAACGACGAGGTCGACGGCGTGCTCCGAGAGGAGAACACGCGCAGCCTCAGCCGATTCCGCACAGAGGACTCTGAACTGTTTCAGCCGGAAATAGCTCTCCAGAGCGACGAGGAGTTCGCGCTCGTCATCGACAAAGAGAATCCTCCCGTTCATGCATCCTCCACAATGCCGGAGCAACCCGGCAGTTCAACGACCATGCGCGTCCCCTGTCCCGGTTCCGACTCCACATAGACCTCGCCACCGTGCTCCTCGATGATGCAGCGGACGATGAACAGGCCCAGACCGAACCCGCCCTTCTTGCCGGACGTCACGAACGGCTCAAAGATCACGGGAAGCATCTCGCGCGGCATGCCGCACCCGTTGTCCTCCAGGCTTACGCGGACATAACCCAGATTCGGGCGGTCACAGAATCGGATCGTGACGTGTTTTGGCCTGCTGCCGTCCATGCTCTCCACCGCGTTCAGCAAAAGATTGATGAAGGCCTGCTGCAGCAGCTGCTCGTCGCCGATGAGGCATTGCGGGTGAGTGGGCTCCGGCATGGACAGGGACACGTCTCTCATTTTCGGAACGAGGAAGGACAGGCAATCCCGGACCACTTCGACCGCGTCCAGGGTCTTCGGGCGAAGCGTCCTCGGCCTGGCCAGATCAAGGAGCTCGTGGGTGATTTTTCCGGCCCTGTCCGTGTTCCGCTCTATGGCTTCGAGGAATGGCCGCGACTCCTCGGGAACTCCGAAAGCCCGGAGCAGGGCGATGTTCGACCGGACGATGGCCAAGGGGTTGTTGATCTCGTGTGCGACGCAGGCGGACATCCTGCCGATGACGGCCAGGCGCTCGGCCTGGACAAGCTCGCTCTCCATTCGCTTGCGCGCGGAGATGTCCCGCGCGAAGCAGCACAGGACATCCCGATTGTCGCCGAAGCCCAAGGACGACGCCGCAACTTCCCAAAATCTCGACGGCCCGTGAAGCGAGTCCGCCTGAAAGACGGCGACGGGACTTTCCCCCTTTTTCCCCACGCCCTCAAGGTACTTCAGCATCCCGCAACGCTGTGAATCTCCTATCAGTTCCAACAGGGAGCGCGGACCGCCAGGATCATTGCTCCGGAGCACGTTGCCGGCTCGATCAGTCACATAGATACGGTCCGGTGAGGAATCGATGACCTGTTTGAACTGCTGTTCCGATTGTTCCAGATCGACGCGAATCGTGGCGACTCTCCGCCTCAGGGACCAGTTCCACCCCACTGACAGCAGAATCAGGCCGGCACCGGCCACGACATACGGCAGAACAACCTCGCCGTAACGCTGAACAAACGATTCGGACACCTCCCTGCCGCTCCACTTCTCCCTCATCGCCCGGTGCACGCCATTGTCCACGAGGATGTTGAACGCCGAAGCGAGACGGGCATGCAGGTCGGCGTCGTCTCTCCTGACAAGCATTCCCGTCTGGAGGACTTCCAACGGGTCTCCGACAATTTTCAGGTTTGCAAGCCCTTTGCGATGAATGTTGTTCATGGCGATCCGGCTCGTCGGTGCAAGAAAGGCGTCCGCACCCTCGCGGTCGAGCATTTCGACTGCCTCGGCTTGGGAATCGACGACAATGATCGTCACCGTGTCAGGTTGCGGGATGAATCGGAGGTAGTCGTCGCCGCGGACAACCAGGACTCGTTTCCCCGCAAAATCCTTGGGCTCCCCTATCGTATGTTGGGACTTGTGGACGAATATCCTGCGTTCCAGCCTGGATTCCGGGAACACGATCGTTTTGAAATCGGCCCGGACCTGAATGTCCAGCAGTTCGGAAACACAAAAGTCGATATCCCCGCGTGCCAGGGCTTCGCGTCGCTCCCCCTTGTGCAGAGGCACCGGCACGATCTCGACACCCATGACCTTCGCCAGTTCCGAGGCCAGTTCTGGGGCCACCCCGCGAAGCTGGCCAGTGGAATTGTCGACGAACGAGACGGGCGGGGAATCGATGGCCACGCCTGCTCTGAGCATGCGTGCCATGCCGGCCAGAGGAGGCGAAACGGCTGGCGTCAGCAACACTAAAAGAATCAGAATTGTACGGACCCGCAAAAGCACCTCAATATTCACGCATAACGCATCCGCACGCTGCTGATACCAAATCGCCGGAGAAACTTACGACCGTTGAAATCGGAACACGGGAAGCTCTCCGGCGCTGTTCTCGATGCGACATGACAATCCGGAAAAAGGATCGCGCACGGCATACGCTAAATGCAAGAAACATTCAAAATTCGAAAATTCGAGCATGTATGCGCAGTTAACCGAAAGAACGCTTCGACCCTTCCGGCACATGAGTCTCCAGATGCTTCCGAAACCATGGCCGCACGCGATAATAATGGCCATTCATGATCTTTTTCCTTCCTCATTCGGGAGGCAAAGTTGAACAAATCCATGCGAATACGCCCCTAGCTGTACGGATCGACGCACACAGCCCGCCCGAATGCGCGGCTGTCCGCACGCATACTGCACACAGCCTTGCCCGGACAGCCGCAGCATGAACACAACCACCTGCTTTTCCGAGTAAAAACATGAGTCTTCGCAGTTGGAACGGTTTTTGGTTTCGACGGACAGATCATCTCTCGGATCGCCGACACGCGACACAGCCCCTCACATTCCACCGCCACCACCCCGGAGCCACCGCATGAAGAATATCAAACTGAGCATCAAACTCATCGGAGCCGTTTTCCTCACGGCCCTGATCACCCTGGCCATAGGCATCCAGGACCGCCTGGCCCTCAACACCCTCGAAAAGGACATGAACCGGGTCAGACCGGAGAGATGCTGACCTCGAGCGAACTGCTCAGCGCCAACGCTTCCGGGTTGTCGAATACCGCCTTGAAGCTCCAGGATCTCGTTTCCCGCTTTCGGCTCGAAACTGCAGCAGGCAAGGACCCCTGCGGTCGCGGAGCGTTAAGCCAAGCGGACCGCAGGCTTCCGCCCAGCCCGCGCATTGCGTCACGATTACAAGTTTCCACTCATCGCAACCCGGAGCATATAATGAACAAAAGTGAGCTTATTCAAACCCTTGCAGAAAAAATAAAAATTTCCGACGACGAGGCCTCGCTTATCGTCGACAGTTTCTTCGACTCTATGCGAGATGCCATGCTGCATGGAGACAGGATCGAAATCCGCGGTTTCGGCAGTTTCAAGATCAAGCAGTACGAAAGCTACGTTGGGCGTAATCCCAAAACCGGAGAACTTGTGCAGGTCAAGCCCAAGAAGATGCCCCTCTTCAAGGCCGGCAAGGGCCTGCTGGACGACCTGAACAGTTAAGAAACTGATGACTTAAACGTTTCAGAGAGACGAAAGTCGCTTTTGGCGGCAAAAAATTTCATGTTCCTGGTCACTGCGTACGCGGGCAGGGACTTAGGCGCGGTAAGGGGGCAACGTTCTCTTCTCCTATAGCTGAGGCCATGCGCGGCATGCAGAACCCGCCCATGCGCATCCCCGACTGCAAACCCTGAGCGAACGCCGGAACCGGGCCGTCCGTTCACTGCACAGCTTGGTCCTACGGATCTCTGCGGAAAATTGCAGAGATTTAAGTCCGGTCGATATAGATGGTTTCCCCGATGTGCGCTCTGACTAGCCCGCGCGGATATCTGACCGCCAGATTGAAAAAGTCGTTGGCGTTTTTGATATGGTCCTTCAGATCCGCTCCTATTTTGTCATAGGAGGCGATCAACCTGATCTAACGGTCAAAGGCCAGCATCCCGTTGAGTCTTTCGACAAAGCATCCGTTGGTTTGCGTTATCTCGATTTTGGACCCTTCAAACGGCTCCCAACCATGTCTGACCCCGAGGCTGCTGACCACTTTGGTGAAGACAAGAACCGCTCCGTTCTGGATGATGCCTTGCGGTGTAAAGACGGTAGGAGATGAGACCTTGATCATCTTCCTGCCGGTCATGCCGCCAATGACCCGTAACGGGTACTTGCGAACGATCTGTTTGATCCCGTTGATCAGATGCAGATTGTTTCCACCAAATCCATCTCCAAAGACAAACAACGTTTTAAAGTGGCTCCGCTCTAATTCCGCTGCGATGGGGGCCAATCCTTTTTCTATCTGGGGCACGATGTCGTCTGTACTGAGATTTTCCAGAATGATGATGTGAACGTCTGAATGTATTCCCGCGAGAAAGCATCCCTGGTCCATGATGCTGTCCCGGTCGAAGATCTCCGGAAAGACGCCGCCAAAAAGCTGCACTCCGTTCTGAAAGGCCACGCTCAGCGCCTTATCGATGCGCTGTTTGTAGTGAATCCCGGAGTCCATGCCGCCGTCGGCTTGCAGGAGCATGATATTTTTGTATCCCTCAGCGGACATTTTGGAGATTGTATTTCCCATTTCTGCGAAGCAACAAATAGGATCAACGACGATCTTCATGGTCAGTCCTTGTGGTGTACTGATGATTTGCAGGAAAGCATTGTCTGGGGGTCATCCTGCAGAAGCGAACGTTGAAAACATGAGATGACATGGCTCATTGAGTTTTCAAGACAATGAAAAACCCAATGAGCCCCATAAGAACTGGAAGCGCCTCCCAACGCGGTCATGCTTCTAATAATGTGGCATGACTGGCCCCTCCTCGGTGCCATTGTCATCCTGACCGGCGGTACCACCCTGGGTAGTGGCAGTCTGTTCTGGTTTTGTATCCGCTTTAGTGGAATTTCCGGAGGCGAAAACCGACGGCGCAAGCAGCATAAAACATGCGATCGCCACGATGGCGTACCGTGCAAGGATTTTTCTCATTTTCCGATATCCTCTTTCATTGCAGTGTTATTCATAGTGATGTTCGAACATCCGGCCCGGAGCCTTTCCCCGAAGCCGAAAGAAGTGGCGAACCGCCCCGCCATGGAGGTGAGAGACGGAAGCGGCTCGCCTGGATGTGGCTAAAGCTTGCCCTGCAAGGCAGGGTGGTCGGCCGTGTAGCGATACGCCCTGAAGATGCCCTTGCGGTCGGGGTTGATGAATTCCCAGACGATCTCGCCCTTCTTGGTCACTTCGAAAAGCCGACCGTTGGGGCCGTCACAGATCAGGGTGTTGCCGTTCTTGAGCCGCTCGGCGCCTGAAATGAACGGTGCGTTGAAGAGCCAGGAGCGCTGAATGGGGAAATCCCATTCCTTGTCCTCGTGAGAGTACTGCCAGACGATCTTTTTCTTCTTGGAGTCGATCTCCAGGATACGGGAATGGGCAATGCCCCAATAGGCGTCGGCCTCCTTCACGCTGGCCAGGTTCATGCCGTTGTCGAAGACCATGATGTTGCCCGCGCCGGGCAAACCCTCGGGGATGACATGCGCATCGTGCTGTGCGCCGAGTTTGCCCCATTCGCCTTCATAACACCCGCCGTATTCCCACAGAACCCCTCCGGTCTTCTTGGAAATGATGATGATCTTGGAATTGTGACGCAGGGACAGCAGCACGGACTCTTCGCCCGTGACGGAGTTGCCCTCGGGCAGATAGTCGACGGAGTTGATGTGCAGCCACTCCAGACGGTCGTTCAGGGGGCAGATCGGGTTGCTGGCGGGATCAAGGTACTTGCTGGCCCGCCATTCCCACACGCGCTCTCCGGCAGGGGTGGTCTCGGCGATGATCTCCTCGAACATGACGCCTCCCTTGAACTCCGTCCCCTTGATGCCGCCGGGGATGATGGCGCTGTTGGGCACCTTCTCCCAGAGAATCTGCATGTAATTGCCATTCGGGAGCTTGCACTGGTCATGGTGCGCGTCGGGATTCTTGATTTCGGCCACGACCTTTCCATCCCAGTCCAGCTCCTGCAGCACGCCGCCCTTGCCGCTCATGTGGTAGTCTTCCGCTCCGTAGCCCTTATTGGTGCGGCCGCTGAACAACAGATTCCCGTTCCCCAGCAATTCACCGTACATGCCGGCCTCGTTGTCGGTCTTCCACTCGTGGACCACATTGCCCATCATGTCGATAAGCTGGACCTTCTTGGTGGTCAGGCTGGAATAGAGCGTGTAGCCGTCCTGGGTCTTGTCCTTGACGTATTTGGTCACCCCTGCGGGCCATTCCGTCACGGACTGCCCCTCGCCGCCTTCGGCGACGGATTTCACGGACTTCTCCTTGGCCCAGGCAGAGGGGCCGACCAGGGCAACGGCCAGCGCCGCAGCCAAGACAACGCGGACGAATCGATTCTTTCCCATTTTCACAAGTATTCTCCTTTTCGGTTATGCTGTTCCGGCAACCCCGGAGTACGATCATGATGGACGGACGACGTCCGTTCAGCCACACAATAAAAAAGGCACTAACTGTGCCAAATCTTAATCACATAATATTTCAGGTAATTAACTTAAAATTCTCCCATTTCTTCGCAGTTGACGTGCGCAATGACGCACGATGCAACAGACTATGAGCGAACTCTCGCACAGGAGACGCGCGTCAAAGACGTGTTCCGGAAGAAAGGAGGCGGCGCTCAGGCCTGGAGAGGTGGGGTGTCGGGAAATTCCAAGGTCATCATGGTCCCAGACCCTGGCAATGACTGTGCGTAGATGAGGCCCCCGTGGCCGCGCACGATGCGCTGGCACAGGTAGAGGCCAAGTCCCACGCCCGTGGGCTTGCCGCTGGTAAAGAAGAGATCGAAAACCCGCAACAGATTGTCCCTCGGTATGCCTGGGCCGTTGTCGACAACGCACAGGGAGACCGTGCTACCGTCAGGGGAAACACGGGTCCGCAACAAAAGAGTGGCGCATGTTCCGGGACCTGGAGACATGGCGTCCACGGCGTTGATGATGAGATTGAGCAGAACGTGCGAGACGAGGTGCATGTCGCACCTGAGGAGCACCCCACCCTGGGCTAGGTCCTGCCGCACCTCCACGTCCCTGAGTTTGTGGCGCATGAGCCCGAGGCAATCCGTGACCACATCGTTGAGATCGACATCCGTTACACTCATATCGCCGGTCTTGGAAAGGAGCAGCAGACGCTGCGACAGAGCACCCATTCGCTCCAGGCTGCGCGAAATGGAGACCAGCCCCTCGCGCTCCTCCTGCGGCAGATCGAGGGACTGCAGATTGTCGATGTTGACTTGGATGATGGCCAAAGGGTTGTTGACCTCGTGGGCGAAACCGGCAGCCATGGCCCCGACGATGGCCAACCGGTCCTGTTCCTGCATGACGCGCTGCAAGATCTTGTCCTGAGTCACGTTGCGCAGGAAGCAGCAGGTCAGCGTCGAATCAATGTCCACCGGCCTTTCCACGACGATGACCTCGACCTCCAAAGGATCCATGCCGGGGCGCTGGAACATCAGCGTCTCCGCAGCGCGGTGCACGAGCTGTGAAAACTTCAACATCTCGTGCAGATGCCTGTTGTCCTTGTCCAGAACATGGTCGAGAAGATTTCCAGGATGTTCGGCCCGGGGCAACCCCAATTCCTGCACGGCGATGGTGTTGGCGAAATGGATCTCGCCGTCGCTTCCAACGAGAAGCGCCATGAACGGGGTCGACTCGACCAGCATCCTGTAGCGCTGTTCGGAAAGATATAGGCCCGCAGTGACTTTCTCCACCATCCTGCGCAACTGCCGGTTCCAGAAAACGACGCCAAGGACACCCAGAATCATGGCCAGAGTTCCTATCAAACCCCAACGGCCATAACGCTCCCAGAGTTTGTGCTGGCCATCGAGACGAATCCAACGGCCTCCGATTTTCTGCATGGTTCCGTCTTCCTTCATCTCCCGCGAGGCGCGGGAGACGCTTTCGACCAGGGCGGCATCCTCCTTGCGTCCGACAACGCTCAAGGGCACCTCCTCGAGGGCAGGCCCCACTCCCAAGACATTTCGCAGGCCCAGATCCCGGACAACGAATTCACCCGCGTTCCTGTCCACGACCAGGAACGCGTGGATGTACTTGCGATCCGCTGACAGCATACCCTCCACAACGGAGACGAACTCTATGGCTTGCTTGGGCTTGGCGTGCTTGAGGATGAAATCCCGCGTGTCGTAGGACGAATAGCCGACCACCAAACCGTCGAGATCTGAAACGCTGAGGACTTTGTCGAGATCCTTGTGCACGTAGAGTTGGTAGAAGATGGAGCGGTAGGCGGGGTATGTGATCTGGGAGGGAGCGACAGCGCGGCTGCTCGGTATGGGGGCGATGTCGAACTCGCCCCGCATCAGGAGTTCGTCGAACACCTTCCAGTCTGAAACAAGGCTGAACTGCACAGAACGGCCGATTCTCCGCCCGACCTCCTCATAGAGTTCGACACTCATGCCGGTCAGGGAACCGTTCTCCGCGTACATGACATAGGGTGGAGCCAGACCGCGCAACCCTACACAAAAACTCGCGGATGGGCCGGCGTCGCCTTCTCCCGCCGCCCATGCCGGAAGCTTGGACTGGAACAGCCCCAGGAGCAGGATCGCAAAAGAAAGCGTCTTTCGTATCGTCATCTTAAGCCCCTTCAACCGCTCGACACCTGCGCGGAAAACCGCACAAATTCCACATGGAAGTCGCCCCTCCGGACGAACGCGTTCTTTCTGTTCGCCATGTTACGCAAAGGGCACACATTTTGCCTTTAGATGTTGGACCTCGCTCAAACAAACCATCACACACTTCCAGGGAACCATGCCGCGTCTCATCCGTCTGTTCATTCTGATCATGGCCCTGACGCTTCCCGTCTGGACGCCGATCTCAGCAGATACATCACAAGGTTCGGCTTTGACAGTCGGAATTGTCAAGAACAATCCCCCTTACTCCTTCAAGGAGGGGGGAAACAACGTACGCGGACTCTGCGTCGACTTGTCCGCGTTGGTGAGCAGGAGCATGGGCAGGGAAATACGTTTCGTCGAATTTCCCATGGCCGAGTTGCGAGGTCGTCTCGAGGACGGCACCGTCGACGTCATCTTCTGCGGCACCATGCGCGATGTCGAGCAGAACCACTTCCTCGCGATTCCCATCGGCATCAATCTGCAGCGCCGCATTTTCGTCAACCACAAATGCGCCACGGTGACTTGCTACAAAGACCTCGGCAGCCACGTGGTCGTGCTGCTCGAAGGCGACACTCCGACCTTGCCGCCGCTTCCCGAAAGCACGACCTTCGTCCGCAAACCGACCTACTTGGAGGCGCTCAACATGCTCGAATCGGGAGAGGCGGACGTCTTCATCGCCCCTTCCGAGCTGACAGCGCACTATCTCATCCAACGGCACGAACTGAAGAACGTGCGCCAAGTCGGGCTGGTGGTCGACGAGGATCAACTGGCCATCCTCACCGCAGCCTCGAACCGTGATCTCCACCACTCCCTGAGTACGGCCATCGACAGAATACAACGGCAGAACGGCCTGCATCTCCTCAGGGAAAAATGGCTCGGCCGCGACCCTGCCCTGCCCTCTGCCATGCAACGCTACGGTAAATGGATCGGGATTGTTTCCCTGCTCCTGCTGGTGGTGATTCTCCTGGTGGCCATCTGGAACTGGGGCCTGAAGAAAAAAGTGGAAAGAATGACGGCTGACCTTGGCAGGTCCGAACGGCGGTACCGGGTCCTCTTCGAATCCTCACCCGACATGATTTTCCTTCTGACCCCGGAGGGCTGTATCCGCCACGCCAACAAGCGCAGCCGGAGCGCCTTCAACAGTGACGGCGCGACCTGCCTCGACATCAACAACCTCGTGACTGTTGACGAAAAAAAACGCTTGCGCCAGTTCCTTTTCGAAGTGTTCGGAAACCACTACGCCAAGGACGAATTCTACGTGGCCCTCAAGGATGGACATTTTCTCGACCTGGAGATCATCGCCACCCTGGTGCAGGATTTCGAGGACGGCCCCCTGGCCTGCTGCTTCGCCCGCGACGTGACCGAACGAAACCGCATGGAGGAAGACCTGCTCCAGTCCGAACGGCTGTCCATGATCGGCAAAATGGCCGCCGGGGTGGCCCACGAGATCAACAATCCCCTGAGCATCGTCCTGGCCCATGCCGAAGAATCCCTGCACGAGAACCTCAGCCCCGAAGAGCAGCGCAAGAATCTCGAGGCCATCGTGCGCAACGCGCAACGGGCCGGGCAAATCACCATGACTCTCCTTTCCCTGGCGTCACCGTCGAACTACTGTCCTGCCCAAGTGGACATGGCGGAAATCATCCGGGAAAGCCTGGCCTTCCTGCGGCCAAAACTCAAGATTATCACGATCCGGGAGAACCTTCCCACAGGCCTTTCCGTTCATGCCGACGCCTTCGCCCTGCAGCAGGTCTTCATCAACCTGCTGATCAATGCCCTCACCGCCCTGGACGAAGAACCGGGCACCATCTCCGTGGACCTGCGCGTGCATTTGTGCAACGAGGATTCGACGGTGCAGGTCACGGTCTGCGACACGGGGCGCGGCATCGAACGGGCATCCTTGCAAAACATTTTCGAACCGTTCTACACGTCACGCAAGAAAGGCTTCGGACTTGGCCTGTTCATCTCGCGGCGCATCATCGAAAAACACGGGGGGGCCATCTATGCAGAGTCGGAACCGGGCAAGTACACGAGCGTGATCGTGGAACTGCCATCCATGCCGAACCCCCTCCCTAACCCCACACCGGACGGAGAGCACCATGCCTGACAAGATACTCATCATCGACGACGAGGATGAACTGCTCCTCGCCCTGGCCCGCTACTTCAAGCGACTGGGGATCTCGGTGCACACGGCCACGTCTGCCCTGGAAGGGTGGCGACACATCGATGAGACCATGTACGACTTGGTCATTTCCGACCTCGCCATGCCCGGCATGAGTGGCCTTGAACTTCTGGAAAAGGTCCGCGCCGTAGACCACCTCACACCGTTCATTGTCATGACGGGCGTCGGCACCATCGAGACGGCCGTGGAGGCCATCAAACACGGAGCCTACCACTACATCGCCAAGCCCTTCAAAACACAGGAACTGGAACTCCTGGCCAGACGGGCCATCGAGCACGGCAAGCTGCACCGCAAGCTGGCCTCCGTGAGCCAGCAGAGCGCAACGGACCACCCCAGCGAGATGATCCTGGGCACCAACCGTTCCGTGAAGGAAGTCATGCATACCATCGCCAAGATCTCGCAGTCCACGGCATCCGTGCTCATCCAGGGGGAAACCGGGACGGGCAAGTCCATGTTCGCGCGGCACATACACGAATCCAGCGAACGAAGACCCCAGCCATTCTATACTATCGACTGCGGTGCGCTGACGGAGAATCTCCTGGAAAGCGAACTATTCGGCCACGTCAAGGGCGCCTTCACCGGCGCGATCTGCGCCAAGCGAGGGCTGCTGGAAGAGGCACAGGGCGGCACCATTTTCCTCGACGAGATAGGGGAACTTACTCTTTCGACCCAGGTCAAACTGCTGCGGGCCATTCAGGAACTGGAAATCAAGCCCGTGGGCGGCAACAAGCCCGTCAAGATCGACGTCCGCTTCATCTCCGCCACCAGCCGCGACCTCAATATCGAGATCAAGGAGCAGCGGTTCCGCAAGGACCTCTACTTCCGTTTGACCGTCATCCCCCTGAAACTCCCGCCTCTGCGGGAGCGCAAGGAAGACCTGCTGCTGTTCATCAATTACTTCGTGCACAAGCTGGGCGCTCGGTACTGTAAGCGCATTACGGAGATAGCTCCGTGTGCGCTGACAGTGCTCATGGAGTCGCCCTGGCGGGGCAACATCCGGGAGCTCGAAAACGTGCTGGAGCGGGCGGTGCTGCTGGCCAACGGCCCGACCATAACCGTCGACACGCTCTTCTCCCAACCCGAAGAACGTTTCGAAAATGAGGAGGACCGCACTCCCGTACCCCTCAAGGATGCCGTCGAACTGGCCGAGAAGCAGGCCATCCGCCAGGCCCTGCTCATCGCCGCCGGCAACAGGACCAAGGCCGCGCAGTATCTGGGCATCGGACGGCGTACGCTCTATGACAAGATGGATGCCTACTCGATGAACGAATGAATATGATCATGCTCATCTGTCGCGATGAAGCGAAGATGATTGAAGGTCGGGAGGTGCCCCTTGTGAGGACAAGGCGCACACAGTCACAAAGATACCATTTCAAGGTCATCGCGCACTTTCAGCAGCAGGTATACCAAACCAAAAGTCCCACCGATACCATTTCGGAACTGTCTTCTATGACCCGTAAATGTTGTGACCGTCCGAAGAGTTGTGCCAGCATGACTGCATATTGGGGATGGTCTTTTTGAAGTGTTGCAAATGGGCTCGTTTTATATGTTCTTGCGGGACAGAGAATTTTTTAGGGACTTAACTATTTCGAAATGTAAAGAGCGCATTGCTGACGCAGAGTTGATGTTCGGAAAGATCAAGAATACTGAATTGAGATGTCTGCGCACCTTTGCTCGAATTGAATTAATTTTTGCAGACTTGCATAGCAATAAAAATCTTTCTTTCAATAAGAAATAGTAGTATATTATTTTATTATGTTTAGTAGATTTTTCAAGTGTGTCATGAAGACGCAAATTTTGGGACTCGAGGATTAATGCTTTTTGTAAAGCACTTTCAAGGCGATATGACTCGTCAATGATGCTTTTTAAGAAATCAAGATTCTTAGAGAATAAGATGTCAAATTTCGATATTTCATCATAACATGTAAAATCATTTATGCGTGTACGTTCGCAAGCAATGTTATTGATCAGTAAGTACATGTCTTTTAAGAAAGAAGGTATGCTGTCGCAATCGATCAGATCCTGAATTTTGTAATTTGTGGATCGCAGGGACTTAGATAAAAACTTGGTGTTGTATTCTTGAAATTGACTGCCGTTTATTTCGAACGAGAGGTCAAGGGCTGCGGCGATCCTGGTCAATTCCTTTCCCGGTTGCTCCAGCATGTTGTCGTAGTCGACCACTACCCTGGGCCTGGATGCAGAGTATATCATGCTGCAGAGCATATACTCAAGCCAGAGGACATGCCCCTTGATGAAAGGGAATCCATCGCGTGCGCAGAGGGACTTCGCCACGCTCAGCGGGTTTCGGCATGCGATTACGTAACTGACGGCGATTCCGGATCTTTCAAACACTTCGTCCCAGAATGGCAGGATGCGGGAAGCCCGTGGGTCCTTCAATCCAATTATCCCGTTTGCCGCAAATTTTTCATCCAGAAAGGCTGCGGCCCGCTCCATGAGGGGGCGAAGTCGCGAGGAGCGCAGGTCAGTTGGGTCTATACGTCCAAGCGTGTGCCATTCAAGTCCGAATGATTGCAGCACGTCAGTATTGATAGCATTGAAGTCAAGATCCTCCCAAAATCCCTTCGGGTTTTCGGTACGTGGAGATCTGAGGCGGGTTCCAAGATTGCCTCCCAAAACCTCAAGTCCTCGAGTCACGGCACTCGTGCCGCTTCGATGCATCCCGATAACTAGGATGGCCCGTCGGGTAATGGACGCTTGATTCATTGTATTCCCTTTGTCGACTATTTGCTGTCCCTTTTTACTCCGAGCCATAAATGGTTAACATTTTGCCGCCAACCCTTCGACCAGCAAGCGTTAGCGGGTAATTGACGTTAACTATTTCCTTGTCGGAGCAATAATTATAGCCACTCGAAGTCCTCCCTACGGCGTAATCAGCGAGAGACAACCCGGTACGCGTGGATAAAAGGGGAAAGGCCCGGTCTTCGACCGGGCCTTTCCGGTTGAGGAGGTGGAAGTGCATGGCCTCTGTCACACTTAGAGGAGAGGAGCTAAGCGTCAGTGATGGAAATCGCGCACCTCTTTTGCGGCCATTATGCCAACGGCAGCAAAATTTGATCTAACACTTCGAGGGGGCCAGGGCCGGTTCAGCGTCGGGATCGAACACGATGTCCCCGTCCTTTTCCACCGGATTCAGCTCCTCGATGAAATCCTGAGTCATTCCAGGGACCTTGAGTAGATCCGTGGGCTCTTTAAAAGACCCGTTAGCGTTGCGGTACTCGACGATGGCCTTGGCCAGCTCGGCCGAAATCTTCACGTCCTCAATGGCGACCAGTTCTTCGGCAGTGGCCTTGTTGAAGCTGACGATCCCTCCGGCCCAGGCCGCGGCGGCACACATGGTCAACATTACAGCGATGCAAATCGTCAATACGCTCTTCTTCATGGTCTTACTCCTTTAGATTTTGATGAAATCCTACTGTTCAACATCAGGCGCCGGGTTTGATCCGGAACGTCTCCCGTACCGGAGGAATGACCGCGTTCTCGACGGGCTTCTTGAGCTGCGGAACATAGTCGTATGGAATCCTGTAGGCACGGTAGACAAGGTTGAAATCCCCGTTATCCTTGACATAGTAGGGGCTGATGTACTCCCAGACGATTTCGTGGTCGGGTGAGACCTCCTGCAACTGCCCCACCGCGCCGTTGGTGATCAACGTATTCCCGTTGGGAAGCCGTTGGGCGGAGCTGACGTAATCACTGTAGAACTGATACTTGTTGCGCAACCCCATCTGCTTGGCGGAATGCTCCCAGACAACATCTAACGTTCTGGGGTCGATTTCGATAACCCTGGAGTAATCCCTGCGGGCGTCGGACCATCCGAAATGGGCACCAGGATTGCGGGGGCCATATCCACCGTAACCACCATTGTCGTAAATCATGATATTTCCCTCGCCGGGCAGGCCCTTGGGGATCATGTGGGTATGGTGCTGGCCGATGATCTGCTCAAGCTTCTTGTAGGCCTTCTTGACCTCCTCGCCGTTGAAGAGCCAGGGGGTGTCGGGGTAGTATAGCGGGCCGATCTGCCACACGATCTTGCCGGTGGCCTTCTCAATGATGTGACTTGAGTTGGTCTGTCGGCAGGAGATGATGATGTTCTCGGGGTTGAACATCTTGTATTTGACGGGGTCCTCGGCATACCACTTGTTGGGCCCGAGATACGAGGCGCTATTGACGTGGATCCAGTCACCGCCCTTCATGCCCGGCGTGCGCGACATGGAGAAGGTCGGATACGCGCGCATGGTCTCGAGCACTTCCGGCGGGAAGTTGAACTCCTCGAAGTGTTCGTTCCCGAGCCATTCCCAAACGATCTTCCCATCCTTGTCCACCTCAATGAGATGATCGTCCATGAGGAGTTTGTCGGTGATCTTGGGATTCTCAACGAACTTGTTGCTCAGAATGAGAATTTTGCCCTTGTAATTGTCCACCTCGAGGCCCGGTGCGTGATACCCTACAGGACTGCCTTCAAACTGGTAATCATGGTGATAGCCCGCACTGGGCAAATGACGCACCGTCTTACCGTCCCAGTCCACGACAACGAAATCCGTGGAATGAGGGTCGCCCCAGACGCGCCCCTTCTTCTCGGGAGTTGGTCGCCGCGAACCGGCCAGGTAACCGCCCTTGAGTAGCTTGGGCGGGTGTTCCTCCTGGCAGATGTCCTTCCACTGCTTGACCACGTTGCCGTTCATATCGATGAGAACAGTGCCCTCGGATTCGACTTCGGTCCCGAACAGGGTGTAACCAGACCAGCACTTCTCCGGCTTGTAGATGGTCGTACCGTGGGGAAACACTGTGGGAAATGCGAACCCCGCGACTGGCGACACGGCCAGTCCGACAGCCCCCACCGCACACCCGCGTAAAAATTCTCTTCTTTTCATCACGTCTTCCTTTTGGTTTTTTTTGAAGGCGTTACGGCCACATGAACGACCGGAACGATCCATATGTGTTAAAAGTGCATGGCAGAAAGCGTGCCAAGAGTTTTCTGTTTTTATTTTCGGATTGTTACGCTAGAAACGAGAAAACCGTTTCAACCCGGACGCCTAACCTTGTGCACGTTCCCGCGCACTCTGCGTAAAACCGTGGGGTGTACGGCACACAGAAAACAGTCCCTATTCTTAAAAAAGGCCGCCGGACAAACTCCGGCGGCCTACAAGGGAGGGTCGCGAAGCGGACACGGATCACTTCACAACTTTATCGTACCACAACGTATTGTGGTGCTTGGCGAATTCCTTAGGGACAGACCCTGTGAACATGGAACGGAAGGCGGGACCTTCGCCGGGGGCGATGGTCGCCATGTAGATGTGTATCGGCAATCCCAGCGCCACAAGGGCGGCGCAGAGAAAATGGAGTGCGATGGACCATTGAACAACGGCGGAACCATCGAGCCAGCTGCGCGAAAGGAGCATGATCCCCCCCGTGGCAATCAAACCGAGGCTGCAGAGCACGGCCGGCACTGCAAACATCTTCTGGCCCGCATTGTAAAAGCCCTGGGGCGGCAGATCCGTAGCCATCCCCTTCTGGCGCATAATCTTCTCGCCTACGGTCAGATGCAGAACCTTACGGAACAGCCAGACCATGTCGCTACGCGGATTGAACGTGGAGATCTCCCGCAGGAAGGGCATGGCCTCGCGATTGAATCGAGCCAGGATATACACGGCGTAAACCGCAACCCAGACGACTCCCAGCGTGACATGCAGGACCAGAATATTCTGCGGGGCGAGCAGGGCATGCCAGAAATCGACATACCACATCCCCACTGGCTGCAATTCATTATTATTGATCAAACCGAAGCCAGAAAGAAGCAGCGTTATCCAGCACACCGCGTTAAACCAGTGCATAAAAATGGCGCCCTTGGAGTGACGTTGGATCATCTCACACCTCCTTTCCGGACTCTTTTTCGCCGGCGTTATGCACTTTCCGGTCAAACAGCTGCCTGATAGCGACAAGACCGATACCCAGCAGGGTCGTGGCACCCACCCACGAGGTCACGGGCGTCATGGCAAACTTCCAGATCCGCATGGGCAGTGGCGGGGTCACGTCCTGGGGCCAATCAGTCGGTACAGTGTGGCCTTTGAAGAACATGGCCGGCTTTGTGTTGGTGTTGGCCGCCACAATTTGTTTCAGGCCGGCCTCCTTGACCAGGGCATGCACCGGATCGGCGGGATTATCGGCATCGCCGAAGACGCGCACCCTGGTGGGACATACAGAGACACAGGCCGGAGGCTCCCCTGCCGCGCGCAAGCGAGGACAATAGTTGCACTTGTCCACCACTCCGCGTTGCGGGTCCCGGTATCGGGCATCGTAAGGACAGGCGGCAATGCAGCTTCCGCAACCGATGCAAAGCTCAGTGTTGACCTTGACGATCCCGTCGGCCGCGTCCTTATAGGTCGCCCCGGTGGGGCAGGCGCTGACGCACATGGGATCGTCGCAATGCATGCAGTTCCCCGGCTGAAAATGCCTCAACCCCGGACTGTCGTCGGGTGCCTGCTTGATCCAGTTGCGGGCCTTGCCCATCGGAACCTCATTCTCCATCTGACACGCCACGACGCAAGCGCGGCAATTAATGCACTTAGCCGTTTCCAGCACCATTACGTATTTCGCCATGTATTCCTCGATCACCCAGAATGTGAACGTATATCCCCGCTACGCCGACAGGTTCAACACGTACAGTCGGAGCCCTCAATGCCTTCGACCCCAATGTGGCCCTTGATCTGTTCCAAGATATCCGGACTGATGCCATCAACATCCTTGAGTTCATCAATATTCGTTATGTCACCCATTTCGTTTCTGTAATCGACGATCTTCTGTGCGAGTTCCGGTGTCAGTCCGGGAACGGCGGCAAGTTGCTCAACGGTTGCGGAATTGACGTTCAATTTGCCGGAAGTGGCGTTACCTTCGGCAAATGCAACAAGAGATGACATGACAATTGCCAACACAATCAGAACAGTAAGCATTGATAATTTTGAAAATTTCATGATAATTCTCCTTTATGATTTATTTTCTTTGAAAATCGAACACCCGAATCCGTTATACTGGGCAGAAACACGATCCCAGTTATTCGGAACAATGGTGTTCACGGGGGCGCTACGATTACCCAAAATGGAGGTCGATGAACAATAATGTGATGGGGTGAAGACCATGCCGGGCTGCACGGTGTTGCAGATCCGCACGACGGCTCCCAGTTCACCGACCGCAGTTCGCAACACGACCCCCTCGCCTTCGCTCAATTCATACAGACGGGCGGTTGCCGGATGGATCTCCACATAACGCCCCTGGGAAAACTGCCCTGCCGTGTCGGTAAAGTTGGTGAACGTGTGCTGCCAGTGGTGCGCGACCTTGCCCTGCGTGAAGAACAGGGGATATTCCTTGCTTCCTTCCTTGGATCGGGGACTGCCTTTGGGTTCGTCCCAAACGAAATTCCCCAGCACCTTCGAATCCACCGCCAATTTACCGTCGGCCGTCAACAACCGATCTTCCCGGAAAATGGACCCACGCCGCTCGGCCTCGTCTTCGGCGTAGTACGGCCACGCCACCCCGCTCGGAGAAGCGGCGAGGCGCTCAAGGGTGATGCCTCTCCATGACGGCACCCCCTCGCGGGCCATCTCGTAAAGTTCCCGGGCACTTTCGAACTTGGGATATCCCTGCGGTACGAGTTGATTGCCCAGGTCCCGGTAAAAGCGCCAATCCTCGGACACTTCCGGGGGGACGGGAAGGACGCGCTCCCGCCAGACCACCTGCCGCTGCGCCCCGTACTGTGACCCTTCACCTTCGAACAGCATCGTCCCGGGCAGGATAAGGTCGGCGATCTCGGCCTCCTCGTTCATGAAAAAGCCCCGGTAGACGATGAACCCACACTTCTGGATAGCGTTGCGCACGGTGTTACAGTCCGGATAACGCCGATAAGTCGCATTCAGGAATACGACATCGACCTCCCCCTTCTCCATCTGCTTGACGATGCGACGGGCGTTGAGGCCGGCGGGGGCCTCTGCTCCGTGGAAATGTTCCAGGAACTCCTCGTCCCCTCCGGGCTTGCCGCCCTGCATGTTGATGATGCCATTGCCGGAACCCACGAGATGCCGAGTGATGCCCTGCAGGGAAACCAGCGCACGGATGGTCTGCATTCCGTTGGAGTAACGCGAGAGACACCCTCCAAGCCACAGGATCGCCTTACCGCTTCCGGCCACGGCGTCCCCGATCATGCGCACGGACTCCTCCGGCACGCCCGTGACCTCACGGACCTTTTCGAAGGTCCATGGCTCGGCCGCGTCACGCAGCATCTCGAACCCGCTGACATTCGCGGCGACAAAGCTCTCATCGAACTGTCCGGAATGAATGACGTGACGCACCACACCCAGAGCCAGGACCCCGTCGGACCCGGACCGGGGCTGGACGTGTGCGCTGCAGAGGTTGGCCGTGGGCGTGGCGCGCACATCGACATAGATAATCTTCACCCCTTTCTCACGGGCCGCGGTCAGCCAGCGAACATAGGGGGGATAGGTTTCGGCCAGGTTCGCGCCCCAGAGCAGCAGCACGTCCGTGTTCAGCGCCTCGTCGATGGTCGTGGTCGAATTCGCCGTGCCGAGCATGAGGCCCAGCGTGGTCGCCGCAGTGCTTATGCAGCACTCTCCGGGCGCCATGACATTGGGCATGCCGAGCATATGCATGAGCAACAGGGCCGCGAGTTCGCTCTCCCTGGAGTCCCAGAGCGGAGCCAGCAGGGCAGTGCGGTAATGGTAGTCGTTCGGGTGGTCCGCCATGCTCCGGGCCAACCTTTCGGCCACCATATCCACGGCCTTAGCGTAGGAAATGCGCGACAGTTTCCCGTTCTTGCGCACCATGGGGTGCATGATGCGGTCGGGATGGCTCGCCATCTCCACCAGGGCCTTGCCTTTGGGACACATGGACCCGCCGGTCCAGAAGTTGTCGGGATTGCCGCGAACATTAACAACCTTGTCGCCACGCACCTCGACCTTCAAGGTACAGCGCACCTGGCAAAACTGACAGTTCCCGTCGACCACGCGATCCACCAGGAGAGGCGGCCTCTCGGGGCCGCGGCCCATGGCTTCGGCCGGGGAAGCGCCGGTCATCGCCGCCGCCCCCGCCAGACACGCTGCACCGCTCTTGAGAAAAAGACGCCTGCTTGTCTTGTTCATATGGCTACCAACTCAAATACGACCAGGAATACAAGCCGAACCACGTCGCCCCGGCGATGATGGCTGAAAGAAAACCGCGTGCCAATTTTGCGACGGAGGAGACACCGTTGTTGTGCGCCTTGAATATACCCATGTACAATGCCGCACCCGTTGCAAACAAAATGAACAACATGAATATTGTTTCCAGATAAAAGAAAATTCCGTGCATGGAGACGCTCCTAATACAGCTTGAGGTACTGGGTGACTGTCAGAAAGATCATGATCGCAAGCGCAATGATGATTCCGACATAATCCCTATCCCGTTCTTCAATTCCGGAATTGGCCATGTAGTCCCAGCCGTTGCCGCTATCCTTGGCGTTTCTGTGAAAGGTCATGACAATCTCCTTAGAAATTGAAGAGTTGGTACTTGGCGCAGAGCCATACAGCGGCCAGGACGAATGCAATGCGCAGCGTTCCGGACACGCTCGCCAGGGCGAATCCGCGCCAGGTGCCCCAGTCCCAGATTTCTCTGACGGACATGCTCAGTCCCAGGGCGCCCGCGGCCAGGGAGAAGTCCCACTTGACCATCTCGAAGATGGCCACATGTGCGGGTTCCTTGACCACATGCAGGCTGGCCACGATCCAGGAGACGACGAAAACGACCACATACAGGGGGATGGAATCCACACCGCGCGTGGCGTTGATCTCCGGGTCGCGCTTATGCATGAGTTTGCGCAGGAACATGACGCCAAAGACGTACAGGAATCCGGCGGGCATGAGCACGTGGCGAACGACATCATAGTAGATGCTGTAGCGCCCGGCCTCGTAGCTGTGCGCAAAACCGGCGCTGAAAGCCTGGGCTCCGTTGCCCACGGCGGACACTGTTGCAAGTCCGAACGCCTGGGGGGAAAGGCCCATCTTCGCACCAATGAGGGGCAGCACCACGGAGGCGATGGCGCCGAACAGCACGACGCTGACGAAGGCGTTGATGACCTGCCCCCCGCGAGCCTTGATCATGGGCATGAGGATGGCGCAGACATGCGGGTCGCCTGTGGCCAGACCGCCGGCCAGGACCGAGGCGTGCCGGTCATCGACACGCAGGAATTTGGCCAGCAAAAGCGTAACGCTCGCAGTGAAGACCAGGGCGGCAGCCACGATGAGGATGGGCACCAGCCCGGCCTTGGCTGCATGACCGATGATGAAGTGCGGGGCCAGCATGACTATGCCCAGGGGCATGAACTTGTGGATGTAGGACAGGCCGCGCTTCCAGGAATCCGGCACGCCGAACACGTTACCGATGAAGAGGCCCATGAAAAAGGCGTTCCAGACGAAGTTGGTGTTGAAAATCTGGAACACGTACTGGCCGTTCACTGGGCCGATGACATTGTCCAGATAGTGGAAAAGGTTTTCCAGGTTGATTGGGTTGGGAACCCCGGCGAGGTTGTTCGACGCGATGGCGATGAAGAACATGGCCAGGAGTCCGGGAAGGGCTTCCTGAAAGGAATACAAACTGCTCCAGATGGATTTCCTGCGTGCTTCGTAGGAGATGCTGGCAGTAGTGGAATGCATGCGTGGTGCTCCGTAACTCGTTGATGTCGTTGGTTTGGCCCCGGCGGACCGGGGCCTGCCGTACTATTGCAGATTCAGCGCTTGCCTGGCGGCCAGGCCCTCATGCAGGGGTGGATGGACACCGCGCCGCCAGTATTCGATATAGGCCATGCGCTCGAGCATGCCCTGGCGCAGGAAGCCTTCGACGGAGCCATTTGCGCCAACCAAGGCATCGATGTTGTTCCGTGGCCTGAAGGCCATGTTCGAGGACTTGAAGACCTTATCCTTGATCTGCGTCTCGACGTGCCAAGCATGGATCATTTCGCCGTCGAAGCTATCAATGACGATGCTGAACATGGGCGAGCCGTCCTCCTTGAGGGGGCCGTCGTATCTGGGATTGTCCCTGTCCAGGATGATGGGTTCGGGGTTGTCGAGGAGGATTTCATTGAGCTGGTAACAGTGTCCGCAAACGTCCGGCCGAATGGTGAAACGTGGATCCCAGGCCAGTTTCTGGTCCATTTCGGATTCGAGGATGTCCGTGAAGAGCCACAAGACACCCTTTCCATTCTCCACCGGGTTGTCGATGTCGATCTCAACCAGAACGTTTCCATGCATCAACTGGAGTTTCTTCACCGCCACCTGCTGCTGGGGCAGCACGTCCCAAAGTTCTTTCACGGACCCGAGGGTCTTGGTCGCCACGATGGTACCGTTGCCATCGAGCAGGGCCACGGAGACGGACGTGTTTTCGGCGTCGGCCGAGAGAACTTCCAAGGTGTAGGAGCCCAACTTGACGGTTTCGCCCGCAGCCAGCTTCACCTGCTTCGGCTCCGTGTAGGAGTAGAAGAAGCGTTTAAGCACCGGCGTGCCCATCTCGGACATGCGGATATAGTTGGGTCCGATGTAGGCGGGAATGGTCCATGTGGACCCTTCGGCAAAGAGTTCCGTCACGCGGTAACGGTTGCTTGCGTCCTTGGGATCGAAACCTTGAGTCAGGTGGAAAGGCGCGCCAAAGGGGTTGCCGGAATACTTGACGATATTCACCTCGCCCATGACGCGGTCGTCTAGGTAGGAGTGCTCGGTGAAACGGACCATCTTGTTGTTGTAACCCAAGGCCTCGTCCTGCCAGTAGATGGGATTCATCTGCCCACTGGGCTGTAACCGCCAGTAGTCGATATCAAAATTCTTGCGCACGACCGTGGCCGACTCGAAGCTGGCCAGATATGCCTTACGGCCGAGAAAGATAAAGGATTCGCCCGTCAAGGCACGAACGTTGCGGGCGTTTCTGGACGTGTAGTAGAGGCCCGACGGCGGGATGACGATGCGGTTGTTGTCATAGTCCACGTAGCTGCCGCGAATGACGAAGCCCTCGCTCGAGAGCAGGCTTTCGCCCCGGCGGTTCTTGTCCTTCTTGCGGGTGAAGCCCTTCTGGCTGGGCAAAAAGGGCGCCGTCGGGTCAGGGGCATAGAAGGCCGCATCGGACACGACCCTGGGGTACGAGGTGAAGTGCGAGGGCTCGACTACCGTGTCGAGGGACTGATCGGCCAGCCTCGTCAGGAAGGAGTCCTCCAGCAGGGAGACCAGCGTGGGTGTGCGGCCGACAAAGAAATCGACGTCGCCGCGGCCCTTGTCCGCGGAAAAGACCATGTTGTCCGTACGTTGATAGAAGCGATCGCGCAGATAATAGGTAAAGACCTTGTCCCCGTCGAAGTTCTTGGCGACGACGGAGAAGGCCGGACGGTTCCAGAAGTGCGAGAACTTGACCGGGCCATCGTAGCTGCCGGACGCGCTGTCCAGCGTGAAGGGGGCGGCGTTCTCGAGGACAAGGCGCTGCAACTTGCCGGTCAAGGCGTTGGCTTCCAGGCCTACCTTGAAGCGGTCGTCGAGAGGCCAGGGCTCCCCGCTCTTGACGGTCAGAAGGTCGTCATAAACCACAAAACTGAGCGTCCCCTCTGTCCAGCCGTAGGGCACGTCCACTGATGTGGGCACGAAATCGGAGTTACTCAGAAAATCAGGGTCGATCATGATCTCGAGGTGCATGTCCGCTTCGGGAATGGTCAGAGAATACTCATCCTGCCTGCCTTCGGCGTCCTTGTACCCTTGCGGCGTCGAGGGACGGACAAGCTTCTCGGCCAGCACCTCGTTTCCGGTCAGGTTGGTCACCCGCACCAGGAAGCCGTTCGGCTGGCGGAACGCGTAAATGCGCTTGTCCTTGTAGAGGCGATAATCCTCCTGACGCAGCTCCAGGGTCCAGGGACGGCTGAAGGAGAACATGGCCTCTTCAATGACCGGGTACTCGATGGAATCGAAGACGACGGTGTCGAAGGTCACCTCTTTGGCCTTGAACTCGCTGGCTCCGTAGACGTACGTGTCTTCCAGATAAAAATTCCAGAGTTGCTCGGACTCCCCTTCAGGGAAATCATGCTGCTTGATCTCGTTCATTTCCTGAAAGTGGGTGGAGACGGGAAACTCCAGCGGCCAGTGGCCGGCAGGGGAGATGAGCGCCAACTGGGCGTAGGGCTTCTGGTAATGGTCGGTGACGTAGTCAAACCACAGTCTGTAGCCATCGCCGTCGAGAAACTTTTTCTCGCCCTTTTTGATGGACAAATCCTTGACCACCCGCTTGGCGGTCTTGAGTTTCAGGAGATAGGAATGTTCCCCGAGGATGAAGAAGGGGTCGCGCATTAGCGGCCTGACCTCGTCCTCGACTTCGGAAATATAGTACAGACCGCCTGCGGAAACGGTGGCCTTGCCGTCCTTGACGACGCTCTGCCGCAGGGCAACGCCTTCGGAGAGATGCCTCGGTTGCCCATACTGGTTCTTGAACGACTGGTGGCGCAAACCGGTCAGATCAGGGATGAAGGGCATGTCATCCGCAGGTTCGAAACCATGTGGATCCGTTTCCACCGCTGCGGCCTCGCGCAACCCGACGGTTGTCAGGGCAAGGATCGCGATCAAGGCGAAGGTAAAAAGCATGGAGATGAGGTCACGGGTGTGCATGTACGAAAACACCTTTGTTGAGGTTAACACGTGCAAGGCCCAGATCAAAAACCGTTCCAGACCGAACTAAATTTGCAACATACTTATTTTATTTATAAAAAATAACAAATCTCTGAATCGGCACGTTCCTGAGCCGAATGAGTGTGCCGTCACCGCCACGCTCCGGCGCAGGTTGGGCAACTCTCCGCACAGACCCGCCCGTCGCTGTTGCCCCCGTTTCCTGCCGGGGCGCATCAACCGCCCGACGCAGTCCCGTTGTCGCGGCCGGAAATTCTGTACGCATCGCGCCACCCCAAAAAAAAGAGGCCGTCATTTTCGACGGCCTCAGGCTCATTCCGGGATAAGAACGCATTCCCGTGGCGGCATCACCGCCCAATCCAGTATTCCTTCCAACGCTCGTCCGCGCAGTCCGTCTTGATCAGCACGCTCTCCCCCTCGAAGTTGATCAACTCTCGCTGTCGCGGCGTGAGGAGTTGCGCCAATTCCAGCACTTCCTCCCGGGACAGGCGGAATTGGGCGTCGGCGGTCTTCATGATTCCTTTCAACATGGCATCCTCTCAATCGTACTGGTCCACATATCGAGCCCATGGCTCTGAATGGACGATGCAATAAGCTGGCCGAAATCAACCACCCTGTCATCTTCGCGCCCTTCATTTCCGCAAGATGAACCTTTCGGGCGACTCTTCGCGCAACTTTCCCGGCACAGTGCGCTTGGGCGCACGGATGGATTCCGCCCGGATTCGCCCCTCCCGACAAAAAAAAACCGGAAGCCATCGCCCCGTGCCCTTCAAACCTCCGCCACATCTTGTTTCACGGGCTTTTTGAGGTTCCTGCGGCGAACGCCGTGTGATCGACTCGCCGAACTCATGCAGAACGGAATGGTTTTTGCCTTTTCCCGGACAAGACATGAACCGGCTCATGCCACCCGGGGATGAGCGCGCGTGCAGTTAGTGAAATGGACAACAAAAATGTTTCAACCTTTTACACGTTCGGAGTGAGTTATGCGCAAATTCATCATCCTGTCCCTGATCTGCATTTCAGCCTGGATTCTCCACACGCCTTCGGCCGAGGCAGTGGATCTGTCCTCGATGGAAAGCCAGCAGGGCCTCACCGGCCAGGACTACGACAACGGGGCGTACATCCCCTATTTTTCGCACTACAAGGATTGGTCAACCGGGATATTCCTGACCAACCTTGGTACGACCG
The DNA here is from genome assembly GCA_002412965.1 of Desulfomicrobium sp. UBA5193. Taxonomy (GTDB): domain Bacteria; phylum Desulfobacterota; class Desulfovibrionia; order Desulfovibrionales; family Desulfomicrobiaceae; genus Desulfomicrobium. Next base: position 27,248 of record DHWB01000014.1, read on the forward strand.
AAGGTTTCTTCACCATCGCCGTGTGGGATGAGAAAGGAGCCCCCAAGGGCAAGGGCACCTTCCGGATCGCGCCGAACGTCTCGCGGACCGGAACCATCAAGTCGATGATCCTGGAAGGCACCGTCCCGGCTCAGGGCTTCATCGTCATCTTCGGTACGGAGACATTCGAAGGCGTGCGCTTCTCGGCCAACAAGAAGGTCGGCTACGACGAGTTCCCTTTCGCTTCGCAGGCATACTGAAGACGAATCCGGAAAACAGAATCGACGGATTCGTGAAGCAACAACAATCGAACTCAAGCATGCCGAACAAGGAGCCTGCGTTATGAAAAAAAATGTCGGAGTCATCACAGCTTGTTGCGTTTGTCTGCTCATGGCGGCAAGCGCGATGGCTGAAATCACCATTTTCTCAGGATTCGGGCAGAACACACCGCCGCCCGCTCCGAGCGGAAGCGGCCAGACAGGCACAACAACCTTGCCCCCCAATTTTGACGACGTGTCGGTGGAATTCGACAAGTTCAAGTCCAGGCCGCAGGGCAACGCCACCTGCCCCGAATGCCCGGACTGCCCCGAAGTCCCCGAGTGCAACGCCACGACCGTCAGCGCTGACCTGACCTACGGCATGCTGTACGTCGGCGGACGCAAGGAGGACCTCCCCAAGAAGGATCCAACCGACCCGACCGAAGTGGCCAAGACCGTGTGGATCGAGCAGGCCATGGTGCACACGATCGTGCCCGCCGCGAACGCCACGACGCCCGTCATCTTCGTGCCCGGCCTGGGCCTGTCCTCCTACATGTTCATGGCCACCCCGGACGGCCGCAAAAGCTGGGGGCAGTACTTCGCCGAAGGCGGCCACCCCGTCTACGCCCTGGACCTGCCCGAATACTCCATCTCGGGCGGCTTCAGCGTTGCACGCACGAACGATCTGTTCGCGGCCATGGCGCACAACAAGGAATATTTCGGGACTCCCTATGCGACAAATGAAACCGTGGGGTGCATCGTCGTAGAAGTCGCGAGCAAGAAAGGCGGTCCGACCAACCAGACCATCTGCCCCGCCGCGCTGCCCACAGAGGTCCCACCGCCGACAAAGTACTCCTACTACAACAACGAAGCCGAGTGGAGCACCTGGGGATTTGGCCCGAACTCCACGGAACCCTGGCCCGATTCGCTGTACCCCTCGGCCCACATCGACCAGTTCTGGAAGCACATGCCCGTCCGTTTCAACGATGTCGAAGACGGCGCCGGGCCTACCGGTGATATCGAAGCGGATGCGGTTGTTCACCTGCTCAACACCATCGACGAACCGACCGTCGTGTCGGTGCATTCCGCCGCTGGCGGCATCTCCCTCACGCTGCTCCAGAACCCGATACGGAGCAAGATGAAGTGCCTGATCCTGCAGGAACCCGCGTTCCACATCAGCACTCCGAACAAGCTCGGTTTGACTGACGCGACTTACCGCGCCGCCATTGAAGACTATGTGGACAACATCCTCGGCGACATGCCCATTCTCTTCATCTACGGAGACATCACGCACAGAAGCATGCAGGATGCCCGCAAGGCCAGCTGCCTGGACATCTACACCGTCTGCCAGGAGCGCATCACAGCCGGGCTGCGGACCGCGCCCGCCGGTTTCATCGATATGCAGCTCCATGGCGGCATCGTCGGCGAGGACAACACACCGGTCCTTGGCAACACCCACATCCACACCCAGGATACCAACAACGACGTCATCGCCGGCAAGGTCATGAAATGGCTGAAGGACAATAACATCTAACCGCAAAGAAGGCCTCGCGCGGGGTGTTGGCACCACCCCGCACCACATCCTGGCCCCGGAGGCATATCCTCCGGGGCCTTTCTCGTTTCGTGCCCGGGGCCGGATCGCCGGGTCCGGGCACGATTTCTGCTTCGCTCCTCCGACCAGGCCAACCTTTCAACCGCACAGAGCGCCGAAAAAGAACCGCCATGCATCGCACACGCATCCTTCTGACCTGCGGGCTGCTCAGTCTCGCCCTGATCGGACAACCCGCCGAATCCGAAGACGTGCACGTCGCCGCGCGCAACTCCTCGGGGTGTGTGGCCTGCCACACGGACAGGGACACGCTGAAATCCTCCCTCGACACCACGAAAAAGAACATCTCCGCCCTGATCGAAGGACCCGGCTGAGGTGGGCTCCTGGCTCCGTTGGAGCCGGAGGACAAGGTGCTGGTTTCGGGTCGGTTCCTGGAGACGGAGCACGGCGCCATGGGGTGCACGGCCTGCCACGCCGGCAACGACCGGGCAGCGGACAAGGAGACCGCCCATGCCGGGATGGTGATGCGACCCGGCGGCGATGCCGCAGGGGAGACATGCGGGAAGTGCCACCCCGAAGAAGCGGAGTCGGCCCGGGCGTCCCTGCACGCCTCCACGCCGACCTTCGCCGCCCGACTGCGGGAGCGCTCATCCCCCGACGTCTGGGGTGCCATCGACCCGGCCCGGGAACGACATTGCGGCACATGCCACACAGGCTGCGGCGGATGCCACGTCAGCCGCCCGGCTGCTGCCGAGGGCGGCTTCATCGACGGCCATGTCTTCCGCAAGCGTCCGGACCCCGTCAACCAGTGCACGGGCTGCCACGGGTCGCGGGTGGGCAACGAGTTCTTCGGCAAGCGCGGCATGGGCGACGTGCACGCAGAGAAGCACGGCATGGACTGCGTCTCCTGCCATCCGGCCGGGGAGATGCACGCCCGCGCTCCTGAAGGCATCCGCTCCCGCTATGACCTGCCCCAGGCGCGGCAGTGTGCGGACTGCCACCCAGACAAAAACGACGGCATCCGGGAGCACGAACTGCACCGCGGCAAGGTGCAGTGCCAAGTCTGCCACAGCCAGACCTACACCAACTGCGTCTCCTGCCACGTCGGGATCGACCGGGAGAATCTCGATTACCACTTCACGGAACATGATTTCGAGGGCATCAAGATCGGCCTCAACCCTGACCCGGCGAAGACCCGGCAGATCGGAAAATGGATCCTGGTGCGCCACGTGCCGACCAGCCCTTCCCTGCTCGACCATTACCAAAAAGGGGCTCTCGCGCATTTCGACGCCCTGCCGACGTGGCTGCGCACTTCTCCGCACAACATCCGCAAGCGCACCTGGCAGACCGCACGATGCGACAACTGCCACGGAAAACGGGAACTGTTCCTCTCCGTCAATGATCTGAAACCCTATGAAGTCACGGCCAACAAGGACACCGTGGTGCCCGATTCCATGCTGCCCGGACGCAGGGAAAAAGAGGCCAAGGCAATTGCGGAACAACCGCGGTTCAAGCCGGGCCGGATTGTCTCACCCGAATGGGTTCAGGAGAATATGGGACGTACGGACATGGTCGTCGTCGATGCCAGACCCGATGATGAATATGCGCGCTCCCACATCCCCGGGGCCCGGCAGCTCGACCCCATGCGCGCCCGCGACGGGTTGCGCGGAGCCTGGACCAGCAACCGGCCGGCGGACCTCCTCCCCCCCGCGCGACTGGCGAAAATCATGGGCGATGCGGGCATTTCGGACACGGATCACATCGTGGTTTACGGCTACACGGATTGGCGTCCGGGCATGCTCCTCTCGGTTCTCGAATACCTCGGGGCCGAGCGGATATCCTTTCTGGAAGGCGGCATCAAACTCTGGAAGGAACGCGGCTACGAATGCAGCAGCGAGCCCGAACAGGCCGCAAGGCGTTCCTTCACCGCCCGGCCGCATCCCGAGTTCATCGCCAGCAACGACGACGTGCGGGAAGCCCTGGAGAACCCTGCCGCGGTTATCGTCGACACCCGTTCCCTGGACTTTCCCGCCGGCCTCAGCACCCATCCTCGGGCGGCCCGACCGGGACACATCCCCGGGGCCGTCAAGCTGCCCTTCAGTGCCCTCTACATGGACAGGGGCGAGCTGAAATCCCCACAGGAGCTGCTCTTCCTGCTCCGTGGACAGGGCGTAACCCCCGACAAGACCGTCATCCTGACCTGCGACACCGGCGCACTGGCCGGCGCGGCCTTCTTCATGCTCCGCAGCCTCGGTTATTTCGACGTGCGGGTTCACGACGCCTCATGGGTCGGCTGGAGCCTGGAGCCTGATGCAACGATGGGCGAACCGGTTACGCGGACGTCGACGCAGGCGAAGGCGGTGAAGCCCTGAGGGCATTGCGCACCGTCCATGCCGGCGTATCGAGGCAGCCCCGCATCTCCGCTGTGCAGATTCCCCCCATTGCTCCAAGAATTATGCGAGATTTGGCACAATACTATGGGCTTCATTTCGATTCATCAGCTCAATTGACTCCTTCTCCCTTGAAATAACAGTATTTTTCATTCTGGCCCGGTTGGTGCTAAGCCTCATCCGGGAACCTCCTCATGTACCCCTCCCCCCAGGACATGGGTCCAGGCGGGGGAGGCTCTCCTTTCAGTCAACCACACAGGATAACGCAATGAATACGATGAAGCGCAGGACTTTCCTGAAAAGCGGCGTCGCCGCACTGGTTGGGACCATGGCTCCAGAGTCCGCCCAACACTCCCTGGCGATGGGACGCGGCCCCGTGGTGCAACCCCTCCAGCCAGACAAGGTGGTGGACAGTTGCTGTCAGTTCTGTCAGGTCCGCTGCCGCCTGCGGGTCTCCGTCAAGGACGGGCGCGTCATTCTCATCGAAGGACATCCGGAGAACACATGGACCGGCGGCAGCATGTGCCCCAAGGGACGGGCACAGATGGAACTCGTGAACAGCGAGCACCGCCTGCTCCACCCGATGATCCGCAAGGACGGTGGATGGGAGCGCGTGAGCTACGCCCAGGCCCTTGAACTGGTCGAGGCGAAGCTGCGTGAGAGTCGGAAAAAAGCCGACTACAAGCAGCGGGTCGCGCTCATGTCGCCGCTGTGGGACTGCCGCGAGGGGGAGATCGCCGCTGCGCTCATGATGGAATCGGCCGGATACTCCTACATCAAGACCCCCGGTGAAACGTGCATCAGCAGCGCCTCCAACACCCTGGCCATGATGCTCGGCACCCCCAATTCGACGACGACCATTGACGAACTCATGAACACGAAGCTCCTACTGCTCTGGGGGGCGAACCTCGCCGAAACCCTGCCCCCCTACGCCAGGTGGATCGTCAAGGCGCGCGAGAACGGAACGCGTGTCATTTACATCGACTGCCGCGGCACCCACACCAGCAACTTGGCCGATAAGCAGATCTACATCCGACCCGGGACCGACGGCGTGCTGGCCATGGGCATTCTCAAGCTCCTCATTGAAAAGAATCTGTTCGACGCCGGGTATGTCGCCGCCCAGGTCAGGGGGTTAGACTCCCTGGCCAATGCAGTCACCTCCTACGATCCCGGCAAGGTGGCCTCCATCACGGGCATTCCCGCCGAGGACGTTGTCGCGCTGGCTGAAGCGATCGGGAAGAGCCCCAGAACCATCCTCTGGCTCGGCGGCTGCCTGTCCCGCTATTCCAACGGCATGCAGACCATCCGGGCCCTGATTTCCATGCAGGGCATTACGGGCCGTCTCCTCGGCCCGGGCAACGGCATCATCACCATGGAGGGCGGCAAACCGGGAGGCGAAGGCGAGTTCATCGAGCACTACGCCGACCACGACTTGCCCCCGGAACTGAACATGCGCCGGCTGACCAAGGCCATGGAAAAAGGGGACATCGACGTTCTCTTCCTCAATTCGAGCTATCGCCGTTACCCGGACTGCAACAGTGTCCGCGACGCTATCAAAAAGGTCGGCTTCGTGGTCTTCCGAGGTCATTTCATGAACGAGGAGGCCGAACTGGCCCATGTGATCATTCCGACGCCCTTCGGCCTCGAGAGCGACGGCACGCTGTTCGGCGCAGAACGACAGGTATTCTGGCGCGAGGCCAGCGTCCCTCCCCGGGGCGAGGTGGTTGCCGACTGGAAATTCTACAGCGATCTGGGCAGACGGCTCATGCCCGACGTCTACCCCAAATTCGGAAGCGCGGCCGAACTGTACGAGATGTTCCGCAAGGCCGTGCCATCGTGGCACGGCATCACCCTGGAACGCCTCAAATCCTCTCACAGCGGCATCATCTGGCCGTGTCCCTCCGAGGATGCGCCGGAGAGTATCGGGTCGCTCTTCACCGAAGGGAAACTCCTCACTCCCGACGGTGGACTGGACCTCGACATTTCAGTCCTGGGCCCCCTGGCATGGCAGAAACCTAAGGGAAGCCCCGAAAGCGGCGATGACAAATTCCCCCTCACGTTCACTCAGGGCAAGGCTGTCCAACACTGGCAGCAGTCTCTGACCAACTATTCAAGTCTACTGGCCCAGTTCAACAACGGCCGCGAGATTTTCGTCCACCCCCGCACAGCGGAAACCCATGGCGTAGCCGACGGAGACATGGTCCGTATCGTGACGGAAACAGGCGAGCTACGCGGCCGCATGAAAGTCGTGAACCACATCGTCGAAGACATTATTTTCACCGCCTCCCACTTCTCCCCTCTCGCTCCGTTTCCAGAAAATCGCGGAGATTCCATAAACACTGCCGTCCCAAACCACTGGGACAGGGTATCAGCACAGTTCAACGGATTCGGATGCAGACTTGAAAAGTAAGCACTCAAGTACCCCACCTTCCACGGGCGATCCTGATCTGCGATAGAGATTGGTATCTTTACTTTTTGCGCTGTTTGGAAAGCGCAGGGAGGATGGAACTATCGACGTACTGCGGCATGAGGGCGCGCATGTCTTCCGTGGTCTGCGCGGAGGCGACTTGCGCATCCAGTATCGGAATGCAGTCAGGTTCATGCTGTGCTTACCTCACAACAGGCCAGCCTGCGGCAAGGAAATCTAGCATATTTCTGGCCTTTTCGCCCGACGCTATGCTAACTCACTGATATTATACATACCATGCACGCTATGCACACACCGAAATGTGTAGAGTAGAATCAGAAAATCCCTTTTATTTTATATTGTTATGATTTAATTTTGGTTAAAGCCCCCTTGAATGGCATTCAAGAGGTCCGCGGTTCGATCCCGCGTAGCTCCACCACTTAAACGCCTGAAAAAACATTAAGTTTACTTGAATGCCGAAACAACGAAGCCGTCAGCGATGACGGCTTTTTTGTTGCCTGTGCGATACGTTCCCGCAACTCACATCCTTGGCGCCATCCCCTCAGCGGCCAGAATCAAAGTCTTGCACTTAGAGCATCCGGCTTTCTGCGCATGTCGACGTCCCGTCTTCCGACCTTGAAGTTCGGGGATAATCCTCGCCGTACTCCCCGCCAAATCATAAAACCCGGCCTCTCGTTCAGTGAGAAGTTTCACATCGTCCAACGCTTATGATCAAGCTAACAACCGGCTATGTCGCCATGAACACGCGCGCCGCCTTCCAGACCATATTGAGACCCATGACAAAAAGCATGACGTAGAGTGCGGTCCGAAACGTTTGATCCGTGAATCCTTTTGAAACACGCATTCCCGCCCAGGCCCCGAAAGTCACCGACGGGAGCGCTGCCGCGAAAAGCGTGAAGGAGCGGGCAGTGTACAAACCGGCCAACCCGTGGGCCACAAGGATGAACAGTCCGCTGACTATGAAGAATACGCCCAAGGCGGCCTTGATTTCCCGTTGCGTGCCGCCGCGAAGCGACAGATAGATGGCAAGAGGCGGGCCGTTGACGCCAAAGGCCGTACCCAGGCTCGTCGAAAAAAATCCTGCCAGCATGCCCCAGAGAGTGCCCGGCCGCTTCGGCTGCGGCTCGGTACCGCACAACCCCCAGAGGGCATACGCAATGAGCAGAACGCCAAGCCCGAGCTTCAGGCCGGATTCAGGCACATGCCGCAAAAGCAGCACGCCGCAGACCGCGCCCGGAATCCCTCCCGTAAAAAGCGCGCTGCCGCCCGAACAATCCAGATGGCCGCGATAATTCCAGGCCATCTGCACATTCAGCGCGAGCACCACCAACCCGCAACTCGTAACAGCAAGTGCCATGTCGTTGCCGAAAGCCACCAGGGGCATAGCCACCAGGGCGGCCCCGAATCCGGCGATGCCGTTGACGAAGCCGCCCAGCCACCAGCCGATCAGGGTGACCAGGAGCGCGTGCGTCATATCCATTATAAACAGTACCTTGAACCTTGCGCTAAAGATTGCAGTCTGCTCGGCGATGGACTCCTGGAGAGGCTCTCAGCGTCTGTCGGGACGCCGATTGCTGCGGGCCGGTTCACGGTGAAAAACTAGGCCTTCATGCGAGCCATCACTTCGCGGACGATGTCTGCAACGACATCATGGTTGGAGCCGTTGACAACCGGCACGGATGCGGCCTCGACCTTGAGCCCCAGGAGTTTGGCGGCGTTGTCGTACATGATCTTCTGCCGTACTTCCGGTTTGAAGGAAAGTTGCTTGTAGGTGTTCAGCGCCTCGCGGAAATCTACGAAGGGGTGGGCGCTGGCGTAAAGTATCTTGTCGGCGATCATCGTATTGGCCGCCTGGACGTAGGCCTCGGACATGGGGGAGAACTCGTATTCCGAAAGTTCGATGTACACGTTGCGGTTGCGCTGGGCCACAATGATCGCCTCGTTGACCCAGGGATAGCCGCCGTGGCTGATGACTATCTTCAGATCAGGGAAATCCCGGGCCACGAAGTCGATGTAGCGCGGCGCCACGTGATCGATGATGGCGCCGGGCACCAGGGTGGCCGGGCCGGTGGTGAAGACGATGGGCACGTCGAGTTCGCAGCACTTGGCGTAGATGGGGTAGTATTTGGCGTCGTTGGCGTAGATCTGCGCCAGGTAGGGGTCCACGGCCGCGCCGTGCATGCCGATGTCCTGCACCGAGGCCTTGAGCTCGTATACGGCCTTCATGCCCTTGTGCGGGTCGAGCCCCACGAATCCGAAGAACTTGTTCGGAAACTTTTTGACGAATTCGAGCACGCTCTCGTTGTTGGATTTGGCGCCGTAGGTGGTCTCGCAGTCGCGGCCGGTGATGACGGCGCGCTCGACGCCGTGGCTATCGAGATCGGCCACAACCTCTTCGACGGTCTGCGGCTTCATCTTGGAGAAGTCGATGGATTCGCACAGTCCCTTGAACATCTTGCTGTTCTGGATGCCGGAGATGGTCTGCTGCGTGTTCGGCCTGAACCGGAAGTCTATGACCTTCATAATATGTTCGCCTCGCGTTATGAGTTGATCGTTATATGCCGTCGCCCGCCAGGGCCGCGATGGCCAGGGGGGTGAGCAGCAGTGGCTGGGACGGGAGGGTCACGGGTAGGCCCAGTTCAGCGGCGAGCACGTCGGCCACGCCGGCCAGGCAGCAGGTGCCTCCCGAAAGAATGATGCGTTCCACGTCGTGGCCGCGGATATGGCGGGCCACGATGTCCCCGACGCGTTGGATGGTCGGGCGGACGAGGCTTAAGATCTCACGGTTTCCGGGTGTGCGTTTGAGCTTCTCGGCCTCGTCGAAAGATATGTCATAGTGCCCGGCCAGGACCAGGCTGACGTGCCTGCCGCCCGTGGGCTCGTCCGCGCTGAAGACCACCTTGCCCCCTTGGACCACGGCCGTGCCCGTGGTTCCGCCACCGATGTCCACCACAGCGGCCTTGTCCAGTTCCAGGAGACGCGCCACGCAGGACGGCTCGTCCAGCACCCCGGAGACCTCAAGCCAGGCGGCCTCCAGGATGTTGGTGGACAGCTTCGGGTCCGTGCCCGGGGGAAAGGACGTGGCCGCGCGGGTGATCTCGCGGCCGATCCGCCTCGACGCTTTGGCGGTCAGGTCGCGGACGATGTCGATGGCGCCGGGGTAGTCCACAACCACCCCGTCGCGCACGACTTCGGCCCACTCCAGGAAGGCCGCCACCGGTTCGCCCGCGGCGTCGAGGACCATGAGCACCACATCGGCTGTACCCAAGTCGATGCCGACGCTGATCGGCCCCTGAACCGCAACCGGTTCCTCCCGGTTGAGGATGAGGGCGGCCTTTTCAAGCCGCCGCCGGCATTCTTCCCAGGTAACAGGCATGTCACACGATCCTGAAGCTGCCGACCAGGGTGCAGCGCCGCAGACGCACGAAGGTGCGCGCGTTGGTCACGCCCTCTCCCGTCGGGGTGGAGATGGTCATGGACGTCCAGCCTTCACCGCCTGCGCCCAGTCCCGCCACATGCGGGCCGTTCTTGACGAAGAGGCTCGTATTGGCGCGTCTGGCCATGGCGTGCATGTAGTCGATGTTGCGGGAGTACATGCCGGCCGTGTGGCGCAGGCCGCGTTCCAGGGTCATGGCCCAGTCGATGGCCTCGGTAACGTCGCGGGCACGCAGCAGCGGCAGGATGGGCATCATCTGCTCGACTCGGGCGAAGACGTGGTCCAGGTCCCGGTCCACATCCACGAAGAGCAGCCGGCAGGACTCGGGCACGGAGAAGCCGGCGGCTTTGGCCAGTTCGGAAGCGTCGCGGCCGACCCACTTGGGGTTGGGGCGGCACTTGGGGCCGGGGTAGTCGAGGAGCACGGCTTTGGCCATGCTTTCGGCCTGGGCCTTGGTGATCTCCACGGCGCCCACGGCCGCGAGCTCGCGCTTCAAGGCGTCGGCGATGGAGTCCACGGCGATGATCTCCTTCTCGTCGGCGCAGACGATGTTGTTGTCGAAGGACGCGCCGGCGTAGATGCCGCGGGCCGCCAGGGCGAGATCGGCGGTCTCGTCCACGACCACGGGCGGGTTGCCCGCACCGGCCGCGATGAGGCGCTTGTTGGTGATCTTGCGCGCGGCCTCGACCACGGCCTCGCCGCCGGTCACCACCAGCAGGTCGATGCCGGGGTAGGTGAAAAGCTGGCGCGCGTTGTCGATGCTCGGCTCCTTGACGCAGGTCATCAGGTTATTGATGCCCACCTCTTCATGCAGAGCCTTGTTCAAGATTTTGATGGCCTCCTGGGTGGTCCGCTTGGCACCAGGATGCGGGGCAAAGACGACCGCGTTGCCACCGCTGATCATGCTGATGGAATTGTTGATGACCGTGGCCGCAGGGTTTGTCGACGGCGTGACCGATGCGATGACGCCCCAGGCCGCGTTCTCCACCAGAGTCAGGCCCATGTCGCCGGAGATGGCACTGGGTGAGAGAATTTCTGGACCAGGCGTGCGGTCGGCAACCAGGAGGTTCTTTTTGACCTTGTCCTCGATGCGCCCCATGCCCGTCTCATCCACGGCCATTTCCGCCAGGCGCCGGGCGTTGGCCCGGGCGGCGCGGCGGATGATCGAGACCGCCTGCTCGCGCATGGCCAGGGTGTCGATTTTTCCGTGCGCTTCCTGGGCCGCGTTCACGGCGTCCTCCAGGCGTTCGAAAACGCCCCAGTCCCCCGCGCCTGCCGACTGGCAGGCTGCGGCCGGCACGCGGCCAAGCTGCCGGATGACTTCATCCACGATTCGTTCGATATCTACGCTCTGCATGGGCAACGCCCCTTACCTCATTATTTGTTGAAGAAAATCTCATTCCGCGAAGTCACCTGGTCCACGATACCGACCACGCTGAGGTCCAGCGGAGTTCTGGTTTCGAGGAGCATCCTGGCCGAGCTGCCGCGGACCATGAGCACCAGTTCGCCCTCGCCGGCGCCGAGAATGTCCGCCGCCACCTGCCCTGCCCGAAGGACGTTGCCGCGGGCGTCCACGATGTCCACCAGTAAGAGGGTCAAATTGGGCAGACCCGGATCGCGCACCGTGGACACCACCTGACCTACCACCTTGCCGAGTTCCATACTCCGTCTCCTCGCATGTCCCCGCGGCGCGGTTCCCACGCCGCGGGTCATGCTACTTCTTGGAAATGGGGAAGATCGCCTCGAGGTCCGTATGCGGCCGGGGGATGACATGCACGGCGACCACTTCGCCGACACGGGCGGCTGCGGCTGCGCCGGCGTCGGTCGCGGCCTTGCATGCGGCGACGTCGCCCCTGACCATGGCGGCGACGAGCCCGCCTCCGATTCTCTCGTACCCGACCAGCTGCACCCGCGCGGCCTTGGTCATGGCGTCGGTGGCCTCGATCAGCGCGGTCATTCCCTTGGTTTCAATGATACCCAATGCGTCCATCATGTTTTTTTCTCCGTAAGTGTTTGAAGTGCGGTTATTTTTTCTTGCCCTTGGCCAGCTTCGCGGCAGGGGCGGTGGCGATGTGGAACATGGACCCGGCGTGCCCGGATATGAGCTCGACGGTGTCCGCCAGGGGACGGCCGATGAGGTTGCTGCCTATCAGCGCCCCCAGGCGCGTGCCGGCGGCTTTGCCCGCGTCTACGGCGGCCTTGCATGCAGCCAGGTCGCCTGTGCAGACCACGGTGATGAGGCCAGCGTCGGCGTTGCACACGCTCTTCACGTGGATATTGGCGCTCTTGAGCATGACGTCGGCCACTTCCGTGGCGGCGATGAGGCCGAAGATCTCCACGAAGCCCATGGCGTCGTGCTCGAAGGAAAAGGAATCGGAAGCCATGTCTCTCCTCACATGATAAAGGGCAAAAGATCCGGGGAAATGCCGGCGATGACCACCTTGCGCACCAAAAGCCCTGACTCGCCAACCGCGTCCGAGCCGGCGGAAACGGCCGCCTGCACCGACGCGATGTCGCCCGAAAGCAGACAGATGGCCTTGCCGCCCAGACCCATGGCCAGGCGCACCTCGATCAGGCTGACCCGGGCGCTCTTCACCGCGGTGTCGGCGGCCACCACGGCCGAGGCCGCGGAATAGGTCTCGATGACACCGACCGCCCCGCCCGGGACGTGCTCGCCCGTGCAGGACAGGGCAGAGATCACTTCATGGCTGATGTTCGGGATCAGGAAATGGTCCACGATGGCGCCCTCGGCCATGGCCAGGCCGACGTTGACCGCGGCCCTGGTCGAGGCCACGTCGCCGTGGACCGCGACCACGAACTTGCCCGGGCAGATGGTCTTGACGATGAGCGGGGCCGCCTGGGCGGCCTTGAGCATGGCGTCGGCGGCTTCGATGCCCAGCGCGATGCTGTTGAATTCAATCATGCCGACGGCTTGTAGTCTGGCGATCACCTTGAGACTCCTTTGATGACGACTGCTGTATCGACGTGGACGACGCGCCCCGTGATCGAGGCGTGAACCCGGGCTCCGAGGGCCTTGTCCGGAATTTCCCCGATGACATCCCCGGCCAGGACCTCGTCACCGGGCCTGACCACGGCTGCGGCCGGGGCCCCGATGTGCTGGCTCAGGGGGATGCGCACTTCGTCCGCCCCGAACTCGCCCATGAATTCAGGATGGAGGTCCATGTAGCCGGCCAGTCCGGTTTTGAGTGTCAGTCGCGAGGTGGGCACCTTGCGATAAGGGCGCAGGGCCGACTGCTCCAGGCGCAGTTCGCGCGGGCCGTCGTAGCGCACGCCCTTTTCGCGAAAGGCCGTTTTGAGCATGGCGTTGATGCGCCGCGGGGAGAGGCCCATGGGGCAGCTGAACAGCTCGCACACCCCGCATTCGCAGCAGAGCATCGCCTGCATGGCACCATCGGCCGCACCCACGCCCGACCCGAAGGCTTTCATGACGCGGTGCGTCTCGAAACCCTGGCCGACGAGATAGCGTGGACAGAGGTCCGTGCAGAAACGGCACTGGATACAGGCCGTCGCCGCGCGCCGGCGCATGACTTCGGGGGAGAGGGTCGCGGCCTGATGCAGATAGTGCCCGCGAGGCAAGACGATAAGCCCGCCCGTTGTCTTGGTGACAACGGCCTGATCCAGAGCTTCCCGGCTCTCGATGAAGGAGCCCATCATGGGGCCGCCCTTGATGAAGACAGGGTCGTCCACGGTCGGCCCGCCGCAGAGGTCCAGGCAGCGGCCGAGGCTCATGCCGATGGGCACGTCGATGACGCCGGGCCTCGCCACGTCTCCGGTCACGGTCATGACCTTCCTGCAGACGGGCTCGCCGCGCATGGCCCTGCTCACGCGCACCAGGGTCCCGACGTTGGTCACCAGGGCGTCCACGTCTTTTGGCAGGCCCAGGGGCGGGATGGTGCGGCCGGTGACCTCGTGCACCAGGATCTGCTCGTCCCCGGCCGGGTAGAAGTTGTCCAGCAGGGCCAGTTCCACGCCGGCCTGTTCCGCGGGCCCTTTGAGGGCGCTTATGGCCGTGGCGTACTTGGCCTTGAGGGCCACCACGGCCCGTGTCGCCCCTGTAGCCGCCCGGATGGCCGAGACGGCTTCAATGATCTCGGAAGAACAGCTCCGAATGAGATGCTGATCCGTGTGCAGCAGCGGTTCGCACTCGCAGCCGTTGGCGATGAGGGTGCCAACCTGCGTGTCGTACTTGACGTGCGCGGGAAATCCGGCGCCGCCTTCACCGACAACGCCGGCCTGGCGAACCGCCTGGATCAATGTGGATGCGTTCATGGTCACATTCCTGGCTTGGGCCGTGGCTCGCGGCTATTTTTTCTTGATCGGGAAGATTTCTTCCAGATCGCCGTGGGGGCGGGGAATAACATGCGTGGCAACCACTTCGCCCACGCGCTTGGCGGCTGCCACGCCGGCGTCGGTCGCAGCCTTGCAGGCGGCGACATCGCCGCGGACCAGTACGGTGACGAGTCCGCCGCCGATCTGCTGGTAGCCGACCAACTGCACGCGCGCGGCCTTGGCCATGGCGTCGGCGGCCTCGATAAGAGCGGTCAGACCTTTGGTTTCGATCATGCCCAATGCGTCCATAGAATCCATAAGAAGCCTCCTTGGTGTTACGAATCGGAGATGTCCCGTTTATTGGGGCATCTGGCCACGCCGCAGGCACAAGCCGATGACGGCGACATTGTAGATATCCTGGGCGCTGCACCCCCTGGAGAGGTCGTGCCAGCCACCCTCGAAGCCCTGCAAAAACGGCCCGAGCGCCTTGTACCCGGCCAGGCGCTGGACCAGCTTGTACCCGATGTTCCCGGCCTCCAGAGACGGGAACACGAAGACGTTGGCCCGGCCCATAAGGACGCTGCCCGGCGCCTTCAGCGCCGCCACTTCGGGCAGCGACGCCGCGTCGAACTGCAACTCGCCGTCGATGACGATGTCCGGGGCGCGCTCGCCGACCAACTCCACGGCCTCGCGCACCATGGCAGTCCGGGGATGCTCGGCGCTGCCCTTGGTCGAGAAGGACAGCATGGCCACACGGGGCTCCTCGCCCAACAGCGTGCGGGCCATGCCGGCTGAGGCGATGGCGATGTCGGCCAGGATCTCGGCCGTGGGTTCGGGCACTACGGCACAATCGGCGAAGACAAAGCGCTGCTGCCCGTCGGGCGAGATCATGAGGAAAAAGCTGGAGATGGTCCGGATGCCCTGCTTGCGGGGCAGGATGGCCAGGCCGGCCCGGAGCACGTCAGCCGTAGAGGACAGGTTGCCGCAGACGCCGACCTCGACCTCGCCCCGACGGACCATCATGGCTGAGGCCGCCAGCGGGCAGGCCATGGATTTCTCGGCGGCTTCCATGGTCACGGGCTTGCCCTTTTCCTGACGCATGACGAAATATGCTTCGCTGTTCTTGCGGTGCAGAGCCGGATTCGCATGGTCCACCACGGTCACTGCCGGGGAGGGCAGGTTTGCCCGACGGATGCGGTCGCGGATGGCGAAGGGGGAGTGCAGGAGCACAGGCTCGGCCACTCCGTCCGCCTTGAGGCGGGCGGCGGCGGTCAAGACGCGGTCGTCAAGGCTATCGGGCAGGGCGACCACGCCCGGGTTCCTGCGGCAGGCTTCAATGCAACTTTCGATGATGTCCATGTGCGGCGCGTCCTAAGCAAGCCCGTTGATGCAGGCCAGTCTGACCTTGGCGGGGGCGCTCAGGGAGACGCGGGACCCTTCAGGCAGGTAGGCCATGTCCCCGGGACGGGCCACAACGGTGCGGCCGTCGAACTGCAGGTGCAGCTCGCCGTCGATGACCACGAGGATCTCAGGGGCCTCCACGTTGCGCTCGAAGGACATTGCCTCCCAGGCCAGATAGCCTGCCGCGAGCTTGGATTCCCCGGGCCGGCCGAAGGCTTCGGCCAAGACGGTCCGCTCCTTGATGGCGGATGTGCCGGTCGCCTTCGCGAGAAGGTCGGCGCTATCAACGAATATGACGCCGGAGGCCTGACTGCCGCCACTTTGCATCGAGGACATCCTGGCGGCGACGGCATCCCGTACGAGGCGTGCGACCAGGGCGCCGTCTGCGTCAGGAGGCAGCACGCCCTGCATGCTCTCCACTACCCGGCGCACGAGATCGCCAAGTTCCGGCGCGTCGCCGGGGATCGCCGGGCCTGGCTCACAGGGTAAACCTGGGGGGCATTCGTCGATCAGGTCCACGCCGAACTCCAGGGCCTTGTCCCGGGCCTGGGCGGTGACGATGCATTCGGCCGGCGAAGCGTACAGGGTCTTTTCCCCGCAGGATACTGCTTGAAGGATGTCGGTTTCGGTGATGATGCGCTTTGCCATGCGTGTCTCCGGAATTTTGTTTAATATCTAAAATAATTAACTTTTCAGTACTCAGGCCGCTGTGAAAAAGTCCGCAAGATCCCTGTCCCGGGCGCAAGCGTCGTCAGCCGGGTTCATGTTGCCGCCGGATGGAGCATCCGGCGGCGTGTTTCACGGTAGGTTTACTTGTTGCCTACGAGGCAGAGCGGCACTTCGGGGATGTAGGTTACGATCAGCAGTACCAAAATCATGAGGCCGAGCATGGGCAACGCGTTGCGGGCAATGTGCTCGATCTTGGATTTGGATATGCTGCTCGCCACGAAGAGGTTCACGCCCACAGGCGGGGTGATGAAGCCGATGGCCAGGTTGGTGACGATGATGACGCCGAAGTGCAGAGGCGAGACGCCGACCCCGACAACCACGGGCAACAGAATCGGGGTCAGGATGACGATGGCGGCCAGAGCCTCCATGAAGGTGCCGACGATGAGCAGCAGCACGTTGATGAGCAGCAGGACGACGATCTTGCTCTCGGTGAAGCCCAGGATGGCCCTGGCGATGGTGCCGGGCACGTCTTCGAGGGTCATGATGTTGCCGAACAGGGTGGCCATGGCCATGAGCACGATGATGGTCGCCGACGTCTCGCAGGACTCCACGCAGCACGCGGCGAACTTGCGGGCGTCGATCTCCCTGTACACGAACACGCCGACGATGAGGCCGTAGAAGGCGGCCACGGCGGCGGCCTCGGTCGGGGTCATGATGCCGCCGTAGATGCCGCCCAGGACGATGACCGGGACCATGAGGGCCCACTTGGCTTCCCAGACCGCGGCCATGAGGGAGGCCACGGTTCTCTTGCGCGCTTCGCCGCGCCAGTTGCGCGCCTTGGCATAAAAGTAGGCGTAGGTCATGAGCACCAGGCCGACCAGAATCCCCGGCACGATGCCGGCGATGAACAGGTCGCCGATGGAGACCTGGGCGGAGATGCCGTAGACCACGAAGGGATTACTCGGCGGGATGAGCACGCCGATGGCGCCGGCCGAGGCGACGATGGCGGCGGCGAAGTACTTGTCGTAGCCGCGCTGGACCATGGCCGGGATGGTCAGGGCGCCGATGGCGGCCACGGTGGCCGGACCCGACCCGCTGATGGCCCCGAAGAACATGCAGGTTGCCACGGTGACCAGGGCCATGCCGCCGTAGAGGCCACCGAGCATCTCGTCGGCCAGGGCCAGAAGGCGCTGGGAAAGGCCTCCGGCGCCCATGAAGGTGCCTGCGGCGATGAAGAACGGGATGGCCATGATCGGGAAGGAATCGATGGATGTGAAGGCCGTCTGGGCCAGGTACTCGATGGGCAGGGTCTCGGCGCAGATGACCGTGGCCAGGGTGGAGAGGCCGAGCGAGATGGCGATGGGCACACCGATCACGCACAGGATTCCGAAATATCCGAACAGGGCCGGCAGAGGCTCTATGTATTCCGCAAGCACTGCCGGAGCGATGATGGCGCCGACAAAAGCAATCGCAATGATGGTGTCAAGCGGCCCACAGAGCTGCATCTGGCCTCTGAGGTTCTGCAGGAGGCGCAGCGCCATGAGCCCGAAGCCCAGGGGCAGGACCAGGTACGGGATGATGTACGGTATCCGCAGGGCGGTGGTGTGCTGCGGGAATTCCATCAGGCGTTCGATCTGGGTCCAACCGAACCAGCAGATGGTCAGCGTGAGGATCAGGAAAAAGATGTCGACCACGACCCAGCTCGCATTCTGCCAGCGGACCGGAATCCGGTCGTAAATGATGTCGATGCGGATCGAACTGCGCTTCTTGATCGCGACGGAGAGCGCGAGATAGCTGATCCAGATGAAGATGTAGCGCGCCAGTTCCTCGGTCCAGACCGCCGCGCCCGCCGAGCTGACGAAATGCACGATGACGTAACGGTAGAGCGTCTGAAAGGTGATCAGGAAAATGATCGCCAGCAATCCGGAGACAAGAAAGACCTTCTCGAAATTCTCGTCCAGCCAGCCCCATATGTTTTTGAAGGCGGATGGGCTGTCCATGGCCTCAAGAGGCAGCACGCCACAATTGCTATTCTGTTCCATATATTCTCCCTATGCCTTGTCGTGTGGAGCCTGTGTGTGATCGTCGACGAGGCGGTTCATTCGCATGCTGTTCCCCGGGCGTCTGAAGAGCCCAGCCCGACCGCCGCCGGGGATGTCCCTGCGGCGGTCGGGATTTGCTGTTACTTCTGGGTTGCGGTCAACAATTCCATCATTCTGCCGGGGATCTGCTTGGCGAATTCCTCACGCACCGGAGCGGTCATCTCCTTCAGCTTGGCACGTTCGGCGTCGGGCAGGATGGTCACTTCGATGCCCTTTTCCTTGAACGCGTCCCAAGCCTTCTGCTCGAGCTTCACGCTCTCGATGCGCTGCCATACCAGAGCTTCGTGGGCGGCCTCACGGATGACCGTCTGCTGCTCGGGGGTCAGGCTGTCCCACTTCTTCTTGTTCATGAGCAAGAGGTGCATGCTGTAGTTGTGGTTGGAGTCCATGGCGTATTTGAGCACCTCGGTGTGCTTGGCGTCGTTCAGCAGGGAGAAGGTGTTGCCTTCGGCGTCAACGGTGCCCTGCTGCAGGGCGGTGTAGGTCTCGCCCCAGGCCACGGGGGCGGGGTTCATGCCCAGGGCCTTGGCCACGCCGACCTCGACGGGGGAGTCCGTGGTGCGGACCTTCAGGCCGGCCAGGTCGGCCACGGTGCGGATGGGCTTCTTGGTGCTGACGAAGTTGCGGTAGCCGTACTGGCTGAGCATGATCGGCTGCAGGCCGATCTCGTTGGCGGCCTTTTCCACTTCCTTGCCCAGTTCGCCTTCATCGAGGCCCTTGTAGAAATTGTCCTGGAACTTGGGGTCGGTGATGTAGGGCAGGTCGATGGCCATGAAGGCCTTGCTGAAACTGGCCATGTTCGGGGAGGAGCATGAGGACATGTCCAGCGTGCCGGCCTGAGCGGCCTCTGTGGTCACGCGGTCGCTGCCGAGCTGGGCGCTGCCGAAGATCTGGATCTTGATCTGCTTGTCGCTCTTGGCTTCGACGAGCTCCTTGAACTTTTCGTAGCCGACGGTGACGTTGTTGCCCGGGGCCATTGGATGACCGATGCGCAGGGTCAGGGGTTTGCCGGCTTCGGCGGTTCCGGAACCGACGAGCAGGCCGACGACAGCGAGGACGTTCAACGCGGCGATGACAAGACTCTTTTTCATTCTTCCTCCAAAATGTGTGTTTTCGACCAGTACTGTTCAGCGTGATTTCTGACTGTCACCCTCTGGTCGCGGGTTGATGCCTGGGCAAAAGCAGAATGCATGCCAGACAAAAATGTCGGTCCGAGCACCACCCTTTTCTATTAATTTATTGAATTTCAGCATGTTAAAAAATACCGCCCGACCAAAGCGTCAAATCGCAGCCCCCTTTGTCGCAAGATTGCAACTCTCAGGATTGTCTCTCATCAACCGCCCATTTTTGGGAATTAAATCACAAAGCGGCTCGGCACGTAAGGGCTCCAGAGCCCCTATTATCAGATTTGCGACGGTCGATCCGTGACGAAATCGAGTTTTAGTCGCAATTCTGCAACGATATTTCTGCCACTGTACCCCAAATAGCCCTCCAAGCATTGCAAAATTGCGACTAAATGACCACATACACTTTCCGACGAAATCCTCGTCTTCACCCTGACCACGGGAAACACCGGCATTATTTCAAATCCTAAACTTTGGCACAGAGAATGCTCAAAGGGCTACATGCAGATAATCCTGAAGAATACCCAGATCACTGCAAACGATAATTCCGTGCGAATACCGCACTATTTATTGAGAGTATCTGCACTATTTCTTTAATACATGAAATTCGAAAGCAGGAGAAAGAACATGACCAGGTTTACTTGTGAATGCATGTCGCCGCAGGAACAGCGTCTTTATGACAAGATGGAAGGCAAAGAAGACAAGTTCAGAAAGACGCACAGTCGTGTTTTCAAAATGCTGGAGCGGTTCGACGGCCAGAAGCCACGCATCGACATCGAACGCGCCCTGTATTTCACGCAGTCCATGCAGGAGACCGAAGGCCAGCCCCTCGTCCTGCGCTGGGCCAAGGCCCTGA
Source organism: Desulfomicrobium sp. UBA5193 (assembly GCA_002412965.1). Classification (GTDB taxonomy): domain Bacteria; phylum Desulfobacterota; class Desulfovibrionia; order Desulfovibrionales; family Desulfomicrobiaceae; genus Desulfomicrobium. The sequence goes on from DHWB01000014.1 coordinate 47,729, forward strand.
AGCACATCGCCGAGAACATGACCGTCTATGTCCAGGATGACCAGCTGCTGCTCGGCCGCGCCGGCTGCGACGGCCGCTACGGCATCCTCTACCCCGAACTGGACGGCGACTTCCTCGACATCGCGGTCAAGGAACTGCCCAACCGCCCGACCTCTCCCGCGACCATCACCCCCGAGGACGCCAAGATCGTCGTCGAGCAGATCGCCCCGTTCTGGAAGGGCAAGACCTTCCATGAAAAGCTCAACGCCGCCCTGCCCGCCGATGTGCACAAACTGACCTACGACGATCCCGAAGGGCTCATGTCCCGCTTCATCGTCAACGAAACCGCCTCCTTCCGCTCCTCCATCCAGTGGGTGCACGATTTCGAGAAGATCCTGAGACGCGGCTTCAACGACATTAGGCGCGAAGCCCAGGAGAAGCTGGACGCCCTCGATCCGCTGAGCCCCAAGGACAACTGCGAGAAGAAGCCCTTCCTCGACGCCGTGGTCATCGTCTCCGAGGCCATCGTGCACTGGGCCAAGCGCCACGCCGCGCTCGCCCGCGAAGTGGCGGAAAAGGAGACCAATCCGGTCCGCAAGGCCGAACTCATCCGCATGGCCGAGAACGCCGAGCACGTGCCCGGCGAACCGGCCCGCGACTTCTGGGAAGCCTGCCAGAGCCAGTGGTTCACCCAGATGTTCTCGCGCATCGAGCAGAAGACCGGCACGACCATCTCCAACGGTCGCATGGACCAGTACTTCTTCCCTTACTATGAAAAGGACATGGAAGCCGGCATCCTGACCGAAGACAAGGCCATGGAACTCCTGGAGTGCATGTGGGTCGGCATGGCCGAGTTCATCGACATGTACATCTCCCCCACGGGCGGCGCCTTCAACGAAGGCTACGCGCACTGGGAAGCGGTGACCGTGGGCGGCCAGACCCCGGACGGACGCGACGCCACCAACGACCTGACGCACCTGATCCTCAAGTCCAAGCGCGAGTTCCCGCTGCACTACCCGGACCTCGCCGCCCGCATCCACAGCCGCTCCCCCGAGAGCTACCTATGGGACGTGGCCGAGACCATCAAGGACGGCTCGGGCTTCCCCAAGCTGATCAACGACGAGGAGATCGTGCCCCTGTACGTCTCCAAGGGCGCGACCTTCGCCGAAGCCTATGACTACGCCGTGTCCGGCTGCACCGAGGCGCGCATGCCCAACCGCGACACCTACACTTCCGGCGGCGCGTACATCAACTTCGCCGCCGCGGTGGAGATGGTCCTGCGCAACGGCCGCATGAAGAAATACGGCGACCGGCAACTGGGCGTGGAAACAGGCGACCCCAAATCCTTCCAGACTTGGGACGAGTTCTGGAATGCCTACGTGCAGCAGCACCTGCTGTTCCTGAAGGCGGCCTTCCACCAGCAGTACCTGATCAACAAGATCAGGGCCACCTGCTTCGCCCAGCCCATGGGTTCGGCCATGCATGACCTGTGCATGAAGCACTGCATCGACCTGCATCAGGAGCAGATCCCCGAGGGCATCAACCTCGGCTACTTCGAGTACATGGGCCTGGGCACCGTGGTGGACTCCCTCTCGGCCATCAAGAAGCTGGTCTTCGAGGATAAGAAGCTGACCATGCAGCAGATCATCGACGCCGTCGACGCCAACTTCGAAGGCCACGAGGACATCGCCGCCCTGCTGCGCTCCGCCCCCTGCTACGGCAACAACGATTCGTACGCCGACGCCATCGGCCGCGAGATCGACAGGATTTCCGTCGAATTTGGCGGCAAGTACAGCAAGGATCTCGGGATGCACAACGACGTGCGCTACGTGCCCTTCACCTCGCATGTGCCCTTCGGCAAGGTCGTCTCGGCCACGCCCAACGGCCGCAAGGAGTTCACCCCCCTGTCCGACGGCTCCTCTGCCTCCCACGGCGCGGACGTGAACGGCCCCACGGCCATCCTGCTGTCCAACTACAACACCAAGAACTACGGCATGCGCGACCGTGCGGCCCGCATGCTCAACATCAAGTTCACGCCCAAGTGCATCGAGGGCGAACAGGGCTCCGAGAAGCTCGTGTCCTTCATCCGCACCATGTGCGACCTGAAGATCTGGCACGTGCAGTTCAACGTCATCAACCGCGACACCCTCATCGCGGCCAAGAAAGATCCCGAGAAGTACCGCAACCTCATCGTACGCATCGCGGGCTACAGTGCCTACTTCGTGGACCTGTCCCCCGACCTTCAGAACGACCTGATCGCCCGCACCGAACACGGCGCCATCTAGCCGGGCAGTCGGCTTGGGGCTCATCGCGGCCTCGAAACTCCATCGTTTGCGGGCAGGCTCGGGCCTGCCCGCAAATTCCGTTTGCAACATCCACCGAGGGATTCCATGAACGCTCTTGAAGACAAAAAGAAAAAAGGGCTGGTGTTCAACATCCAGAAGTATTCGGTGCACGACGGCCCCGGCATCCGGACCATCGTCTTCCTCAAGGGCTGTCCCCTATCCTGCCGCTGGTGCAGCAACCCGGAATCCCAGCGCCGGGAACCCGAACTGGCCTTCAACCCGGGCCGCTGCCTGACCTTCTCCAAGTGCACGCGCTGTCTGCAGGCCTGCTTGCGCGGCGCCATCATTCGAGAGGCTGACGACAGCCTGCGCATCGACCGCGCCCTGTGCGACGGATGCCCCAAGAACTGCGCCCAGGCCTGCCCGTCCCAGGGGCTCATCGTCTACGGCGAGGAGCGCAGCGTGGACGACGTGCTGAAGGTGGTCGAACAGGACGCGGCCTTCTACACCCGCTCCAGCGGCGGCATGACCCTCTCGGGCGGCGAACCGCTCCTGCAGGCTGACTTTGCCCTGGCCCTGCTCAGGGAGGCCCGCCGGCGCAGGATCAAGACGGCCGTCGAGACCTGCGGCATGGTGCCCTGGAAGACCATGGAGGCGGCCGCCCAGTACCTGAACTACGTGCTCTACGACATCAAGCACATGGACAGCGCCGTCCACCAGGAGCAGACGGGCCGCCCCAACGAGGCCATCCTGGACAACTTCCGGCAGCTGGCCGGGCTCGTTCCCGAAACGCCCATCCTGGCCCGCACTCCCGTCATTCCCGGGTTCAACGACTCGGAAGAGGCCATCGCGGCCATCGCGGAGTTCGTCAAACCGTATCCCAACGTGCGCTTCGAGATGCTGCCCTACCACCGCCTGGGCACGCAGAAGTACCTGTTCCTCGACCGCGTCCCCCCCATGGAGGAGGTCACCCTGGACAAGTCCGTCATGCCGAAGCTGATCGGCACGGCCAAAAACATCCTGGGGGAACGGGTTGTCGAGGTGAAGTGATACAGTTCTCCGTAGTGCATCGGGAATGCCCGCGGAGACGATTCCAGGCAGGCACGTCCGCACATTCACCAGTGCAGCATGTCGCGGACCGGCAACGCACAAGCCGAAGAGAGGCAGCCCCCAGGGTTGCCTTTTTTCATACCCCGTGAGACATTTTTGATATGCCAAACCGCTCCATGGACTTACTGACCAAGCATTTCGAATGCATTCTGGACGCGCTCCCCGACGGAGTGTTCATCTCGGATGTCGCGGGCATCACGCTGCGCATCAACCGCATGTACGAACAGCTGACCGGCCTCAGGCAGGAGGAGATCCAAGGCAAGCAGGTCCGCTCTCTGGTGGAAACCGGCATCTTCGACCGCGTCCTGAACCCCGAGATCGTCCGCACGGGCAAGCCGGCCACCCACGTCCAGCAGCTCCGCAACGGAAAGAAGCTTGTCTTGTCAGGCTTCCCGGTTTTCGACGAGTCCGGAATCCTGCGCCTGGTGGTGACCTTCGTGCGCGACATCACCATGATCACGCGCCTGAACGAGCAGATGGAAGAACAGTGCCAGCTCATCGACCATTTCCACGAACAGATAGCCTTCATCGCCAATGAACGCAGCAAGACCCTCACCCCCGTGTTCGCGAGCCAGTCCATGCAGGAGGTCGTGAACATGCTGCAGACCGTGGCCCCGACGGACGCCTCGGTGCTCATCCTGGGCGAAACCGGCGTCGGCAAGGATGTGTTCGCCAGGCTGACCCACGCCCACAGCCAGCGCAAGGACAAGATCTTCCTGAAAGTCGACTGCGGCGGCATCTCCGAGACCCTGACCGAGTCCGAGATGTTCGGGTACATGCCCGGCGCCTTCACCGGGGCGTCGAGCAAGGGCAAGGCCGGGTATTTCGAACTGGCCGACGGCGGGACGGTCTTCCTCGACGAGATCGGCGAGCTGCCCCTGTCCATGCAGACCCGCCTGCTGCGCGTGCTCCAGGACGGCGAGATCATGCGCGTCGGCGGCAGCCGATCGAGCAAAGTCGATGTGCGGGTCATCTCCGCCACCAACAAGAACCTGGCGGAATGCGTGCACAACGGGACCTTCCGCCGGGACCTCTACTACCGCCTGAACGTGGCCACCGTGACCATCCCCGCCCTGCGCGAACGCCCGAAGGACGTGCCGCCCCTGGTCGAACATTTCCTGCAGCAGTACTCGGCCAAATACGGCAAGCGCATGGTCATCATGGACGTGGCCATGTCCGTCCTGTCCCACTACCAGTGGCCGGGCAACGTGCGCGAACTCCAGAACATGATCCACGGCCTAGTCATCACCCACAAGGGGTCCATCGTCTCCCCCCGCGACCTCCCCGCCCACATCTTCGAAGGCAACGCCCAGGACCAGACCTATGCCGAGGCCATCCTGACGGGCGGACGACCACTGAAGAGCATCATGGCCGATATCGAACGGGATTTCCTGCAACAGGCCATCGCCATGCACGGATCGGTGCAGAAGGTCTCCGACCTCTTCCAGGTCGACCGGAGCACAATTTTTCGCAAAATTCAAAAAACAGGCGACAAGGGCAACTCCACGCACAAGCCATAGGTATCCTGAATTCATATCGAATTTGCCATGCGTTGTTCAACGTGCATGCGTCTTGAATGACAACAGACGAACTGGCATCCGTCTTATTCAACCGAGACAATGCACATATTTTCAGGCAGCGGGATTGACACATGGAACACGAAGCAACCCTGAGGCTGATCTTTTTCGCCGCCACCGCAGTTTCCCTCGGACTGTGGGAGGCGAAGTCGCCGCGTCGCAGGCACGATCCCGGCCGGACGTATCGCTGGATCGGGAATTTGGGGGTGGTGGCCGTCTCGACCGTTGCGATGAGAGTTCTCTTTCCTGTCTTGCCGGTCCTGCTTGCCGTGAAAATCCAAGGCCAAGGCTTCGGGCTTTTCCCGGCGCTGCCCCTGCCTCATGTCATTGAGTTCATCCTCGGGATCTTGCTGCTGGATGCGGCCATCTATTTTCAGCACCGACTGTTTCACCAGTGGTCGTCCTTGTGGCGGCTTCACCGCATGCATCACGCGGACACCACTCTGGACTTCACCACGGGAGTCCGCTTTCATCCGCTTGAAATCCTTTTGTCCACAGCCTTCAAACTGGCCTTGGTCGCATTGATCGCGCCCTCGCCCGGATCCGTCCTTGCCTTTGAAATCATCCTGAACAGCGCCGCCATGTTCAATCACGCCAACATCTTTTTGCCCGCGCCTGTCGACAGGATGCTGCGCATGTTCCTAGTGACACCGGACATGCACAGGATCCATCATTCGACCGACCGTGTGGAGATGAACAGAAACTTCGGGTTCAGCTTCGCGTGGTGGGATCGCATCTTTTCGACCTACAAAGACCAGCCGGACGAAAGCCACGAATCCATGCTGCTCGGGCTTCATCTGTTTCGCGCTGAAAAGTATCGCTCCCTCCCCTGGCTGCTGGCCATTCCATTCATCAGCCGCAAAAAGGCGAACTGACCAGAGCTGTTGCCCGCTTGCACGAGGACGTGCGCTTCTTGCGAGGACTCGCCCTCACCCAACTTTACAGGCATGTTTGCATAGATTATTTCTATCGAAATGCGTCAATAGGAGCGAAAATGCAGATACTTCTTGTGCTTTCGAGCACTGATCCCGAAATCAAATGGAATGCGGTCAGGTTCGGTAATTTTCTTCTCACCGAAGAGGAGGACGTCACCATTTTCCTGAACGGTCCCGCTGTGGACCTTTATGCAGGAAACTCGGAAACCTTTCCGATCGCGGAACAGGCCAAACTCTTTTCCTTGAGCGAGGGTGTTCTCGTCGCCTGAGGCAAATGCCTAGCCATCCACGGTGTGGATGAAAGCGAACACATCAAGCTGGCGAATATGAAGTTTCTCTACGAGCAAGTGAAACTGGCGGATAAGATTCTGAATTTTTGATGATAGCCCCCAGTATCCGGCAGCCGGCGCCCCGCCCCCTCATACGGCGCAAACAGATCGCTTCCGTCTCGAACGCTGTCGGACCATGAAAGCCATACTCGCCGACGGATTTGATGATCGCTGACAAATTACCCGAGGCGGCGAATATGACCAGACGTCACCCCATGCTCACGTCAGAACTGGCCTCGATCATTTTACCCCCGCCTCCGCAATGAGCCGTCGCATCGCCAAGGCGCACGGCAGGGATACCGTTCACAAGCACGGTGGAACTGCCGCCGACGGCCCTCCACGTATTCGGCCCGCAGCACGAGCTGTGTACTCCACGATCACCAATGCGTACCGCAGGACGCCCATTGATGGTGACGTCAGGCGAACCACTGATGGCCGGACCGACGACACCGTGTGAACAGCAATCGTTGCCATGGGAATCGCGGGGAGAACGAGCCTTGTCTCCGACCCTGCACATTGGAGGCATATTTAATCTCCTTGAATAGTTCGCGGCGATATACGTTAATCATCACCTTCAAAACCAAAACTCACACGCACGTCCTGGACGCCTTCGTCAGGGTAAGCTCCAACAAACACGTGCCGGGGCGCTCCCTCCACGCGCATAAAACAGGCATGTTCATCCATAAGCCTGTTTTTCGCCGCGCACGCCGAAAAAGGAGCTCCGTCGAATTCACCGCGTATGCCGCACATGGGGTATTGGAGCATGGACCTATCCGGAATGACCCCGCGCGGCCCAACGCCAAAAACTTCCACATCGGCCGCAAGCACCCCGATCATGAAACCATCCCAAATCTCCCTTGGCGCAGGGCCGATCTCCAGCCATTGCCCAATGTACGGGTCCAGATGAGCCGTCACATGACAGGGACGGACCGGAGCCTCCCTTGGCTTGAACTGCGCAGCCATGAGCTTGCCCGCAAAGGGAACGCCCGCCGAAAAAACCTGTATGTTTCCCATGAGCGGTGAAAGGGAAGGCACTTCGCCGTCCCCGTGCAGCACGTACGCAATCACAGGAGGGCGAGAGCGTTGCAAAGCCAGCAAGAGACAAGCCACCTGTGCGCGGAGTTCAGGAGTAAAGCTCGCGGGCGGCCCGGCAAGAACCCATGCACCGACTGAGGGGTCATCCAAAAGGGGGAGCAGTTGCATCCATCCACGCGGCTGGTTGGACACAGCATTCCAGGGGATACTCGCGGTGGCGAAGCCTGCCGCACGCAGGGAGGCCTCCTCGGAAGTATTGTGGGTAGGGACATCCCCCAGCAGACAGAGTATCGCCTTGGGCAGAGCCATGAAAAATCCTCCTTGGGTAACCTAACGGAGCAACAAGCTGAACGCGAGATTCGCAAACCAACGTCGTTCACCGAATGCGGAGCACAATTGCCCTGAACTTGGTCGCTCCTGCGGGACAAAGGAGAGCCCACGCCGAAGCCATTGCCATTGCCGCCGCCCAAGAAACGCCGGTCTGGCAGGCACGACACTCTGGGCAGCGGCCTTGTTCGCGGGAAGCATCTTGAACGGATGTTCTCCAGCAAGCATTTCATACACGGTGCAACAGGCTGAAAAGACGTCACCGCTCGGCGAGGGAGGTGCTCCCTCCAGACTCTCGGGGCTGGCGTGCAGCAGGCTGTAAGCCGGAATACGAAGGGCTTTACGCAATCCGTGGGACGCGGCTGCGTTGGCCGCACCAGGACGCGCATTGACAAGAGCGACATTGAAATCGAGGACAACCACCCTCCCCTCCTGCTCCAGAAAAATGTTGGCGGGCTTGATGTCCCCATGCGCCACCCCATGGGCATGCAGATAATCCAAGGTTTCAAAAATCTTGCTGCCCGCCGTGGCACCCTGTCTTCCCAAGCCAACGGGATTGCCGCCAAGCATGTCATATGCGGAAGACCCTTCCAGCAGCTCCATGCTGAAGCAAAGGCCCCACTCTTCCCTGTGCAGATCGAACACGCGCACGACCCCGGGATGTACAAGATGCCGCAAGGTGAAAAACTCCTGTGCAAGGGCCAACTGAGCTTGTCGATTTTGAGCCACGTCAGGCAGCAACCTCTTCACCGCCACTATCGGGCGGGAATCGCCGCACTCTACCCGCCTCAGATCCCTGGCGGAAAAAACCTCACACATGCCCCCCGCTCCGATCCGGGATTGAAGGTCGAATCTGCCGAAATCCCGCCTCGTCCCCATACTTGCCAAAGGGACGAACGATCTGGATTTACCGTGTCTCGCCCCAGCGTGGTTTTTTTTTGTCCTTTTGCCGGACATAGTCATGTCCCCGATAAAAACACGGTTACACAAGTGGCATCATCCTGCTGCTCAAGACCATCCAGGGACGCCTTGATGCTGAGCGCCGCATCCATAGCTCGTGGACGACCGAGGAATCTCGACAAAATCTCGGGGGAAACAACATTGGACAGACCATCCGAACAAAGCAAAAAACGATCTCCTAGGCGGAGGTTGAAACGAACGCTCTCCAACTGAAGCGTATCACTGCTGCCGATTGCTCTTGTGATGACGTTGCTTTGAACCATACGCCGGGCTTCATGTATTGTAAGTTCTTTGTTGTCGATCTTTCGCTGACGGACCGTGTGATCGCGCGTGCAAAGATAAAGAATATCATCGCGTAGCAGATAGCAACGGCTATCTCCTGACCAAACGCAAGCTGCCGATCCATTGTGTACCAGTAGCACCACAATAGTGCATGCCGAGATTCCGAGAGTATCGCTCACGGAACGAAGTTGTTTATTAGACGCACCAAGAATGCGCTTGACGATGTCAATGTGCGAATCCAATGATTCTGGCCGGGGAACGTGCATGAGACTGTTGGCAACAAGTTTGCTCGCAAATCCGCCTTGTTCCCCACCGCCCATCCCATCGGCCACGGCCCACAGCAAATACTCCGGCCAATTCAGAAAAGCGTCCTGATTTTCCGCACATGCCGATCCCTGCCTGCTCCAGCCCCAGGATTCGACCGTTAGGGGAACTCTTTGTGTGTCCGGCATCATCTGGCCACCGTAATCATTCAAGCGCACTTCTGGCGGAGGGGCTCTGCCAAACGGCATCAATCTCGTTCATCAGCGACACATGAGACCCTTCCAAATCAGACACGCCCCAAGCGCCACCTTTCGTATCCACCCTTACAGGAAAACCCGTGGATCGAGACAACGTCTGGACAGCAGCTAAAAACCTTGGAACATATTCCAACGTCTCTTGTGGCAAACATGAAGCAGACCGTCCTCCCTGGCGGCAAGCAGCGGTCAACTCCGAAAGGGAACGAGCGCCCGTGTACTCCATTGCACGGGACAACGCGCCCTCGCCGCAGTTGTATGCAGCCAAAGCTAACGGCCAATCATCGAATCGCCCATAAAGCCAGGCAAGATAGGCCGTGGCCGCCCTTGTGGACTTCCTGACATCGAACCGCTCATCCTCTCCAGCACTGATCTTGAGACCGAAACGATGCGCGGTGGCGGGCATAAGTTGCCAAAGCCCGGCGGCCCCGGCGGAAGAAATGGCCTTTGGCTCAAAAATACTCTCCACGAAAGGCAGGAACGCTAATTCCAAAGGCAGTCCGCGTTGCGAAAGCGCTTCCAAAATCATGGGCATGTATTTCTCTGCCCTTCCAAGCAGCGGCCGTGAAGGTTCCTGTCCTGGTTGCCGCCTTTGCGGCATGGGGCTCTGCCGAGCTGTGTCCACGCTAGTCCGAAGCAATCGAGTCAACCGGTAGTCTTCGTGCTCGGTAAACGGAGCAATCAACTCACGGTCTTGTGCTCTGGATGCAGGAGGGGTCCACAGCACGTCAGCAGTCAATGGAGTCGTGCGCGGCAACCTGATGGTCGGCCGCGCAACCGACGTCGTCACGACCCGATTGTCTGAGATAACCCAGGATGATCGAGGGCCACCGCCATGTGTCCTTGCCGCCATGGTCCGGCTGCAGCCGGTCATGGAAGACATTGAAAAAAGACACATGAAGAGCAGAAGGCTCCAAGCTTTCCTATATAGATCGCAGGACTCGCGCACTCAACAACCGCCATTTATTTACAAAGTTACAGCCGCATCGAAATCCATCGTTTCAGAGTAATGTTTCCGGCAATGAGAAACTGCACGCTGCTGGGTCAAATGGGTTGGCCTTGTTACGAAACTGGATGAGAAACTGCGCCCACTTTCCGTTCTGCTGCATCTCGACGAGGCACGTATTTCCCTCTTGATGTTTGATTGTACCGCCCTGAAGTAAACGGAAAAATGCCCAATCCCCTCGTGTTGATTTGAAAGTTTTGACTGCATCTATGTCTGTGATTGAAAATGACGCTTCAGGTGCCTGATCCGTGTCGAGGGGCCAATTGAAATTAGCCCCTTGGACTGGACCGTGCCAGTAGCTCAATGACTTCTTCCCAGAAATCAAATCTACTTGTTTAAGCGCAGCATCCAGAGCATACGGCTCGATCAGAAAGCTGATCCCCAAATCGTTATTTGAAATGAAGAATGCATCTTGAACCTTCGTTGCTCGCTGCAGTTGTTCAATGGCTTTGCTTGAAATTGGCAAAGTTCGACCCATTATACTGCGAAGATTTCCATTACTCGTAATAAATGGCTTAATGTATGCATTATGAAAAACGTCAAGAACACCGTTACTTTTGAAAAAAATAGCAAAATCATTGAGATTTGAATCATTTTCGCTGTCCATTCTGAATGGATAGTTTGATTTGAGCTTGGAATTATAAACATTGAAAACGGACTCATGATACGCGGTATTGATGATTGCTCCCGCAATCATGAGCATGTCGTTCAACCCACCCACTGTCGCTGTAGAATACCATCCTCGCACTGGTGAAGGTAGCCGTTCCGCCGCACTCTCCAAAATGCGCAACGTGTCGTCCTTGTCACTCGCAATGTCTTGCAACGCTGCAAAAACGCGTTGAGCGCTGTTGTCACTCTTGTTAAACTCTTGAAAATAAAGTTTAACATCCGCCATGGCGTCATTGGTTGCCTTGAGCGCCGGAGCAGGCAACCCATCCGCATCCAAAAGGTTGTCGAGTGGTTTGAAGTACTGTTTGACGATCTGTGCATCCTTCTGAGCAGCCTTCGCTCCCTTGGCCCTCTCTTCAGCAACGGCATCCCGCACCGCTTCAGCACCCGCCTTTGCGAGCGGTGCTCCCACCGTGCCCGATAATTTCTGCGCCCCTTTCTTGACGCCCTGCCCTTCTATAGCGCCCTCTAAGGCGGTCGACTCCTCATCTTCCACGATAAACGTCGTATTCTTGCGCAGTTCTCGCAACACAAGTACTACAGGCGACACGCCGGAGGTCAATTGTTCCGCCAGATTCTCTGCTCCATCCATAGTTACGGGAGTCTCGATTCGCAAATTCTGCAGAGCATGACTCCAATACGCAGTGTAATCCCTGAAATACATCGTTCGAACATTTTTATAAATTTTTTCAACATCAAATGAACTGAGTGAAGGCGGTTTCTGTCCAAATATCCAATTATCATCTGTCAATCCAAGGATAATATCAGGGCATCTCTGGACACAATATTCCTCAAATCCAGCGCTAGTATACAAATATGGAATCGAATATGTGTCCCCACTGAACGGTGACATGTGCTCACCAAGCGCAGCACGGAATGAATATGGAGATCGTTCGCTCTCGGAGGCCTCCTCTTGCATTTGCTGATAAGCGAGCTGAGCCAGAGGTTTCTTGAGAAGTGCCGTCCGCGCCTTTTCCAGGACAAGGCCATCGGGAGACGCTGGCGTTAAGCCATGCGCAAGGAGATAATCCATATGATGCACAAGTGCTCGCTGATCATCCGCCCGCCCCATGTACAGCTCAGACCATTGCCGTTCCAGCCACTCTCTGAGAAACTTTTCGTTCATTCTTTCGGGCTGACAAAGCATCAGATACGCCCGCAAGGCCGACTTCAAAGCCCCCACATCATCCAATGACCTCGTGATCTTATGCATGGCCATTTCTCGCACAAGAGGAAGAAAACGCCCATTGAGTGTTCCGAGGTAAGCGGACTCGGTGGCCTTATCAACGGCGCTGCCTTGATACAGCCCCAATCCGTAAACAAGCGCAGAATCCTGCTCCCGATCGTAAACGAGCATTGATTTTTCCAGATGCGACAACTCGGGAAGGATAGCCGCGACATCCCTGGCCGCAACATTCTCCCTCTGCGCCTTTGAAAAATCCTTATAAATCGCTTCCAGAGTTTCGAGCCGCGAGAAGTTGTCTGTAAAGCTCATTGCGAGCAGCGAAACGCATCCAGCAAGGAGCACAGCTCCTGCCAATTGAGCGCCAAAGCGTCGAAGGCGCAGGAGCCAGACATGCTCCTGGTCTGCCCCGGCCAGTCCAGCTTCCGGGATGATACAGTCCTCCAAAAGGCGCAGCAGGAAAAAACCCCTGGCATAATCCCCCAGTGATGGCTGAAACCCGCTCTGAAACATGAGCTCGCCTTCGCGTGCGGTAGAAGCCATGATGTCACGGGAGGAGAGGGCGCTCGAAAAGAAAAAACCTCGGAACATGACGGGCCGATGATAACGAGATGGCCCAAAGGCCTCGAAAATGAAATCTTCCAGCCGTGGACCCAAAGCAGCCAGCTCTTGTGGAAAACGAAACAACTCACCGCGAGCCAGACAATCCCGTTCCTGGTGAATCTTGCTTATGATTTGAGCATTGAGTGTCTGCATCAACTCCTTCAATTCTTTGCGCGTCGTATCCGCCTCCATCGTATTCGACTGAGCAGGACTCCCGAAGATCTGCTCCCGCTCGGTCCGAGACAAATGTGCAAAGAATTGGGCAAAACCGGGAACCGCGTCGCACTTCGTGAACACCAGGTACACCGGGACATATGCACGCAGGCTATTCAAGACTTCGCTCAGCCGGGTGCGAATCGTTCGGGCCAGATGCTCTCGGCGGGCGGCATCGCCCTCTTGCATGTCGCGCATGCTGACGCAGACAATAATCCCGTTGAGAGCTTTGGCCGGTCGCACCCTGAACAGACGGCGCAGCAGCAGCATCCAAAGACCATGCGTCGCTGATTCGGCATTGCTCTCGGCGTACTTTCCAGGCGTATCTACAAAAACAGCCTGATTTGCATACAGAATTTCACAACGCTCCGTGCCTTTTAGCTTATAAAGATGCCTGTCCGCCTGCTCGTTCAAGGGGAACTGTAATCCTGAATTCAGAAGCAATGAGGTCTTCCCGCAATCCTGAGGACCAAGCACCATGTACCAAGGCAATGCATAACGTGATCTGCTTGTCGAACCATAAAAATTCGATGTCGTCACAATTTTTATGGCGGCCTTTATGCGCTCCCGGATATGCGCCACCTCTTCGCGTAACAGGCTACGCCCAATGCTCTCCTGCTCTCTCTTTGCTGCAATCGCCGGATTTGCCGCCTCTCTTTTCTTTTGTCTGGAGGACAGGATCGCCACCAAAAGACCCCAGATAAAAACAATGGCGAGTGTTGCCACGAGCTTTGCCGTGACACTTTCCAGCAAGACATTGCCGGCAATGGCCACAAAAGGTCCAAGAAGCCATACGAGCAGAACAAGGAGCAGCGCACATGCCAAGGACACAACCCAAGGCGTTTTCAATGCGCCCCACAATGCGCGAAAAAATCGACGAATCATTGCGCCCCCCCTAATTTGCTCAAATCATGCACGCTGAACTGATGCAGAAGCGGCTCCGTTCGATTTTCCAAAATATGCGCGAATCCCAAAAAAGTTATGAACAGACACGATACGACGATAGCTGCCATGAGCCACAGTGGAACATATGTGTAAATTTTGTTTTTGTAATTTCCATCCGGCAACTTTCTTGACAAGTCAGGCGAGGGCTCCCCTCGCAGCAATCGCACTTGTCTGTAAATTTTTTCCCGAAGCGACTCCAATTCTATAGGGCCTCTGGCTTGAAGTTTGTATCGTCCTTCGAATCCAAGACTGAGCAATAAGTAGAGCAATTCGATGAGATACAGATTTCTCGCTGGCTGCTGCATACATCGTTCAAGTATCTGAAAAAATTTCTCGCCGCCCCAGGTTTCATTGTGAAAGGTGCTCAGCAGCGCTTGCCGCGACCATCCCCCGCCAGCCCCAAGACGCGACGTGCTTACGCTTTCATCCAAGGCGGTGCACAATACGTAACGGGCTGCAAGAACATGGGAATTATCAATTTCGCAGGCCAGCGCCTGGGCCTCAAATCCACGGATTTCGGCTTCGAGACGAGTTCGGAGACTTTCCAGTTGCGGATCATCCGCCTGCTCTCGCCGTTCCATTTCCCGCTGCTCGGCGTCATCAGAGCCGCCACTCCTGAGAGAAACCATCTCAAGAAGCAGATGAGCGGCGGAATTGACCAATGGATTGAGCCCCGGAGTATAGTCTTCCAGAGACGTTTGCTGCGCAATGTAGATAGCCGAACGCGAGCCTTGGCCGCTGGAAGATACGGAAACAGCCCGGACGGAAGACGGCAAGTCTCTGGGCGCATCCATGCCTTCAAAAATTGTCTTGTCATTATCTGTTGGCTGCATGAGCTACTCCTTGACGGCCCAAAATTGCAGTTGAATCCCTGGAAATACTCCGGAAATATGTACGGCGAATCCACCTGAAAGCTCCAGCTGCGCCAATTCTTCAGAGCTTATGTCCAGTTTGAAATAACTTTTGTCGGCATGGAAGGGTATTTGACGTGGAGCAACAGGCAAAGTTCTGATTTTAATTCCAGGCAATTGGAGCTTAACCATATCTCGGATGCGCTCCACAGAGCTTATCTTGAGCTGCTTAGGAACTATCGCGCGCAATGCCTCCGAATCCATATCCGCTCGCACGGCAATTATGAAAGATGCCGTGCTCAGCAAATTACGATCATGAATTGGTGAAACGAGAATGCCGTACTTACGTTGCTGCAACGGCAACTCGACGGCATGCTGCTCCAGAACCATGCTTAAGGCATGGCGGGCGTGGCTCATGAGATTGGAGAACGTCACGTCCTGGGCGCTGTGATCGTAAGCCATCAGAGCCTCTGGCCTCTTGTGGGACTCTGCAAAGGAGGACAATTCACCTACAAGCCCGAGGAGCAGAACATAAAATTCTTCCGGATGCAGACGCGGCGTCTGGTCCTGATGACGAAAAACAGGCTCCACGCGATTAATGCACTGCAAGAGCCAAAAGTCAGCGGCCTGGGCGGTGCCGGTTTGCCCGGCGCTGCTTACGCGCAAAGCCAGCTGATCCCCTCGGTGTGAAATCAAGCCTATAATTTCACGCAGGTAGCCGGAAAGCACGGGCGAGGCCGCGAGGTGCAAAAATGTGGGCATGAAGTCTTTGTCAAGCAACACCGTCTTATCCGGCTTGCATTCCAGGATATGCACCACAGGCATGCTGATGTATCCTTTGACCTCTGTTTCCTCTTCAAGCATGAGCCGAAGGTCCGGTCGACAACACGCGATGGGCATTTCCTTATGGCTACCCGCAGCGCTGTCCCTGACATTCACACGGTGCGCGATGTACGGGGTGGAGACACCCTGTGTCCCTTCATGACGGACTTCCGAAGATCCTTCGGGGGCCAGAGGCAGGGCGAGCATCACACGCCGATTGGTGAGACCCGGCGTGATCTCCAAAGAAAGCCCCTGCCCCACATCAAACAAGGTGCCGTCGGGCAGAAAACCCCGCGCCCTGTTCACCACCACCTTTCCAAGTGTGAGATATTGTTCATCAATCGAAAAATCCATGAACCCCCAACCATGATGGGTATACGCCAAACCCCGCATGCGGATTTGAGAATGTATATACCTCTCCTGCTGCTGAAAATGCTGTGGACCAACGGCCATCCCCTCAAACCAGAATACCTTCTCAGGAAGCATCGCGTTCTCCTGTAGCGGTCATTATCAATTAATCCGTTTGGGTGTGGGCATCACATAGCCCATCTCTCGAGGCTTCGTTTCAGGCGAATTGGTTTTCGGCTTGACGGGGGCCGCATCGCTTTCTTCGCCACCCAATCCGGACTCACTCGTCCCGGACTGTTGAAAATTTCTCACCGCCTGCTCCGGATCCCAGTCGGAAGCCTTCTCCCGAGGAATCAAGATCAGCGTGGCATCATTAACTTCAATCGATACTGCATTTTTAGTCTCCGGATTTACGGAGGAGACAACTTTCCATTGACCGCGCTCCATCTGTCGAAAACCAGCCATAATACCCATGAACCGTGTTTCAGTGGCGGGCTCGTAAATGACTCTGCGCGCCTCGCCGGGAACAACCACAAGTTCATCCGCAGCAAGCAGATCCGCGCCGAGGACCTGAACAGGATTTTCAAAAAGCGGATAAAAATCGGACTGTTTGAATGCCAGATCAGATCGCAATTCGTACACCTTGATGATCACCGGTGAGGGACGTCCGGTGTGATCGGGGTTGACGTTGGGCTGAATTGCCAACGCAAGGTCAACGCGCGGAGTGGTACAGCCACCCAACAGGACTGACATGAGCAACAAAATAAAAAAAAGAACGCTCCGAACCATACTCTAATCTCCTTTGAAGCGCGAACGCTCCGGCAGAGGTTGCAGTGTCCTTACTTGCACATCATATGCGCGGGCAAAGTCATGAAGAAAGAGAGCGGAAAATCCGTCATGATCGTCAAGGAGCGACTGATGCATCCGTTGGAACATGTGCCAAAGCCTCGTCTTGCGGGAAAAATGCACTGGACCATTGCCATCAAGACGGGCTTCCACGGATTTGGGGGATATTTTATCGAGCACCGCCCGCACGGCGGCTCTGGCTCCGGCCAAAAGGCCCATATGATGGCCATGGAGATCGCTGAAGCCACTCAGCATGGCTTTGCCGGGAGGCAACATCCCATCCCGTGCAGGCTGCAGAAGCTGCTCCAACGCAACCTGAGGCGTCGGACTGAACTTGAACGGATTGTTCCCCGAGAGCCGCATCGTGGTCACGGGAAGACGCAGATCATTCTTACATTCCGCCTGATTACGCAGGCAGTGATGCATGCCATCCACTGCGGCCAGAAGCAATTCTGCAGCCTGGCGCAGCATGCGCTCCCGTTCATGCGGGGATTCAGGCGCTGCGGCAAATCCCAAAACCCTGAAAAACTCGTCCGTTTCGGGAACTGGGATTCGCGGTTCAGAAGAAATATCCGGGATCTTGACCGTCTGTTCACAAAACAAGGCATGCGCGGGAACCATCTCCTCGTCTTCGACATTCCAATCCTCGGGAAGATAGACATCCTCCTGCTCTGGGATGCCAGATATGCGCAGCAGGCTATCCATCGCCGCGCTGCTGTGATCCGCCGGCACGGCAGCCTTGCCGGGCATGGCTTCCCCAAGCAGGTCGTCGTAGTAACCCAACCGGCGTTTGGCCTCGAAATTCTCCTGCTGCTCCATGGCGAGAAGCGGGTCGCTGGAAAGAATGTTATCGGCCGGAATCAGCCCTCCGTCACCAGTACCAGACTGAATATAGGCATCAGGCTTGTGCAATAGACGGGCCTGAATGGAATATATACCTATCGTATAGCTGTTTCCGTGATCAATTTTATGCTGCTTTCCCTTATTCAGAAATATCTTTCCAGGCTCCGTGACAATTCCATTGCGGCTAACGTCTTCAATGAAAAAAGAATTTCCGTCGCAACTGATGACAGCGTGCTTTCGGGATATGCGTTTGCCTTTGTCGGGGAGAATCCATTCACATTCATCGGAACGACCGATAAACCCACCCGCCTCGCTGAATACATGAGAAATTGGAAAAGTTGCAGTAAACTTCTGTCTGCTTATAATTTCAAGCATCAATTCCATAAACAGCTCCAGAATACTTGAACTTTAAATTTTTACCTCAATATCGAAAAAATCATGACATTTTCATCTGTTGCAATTTATAATTTAATGTACGTTTCGGAATACCCAAAGCAGTTGCCACATGCCGCGTTTTTCCATCATAAAATTTCATCACATTCATAATGATAGAAGATTCATAAGCACTGACAAGCTCAGGAAGCGTTTTGGCATCAGACTCCACAGCTGCGTCAACCTCGGTAAAAGCTTGTTTTCCTAGCATTGCATTACGTTTATCTGTCATGATCACAGCTCTCTCCAACATCGAAAAAAACTCACGGACATTCCCAGGGTACGGCAAGGCTCGCAACATCGTCCAAGCGTCAGGAGCAATATTCAACCGGGGTCGCTGATAACGCATCGCCAGTTGTGCCAGATGATGCCGGGCCAAAAGGGGAAGGTCTTCCACCCTCTCGCGCAGGGATGGCAACTTAAGGTGAAAAACCGCCAATCGGTGATACAAGTCGCGACGAAAACGCCCAGTCTCCACGGCCGATGTCATATCCATGTTCGTAGCAGCCAGAATGCGGATGTTCACGGCATGGAATCGCACATCCCCCACAGGACGAACCGTGTGTTCTTGAAGCACCCGCAGCAATTTGGCCTGAACCTCTAGCGGCATCTCCCCGATTTCATCCAACAAAATTGTCCCGCCGTTGGCACTGCGGAAAAGGCCGTGATGATCACTGTTGGCACTGCTGAACGCGCCTTTGCGATGACCGAACAACTCACTCTCCAGAAGGGTGGGGGGAAGCGCCGCACAGTTTATCTGCACAAAAGGTCCATGACAGCGGGCGCTTGCGCAATGAATGGCCGTGGCCACAACTTCCTTGCCGGTTCCTGTTTCCCCGGTGATGAGAACCGGGACGTCGTGTCCCGAGAGGGTCAGCGCCATTGAACGCACCGTCTCGATGGCTTCGCTTTGGCCGATGATGCTGTTTTCAGGCCTGACAGAGGGATCCTGCTTTTTTTGTTCAAGACGCCCGAGGTCCTCTTGCAGGCTGTGCACGATAGTTTGATGCTGACAGGCCCGTATTCTGCCATCCAAAACTGCAGCAGCGTAATCACACAGCAATTGAACATCCATGGACAAAGCCTGCTTCCTGGAGGGACAAGCGACCATGATCGCGCCTATGATCTTGCTCTCAGGGGCGATCAAAGGCTCCACAACCACCCATTTGGCGTGGCCCGTCCGCCCTCCGACGACCAAGTCCAAAGACGGAGCAAGGGTCAGGTCCAAAGGTACGGAACATGACTGACCACTATGTACGCAGAAGGCGAGAGGATCCTCCAACTTCCAGGCAGGAATGTCTCGTGATGGCTCATCATCGACCCTCTTCTCCGGATACAGTCCTGTCAGCAGCAAGGATTCCCGCCCCTGGTCAAAAAGAAAGATGCCTGCCGCAAAAGCACCGGCAAGATCAACGACAGCCTTGGCAATACAGCAAGCCGTTTCTGCAGGAGACTCACAGCTGCGCAGACGTTTTCCCCAGTCACGGACGGTACAAATCTCGGACATGCTACTTCCTCAAACTGTATACAAAAGCGCCATCGGCCTCACTCAGGCCAATATGAAGACTATCATACATCGGATCTCTTTCGCCAAGCATTCCCAAAAGTGTCGTCGCTATTCCGGGCAACAGGGATGCGTTGATGATATGGTCAATATTGCGAGCGCCGGTTTCAACCGCTGTGCAACTTGCTGTGATGGCACCAACTACATCCTCCCCCCAGTGCAGACTGATACGGTGACGCTTGGCCAGACGCCCGCCCACACCGGACAGCTTCATGGTGACAAGTTCCTTGAGCGTCTGGCCGCGAAGTGTCGCATAGGGCACGATTGTCATGCGCCCAAGCAATGCTGGCTGAAAATACTGCATGAGCGCGGGTCGCAGCGCCTCCGTCAGCACGGCAGGATTGGGGTCATCCTCGTCGCACAACGCCGTCACGATATCGCTCCCAAGGTTGGAGGTCATGAAGATGACGCAGTTACGAAAATCCACTTCCCGGCCTTCACCATCGGCGAGAACCCCCTTGTCAAAAATCTGGTAGAAGAGGTTAAGCACCTCCGGATGCGCCTTTTCAACTTCGTCAAACAGGACTACGCTGTACGGCTGTCGACGCACCGCCTCGGTAAGTCGGCCACCTTCGCCGTATCCCACATAGCCGGGAGGCGAACCGATCAGCCGCGACACGGTGTGCTTTTCCTGAAACTCCGACATGTTGATTCCGACCATCATGCGCTCGCCACCAAAAAGCGTATCTGCAACAGCCAATGCGGTCTCGGTCTTGCCAACACCAGAGGGGCCAACCAGGAGAAAGATTCCCGTCGGCCTTATCGGGCTGTTCAATCCAGCCTGCGCAGCGAGCACCGCCTGCTCGATGACTTCTATCGCGTGCGACTGCCCCCGGACACGCTGACGAAGACTTTCTCCCATCCCGGCCAAGAGGTTTGTCCCGTTGCCTCCGAGCTTTGCCACGGGGATCCCGGTCCATTCGGAAACGATCTCTCTGACCAGGTCAGGGGTAACTTCATGAAACACCATGGGCCTGCCAGCCTGAAGCGCACGAAGTTCTCCCACAAGCGCCTTCATGGCCGCTGATTCGTGCGCCTGCGTAAGCCCCCTCAAACCCAATATTTCTTCGACCAGAGACTGTTCCTTGCGCCAATGCCAGGTGAGCTGCTCAATGCCCTGCACAAGACCTTCTACCTGCCCGCGCAGAGCTGCATGGTCGCTCGCATCCGTGCGCTCCGCATCCGTCAGGGTGCAGTGCAGGCAGTCACGCTCCTGGGCTTCCAATTCACGACGAAGAGACGCGAGCTCCTCCTCCATGGCGTCCAGTGCCGGAGGTTTGGCTCCCAGACTCACGCGTACTCGAGCGCAAGCGGTGTCCAGCACATCGATGGCTTTGTCCGGCAACTTGCGCCCGCTGATGTAGCGGCCTGAGAGATCCGCCATGCAAAGGATCGAGTCGTCACGCACATAGACATTGTGCGTCCTCTCATAGTGCGGAACTATGCCACGCAGGATGGTCACCGTTTCGTCAAGTGACGGTTCATCAAGCTTCACCAGCTGAAAACGACGGGCCAGGGCCGCATCTTTTTCAAAATATTTTTTGTACTCGCTCCAGGTCGTTGCCGCGATGGTCCGCATCTCCCCACGAGCCAGGGCTGGCTTCAACAGGTTGGCCCCATCACCGCCACCTGCGGCGTTACCGGCGCCAACCAGTGTATGCGCCTCATCGATGAATAAAATTGTCGGAACGACGGAAGCCTTAACTTCGTCGATCACACCTTTGAGCCGTTTTTCAAACTCGCCCTTGACGCTGGCTCCTGCCTGCAGCCGCCCCATGTCGAGACCCACGATGCGAACCCCTTTGAGCGCTTCAGGGACCAGACCTTCGACGATCCGCAAAGCCAGACCCTCCACCACAGCGGTCTTGCCAACCCCAGGGTCGCCGACAAGAATCGGATTGTTCTTGCGGCGTCTGGTCAGGATATCCACCATCTGTCGGATCTCGGACCCCCGAGCAAAAACGGGATCCGTCTTGCCGTCCTTGGCGTCCCCCGTAAAATCCACGGCATACTTGCAAAGAAACCCATGCGCCCCCTCAGGTGCCTTCTGTTCCTTGCCAGACCCAGAGCCATTATCGCACAAACCTTCCAGAAGGCGGCGCAGCGCATCGGCCGAAATATTCCCCAATTCCTGGTAAAAGGGCATCGCTCCATAGCGCGCGGGATTCAGCAAGAGCGCAAGCACCAAGACACCCACCGAAACCTTCTCCTGTCGGAGCTCCAGGCTCGCGAGCAGATAGGCTTCCTGCAAATACCCGATGAGCAAGGGCGAAAAGACCGGTCGAGACGCGGCTCGGTCCTGTCGTCGCCCCTTGACCAGCAACTCCCGCATCCGCTCCTGATTGCGCTCGAATTGCGTGAAGATGTCGCGCATCTCCTGTGTGGGCAGAAGCTTTTCCATGTAATCTTCGATGCCTATTTCGCACCCGCCCCTGCTCAGACAGGCACCGGCGGCCTCTTCCAGCGCTTCACGGCAGGTGTTGTCCAGCGCGGCCACAAGAGAAGACAAATTCATCGCGATCATCACTTACTCCCGGTATCCGCTGTCAGTTTCAAGAATGATGACGCCATCTCCACCCTCACCCGCCCAAGTGGACCACCCCATTCGGCAAACACTCTCGATGCCAATGGTGAACAGGGGAATTTCCGCCGGCTTGAGCCTGAGTTCCACGTCAAAGTCCAAACGAGAGCGAAGCACGAAACGGACAAGCGTCTGCAACTCGGAAAACAAGGTGCCGTTGGGCAAAAAATCGCTGAAACGCAACCAGGACAGGGCATCGAACAGCACTCGAAACTTTCCGGTCTGATCGACCACCTCGGTCCCCAACAGAAAATTCATCGCGAGTTGCGCGTTGGCAACGCCCAGCGAGCACTGCTGATCCTCCGGGATTGACACATGGCGAGGGATGCAGGGAATGATATGAATGTCCGGATGCCCAAAATAATGGCGCAATATACTTTCCAGAGAGCCGGCCGCTTCACCGCTGAAAGCGATGAGCCCCATATACGAGAGCAAACGCTCCCGGCGAAGCCCGCTGGTGTTGCTCAATTCCTTGTGACCTAAACCGATAAAACTGAAAAAATGCCGCGAATACTTGTCGCTCCCATTATCCATGTACTGAATATAGTATCGATATTTGTTCCAGACTCCGTGCAGCAATGAAACAAGCCGGTGATTGAACACGTCGAAGAAATCCCTCAATGCGTCCGGCTCATCCTGATGCTGAGCGACATATTCCGTGAAATAAGCGGGCAACGGGGAACCCGCACCATGCAACCCCATCAAATTAAGCATCAAGGAGACATGCGTAGCCCCGCTTTCATCCCGCTCACAATCAAGAGTTTCAATATCGCCCGGCGGAAATGAAAGGTTGGGATTCACCCTGAAACGCAAGCTGGCTTCCGGATTGGAGCCATTATCGTTGCCCAACTGGCGCAAAACATGATCCACAACCCGAGCAAAAGCGAAACTGCCTGAATTTTGTTTCAATGCATCAGCAGCCTGGCAGGGAATGTGTTCGTGCATCTCGCTCACAGTGAAAGTTTCCTGCCCAGTCTGGCGGGCCACTGATACTCTTCGCCTCTATTTTCCTCGATCACGACAAGTTGATGAAAGCTGTTTACTGTCGCATACAATGCCAAAAATTCATTGAGCACAGATCCAAAAAGATACATCTCGCCTTCACAACTGAATCCCTTTTGATCCAAGGTCAGCTTCGTGACAGCCCCTCGAACCGGAAGACCTTGATAAATTCGATCCGTCTCAACCGCTTCTATGCGCACCATACCCCGCAATGTTTTATCCAGGACACGCGCCCTGTGACGGTCATGCAGCGCTCTAAAATCATAGCTTGCGATAAGCGCACGCATTGCTTGCACATTGTTCAATGGAAGAAAATTTAGAGACATGTTCGATATGAGCCTCCAGAGCAAATCACCCTCAAGAGGTGGCGTATACGGAGGTGTGACGGGAGTAATATTGCTTAATTTCACAGTATCAGGGGTGTCGTCAGCGTGCGTATTAATATCACCGACTGTAAGATGCGTTGGCAATAGACGATTTGTGCACGTCAGTTCGAGAGAAAGAATCTCTTCTCGAAATGAAGTTGGGGCAGCCTGTGAGTGCACAATGGAAATGTATGTCTCCGTGCTCTCATCATTGAGAGACGGACGCAGACGGAGACGATAGTAGGCGGTGTCTGAATCGGGAGAACTCCCATGTTCAAATGATTCAAAGGCCTGATATTCACGACGCAGCTTGCCGTTGCGTCCCCAGCTCTGAACCCGTTCGACACTGTACACTGCAAAATGATACGGAAGACGTGGATCCGGAACGATGCGGTATTCCGTTTGACGCTGATCCACCGTCAAAGGCGTAGAGTCCATGGGGAACAGGTTGACCACGGGAGTGCAGAACAATTGAATATTATCCCGTCTCCACGATTCATAGTGGTCCGGAAATTCCGTGAGCACAAAATGAAGTGTGAATTCTTTCACTCCCCGAAATTCGCTACCAGCAGCCTCTTGGCATCCATGGAGACCGTTAATTTCAGCAAAAAGAAATTTTTCATGAAAACAGAAATATTCTTGTATAATGCGATATCCAGGAAATGTATTTGCAGGATATGGATACAATCCCTCTTCTTCCATAAACCCAACTGGGCGTATCATATCAGCTTGCAGCGTCTTTACACACCTGTGCTCTCCGCTTTCGTCGTGAAGCAGGAATCGAATTTCGCGAACATTGTGTATCATGGTAAAATACAACGTGTACGCGACGGCAGGTTCTCCTGTAAAAAACATGCGAAGCTTTGAAAGTGGAATATTTTCAAGTGTCGTTCCGATCACGCTAAAGCGAAGAGCAAGAACAACTTGGCCGTCGTGCTCCAATATACTCTGCTCCGCCAGCTTGATCGGCAGAATTTCCGTTTCGTAGGCAGTACGAAAACGGCACCTGGTCCCTTCCACTTCGATGGATTCGACCGTTGTGCCCCGAGGCACTGTGACCGCCCAGGAAAGATTCGCGGCAGGTTCATAGCGTACGACACTGCACGAAGGAATCGTCCGCAAGTAGTTGGGCCAAAGCAGGCTAAAAAGCGCGTGTGTTATTTCAGGCAGCTCGTCATCCAATTTTTGGCGCAAACGGCCACACAGAAACGCAACCCCCTCCAAAATGCGCTCTACATCCGGATCCCGGCGGGGAGTATCAAAAAAAGGGGACAGCAAGGGATTATTCTTGGAGTACTCCAGCCCCAACTCACGCAGGGCGATGAGTTCGTCCAGATAATAGCGGTTGAAAACGCTCATGAGAGCCCCCGCATCCTCGCGCCATCCATAGCCACCGACCACTGCCAGGGGACATGCGCCCCGCTATCATCCACCCGCGTGGCCTTGATCCGAAAAGCCATCGTGAACTGCGCATCCTCCTGCTGGACATACTGCACATCCACCGCGATCAGCCGGGGCTCGTATTTCGCGACGCATGAAGAAATGGCCGCGCAGCATTGCAATATGACTTCGGCCCGCGACATGCTCAAATCATTCAGGTCGGGGAGCCCATAGTCCGGAAGTGACTGGACCGCACCCTGACGCGTCGTCAGCATGCGAAGCAAATGCAGGCGTATGGATTCATCATCATCCATGCACAGACCTGCATGCCCTCTGGTCAGCCGATCAAACAGGCTCCCCGCCATCATCTATTCCTTGTCCAACTTGCCGACGAGCGACAGAGTAAAATATGCCCCCATGTATTTGAAATGAGGACGGACACTCAATGAAACACGGTACCACCCCGGATCGCCCTCGACATCATCCACGGTAATGCGCGCATCGCGCAACGGACGCCGACTTCTTGTATCGGAGCTTGGGTTTTCCTGATCCGCTACGTACTGCCGAATCCAAGTATTCAGTTCACGTTCGAGGTCCGTCCGCTCTTTCCATGAGCCGATATGTTCGCGCTGCAACACTTTGATATAGTGAGCTAATCGACTTACCGTGAACAGATAGGGGAGCTGTGCGCCCAGCCGATAATTGAGCTCTGCGGCCTTGCCCTCGGCGGAGATGCCGAAGAACTTGGGCTTCTGACATGAATTTGCGGAAAAAAACGCTGCATTGTCGGAACCTTTACGCATGGTCAGGGCGATAAAACCCTGCTCGGCGAGCTCGTATTCTCGACGGTCCGAAATGAGAATTTCCGTGGGGATCTTCATCTCGATGTCCCCCAGGCTCTCGTAATGATGCACGGGGAGATCCTCCACCGCACCACCCGAACGGGGACCTATTATGTTGGCAGCCCAACGGTATTTGGCGAAACTTTCCGTTATGCGGGATGCGAAGGCGAACGCCGCATTGCCCCAGAGAAAGTTCTCATGGTTGCTGTCGACGTTCTCCTTGTAGACAAAGGCGCGAATGGGATTTTCTTCCGGATCGTAGGGCTGCCGAAGCAAAAACCGTGGTACGGTCAGCCCAACGTACCGAGCGTCCTCCGACTCCCTGAAGGCTTGCCACTTGGCGTAGCGGGTGCTGCTGAAAATATCCTGCAGATCCTTGAGCGCGGGCAAACGCTCAAAACTGGTCAACCCAAAAAAAGACGGCCCGGCTGCGGCGATGAAGGGTGCATGGGCCATGGCCGAAACGCTTGCCAAGCTTTGCAGCAGACGCATGTCTATGGCCGAGGGCTCAAAGTAATAGTTGCCGATCATGGCCCCCAGGGGCTTCCCGCCGAACTGGCCATACTCGGCAGTGTAGGCCAGTTTATAGAGGCTGGACTGAGTGATCTCCGAGGCATCCAGAAAATCGTCGAGCAGGTCGTCCTTGCTGACGTTCAACATCTCGACGATGACATTCTCACGAAAGTCCGTCCGCTCGACGAGCAACTTGAGACCTCGCCAGGATGACTCCAATTCCTGAAATTTCTTGTGATGTAGAATTTCGTCCGTCTGTGCGCTGAGACGGCGATCCAATTCAGCGATCATGCGGTCAACCGTGATCTTTTTGACCTGTTCGCCAGCGTAAGACGGCTTCAACATCTCCTCTATAAAGGCGCTTATGCCCAGACGTGCGGCCTCGTAACCCTCATCCTGGGGATCCAGGTTGGTTTCCCTGATGATCTGCTCAAGAAGTGAACCGCTTTTATATTGCGACTCGAACACGGCATCTTGTGTTTGGCTCATAGAATGCTCCCTGCAGAGTAATTTGTTCTCAATTCTTCTTTTGTGGCCCATCTTTAGGTTTGGGCCGAGACTCGGAACCCACGCCTTCCTCAGCCTTCGGCTTCAGCAACTCCCGCACCTCCGCCTCGTTCATGCCCAACTCTTTCATGATCTGCTCACGCTGACGGCCATCGGTGAGCACTTCTTCTATGGCCTTGCGGAAGGCCGGAATGTTGCCCATGGGCCCCTTCAACGAAACCAAGGCTTCACGCAGTTGCAACAGCCTGCGCATCTCAGGCACTTGTCCCGCGATGCCGGCCGGTTCAAAATCTCTCATACTCTTGAAGCCGAGACTTACCGGAATGTCCGTTTCACCGGCATTATCGCGCAGTCGATCGGGAACGGCGATCTGCAGAGTAAGCTCCTGTTTCGCCAGGACCTCCTCGAAATTATTCTTGTTGATCGCCACGGGCTTGCGTTCAATCAGAGTCCCGGAATCCTGACGCTGTAAAAAATCTCCCATGACCATCACCTTCATGGGCAGTTCAATCTCTTCTTGTGCACCGCCCGTGGCTGGTTTGAAGGTCACGTTGATGCGTTCTTTGGGTGCGATCGACGACTCTCGAGCCATGAATACCTCCTTTTTAAATTACAGTTCTTTAAAATTGCCCACCGCCGTGCCAAGATGAAGCCAATGCAAGCGGCTGAGCATGGCTTCCGCCGCGGGTCCGCGCTCCTTCGGCTGCATGGAAATCAAAAGTGAAATAATGCTGGCGCTGAGTTCAGGTTCCCATTCCAGCAGTTCCCATTTTTCCAGTTGTGCATAAAGCGCATGCAACAAGCGCAGGGCCGCTTTTTTGTTTCCGGCGGCGATGCAGTAGCGCGCCCGAAGCAAACCCTGTCGGATCGCGGCCCTGCTGCGCCCTGCAGGTATGCCTCCAAGATGAGACAAACCCGCCTGAAAACCCTTCTCCGCTCGAATCGCGAGCCCTTCCGCCAACAACTCCTGTTCACGCACCGCCTCCCCCGTTCCATGAGGAATTCGCTGCAGCGCAGGATTGGGAAACGACGCGTCCTGAAGTGTTTCCAGCCATTGCAAGGTGCGAGGAGTTGCGAAAGGAGTTCCATCCTGAAATTTATAGCGGGTCAGTTCAGGGAAACTGTTCAGAAACTGGGCAAGAATGGTGCGCAAGAGGGCAAGAGATGCCGAAGCTTCAAGTCCTTCAAGGCAACGGGCAACGAGATAATGACCGTCAAACCAGAACGGGGCCTGTCCTGCAGAACTCTCCAACTGCGGTAAAATTTCCAAGTACCGTTTATTTTCAACGGCAGCGGAATACGTCTGCGCCTTATCCAGAGGCACAGATCTCAATTGCGTAATTCCGGACGCGTCGGCTTTGGGGAGCTGGTTGATGGTGCACCAAAGAGCTGCCCTGTGCAGAAGAGTCACACGCCAATCCAGAGGATCGCAGGACGCGTAGTGCGTCGCCAATTGACGGCATTGATCCTGAGTCGTCCGGAGCAGCCGAGGCAAAACCGCAGAGGGCACGCGACCATCGCTTTCAAGAGCCGAGAGCACGTCAGAATGGGCCGATGCAACAGGAGGAGGTGGCTGCACCTTCGCCGTTGATGCCTGGTGGGGATTGTTTGGCTCTGAAGCCGCAGGCAGATCACGCGCACCCTTATCCCCCCCCGCGCCAAGCATGCGGTGAATATTTGCAAAGGAAGGCGCCTTGTTTCCGATCTTGGCATCCAGAAAGGACTGCAATTGCAAAATTTCCTTTGCTATTGCCGCAATTGCCACCTTCTCATCTGAATACACTGCGGCAGAAATACGATTTTCAAGGCGTGAAGCAAGCCATTGCAGCGGAGCGATCCGCCTTTGCATGCGCGAGGGAGAAGGATATATTTCTCCCCAATATGAATGAAGAAGAGAAGTGAGTGTTGATATTGCAGCAGCACAAGAAACAAGCCCATGAACTTCATTCGCCGCAATTATTCCATAACAAATAACCCATAAATCTTTACTTTGCTTGCTGAGAATGTTTGTAACCATGCGCAAAACAAGATTCCAATCAGTGCTCTGTCCGCCATGAAGCGATACTTCTTTTTCTACTTCAAATTTAAGTGATTCAAAAATATTTGAAAAACTTATATCTTCCCCGCAAGGAGGATTATCTTCAAGAACAGCGATCCATGATTTAAAGACAGGATCTTGTATTGAAGGAGATATATGTTTATCGTTAAGGATATTTGAAATTTTCATGCAGACTGATACTTTACGATTTAAAATATAGTCAATACGCATAACGTCTAGTCATAGACACAAAACATCTAATGCTATTTATAGAAAAAATTATAATTCGTACAAATATTACATACGCAACTCGGCGTATCATCCTACAAATTTGTACCAAAAAAACGGAGCCCGCCCTGCAGCAATAAACCTATTAAAACGGCGGGATCACATACGACAAAACCGGCAACCACACCCCAAAACGGCTAGCCGTGCTTGGTATAATGAATTCTGAACCAACCACTGACGAAAGCCTCAAAATGACAACGTGGCGAGAATCCACAAAATCAAACGGAACCAATGCATATACCCAATCCCCCTACCGGGAACGCGGTGCATTGGATTATCGTTTGGCAGCAAGGCGAATACGAAATTCCCCACATCCCAAAGCAAAAGTCTTCAAAAAAGAAATCGTATGCAAAAGAAAGTTGAAGGAAGGAGGATCGCTGAAAGGACACCGAATCGCGACCATTAAAGAAATCTCACCGTAGCAACGCAGGCAACAGCCACCTCGGAGGACACAAAGCAAGATATTGCGCGTATTTTTGCAATAATAAAAGGTGGTTAGCAAGCACGGCACCATAACACTTGATTTAACGCAATACCTTGCCGCATTTAACTGTCTTATTTTATTCATCTTTATAAAATAAGAGCGAATTGTCGCTGAAAAATACGCAAAAACTTGCTGCAAAAACACAAAGCAACAATCACAACATGCTGATATTAAAATATAAATAGCACTGGAACAAGTATTGCTTTGGCAGACATTATTCTCAACCTCAACCAAGGAAAGCACCATGCCAGTTCCAGCATACATCAGCATCACGGGAGAACGTCAGGGACTCATCACCGCAGGGAACTTCACCGAAGCCTCCGTCGGCAACATCTTTCAGGAAGGTCATGAGGACGAGTGTCTGGTGGAAGCCTTCGAGCATCAGATCATCCTGCCCCGCGATCCGCAGTCCGGACAGCCGACCGGGCAGCGCGTGCACAAGCCCCTCAAGATCACCAAGGTCATGGACAAGGCGTCCCCGCTTCTGTTCCGCGCCCTGGCCAGCGGCGAACGCTTGCCAAATGTGGAAATGAAGTTCTACCGCACCTCCGCCTCCGGAACCATGGAGCACTATTTCACCATCCAGTTGGAGGACGCCATCATCGTCGACATCATGGCCTACATGCCCAACTGCCAGGACCCCGGACAGGCTCATTTCACGCACCTGGAAGACGTCTTCATGACCTATCGCAAAATCATCAAAACACACGAAATCGCCAGCACATCAGAAAGCGACGACTGGCGCACAATGTCTGCCATGTCTTAACGTTATCAAGGCCTGCACATCCCCGTGCAGGCCTCATCAGCCCAATCCTGATTTCCTCGCCGCCCCATCGCGCCACGCACTCCTGGGCACGAAGCATGTTTTTCATGCGCACGCCTGTTTCAACCAGAATGCTGTTTCCCGGCCATGTCCCTCGTTATCGTTCATCCGCTTGAAATGAGCCAAATTGACCATGCCAAACGACGAAGCTTTTGTGCGGACAAGTCCATGTTCAATCGCCGCTCCCATGGCGCGGCGATTGAACAAGCGGGTCAAAGCGTCGACAATGGGCGCTAGAAGAATTTTTTGCGCAATGAGGCGCTCGGCTATCTCCTAGCTGAGCTTGTGATTGACTTCGCTAAATCGGAAGTCCTCTGCCTGACGCGGATGTCCAGTTCATCCTTGGCTTGGCGCAGGGCCGAGAAGGATTCCTGCGCCTTCTGCTCGGCGCAGGCCAGGGTGCACGACGTATTGAACGCATTGATCAATTGATCGAACTCGTCGTTGGTATAGACCTCTATGGTTCCATGGAGACGCCCTGGGCGAGCGAGGAGCGAGACAAGCGTCGATATCCGCAGATTCCGATGCTTTTCATTGACCTTGTCCGCCCGCATGTCGACGCCCACCGCTTCGTTATATCGCCAAAAAAGCTGATATCATTCACTCTTGAACATCAATCCGGTCGAACTACATCATGTGCCATGTCTGTCAGCCAGCCGACAGACACGGCATCCGCTTCGACCTATCACAATGACGCGCAGCCTCTTTTCGCTTTTCGATTTCATGCGCCGAGGAGGCTCTTTTTTCTGTGCGAGTCCATGTGGCGCAAGGCCGTGATCCTGGCCCGAACAACCCGGTGCCCGTTGCCGAACAACAACAGGAGGTAGGTCAGATGTCCAAGAAGATCCCGACAAAGGAAAAATCCATGTGGGAAGACGCTCATCACATGATTCGAAAGGCGGCCCGCGACGGTGTGAGCACCGTCTGGGACCGCCTGGAAGACCAGACCCCGCACTGCACGTTCTGTGATCAGGGCCTGACCTGCAGCAAATGCGTCATGGGGCCGTGCCGCATCAACCCCAAGGGACCCAAGAAAATGCTCGGAGTCTGCGGCGCGAACGGCGACCTGACCGTGGCCCGCAATTTTGGGCGTTTCGTGGCCGCCGGAGCCGCGGCGCATTCGGATCATGGGCGCGATCTGCTGGAGACACTGGCCGCCATCGGCGCGGGCAAGACCACGGACTACGGCATCCGCGACGAAGCCAAGCTGGCCCGCATTTGCACGGAGCTTGGCCTGGACGTGAGCGGTAAGAGTGTGCGGGAACAGGCCAAGGCCCTGGCGGACCTCTTCTACGAGGACTACGGATGCCGCACGGAGACCCTGTCCTTCACTTGCCGGGTGCCCCAGAAGCGCAAGGACATCTGGGAAAAATTCCGTTCGACGCCGCGCAGCATCGACCGCGAATGCGTGGAGATGCTGCACCGCACCCACATGGGCGTGGACTGCGACCCCGTATCCATCTGCCTGCAGGCGGGGCGCGCCTCCCTGGCCGACGGTTGGGGCGGGTCCATGATCGCCACCGAAGTCTCGGACATCATCTTCGGCACGCCCACGCCCCTGCAGGCGACCGTCAACCTGGGCGTGCTCAAGGAGGATCAGGTCAACATCCTGGTCCATGGACACAGCCCCATCGTGTCCGAGATGATCCTGGCGGCGGCCCGGGACCCCGAGATGATCGCGCAGGCCAAGGCGGCGGGAGCGACGGGCATCAACATCGCCGGGCTGTGCTGCACGGGCAACGAGCTGCTCATGCGCCAGGGCATCCCCCTGGCCGGCAACCATCTCATGACCGAACTGGCCATCGTCACCGGCGCGGCGGACATGGTCATCGTCGATTACCAGTGCATCATGCCCAGCCTGGTGACCGTGGCCGGCTGCTACCACACCAAGTTCGTCTCCACTTCCGACAAGGCGCACTTCCCCGGCGGAGAGCACCTGGAATTCAATTTCCGCAACGCCCGCGCCAAGGCCCTGGAGGCGGTGGGCATGGCCATCGAGGCCTACACCCGCCGCGATCCGGCCAAGGTCGAAATCCCCGGCCAGCCCGTACCCATCACCACGGGTTTTTCCAACGAGACCATCCTCGGTGCCTGCGGGGGCACGCCCGACCTTCTGCTCAAGGCCCTGGAGGCGGCGCAGGTGCGTGGAGTTGTGGGCATCGTTGGATGCAACAACCCCAAGCTCAAGCATGACCATGTGCATGTGCATCTGGCCAAGGAGCTGATCAAGCGCGACATCCTGGTCGTGGTTACGGGCTGCGCGACCGTGGCCATGGGCAAGGCCGGGCTCATGGGTCCCGGCGCGGGGGACTTCGCGGGCAGCGGCCTGGCCGGGGTCTGCGCGGCGCTGGGGATTCCGCCGGTGCTGCATGTGGGCAGCTGCGTCGACAACTCGCGCATCCTGCATCTGTGCGCGGTGCTGGCCAATCATGCCGGAGTGGACATCAGCGACCTGCCCGTGGCCGCCAGCGCCCCGGAATGGTATTCGGAGAAGGCGGCCGCCATCGGCCTCTACGCCGTGGCCAGCGGCATCTTCACCCATCTCGGCCTGCCGCCACACATCCTGGGCAGCCCGCTTGTCACGGAACTGGCCCTCAAGGGGCTTGAAGACGTCTACGGCGCCTCCTTTTGCGTGGAGTCCGATCCCTTCAAGGCCGCAGATCTGATCGACGCGCGCATCACGGCCAAACGCCTGGCCCTGGGCTGGCGCGACAAATAACCCGATCACACAACGCGGGGGAGCATGCCTCCCCCGCGCCTAGGAGGACGATGTGAAGATCGCTTTTGCCGGCAAGGGCGGCGTGGGCAAAACCACCCTGTGCGCGTGGATGGGGGACTATCTAGCCCGCCACGGCCAGGACGTGCTCATGGTCGATGCGGACACGGCCCTGAGCCTGGGGCAGGCCAACGGTGTCAAACACGAAGAGCTGCCGCTACCGCTCAGTCTGCGCGAGGACCTGGTACGGGAGCGGATCGGCTCCGGGTACATGCACCTCAACCCCGACGTGTCCGACCTCCCGGATGAACTGAGCCTCAAACTCCCCGTGGACAACGGGAGCGCCGGACGCAAAAGGCTGCTCGTGATGGGTTCCGTCAGCGGTGCGGGCGGAGGGTGCGCCTGTGCAGCCAATGTGCTGCTCAAATCACTGCTCGCGCATCTGATCATCCGGGAATCGGCGTGGGTGCTGGTCGATCTGGAGGCGGGAGTGGAGCACCTGGGCCGAGGCACCGTCGCCGATGTGGACGCCCTGGTCATCGTCAGCGAACCAAGCATGCGTTCCCTCGAAACCGCCGCCAGAGTAGGGGCCCTGGCCTCGGAGCTGGGACTCGCCAGGCAGGCGCTGGTGCTGAACCGCTGCTCTGGGGAGCCGGACATCCCAGCCATGGACGGGTTGCCCCGACAAACGATGTACCTGCCCATGATCCCCGAGCTTGCGGCTCGCCAGCTGACCGAGGCCAGCGTGCTTGGCCTGACGGGAAGAGAGCGCATCGACGAGCTGTGCGCGGAGCTGGTGCGGAGGATACAGGCGGCATGAACTCAAGGTTTTTGGAAGGCTGTGGGTCCGTGCGCTGGACATGAAACCGGAGAAAAGCAATACTCGGATACATGTCCGCCTTCTCCTCGCGGTCCACGTTCCCCTGATGCGCCCGAAAACCCGGCCCGGCCAAGACAACACATGCGTTTGACCGAAACCAATCTTCTGCAGGATCTTGCCCGTCCGGACATGGCCCGGGTCATGGAGGCGTTCAAGCTGCGAGGCTTTCCCAAGGGCAAGCTGGTCTTTCATCCCAGGGAGGAACTCGACCGCCTCTTCATCGTCAAAAGCGGACGCGCGCGGGTCTATCTGGCCTATCGGGACAAGGAATTCACCATGGCGGTCCTGGACGCGGGCGACGTCTACGCCACGCACACCAGAGCGTATGTGCAGGCCCTGGACGACCTGGAACTTCTCGTCGCCAACATCTCCGACGTCCGCCCGCATCTGATGACCCTGCCCAGCCTCAACTCGGCCATCATGCACGTACTCGGCGAGCTTCTGTCCCACGCGATCTCGGTCATCGACAACCTCGCCTTCAAGGACGTGCGCAACCGGCTCATCGGATTTCTGGCCTTTGAAGCCCGCAGGATGCCACGATGCAGGGAATGCCGAGGCTGCGGCGGCTGCGAGGACGGCGGCATGGTCTCCCTCGGCCTGAACACTGAGCAGATGGCCTCCATTATCGGCTCCTCGCGCCAGACCGTATCCTCGCTCCTCAACGCCCTGGCCAAGGAAGGGGTCATCGAACTCAAGGGCCGTGGCGTGATCTGCATTCCCGACATCGCCAACCTGGAAGCGCTGCTGCACGCATAGCGCTTGCAAAAACCGCCGAAACCCCTCGTCACACAAACAAGGTTCCTCGACATTCTGCCTCAGCCCTCACTCCGCCCTCCCCTGTTGCCGAACCAATGATTCTGAACGTCCCAAAACCGCCACAGCACGGCCAAATCCCGCACTCCAAGCGCGATGCTCACCTGCGGCCCAGCGAAAAGATCGCAACGTCATCGTCAGCGCCTTGCCCCGCACCGAACTGCGATCATGCGTAAAAAAAATGCCGGCGCGGTTGACATAATACGAAAATAAAACATAACAGTTTAAATTGCACCGATGAAAACTTCAAATGTTTCCGTATGCATTTCACAAACGCACTTTCATAATACTCGACATTCCGAAGCGAAAACTCAACCTCAAGGCCTTGACGGCATTCATCAGTGCAACACGCCATGTGGCGCGTTTTCTTGAGTTGCGTCCATATTTTCATCAGATAAGCCACAGAAAATTCAAACGTTAAGGAACTAAAAATCAGCCATGCCGAACCAAGAGACACACAAAACGGCACCACCCCGCTCACCTGCCGCACATGTCGGCCAGGGCGACACGATCGCGCTTTTCGGCGAAATCCTGGCGGACGTCTTTCCCGAGCGCGCGGTGCTCGGCGGTGCGCCGTTCAACGTCGCCCGGCATCTGGCGGCTTTTGGGCTCGCGCCGGTGCTGCTCTCCCGTGTCGGCGACGACACGCTGGGCGGCGAGGTGCTGGACATGATGTCGCGCAGCGGTATGGCGACCCTCGGCGTCCAGATCGATCCGCTCCTCCCGACCGGGCGCGTACAGGTGCACATGGAGAGCAGCGGACACCGCTTCGAGATCCTGCCGATGCAGGCCTACGACTTCATTGATGCGGCAACCGCGTGCGACGCCGTGCGCTCCGCCGATCCGTCGCTCCTTTATTTCGGAACGCTGTGCCAGCGCCACAAAGTGTCCCGGCAGGCCCTGCGGACTGTTTTCCACAGCACCCCCACGCCTCGTTTCCTGGACATCAACCTGCGCGAGCCCTGGTATGAAGACGACACTATCGAATTTTCGCTGCGCCACGCCAACTTCATCAAGCTCAACTCCGAAGAGCTGGAGATCCTGTCGGAGGTTTCCCATATACATGGCATCTCCTTGCAGGATCGGGCCGGAAAACTGATGCGCAAGTTCGGGACCAGTCATCTGATCGTGACCTGCGGGCAGGACGGAGCCTGGCGGATGGATGAACAAGGGGAGATTCATGACGTTCAGGACAGGAAAAAGCTGCTGAACATTGTCGACACGGTCGGGGCTGGCGACGGATTCTCCGCCGTGTGCATCCTCGGCATGATGCGGCGCTGGCCGGTCGCGGTCGCGCTCAGGCGAGCCGACGCCTTCGCTGCCGCGATTTGCGGGATCCGAGGCGCGATTCCGGACCGGGAAGATTTCTACCAGCCATTTTTCAAGGAGTGGAACCTGTGAAGAAACGCAAACAGCCCCAAAAGCCCCTGTTCATCGTGCTCTTGAGCATCCACGGCCTTGTGCGCGGACACGATCTGGAACTGGGGCGGGACGCCGACACCGGCGGACAGGTCAAATATGTCGTAGAACTCGCCCGTGCCCTGGGCGAACGCCCAGATGTGGAGAGAACCATCCTGCTGACCCGCAGGGTCATGGACGACCAGGTCAGCCCCGACTACGCCGAAGTCGAGGAACCTCTCTCCGGCAAGGCGAGCATCGTGCGCATCGAGTGCGGCGAGCAGAAATATCTGCGCAAGGAGCTTCTGTGGGACTGCCTGGACAGCTTCTCCGACAACGTCTTCGATTTTCTCAAAAGCCAGGACCGGATGCCCGACGTCATCCACAGCCACTACGCCGACGCCGGGTATGTCGGCTCCCGGCTCGCGCACCAGTTGGGCGTCCCGCTGGTGCACACCGGCCACTCCCTCGGGCGCAGCAAGCTGCTGCGGCTGCTGGCCACCGGCTCCACTCACGCCGAGGTCGAGGCCACCTACAGCATGTCGCGCCGCATCGAGGCCGAGGAAACAACGCTGGCCGCGGCCGAACGCGTCATCACCAGCACCCGGCAGGAAATCGAACAGCAGTACGGCCTCTACGACTTCTACCAGCCTGAGCGCATGCGCGTCGTCCCGCCCGGCACGGACCTGGTCAGCTTCTATCCGCCCCGCGAAAACGAGTGGCGGTCCGACATCGCCATGGAGCTCCGCCGATTTCTGAAGCGTCCGAACAAGCCCATGGTGCTCGCGCTCTCCCGCCCGGACCCCAAAAAGAACATCGTCACGCTGATCGATGCCTACGGCGAATCCCCCGAACTGCAGGAGGCCGCCAATCTGGTCATCGTCGCCGGCAACCGCGACGACATCCAGGACATGGAGGACGGGGCCAGGGAAGTGCTCAGCGACATCCTGATCGCCGTGGACAGGCACGACCTCTACGGCAAGGTCGCCTACCCGAAACACCACAAGGCGGAGGAGGTGGCCACGCTCTATCGGCTCGCCGCCGCCTCGCGCGGGGTGTTCGTCAACCCGGCCCTGACCGAGCCCTTCGGGCTGACCCTCCTTGAGGCCGCCGCCTGCGGCCTGCCACTGGTGGCCACCGAAGAAGGCGGCCCCGTCGACATCATCGGCAACTGCCAGAACGGCCACCTCATCGACCCTCTCGACAAGGAGGGCATGGCGGAGACCTTGCTCAAAACGATCATGGAGAGAGCCTCCTGGCGCCGCTTTGCCAAGAACGGCGTGCAGGGAGTGGGCCGCCACTACACCTGGCAGGCCCATGTCGACAAATACCTCGGCATGCTCCGTCCCCTGGTGGAGAAGACCGAAATTCTGCCCCGCATGTGCCCGATCCTGCGGCGCGGCATCTCACGCCGGCAGGCGCTCTTCGCCGAACTGGACCTGAGCCTGATCGGCGATGGGGACTCCCTGGCGAAGCTCGTGCAGACATTGCGCGACCTGCGCAAGACGGTCCTCTTCGGCATCACGACCGGAAGACGCCTGGACGACGCGCTGGCGACATTGCGCAAGCACAGGATCCCGCAACCGGACGTGCTCATTTCCGGACAGGGCACCGAAATCCATTATGCCCCCAACCTGACCCAGGACACCGTCTGGGAACGCCACATCAACCACCAGTGGGATCCGCGCGCGGTCCGGGAGCTCTTGAAGGAGATCCCGGGACTGGCCATGCAGCCAAAAAAATATCAGAGCGCCTTCAAGATCAGCTACTACATCGACACCGCGCTCACAGGCGGGCAGGAGATCAGGCAGCTGCTGCAACGGGGCGAGCAGGCCGTGAACGTCTGCGTGTCCTTCGGGCAATTTCTCGACGTGCTGCCCGTCCGCGCCTCCAAGGGGCTGGCCCTGCGCTGGTGCGCCGAGCACCTGGCCTTTCCGCTGGAAAACACCCTGGTCGCCGGCGTCACGGAAGCCGACGCCGACATGCTGCGCGGCAACACCCAAGGGACGGTGGTGGACACCCGGCACATCTCGGAACTGTCGGACCTCGCGAACACCGACAACATCTACTTTGCAAACGCCCATCACGCAGGAGGCATCCTCGAAGCCATGGACTTCTACGGCTTTCCCGCCGGGGAGAATTCCGTCGCATGAAACGGCTCCTGCTCTGCACCGACCTGGACCGGACCCTGATCCCCAACGGCTTCCAGCCCGAATCTCCCTCGGCCAAAAAACGCTTCGCGCGACTGGCGGCCAGGCCCGAAATCTGCCTGGCCTATGTGACCGGTCGCCACAGGGAGCTGATCGCGGACGCCATCGCGGAGCACGGCTTGCCGATTCCCGACTTCGCCATCGCCAATGTCGGCTCGACCATCTACCGGGTCGATCATCCGGCGGGTTGGCATTCCTGGAGCGACTGGGACGAGCATATCGCGACGGACTGGCTGGACCTGTCCGCCACCGAACTGCACAGCCTGCTGCATGACCTCCCGGACCTGCGCCTGCAGGAAAAGGAAAAACAGAATCGCCACAAGCTGAGCTTCTACGTTCCGCTGGAGGCGGACATCCCGGCGCTGATCAGCCAGATGGATGACCGCTTGCGGCGGGCGTCCCTGCACGCCAGCCTGATCTGGAGCATCGACGAACCAGCGGGAACGGGCCTGCTCGACGTGCTGCCCGAAAGCGCCGGCAAGCTGAACGCGATCCGGTTTCTCATGGGGCGGGAGAATTTTTCACTGCGGGACACTGTCTTTGCGGGTGACAGCGGAAACGACCTGGATGTGCTCCTGAGCGACATCCCCGCCGTGCTGGTGGCCAACGCCGACCCCGAGATCAAGGCCCGCCTGTCCCGCAAAAAACGTGCGGCGCTTTACATCGCCACGGGCGGCTATCTGGGCATGAACGGCAACTACGGCGCAGGTATTCTGGAGGGAGTCGCTCACTTCTGGCCCGAAGCGGACGCATGGCTGCACGAATTGTAATCAACCAAGGTGATTCATATGTACGAACAAGTCTCTCACGCCCTGCTCAATGAAATCCTGGCCGGCCTCAAACCCGAGATCGGAAAATTCCGGCTGCGCCATTTCTACACCCGCCTGGGCGCAAATTTCTACGCCATCTATTCCCGCTTCAAGCTGCTCTACGGAGACCGTCCGGATTTCAAGCAGCAGATGGTCCGTCTGGTCGAGACCCTCGCCCTGCGCTACATGGAACGAACCCCCGCCTTGCGAAAGTCGGACCTGGCGCGTGAAGTGAACTACAATTGGTTTTTAAGCCAGAAATGGGTGGCCATGACCATGTACTGCGATCGTTTCTCGGGCGACCTGCGCGGCATGCAGAGCAAGCTGCCCTATCTGCAGGATCTGGGCGTCAACATGCTGCACATCATGCCCATCCTCGACTGCCCGCCGGACAACAACGACGGCGGCTACGCCGTGCGCAACTTCCGAAAGATCGACTCCAGGTACGGGACCATCGAGGACGTTCAGGAATTAGCCACTACACTCAAGAATCGCGAGATGCTGCTGATCCTCGATGTCGTGGTCAACCACACCTCGAACGAACATGACTGGGCCAAGCGGGCGCAGCGCGGTGAAGAAAAATACCAGGACTATTACTACGTCTTCGACAATCGCGACATCCCGGACGCCTATGAACAGGCCATGCCCGAGATTTTTCCCACCCAGGCCCCCGGCAACTTCACCTGGGACGAGGCCATGGGCAAGTGGGTCATGACGGTCTTCAACAGCTACCAATGGGATCTGAACTATCGCAACCCGGCGGTGCTCATCGAGATGCTCGACATCATCCTCTTCTGGGCGAACAAGGGCGTGGACATCCTGCGCCTGGATGCCGTCGCCTTCTTGTGGAAGAAGATCGGGGGCACCTGCCAGAACGAGCGCGAGGCCCACCTGCTGCTGCGGCTCATGAAGGAGTGCTGCCAGGTGACAGCGCCCGGAGTGCTGTTCATCGCCGAGGCCATTGTCGCACCCACCGAGATCGCCAAGTATTTCGGCGAGGACGCGATCTACTCCAAGGAATGCGAGATCGCCTACAACGCCTCGCTCATGGCCCTGCTCTGGGATGCCGTGGCCACCAAGAACGCGAACCTGCTCAACCTGGGCGTGAAGAACCTGCCGCAGAAACTGGAGCGGGCGACCTGGCTCAATTATGTGCGCTGTCACGATGATATCGGGCTTGGCTTCGACGACAGGGACGTGGAGCTCGCGGGATACGACCCGACCCTGCACCGGGCTTTCCTGATCGACTATTTCACGGGCAACTTTCCGCAGTCCTTGGCCCGGGGCATGCCCTTCGGCACGAACATCAAGACCGGCGATGCGCGCATTTCCGGCTCCCTTGCCTCGCTGGTCGGTCTGGAGGCCGCACTGGAAGCACAGGATGAAGAGGCTGTGGAGGCGGCCATCAAGACCATCGTGCTCCTGCACAACGTCATCCTCTCCTTCGGCGGCCTGCCGCTCATGTATTACGGCGACGCCATCGGCACGCTGAACAATCTGGAATTTCTGACCGATCCGGTGACGCAAAACGATTCGCGCTGGGTGCACCGCTCCCGCTTCGACTGGGACAAGGCGGAAAAACGCCATCAAACCGGCACGGTCGAACAGCGAATCTTCTCGGCCCTGAAAAAACTCGTCGCCCTGCGCAAGGAGATCCCGGCTTTCGCGGATCTGGACAACCGCCATCTGCTGCTGATCGACAACCCGAACCTGCTGGTCTTTTATCGGACGGACCCGGAAAACAGCCACGGCAGGGTGCTCGTCATCAGCAACTTCAACTTCGAAGCGCAGCAGGTTCCCGTCGACGCGCTGACGCCGCATGGCTTCTTCGCACATGAAAACATGACGGACCTGTGTTCCGGCGAGCGCGTCCACATGGAGGACGGACAGGTGACCATACCGGCCCTCTCTTTTTACTGGCTCAAGGATTGAAAGACTGGAAGGAAAAGGATTCAGGCCTTCCCGTTGAAGAGCGACACCCCGGCCACGACGATGCCGTAATAGAGGTAAAAGCGGGGGATGCGGAACAAACAAGCCATGACCATGGGCCAAAAGCCCACCCCGAGCACGCCCGCCGTCCAGCAGGTGACGGAAAACGGCATCGGGGTGGTCGCTCCCGCAAGCACGGCCCACAGACCGTACTTCTTGAACAGGGCTTCGTGCTCGATCCTGAATTCTCCAAACATGCGCTGAAAAAAGGGAAGGTGCCCGAGCCAGCGGCCGATGGCCCAGCCCTGGATCCCGGCCCAGGCCGAGACAACACCGAGGATGCCCACGTAAACCGGCCATTCGGCGGCAAGGACGCTTTTTGCGATGACGAGAAGCAGCACATCCGGCGGAAAGGGGGTGACCAGCGTGTCCGTGAACAGCAGAATGGCGGCCAGACCGGCAAATCCGAGCCGCTCCGCCACCCATTGCGCGCCTGCTTCCAATTGGGGCTCGAACACGAACCCGAGCGCCGCCATGAGCACTGTCAGCGCGACGACGGCGACAAGCGTCTTGAGCAGGGCGTTACGCATCATGATTGATTCAGGTCTGCGGCGGTCGAAGTGGTCATCTTGTCGGTTCTTTCAGCCGTGCTTGTGTTCGGGGTGCAAAGGTGCGGAGCGCAAGGCGGCATGGGGCGACCCATGCGTGCCGGGGAAATGAAGCCTGGTCCGTGAGTCGACAGCGATCTAGCCGAGGTTGAGAATCCAGGCAATAAAAATCGCGGCCGCAACGCGTTTCACGGGTATCGCCGGTCCCTTTTCGAGCGCATCCGGCTCCTGTCTGTGCGCGAACGTCTCGCTCTTGTTCGACAAGACCGCCAATGAAAGCCTTGGCCATCACATGAAGAGAAACAGCAGCGCGAACCCGATCATGGGCAGCAGGCAAAAAGCCACCTGCGCGGTGACAAAGACTGCCATTTCCCGCTCTCCGGGACGGGCGCCGAACCGGCGCAGGGAGATCAGCGCCAAGATGGCGCAGGGGGCGGCAAGGATGCTGCGCTGCAGCATGGTCGTTCCGTCCAGAGGCACAAGCACAAGATAAATCAGGGCCAGCGCGTTCAGGATCAGTATGAAGCGCTGACTGTCGCGCACCCCGGTCCGCACGGCATGGGTGCGCTTGCTGGCGGCCCGGTCGGAGGGCTCGTCCGGGAGAGCCGTGGCCAGGGCGCAGGACAGGGCCAGCAGGAGCAGCAAGGCCATCATGACCCAGGGCAGGCCCGCCAGACTTCCCGCATGGGCGCCGTATCCGATCATCGGCAGCACAAGGCCCACGCCAAGCATCTGCAACAGCTCCCCACCGCCGCGATACGAAAGGCGCAGCGGCGGATAACTGTAGGCCCACAGCAGCGCAAGCCCGAAAAGAATGAGCGGCAGGGGCAGCCAGTTGCCGTGCCGCATCCCCAAAACCGCACCGGCCAGGGCCGAAAGCAGCGCGCAGGACGCGGCGGCTATCGCCAGTTCACGGCGAGAGAGCAGCCCCTGGACCAGAACACGCGAGCCTCCGGAGAAGATGGTGAAGGTGGTGTTCTCTTTGTCCGTCGCGATGTCAGCGACATCATTGGCAAATACGATATAGAGCTGACTGGCCAGACCATAAAAATGACAGATCAGCACTATTTCCCAGGAAAAGACATCCCGCAGGGCCAGGGCCTGCCCCAACAGGAGCGGCCAGAAAATATACATCTGCGAAGGCAATCGTGCCGCCTGCACCCAGACCCTCCATGTCGGCATGGACAGCTTCCGGCCAGAGCACGGCGACGAACGACGGGACACATCCACGCAGGCAGGAGGCGACATTCAGCCCCCCAGGACTGGCAGGCATGACCGCGCCAGGGCTGCGAGCTTGTGAACGTCGGCATCCCCGTAAACGCGACCAGGAACTGACCGCCCCCAGACCACTCCCGGCCAGTAGGGGTCCGTCTTCCAGCGACCGATGACATGAAAATGGAATTGCGGCACCATGTTGCCGATGGCTGCGATGTTGACCTTGTCGCAACCTTCGTCGCGCTTGAGCATCGCGCCCAGCATCGACGACGCGGTCAGAAGCTGATCGCGCAGATGTGCGGGCAATTCATGCCATTCGATGGCGTCTGTTTCAGGGACGAGGATGAACCAGCGTACATGGGCGTCCCTGTGCAACAGGAGCCGAAGCTCCCGCCATGTTCCCAGTACGTGGCAGTCCGCAGCAAGAGTGGGGTGCATTATGAATGATTCCATGCCCGACGCTACGGCAGCGATGCCCCCTCCCGCAAGCGCGGACTTTCCCGGCCAGCCAGGCTGTCCGACAAGAAGCCCAAAAAGAAGAACGCTTTACAGTTCTCCGCAACAGATGATACGCGCAATCCGTGGCACCCAAGTCCCTACATACACTCCTGGAGGTATCGAAGCATGCGTTCCCTGACAATTTTGAGCTGTCTTCTCCTGTTTCTCGGATCGATGGCCCCTGCGGCCTTTGCTGCGGACAAAGACACCCTTGTCGTTTCCGTGTCTTCGGACATCCACACCATGGACCCCGGAGTATCCAGCGACAACTACGACTGGCGGCAGATCTATCCCTGCTATGACCGGCTGGTGAAGTACAAGGTCAAGGACGGGGTCGGCCTGACCGAGGTGGAGCCCATGGCCGCCGAGTCATGGACCGTGTCCGAGGACGGCCTGAAATGGATCTTCAAGATCAGGAAAGGCATCACCTTCGATGACGGCTCCCCCCTCAACGCCGAGGCCGTGCGTTATTCCTTCGACCGCACCCTGGCCATCGGCAAGGGCCCGGCCGACAACCTGACCGCCATCGCATCCATGGCCGTAGTCGACGACTACACCCTCGAAATCACGCTCAAGAATCCCTACGGCCCCTTCCTGCAGACCCTGGCCACCAACGGCGCGTCGATCATCAACCCCAAGGTCGCGGCCAAGGCCGTGGGTGACGACAAGGCCCAGGCCTTCCTGGCCGAGAACATCGACGGCAGCGGCCCCTTCAAGATCGTGGAGTGGACGCGCGGCCAGCGCTGCGTGCTCGAAGCCAAGCCGAAGTACTGGGGAGACAAGCCGAAGCTGAAGAAAGTCATCATCCGCTTCATGTCCGAATCCGCCGACCGGCGCATGGCCCTGGAACAGGGTGACGTGGACATCGCCGAGAACATCCTCATCGACCAGATCCCGGCCCTGGAGAAGAACAAGGACATCGTCGTCAACCGCTTCCCCTCGCAGATGGTCGAGTACGTGTATGTCAACTGCCAGAACCC
This sequence comes from Desulfomicrobium sp. UBA5193, assembly GCA_002412965.1. Classification (GTDB taxonomy): domain Bacteria; phylum Desulfobacterota; class Desulfovibrionia; order Desulfovibrionales; family Desulfomicrobiaceae; genus Desulfomicrobium. The sequence goes on from DHWB01000014.1 coordinate 92,270, forward strand.
CAAGCTCAGCAACCCGGCCGTGCGCCAGGCCCTGTCCTACGCCGTGGACTACCAGGGTATCATCGACCACGTGCTGCAGGGCAACGGCGTGCAGATGCGCGGCCCCATCCCCGATGGCATGTGGGGTCATCGCAAGGATGTCTTCCAGTACAAGCTCGATGTCGCCAAGGCCAAGGAACTGCTCAAGTCCGCCGGCGCCGAGAACCTGGAATTGACCCTCATCTATTCCGAACGCCGCGCCACCTGGGAACAGATCGCCCTGGTCATGCAGGCCAATCTGGCCGACATCGGCGTGAAGCTCAATCTTGAACTCATGGCCAACCCGACCCTGCGCGACAAGATCGACAAGGGCGACTTCGACCTTTGCCTTGGCGCCTGGAGCCCGGACTTTGCCGACCCCTACATGTTCATGAACTTCTGGTTCGACTCGGCCAAGCAGGGTCTGCCCGGCAACCGCAGCTTCTACAAGAACGACAAGGTGGATGAACTGCTGCGCAAGGCCGAGGTGTCGTCCAAGGTCGAAGAACGCAAGAAACTCTACAGCGACGCTCAGGACATCATCATGCAGGACGCCCCGTACATCTTCCTGTACCAGATCCAGACCATCGTGCCCCTGCGGGCAGGCGTGCAGGGCTACGTCTTCAACCCCATGCTCGAATCCATGTACAACTTCGAATCCATCTCGAAAAAATAGGCCGCAGCCGTGGCCAGGCAGACTTGCCTGGCCACGGCGCATCCTGCCATGCGAATCCTCACCTACATTTTCAAACGCATCCTGGCCGCGATTCCAGTGCTCATCGGCGTGAGCATTCTCACGTTCATCATTTCGCACGCCATTCCCGGTGATCCGGCCCTGCTCATTGTCGGCCCCAAGGCCAGCAAGGCGGCGGTGGAATCCATCCGCAAGGAGCACGGCCTGGACCGTCCCATGCCCGTGCAGTATCTGCGCTACATGCGCGGCCTGGCGCAGGGTGACCTGGGGCAGTCGATCCGCAACCATCGCCCCGTGACCAGCGATCTGGCCGACTTCTTTCCGGCGACTCTGGAACTGACCATGGCGAGCCTTTTCCTGTGCCTCTTCATCGGCATCCCCCTGGGCATCCTGGCCGCCGTACGCCGCAATCGTCTCGCCGACCATGTGGCCAGGGTCATTTCGGTCATCGGCGTGTCCACCCCGGTCTTTTGGCTTGGACTGATGCTGCTTCTGCTCTTCTACCGTCACCTGGGCTGGCTGCCTGGCTCCGGGCGGCTGGACGTGACCAGCTCGCCGCCCATAGGCGTGACCGGCCTGTACGTGATCGACGCCGCCCTGGCCGGGGACTGGGCGCTCTTCAGGGAGGTACTGAGTCATCTCATCCTGCCCGCTTTCTGTCTGTCCTACGTGTATCTGGCGGTCATCACGCGCATCGTGCGCTCCTCGATGATTGCGGTGCTGGGCCAGGATTACATCACCACCGCCAAGGCCAACGGGCTGTCCACGTTCCGGGTCATCTTCAAGCACGCATTCAAGAACTCGCTCATCCCCACCGTGACCATCGCGGGCCTGTCCCTGGGCGAGCTCCTCGGCGGGGCCATCCTGACCGAGACGATCTTCGCGTGGCCGGGCATGGGCAAATACGTGGTCGATTCCATCAATTCCCTCGATTTTCCGGCCATCATGGGCTTTACCCTGGTGGCCAGCACGGCGTACGTCGCCATCAATCTCTGCGTGGATGTGCTGTACGCATTCCTGAACCCGCGCATACGCTATTAGAGGACGCCGTGCCCATTCATCCATTTTTTCGCGAACTGCGGCTCACCCTGGGCATACTCGCACGCAACCCCTCGGCCGTGATCGGCGGGGTCATCATTGCCGTCATGGTCCTCCTGGCCGTGGGCGCGCCGCTGCTGGCCCCCTTCGACCCCGTGCGCCTGTCCTTGTCCGACCGCCTCCTGGCGCCGGGCGCGACGCACTACTTCGGCACGGACGAGCTCGGCCGCGACATCTTCTCCCGCGTCATGTTCGGCGCGCGCATCTCCCTCTCCATCGGCCTTCTGGTCATCGCCGTGGCCGGAATCACGGGCGCGCTCATCGGCGCGACGTCCGGATATTTCGGAGGCAGGACCGACAACGTCATCATGCGCTTCATGGACGTCATCCTGTCCTTCCCGTCGCTCATCCTGGCTCTGGCCCTGGCTGCGGCCTTGGGACCGAGCCTTGTGAACGCCATTTTGGCCACCGCCTTCGTCATGATCCCCAAATTCGCCCGACTCGTGCGCGGCGAGGCCATGGTCGTGCGCGAGATGCCCTATGTGGCCGCCAGCCGGGTCGCCGGGGCCGGGCACGGCTTCATCATCCGCCGCCACATTTTGCCCAATTGCCTGAACTCGGCCATTGTCCTCGCCACCCTGACCCTTGGCGACGCCATCCTCATCGCGGCCTCCCTGTCCTTCATCGGCCTCGGCGCCCAGCCGCCCACCCCGGAGTGGGGGGCCATGATCGCCTCGGGGCGGAAATTCCTGATGGACCAGTGGTGGTACGCGACTTTCCCTGGCCTCTTCATCCTGTTCACGGTCATCGGCTTCAACATCTTCGGCGACGCCCTGCGCGACGTCCTCGACCCGCGAATCAGGCGCTGACATGACAAACACACTCCTCGACATCCGCAACCTGTCCGTCAGCTTCGACACTTACCAGGGCCAGGCCCGCGTGCTGGACAAGGCAAGCCTGAGCGTAAGACACGGCGAGATCATGGGCCTGGTCGGCGAAACCAGCTGCGGCAAGTCCGTGCTCTCGCGCTCCATCCTGCGTATCATCCCCTCGCCTCCAGGGCGCATCGACGGCGGCGAGATCTTCTTCGAGGGCCAGGACCTGCTCAAATTGCCGCGCACGGCCATGCGCAAGCTGCGCGGCGAGCGCATCTCCATGATCTTCCAGGAACCCATGAGCAGTCTGAACCCCGTCTTTTCCGTAGGCAACCAGATGCGCGAGGTGGTCCGCTCCCATCGCCCGGTCAGCCGGGGCGAAGCGAACGCCATCTGTCTTGAGATGCTCGATTCCGTGCGTCTGCCGGACCCCGAGTCCGTGCTCGCGGCCTACCCGCACGAGCTGTCGGGGGGCATGCGCCAGCGGGTCATGATCGCCATGGCCCTGACCTGCCGTCCGGCGCTGCTGCTGGCCGACGAACCGACGACAGCTCTCGATGTCACGGTCCAGGGCCAGATCCTGGCCATTCTGGCCGAGCTCGCCGCGAGCCAGGGGCTGTCCATCCTCTTCGTCACCCACGACATGGGCGTGGTCGCCCAGCTCTGCCACCGCGTGGCGGTCATGTACGCAGGCCAGGTCGTGGAGGTCGCAGACGTCGAGAGCCTCTTCGCCCGCCCGGCCCATCCGTACACGCAGGGCCTCATCGCCTCCATCCCCGGACGGACCTCAGGCGGCGAGCTGTACGCCATCCCGGGCAGCGTGCCGAGCTGTCTCGCCCCTCCGCCGGGCTGCCGCTTTCATACGCGCTGCACGCAGGCCGGGCCGGACTGCCGCCGGGCTGTCCCGGAGATGGTGCGCGTGGCCTCGGACCACAGCGTGGCCTGCCACCTCTGTCCTACGGGAGGCGCGCTGTGAACGAGTCGCTGCTCCGCGTCCAGGACCTGTGCAAAGCCTTTGCGGTGGGAGGAAGTTTTCTGGGGGGAAAGAAGTGGCTGCGGGCGGTGGACAAGGTCTCCCTGCACGTGGACCGTGGCGAGACCCTGGGGCTTGTCGGGGAGTCGGGCAGCGGAAAGACCACCGTCGGCAACCTGATCTTGCGCCTGCTCTCCCCGGACAGCGGCTCAATCGTCTTCGAGGGCGTGGACATGACCCGGCTCGCCGGCTCGGAACTGGTCAAGGCGAGAGCGCGCATGCAGGTCGTCTTTCAGGATCCGCAAAGCTCCCTCGACCCGCGCATGACCGTGGGATCCATCGTCTCCCTGCCGCTCAAGATTCTGGGTCTGGCCAAGGGCAACGAACTGCGCGAGCGGGCCGTGGCGAGCCTGGCCGAAGTTGGCCTGGGGCCCGAATGCCTGGACCGCTACCCGCACGAATTTTCCGGAGGGCAGCGGCAGCGCATCGGCCTTGCGCGCGCCCTGGTCGCGAGTCCCGCCTTTGTGATCATGGACGAGCCCACCAGCGCCCTCGATGTCTCGGTCCAGGCGCAAATCCTGAACCTCATGGGCGATCTGCAGTCCCGCCACGGCCACGCCTACCTGTTCATTTCTCATGATCTGACCGTGGTCCGCCATGTCAGCCACCGCATCGCGGTCATGTACCTGGGCGCCATCGTCGAAACGGCCCCCACGCAGACACTTTTCGACAGCCCGGCCCATCCGTACACGCGGGCGCTCCTGGCCTCGGTCCCCGTCCCCGACCCACGCAACCGCCGCAACCTGGCCCTCCTGACAGGGGATGTGCCGAGCCCCGTGGACCTGCCGCCGGGGTGCCGTTTCCATCCGCGCTGTCCCGAGGCGCTGCCGCAATGCGCCAGCCTCGACCCGCCGCGGGTGGTCCTTGCGCCCGGACACGAGGTCGTCTGTCATCTTCACCAGCAAAACTCAAAGGATACACCATGAAAATCTATATCAGCGCAGACATCGAAGGCGTGGGCGGCGTGGCCCGCCACGAACATTCCCGCGTGGACGGCCGCGAATACCCCCTCGCGCGCCGTTTGATGACAAACGAGGTCAACGCGGCCATTCGCGGCGCCTTCGAGGCAGGAGCCGTGGATGTGACCGTGTCGGATTCGCACAACGTGGGCCTCAATCTGCTGCCCGAGGAACTCGACGAGCGCGCGCGGCTGGTCATGGGCTCGCCGCGCACCCTGTCCATGATGCACGGCATCGACGCCACCTACGCGGCCGCGTTCTTCGTCGGCTATCACGCCATGGGCGGAACGATGGACGCGAGCATCGTGCACACCTTCACGGGCAGAATCCAGGAAGTACGCTTGAACGGAATCAAAGTCGGGGAGATCGGGTTGAACGCGGCCCTGGCCGGGCACTTCGGGGTGCCGGTGGCCTTCGTGGCCGGGGATCTGGCCGCCTGCCGCGAGGCCGAGGCCCTGCTGCCGGGCGTGCGCACCCTGGCGGTCAAGGAAGCCATCGGAGCCTACGCCGCCATCTGCGAGCACCCCGCCAAGACATGCCGGGCCATCCACGCCGCGGCCAAGGATGCGATCACGAATCCGCCCAAGGTCAAGCCGCTGGTCTTCCCCGGCGAGGTGGAGCTGACGGTGCGCTGCACCACGGCGTCCGGTGCCGACCGCGCGGGTATGATCCCGCGCGCCGAGCGCCTGGACGACCTCACTGTACAGTACGTCGGCCGCGACGTGATCGAAGCCTTCAAGGCCTTCAACACCATGAGCTGTCTGGTGGAGCTGGTGCCATTCATTTAGGGGATGAGAATCGTCCGCCCGCAAAGCGAAAGGCGTTTGCGGGCGGATTTGAAATGCATAGATAGCAGTCAGTTCTGCGCAAGTTCCGGCAATGGTCTGCCAAACGGCAGATAGTCTGCCGCCATCCTGTCTTTGAGCCCCACTCCGCTGTAGCCCAGCCGAAAGGCCTCCTCCACCAGATAGCCGAGCTTGCGCACGCCCTCGGACACGCTCAGTCCTCCGTCACGCACGTTGGAGATGCAGTTGCGCCTCTCGTCCGTGGTGCCGGGTCCGGGGTTCAAGGTCAGGTAAATGCCCATGGAATTGGGCGAGGACAGGCCCGGCCGCTCGCCGATGAGGATGACGGACAGTCTGGCCGAAAGGATGCTCGCGATCTCGTCGGCGATGGCCACCCGCGCGTTTTCCACCAGGCAGACCGGCGAGAGGCTGAGCCCCGCCTGACCAAAAACTTTCGAGCAGGCCAGGACAAAGGGCTCGGCGTTCTCGTGGATGGCCCTGGCCGAGAGGCCGTCGCCCACCACCAGGCAGATATCAAATCCCGTCTTCTCCCTTTCCAGAAGAGCCCGCGACCGCAGGCTGAGCCGCCGCCCCTTGTCCGGGCGGGTCAGGTATTCGCCCCGGTCGGCCACGCTCGATTCCAGTTCCAGACAGGCCACTTTGGCCCCGGCCAGACACGCGGCCAGCTCTGCCCTGCGAAACGGCGAATGCACCGCGTCGCGAGCCCGGGCATGATCGAGCCTGAAGGACAGACTTTCTTTGAGCGGCAGACTGGAGCCGGACCGCCCCAGGGCGATGCGGGCGGCGGTAAAGCGTTTGAGCTCGGCCCAAGGATCTTCGTTGACAGGGTGAAAAGGTGAGGTCGGTTCGTTCATTTTTCCCCCGCAACCCCGTTCGGCAGGGCCAGAAGCCGGTTGGACTTCTCGATGGGCACGAGGCCCCCCGCCCCGTCCATGATGCCCGACGATTTAAGCCACGCCGCGAACTCCGGCGCGGGCTTGCGTCCCAGAAGTTTGCGCAGGTAGGCCGCGTCGTGAAAGGACGTGGACTGATAGTTGAGCATGATGTCGTCCGCGCCGGGCACGCCCATGACAAAGGTGCAGCCAGCGGTTCCCAGCAGGGTCAGGAGCGCGTCCATATCGTCCTGGTCGGCCTCGGCGTGGTTGGTGTAGCAGACGTCCACGCCCATGGGCAGGCCCATGAGCTTGCCACAGAAATGGTCCTCCAGTCCGGCGCGGGTGATCTGCTTACCGCTCAGCAGATATTCCGGGCCGATGAATCCGACCACCGTATTGACCAACAGCGGCTCGAATTTTCGGGCCACGGCGTAGGCGCGAGCCTCGATGGTCTGCTGGTCCACGCCGTGATGCGCCCCGGCCGAAAGCGCGCTGCCCTGCCCGGTCTCGAAATACATGACGTTGTCGCCCACAGTGCCGCGCTTTAATGATCGCGTGGCCTCAAGGGCCTCCTGCAGCAGGGCCAGGGAAACGCCGAAGCTGGCGTTGGCGGCCTGCGTCCCGGCGATGGACTGGAAGCACAGGTCCACNNATGGCCTCCATGGTCGTGGTCACATGGGTCAGCACGCAGCTCTGGGTCGGAATGGCGTACCGGGCGATGAGCCCGTCCAGCATCTCCGAGATGCGGCAGATGTTGTCCAGGTTGTCCGTGGCCGGATTGACGCCAATGACTGCGTCGCCGCAGCCGTAGCACAGCCCGTCCAGGGTGGAGGCGGCGATGCCCTTCAGATCATCGGTGGGATGGTTGGGCTGCAGGCGCACCGAAAAGGTGCCGGGCAAGCCGATGGTGTTGCGGAAGCGGGTCACGACCCGGCACTTGGAGGCGACCAGAACAAGGTCCTGCAGGCGCATCAGCTTGGACACGGCGGCGACCATCTCCGGAGTCAGGCCCGGAGCCAGCCGCGACAGGGCCACCCCGTCCGCCTCGTCGGTCAGCAGCCAGTCGCGCAGCTCGCCCACGCTGAGGCTCCGCACCGACGCAAAGGCTTCGGGATCGTGGGAATCGACGATCAGCCGCGTGACCTCGTCCTCCTCGTAGGGGATGACGAATTCCTCCAGAAAGCGGGTCAGCGGCACTTCGGCCAGCGCCATCTGGGCGCGGACCCGCTCCTCTTCCGTGTCCGCGGCCACACCTGCCAGGACATCACCGGAGCGCAGCGGCGTAGCCTTGGCCAGCAAATCCTTCAATGTTCGCTTCATCTCGCGTCCTTTTGGCTAGGCCGGGCAGGGCCGGACGCCGCTGATTTCCGCCTGCGCCCGAAGATTGTGGCGGCGGTCATGGCCTCGCCTGCGATGCACTGGCAAAGCGGGTGTACAGCTGCTGCTTGGCGGTCTGGATGCGCCGGTAGGAGGCGGCGATGCGTTCGACCGGCAAGCGTCCGTCCTCCACGGCCTTGGCCAGGATCTCCACGGCCTTGGGCACAATCTCGGGATCGTAGTCCAGGTTGTTGCCGAAAACCAGAATGTCCACGCCCGCCTCGACCGCCATCACAATCGCTTCGGCCAGACCGTAATGTTCGGTGATGGCCCGCATCTGCATGTCGTCGGAGACGATGACGCCCTGAAAACCCAGGCGCTGCCTCAAAAGCCCCGTCAGGACGGCCTTGGACAAGGTGCTCGGATGGGTATCGTCGAACTGTCGCAAGAAGAGATGCCCGCTCATGATCATGGGGCTGGCCTGCAGCGGGATCAAAATTTCATAGGGGCGCAGCTCCGCAGGGCTCCAGGTATTGCTGATGTCGGTCAGGCCAAGATGCGAATCTGCCGTGGCGCTACCGTGCCCCGGAAAATGCTTGAGGCAGGGCAATACGCCCTGGGCGAGGAGGCCCTGGCAGAAAGAATGGGCATGGATCGCGACGAGGTCCGGATCGGCGGAGAAACTGCGCTCCAGGGTGCCGATGGCCGGGCTCTGCGGATTGACGTCCACATCCGCCACCGGAGCGAAATCAAGATTGACGCCAAGGCTCGCCAGCAGCTTCCCGGTCCGCTCGCCCTCAAGACGGGTCTGGGCCGGCGTGCCTTGCCCCATGGCTTTGGCCGAAGGGCTCGGCGGGAACCCCTGGGCCTCCTTGAAACGCCGCACCCGCCCACCTTCCTGATCCACGGCGATGAAGAGCGGAACCAGGGCGTTCGCCTGCAGGCTCGCGGTCAGGGTCTGGACCTGTTCCGCGCTTTGGATGTTGCGCCCCGTAGTTTGCAGCTGCACGTCCCGGTCAAAAAGAATCACGCCCCCCAGATTATGCTCCCGGATGTCGCGCAGGATCGGAGCGTCGCTCCCTAGCGTCGTCCCTCGAAATCCGACCAGCAGCATTTGGCCGATCATGCCCCGCACGCCGGAGGTTTGATCCATGGCGTGCAGCGGGCCTGGCAGGACGGCAAGCAGAACAAACCCGAGGAGAATCCGATAATAAATTCCGAGAGGCAGCGATGTCATGTGTGTTCCTCATGCTGGAAGCCGGGAGGAAATCCCGACCGTGTTCGCGCTTCCGTTACTTGGGAAAGCATAACTCCGGCAAGTGGATGGCGCTCAGCGGAAAAGTCATGACCCGGCCAGTCTGATGCCCCGGAATGAATTGATCGATTGAGCCATGAGACCCGCCGGAGGATTTCAGCAGACGGATTTGCCCGCGCACAATTATTCATTTTCGTTCAATCCCTCTGCAATATTGTCATAAAAAACGTTCCGATCCATTGCACGGCCAGCGCCCCGGCATGTCCGCAGCGGCCTCGCGCGATGGTGCGGATGTTCCTTTTTTTATGGACAAAATTGGCCCGATTGGGCATCAACCGTAAGACACAAAGCCCGGTCTTCAGTCCGGGCTGGCCTTAGACTCCGCGCCCCGCACCTGCCGACATCGGCTGGCACGCATGGTGCTTCAACGTGTCCGGCTCAATCCCACACAACTTTGAAACACGAGGACATCATGAAACGAACCCTGTTCCTGGCCATGCTCGGCCTGGCGCTGCTATTTGGCTCCACGGCCATGGCCGGCAAGATCAAGGTCGCGGGCATCTACACCCAGCCCATCCAGCAGAAATGGGACGCCACCCTGCATAAGGCCCTCCTGAAGGCCCAGGAATCCGGCGAGATCGAGTATGTCTGGAGCGAAAAAGTTTCCAACACCGACTACATCCGCGTCTTGCGCGAATACTCCGAAGCTGGCGTGCAGCTGGTGGTGGGCGAGGCCTTCGGCATCTCCCGCGACGTGCGCAAGGTGGCCAAGGACTATCCGAATGTAGCCTATCTCATGGGTGACACTTTCGGCCCGGACGGAAAAAATCTGGCCGTATTCGACAACTACATCCACGAGCCCTGCTACCTCATGGGCATGATCGCCGGGACCATGACCAAGACGAACAAGATCGGCATGGTCGGCGGCTACCCCATCGGCGAAGTCAACCGCCTCTTCAACGCTTTCATGGCCGGCGCCAAGGCCGTCAATCCAGCCGTGCAGTTCAAGGTCTCCTTCATCGGCTCCTGGTATGATCCGCCGAAAGCCAAGGAATTCGCCTACGCCCAGGTCGAGGCCGGCGTGGACGTGCTCTATGCCGAGCGTTCCGGCGTGGTCGATTCCGCCCGTGAGAAAGGCATTATCGCCTTCGGCAACGTCAACGACATGAACAAGTCCGAAAACGGCGAGAACGTGGTCGTGACCTCGGCCCTCTGGCACATGGAATCGGCCCTGAATCACGCTATCGAGCGGGTCAAGGCCGGCACCTTCGCCGCCGAGGACTACCGCGAGTGGACCATGATGGCCAAGGGCGGCGCTTCGCTGGCCCCGTATTACGAGTTCGAGGACAAGATCGCCGCCGACGTGAAGGCCAAGGTCGCCGAGACCGAGGCCGCCATCAAGGCCGGGACCCTGGTCATCGAGATCAACGACAACGAACCCAAATCCACCTTCTGATCCAAAGGGGCCGGAACCTTCCGGCCCCTTTTTTCCGGTCACCCATGTCCACCACACCCGTGCTGCGGCTTTGCGGCATCACCAAATATTTCGGCCCCCTCGCGGCCAACGCCGACATCTCCCTGACCCTGAACGGCGGCGAGATGCTGGCCCTTCTGGGTGAGAACGGCGCCGGCAAGACCACGCTCATGTCCATCCTCTTCGGCCACTACGTCGCTGACGGCGGGACCGTGGAAGTGCAGGGGCGGCCCCTGCCACCGGGTTCGCCCCGGGCCGCGCTCACGGCCGGGGTGGGCATGGTCCACCAGCACTTCACTCTGGCCGGAAACATGACCGTGCTCGAAAACATCATGCTCGGCACCGAGCCCCTGTGGGGTTTCCGGCGCAACTCGGCCCGCGCCCTGGCCAAGCTGGGCTCGCTCATGGAACGATTCAGGCTGCACGTGAACCCGCACGCGCCGGTGCGCGGCCTGTCCGTGGGCGAGCGGCAGCGGGTGGAGATCTTGAAGGTCCTGTATCGCGACGCCCGCATCTTGATCCTGGACGAACCCACCGCCGTGCTCACCCCCCAGGAAAGCGACCACCTCTTCGCCACCCTGCGAGAATTGGTAAACCAGGGCGTGTCCGTCATCTTCATCACCCACAAGCTGCGCGAGGTCATGTCCGCCAGCGACCGCTGCGTGGTTCTGCGGCATGGCCGGGTAGTGCTTGAAACTTCGACGAAAGCGACGTCCGCCGAAGAGCTGGCCAAGGCCATGGTCGGCGCAAACATCCCGCAGGCCACGCGCACTCCGCACCCGCCCGGCGAGGAGGTCCTCTTTCTGGACAGCGTCCGCGCCAGCGCCCCTGATCGCGGAGCGAGCCTCGACGAGCTGCGCCTGTCGGTGCGCGCCCATGAGATCCTCGGCATCGCGGGCGTTTCCGGCAACGGCCAGGCCCTGCTGGCGGACCTGTTGTCCGGCCTCGTCGCTCCGAGCGGCGGCAGCGTCGTCCTGCGCGGACAGACCGTGAGCCGTCTCACCCCGGCGGCCATGATCCGGTCCGGCGTGGGCCGCGTGCCCGACGACCGCACCGGCACCGGGCTGGTGGCGGACATGACGGTCATGGAGAACCTGTCCACGGAGATCTATCGCCTGCCCGGCTTTTCCAAACGCGGCATGCTCAATTTCAAGGCCCTGGCCTCCCGCGCCGCGCAGCTCATGGACGTCTTCGACATCCGCTGCGCTGGTCCAGGTGCGCCGGTGCGCAAACTTTCGGGCGGCAACATGCAAAAGCTCATCCTGGCCCGGGTCCTGTCCCAGGGCCCGCACCTCATCCTGGCCAACCAGCCGACCTGGGGCCTCGATGTCGGAGCCACGGCCGCCGTGCACCAGCATCTTCTGGACGCGGCCCGGCGCGGGGCCGGGGTGGTCCTCATCTCCGAAGACCTGGACGAGCTCTTTCAGCTCTCGGATCGCATCCAGGTCATGTACCAGGGGCACCTGTCCGCACCGGAGGACACGACCACGGTGGATCGCGCCAGACTTGGACTCATGATGAGCGGCCAAAACTTCGACAAGCGAGGCGCCGCATGAGACTCGAACCCCGCGAATCCGTGGCCCTGGTCTGGCAAATAGGCGCGCCGCTTTTAGCCGTCATCGCCTCCATGGCGCTCTGCTCCGGGCTCATCCTCTGGGCCGGGGCCTCGCCGCTGGCCGCCTGGGGGCTGCTGCTCAAAGGGGCCCTGGGCTCGACCTTCGCCCTGACCGAGACCCTGACCCGCGCCACCCCGCTCATTTTCACCGGCCTGGCCGCGGCCGTGGCCTTCCGGGCCAAGCTCTGGAACATCGGCGGCGAAGGCCAGTTCTACGTTGGCGCCTGCATGGCCACGTGGCTCGGCACAGGCATGATCGATCTGCCCGGGTGGCTCATGATTCCCTTTCTCTTCCTGTCCGGCGCTTTGGCCGGCGGACTCTTCCTGCTCATCCCGACCTGGCTCAAGACCCGCCTCAAGGCAGACGAGGTGGTCACCACCCTGCTGCTGAATTTCGTGGTCCTGCTGGTCGTCAACTGGCTGGTCTTCGGCCCCTGGAAAGACCCCATGGCCATGGGCTGGCCCCAGGCCGCGCCCGTCATCGACAGCGCCATGCTGCCCGTGCTCGTGCCCAAGTCGAGCCTGCATCTGGGCTTCATCCTGGCCCTGGCCTGCGCCACCCTCATCTGGTGGATGATGCGATTCACCATCTGGGGTTTCGAGATTCGCGCTGTCGGCGCGAGCCTCAAAGCCAGCACCTTCGCCGGGATGCCGGTAGGAGCCACCATCGTCCGCACCGCACTCCTGAGCGGCGGCCTCGCGGCCATGGCCGGGGTCAGCGAACTGTGCGGCGTAAAGGGCTACCTGACCCTCGATCTGTCCCCCGGCTTCGGCTATTCCGGCATCGTCGTGGCCATGCTGGCCGCCCTGCACCCACTCGGCGTGGTGCTCTCGGCCACGTTCATCGCGATCATCTACATCGGAGCCGATTCCATGAGCCGCGCCATAAATATCTCCAATTACATCGCGGATGTGACCACGGCCGTGAGCCTGCTCATGGTCCTTTTGGCCATGTTCCTGACCCGCTACCGCATCCGCTGGAAATAACATGGATATCCTTTCCCTCTTCCTAGAAACCGGATTCTGGCTGGCCACCGTGCGCATGGCCACCCCGCTCATCTTCGGCACCATGGGCGAACTTATCTGCGAGCGGGCAGGGGTCCTGAACCTTGGCATCGAAGGCATCATGGCCGCAGGCTGCATGTCCGGCTGGACCTGGGTCTTCCTCGGCGGCACCCTGTGGGGCGGCGTGCTCTTCGCCGCCTGCGTCGGCGCGGCCCTGGGCCTGCTGCACGCCGTCTTCACCGTGCACCTGGGCCTGTCCCAGCACGTCACGGGTCTCGGCATCACCATGCTCGGCGCAAGCTTAAGCTCCTTCGTCTTCCGCATGGTCCTGCCCCAGGTCACCACCCCGCCCAAGATCATCCCCTTCGCGCCGCTCGACATCCCCGTGCTTTCCAGCCTGCCCTTCATTGGCCCGGTCCTCTTCAGCCAGACTGCGCTTACCCTCCTGGCCTTCATCCTGGTCGGCGTCACGGCCTACGTGCTGCTGCGCACCCCCCTTGGCCTCGCCCTGCGCATGGTCGGCGAAAACCCGCTCGCCGCCGAAGCCCAGGGCCTCTCGGTCCTTGGCCTGCGCACCGGCGCGGTCATGGTCGGCTCGGCCTTCATGGCCGTGGGCGGCGCATTCCTGACGCTCGCCGCCTTCGACGCCTATTACATCGGCATGGTCAACGGACGTGGCTGGATCTGCATCGCGCTCGTCGTCTTCTCCTCCTGGAAACCCGGCAAAGCGCTCCTCGGCGCGCTCCTCTTCGCCGCCTTCGACGCCATCCAGATGCGCGTACAACAACAATCCATCTCCGCCATCCCGTACCAGTTCTACCTGATGCTCCCCTACCTCTGCTCCATCCTCGCCCTCATCACCATGTCCCGCAAAGCCGCCTACCCCAAGGCGCTGCTGGTTCCCTTCCGCAAGGGCGAGAGGTAGAGAGGGAAGAAATGCGGGGCGCAGGGGATGTGTCCCCTGCCCGCCGGAGGCTTTCTTAAATAGGCACTCTGAGGTAAAAGAAGTGGGGCTCCGCCCCACACCCCGCAAGGGACTCGTCCCTTGACCCTGTCAGGGGTGCAGGGGGATTATCCCCTTGCCCGCCGGAGGCACTCTTATTTCATCGAGGTGATTACAATGCTGGATCTGCTTATCATCAACGCCGCCCTGCCTGGGGAGGAGACGCTGACCGAGATTGGCTGCAAGGATGGCCGTATTGTTGCGGTTGAGCCGAGTATCAAAGACGAGGCGGCGCAGGTCATTGACGCCAAGGGGTATCTGGTGACTCCGCCTTTCGTGGACAGCCATTTCCATATGGACGCGACCTTGTCGGCGGGGCTGCCGCGCAGGAACGAGACGGGCACGCTGCTGGAGGGGATTCGAATCTGGGGTGAGCTCAAGCCTGACCTGACGCCCCAGGCTATCAAGGACCGGGCCATGAAACTGCTGCGTTGGTCCGTGGCCAAGGGCAATCTGGCCATCCGCACGCATGTGGACACCACGGACCCGAGCCTCATGGCCGTGGATGTGCTGCTGGAAGTGCGGGAGGAGATGAAGGATTTCGTGGACATCCAGCTGGTCGCCTTCCCACAGGACGGGGTGCTGCGCGCCCCGCGCGGGGTGGAGTTGCTGGAGCGGGCTCTCGATAAGGGCGTGGACGTGGTGGGCGGCATCCCGCATTTCGAGCGGACCATGGACCAGGGCCGGGAATCAGTGCGCGTATTGTGCGAGATCGCGGCAAAGCGCGGGCTCATGGTCGACATGCACTGCGACGAGTCGGATGACCCGCTTTCAAGGCACGTGGAAAGCCTAACCTTCGAGACGCAGCGACTGGGCATGCATGGCCGGGTCACTGGCTCGCACCTGACGAGCATGCACTCCATGGACAATTATTACGTGTCGAAGCTTTTGCCGCTCATGGCCGAGGCGGGGCTGCACTGCGTATGCAACCCGCTCGTGAACATGAACCTGCAAGGCCGGCACGACACATATCCCAAGCGGCGGGGCCTCATGCGCGTACCGGAGCTGATGAACTTAGGGCTCAACGTGTCCTTCGGCCACGACGACATCATGGACCCCTGGTACCCCATGGGCACCCACGACATGCTCGAAGTGGCGCACATGGGCGCGCACGCCCTGCACATGACCGGCGTGGATGGTTTGAAGAAGATGTTTGCGGCCGTGACCGTGAACGGTGCCAAGACCATGGGACTGGAAGGTTACGGACTTGAACCCGGCTGCAACGCGGACATGGTCATCCTGCAGGCCGCAAGCGAACTCGAAGCCCTGCGCCTGCGCCCGGCACGGCTGTGGGTCATCCGCCGTGGCAAGGTCATCAGCCGAACCCCTGAGGTCATGGCAAACGTGGAGCTGGGAGGGGGAGAGGAGTTGGTGGATTTCACATGATCGGAAACGGCGGCACGCGCGGCGCTCTTGATTCACGCACCCGGGGCCATGATTTGGTTTTCCTCTGACCGTCGCGCAGCGCGTGCATACAAAAGGCATAGCCTCAGAAGTATCTTGCACCATACCGAGCCATGCACAATGACTGCACAAGCGGGGCCTCTCTGTGCAAAATAATGCCACCGCACGATTCCCCTTCCGCCGCCGCACCCTGTACAATCCCGCCAGATGATTTATGAATATGGGAAGCGCAAACGACGCCTTGTGTGGCACAATACTTGAAATGTCTTGGCCACATAATACTCAAACCGGAGAAAACCCATGAAAACAACTCACATAATCATTCTGGCCCTGAGCCTATTCATCGCCTTGGCCGGATCCGCTTCCGCTCAGGGACAGGGAAAGGGCATGGGCGCCTTGAGCCCTGAAAAACAGGCCATAGTGGAAAAAGCTCACGAAGAGTTCGCCACCGCTACCTCAAATCTGAAAAAACAGATTTTTGCCAAGGAGTCCGCCCTCAACGCCGAAATCTATGGCGACACCGCAGATGAAAAGAAGATCGAGACCCTTGTCTCTGAAATCAATGCCTTGAACGCCAAGGTCTACGCCGAGCAGGTCACACTGCACAGGAAAATGGCCAAGGAAGGAATCACCCCTGAACCGGGGCATGGCAAGAAGTCAGGCATGGGCTGCCCGATGATGAGCGGCGGCGGCATGAAGCACGGCATGATGGGCGGGATGAAGCATGACATGGCCGACGGCAACGGCACCGCCGGACAGGCTCCTGCGGACCAGGGTGGCCACGGCGCCCACACCCCGGCCAAGCAGTAATTACTTCACGCTGACGCCTTGAAAGGGCGTGCGTAAAACCCTCGACAAATCCCCCAAGTTTGCAGAAGCTTGGGGGATTTCTTTTTTTGTCCATCCTCTTACCCCATGCTCATGAAACATTCGACATCCTCAAAATCCCTCCAGGGAATCCTCTTCGCCCTGGGCGCCACGGTCATCTGGTCCGGCAATTTCATCGTGGCCCGCAGCCTGAACCAGAGCATCGAACCCGCCACCCTCTCCATGCTGCGCTGGGCCACTGCCTTTATGGGGCTCTTGCCCTTTGCCTGCCGCGCCGCTTGGGCGGAGCGCGCGGCCATCGGCAGGAGCATGCCGGCCATGATCCCCATGGCGCTCCTCGGCGTCACGACCTTCAATGCCCTGCTCTACAAAGCGGCCCACACCACCTCGGCCCTGAACCTGTCGCTCATTGCCACGTCCACGCCGGTCTTCATCATCCTTCTGGCCCGGATGTTTCTCCATGAACGGCTGACCACCCGCAAAATGCTCGGCCTAGCCGTCGCCCTCGGGGGCGTGCTGCTGCTTATCACCGGCGGCGACCCGGGCCGCCTGGCGGGCCTTGATTTTTCCATTGGGGATCTGTGGATGAGCCTCGCTGCCGTCATTTTCGCGGGCTACAGCATCCTGGTGCGCCGCTTTCCCGGAGGGCTGAGCCAGCCCGTCTTCCTGCTGACGCTGTTCGGCGTCGGCATCGTGTTTCTGGCTCCATGGACGGGGTGGGAGCTGCTCACCGCCGGAGCGCCGACAATCACCATCGGCGCCGCGGGGGCCATCCTCTATGTCGGGCTCGGGGCGTCGCTGGCCTCCTATGCCATGTGGAACAGCGCCGTGGCGTCCATCGGCCCATCCCTGGCCGGGCTGATCTACTACAGCCTGCCCCTTTTCAGCGGGCTCGCGGCCTTCCTTTTCCTGGGCGAACCCATGGGATTTATTCACCTGATCAGCGCGGGCTGCATCCTCGGCGGCATTCTGCTGGCCACGCGCGGGTAAAGGCTGTACAATCAACCAATCTGCTTGCCTTTCCGCCCCTCCAGCCCTAAGCACGGCTCGGACCGGCATCTGGCCGGCCCCGACATCAAGCGGCGGGACGAATTGCCCGCGTGGAAATATAATGACCACCCTCTTCATAAGCCTGACCATCAAGCTCTTTTTTCTGCTGACCCCTTTCTTCGTGCTCAGCGTCTTCCTGTCCATGACCGAATACATGACCAAGGTCGAACAGCGCCGGGTGGCCATCCGCACGACCTTGTCCGTCATGGTCATCAGCCTGGTCCTTTATTTTGCGGGCAACCCCATCTTCTCCACCCTGGGCATCACCCTGGACGGGTTCCGCATCGGCGCGGGGAGCCTGCTCTTCCTGTCGGCCGTATCCCTGGTCTCGGGCAAACGGTCCAGCCAGGAAGCCGCTCCCGATGTCGATTTCGCCGTGGTGCCCCTGGCCATTCCGATCACCGTGGGCCCGGCCACCATCGGCACGCTGCTCATCCTCGGCGCGGAGCTGGGCGGAACCACGGAACGCCTGATCGGCGCGGCGGCTCTCGTCTGCTCCTGCCTGTGCGTCGGCATCATCCTGCGCTCGGCCCGCATGCTCAAAAAAGTACTGGGCTCCGTCGGCCTGTCCATCATGACCAAGATCACAGGCCTGGTCCTCTCAGCCATGGCGGCCCAGATCGTGTTCACCGGGATAAAGAACTTCCTGAACTAAACGCATGAAATCAACGCCCCTGCCGCCGCAACTGCTCGCCCTGACCGAGCGCATCTCCTCGGAATGCACCCAGTGCAGAGCCTGCCAGACCCGGTGCGCATTCCTGCGCGAACATGGCACGCCCAAGCTCATGGCCGACCGATTGCTCGACAAGGGCCAAGGCCGCGCCCTGGCCTTTGAGTGCAGCCTGTGCGGACTGTGCGAAACCTTCTGCCCCATGCATCTGCCCCTGTCGGATTTTTTTCTATTCATGCGCCGGGCGGCACTGGATGCAGGACGCGTCGACCTGAGTCCGTATCGCGCGCTGATGAATTACGAAGTGCTGGGTGCATCCTGGCTCTTTCGGGCCTTCATGCTGCCCCCGGGGGGGGATACGGTCTTTTTCCCCGGCTGCACCTTTCCGGGAACCAACCCTGCAACAACGGAGGCGCTCTTCCTGCACCTGCGAAAATGCGTGCCGGGTCTGGGTCTGGCCCTGGCCTGCTGTTTCAAGCCGTCCCACGATCTGGGCCGCCAGGATTTTTTTGAACACCATTTCGGAGAGCTGCGCACGCGCTTTCTGGCGCGCGGCGTGCGCACGGTGCTGACCGCCTGCCCCAACTGCTTCAAGGTCTTCAACCAATATGGCGACGGCCTTGCCGTGAAAACCGTGTACGAGGCGCTGGCGGAATATCCGCTCCCCGCAAGGCCGCACGCGCACGGCTCGGCCATAGTGCATACGCCCTGCCCATTTCGCAGGCAGACAAATCTTCAGGAGATCATTTTGGGATGTGCCCAGGGATCGGGCCTAGATGTGGAAAAAACACGGCATGACGGGTCGCAGAGCCCGTGCTGCGGGGAAGGAGGGGCCGTGGGCGATCTGAATCCGGAAAACTCCTCAACCTGGGCCAAGAGCACGGCCGAACACGCCCAAGGGCGGATTGTCATCACCACCTGCGCAGGCTGCGTCACAACCCTCTCGCCTCACGCCCATACGGTGCATCTGCTGGACCTGCTCTTTTTTCCGGCCGAAGCGGTGAGCAATGCGCTACCCAGACCGCGAGGCGTCGCCACCTATCTTCACCGCCTGCTTTTCAAACGGCGGGCGCGGCAAATCCTGGGCTGATTATTCAGTCCCGCTTCAGATCGCGAAGCAACCCGCCCAAAATCCCGGCCACGCGCCTGGACGAAAACCGCTCGGCAACCGCGCGGGCCCGCTCGCACATGATTGGATCCTGGCCGCGCCGGATGAGGCGCAGCATTTCCCGCTGCAGATGCTGCTCATCAACCTTGGCCCAGAGCATCCCGGGCCGAAAATGCGGCAGCATCCTGGCCATGCGCTCACCCACCGGCTCCAATTCAAAGCGCAAGGGAATGGAGTTGCGCTCATCCATGAATTCCATGTTCCCGGACCAGCCCGTCGCCAGCACAGGCACTCCGTGGCTCATGGCCTCGCTCAGGCCGAGCCCCCAGGCTTCACCACGGTGCGGGCTGACGTAGGCCAGCGCTCCTGCATGCAGGGCGGCAAGACGACCGTCAGTGACCTTCTCTCCGATGCTCAACACCTGCGCTGCATTCCCGAAGGATACATTCATCCGGTATTGCTTCACGACAAGAAAAACCGTCGGGTTGCCATGCGCCACCCGTGCAAAAACCCGCAGCAGCGCGTCCAGGTTCTTGCGCGGATTGATCGCGTCGACGATACTGAAAAAATAGCGGCTTTCCGGGCCCAGGCTCAAGCGATTACGCGCCCATTCCAGATCCCCGGCTGCGCAGCCAGCCACTTCGACCACATGCGGAAGGACCCGGACCCTCGCGTGCCCTTGACGCAACGCGGCGGCGGAAAAAGCCGACGCCGTCCAGACCTCGTCCACCAGCGCAAATCCCGCTCGGTACACTTCGGGCAATTCAAGCCCCTCCCAAACCGCAAATCCCACCTTGGGCTTTGTTCGCACAGCCGGAAACCGCTCAAAAATATCGGACCAGTTCATCGGGTCGTCATGCAACACGACCAGATCGGCCTCCTCGGGCCGGTCCGCGACCTCGAATCCGGCCAGGCTCAGACACTTCCGATAGGCCTCGCCCGCCCGTCGATGGCTGATGTAATCCGAAAGATGCCACCAGACGCGCCTCATCGAGCCCCGCCCTTGCGCCACGGCCAGGGAAAGAACATGGGCGTTGCGCGCTGATAGGCCCGGTACGCCTCCCCGTGAACATGCACGAGCTTGCGCTCCTCCAGCCACGCCCCCACAAGGACGTAAAGGGAGAGTGTCAGGCTTGTGACCAGATTCGCCGCGTCAAAATGCCCCGAGCTGGTCCAGAGTACGAGGAGCGCGCCTCCGTACCACGGATGTCGAACCCGGCCCAGAATGCCCGAGGTGCGCAACTCCGAGGCATAGGGACTCCCGGCGTAGGAACAGCTTGAGCGCAACTGCGCCAGGCCGCCGACCACGCTCAGGTCGTATTCCCTGGCTCCGGCCCAGAAGAGCCACAGGGCCGCGCCAAGCAGGGCAAAGCGCGGCAGGGCGAACGCGCCGCTCCAGGCAAAGAGCGCGTCCCCGCCCAGGGAATGCTTGAACAGAAGCAGTGGGACAAGGGTCAGCACGGCCAAACCATTGTAGGCCAGCCGATAGAAGGGGCAGAGCCGGGGAAACAGACCGGAGATCAGACGCATCCAGGAGGGGCTGATGAGCAGGCTGTGCAGGCCGCCCCAGGCGGCCCAGCCCAGGGCGAGCAGGAGGAGTTTCATTTCACCAGAGAATCCCCGCCCTCCAGATTGCGCCCGATCTCGTCCTTTTCGCGGTCATGGGAATGATCGCGGGCCACAAGCATGTAAATGGAAGGGATGATGAACAGGGTGAACAGAGTGCCGATGGCCATGCCGCCCACCAGGACCAGACCGATGGAATTCCGGGCCGCCGCGCCCGCGCCTGTGACCAGGGTCAGGGGGAAGTGGCCGGCGATGGTCGCGCCCGAGGTCATCAGGATGGGACGCAGACGGGTCAGGGCCGCCTCATGCACGGCCTCGCGCTTGGAACGCCCGAGTTTCTGCAACTGGTTGGCGAACTCGACGATGAGAATGCCGTTCTTGGAGACCAGTCCCACCAGAGTGACAAGGCCGACCTGGGAGTAAATGTTCATGGTCGTGGTCCAGCCTGCCGTCCAGAAGGCCACGTTCGGGTCGGGCATCTTCAGGAAGGTGAAGATGAGGGACCCGAAAACGGCCAGAGGCACCGACCCGGCCAGGATGACGAAGGGATCGCGAAAACTGTTGAATTGCGCGGCCAGAACCAGAAAGATGAGTACCACGGCCAGGCCGAAGGCGGTCAGGAACTTGTTGCCTTCAGTCCTGAGCTGGCGCGAATCCCCTGTGTAATCTAGTACATAGCCCTTGGGCAGAATCTTGATGGCCTCATCTTCCAGGAAGCGCAGAGCTTCGTCCAGGGGACGGACGGCCACACCGCTGATCTTGACGGCGTTGAGTTGCTGAAAGCGATTCAGGGAACGGGCCACGGTCGTTTCCTTGATGGTCGCCACGGAGGACAGAGGCACGAGCACGCCACCCGGTCCGGTGACGTGGATATTGCTCAGTTGGTCCGGAGTCAGCCGGTCGATCCGCTGCACCTGAGGGATAACCTTGTAGCTGCGGCCGTCGATGTTGAACCGGTTCACATAGTTGCCGCCCAACATGGCGCTGACGTCGCCGCCCACGGAAGCCAGGCTGAGGCCCATGGCCGCGACCTTGTCACGGTCGATGACCAGTTCGGCCTGGGGCTGGTCGATTTTGACGTCGATGAGCGGCGGAAAGGCGAACATGCCGCTCTGCATGGCTTTGACCTGAATCTGCCGTGCGAAGTTCAGAATCTCTTCCTGGTCCGCCGTGGACGCGAGGATGAATTCCACCGGAAAATCACCACCGCCGGGCAGGGCCGGCGGAGTGACCGGAAACATACGGATCCCCGGAATCGCGGCGAGGCCGGCCTGCACTTCGGGCAAAATCTCGTCCACGGTCCGCTCCCGCTGTTCCCACGGCGACACGACCAAGCCGCAAAACCCGCTGGACGGGAACGTGACCTGAAAGGTGAACTGGGCCTCCGGCGTATCCATAAAGACCTTGTTGGCTGCCGCCGCGTACACGCTGGTCTGATCCAGAGTCGAATCGGCCGAGGCGTCGAGGATGCCGAAGATGACGCCCTGATCCTCGGAGGGGGCCAGCTCCGTGGCCGACATGATGAACATGGGCACGGACAGTCCGCTGATGACAATCCAGATCAGGTACATGGCCGGACGGGCATTGAGCGTCCCATCCAGCAGACGCCCGTAGAAGCGCCGCAGCCGGGCGAAGTCGCGCGAAATGCGTCCGGCCAGTCCGCGCTCTTCCATGCCTGATTTCAGGAGCTTGGCGGACATGAGCGGGGACAGGGTCAGGGCCACTATGCCGGAAATGGTCACGGCCCCGGCCAGGGTAAAAGCGAACTCGCGGAACAGGGAGCCGGTCAGCCCGCCCTGCAGCCCGATGGGCGCATAGACCGCGGCCAGGGTGATGGTCATGGCGATAAGCGGCCCGATCAGCTCGCGCGCGCCAAGAATTGCGGCGTCCAGCGGCGATTGGCCTTCGGAAATGTGGCGTTCCACGTTCTCAACGACGACGATGGCGTCATCGACCACAAGCCCCACGGACAGCACCACGGCCAGGAGCGTGAGCAGGTTCACCGTAAACCCGAATACCTGCATCAGAAACACGGCACCTATCAGGGACAGCGGGATGGCGATGACCGGAATGGCCACGGCCCGAAAGGAGCCCATGAACAGAAAAATGATGATGACGACGATAAGCAGCGTGTCACCCAGGGTCCTGAGGACCTCGTGGATGGCGCTGTTGATGTATTCCGTGGCGTCATAGGCGATGCGGCCCGTCATGCCCGAGGGCAGGGTGCTCTGGATGGCTTCCATCTCCGTGCGCACCAGCCCGATGACGTCGATGGAGTTTGCATTCGGCAAGGGCCAGACGCCGATGAAGACGGCGGTTTCGCCGGTGAAGCGCACCTCCGCGCCGTAGTCTTCCGCGCCGAGGGCGACGTCCGCGATGTCCCCGAGGCGGACCACGGCTCCGTTCTCCTCGCGGATGGCCAGCTGTTTGAATTCGTCGGCCGAGCGCAGATCCGTATCCGCCGTGAGGTTGATCTGCACCAACTCGCCCTTGGTCTGGCCCAGGGCGGAGAGGTAGTTGTTCGCGGCCAGGGCTTGGCGCACCGCCGCCGGAGTCACGTTCAGGGCGGCCATGCGGTCGGGCTTGAGCCAGATGCGCATGGCGAAGGTCCGCGCGCCCAAAATGTCGGCCCGCTGCACGCCGGAGAGCGCGGAGAGGCGGGGCTGAATCACGCGCATGAGATAGTCCGTGATCTGGTTCTGCTCCAGATCCGGCGAGGTGAAGCTCAGGTAGGCCGAGGCGAACTGGCTGTCCGCCGACTCCACGTTCAGGATGGGCACCTCGGCCTCGGGCGGCAGGTCTCCGCGAACCTGATCGACCTTGGCGCTGATCTCGGACAGGGCCTTGATGGGGTCGTAGTTGATCTTCAGCCGGACGCTAATGGTCGACAGGTTCTGGGCGCTCTGGGACTGGATGTAGTCGATGCCATCGGCCGCTGCGATGGCCCGCTCCAGAGGGGTGGTGATGAACCCGCGCACCAGCTCGGCGCTGGCGCCGACATAGGTCGTGGTCACGGTGACCATGGCATTGTCGCTGCGCGGATACTGGCGAACCGAAAGGGAAAAAATCGCCTGCAACCCGGCGAGGATGATGAGCAGGTTGATGACTAGGGCCAGAACCGGACGGCGTATGAAAATATCGGTGAATTTCATGGGGTGATCGCGTGAAAATGTTGCTCGAAGGTTTTGGCCCGCATCAGGAATTTTCCGGCGTGGGCGCGATCTTGAATTCAGGGTTCAGGGCATTGTCCACGATCACGGACTGGCCGTTGCGGTACTTGAAGACTCCGGTGCTGACGACGGTCTGTCCAGGCGCTACCCCTCGGGTCACGGTCACGAAATCACCGCGCCGCTCGCCCAGATTCACGAACTGCTGCCGCAGCACGAGGCCTTGCGTGCCGTTCCCTTCGGCCTGCTCGACCACAAAGACCGAATCACTGTATGCCGCGTACAACACTGCGGTGGCGGGAACGAGTGTCACGTCCTGTCTTGCGGGCAGGACCACTCCCGCGTTCACGAACATGCCGGGGCGCAGAATCTCTGCAGGGTTGTCGAAAACGGCCTGCATGCGCACGGTGCGGGTCGCGCTGTCGGCCAAAGGCTCCATGGCCACGAGGCGGCCTTCCAGAGTCTGTCCGGGCAGAGCGTCGGAGGTCACGCGGACGGTGTAACCGGTCCGCACCTGTCCAACCTGCTGCTGGGGCAGCACGAACTCGACGTAAACGGAGTCCAGCCGCTGCAGAGTGGCAACCTTGTCGGCATCCCCCAGATTCTGACCCAGATTCACATGGCGCAGGCCCAGGGTTCCGGCAAAGGGGGCGCGGATGGTTTTCTTGGCGATGACGGCCCGCAGCGCATCCATTTGCGCCAGAATCTGACGGTGTTCGGCGAAAGCCACGTCATACTCGGATTTGGCGGTGGAGCGCTGAGCCAGAAGGGTCTCGAACCGCTTCAAGCTGATGCGGGCCAGATTTTCGCTGGCCTCCAAAGCGCGCAGCTGCGCGTTTTCCTGGGAGACATCCATCTGCACGAGCACTTCCCCGGCCGTGACACGGTTGCCAGAGTCAAAGGAGATGTGCACTACCTTGCCCGGAGTTTCGGCGGTCAGGGTCACGCCCTGCACGGGGGTGACCGAACCCACCGCGCGCAGAACCGTCTCCCAGGACGCGCTGGTGGCGTTGGCAGTGGAGATCACCGCCGGGGGCATGACAAAGGATTCGCCCTGGGCGATCATTTTCCTGATCTGCAGGGCTTTTATGCCGACCAACGCGCCAGCCACGATTCCAACCAAGACAACGGCAAAAAGTATTTTTCTGAACATGGCGACCCGCATTTCAAGTTTCTGCATTGCGCCCCTTATGGGCAATCCATGCATCTACATTCAAATAAGGACATCGTAAAGATCCGCAGCGACACTGTGACAGGTTCGCGACGCTGAGCTTGACAGTCCTCGGTCCTCGGGGAAAAGCTCAAGGAACAGCCGCAGTGCCGTCCCATACCCAACCCATCCAAGGAGGACCCATGAAAAACACCGCCATCTTCCTTCTCCTGCTTCTGACCGGTTGCGTGGGCATGCCGAAGAACGTCGAGCCCGTCAGGGGTTTCAGCCTGGAGCGATACCTGGGCAGTTGGTACGAGATCGCCAGACTGGACCATTCCTTCGAGCGGGGTCTGAGCCGCGTCACGGCCGAATACAGCCTGCGTGACGACGGCGGGGTCAGGGTCCTGAACCGGGGGTATTCGAGCACGGATGGAAAATGGAAGGAGGCCGTCGGAAAGGGGTATTTCGTGCAGGAGCCGGACCTGGGGCATCTCAAGGTTTCCTTCTTCGGACCTTTCTACGGATCCTACGTCATCCTCGAACTCGACCGCGAAAACTACCAGTACGCCCTCGTCTGCGGACCCGACACGTCCTACCTGTGGATCCTGGCCAGAACACCGACAATGGACGAAGGGGTGAAGAGGGCCCTCGTCACCAAGGCCGCATCTCTGGGTTTCGACACAGGCGCGCTCATCTTCGTCGAACACGATTAAAGGGCGGCCTGGAGACCGACCCCATTCAAGCCCGTCTGAGCCCAGGCAATCCGCCCATTTTTCCAGTCGCGGATTTCAGGGCACGGCTTTACGCTCAGGTCAACGTGTCTTAAAAGGTTTGCTCGTGCATCCAACAATACAAGCCAACCGCGAGGTGCCATCATGAGTGTACACGGTTTTACCGCCGAAGAGCTATTCGACCTGGTCACCGGGTCCGTGGACTTCCTGCTCCTGGACGTACGCAACCCCACGGAGTTCGCCCGCTTCAAGATAGAGGGGCCCCGCCCCATCGACATGGTCAATGTCCCCTACATGGACTTCATCGAGCATGAAGACGAGTCCGTGGCCAAGGTGCCGGGGGGCAAGCCCATCCGCGCCGTGTGCGCCAAGGAGGGCTCCTCGAAGTTCGTGGCCGAAATTCTCGCGGCGCGTGGCTACACGGACCTGGGGCACCTGCTCGGCGGCATCAAGGCCTGGGGCAACCTGCTCACACCCGTGCTCCTGCACGGCAAGGGCTACGAGCTCTATCAGTTTCGCCGGCCCGGCAAGGCTTCCTGCAGCTACGGCCTGATCTTCGGCGGGCAGATGATGCTCTTCGACCCGTCCAGGAACATCGAGTTCTACCAGAAATTCGCGACCGACCACGGCGTGCGCATCGTCAAATCCTTCGAGACCCACAAGCAGGCCGACTACATCTCCGGCAGCCCAGCCCTGGCCAGGATGCACGGCGTGGAGATGCTCGGCAACGAGGCCGACTTCGGCGGCGCGGCCTTCCCCTTCACCCCGGTCAAGGACGGCGAGGTCTTCCGCCTAGCCGGCGGCGGCCCCGAAGTGAAATCGCTGCACACCCCCGGACATACACCCGGAAGCACCTGCTACCTGATCGACGGCAAATACCTGGTCTCCGGCGACACGGTCTTCATCGAATCCGTGGGACGACCCGACCTGGGCGGCCAGGCCGAGGCCTGGTCACGGCACCTGTTCCGAACCTTGCAGACCGTCATCAAGCACCTCCCGCCGGCCACGCAGATCCTGCCGGCCCACTGGATGGACTGGAGCGAAGCGCGGCCCGACCTGGCCTTCGCCGCCAGCCTGGACGCCATAATCAAGCGCAACCTGGACATCTTCTCCATGCACGGCGAGGAGAACTTCTACAGGTTCATCAAGGACAACATGCGCCCCCAACCGCCCGAATACGCCATCATTCGCGAGATCAACGCGGGGCTGCGGGAGGAGACGGACGAAAAGCAGGAGATCCTCGACCTGGGCAAGAACGAGTGCGCCGCCAGCGCACGTGCGGCGGCGTCCTGAGAAGAGAGCCTCCGGCGGGCAGGGGGCGCAGCCCCTGCACCCATTTGTTGATCGTAGAAACGGGAGGGCGGATGATTCCGCCCTCCCGTTTGTTGCAAGAGCCCTAAAGAAGTGCGTGGCAACCGGGCTAAAAACGGTACGACAGCCCCAGGTCGATGGAATATTCCGACAGCGAGGTTTCGTAGTCGCTGATCCCCTGGCTGGTGTTCGACCCGGACATGGTCACCTCGGGCGCGTACATGCCGCCCAGGTTGAGCCAGAGATTTTCCATGGGCGACCAGCCCACGCCCGCCGTGAAATGGTGCTCGACCAGCGCCGGGAAGGCGATGTTCTCGAAGGCCTGCTCCTCGTTCAGGGGGGCCTTGCCGTAATTGTAGCCGGCACGGAGCTTCCACTGCTCCGGCACCAGATCGTACTCCGCGCCCACGGCGAAAACCACCTGATCATCCCAGTTCATGTTGAAGAGCTGAAAGTCCGGAGTGGCCTCGTGCTTCGGCATGTGCGGCTTGTTCCGGCCCATGGTCTGTGTCCAGTTGATCCATTTCAGGTCCAGGGCAAGGCGCAGGCGATCCGTCGGGCGGTAGCCCAGGCCGAAGATCAGCTGCTGGGGCAGCCCCAGGTCCAGCTTGTCCTCGCCCACGGGCGTCTCGAACTCGAAGTCTTCGAACCACTCCTGGCTGATGTACGCCAGCGAAAGGGACCACTCCTGCGAGGGGCGCAGGTACGCGCCGAGCTGAAACCCGTAGCCGAAGCTCACGTCATGGGAGTGCTCCAATCCGCCGCCGGCCTCGTAGCCCATCACGGCCCGGTCGAGGTTCACGGCCGCGCCCACCGAGAATGTGTCGCTGATCCGGTAGGACAGGGCCGGCACCACCTTCATCATCTCGAAGCTGGTGTAGACTTTCGAACCGTAGAGGCCCGTTCCGTAATCCACGCCCATGCCGGCCGCACCGAAAGCGGCCAGGCCCAGGCTCAGTCGGTCCGAAACGGGGAAGACGAATCCCAGCGACGGGATGGTCGATGACGGGTAGCTGCTCGATTTGTCCGACTTGCCGACATAGAAATCCGTGGCTTCGTACTCAGAGGACGGAGCGAAATGCGTCACGCCCAGATCGATCATGGTCGGCAGCTCAGCCATGGCCGCCGGGTTCACGGTGATGACGAAGGAATCCAGGGGCAGGGCTGAACCCGCTCCGCCCATGGACCGCTGCACCGGGCCGATGCCGATCAGCTGCATGCCGTTGGTGGCAAAGGCCGCGCCCGAAAACGCGGCGACCAGGGCCATCGCCGCGAGGAACCCTCTCAGCGCCTTAGCTCTGCTTCCCATCCTCCCTCCTTGTTCCGCATCGCGAATGATTATTCCACCAGTGCGTCGGCCACCATGGACGACAGGAACTGGACATCCAGGCCTAGTTTGTAATGGGTATTGATGTTCCCGAGTTGCGTATGGCAGTTTTCGCAGGCGGTGACCAGTATGCCGCCGTCGCCCGGCGCGCATTTTCCGAATTCGGCGATCTGGTCCGCCTTGATCCGGCTCGACTTCATCCGAAAATCGAACGTCTCCTCGCCCAGGGCCACCAGGCCGCCACCGCCGCCGCAACACCAGTTGTAATTCGGCTCGGGCGATATCTCCCGGTAATCGGCGCACAGCGTCCTCAGGATGAAGCGGGGCTCGTCCATGACCCCGCCGTTGCGCGCGATCTGGCAGGGGTCGTGGTACATGACCGGCCGGGTGATGCCCTTGGCGCGGACCTTGATCCGCCCTTCCCGGATGTAGCGGGCGTGCACCTCGGTGATGGACGACACCCTGAACGGCTGCGCGCCCGAAAGCTGCTTCATGACGCGGTAGGCCGTGCCGCATTCGCAGATGACGACTTCCCTGACCTTGAGACGCAGGGCTTCGTTCACGATGCGCTCCAGGATGAGCTTCGTCTTGTTGGGGTCGCCGACGAAGGCGCCGAAGTTGACCGCCTCGAAGAAGCTGAGCGTCCAGTTCTCACGGGCTGCATTGAAGACCGCGGCGGCGGGGATGATGGAATGGGCGCCGGCCAGGGCCACGTAGAGCATGTCCGCGCCCTCGACCTCGGTCGGAATGGGATGCGCGGCCTCGCTCTTCCAGCGCTCCAGAACCTTGACCTCCAGGCGCCTGATCCCGTCCAGAAAGCGGGGCTTGAAGGCGTCCACGTTCTGCCCCTTGGCCACGGACATGTCGGCCAACATGGTCAGGGTTTCGGGCTCGGCGCTGGCGCCGATGAGAAGCAGCTTGGCGATGGACACGATCTGCTGGGTGTCGATGCCGAAAGGGCAATAGAGCATGCAGCGGCGGCAGCCCGTGCAGGTGTAGGCAGCCTCTTTGAGTTCCTCGATGGCCGTGTCGTCCAGAGCCTTGGCCTGCCCCCAGCCGGGCAGGATGCGCCCCTGGGCCTTGAAGTATTTTCTGTAAATGCGGCGCACCACTTCGGCCCGGTGCGCCGGCGAGTACCGGGGCAGAGGCATGGACGCATGGGCGTGGCAGGCCGGGGTGCAGAGCCCGCAGCGCGAGCAGGTTTCGAGGTAGACTTCCATGGCCCTGGTCAGCTTGCCTTCGAAGAGCGCCAGAAGTTTCGAACGCGCGGATTCGTCCATGTCTACCTCCGCCGCATCATGTTGGCCGGGATGCTGAGCACGGCATGCATCATCTTGGAAAACGGGAAAACGGCGATGAAGATATTGGCGAAGAACACGTGCAGGGTCAGCAGGAAGGCGTGTCCCGAGCCCGTCACGGGATCCACGGACGGGGCGAAACGGAGCAGGCTCATGAGATACTCGCGGTATTCGGACACTCCCAGCCCGTCGAAGCCGTAAAGACGCCGGGCCAGGTGCATCTGCGACCCGAAGACGACGGCCAGCAGGAGCACGAGGAGCAGGACGTAATCCTCGGGCACGGACAGATCCTTGGCCGGAGGCACGAACCGCCGCAGGAGAAGGAATGCCAGACAGACAAAATTGACTCCACCGAGATAGCCCGCGCCGAGGAAAATCTCATGCGTCCAGACCTGCAGCCAGGGCATGGGAGCGAACAGCTCCAGGTGACCCAGGATCAGGAGCGCGATGGACCCGTGCAGCAGCATGAGAAACACCCACAGGATGGGGTTGTGCCTGCGGACCATGGGCATGAGGAAGGCGTCGTGCAGGGCGTGGAGCCAAGCGGGCCGGCGCTCGGGGTAGATTTTCAGGGTCGGCGCGAAGGCCGGTCGGCGCGTGATTCCCCACACACGCCAGACCACTCCCGCCAGAAACGTGAAGACAGCCCCGTAGACCATGGGCACCAGCACAACATAGGTCAGCGTTTCCATATCGTCCCCCGCGCGCCGCCTTCCGGCGCGCCAAGCGAAAAAAGCCCGGGACACTTCCCGGGCCTGGCCTCACGCCGAGCGCTTGACGAAAAACGTCGCGCCGTCCGCGCTCTCCTCGATCTTGACGATCTCGTTCCCGCTGGACTGGGCCCAGGCCGGAAAATCGGACAGGGCGCCGGGGTCCGTGGTCCGGGCCTCGATGATCTCGCCGACCTCGACAGTCTTGATCTCCTTGCTGATCTTCACCACGGGCATGGGACAGGGCAGCCCGCTCAAATCGATCTTCTTGGTGACAGTGATCCCGCTCATTATCATACTCCTTTGCATCGGTTACAGAAACAGTTGCACCTTGCTGTTCTTGGCCTCGGCCAGGAAGGTGGCCACCCCGGCATATTTCAGGTCCGGGTAGTCGATCATCTCCTCGCGCTTGAACCCCATGAGATCCATGGACATCTCGCAGACATACACCCTTACCCCGAGTTGACCGGCCATGTCGATCATCTGCTCGAGGGAGGCGACGTTTTTCTTCTTCATCAGATCCTTGAGCATGACCGTGCCCATGCCGCCCATGTTCATCTTGGACAGGGTCGCCTTGCGCGCGCCCTTTGGCAGCATCCAGCCGAACATCTTGCCCATCAGATCCTTTCCCCCGACCGTTTTATCGGGCTTTCGGAACAGTGGAGTGCCCCAGAAGGTCAGGAAAATGACCGACTCCATGCCCATGGCCACGGCGCCCGTGGCGATGATGAAGGCGGCCAGGGCCTTGTCCAGGTCCCCGCTGAAAAGCACCATGGACAGCTTGTCCTCCTGGCCCGCGCTCTTGACCCGGGCGAGTTCCTTGCGCAGGGTATCCAGTTGCTCCTGCATCTGCGGCGTTTCGCTCATGACTCCATCCTCCGTTGTCGGCTTATTCTTGTTTTTTTACTCGAAACATCACAGCCTTTCCCACGCCGGTTCCGGCCCCGAGGGCGGGACGGCGTCCATGGAGACCTTCAGCATGTCCAGGGCGGACAGAAGCTCCGCCCGCTGGGCCGCCGAGAGCCGCTCCAGGATGGCGGCGTTGACCGCCTGCACGTGCTCCCTGGCCGTGGCCCATTTGTCGCGGCCGAGGCCGGTCAGGCTGAAGAGGATGACCCGCGAATCGGCAGGGTCCGGCATGCGCTGCACCAGACCTTTCCTTTCCAGACCCTCGACGATCTTGGTCACCCGGCTCTTGACCACGCCAAGTGCCGCCGCGATGCCCTTGCACGTCATGTATCGCTGATTTTCAAACAAACGCAAACAGCGAAGCTCCGACTCGTTGACCGCGAAAAGATCGCACTGCACCCGGAGACGTTCATGACATCTTTTATTAAGTTCTTCCATAAGAGACTGAAATTTATCTATTTGAGCAGAACTTATCGAAAATCTGGTATCATTTTCATTCATGGCATGAACTATAATGCAGCCACGCCTTCCGGTCAACCCCGAAAATTACCCAGGCTCGTCCCGGACCTGCTCGACAATCTCGCTGGAATCTGGTTGGACATCTCCGACGGGTATTTCCGACCGGCAATCAAAAAATCGCTAGCCCTGTCCGGGTCACAACGGGTATCGTGGGGCGAACCAAGTGCCGTCGGCGGAAGCGCTACGGCAACCAGGAGCTGAAGAACATGAGCGGATCTTGCTACGAAGACGCGAACCTGCTGAACGTCTGCCAGGAAAGCATCGATTACCAGGGTATTGTCAGGCACATCAACGATGGCGTGCTCATCATGCGCGAAGGCAACATCGTCTTCACCAACGGAGCGTTCTGTGAAATCGTCGGCACCAGTCTGGATGGTCTTCTGGGACACCCCTTTGCCGACTTCGTCATACCCGAAGACCAAAACCGCGTTGTGCGGCATTGTGTCGACAAGCTCTACACCTCCGAGCTCTCGGACCGCATCGAGTTTTCCATTTCAAGGCCCGGTGAAGACGCCATTGTGGAAATGAAGCTGACCGTGATCGAATGCGGCGGCGGACCGGCCATCCTGGCCGCCATCACCGACATCACCGAGCGGCGCAAGACCCGCATCGAACTGCAACGCGTCAAGGACCGGCTCGAAAGCATCCTGCACGCCATGAACGACGTCGTCGTCTCCCTCTCACCCACGGACCAGTCGATCCTGGCCATCAATCCTGCAGCCGAAGCCCTGTACGGCATCCCGCGCAGGGCCTTCAACGCCGGGGCCATGCAGCTCATGCATTTTGTGCACCCCGAAGACAGGGAAGAGGTCCGGAACTTCTACAATGCGCTTGTGGACGACGAGTTCGGCGAGATGCAGTACCGAATCATCAGCAGCAACGGGCGCGCCAAATGGGTTCATGACGAGGCACACCTCGTCTACTGCACGGCCCGTTCGGTGCGGCGTATAGACCACGTCATCCGGGACATTACCGAACAAAAAGAAGCCTTGGACGCCCTGACACGTAGCGAGGAAAAGTACCGGGATTTTTTTCAGAGCACCAAGGACATGGCCTACTCCGTGACCCCTGACGGAACCTTCATTGACATCAACGAGGCCGGCATCCAGATGCTCGGTTTCGGGAGCCGTGAAGAGGCCCTGGCCGGCAACCTCAAACATTTCTACGAGAATCTTTCCGAACGGGCCGACTTGCTGGCCCAAATCAACGAGGACGGCTTCGTCACCGACAAGCATGTCCGTTTTCGCCTCCAGGATGGAAAATCCATCGAAGTCGCCATCACGGCGCGGGCCAAGACCGACGACGCAGGCTATCTGCTCTATTACGAGGGCATCGCCCACAACATCACCCAGGCCATGGAGGATCAGCGGAACCGGGTGCTGCGCAATGCGGCCGGGGGCATGTGCCATTATCTGAACACGCACCTGATGCACATCGTCAACGCCAAAGACGGAATCATGGAGGAGGTCGAAGCCCTGGACGAGTCCGTGCAAGGCGTCTTGCCCGACAAGGCTGCCGAAACGTGGCGGGCTGCCAGCTCGTCCCTGCGCTCCTACTGCGAGGGTCTGGATCTGGCCTATCGCAAAATCACGGCGGTGACCAAGGCCTTCAACTCCGCTTTCCTGACCTACAAAGAGGAAGCCTACCTGGACAAGGCCATCCTCGACATCTTCAACTCCTGCCTGGGAGACCCGCTGGAATGTACCGCCACGCCCATCCTGGACAATCTCAAAGACGGGAAGAAATGATCGGCGCTGACGCATTTTTCCCGCATCGCCCACGGTGAGCGGACCATGCATGTCCTGAACTGGTTCGGCCTCCTGCTCCTGGCCGCCCTGGCTCTGGGCGCGGCCGGTCACGCGCTCCTGCGCAAAAGCGATTCCCGTTCGGCCCTTGGCTGGGTCGGCGTGTGCCTCACCTTCCCCTTGGCCGGGCCCATCCTGTACATCCTGTTTGGCGTAAACCGGGTACGGCGCAGCGCATCCCGCATGCGCAAGGAAGTGGACGCCCTGTCCGGCAACGCCCCCCCCGCTCAGTCTTCCTATCCGGCCGCGGCCGTCAATCCCACGGTCCTGCACCAGTCCTTTCAACGCCTGGAGCGTATCGGACGCAACGTCCTGCGGGCGGAGCTGACCGGAGGCAACTGCGTCGAGCCGCTGTTCAACGGTGACGAAGCCTACCCTGTCATGCTGCGGGCCATGGAAGACGCCACGCACAGCATTTATCTGACCACCTATATTCTCGACACCGACAGCCTCGGCATGAAGTTCATCGACGCCCTTGCGCGGGCCGTGCTGCGCGGAGTGGATGTGCGGGTCCTGGTCGACGGC
This sequence comes from Desulfomicrobium sp. UBA5193, assembly GCA_002412965.1. Taxonomy (GTDB): domain Bacteria; phylum Desulfobacterota; class Desulfovibrionia; order Desulfovibrionales; family Desulfomicrobiaceae; genus Desulfomicrobium. The sequence goes on from DHWB01000014.1 coordinate 126,318, forward strand.
GTGGGCGAGAAATATTCCTGGCCCCTGGCCTCCCGCCTGCTCAAGAAGAAAGGAGTTCCCACCGCCCTCTTCATCCCGCCCCGCCTTTTCCCCCCGGACCTGCACTTCAACATGCGCAACCACCGCAAGATCCTGGTCGTGGACGGAGCGCTGGGCTTCACGGGCGGCATGAACATCAGCCAGAAACACATGCTGGGCGCAAAGCCGTCCTGGCCGGTCACAGACCTGCATTTCATCGTGCACGGACCGGTCGCGAGCCTGTTGCAGGACGTCTTTGTCGACGACTGGCTCTTTGCGACCAAGGAACGCATCTACCCGCCCATTTTGTTTACGGAACCCACGGGCGACTGTCTGTGCAGGACCGTGGTCGATGGACCCGATTTCAATGACGAGCACCTGAAAACACTGCTCACCGGGGTGATCTCCGCAGCCACTTCGTCGGTCAAGATCATGACCCCGTATTTCGTCCCGCCGAGCACGTTCCTGAGCGCCCTGAAGTCGGCCAGATACCGGGGGGTGAGCGTCGAGATCCTCTTGCCCGGCCGCAACAACCTGCCCTTCGTACACTGGGCCACCAGCCACATTCTGGACGATCTGCTGCGCGCCGGAATCAGCATCGCGTTCCAACCCGCGCCGTTCTGCCACACCAAGCTCATGCTCGTGGACGGCTGCTACGTGCATCTGGGCTCGGCCAACCTGGACAGCCGCAGCCTGCGCCTGAATTTTGAACTGACCGTGGAGGTTCTGGATCAGCATTTGGCCGAGTGTCTGACGCGACATTTCGATTCCGTCATGTCCAGGAGCCGGCCGGTGACCCGGCAGGAGCTCCAGAATCGCTCGCTTCCCGTGCGTCTGCGCGATGCCTTTTTCTGGCTGTTTTCTCCGTATCTGTAACCCTCGACCGGTACCCTTCGCGCAGCGGGAGATCCAGTTCAGGTGCCGGCAATGGCATGATTTGGCTTTGACGAGTCCGCTCCTAACCCTTAGTTAAGGTATCATTCGTTACAGACCTAGCCAGACCCAAGGAGGACCGCCGTGACCAAGGAATTCACCGTTTCCGCCATCTGCCCCGAATGCGGACATCGCACAGAGGCGCATCACAGCGAACACGCCATGAAGGAAGCGTTCGGCAATGATGCCACCATTCAGATACTGTGCGCCCATTGTCAGGCAAGTTTTGAACAGCCCATTGGCCTGGCCTGTGCGGAGTGGGACGATTACTGTCAGGAAATCCCCCTGCCCGCCGACGTCTAGGGCTCAACCTTCATCCCCCACGGAACACATATGATCTTTGTCGTGACCAAATGCGCGGAATGTCCGCTCCTGAGTGTTGTGGAAGGCCAGCGCGTCTGCAATGTCGGCCCGCCCAGCCACCGCCCCATCGCAGATGGCGACGAGCGCCCCTCCTGGTGCAGGATGCGCAAGGAACAGATAATTGTCCGGGATTTCAAGTAGACAAGGTCCGGAATGACTTTCGTCTTTCCTGTTGAAGTGTTGTCTCCTATCTGTTAATCAGGCGGGCAGTGTCGACTTGAGCAGTGAGGAAGGCGTGCTTGATTGACAATCACATCCCTTCACCATAGGGAGAGTCTTTGCAAACTCTTTTTCCGAAAGGAAAAATTTTGAAGAAAAACATCTTAAGGAGGAATTGAGCATGGCAATGATCGAATTCAAGGGTAAAAGTTTTGAGATCGACGAAGACGGTTTCTTGTTGAAGTTCGAAGATTGGGGTCCTGAATGGGCTGAATACGTCAAGGACAGCGAAGGCATCGCCGAAATCACCGAAGCCCACCAGCAGATTCTGGACTTCCTGCAGGACTACTACAAGAAGAATGGTATTGCCCCCATGGTTCGTATTCTTTCCAAGTCCACCGGCTACAAGCTGAAGCAGATCTATGAACTGTTCCCCTCCGGCCCCGGCAAAGGCGCCTGCAAGATGGCCGGCCTGCCCAAGCCCACCGGCTGCGTGTAGTTCGAAACTTTTCCCCAAAAAAACCCTGCAATCGCAGGGTTTTTTTTGCCTTCAACCATCCAGCAAGCTGACCGCAATGCGCCCTTATCTGAGGGAATACACTCCCGCAGCCCGAGGGTCCAACCCAGGCATCAGCCAAAAAGAAAAGTGCTCTGCAATATCCGGCAGGCCCTGCACAACAAGCACAACAAAAACAGCGTTCCCTGCTTCAAAATCGCACTACTCCGGCAAACGTCCATAGATCGTGGCCAGGGTCCTCATCCGCCGGGCAAGATCGTCCGTCATCGCGTCCGTTCGCAAACGCCAGCTCCAGTTTCCGCCGGCCACGCCCGGCATGTTCATGCGGCCTTCCGCGCCAAGGTTCAAATAATCCTGCATGGGGATGACCGCGAGGTTCGCCACGCTGCCCAGAGCCATGCGGATCAGGACGTCGGCCGCACTGTAACCGTCCACGTCCCGCCCGGCATACGCGCACAAGCGCTCTCGCCCCTCTTTATCCAGCTCATCGGCAAACCAGCCCCGGACGGTGTTGTTGTCGTGGGTGCCGGTATAGACGGCGCTGTGGGGCGGGATGTTGTGCGGGATGTATGAATTCTTGCCCATGTCCGGGGAGAAGGCGAACTGAAGAATCTTCATGCCTGGAAATTCGAACGTGCGCATGAGCGCGGTCACGTCCTCGGTGATAACGCCCAGATCTTCGGCCAGCAGCGACAAGTCCGGAATTCGAGCCTGCATCGCCGTAAAGAAAGCTTCTCCCGGCCCCGGAATCCAGACACCGTTTTCCGCTGTGGGCTCGCACGCAGGCACCTGCCAGAACCCGCAAAACCCGCGAAAATGATCCAGCCGGATCATGTCGAAGCGACGGCTCTCCTGACGCAAGCGCTCTGCCCACCACGCATACCCGTCACGCTCCTGAAAGGCCCAGTCATAGACCGGGTTGCCCCACATCTGGCCGGTCGCGGAAAAATAATCCGGCGGAGCACCGGCAGAGTAAATGGGCAGGCCCTCGTCATCAAGCTCGAAAAGCTCCCGGTGCGACCACACATCGCTGCTATCGAGGCTGACATAGATGGGCACGTCCCCGAGCAGCGCCACCCCGCGCAGGGCGGCGTAATCCTTCAAAACTGCCCATTGACGGGCAAAGAGATACTGGAAGTAACGCTCCCGCAGGATTTCATAGCCCAGCCGCTCGCGAGCCCTCTCCAGCGCTCCCGCGTCTCGCAACCGCAACTCCCGGGGCCAGCGAAACCAGGGCGCTCCCCCCTGCTCATGCTTCAAGGCCATGAAAAGACAATAATCCTCCAGCCAAAAAACCGCTTCACGGCAAAAACACTGGAAGCCCGCATCTGACCGCAGGCGCGGGAAGACATTGTCAAAGGCCTGCTCCAGAAGCTTCAACCGCCAAGCCGCCGCTGCCGCATAATCCGCCCTGTCCGGGAAGAAAACGGGTGGATGAGCGACGTCCTCGGCACGCAAGATTCCCTCACGAACCAGAAGGTCCGGGCTGATGAAGAGGGTGTTTCCGCCAAACGCCGAATAACTGCTGTAGGGGGAATTGCCTGCTCCGGCATTGATGGGCGCAAGGGGCAGCATCTGCCAAAGGCTCTGGCCGCTTTGGGCCAGAAAATCTATGAATTCATGAGCGTTCGGGCCGAAGTCTCCCAGCCCGTGCCGGCACGGCAGGGAGGAAACATGCAGCAGCACCCCGCATCGTCGCCCGTCTTTCATGCCAGATCTCCGCCCGGTTGAAAGTAGAGCACGCCCAAGGGCGGCAGGACCAGATTCAACGAGTACGGCAGTCCATGCACGGGAATGGGCTCGGCCCGAACCTGTCCCATGTTGCCCATCCCGCTGCCCCCGTATAGGGAGCTGTCGGAATTGAGGACCTCGCGCCAGAAGCCGTCCACGCCCACGCCCACTGCATAGTTTTCCCGAGGCACGGGAGTGAAGTTGCAGATCACCAGCACGGACCGGCCCGCCTTGTCCTTGCGAAAGAAGCTCAGCACGCTCTGGTCCGAGTCGTGGCAGTTTTCCCAGGCAAATCCCGCCGGATCAAAATCCAGCTCATGCAGGGCGGGACAGGCGCGGTAAACCCGGTTCAGGTCGCGGACCCAGGCGCGGATGCCGTCATGGGCAGGGAAGCGCAGCAGATCCCAGTCCAGGGACAGGTCGTGATTCCACTCCCGCCACTGTCCGAACTCCGCGCCCATGAAGAGGAGCTTCTTGCCCGGCAGCCCGTACATGTACCCGAAGAGCGCCCTCAGGCCCGCCATTTTCTGCCAGTAGTCACCCGGCATCTTGGAGAGCAGCGACTTCTTTCCATAAACGACTTCGTCATGCGACAAGGGGAGGACGAAGTTCTCGGCATAGGCGTACCACAGCGCGAACGTCAGCAGATTGTGGTGGAATTTGCGAAAGATCGGGTCGAGCTCCATATAGGACAGAGAGTCGTTCATCCAGCCCATGTTCCATTTGAGCCCGAAACCAAGCCCGCCCAGATAGACGGGCTTGGAGACCATGGGCCAGGAGGTGGACTCCTCGGCGATGGTCTGCACCTGCGGGAATTCCTCGTAGATGGCCTTGTTGAGCTCCTGCAGGAGTTCGATGGCAGCCAGGTTCTCGCGCCCGCCGTACTGGTTGGGCACCCACTCGTCGTGGGGGCGGGAGTAGTCCAAGTAGAGCATGGAGGCCACGCCGTCCACACGCAGGCCGTCGAGATGGAATTCCCGGATCCAGTACATGGCGTTGCAGATCAGGAATCCGGCCACCTCGTAGCGGCCATAGTTGAAAATGGCGCTTTTCCATTCGGGGTGAAAGCCCTGGCGCGGGTCCGCGTGCTCGAAGAGGGCGGTGCCGTCGAAGTTGGCCAGCCCATGCACGTCCGTCGGAAAATGACCGGGGACCCAGTCCAGAATGACCCCGATACCCTCTCGGTGCAGGTGATCGACGAAATAGCGGAAATCCTGCGGGCAGCCATACCGGCTGGACGGCGCGAAATAGCCCGTGCTCTGATAGCCCCACGACCCGTAAAACGGATGCTCGGCCACAGGCATGATCTCCACGTGCGTGAACCCTGCGTCCTTAACATACGCCGCGAGCTCATGGGCGATCTGGCGGTAATTGAGAAAATTGCCATCCCCATCCCGCCGCCAGGAGCCCAGGTGCATCTCATACACGGCCCAGGGGCTGTCCAAAGCGTTGCGCTCGCCCCTGGTCCGCATCCACTCATCATCCTCCCAGACATAGGCCAGATCCCAGATGATGGACGCCGTGGCAGGCGGATGCTCGCAAAAAAGGGCGAAGGGGTCGGCCCGCTCGTCCGAACCTCCGGGCCAGGAGAGGAAATATTTGTAGCGCTGACCATGCCGGGCATCGGGCACGAAACACTCCCAGACCCCGGAGCTGTCGGCGCGCAGGCTCATTGGCGCCTTGGTCCGGTCCCACTCGTTGAAGTCTCCGATAACGGAGACGAACGAGGCGTTGGGCGCCCAGACCACGAAACGCGTGCCCGCGGAAGCCGGGCCCAGGGATTCGGGATGCGCCCCGAAATGTTCATAAAGGCGGGTATGGCGCCCTTGCTTGAACAGGTAGATATCAACATCGCCAAGACTGCGCTTCGCGTCCATCATAGTAACCTCCGGGAATTCGAGAATCACGATAGGGAAGAGTGCGGACCGTTGGCAAGGACAGAAAGGAATAATCACAAAAAAAAAGCGCGGTCAGTGCCGCGCTTTAAACAATCCCGCAAAGAAGGTCCTAGTGATGACCTTCCTTCATGCCTTCCTTGATGCGATATACCGCAGCAATGACAATGGCCGCGAGATACGTGAAAATCCCGATGACCCCGATGAAGCCCTGCACCGTGCTGTGCATCATGTTTCCAAAAAGCTCACCCACCATGACTTCCTCCTCGTAACGTGTCCCAGCGATTCGTATGTGGAACTTTTCACAACCATATCTTGACCAAAAAAGTCAAGGAAAAAGGACCTTGACGCCCGCGCCCTGCCTTGGCCCGCGATCGCCGATCGCCCGGAGGTCTAAAGCTCCTGAAAGAAGGTGTCCCGCTGCACAGGCGTGAATCCCGTGGCGGCGATGGTCTCCACCAGCTCGGCTATGGTCAGGCCCTTGGGCGAATCCGCACCCGCCGCGTGGCCGATCTTTTCCTCCACGATGGTCCCGTCGAAATCGTCGGCGCCGGCCCACAGGGCCATCTGCGCCGCCTTGATGCCGGCGAAGGCCCAATAGGCCTTGATGTGCGGGATGTTGTCCAGGAAGAGCCGCGACACGGAGATCGTGCGCAGATATTCCTCGCCCGTGGGACCGGGTACGCCGAGGGCGTTGTTATGCGCCTGGTAGGCCAGCGGGATGAAGCAGATGAAGCCGGGCTTCTCGTCTTCCAGGGCGCGCAGGCGCTCCATGTGGTGGATGCGGTCTTCCCATGACTCGATGTGCCCGAAGAGCATGGTGCAGTTGGTCTTCATGCCCATGTCGTGAGCCAGGCCGTGGATGTGCAGCCAGCGGTCGGCGCTGACCTTCTCAGGGCACAGCCGCTCGCGCATGGCCGTCGAGAACACTTCGGCTCCGCCACCGGGCAGGGCGTCCAGGCCCGCCGCGCGCATCTCACGCAGCACCGTGCCCTCATCCGTGCCCAGGGTGTCCGCGAAATAGGCGACCTCCACGGCGGTGAAGGCCTTGACCACGGCCTGGGGCCGCAGCTCCTTGCACAGAGCCAGAAGATCGAGGTAATATTGGTAGGGCAGATCCGGGTTGAGGCCGCCGGTGATGTGGATCTCCCGAATGGGCTGCTCAATGCGGTCCAGCAGGCGCTTTCTCGCCTCTTCCAGTGTATAGGTGTACCCGCCTTCCTCCCCCGCTTTCTTGAAAAAGGCGCAAAAACGGCACTGGTTGCGGCAGATGTTGGTGTAATTCAGATGCTGATTGTACACATAATAGGCGCGGTCGCCGTGCCTGGCCCGGCGCTGGCGCAGGGCCGCCTCGCCCAGCTCGTGAATCGGTGCGTTCCGCGCGATGTCCAGGGCGAATGCTGCGTCAATGCGTTCACCTGGCTTCAATGTGGCCAGCCGCTTTTTGGCGGCAGCGCCGAATCCGTTTTCCTTCATTGCTTTCATCCTCAAAAAAAAGAGGCCGCACCCTTGTCGGATGCAGCCTCGAGTCATGCTCAAATACCGGGCACGAAGCTGCCGTTTGGCTATTCTTCTTCAGTCTCGGCTTCGGTCTCGGTCTCGGTTTCGGCGTTTTCTTCCATCTTCTGACGGATCATGTCGCCCAGGTTGCTGCCGGTCATGGAACCGCTCTGGGTGGTGCGGAATTCACCGGCACCGGCGGGGCGCTTGCGCTCGGGCTCCTGAGCCTTGAGCGAAAGGCCCAGACGGCGTTCGTCGGCGCTGACATGAATGACCTTGGCCTCGATGGCGTCACCTTCATTGAAGGCTTCCTTGGGGCTCTTGATCTTCTTCTTGCTCATCTCGCTGACGTGGACCAGCCCTTCGATGCCTTCCTCAACCTCAACAAACAGACCGAAGTCGGTGATGTTGGTGATGGTGCCGGTCAGCAGGGTTCCCACGGGGTAGCGATTGGGCACGTCCAGCCACGGATCGTCGGCCAGCTGCTTGATGCCCAGGGTGAACTTCTCGTTCTCCTTGTCCACGGTCAGAACCTTGGCCCGGACAACGTCGCCCACCTTGTAGAGCTCGTTGGGGTGACGGATCTTCTTGGTCCAGGACAGGTCGGAGACATGGATGAGGCCGTCGATCCCGTCTTCAATGCCGATGAACAGACCGAATTCGGTGATGTTCTTGACACTGGCTTCCAGGATGGTGCCCTCGGGGTACTTCTCGGCCACCAAATCCCAAGGATTGGGAGCGACCTGCTTCATGCCCAAGGAGATGCGCTTGCGGTCCACGTCCACGCCGAGGATGATGACATCCACTTCGTCGCCGGGACGAACCATCTGGGAAGGATGACGCAGTTTGCGGGTCCAGGACATTTCGGAAATGTGGACCAGACCTTCGACGCCGGGCTCCAGCTCCACGAACGCGCCGTAGTCGACCAGATTGGTGACCTTGCCGGAGAGCTTGAAGCCTTCAGGGTATTTTTCAGAGATATTGGCCCACGGATCGAGGACCAGCTGCTTGAGACCCAGGGAAACCTTCTTCTCGTCCTTGTCGAAGGACAGAACCTTCAGGGTCAGCTCGTCGCCCAGCTGGACCATTTCCTTGGGATGCTTGATGCGCTTCCAAGACATGTCGGTGATGTGCAGCAGGCCGTCCAAACCGCCCAGGTCGATGAACACGCCGTATTCGGTGATGTTCTTGACCACGCCGGTGACGGCCTGGCCTTCTTCGAGGGTGGTCAGCAATTCGCCGCGCTTGCGGTCGCGATCTTCTTCAAGCAGCACGCGACGTGAAACGATGACGTTGCTGCGGCGGCGATTGATCTTCAGCACGCGAAATTCGAAATCCTGGTTGACCAGGGCGTCCATGTCCGGAACCGGACGCAGATCGACATGAGAACCGGGCAGGAAAGCCTCGATACCCTTGATTTCGACAACGTAGCCGCCCTTGATGCGGCGCACGATGCGACCGACAACGACATCACCGGAGTCGAGCAGTTTCTCGAGCTCATCCAGAACCTGCATGCGCTTGGCTTTTTCACGGGACAGGACAATGGAGCCTTCACGCTCATTTTTGCGGACAACATATACGTCGACTGTGTCGCCAACTTTGACAGCCACCTGGCCGTTTTCCATGAATTCATCCAATGGAATCTGACCTTCGGACTTGAAATTGACATCCACGAGAATGTAGGTGTCATCAATCTTCACGACCTCGCCCGAAACGATCACCCCTTCTTCGATGTCACCGAAGTCGGAATTGAGATAGTTCTCGAGTTGAGACTCAAAATCCATCTCCATGTCGAAATCGTTCATGGACTCTGGCGTGGTTTGAGTGTTGTTCATATGTTTACCCCCTAACAAAATAAATTTGGGCAGTCCTAGCAGAGTGACACTACCTTGACAACCAGAATAATCTCCGGAAAAATATCCGATTCAAGAACATAATATATCGTTATCAAATAATTTTTTTCTCACAGGCCATGCTCCTCCCGCCTTTGCGCTCAAGCCAGGGCGACCAGGTCGTAGGTCTTGGCCTCCTCGATCACGGCGCGCACCATCATTCCCGGCCCGACGTTTTCCCCACTGACATACGTAATTCCATCCACCTCCGGAGCCTGAAACCAGACCCGCCCCTCGTAGAGCCCAGGCCATTCCTCGTGGGGACGATCGACGAGCACGTCCATCTCCTGCCCCGCGAACTCCCCAAGCAGCTCCGCGCTGATTTCCGCCTGCAGGGCCATGATGCGGTCGCGGCGCTCCTCCTTGACCTCGTCGGGCATCTGGTCCGGCAGGATCGCCGCCTCGGAGCCGTCCTCGGGATAGTAAGGGAAGACGCCAAGGTGCATGAAGCGGGTCTCGCGCACAAAGGCCTCAAGCTCCAAAAAGCGCTCCTCGGTTTCGCCGGGATAGCCGACGATGAATGTCGTGCGCAGGGCGGCATCGGGAAAAAATTTGCGAACCTGCTCCACCACGGCTCGCGGGTCACGCCGGAAAGGGCGGCCCATGGAGGCCAGGATGTCCGGGTGGGCATGCTGCAGAGGAATGTCGAAATAAGGCACGAAGGGCCGGCCCAGTTCAGACAGAAAGGACAACAGATCACGGTCGAGCCCGGCAGGGTACAGGTACATGAGCCGCAGCCATTCAAGGCCCTGCATGGACGCAAGCTTTTCAAGCAGGCCGCGCAGCGCCTTCTGTCCCAGATCCCGGCCATAAGCGGTCACATCCTGGGCGATGAGGACAAGCTCCTTGCGGCCCTGGTCCAGACAGCGCCGCGCGTCGTCCAGAATCTGAGCTTCAGGACGGCTGACGAGGGGGCCGCGAATGAACGGAATGGTGCAAAAGCGGCAACGATTGTCGCAGCCCTCGGCAATTTTCAGATAGGCGAAACTTTGCGGCGTGGTCAAAAGGCGCGCCGGGGAAAACGCGGCAAAGGCCGATTCCAGACCCGGCCTCCCGCTTTTGCGCTCCGCGAGCAGGTCCCGCAAGCGCTGCCCAAGCTCCCCCTGGCGACCGATTTCCAGAAAAAGGTCAACTTCAGGCAATTCGCCGTGCAGATCCTGACCATAGCGGGAGACCAGGCAACCCGTGACCACAAGGCTGGGCCTGGGGTCCAGATCGACCAGACTCTGGGCCGTGTCCAGGATGACCTGCAACGATTCGCTGACCGCAGGCTCGATGAAGCCGCAGGTGTTGATCAGCACCACATCCGCGTCTTCGGGCTCGGCCGCGTTGACAAAGGCGCTCCCGAATCCGCCCAGCATCCACTCCGTATCGACCTGATTCTTGGGACAACCCAGGCTGATGGTATGTATACGCACTTCTTCCATTATTCCTCCATTTCCAGGGCAATGTCCTGCTCGGACCAAAATTCCACGCGTTCCTTCACGATGCCGAGCCGGGCCAGGGCCTGGACATTGGCGCGGCCATGCCCCCACAGCTCCCCGCTGAAACGTCTGGGCAGAAAAATCCTCTTCACCCGGCCCTGCGCGCCGCGCAGCCGCTCCTCCAGAAAATACACGAAGGCCAGGGAGCGGGCCATGTTCCCGAAGGCCGGATGCCATGGACCGGCGACCAGCCGGGAAAGCATCCCCTGCTCTCCCGCAAGGCCAAGACGAATGACCCGCACTCCGGCTTCCCAGAATCGCAGCAGAGCCCATCCGCTCTCGGTTACCGCCGTCTCCAAAGGCCAGGGCTCGTACTCCCCGCGGGCATGCATGTCGGCCAGACCCGTGCCAGCCATGACCACGCAGGGGTAAATGCGCACGACATCCGGCTTCAGCGCCAAAGTCTGGCGCACGTCCTCGCGCCACTGTCCGGGCTCGTGACCAGGCAGCCCGGGGAGAAGCTGAATGCCCAGCTCCAGTCCGGCCTGCCGGACCATTTCACAGGCCCTGGCGGCCAGAGCTCCATCGTAGCCGCGTCCGCTTCGCTCCAACACCTGTGAATCGAAGGTCTGCACTCCGAGCTCGACCATCGACACTCCGCTTTCGCGCAATCGCGCCAGCGTGGAGGGGTCAATGCGGTCGGGACGGGTGGATACGCGCAGGTGCACGAGGGCTCCGGCATCTCTGAAACTTCCCGCAATCTTCAGAAAGCGGTCCTGCCAATCGGGGTCGAGGCCCGTGAACGTGCCTCCGAAAAATCCCAGCCCGTATGGTCCAGGCATCAGTGACAGACGCTCGCCAAGCTCCCGCAGAGCCTGCTCCAGATCCATGCTCGCCGTTCCGGTCTGGGCGTGCTGGTCGCAAAACACGCAGCGGCCAGGGCACCCGGCGAAAGGGAGAAAAACCGGCAGGAGCACCAGCTTGTCATGCAAAGGTTCGGGATGAGGAAAACGCGCGGTTCGGATTTGTGTCATATTCGTCAAAAAGAAAAAAAAACAAGCTGTTAGGCTTGAAAAAAAATCATACGTTGGATATTGCACATTCAAGAATAGTCATCACACGCGGCCAGTTACGAATATTTTTTCAAAAATCGCTTTTATTGCGCATAGATAGAAATATCACTATCCGGAATATCATTTCCGGAACTGGAGGATCAATGAGCAACAGTACCCTGACAAAAGCTGAGATCGTCGACAACATTTATGAAAAATCAGAGCGCAACCGGGCCGAGGTCAAGGCGCAGGTCGAAACCATGCTCGATATCATGAAGGAAGCTGTCAAGAAAGACCACTCCCTGCTGATCAGCGGTTTCGGCAAGTTCGAAGCCTATGAGAAAGACGCGCGCAAGGGACGCAACCCGCAGACCAGCGAATCCATCATCCTGTCCGAGCGCAAGGTCGTGGTCTTCCGCATTTCCCGCAAGCTGCGGGCCGAGCTCAATCCGCAATAATAAAGCACCCAGGGCTTTCTTTGGTCAGCCGGATCCGATTGGATTCGGCTTCGTTCAGGCTGGAGAAGGCCCCGATCTGAACCCGCCAGTACGTTGTCCCGTTCAATTCGCCCTTGGTGATCCGAGTGCCGGCAAAGCCCCTTGAAACAAGCTGGGCCTTCAGCTTGCGTGCATTCGCTTCGACCACGAAAGCTCCATACTGCACATAAAACGGCCCCACATACTGAATGCGCTGTCCGGCGATGGTCTCCAGGCTGACCCTGGCCGTTCCCGGACCGACCACTCCCAGAGCATCCGCCGCCGCATAGGACAGATCGATGATCCGGTTGTTGACGAAGGGACCGCGATCATTGACCCGCACCTCGGCCGTCCTCCCATTATCCAGATTTCTGACCACCAGCCGCGTATGCATGGGCAAAATCCGATGTGCCGCCGTCATCTGGTACATGTCGTACCTTTCGCCGTTGGCGGTCTTCTTGCCGTGGAAAGTGGGACCATACCAGGAGGCCACCCCTCTTTCGGCGTATCCTTCGGCCGAGCCCAAGGGGAAGTACGTCTGCCCGAGCACGGTGTAGGGCTTGTATGTCCCGCCCTTGCCCGTGGGCGCCGGAGATTTTTTTGACGGAGCGGACGGTGCCCCGATGCCGGGAATGTACTTGGTGCTGCATCCGGTCAGGCCGAGACACAAAAGTGCGACGGCCAGCCAGATGATCAGCCAGCGGCTTTCGATACGCCACAAAGACAACTCCGGACTCATGGCACGTCCATCCTCACTGTCAGCTCGATATCCCCACATACTCCGGACATAATTTCACGAACCTGTTCGGGATTCACGGACGCGCCGTCCCAACTGCACACGCACTCGTCCAGATTGATTTCCTGATCTGCCACGTATTGCAACACTGCCTGGGCCGGTACGACCACGCCCCGACGCAGCACTGGTTTGAAACAGTCCAGGGCCACGAAGTTGAACATCTTGACCACAGCCACTCCGCCCTTGCGCTTGGCATCGTCATGCCGGCTGACCAGGTCGGGCCGAAAGGCCCTGATCGGGCTGGACCTGCGCAGTGCGATCCCGCACAGCCCCGGCATGGTCCCGCTCATGCCCACCTCGTCGCCGCCGCCGACCAGCTCTTCACGCCAATCGTCCACCGGCGCATTGTTGAGAAAAAGACCCGGCACGCTGTTGGTCGCGTAGTCCAGCTCCATGCCAAGGATCTCGGTCATGAAGTCGCGCACGCTGACCGCCTGCTCCAAAAAAACGCCCACGCCGCGCCGCACCAATCCGTGCCACACCGAGGCAGAATTTTCAGGAATTGTCAGAACAAGTTGATTCGAAACCGGACACGTTATGCCTTCCATGACATAAACCCCCTTTTTTCTTGACTTTATGCGACGACTGTCTGCTAACATAATGCTAAATGCAAGATGAACGCGCGTCTGCGCCCAACACTCAAGGAGAATCCATGAAAATCCTACGCATCAATACCCGGACCAAGAGCTTCAAATTCGAAGAACTCGGCGATCTGCTCGGTCTGGGCGGTCGCGCCC
>DHWB01000003.1 GCA_002412965.1 Desulfomicrobium sp. UBA5193
TGGATGGCAATTTGGGATTGCTTTGGAAGAAGGGATCAAGGGTACGTATGCTTGGTTTCTGGATAATGGGCTGAGATGCCGATGAATGAATTTCAAAAAGATAATCCAAAGAAAGACTTGATGCTCATGCCTCTCTTCGCAACGCGAGTTTTTGCTTATAATTTTAGAGTGATAGATATAAAAATAGGCTGATTTTGGGTAGATGAGGCGATTCTAAGGCCGAAAAAAGGGCCTTTTTAGAGAAAAAAGTGAATGAAATTGGGGAGTTCTTGGTCTCAGAGACCCAGGCCGGCAAGGGTACGTATGCTTGGTTTTTGGATAATGGGCTGAGATGCCGATGAATGAATTTCAAAAAGATAATCCAAAGAAAGACTTGAAGCTCATGCCTCTCTTCGCAACGCGAGTTTTTGCTTATAATTTTAGAGTGATAGATATAAAAATAGGCTGATTTTGGGTAGATGAGGCGATTCTAAGGCCGAAAAAAGGGCCTTTTTAGAGAAAAAAGTGAATAAAATTGGGGTGTTCTTGGTCTCAGAGACCCAGGCAGGTTGAAGGTCCGCAACGCGAGTTTTTATCAATAATTTTAGAGTACTAGATATAAAAATAGGCAGATTTCTGACTGATGACCTCATTCTAAGGNNGAAAAAAAAGTGAATGAAATTGGGGAGTTCTTGGTCTCAGAGACCCAGGCGCTTGTAAAAGACTTGATGCTCATGCCTCTCTTCGCAACGCGAGTTTTTGCTTATAATTTTAGAGTGATAGATATAAAAATAGGCTGATTTTGGGTAGATGAGGCGATTCTAAGGCCGAAAAAAGGGCCTTTTTAGAGAAAAAAGTGAATAAAATTGGGATGTTCTTGGTCTCAGAGACCCAGGCCATGGCAGGCACTAGAGTGGGGATTCTGAAGGTCCGCAGCGCGAGTTTTTATCAATAATTTTAGAGTACTAGATATAAAAATAGCCAGATTTTTGACTGATGACCTCATTCTAAGGTCGAAAAAAGGGCCTTTTTAGAGAGAAAAGTGAATAAAATTGGGATGTTCTTGGTCTCAGAGACCCAGGCCTCAATAAGACCCAGGCTGCAAACAGATAATTTGTTCATTAAAAATTTAAATCTCACATTAATAAAAATATGAATATTAGAGTTAAAATACTATTTAATTTGTGCATATCAGTTATAGTAATTACGACTCTGTCAATAGTGTCGACATTTTCTTTTGCATATTCTTCAAAACTATTTGTATATATTGTAAATCCAATCAGTGATCAAAAAATATTGCCAGATATGGAAGAAATATACTTGCAATTTGAAAAAAACAACAAAGATAGTTTGATAAAAGTTAAAGCGTGCAGAGGGGAGTTTGAGCCAGCATCATTTATTTTAAGGGCAGACGACGAATTAAATGATGTATCAATTACTGCATCTGATTTAAGCACTCAAAATGGATCGTTAATTGATAAGTCAAAAATAGATTTTAAATTAGTGAAATGTTGGTATCAGGCTGGTCGCCAAGTATGGGAAATAAACAAAAAAATGTTAGTGCCTGAGTTGCTGCTAAAGGATGATACGCTTGTTGTAGTTGATAAGAATAAAAAGAAAAATTTTGTGCGGGTGAATAATTTAAATAAAAGCGAGTATGTAGATATTAGTTCGCCTCATTTAGAATTTACTGCTGCTTTTAAGATATATGATTCAAAAATTTTATTACCATTTAACCTGCAAGCTCAGACAAATAAGCAAGTATGGATTACCTTTCATGTTCCAGAGGAAGCTGACTCGGGAGTTTATAATGGAAAAATATTCATTAAAAATAAAAATAAATTGCAAAAAGAAATCGATATCGAATTAACGGTATTGCCATTTGATCTAGAGCAACCATCTATAAGCTATGGGATTTACTATAGAGGAATGCTAAAGAATTATCCAATGCAAAATATAGGATCTGATGATAAATCAATAAGCCAATACCTTATTGAGATTCAAAACATGAAGGATCACGGAATATTGTATCCTACCCTGCGTCAAGGATATGGCGAATTGTTAGGCACGGCACTTTCACTAAGGAGACGAGTTGGTTTGCCAACTGATAAGATTTTTTCTTTGGGTATCAGTACGCAAGATGTCGAGGGGGATGATAAACTTATCAGTTACAGCAGTGATGTTAAAAAGTGGAAATCATTAATGACCCTATACGGATATGAGGATCTTTACGTATACGGAAAAGATGAAGCAAAAGGTGACGCGTTGCGTAAGCAGAGACTCGCTTGGGAAGTGACACATAAAGCTGGGGCAAAAGTTTTTGCGTCTTGTCACGAAGGAGCTGTGAACTTAGTCGGTGATCTTCTTGATGTTGCCATTCTCGCGGAAGAGTTCAAGCCTATGGAGGTAGCTAAATGGCAAAAAATGAATAAAAAAGTTTACATATATAGCAATCCTCAGGTTGGAATTGAAGATCCAGAATTATACAGACGAAATTACGGTTTTATGCTTATTATTAATGGGTATGATGGTGTGATGAACTATGCTTACCAACATTCAATGGGCCATATCTGGAATGATTTTGATGATAATAGATGGCGTGATCATGTTTTTGCTTATCCTACCAGTGATGGTGTAATTGATACATTGCAATGGGAGGGCTTTCGTGAAGCTGTTGATGATGTAAGGTATTTGACTACTTTAGAAGAATTAAGTGATTTTAAAAATTCTGAACTAAAATCTATTTATGAAGACATAGCTAAAGAAAAAAATTTAGAATTAATTAGAGATAAAATAATTGAGTTAATAATATCTATAAAAAATAAAAGTAACTAATTTTTTTTGAAAGTTTGAATCTCTGAATAAGTCGCAAAAAAACATGTCAGCTCATTATCTCTACAAATAAATAAAAATAAAAATTCTAATAAAGTTAAACAGTGAAATTTTTATAAAACATATAAGTAATTATAATTTGCTTTAGATGATATATAGTTGCATTAAGCAGTCATATAAAAAAAATTATGTATAAAATATTATTATTAGGACTATTGCTATCATTTGGATATGTTCATCCTATTATAAAACTGCCTTATGGGAATGTTTCATCAATAAGAATAGACGACATTGTCTGGTTCGCATTGTTTTTATATTGGTTAATTCGACATAAGCCAATATCTGCTATAAAAAATGCAGAAATTTCTATGTCGATTATAATGTATGTAATTTTCTGCGGGTTTTCTTTATTGTCTAGTTTTATATTTATAGACGACGCCGTAATAACGATGCCACTAGTTTATGGCACTTTTTTTTATGCCAAACTTATTCAGTACTTTTCTATTTATTATATGGTAAGTTCTGTGATATGGTCTGACAAAGATATTTTGCTGTTCATGAGAGTTTTGTTCTTCATGGGTATTATGGTCTCTTTTTTGGGTATATTGCAGCACGTGGGAGTTATAAATCTTCGGTATGATCCAACAATACCTCAAAACTCACGGCATGTGACCTCTACGCTTTCGTTTAATTATGCTCATCTTGGTGTATTTCAGCTAGTAATTTCACTTTTTACTCTTTCATTATTTCATGAAGCAAAAAATATATTAAGCAAGCTTTTTTATAGTTCAGCCTTAATGCTTTTTTTATACGTTCTGTTTTTGTCAGGTTCAAGAGCTGCATTCCTTGGAACTGTTGTAGCTCTTTGTATTTTTTTTATATATTCTGATCAGAAAAAATATTTACTAGGCATGATGTCAGTTGGGTTATTAACAATATTTGTGATTGGTTTACCTGAATATATCGTAAATAGGCTTGGTGGAGGCTTCGGAGCAGGAGAAACAGGTATTGGAAGAATGAATTCCTGGAAAAACTTTCCAGATTACTTTAATGCCTCTGAATTTTTTAATGTTCTGTTTGGAGTAGGTTTTATGAGGTTCAAGTTTTCTGCAATAAGTTATTTTCATTCAACCGCTGGTCATAATAATTTTTTAAATGCTTATGTAGAAACCGGAATTTTTGGATTTTTTTCTTTCTGTTATGTAATTTTTAGTATCTTTCAAAAAGCTAGGCGGCGACTAAAAGATTTTGTTAGTGGTGAATCAAGATATTTTAGAATTGGTTATTTTGCATCATTCATAGGTTTAGCAGTTACATGTGTATCCATGGAGACATTTTCCGTTGTTCTCGCCTTCACTAGTTTTCTAGGATTTTTCATGTTTATTACGGGAGTATTTGTTGGAAAGCGTCAATAATAATAAAAATCAGATGCCTCTTAAAGTGTTGCACATTGTCGGGCGACTTAACTATGGTGGCATCGAGACCATCATAAGAGATTTTGCAAAACGTCTTCCGCGTGACCGTATTATGCAAACTATCTGCTGTATCCTGCCAGGGGAGGGAGCGTTAACCGAAGAAGTGAGACGAGCAGGTGTCGTTGTTCATGTCATTCCATACAATTCTAGACGAATAATCAGTTTCCTCAGAAATCTTTCTGCATTTATAAGAAATGAGGGGATTGACGTTGTTCACTCCCACATTTTTTTTTCGACGGTTTGGATAGCTTTGGCCTCCAAGCTTGGTGGCGTAAAAGGCTTTGTATCAACTATACATAGTATATACAGTTTATCGTTGACTAAGTGTATAGAATTTCGTATTTTAAATATGATTGCAAATCAATTTATAAGTAAAAACGTTTGCATATCTTCATCGGTATTGAATAATTCTCTTAAAAACTTTGGGCTTAGAAAATCTACATTCGAGGTAATACATAACGGAATAGACACTACTGTCTTCACTGGTGACTATGAATTCAAAAATATTTATACAGAAATTGGAGTTCCCTCTGACGCTATTATTGTAGGGACTGTCGGATCTCTTCGCGAGATAAAAAATCAATCAATGTTGCTCAAATCGTTATCTCAGGCTATACAAAAAGGAATGAATGTTTGCGGTATTATTGTTGGAGAAGGATCTTTGCGTAAGAAATTAGAAGATGAGGCTAAGTCTTTGAATATTGACGACAAGATATTTTTTACAGGTGCAAGAAATGATGTTCCTGAGATACTGTCTGGTTTAGATATATTTGTCTTAACTTCTATTTATGAAGGTGTTGGTAACGTAATTTTAGAAGCTATGTCTTCAAAGTTGCCTGTTATAGTAACAAATTTTCAAGCTGCTTTTGAATTAATAAATAATAATATTGATGGATACATTGTCCCTGTGAATGATGTAAATGCTCTTGCTCAAAAAATTGAATATCTGTATTATAACTCAGAAGAGCGTGAATCTATTGGAAGAACTGCACGTAAGAAAGCTGTTGAAAATTTTGACGCTACTAAAATGTTGGCTGGATATGAACGACTCTACTATGAGATAGCGGGTAGAACTCAATGAAAGGCAGATTGCTTTCAATAAGCTCCGTTGCGGTGTTAAATTTTTTCGGTATGGTCGCTGGATTTTTTGTCAATTCTTTTTTGGCATACAGTTTTGGTGCTGGATTTGAAACTGACGCATATCTAATCGCTAGCATGGTTCCGACTTTTTTTGTCTATATGATGGGTTTTGATTCCCTCAAAGGTCTAGCTCGAACTCTCTTCATTGATGTCTCAAAAAATAGAAAAGAGGGCTTGAGTGCTGCCTTTTGTAACCTGTTTAATGCGACTTTAGTCGCAGGTGTACTCATTTCGGTTATAGCGTTTTTTCTTACGCCCCTAATTGTTAAATTATTGGCGCCTGGTAGCTCGGATGAAACTCACATACTGGCAACATCACTTTGCAAGATTATGATTCCGTCTATTTTTTTGATCGCTCTTGCTAATTTAAGTTCAAGCATTCTTAATATGTGGAACCAATTTTTTCTCCCATCATTTGGTATTTTTTTTCAAAAAGTAATAATAATCTTTTCAATAGTTGCATTTTGCAGTATTATTGGGATTTATAGCGCTGCTATTGGGATGCTTGTTGGTGCTATATTTAGCCTTTTAATTATTATGTTGCCTATATTTCTATCAGATAAAATCATATACTCTTTCAAATTAGACATGAGCTCAGCTATTTTAAAAGATTTTGTTAAACTTTTCAGTCCTTTGATTTTTTTAATGTTAATAATGCAAGTAAATAGCGCTGTTATACAGTTTTTAGGTTCATTTTATGAGCAAGGTACAATCACAAAACTTAATTATGCTAAATCGGTCGCTAGCTTGATAATACCTGTTATTGTTACACCAGTGCTCAGCGTTTATCTTAATGACTTTTGTACTCATGTTTCGGAAAAGGATACAGCAGGTTTAGTTCAAAGATATAGGTTTGTATACAGAGTCCTTCTGCTGTTTTTAGGTTTTGTAATACTTTTGCAGTTTTCTTTTCCTAAAAATATAATTTCTATTTTGTTTCAGAGAGGTGCTTTTACTGCAAATGATGTTAACGCAACTTCACTGTATTACATAATCTTCTTGATTGGCGTCCCTTTCCAGGCTTACGGGCTCTTGGCAAATTACCTTCTTTTAGCGGCTAAAAGAACAGACCTTATTTTAAAAGTTGGTATTTATACAGTCTGTGCCAACTTAGCATTTAGTACATTACTGGCATGTGCGTATGGACCTGTCGGGATTGTTATTGGCGCATCTGCTGCATGGTTTGTTCATGCTCTTGTTTTTCATATGCAAGCAAAAAACATAGTACAGATTCCACTGCTTGAAAATTGTTTTAAATGGACGTTTAAAATATTTTTTTTATTGCTTTTAATTTTAGTTGGAATGTTGTTTATCTGGCATCCAGTGCAGTTTTCTAATTTTGACGCTAATTGGAATAATATTTTGAATATCAGTTTAGGTGGAATAGTTGCGATGACTTTTTTTGTCATTTTTTTAATTATATTTAAAGTTGAAGAAGGGTTACAGGCAATCAAAACTACTCGGAGGTATTTATCCGGGCGATATAATTGCTAGATATGTTTTTGGTCAAAAAGGTAGGAGTACATGCAGCCAAGACACGTTTCAGTCATACCTAACGGTCCATTAAAAAATGACAACGGGATTGTAAGAGTAGATCGACAAATGGCGACCTTTATTGAGGAAATGTCTTTTAACTTTGAAGCAATATCTATGCTGCAATTTAAGATTGATCAATATGACTTCAATGACTATGATATAAGTTATATAGATAATGTCGCAGTATTATTTATAAAGACAACTAAGTTTAAACTTTTTGACTATTTTAGAAGTATATTTAAAATATTAGTAGTTCTAAAAGGTACTGACTTCTCGTATATATTTTTTCCAGGACATTTATCGCTTGTTTATGCTGCTATATCTTTAATTTTAAAGAAGCCGTTTGCCCTCTATGTAAGGGGAGAATATGATCGTGGTTGCAAAGTGTATTTTTTTTCTCATATAATAAAATTTTTAAATAAAATAATTATAAAAAAATCTGTTTTTGTGCTTACAACTGGTAAATTATTTATGGAGCGATTGGGAGATATACATTCTAATGTCGAACAAGTTTCGCCTATGATTGAGGTTTCTAAAACAGATATTTTTGAATCTCGTCATTACATTCATAGTCATGTCATAAAAATTTTATTTGTTTCAAGAATTTTGAAAGAAAAAGGTATTTTTGTATTGCTTGAAGCTTTGCAGAAGTTAAAATCAACTGGAAATCGTTTTCATTTTGTTTGCGTTGGAGAGGGTCCTGATTTTTCAGCTGTAGAAGCATATATTGAAAAAGCAGATTTGTTAAATTGTACCACTATAGTTGGTCATATTAGCGACGTGAACAAGCTTAAAGATTATTATAGAGAAGCAGATATCTTCATCATGCCATCCTTTAGTGAGGGATTTCCAAGAACCTTGTATGAAGCAATGACTTTTGGTTTGCCAATCATAACAACCTTTGTAGGCAGTATAACTTCATTAATGGTTGACCAAAGCAACTGTTTAAAAGTAAATGTTTCTGATGTGGAAGACCTATCATCTAAAATTTGTAATTTGATTACAAATACTCCCTTATGTGAAAAACTTGGAAGAAATGCAATGGCGACAATGCTACATTTTTACGAAAACTGTCAGTATTCGCATGCACAACAAGTTAATATAAAAATAAATCATTTTTATAATTTAACTACTAACAATTTATGATTATATGGTTTGTATGTGAATTAGGTTTCTAATAGTTTTTTAGAGATTCACTGGTTTATTATTAGAACGATATTCTGTCGAAATGTGCCAATTTTTTCGGATACAATTCATTTTTTTTGATAGTTGATTCAGTAATGTATTTTTTCTAGTCAAAATTCTCCAAGGTTACCAACGATGCAGTTCAAAATAGCAGATCTTCAGCGCAGATTCCTCTGCTCAGATTTGATCGATCATCTTGAACCTCTAAACCTCATTCTGGGATTGGCAAGTCCTGGGTCCAGGACCCTAATTACCGCCCTATTGCGGCCAGTATTGATTCACTTGGAAAGCTGTGTGACCCGTTCGGGCTGATCATTTACTAGTAACATTGAAAGTCGAATTATATATATCAATATTAATCGTCGATCGAGAAATTTGCATTTGTATGTTAATAATATAGATTTTTATTAATACGGTGCAGAAATCTACGCTCCCAAGGCGTGATCAGAGATATCTGGCTTGGCCTTGCGAGTTCTTACAAGTCACGGTGTCGAAGCCAAAAATTGGCCAGGAAGGCCCCCCCCTATGGGGGGGGGGTAACCAATTTCAGCGATTTTATTACTAACACCAATTCTATCTACATTTGAGAGTAACAATTGACGCGCCCAATTATAATGGCATTTTCTAGTTGGTTTCTTCCTGGCTATAAAGCAGGTGGACCGATCCGTGTTCTGGCTAATATCATCCAACAACTGGAGCAGGATTTCTGTTTCAAAGTTGTGACTCGCGATAGAGATTTAGGTGATGATAAGCCGTTCGCTAATATCCGAGGTGATTGTTGGACCAAAGTTGGTTCCAATGATGTCAAGTATCTGGGGATAAGAGAAAGGACGCCATGGGTGTTACGAAATATCATCAGAAAAAATCGACCGGATCTTATTTATTTGAACAGTTTCTTCGACCCAGCGTTCTCTCTTATCCCGCTTTTTTTAGGTCGGTTTCGACTGCTTTCTCACGATTTCCCAATCGTAATCGCCCCACGCGGGGAATTTGCGCCAGCGGCATTGGCGATCAAGTCTCGACGTAAAGCGCTGTTTTGCCATATCGCAAAAATTATTGGTCTGTGTAAGCGTGTCATTTGGCAAGCGGGTAGCGAACATGAGGCACGAGATATCCACCAAGTATGGGGTGAAGAGGCTGAAGTTGTAATTGCCCCCGATCTACCGCCATGTTTCTTAATGCCTGCCGATGAAAGAGGTGAGAAACGTAAAGTCCTTGGGTCTGTTCGGGCAGTATTTCTGTCGAGGTTAGCCCCAATTAAGAATCTTCTGGGTGCCTTGCAAATGCTCATTACTGCCAACACTCCGATCCAACTGGATATCTACGGCCCGATGGAAGACACAGCATATTGGGAAACTTGTCAGCAATGCATTGCGCTTCTGCCAAAAAATATTTCAGTGCGCTACCTTGGTCCAATCGAAAATAGCGAGGTCGGTGCTATCTTCTCGCAGTACGATTTGTTGTACCTGCCTACTCTGGGAGAAAGTTTTGGACATGTTATTCTGGAGGCGCTGTTGGCCGGTTGTCCAGTTCTGATCAGTGATCAAACTCCTTGGCATGGGTTGGAAGAGGATAAGGCTGGATGGGTTGTCCCTCTTGATAATCCCGGCCAGTTTCGAGATATTTTGCATCGAGTTGCACAAATGGACACTAAAGAATATCTGCCATGGCATCATGGTGCGCGGCGTTATGCATTAAAGATTTGCAATAACCAAGCATCCGTTGCCTCCAGTCGCAATCTCTTTAAATATGCAATTGAAAAAAGGTAAATTGTTCAGAAACTTGTTATCTGTTATCTGGCGATTTTTCTCTGGGTGATTTGATATATTTTGAATATAATTGTTACTATTTTAGATCTTAATTTGTCAGCCTTGAAAAATATGATAATGTGCTGAAATAAAATGAGGTTCACTCGGAAATATGTATTTTTTATAACCAGTAATGCAGTAAAAAATGCATTTTCTTGTTCGAAATCACTCCGAGGCTACCAACGATGCAGCACAAAAAATTGGGCCCTCAGTGCAGCTTCCTCTGCACAGATTTGATCGATCAGCTCGATCGCCGAGGTGTTCTGACTTTTGTGTAAACGGCAGTGTTGAGGTTGATCATCCTGCCTTCGAATTGGATGCTGAATCTGGTCAGAGCGGCCTTCCTGTCAGGTAAATGAGTTTGGCAAGGGAGGCGTCACTTGGAAATCAGTCGCTTTAGAATTGCAAAAGTGTCTACGATGGATTTTGGGCGGCGTTTCTCCTCCTTCTTGCGGCATCACAGAGTAAGAGTTTTCTATGAAAGTTTCCTTGTCGTCTTATGACAATTCCTGGTTCGATCCAGGTAAAGGCCTTTTTTTAAAGACATGTTGGTTTTATATAAACGCAGTTTTTTTTAATTCGTCAATTTTCCCAGTGTCTTATCTGAAGACTTGGTTATTAGAGTTTTTTCAGGCCCGAATTGGGAGTAAGGTTGTAATCAAGCCTCAGGTCAATATCAAATATCCTTGGAATATTACCATTGGGGATCATACTTGGATCGGAGAAGGTGTCTGGCTTGATTCTCTTGCTCAAATAAACATCGGGAGCAATGTCTGTATTTCCCAAGGCGCATATCTTTGCACGGGAAACCATGACTGGTCCGATCCAGCATTTGGCCTCATCGTCAAGCCGATTCACATCGAAGATGGCGCTTGGATTGGTGCCAAAGCCGTGATTTTGCCTGGGGTCACGATTGGCACACATTCCGTGGTTTGCGCCGGGGCCGTTGTTACTCGTGATACTGAGCCCTATATGATCTATGCTGGCAATCCAGCCGTTAAAATCAAAGAGCGCGTTATCCGATGAATTGCTCTCTTTCTCTCATCACCGCCACCTACAACAGCGCCCCCCTCGTCTCCTCCTGCCTGAGAAGCGTGCAATCCCAACCCATCCCCGTCGAGCACATCATCATCGACGGCGGTTCCAAGGATGCCACCCTGGAAACAGTCCGCTCTTTCCCGCACGTTGCCAAAGTAATCTCCGAACCCGACCACGGCATCTACGACGCCATGAACAAGGGCATCGCCCTCGCCACGGGTGACGTTGTCGGCATCCTCAATTCCGATGATTTTTACGCCGACAATCAAGTCCTTGAGCGCGTGGCCCATGTCTTTACCGACCCATCCGTGGACTCATGCTATGGGGATTTGCAGTACGTGACTCCTGATGCCACCAAGGTGGTGCGGCACTGGACGGCAGGGCAGATGCATGAACGCAGCTTCTTTTGGGGCTGGATGCCGCCGCACCCGACCTTCTTTGTCCGCCGCAGCGTGTACGAGCGATTTGGCCTCTTCAACCTGAACCTCGGTTCAGCAGCGGACTATGAGCTGATGCTGCGCTTTCTGGTCAAGAACAGGATCACTACCGCCTATATCCCGCACGTGTTGGTCAAAATGCGAATAGGTGGGGCCAGCAACGCAAGCCTTCAAAACCGCCTCAAAGCCAACGCCATGGACCGCAAAGCCTGGTCCGTTAACGGCCTCAATCCATATCCGTGGACGATCATGGCAAAGCCGCTGCGGAAGATTGGGCAATTCCTAAGGCGTGAATAGTGGGGCAAATACGGGATGGTCGACGCTATCCATGATATTTGTTCCATTTTTTGAAGCTGAATCCTACCGGAAATGACTGCGCTCGCCGAGGCGATAGAGCGTGAATTCGAGGAACTGGACCGCCAAGTGACTGTCAACGTGATTGCAGCATAAGCTTAATGGAGTAGGGTCCAGAGCAGGCCGCGTTGTGTGCTTGTGCTGAGCGCGGTTCCTCGGAAGCGAGGGAATCCGCTTGTCTTGCCGGATCGGATCTTAAAACTGCGGATATCGTGAAGAAGAGTAAATGACGATGCTGGTTTCGACCAGAGCGTGTCCGGTTTGGTTGGACATGTGATGTCGGGCGGAACGCTTCTGCTTGTAAATTTTTGTATTTACAGTGTTCTTAAATTTGGCATGAAAATTTCATATAGTGGGTTGGAGCGAAACTCCACCCTTCCAATGTTTGGAGAGATTTTTTGTGTCAATCACTGTTGCAATACTGAGGCGCTAAAATGAAGAAAAACTTATTTATTGTTCTGTTCACCATTCTGTTAATTGGCGGCAGCGCATTTTCATGTTTTGCCTCCCTTGCTTCGATTCCGCTGATAGATTCAAGTGCGTTTGATTTTAATATTATTGAGTATAAATACACTGGATCCGGTATTGATGGGAAATCGACTGCTTCCGGAACAAGCAACGGTGTCAAATGGGATATCGGACCGACAAATATTTATAGCGGCGAGACAAAAACAAATGGTTCGTTTGCCTTCAGCGCGCTACCAGGAAAAACAACGGACAATCTGCATGTGAGCTCTATGTTCACGATCACCTTCAATCAATACATCGACAAGCTCCTCGTTCTTTTGAGTAACGATAACTTGACGGACTCAATCAATTTCAGTCTGACGTCTCAATCTTACAGTGGTGTGAAGATGGATGGCACGCAGGTCAATCTGCTGGACAAGACGGGTGGTTGGATTCTTTTTTCGGGCCTGAATACTTTGACCATCATGCACCAAAACACAAATGGCGTTGACGATGGCTTCAACATGGCATTTCACGCGTTCCCTAAATCCGCAGTTCCCGTCCCTGGAGCAGCTCTGCTTCTGGGCAGTGCTCTGATCGGTATGGTCGGGATGCGTAAGAAATTTTTTGGCTGATCATCTGTCTTATTGCTGGAAAACATCAGGCGGGATTTAGAAGCAATGTGTCTGATTCCATCGGACGATTAACGAACACAATCGGGGCAGGGACACTCTCTGCCCTTTTTTTTTATCCGTTCTCTTCTGCAAGATCGGATTGTGCGAACTGGCGCCAAGGATTCAATTTTCTACAGGAGGGCGGTGGGCGTGACAAAAATTCTAGGACTGTTCCTGTTTGTGGCCCTTGCGTGCTGTTCCGCCCATGCTGCGGGATTTTACAAATGGAGGGATGCCAACGGGGTGATGCACATCACCGACCACCCACCCGACGAAGCTGTTGAGGTCGAGGTGGATTCCGAGACGCGCATCAACAAGTCTCCCATGGGCGATCTAGGCTTCGGTTCCCAGATCCAGGTGGAGGAACAGGGGCATCTTCAGGGGCAGGTGCAGGGACAGGTCGCGAAGGAAGACAAGGCCCTCCAGAACACGATCAATAACCTGGAATCCGAGATCAGCTATCTGGAAAGCCAGAAGCGCATGGACCCGTCAATGGAACGGGATGGTCTCAGGAGCGATATACGACGGAAGCAGGATATGCTCCATGACCTGTATCTTGAAAGGAGCGGGGTCTCCAAGGAGGAGATCATGCTCAGAAAGATGCAGAAGAAAGCCCGGGCCGCGCAAGCCGCCAATTCCATCCCGCAAAGTCCCACGAATATCGTGACTCCGCCTCAACCCCGGCATGGCATGACGGACCAGCATGGCGTCTTCTATGCCCCCGCTGGAAATAATTACGTCAATACGAGATCCGGTTCAGTCATAATCCCCCAAGGCGGGAATACCTACCTTGATACGCAGACCGGCAGGATAATGCACGGAAACTGATGGCGAGGGTCTTCAACAGAATTGATATTGCAGGAAATTCACTATGAAATTCATGACACTTATCATCATATGCGCTTCTATATTCGGCTACCATTTCTTCAAAGACCGCTACGCCACGCATGAACCCGTGGTCACAACTCACGTCGCAGCGGAGCAATACCGATGCGACGGCAGAACCCACTGCTCACAGATGACCTCGTGTGAGGAAGCGCAATTCTTCCTCGACAATTGCCCCGGTACGGCCATGGACGGCGATAATGACGGTATCCCCTGCGAAAAACAGTGGTGCAGGTAGAGGGGGGGGCAGCGACGGGAGCGCGACAGAGGCAGCGACTGAACAGCGACGGAGGCAGCGATGGAGGCAGGAATGGGGCGGTGATAAAGCGTGCGAGCTGGTTGTCTGGGACCAAGAACAATGCTTGACTTGGCGGGAAGGCTTGCCAAGGCGGCTTGAAGTATCTACTATGTAGATACTTTTAATGAGGAGGATGGCATGGAAGCAAAAACCGTCAAATGGGGCAACAGTCTGGCGCTCAGAATACCAAACGCGATCGTCAAGGATTGCGGTCTTGCCGAGAACACGCTCGTCGATATCTCATTCAGAAAGGGCGAGATCGTCATCAGGCCCATGCGCAAGCAATATGCGCTGTCCGAGCTGCTGGCCGGAATAACCCCTGAGAATATTCATGGCGAGGTGGATATGGGTGAACCCGTGGGTCAGGAGCTGTTGTGATGTATGTTCCTGA
The DNA here is from genome assembly GCA_002412965.1 of Desulfomicrobium sp. UBA5193. Classification (GTDB taxonomy): domain Bacteria; phylum Desulfobacterota; class Desulfovibrionia; order Desulfovibrionales; family Desulfomicrobiaceae; genus Desulfomicrobium. Next base: position 14,480 of record DHWB01000003.1, read on the forward strand.
TCGCGGCCATGCCGTGTGGATGAATTTCAACCCCCAGGTTGGACATGAACAGGCAGGCCATCGCCCGGCGCTGGTGATCTCTCCCGCTTCGTATAACGGGCGGACGGGGCTGCTCCTGTGCTGCCCGATCACGAGCCAGATCAAGGGGTATCCTTTCGAGGTGAAGATCGAGGGCAATCCCTTGATCTCGGGGGCTGCTCTGGCGGACCAGATCAAGAATCTGGATTGGCGGGTGCGGGGCGTGAAGTTTGTGACCGAGGTGGACGACTCCGTGCTCGAAGAGGTTGTGGCCAAGTTTGAAGCGTTGCTGCGTTCGGAATAGGAGTGGGAGCGGGGAAGGCAGGGAGCAAGGCAGCGACGGGGCCGTGACGGGGTAGCGACGGGGCAGTGGGGCTGGGTTTCTGAGACCAAAAACAAAAGCCGTCTGCGTAAAGCAGGCGGCTTTTGTTTAACAAGATGGGGAGGAGATATTACTTGATGGTCTGCCGACGTCGAAGGGAAACCATACCCAGCAGGCCAGAACCGAGAAGCAGCGCTGCGCCGGGGAGAGGAACCGGGGTGCCTGCAATCGTGAGTTTCCCGCTGGTCAAAGTGATGCTGTCTCTGTCTTTAGTGGATTCGGACAAATATAACATGAAGCTGCCGCTTTTTGCTACATCTGAAAACCACAGCGGAGATGTTGTAGATGTAAACGATTTTGTAATGGAATTACTATCAATGGAAAAAAGGTCGTAGTTATTTATTCCAGATTTAACAACAGCCGTCCACGATTCATTAGAATTGTAATTAGACATATCGAGTTGAAGTGTAAATGAGCTTATTGTATTTCCGATAAGTATTTTACTGAAATCATAATCGCCAATTTTTGTATAATTTACTTTATTTCCTTCATTTGGATCTGTGAAAGGGCCTCCGCTAATTGGGAACTCTTTCAGTGTGCTCGTGATTGCGAAAGCAGGGCAAGAAATTAAGGCAAGAAAAATACACGGAAGCAGTATGCCAACGATTCGTTTCACGGGGGGGCTCCTTTATGAGAGGGATCAATCAAATCTACTCAAAAAATTCGGCGTCATTTCCTAGCAATTGAATCTTGTCCGATTCGATCGGACGAATTCCTGTTCTGACTCGAATGTGCAATTATTGTGCTGAAATTTTCAACTTCGGAGCATCGTCAATCTTTCGATGCCGTCATGATGAGGGGGGCGCATCTTCCCCTCATGAGTCGTCGAGACATTTGGAGCCACACTATTCATGGGGCTTCTGAGCGTGGCGCAACGGCGTCATCCGGCGCAGCCCAGGCATGGCAACCCCAGTCAGCAAGATTATCCGTCTCTATCTGATTAACTGCGGGCAAGGATCCAGGGACACTGGTTTTACGAATCCCTGTCACTGGTCAGACTATCTCGCAGACGGAATTGCTCCTGCCGTTGATGTCATCTTTCCTGAGTGAGGGCGCGTCGTCACTGAAGCTGTCGCCCCAGGCATATGAACCGGTGTTGATCGGTTGTAGGCCTTGATGGCGTGGCGGCGGGCAATCCGAGAGAATTGGACAGTATGAAAAAGGTCAAGGCCTCAGGCAGTCCGGCTCGTTCGGACCGTCGGGGGCTTTTTCAGTGCCCGGTCCTGACCCATGGTGCGGCTATCCATTGAAGTTCGGAGGGTTGGGCGCATAAGGGACAATTCATGGGTGTCTCACGCGGTCGGACGCTGCGAAGACGGCAAGCTGTCTTGTGAGGTTGAAATATTCGTAATTAACTGAAAATACGTGCTTTATCTGCTTTGGCATGATTGTTCCTAAAGCTCAGCAAATTTGAAAGGCCGGAGTCATCCAAAAAATCAAAATGAGGTAGAAGATGAAAAAGGTTGCATTGTTGACGATTGGGTTGTTGATGGTTTGTAATTGTGCTTTTGCGGTGCCGTATCCATTTGATGATCTTGGAGTTGTTGGTGTTGAGGACATAGAGTTTTCGAAAACTTATGGACCTAGCACAACCTCATTTACAGATTATTACCAATTTACAATTGACAAATCTGACCTCACAACTGGTGTTGCTGCCTTGAACGTACTCAAGAGAAAAAATATTAGTATTCTTGAATTCAGTTTTTTTACAGATCAAGCCCTCACGAATGGAATAGATCCTTATGAAGCTGACGGGACGTCTTATTTCTTTAAAGATATGCCAGCTAGTACATACTATTTTACAGTAGCAGGTAAGGTTAAAGGAACAGAAGGCGGGTCATATTACGGCATGCTTTCAGCCACTCCTGTCCCTGTCCCCGCCGCCGCCCTGCTCCTCGGCGCTGGCCTGCTCGGCATCGTGGGTATCCGCCGCAAGCAGACTGTTTAGCACGCCTTCTTCGTCTCAAAAGCATACCTCATCGTACTCATGGCCGGAAAGGATCACTCCTTTCCGGCTTTTACTTTTTTTAAAGGCAGCGACAGAGGCAGCGATAAAGGCAGCGACAGAGACAACGTGAGCAGGGTGTCAGGTCTTCTTTTGGCGTAACCAGAAAATATGTATAAAATTTAACTCATTAGGATCTCTTTCTGGCCGGTTAACTTCGGTACACTCAATTCTTGAGACTTCCCCCCACGGTTCGACTTAGGCTGGGTCTCTGAGACCAATAAACCAAATGGTGATTGGTGATTGATCACTCATCGCCATTTTTGACTAATATATAAGTCATAACTTGACTTCAATTAAGTTTTGACTCATATACTTTACATGATGAACGCGATATATGATATTCAAGACTTGGGGACTCAAATCGCCACGCTCCGAAAGAACCAGGGGCTGTCGCAGACCGAGGTGGCCAGAAAAGCCGGCGTGAGCCGGGCGATGCTCAGCGATCTGGAGACAGGGCAGCTGCACGATCCGGGAGTCAAGAAGGTGCTGCGCCTGCTGACAGTCCTCGGACTCGGGATCAAGCTCGTGCCCTTGAGCCCCCCCACGCTGGATGACCTTCTTGCGGACCAGGAAGATTCTCATGCTTAAAGTTTCCATTGGCGGGCGTCCTGTGGGAGCCCTTGATCGCGCCAAAGGCAAGACCTTCGCCTTCAGCTATCTGCCCGAAACCCTTGCTGGTGATGCGGTGTCCGTGACCATGCCGCCCCGGGTGGCGAGCTACATGTCGGGCCTTGGTCATCTGCACCCCATTTTCGACATGAACCAGCCCGAAGGATTCCTGCGGCAATGGCTCGTCAAGGTTGTTCCCGACTTTGACGATCTGGTGCTGCTCCGGCTCACAGGCGCCTCGCAGATCGGCCGCCTGCGGTATGACTCCGAGGCGCCCATGCCCGCCGGCATGGCCGTGTCCGAAATCCTGGCCCATGATGGCGCCGAGGACCTTTTCCAGCACCTGCTGGAAGTGTACGGGACGGCTTCCGGCGTGTCCGGGGTGCAGCCCAAGGTGCTCATCCGGGATGTAGCCAGCCACAAGATGAGCGCGGACCACAAAGTCACGGTCACGGGCTCGACGCATATCGTGAAGACCTGGGACGCGACGTATCCGCATCTGGCCCGCAATGAGCACTATTGTTTGCGGGCAGCCCGGTGCGCCGGTCTTGCGACACCGGATTGGGATATTTCCCGTGACGGAAAGTTTCTTGTCATCGAGCGATTCGACCTGACCCAGGACGAATATCTGGGCGTGGAAGACCTGTGCGTGCTGGCCGGCATGACAACCGGGCAGAAATATCAGGGAGGCTACGAGCAGCTTGCGAAATCGCTGCGCATCTTCATCACCCCGGATACGGAACGCGTGGCCATGCGGGATTTTTTCAAAATGGTCGCCGTGTCCTGTGTGGTCAGGAACGGGGATGCGCATCGAAAGAATTTCTGCCTGCTGTACGACTCTGCGGAATCGAGAAGGGGACGGCTGGCCCCGGCCTTTGATATCGTGACCACGGCCGCGTACATGCCCCAGGACACCATGGCCTTGACCATGGCCGATTCGAAGCGCTGGCCGAGCCGGCGGAAACTGCTCCGGTTTGCCGCTGCGTGCGGCCTGACTCCCGAGTATGCGACCGCGTGTCTGGCCGAAGTTGCCGCCGGCGTAGTCACGGCCCGCGACGAACTGGTCGCTGGAATACGGGAGATCCCGGAATTCGCCGTAACGGGTGACTGCATGCTCAAAGCCTGGGACGAAGGCCTGCTGGCCTTGGAAGAAGCGTAAGTGGGGTAGGGATAGAGGCAGCGATAAAGGCAGCGACGGGGCAGCGACGGGGCAGGTACGAAGGCCGCGATGGGTGTGTGTTGAGCCCGAGAAAAGAAGCGCTTACGTCAGTTGCACGATCTGGTTGAGTATTGTGCAGGCTTCGGTGAACACGGAATCCGGTAGTCTTTTCATGGAATGAGGTTTGGCGGACCGTGAGCGCCAGTCGAAGGATTTCGGTTGGTGGCAGAGCACGTAGGCGTCGACAGTATTCCGTCCTTTTCGAACCTTGCCGACAGGCAAGGCGAAGGGGTTGTCCCGGTTGTATTCCGCAGTGGTCATGGGCAAGCCGATGACCAGGGATGTACGATCGTTGAAGGGGCGGGTGGAGAGCACGAGAAAGGGATGGATATTGCGCATTTCTCGCCCGGCCTGGGGGGAGCAGTCAATCCAGATCACGTCCCCGCGCTCCGGAACCCAGTTGGCGGCCGGTTTCACTCCTGCCATTTTTCGGCTCCAAGATCTGCAGTCGTCGGCATGGCCTCGCCGCCGTGCCGGGATGGATCAAAGTGTGCCAACCTCTGTTCCAGGGTCAGCAGGCCTTCGCTCAGGGGAGTTATGGTGATCCGTCCGTCCTCCACGCAGATACGCACCCGCTGGTCGGCATGCAGGTTCGCTTCGCGGGCCACGGCAGCAGGCAAGCGGACGCCAAGGTTGTTTCCCCATTTTTTTATATCCAGAACTGCTTCGGTCATGATGTATCCTCCAAATGTTTAAACAATGTATAAACATTTGGGCGGCGCGTCAATATGGGGGCGGCGATAGAGGCAGGGATGGAGCAGGGACAAAGGCACCGACAGAGGCAGCGTGTCTTGCCAATCACTCTTCACCTCTGTGGCCGGAGCGGTGGCCTGCTTGTCAGTGCAGTCATTAGTAGTTAGTGTGACTACACGGAGGAATCATCATGAGCAGCGCAGAAACCGTATCCACCAGTTTTCGTGCATCAAAAGACAAAATTGAGCGTATCGACGCTATAGCCACGTCCATGGGCAGAAGCCGCAACTGGCTGCTGAATAAAGCGCTGGACGACATCCTGGAGCATCAGGCCTGGTTTGTGGAGGAGGTGCAAAAAGGCATTGAGGCCGCCGATAAAGGCGAGTTCGCTTCCCCGGAGGACGTGACGGCAATCTTCAACAAATACGGGGCGTAAGATGCCCAAGTGGACGACACTTGCCGTGAAAGACCTGGGCAGCGTGCTTGAATACATCGCCGCCGATGATGCCGAGGCCGCCCATCGAGTTGCCCAGGCGATCCGGACAGCCAGCGAGCGCCTGGACCAGTTCCCCCAGATGGGTCGCAGTGGAGCCGCAATGGGCACTCGGGAACTTGGAGTGCCTGGTCTGCCCTATGTCCTCGTCTATCGTCAGCAGGGCCTTGCGATCCAAATTTTAAGGCTCCTGCATACACGTCAAAAATGGCCACTCGAGGCAGATTACAGAGGCAGCGACTGAGGCAGCGATGGAGGCAGCGACAGAGGCAGGACGGTTTTTAGGGCAAAGTCCGTGCTGAACTTGCTTTCTCAGCGCAGACCGAAGGCCGGGTCGATGATGAAGCCGGTGGAGATGTCCCGGATTACCGGATCGAAGAGCGGCTTGAGGGATGTTTCGTAGGTGAGTTCGAAGGTGGCCAGCACCCCTTGGGCCGACACTGTCCTGCGATAGAAGATCCTGCCGCCCGTGTAGCCGGAGAGCACGAAAAAACCCTTGCCCGCATGCCTGTAGGTCACCTGGCGATCCGGGACGGTCAGGGCCTGGGCCAAGGCCTCGGGGATTGTCTGCTGCGGGGCATCGTTGAAACTTCCCCAGCAGCGCAGTTCGGCCCGGCCGTCCGGCGACGCAAATACCTGACCGTCTCCGGCGTCCGATTCGCCCATGGGCCGCAGCAGCCTCTTCGGCCAGGCCAGGGCGTATGCGTATCTGTGGTTGACGTAGCAGCCGTATTCGTCCGCACGCGAGCAGACGCCCTCAAAAGCCTCCATTCCCTTCGCTGACACACTCCCGGTCCCGATCGGGCAGACCGTAAGCAATATCGAAACTCCCAACATAAGGACTATGTCTTTCATCCGTCACCTTCCCGCTCACGCTTCACGGCTCAAGTTGCACCATTCACCGCCCAATGCCACCAGTTCACGACATCGTCCAGGGCGGGCCCGTCTTTTTTATTATTACGGGAACGCGATAGAGGCAGCGATGGAGCAGCGGGAAAGGCAACGATAGAGGCAGCGACGGGGCAGCGATAAAGGCGGCGACGGAGACAGCGACTGAGGCAGCGGAAGAGGCGGCGATGGAGTTTGTTTGGAATGCTTAGGGAAAATGGCGATATATTCTGCTTCGATGGAGGATGCGAACGAAAATTGCCGTGTCTCCTTCAACGATCATACCCATCCTGTAGTCACCGATTCGGATTCGGTAATACAGTCCGTCGGATTTGAGTTTTTTGACGTTTCCGACGGCATCGATGGAATTGCTGGATTCGACTAAAAGAATGATTTCCTTGATTCGAGCAAAGAGTTTTTCGTCACGATGAATCGACTTCAGGTCCTTGTGAAAGGAAGACTTGAATTCGATTTTCATTGTGCAGAGTCAAGCAGATCGTAAACAACCTTTGTGTCCACCGTTGCGGATTTTTCGCCTTCCTCTATGGCATGGATCATGGCGACATCCTCCATGGCTTCCACAAGGATTTCATGCAGAAAATCCTTGTTCTCAAAAACGATTTCCCGGATTGCATCTTTGAATGCTTCTTTGAGCGCCGCATTGTCCGTTGCCGTCACCATGTTTCCTCCAGAATGAACAGTATCCATTACCTCTAGTGAAGCGGGCATCCTTGGTCAAGGGAGGCAGCGATGGGAGCAGCGGAAAGGCGGGGATTCTTGTCGCCATTCCATTCAGCCTTGAATATTTCTTGGAAGGCAAAACCTTGATTTATTCGCCTTGGAGAGTTCCCCCTTATTCAGTCGTAATTTATCCCCATCGGAGGATGCATGCAATTTCATTCAGAGAAGGGCCGGACATGGCCGAAGCCCTCCTGGAAGAGTTCATCCAGGCCCGGGACAGCCTGCGCCTCCTCCCCGATCGGGGCCGCATCCCTCCCGGATTGAAGCGCGTCAATATTCTCTCTTACCGTGAAATCCAGTTCAAGCCATACCGCATAATCTACCGTATCCATGAAACGGCCCATGCGGTTCATATCCATGTCGTGGCGGACAGTCGGCGCAATTTCGCGGAGCTTCTGAAAGAACGTCTGCTCAGCCCCATCCCCATGGACCGCAAGTAAGCGGGTCCCGTCCTCCTCCCGTCCCTTCCTTCCACCCAAAGTCTTGCCGGACTGGACTGGCGCGGGAACATTTTTTGCAAGGAATGTAAAAAAATCAAGGAGTTCTCCGTGAATTTATTCATGACCAGATTTTCGCGTTTCGCCTGCGTTGTATGGACATTGCTTCTGGTCGCAGTGTCCAGTTACGCAACAGCGGACGTCAAATCATATTCGAGCGTTGACAACCTGCTCCTCGACGGGTCCGCCTTCCGGGCCAATGAGACCCCCTTGTCCTGGCAAGACAAGACCCCCTTGAGCGGTCTTTTCGAATTCACCTATCTCGGCAAGGATGCGTCACACCTGAACGTGCTCCTCAAGTCCGGCTCCGGGGATATCGTCTTCAGCACCGCTTCGAACGTTGACGGGGACTGGAGCGGGGCTTTGGACATCTCCACCCTGAGGCTCGACGACACGTCTGTGGACGGGACATGGTGGCGTCCGAACAATCAGTACTCCATCAGCACTTGGTCGGACGCCGTGCGCATCTACCAGCTCGACACCGACGTCATCATCTCGGGAGTGTCCCTGTCGACGGGGATGTTTCTCTTTGGGTTCAATGACGACTACAAGGCGTGGTTCTTCGACCGCCCGGACTACGACGACATGGTCTTCGCGGCCAAGGCCGTCCCGATCCCCGGCGCGGCCCTGCTCCTGGGCAGCGCCCTGATCGGCATGGTCGGGATGCGGAAGAAGTTCATGGCGTGAGCCAATCTCTGCGGGCTGAATTGTTGTGAGACTTCAGGCGGGTTTATCCCGCCTTTTTTTGTGGCCGGGACGAAGGCGAACGAACCGATACCTCATCGTCCTCATGGCCGGAAAGGATCACTCCCTTCCGGCCTTTTTCATGCTGCGAATTTTTGATTTTTCAACAGGCAGATAATGGCGGAATGGGACAATCTGCAATCACCGTAGCCCCTAGTCCAGTTTTGTCGGACTTGTCCCGGCTGTGGCGGGTGGGTTTGAAAGTTCCTAATCGTGCGGCTGGCAAAGCTTTCTCTTCTTTCCTGGCCGTGCCTTGCGCTTGGCACGGGACTTGTAAAACCATGTGATTTTATGGGCATCCGGCCTGAAGGACTTGTGTTTGGGTCCCGGAGCTTTTGCATCTTCCTGCTTGTTTCACATTATTCAATACAGAGTCTGGAGCGCGCATGCCTCGTATCAATTGGCTGGGATGGGGAGCCGGAGCGGCCCTCGTCGCGTTTGTCTATCACGCGGTGATCATCCGGCTGGTGGGGAGCGAGTGGGGCAGGGCGGATTTCGACTACTGCTACCTGATTCCCGGTGTCATGGCCTACCTCATCTGGGAACGTCGCGGCGAGCTCTTGAGCATGCCCTCCAGAGCGTCCTGGGCCGGGCTGTGGGCCTTTGGCGGGGCCGTGTTCTTTCTGCTGCTGGGGGAGCTGGGTGGGGAATTCCTGTCCCTGTACCTCTCGCTGTGGTTCGCAATTCTGGGCGTATGCTGGACCCTGCTGGGCTGGCGCAAGCTTCAGGTCGTGATATTTTCCCTGAGCCTGCTGCTCCTGGCCTTTCCGCCGCCAAACTACCTCTACAGCCGCCTGACTCTGGGCATGCAGCTCCTGTCCACCAGGCTTGGCGTCGAGTTCCTGCACCTGCTCGGCATCACCGCCTTTCGCGAAGGCAACGTCATCGACATGGGCTTCACCCAGCTCGAGGTCGTGGCCGCCTGTTCGGGACTGCGTTTTCTCATCCCCCTGCTCATCGTCGGCATGCTGCTGACCTATTATTTCCGCGAGAAATGGTGGAAGCGGACCCTGCTCATGCTCCTCACCCTGCCCCTGGCCATCGCCATGAACGGGCTGCGCATCGGGATCAGCGGTGTGCTGGCGCGCACCTATGGGCCCGCGATCGTCGAGGGCCCGGCCCATGACGCCATGGGCTGGGTCATGTTCCTGCTGTCGGCGGCGATCCTGACCGGGTGCATGAAGCTTTTGACCACCAGGGGAAAGCCCATGCTGGCCGTCTTTCCCCCGGCGAGCGGCGATCCTGCCCGTGGCCCGGTCTCGTCCGCGCCGCTCCTGGCCGGACTGATGCTGCTGGCGGCGGCTGCGGGCTACCTGCAGTACCGCGCCATGACCCCCGACGTGCTGCCTCAGGCGCGCAACCTGTCGGCGTTCCCGCTGCGCCTGGGCGAGTGGGAGGGGCGATCGGTGCCCATGGAGAGCCGGTTCATCGAAGAACTCGATTTCACGGACTACGTGCAGATCGATTATCGCGACGGCCGCCAGCGGGTCGTGGATTTTTACGTGGCTTGGTACGAACGGCAGAGCAAGGGCGAATCCATCCATTCCCCCGAGACCTGCCTGCGCGGCGGCGGGTGGCGGTTCGAGCGCAACGGGGCGGTGGAGGTGGACGTGCCGGGCTACAGGAAGGTGCGCGTCAACCGCACGATGCTGGAGCAGAACGGCCAGCGCATGCTCTCCTACTTCTGGTTCCCGGCCCGGGGGCGCTACCTGACCAACGGGGTGGAGCTCAAGCTCTACACCATGTGGGACTCCCTGACCCTGCGCCGCACGGACGGGGCTCTGGTCCGGCTCATCACCCCCCTGTATCCGGGGGAAGGAGAGGGGGACGCGGAGCAACGGCTCCTTGATTTCCTGGCCCAGGCCCTGCCGCCCCTGGAAGGGATGCTGCCCGGAGAAAAGGTCGTGCCCGTGCCGACGAACGGACAGACGCCATGAATTATCTGGTCAGCTTCTATATCGCCTTTCTGCTCTCGACGCTGCTGGTCCCCGTCGGCATCCGCCTGGGGCGGCGCTGGGGCATCGTGGACAAGCCGGACCCGCGCAAGGTGCACACCGGGCTGATCCCGCGCACGGGCGGCATGGCCATCGCATTGGCCACGGTGGCCTCCCTGCTCGTGCCCCTGACCATGTCCAGGGAGCTGGGCGGGTATCTGGGAGGCGGGCTGATCATCCTCTTCTTCGGCATGTGGGACGACATGCGCGAGCTGGGCTACCGCATCAAGTTCTTGGGGCAGATCGGGGCCATCCTGACCTTCTCCCTGGTCTCCGGAGTGGAGGTATGCTGCCTGGGCGAGCTGCTGCCGGGGATGTTCGTGCATCTCGGACCGGCTTCGATCCTGGTGACCCTCATCTTCATGCTGGCGGTCATCAACATCATCAATCTGAGCGACGGCCTGGACGGCCTGGCGGGCGGTTTGTCGCTGCTCATCCTCCTGGCCTGCGCCTTTCTGGGCTATATTCAGGAGGCGATGCTGCCCATCGCCATCGCCCTGGCCGTTTCGGGCGGGCTGGTCGGGTTCATGCGCTACAACGTGCATCCGGCCGAAGTGTTCATGGGCGACACGGGCAGCCAGTTTTTGGGCTACACCATCGGCGCGTGCCTGATCATGCTGACCCAGAACCATTCCATCTATACGCCCATCCTGCCCCTGTTTCTCCTCGGCACTCCCATCCTGGACACGGCCATGGTCATGTACGAGCGTATCCAGAGCGGGAAGAGTCCATTCAAGCCGGACAAGAACCACCTGCACCACAAGCTGCTGCGCGCGGGCCTGACCCAGGAGCAGGCCGTGGTCAGCATCTATTTCCTGCATTTCGCGCTCATCGTGACCGGCTTCGCCCTGCGCTTCGTGGCCGACTATCTCGGTCTGCTGCTCTATATCCTCATCCTGGGAGCCGGGTTCGCATTCCGCAATGCGGCGCAAGGCAAGGACGTGAGCGCTCAAAAATTGTACTCCGGCGTCAAGAAAGTGGCCCAGGCTGTCTTTGTCTGGAATACGAGAAGCATCAATGTGCGTTACTGCCTCTCCTGGCTGTGCTGGAAAAGCTTTTTTGTGCTCTTCACCTTCTTCTTTTTCATAAACGTCTACTTCATCCACCATTCTCCCATGCCGACGGTGCTGGCGTCCCTGGCCGTGCTCTGCGTTCTTGCATTCCTCTACAGAAGACAGAGCGCGCGGCTTGTTCCTGCCATGTACTACATGATGCTGGCCGTCATTCTGTACGTGGTCGTGTTCGGGGAAGTGATGAAGACGGACAGCGTCTTTCTGATCATGGGGCCGGACGGGGTCACGGGCATTTTCTACATCCTGAGCGCGCTGTACTTCGCCTGCATCGTCCTGACTCCGGAAAAAGTGCCGCTCAATGCCCTGGACTATATTCTCATCGCCTTCATCGGCTCCCTTGCGCTCATGCCTGAAGCCCAAGCCGAGTTTGTCGAGCTGAGGCAGATCGCCATGAAGGCCGTACTGCTCGGGTTGGGGTTGAACTTGATCTATTCGCGCATCAGCAGAAACAGGGACTACGTGCTCTTTCTCCTGACCCTGCTCTGCCTGGAGACGCTGGCTCTGGCCGTGCTCACCGGCTCATTTTCCTGAAAAAACGCTGCCCGGACAATGTCGCGGGGCGCAGCCGGGATGTCCGGGAGTTCCGGTTTCTTGGCTTTGATATTGCAATTTCAGCAGGCTGCGCGGTGCGGTTTGCGCCGGCATCATGTCCGGGCACCACGATGCGGATGTTTCATGGTGCGCATAGCCGCAGAGATTTCATTTTTTGCTCAGCATTTCAGTGCGTTGCTTGATATCGCGAGAGTCAGTCCAGGCTGGCCGGACAGCTGCGCCGCCTTGCGTGCCTGCGGGGCCGGGGCGCCGGGTGGTCCGATCGGGCCGGACTGGATGATGGCGTGCGAGCCGGTCTGCTTCCGGATCCGGGCGAGTTTTGTGGAAAGAGTCGCGTGTGCGGCGTTGCCAATGGATACATATCTTGAAGGAGAGCTGCATGCAGCGGGTTCTATGTTGTTTGCTCATGGCCATGACGCTTTTTGCCTGTGGCTCCAAGGAGAGCCGCAGGGACGGTTTTTACGCCAACGGGCTCAAGTTCGAGCAGGACGGGCGTTTTTCAGAGGCCAGGGTGGAAGCCAAGAACGTCATCAAGCTCGATCCCAACCATACCGGAGCATATCTGCTGCTGGCCCGCTGCGCCCTGAAGGACCAGAACTGGCGCGAAGCGTTCGGAAACTTCCAGCGTGCCGTGGAGCTTGAGCCGGGAAATGTCGAAGCCCTGCTCGGAGTGGGACGTCTGTACCTGCTCTCCGGGGATACGGCCAAGGCCGAAGCGCATGCGAATCTGATCCTGGCCAAGGACGCCAAATCCGCCGACGGCTTGCTGCTGCGGGCCGGAGGCATGCTGCGCGCCAAACGCTTTGACGAAGCCCGGATGCAACTGGATACGGTCTTCGCCCAGGACCCGGCCAACGAGGATGCGCTGCTGGCGCTCTCGGTCATTCATTCGGAACAGGGCAAAGGCGCCGAAGCCCTGGCCGTGATCAGCGCCGGTCTGGACAAGAGGCCGGACAGCAAGCCGCTGCATTTCCGGGCGGCAACCCTGGCGGCGGACATGGAAGATTATGCTGCGGCCGAAAATCATCTCCTGAAACTCAAGGCGCTCGATCCTGCGAACAGGGGCGTGCAGATACTGCTGGCGGCGCTCTATGAACGCATGGGCCAGGGCGGGCGCGTGGAGGGGATCCTGCGGGAGCTCCTCGCGGCCGAGCCCGACTCGGAAGAAGGGCGGCTGCGGCTGGTGGACTATCTGATGCGCAGTGGCAAGACCGAGGAAGCTCTGGCGGTGGTGAAGGAAGGAACGCCGACGCCCAGGCTGCGGCTGGCTTCCGCCGCCGTGCTCATGGCCGTGGGTCAGGCCGGGGAGGCCGAGGCAGCCCTGACAGCCCTGGCCGGGGACAAGGCGGCGGGACCGGAGGGCATCGAGGCGCTGCTGCGGGTCTCGGAGATCAAGCTGCGCCGGGGCGACCGCGACGGGGCACTGGCCTCCGTGGACGAGGTGCTGCGCCTCAATCCCGCCGACGCCCGCGCCCACGCCGCGCGCGGACGCATCTTCATGCTCCAGGGGCGCTTCGAGGAGGCCGTGGCCGAGCTGCGCATCGCCCTGCACGACGCCCCCGACGACATGGCCGTGACCGTGCTCATGGCTCGCGCCCAGTTCGCGCTGGGCAACACCCTGTCCGGGGTGGAGGCGCTGCGCAATTTTCTCCTGAAGAAGCCCGACGCCCTGCCCGTGCGCCTGGAACTGGCGGCGCACCATCAGCGCGCGGGGGAGCCGGACGCGGCGCTGGGAGTGCTGCAGGGCGGACAGAGCGGCGCCGGGATGCCCGCGCAGCTCCTGCTGGCCATGGGCGATATCGAGGCGCGGCGTGAACATTTCGATGCGGCCGAGGTCTATTACCGGCAGGCTGCGGAGGAGCAGGAGGCGCAGGCTCCGGCCCTGCTGCGCCTCGGTGGCATGCAGGGTGGCCGCAAGGACTGGGCGGCGGCACGGCGGACTTTCGATGAGTTGCTCCTTGCCAATCCCGATGCCCACGGGGCGGCCGAGGGCATGGTCGCGTTGGAGCTGGCGGCGGGTCGTCCCGATGTGGCCATGATCTGGGCCATTGCGCGGGCGCAGTCGCGTCCGGCGGATCCGTTGGCGGCTGACCTGCTGGGCCGCACGGCCCTGCACATGAACGACACCGCGGGCGCCGAAGCGGCATTTCGCGAAGCCCAGCGGCGTGCGCCGGATTGGGCGGTCCCGTCCAGCCGTCTGGCCGGACTTTATGCGTCCACGGGGCGCAAGGATGTGGCCATCACCGAGAGCCGCGCGGCCCTGGCCAAGAATCCGGATTCCGTGCCCGATGCGCTGCTTTTGGGGCGGCTTCTGCAGCTTGGCGGGGAGAGGGTCGAGACCGAGGCCATCTACCGCAGGCTCCTGGAACGCCATCCGGACCTGCAGCCCGCCGCCAACAACCTTGCCTACCTGCTGGTCTCCGCCGAAGCGCCAAGCCAGCAGGAGCTGGTCGAGGCCCTCGCCCTGGCCACCAAGGCCAGCGCCAGCGGCGACCCCTCTTCCCTCGATACCCTGGGCTGGGTGCATTACCGCCTGGGCGACAAGGGCGCGGCCCTGCAGTTTCTGCGCAAGGCCCACGAGCTCCTGCCCGAGGACCCGTCCGTGACCTACCACCTGGCCCAGACCCTGGCCGACGAAGGGCAGACGGCCGAGGCGCGCACGCTGTTGACCGGGCTCTTGAAGCGGACCCAGGATTTCACCGAATACGCGGCGGCCCGAGTGCTGCTGGAGAAGATCTGACCGGGTCGGACTTCAGGGGTGTCCGGCCTGGTTGGACTACTCGAACGAATGCAGCATCCTGTGCGTTTGGATTTGATTGGCCTGTAACGGGCGCATGCGGCCACGACGACTGTGCGACCGGGTCCGGGAATCCGACGGGACCGGACAGTTTTGAGTCAAGGGCTGAACGATGATCCGGTGTTGAATACAAGTGCTTCGATTTAAATAGACGATCAAGTTTGGCGTGATTCTTTCATTGAAGGCGTGGTTCCGGGGTACAGGCCTCCCTACGTTATCCAGGAGAAACATCGGTCTTGTGGGCCTGCTCCGCCGCGAGATCATCTCGTTTTATGCATATTCATCGATTCCATTTCTTATGTGAAAGAGCGGTATAACCTCTCTTTCATGTGAGGAATGAATCTCATTACTGCTTTATATCAATTCCACAAAATTCTTTCCGCTTCTTCCTGGTCATTTTTTTTTCATTCGTAGACATTTCATATTTTAATTCAATTCTACTTGCATGCACATGATAATGCTGCTAGTAAATGCAGGTGTTTCTCGTATATGCGACGTGCTTGCATTTCATATCCACGTATTGACAGTGAGGATCTCATGAGAGTCTGGTTGCCCGAAAGAGTCTATAAATCATTTCCGATGGTGGTCGGCGCAGTGGGCTTTTTGGGTTGCTTTGCCGGCAGTACAGCCAGCATCGGCCTTGGCGGCGTGCTGCTCCTCTACAGTGGGGGCGTGTATTGCTTGCGCAGATGACGAAGATCATCATCCCTGGTTGGTGACGCTTCCGCTTCCCGAAAATGAGTCCTCCCGCTGAAAACGCTCCGCAAAAAGCTTCGGCTTCATGACCTTCCCGCCCTGAAAAAGCAGGGCACTTTCCCTTCTCCAAAGGCCCGCTGACTCTTCCTCGCCCGGTTCCGATCATACAATATCCATTCGTGCGCGGTGAACCCGTCGATCCATTTCCGCAGATTTCAGGCTCCTCCGCTTTGCCGCATCCCCGTACCCGGACGGAGGCTTCTCAGCTCGGCCAGGGCCAGCAGCGCCACTCGTGTCGCAGCTTCAACGGCATCCAGATAACGGTGGTCGAAGGTGTCCTGACGGCGGTTGGCTATGGCCGGGCAGATGGCTCCCGCCCAGTGGCCGAGTCCGCCCAGGAAGTGCAGCAGGAAGCTCGCCTCCATCTCCATGTTTTCGATGCGCTGGCCGCCCACTCCCGGATCATGTTCGGCAAAGACGCGGTCGAGTTCCGGCGCGCTGGGCCTCAGCCGTGACACGTCCCGGCCCTGGGGGGCGAAGAAGCCGCTGCTGGAGACCGTCAGGCCAAGTTTGGCCGGCACTCCGAGGCGCGCCGCGGCCTCCAGCAGGGCAGCGGCCATGGCCGGTTCGGCGCGGGCGACATAGGGGTGGATCTTGCCATGAAAGCGCGATGCGGTGCTCATGGAGCCGCTGACAAGCTGTGCCAGTTCCTGTTCGAGCCGCCCGCAGTGTTCGTCCGGGCAGGGCGTCTCGTAAAACAGGCCGGTGTTGTCCATCCCGATCGCGTAGGAGGTGATGATGGGGGTGCCGAGCGGCGTCGATGCCTGCAGCGCGCCGGACGTGCCGACCCGTATGACGTGCAGTCTTGGAAAATCGGGTTTGCGCGTGCGCGTCGCGAAGTCGATCTCGTGCAGCGCGACGAGTTCATTCAGCACGATCTCCAGGGACGGGGTGCCCATCCCGGAGGTCGTGACCGTGGTTTTGAGCGGGGAGATGATCGTGGCCCGATTCCCCGTGATTTGCGAGGTCCCGGTAACCGTGACCAGCCCCCTGTGTTCGTGTTCGAGCTCCAGATCGCACAGCAGGGTGGAGCCGATGAATTCGGCGCGGCCGGGGTCCCCCACCAGCAGGATGTCGGGCGCGACCTGCTCCGGCTTGACCTGCAGGTGATAGATCCGTCCGCCATCGAGCGGCAGATCGGCTTCCGTGTACGGCGCGGCGGATCGGCGTAAGCCTCGTTCGGCATGCAGCGGGTCGGTCATGAAGATCCCCCATTCCATAAAAAGATGACCACAGCGTGCGGGACGGAGCAGCGCCCCGCATGTTCTCCACCACAAATTCCATGATCCGGCCTTGTCGCGTTTCAGCATGCGGCGATCAACACTCGTGCTGGCGCCTTGCGTGGCCTCTCAAGGTGCGGAGTCCTTTCTTTTTATTCCGTATTTTTTGCATTTTTCATACAGAGTGGCTCTTGAAATATTGAGATGCTTTGCAGTTCTGGCCATGTTGCCATTGTTCGCCTCAAGGGCCTGGCGGATGAGAGAAAGTTCCGCGTTCGCGTTCATTACGTGGAGAGATGCCAGCGGCGGGCTGAAGCCTTCGATGGTTTTTCCCGATGCCTGGGTTGATGGTTGTTGGTCCGGGCAGGCGGTTGTGCCCGCAGCTGCCTCGGGTCCGGGGGTGGCTTTCCATCCTGCCCGATTTGGTGACGTGAGAGTTGGGGGCAGATCCTGGACGTGAATCTTGCGTCCGTCGCCAACGCTGACCGCCCGAATGAGCACGTTGCGCAATTCGCGAATGTTTCCAGGCCAGTCGTAGGCAATGAGCGTCTCCATGGTTTCCGGGGTGATGATCAGGTCATCCTTGCCCATTCTCGCAATAAGGGCCCTTGCGATGACCGGAATGTCAAAGGCGCGCTCGGACAACGAGGGAATCTGCAGGGGCAGGGCGCTGATGCGGTAGAACAGGTCCTCGCGAAAACTTCCCTGGGCCACGATGTCGTCGAGATTCCGGTTCGTGGCCGCAACCAGGCGAAAGTCCACCGCGTGGGCTTTGGTCGATCCAACCCTGTACACGGTCTTTTCTTCCAAAACGCGAAGCAATTTCGCCTGCGCCGCCAGGGGCATGTCCCCGATCTCGTCCAGAAAAAGCGTCCCATTGTCCGCAAGTTCAATCAGGCCGACCTTGCCTTCCTTGTTGGCGCCGGAAAAGGCTCCGCCAGCGTAACCGAAGAGCTCGGATTCAAACAGCTCGAAGGGCACCGCCGCGCAGTTGATGCCGACGAAAGGGCCGTTTTTTCGAGGGCTCTCGGAGTGGAGGGCGTTGGCGAAGAGCTCCTTGCCCGTTCCGGTTGGGCCTTGGATGAGGACGGGAAAGTCGGTTTTGGCGAAATTGACCAGCCGGCTTTTGGCCAGGGTAAGCGGGGTGCTCTCGCCAAGAATGCTGTCCAGCGTATATCGCGCTGAAAGCGCGCTCTGTATCCGTCTTTTGTAAAAATTGACCTTGTTGTCCAATTGTTCAACTTTTTCCGCCAATTTTTTCAGTTCATTCGGATTTCGAAACATGCACATGGAGACCATGCCGAGCACAGTGCCATTTTCATCGCTCATGGGAATTCTGTTGACGATAGTCGTGTTCTTGGCTTCTCCCTCTCCGATTATGCAGAAATCGCCAATTTCTTTATTCCCTGACTGCATTACTTTCAAAGCTCTTGTTTTTGGTATGACATCAACAATATTCCTGTTTAAAATATTGTTTTTTGAAGAGCAGAGTATTTCGGCATATGCATCATTGATATATATTATTTTTCCATCAATATCGCAAAGATATATTCCGACATGAAGCGAATCGAGGATCTTTTCATGAATGCTTTCAAAAATTTTGCTGTCAGTGAGCTTTGTCATATTGGCTTTGTGCAATCCTTTTCGACGTTAGACGGGGCTGGGTGCCTATTGACTCCGCCATGCCCTGCGGTGACTGCCTTGTCCAGATCAAAGTGTATGGATGGCAAGACATGTGGTGTCCGTCATGTGTCTTGATTTCTGGACACTTTGGAGTTTTATTTTAACGATCTGTTTTTGTTGTTATATTTTCAGCAATGCCAAGGCATGAGCAAGGCTGCTGGTCTCGTGGCGGGTTGTCTTGCTGAAACAAGTCAAAATATCAGCTGGTTAAGTCATATGGGAAAAGTGTCTGCGTGCCCATACACTCGGGCGCTCGAGAACACTGCAATCGAGTGACAAAGCGACGCAGATATTGTCTTGAAAAATCCATTGTCTCCCGAACCGCCTTGGTTCCTGGGGTTTCGGCATTCTTCGTGTCTTCGGTTGGCTCGACCGTTGCTTTGCTGGATATGATTTGGGTGAAAACCAAAAATTTAATCATATGCAAAGGAGCGAAATTCCATGCCTAAAATGACACCGAGCGAAGCAATGGCAGAGGTACTGGTCCAGGAGGGAGTAAGCCACGTCAGTGGGATTCTCGGCTCTGCCTTCATGGATCTTCTCGATCTGTTTCCAGCCGCAGGGATAGACTTCATCTCTGTGCGCCATGAGCAGACCGCCGGACACATGGCCGATGCCTATGGCCGCCTGACCGGCAAGGCAGGCGTGGTCATCGGGCAGAACGGCCCTGGCATCACGAACTATGTCACGGCAGTGGCCACGGCCAACATGGCCCATACGCCCATGGTCGTGCTTTCGCCCAGCGCGGGCACGATCTCCGTCGGATGGGACGGGTTTCAGGAGTGTGACACCTGGAACATCTTCAAGCCGATCACCAAGGCCTCGTTGCGGGTGACGCATCCGAGGCGCGCGGCAGACATACTGCGCACGGCTTTTCGCATCGCCTACGCCGAACGTGGCCCCGTGCTCGTCGACATACCGCGAGACTATTTTTACGGGGAACTGGACGAAGACATCCTGCATCCCTCCCAGTACCGCGTAGCCCCCGGCGGCATCGGCAATCCCGAACACTTCGCCGCCGCGGTGGAGGTGCTCAAGAACGCCAGGAACCCGGTCATCGTCTCGGGTCGCGGCGCGGTCGACGCCGACTGCATAGGCACCATCAAGGCTCTGGCCGAACATCTCGGCGCGCCCGTCGCCACGACGTACATGCACAATGACGCATTCCCCTACGAGCATCCGCTGTGGACCGGACCAATCGGCTACATGGGCTCCAAGGCGGCCATGCGCATCCTGCAGAAGGCCGACGTCATCCTGGCCGTGGGCACACGTCTGTCCTATTTCGGCACCCTGCCGCAGTACGACATCAACTACTTTCCGAAGACCGCCAAGATCGTGCAGATCGACATCAATCCCCGGCATATCGCCAAGACGCATCCGGTGGCGGTGGGGCTTTGCGCCGACGCCAAGGATGCTTCCGAAGAGCTTTTCAGCAGATTGCGCGCCGCGGTTCCGGCCAGAAAGGATCTCTCCGGTACGTACAATCTGGTCAAGGCGGAGCTTGCCGACTGGTACAAGGAGATCGCCGCCATTGCGGACGAGCCCACTCCCGAAGGTCAGATGCATCCGCGCAAGGCCCTGGAAATCGTGGGCAAGTTCATCACCGAGACCAACGCCATCGCCACGACGGACATCGGCAACACCTCCTCCACGGCCAACAGCTATCTGCGCTTCAACCAGCCCAAGCGTCATGTGGCGACACTGACCTTCGGCAACACGGGATTCGCATATCAGGCGAGCCTCGGAGCGCAGCTGGCCTTTCCGGAAGACACGGTCGTCTCCATTGTCGGTGACGGCGCATGGGGTATGAGCCTCTTCGAGGTGCCGACGGCGGTCCAATACAACCTTCCGGTCATAGCCACCGTGTACAACAACGGCGCATGGTGCGCGGAGAAGAAGAATCAGGTTGATTTCTACAACAACAGGTTTGTCGGAGCGGACATCTGGTCCAACTCCTACGCCAGGATCGCCGAGGCCATGGGCGCCGATGGGTATCGGGTCAACACCCAGAAGGATCTGGCCGAGGCCTTGGACGCGGCCAGGAAGAACCGGCGCCCCGCGGTCATCGAAGTCATGACTGACGGCACCCGTCTGGCCCCGCCTTTCCGGCGCGACGCATTGGCCCTGCCAACGCGGTATCTGCCGAAGTACGAGCACCTGGACAAGAAGCATTTTCCTGGAATCTAGGCACTGTTTGCCCCTTCGGCCATTTCATCCAAAGAGGTGGCCGGAGGGGGCAGGATGAAAAAGCATGCAACAGTCAGGAGAAAGACAATGAGTAGAGTAGATGAACTCATTCATGCCGGTCGAAAGGCGCAAGAGCAGGTGGCCGGTTATACGCAGGAGCAGATAGACGATGTCTGTCTCGCCATCGGGTGGGCTTTGTACAATGACGATAACGTCCATGCGCTGTCCAAGCTGGCTGTCGAAGAGACCGGTTACGGAAATTACGACAGCAAGGTTGTCAAGCACAAGCGCAAGGTCGGCGGGGCGGTGGAGGGAATCCTCGGCAAGGTTTCCGTAGGCCTCATGGAGCGCGACGAAGAGACGGGCATCTCCAAGTATGCGAAGCCGGTGGGCCTGGTCTGCGCAATTCTGCCCGCCACCAATCCAACCGCCACCGCCGGGACCAAGGCCGTGGCCATCCTCAAGGGTCGCAATGCGGTCATCTTCCGGCCCAGCAGTCGGGCACGCAAGTCCAGCACGCTGGCCATCGAATTCATGCGCGCCGGACTGCGCCAGATCGGCGCGCCGGAAGACCTGGTCCAGATCTACGACGACGCGGACATCCCCTCCACCGCCGAGCTCATGCAGCGGTGCGATCTGGTGGTGGCCACCGGCGGCGGTCCCATGGTCCGCGCGGCCTATTCCAGCGGTACGCCTTCCTACGGCGTGGGCGTGGGCAACGCGGTGTGCATCATCGCCGAAGACGCCGACGTGCAGCAGGCCGTGAGCATGATCACCGCCAGCAAGACCTTTGATTACGCCACCTCCTGCTCCTCGGAAAATTCCATAATTGTTCACCGCAGCGCGCTTGAAGAGGTGCTGACGGAGGTCAAGGCCAACAAGGGGTACGTGTGCTCACCCGAGGAGAAGGCCCGGCTGAAGGACTGGATGTGGAAGACGAGCGACAAGGGCAAGCTGGCCTTGAACGGCAAGATCGTCGCCCAGTCCGCCTTCAGGATCGCAACGGACGCGGGCCTGGATGTGCCCGAGGATACGTCCATGCTGGTCGTCCTGGGCGAGGAGCCTGCGGTGCAGGACAAGTTCTGCGATGAAAAGATGAGCGTGGTGCTGACCGTCTTTGTCTACGAAACGTTCGAGGAGGCCCTCGAAAAGATCACGGCCATCACCAACCGGTATGGTCGCGGCCACTCCATGGGTATCCACACATTCAACCCCGAATACATCGAGCGCATGGGGCAGACCATGCTGACCAGCCGGATCACGGTCCGCCAGCCGATGGCGGCCGCCAACGGCGGACACGCCATGAACTCCATGCCGCCCACGGCAACCCTGGGGTGCGGCACCTGGGGCAAGAACAGCACCACGGAGAACATTCACTACAAGCACTTCCTGAACGTCACCTGGGTCAACGAGCCTCGCCCGGCCAGAGCGTTCTCCGAAGAGGCAGTCTGGGGCGAATTCTTCGCCCGACTTGGGCAGCATCCCATGAGCAGGAGGTAGCCATGAAACTTTTTGAATTCCAGGCCAAGGATGCCTTCAGGCAGTGCGGCATTCCCGTGCCAAGTGGCGTGCTCGTGGAGAGTCCGGAAGAGGTTTCGAATGCGCTGAAGGACATATGTCTCCCGTGCGTCATCAAGGCTCAGGTGCTCCAGGGTGGCCGCGGCAAGGCCGGACTTGTGAGGCTGGTCAGGACCAATGACGAAGCCAGGGAATATGCCCGGTTCCTTTTTGAAGAAAAGGGCGTGCGCAGAGTGCTCGTCGAGGGTGCCGTCGATTTCAAGGACGAACTCTATCTGGCCATCACCGTGGATGCGGCCAGGTCCAAGGCGGTCATCCTGGCCTGCGCCGAAGGCGGCGTGGACATAGAACTGCTGGCGGCCACCGCCCCGGAAAAGATCGTCACCCAGATGGTCGACCTCGACCAGGGTCTGTCCGGATTCCACCTCCGCAACACGGCCTTCGGGCTTGGCCTTGTCGGAGATCGGGCCAAGGCCTTCAACAAGATCCTCTCCTCCCTGTATCAGGCGTTCCGCAAGTTCGATGCGGAGCTCATCGAGATCAACCCGCTCTTTTTGACGGACGGGGATGTCTTCCTGGCTGGCGACGGCAAGCTGATCATCGACGACAACTCCATGTCCAGACAGCCGGGCTATGAGGTCACCAGGGATCATTACGAGCACGAGGTGGAATACCAGGCCGCCCTGGCCGGCATCCCGTATCTGCAGTTCGACGGGGATATCAGCCTCATGTGCGCGGGCGCGGGCCTGACCACCACCGTTTTCGACCTCATCAACTACGCGGGCGGCACCGTGGCCAACTATCTGGAGTTCGGCGGCCCCAACTACACCCGGGCCGTGGACGCGATGGAGCTTTGCCTCAAGAACACCCGCGCCAAGGTCATTCTCATCGTGACCTTCGGCACGGTGGCCAGGGCCGACGTCATCGCCAAGGGTCTGGCAGATGCCGTGGCCAGGTTCAAGCCCTCCATTCCCATTGTGACCTGCATCCGCGGGACGAACGAGGAGGAAGCGTTTGAAATCATCAGGAGCCTGGGGCTGACTCCCCTGTCCGAAACCGAGGAGGCAGTCCAGCGGGCCGTGGATATCGCCGCAGGGAGGGCGTCATGAGCATCTTTATCGACAGCACGAACAGAGTCCTGGTTCAGGGCGCCACCGGCAAGGAGGGCAGCTACTGGACCAAGCATATGCAGGACATGGGGACCAACGTGGTCTTCGGCGTCACCCCGGGCAAAGAAGGGCAGCAGGTTGAGGGGATTCCGATCTACCACACCATCCGCCGTGGAATGCGTGATCATGAAGCCGACACGGCCATGCTCTTCGTACCTCCGGCGTTCACCAAGGATGCGATTTTCGAGGCCCTGGACGCGGGCATCCGCAAGATCGTGACCATCGCCGACGGCATCCCCCTGCACGAGCTGCTGCAGATCCGCAGCGCAGCTCTGTCCTGCGGAGCCATGGTCGTCGGCGGCAACACGTCGGGCGTAATTTCCCCCGGCAAGGCCATGATGGGCGTCCTGCCCTACTGGATCGAGCGGGTCTACAAGCCGGGCCGCATCGGCGTCATGACGCGCAGCGGTTCGCTGACCAACGAGGTCACGGCCGAGGTGGTCAAGGCCGGGTTCGGGGTCTCCACGCTCATGGGCGTCGGCGGCGACGCGGTGCCTCTGACGCGCTTCGCCGAGATCCTCCCCTTGTACCAGGCTGACCCAGACACGGACGGCGTGGTCATCATCGGCGAGCTTGGGGGGACCATGGAAGAGGAAGTGGCCGAAGCCATGGAGAGCGGAGTCTTTTCGAAGCCGCTGGTCGCTTTCATTGGTGGCCGAACCGCTCCCAAGGGCAAGCGCATGGGCCATGCAGGCGCCATTGTCACCGGCAGCAAGGGCACAGTGGAGGCCAAGGTGGACGCGCTGACCATGGCCGGAGGCCTGGTCGCCAAAAAACCGAGCCTGATCGGGCCGTTGCTGCGCGAGCTCATGACCTGACAACTTGAAATCAGGGCGGGGTGGAAGAAACCCCTCCCTGTCACGAAGATAACTCCTGCTTTTGGAGGTATTGCATGGATTTTCTAACATATTTCTTTGCCTGCTTCACGCCGATAAAGGTCATGCTCATGGTCGGGGGAGCCATCGGGGGCATCCTCATGGGCGCGGCGCCAGGGTTGAGTCCCACCATGGCGGTGGCGCTCCTGGTGCCCTTCACGTTTCACATGCAGCCTGCGGACGGGCTCATCCTGCTCGGGGCGGTCTATACGGCGGCCGTTGCCGGCGGCTCCATCACCGCCATTCTCATCAACATTCCCGGAGCGCCGTCGAACATCGCGACAATGTTCGACGGTCATCCCATGGCCAAGAAGGGCCAGGCCGAGAGGGCCCTGTACCTGTCCTTTTTCAGTTCCGGCGTGGGCGGGCTTTTCGGGGTTGCCGTGCTGATTCTCTTCACCCCGCCCATCGCACGCATGGCCATGGAGTTCGGACCGGCGGAGCTGTTCTGGCTTGCGATCTTCGGAGTCACGGTCATCGCGGGTCTCTCCTCCGGCACGGTGGTCAAGGGCCTCTATGCGGGGGCGTTCGGCCTGCTCATCAGCTGTATCGGTGAAAACCCGGTCTACGGGGTGGAGCGCTTCGTCTTCTCGGACATGCTCACTGGAGGAATCTCCATCATCCCGGCGTTGATCGGTCTCTTCGCCATTCCGCAGATATTCACCCTAGTGGAAACTCTTGGTCAAATTCTGGAGAAGAAGTCTTTCAAGCCCCAGAAGGGAATTCTCAGAGCGGCTTTTTTTGAGACATTGCGGCACCCGAAGCAATGGCTGATGGGGTCTGTCGTGGGTTCGATAATCGGGGCGATCCCCGGGGCTGGCGGTCAGGTTGCGGGACTCATCGCCTACGACCAGTCCAAGAAGATGTCCAAGACGCCGGAACTCTACGGCACCGGTATGCCCGAGGGGGTCATCTCGGTGGAATCGTCCAACAACGCCACCGTCGGCCCGGCCCTGATCCCGCTCCTGACCATGGGCATTCCCGGCAGTCCCACCGCCGCGGTGCTGCTTGGGGGGTTGCTGATTCATGGTCTCTTCCCCGGTCCGGAGCTGTTCACCAAGCACGCGGATGTGGCCTACACCTTCATCGCCAGCATGGTCGTTTCGCAATTCTTCATGGCAATATTCGGCATCATGATCGCACGCTACTCGCATGTCGTGATGAACATCCCCAACATATTCATGGTCGCCGCCGTGACCGTGCTCTGCGTGTACGGTTCCTACAGCGTCCAGAACAGCATGGATGATGTCATCATCATGTTTACTCTCGGACTGCTCATGTATCTCAGCAGCAGGAATTCGTTCTCGCCCGCACCTGTAGTTCTTGGTTTGATACTTGGACCACTCGCGGAGGACAACTTCAGTCGAGGAAAAATTATTGCACAAACGAGTGATGGCTTGATGAGCTACTTTTTCACTGGAGGAGTCAATCTTGTAGTCATCTCTCTCTGCGTAATCTCGATTGTATGGAGCGTTTACAGCGAGTACAAGCTTGCGAGAAACAATGTTCCTTCCTTGTCACAGGCGTAAGGAGTAAAATGCAATGATAAACGCACGCAAGCGAATTCTGGAAACGACAGTGATGTTTTCCATTCCGATCGTCGCACTCTACATGCTGCGCGACATATCGATAGCTGACGCCAAGATGTTTCCGAAATACATCTGTTACTTGATGCTCGCTCTCGCAACCATCAACGCCTTTCAGCTCTGGGTCTACCTGCACAAGATCAGACCCATTCACTGGCCCACCTTTTTGCGCTGGTCCATTCCAATCAAGGGCGGATTGACGCCTTTCCCCCTGGTCCGCGTGGGCTTCGCCCTGGTCATGATGGGCGCTTACATCTTTTGCATGGAGGCAATCGGTTTTTATCTGTCAGGCTTTCTATTCTTTCTCTTGTGCCTGCTTGTGCTTGATCCCGCCAAGCCGACCCTGGGTGGCGCGGTGCGAAAAACCCTTTACGCTCTGGTCTTCATGGCCGTGGTTTACCTTCTCTTCAGCGTCATGCTCGGAGTGGTGATTCCGAGTGGTATAGCACTATGAACAACCTGTCATTTGGAGGAATTATGAAGAAGCTTCTGTTCCCATTGTGTCTCTTGGCCCTGGTGTTGTGCGGATTTTCCGGATCTGCGCTGGCAGCGTATCCCGACAAGCCCCTGTCCATGGTTGTGACGTATCCTCCCGGAGGCGCGACCGACTTTCAGGCCCGCATCGTGACGACCATGGCTTCGGAGGAAAAATTCTTTGGCCAGCCGGTTGTTATCATCAACAAGCCCGGCGCGGGTGGAAGAGTGGGCTGGAACTGGTTTGCCGAAAAGGCGGCCAAGGACGGTTATTGGATGAGCACCTATAATGCTCCGCACTTCATCGCGCAGAGCCTTATATACAAGGATTCCAAGTTTTCCGTGGACAGCTTCGAGCCCGTTGCCACCTGGGGCGCGGACCCGGCAGTGCTCATCGTTCCCAAGAACAGCCCCTTCAAGACAGTCAAGGATCTGGTAGCCTTTGCCAAGGCCAACCCCGGCAAGGTCACGGTAAATGGCGCCGGCCTCTATGTTGGTCATCACATCGCCATGTTGCAGCTCGCCAAGGCTGAAGGCATCACCCTGACCTACGTTCCGGAGCAGGGTGGAACGCCGGCCATGCAGAGCGTCATGGGTGCAAAGGTCATGGCCGGGTTCAACAATCTGGCCGATGCGTATCGAAATCGCGAATTTGTGAACATCCTGGCCATCGCTGATATGCAGCGGCACAGTTTTATCAGCGATGTTCCCACGTTTTTGGAGGAAGGCATCGAGGTTGACAACTCCAGCGTGAATTATCGGGGCATATTCCTTCCCAAGGGCACTGATGCGGCGGTTGTCGCCATGTGTGAAAAGGCCTTTGTGGACATGTTCAATTCCGCCAGGGTCAAGGAATTGATGGAGCAGAGCGGCAGTCCCATGTTTGTTCTCAACCGTGCACAGACGGCCGACCTTTTTATCAAGGTGCAAAAGAATCTTGAAGTTTTGTTGAAGGATATCAAGGAATAGGATCCTCCTCTCCGATATGCGCCAGGGGGCATCTTGCCACAGCCCGCTGGCGCATCATCGGTTTTGTACAATCGTCGAACCAACCGATTTTCGAGGGATGTCATGAAAACAACGCGCAAGACACCGTTCTACGGTCCCCTCAAGGCAGCGGTGCTGGACTGGGCCGGAACCGCAGTGGATTACGGCTGCATCGGGCCGATCATGGCATTTCGGGAAGTATTCCGCACCCGCTTCATTGAGCCGACATACGAGGAAGTCCGTGCATCCATGGGGCTGGACAAGATGGAGCATCTGAGGGTCATGGGCGCAATACCCCGCATCAGGAATCTGTGGACGGCCATCTATGGAAAGGAGCCGGTGGAGTCTGATTTTCTTGAGATGTACCAGCATTTTGAAGAGCTCAGGATCAGCGCTCTCCCGGAACACTCCACCCTTGTGCCGGGTCTTTTGAACACCGTGTCCACCTTGCGCGGCATGGGACTGCGCATTGGCTCCACGACCGGCTACAATAGTGTTGTCACGAATCACATGCGGGCCGAGGCCGCCAAACTCGGATACTGGCCGGATTGCGTGGTGTGCGCGTCCGATGTTCCCGCAGGCCGTCCTCACCCGTGGATGTGCTTGCGAAATGCAATGGAGCTTGGGGTCTATCCCATGGCATCCATGGTCAAGGTCGGAGACACGGTTCATGACATACTTGAAGGACTCAACGCGGGCATGTGGACCGTTGCGGTCACGACATCAGGTAATGAAATGGGACTGTCTCACGATGAAGTTCAGGAGATGGATCCTGCTGCGCTCGCCAGGCGCCAGCATTCCATAGCCACGCGGATGCAGGTCGCGGGAGCCCATTTCGTCGTGGAAGACATTCAAGGTGTTCCCGCGGTCGTCGAGGAGATCAACCAGCTCCTGGCCCAGGGGATTCACCCGGAGGATGATTATTGAGCTTCTTGTTCGGCGTGATCCGCGCGGGCGTGATCGGAATTTCCGGGCTTCATATCCTCCAGCTTTTTGAGGTTTTCACGCGCGTCGATGTTCTCCGGCACATGAACGGCGTATTCAGCTGGGTCCAGTTCGTCTTTGGCAATGGCCAGGGCCTCTCGCGCGCTTTGTAAAATTCGACTCATGACTTTTTCCTTGCCTGATAGGCGGTGATAATTTTCGGCATCAGGGCCCCCAGTTCATTCCGGTGGATTTTGCTTACCGGGGCTGAGGGGCGGTCTTCAATCCTCCGCTATCCATGAAGAGCTCGCGGCACATGTTTTCGATGCGTTCCCGCATGCGATCGTGGTGGGAGCCGGGCCAATAGAGCTTGTCACAGTGCGGGCAGTGGTGAAAATCGGAGTAGTGACGCCTGGTCAGCGGCAGCAGGCGGTGCATGATCTCGGCCTTGGGCACGGGCTCGAGCAGGGCGTTGCAGGGCAGGCAGCGGCTGAAGAGGTGGTAGGGCGGGCGCAGATCAAACAGGCGCAGGACCGCGCGAAGCTGCCCGTGCGGGTCGTCCGTGCGGATCAGGCACCCGAACACGATCAGGGAGCGTTTGAGGAGACTTCGGTCCTTGGTGAGCAGAATGCGGCTCTCCCGTACGGCCAGTTCGGCCAGCGGCGCGTCGTCCATTGTCTGGTCGTAGGCCGTGTCGAAGCCAAGCGTCCGGAGCAGGGTCGCCAGCCGGCCCGCGTTGGCGTCCACCGTAAAGGCGATTCGCGTCAGCGGGTCGGGGCGCAGGAGCGAAGGGCGCAGCACCTCGAAGGGGGTCGCGAGGGGCCGGATGTCCATCTTTTCGCCGGGTTCGAGCAGGTGGTCAAAGCCGACCTCGCGCCCGTCGGCCTCGATGCTTCCGACCTCGGTGTGGGGCGGACCCAGTGCCTCGATCACGTCCTTGATGGAGGCGCGGCGCGTGACCGGGTAGCTCACCGTGCCTCTCGCGTCCGGGCCGTGGTCGTCCCGGCTCAGCAGGTCGGCGAGCGTGCCGTGGAAGTGGAGAAGGGCAGGCCGCTTGCTCACGGTCGCCCAACGGGGAAAGAGATCATGTCCGTAACCCTCGCGGTCATTTTTCAGTTTCCTGGTATCACCGGATCAGGCCGACAGGAAGCGTCTGGGATCGACATGCAGGGCTTCGGCCAGCTTGCGGGCGTTCTGCTTGCCGATGGGGCGCTTGTTGTTTTCCATTTCGGAGAGATGCCGGCGTGGAATGCCCGTGGCCTTGGCCAGCTGCTCCTGGGTCATCCCTTCGCGATGACGGGCTCCGGCCAGAAATACGCCCGGCAACTCCGAATTCTGGAAGCCCAATGTTTCACGCCATGGAGTGGGCGAAGTTTCTTCCTGAATCGCAAAACCTAGGTGCGCGAGCATCCTCACGGCATCTTCCTTCCTGCTTGCAGGGCCGGTGATACGGATGGTCACGTTCTCAGTATGGGGCTTTTTCGTGCGTTCCGACATATGATTATGAGTACGGAGTCACGGTGGTTGGATCCATGCGCGGGATGGTATCGAATTTGAGAACCGGAGAGGAATCGGGGATGGTGCGTATATTGGGCGTCTTTCTTCGGCAAAGAGGCGCGCCGGCGGCCTTGCGCCTTGCCGCTTGCGGACGCGGTGTGCTAGGAAATGGACATGAATCCTCCCATGCGTCTTCGATTTTTATCCCTTGTTCTCACCCTTGCGGTGCTGCTTGTCGCCTGGAAGTCGGATTTGCCTGCCGAAGACGGGCCGGGGCCGAACGTGCTGGTGCTGCACTCCTACGCGCCGGACTATTCCTGGACGAGGGAACTGCATGACGGGATCGTGTCGGTGCTGCAGGCCCCGGAGGTGCGGGGGCGTTACCGCGTGGAATACATGGACGCCAAGCACCAGTCATCCCCTGCCTATCTTGATCAGCTGCTGCGACTTTACCGCGAGAAGTACACCGGCTCCCGCTTCGACGGAGTCATCCTCACCGACGACCACGCTTTGGACCTGGTGGCCCGATACCGGGACGAGCTGTTCCCGCAGACGCCCATCGTGGCCTGCGGCATCAACGACATAAGTTCCATCCCGGCCAACGCCGGGGACATGAACATCATCATCGAAAGCGTGGCGCATCTGGAGACGCTGGGCGCGGCATTGAAACAGAATCCGGGCACAGATACAATTTTCGTCATGATCGACAGCACGCTGACCGGACAGACCATCCTGCGGGATCTGCTGCAGCAGACCCATGCAGTGGCCAGCCGGGTGGAGGTCGTGCCCGCCATGTCCCGCGAGGAGCTCGTCGAATTTGCCCGGCAGCGCGTTCCCGGCGAGCTCATCTACCTGCTGGTCTATTTTCAGGACGCGGCCGGGCAGGTGTTCACGGCCGAAGAGATCCCCCAGGCCATCGCCGCCAGCTCTCCGGTGCCGGTGTACGTGGCCTGGGATTTCCAGCTGAATTCGGGCGTGGTCGGCGGGTGCGTGACCAGCGCCTTCGGGCACGGGCGCAAAGCCGCGCAGACCCTTGTGGATCGTCTGGCCGGGAAGAATCCCCCTGCGACGTACAGCAAGTTGCAGGGCGTGAACCGGCACACCTACGATTACGGGGCGCTGCAGCGCTTCGCCATCCCCATGTCCGGCCTGCCGGAGGATGCGGTCATTTTGAACCGTCCGCTGTCGTATTTCGAGGTTCATCGCTCCGCCATCCTGAGCGCCCTGGTGGTCATCGCCATTCTCGGGGTGATCATCGCGCTGCTGATCCAGAACGTGCTCAAGCAGCGCAAGATCAACCTCGGCAATGCCGAAATAATGGACTTGAACCGCGAGATGATCGAGACGCAGACAGAGCTTCTGTCCACCCTGGGCGATGTCATCGAGACGCGCTCGCACGACACTGCGAACCACGTGCGCAGGGTGGCCGCCTATTCGGCCCTGCTCGGGGAGAAATACGGGCTGTCCACGGAGGACATCGCGCTCCTTAAGGCTGCGGCCCCGATGCACGATATCGGCAAGATCGGAATTCCGGACGCGATCCTGAACAAGCCCGGCAAGCTCACCGCGGCGGAATTCGAGAAGATCAAGCACCACACGGTCATCGGGCAGCGCATCCTGCACACGTCCGACCGCAAGCTCATGTCCAGCGCCCGCGCCATCGCCCTGCAGCATCACGAGCGCTGGGACGGGACAGGCTACCCGTGCGGCCTGAAAGGAGAGGAGATCAGCCTGCTGGCGCGGATCTGCGCCCTGGCGGACGTCTATGACGCGTTGTCGCTGGGCCGGGTCTACAAGGCGGCCTGGCCCAGGGAGAAGGTGCTGCGGTTCATACGCGAGGAGCGGGGAGGGATGTTCGACCCCAGGATCGTCGATCTGTTCTTCGAGAACCTGGACGAGCTGGAAGGCATCAAGTTCAGGCTCTCGGATCCTGCCGGCCAGAAGGAGGAAGAGAGCATCTCAGGGCCCGTGCATTGCCCCATGCGCGAGGCGTGAGCGCGTCAGTCTTTGGCGGTTCATGGCAGTTTCAGGTGCTCAAGGATCAGCGCGGCGACTTTGGAGTATTCGCCGTTGAAATGATGGGAGCCGGGCAGTGATTTGATCGTGGCCTCGTCCGCGCGCAGGTCCATGCACAGGGACTGCTCCTCGTCCTGGCCGTAAACGCAGAGCATGGGCACAGGTTCAAGCTTGCGCACCTCGGGCAGCAGGGCGATGTCCTGGCCCGCCTCGTCGTCGTGCAGCCAGTCGCTGACGTGAAATTCCAGTTCCACATATCTGCTTGGAGCCAGCAGGGTCACTTGCCGCACCGCCTGGCGCAGCTCCGGCGGGAGGTTCGCGGCCATGGGCGGCAGGGCGTCGGCGCCCAGGGAGAAGCCGATGAGGATGACCCGCTTCTTGTCCCAGGCCTCCAGATAATACCGCATGATCCGGGCCAGATCAGCGCCTCCGCCTTCGGGCGTGCGCCTGGTCCAGAAATAGCGCAGGGAATCGAGGCCGACCACGCCGATGCCGTTTTTGGCCAGAATCCCCGCGATGTCCTTGTCGATTCCGGCCCAGCCGCCATCACCGGTGATGAACACGGCCAGGCTGTCCGTCTGCGGACCCGTCGCAGGGACCTCGATCAGTGGCAGATCGGCGATGTCCCGGGACTGGTCGGGCTGGGCTGATGGCGCCGCAATGGAGGCCCGGAGCGTTTGGCTCAGCGTGCCGTTCCATGCCGCCGCATCGGCATAGTCGCCCGCTCCGGGCAGCCCGTGCAGCGTCACGCCGCGCATGCCCCGGATGAATTCCCTGGTCGAGGCTTCCGGAAATGCCGGGTCCTGCTCGGCCTGGATGACGGTCCAGGAGAGATCGAGGTTGGTGACCGCGTCATACCGTATTTCGGTTTCAAGCCGTTTCCAGAGCAGGCCACGGCCAATGCCGAAGGGCTGGGCCACAGGCAACCCTGGCCGGAAACCGAGACTGACGCCGCCCAGAAAGGTTTGCGCCGGCGCCTGCACAAGACTGGCGTACACCACGCCCCCTCCGGCTCCGTGCCCCAGCAGGACCGCAGCCCGCAGCGTCGGAAGAGCCAGGGTCTTCTGCACGTATTTGCTCATGGTCTCCAGTTCATGGGAGACATTGGGCTCGTAATTTTTTTCCTCGATGTGGGCGAAATAGCGCTTCATGTCCACGCCGATGACCAGCGCCCCCGCATCTCCGGCGACCTTCGCCATCTCCTCCTCCACGCTTCCCCAGCCTTCGGCGTCCGAGAGGAGGATCGTGATCATGCCGGGATCCTTCTCCTGTTCGCGCAGAATGAGCTCCCCGAATGGGCCGAAAGAGAGGGCCGCGCCCAATGCCGCATGGGCGGCGCAGGTCATGAGCAGGAGCAGCCAGAGCAGTGTCTTCATTTTCCCACCATCCCGCGCATTCCACCCGCCACCAAGCCGGCCACTTCGGTCAGGATTCCGGGCAGGGCAAGGCCGCCGGGGGCCAGCAAATAGCTTGATTCCCAGGTCGGGCCGAACTTTTCCTTGTAGCTGCGAAGTCCCCGGAAATTGTAGAAATCCTCGGCGTGCGAATACAGGAAATTGCCGACCTTGTTCCAGACCGGCGCCAGGGCATGGGTCTCAAGCCCCGAGAAGGGGGCCACGCCAAGGTTGAAACGGGCAAAGCCATGCTGTTGCCCCCAGAACATGAGCATGAAGAGTAGGTAATCCATGACGCCGCGCGGCGCCCCGCGCACGAAGCGCATCAGGTCGATGGCCAGTTCGGTCCGGCCACCCATCCAGACGTTGCCGAAGGCGAGAATCCTGCCATCCTGCCGCACCACGGCCGTATGAAAGCGGGCCAGATACTCGGGATCGAAACAGCCCAGCGAAAACCGTTTTTCACGGGCATTCTTGAGCGCGAGCCACGCATCGGAGATGGCCCGGACCTCGTCCCTGATGTCCGAGAAGCCTGCCGGGGGGATGACCTCGAAGACGCAGCCGTTCTTTTCCAGGTTGTTCTTCTTGTAGCGCAGCCCCTGCCGGGAGGCTCCGTTCAGATGGAAAGAAGGCAGATCGACGATGGCTTCTTCTCCGATCTTCAGCAGGCTCAGCCCCGTGTCCCAGAAGAGGTGCAGCCGGTCCTGGGGCACGCCGTAGAACACCGGGCGTCCACAATGCCGGTCGCAGGCCTCGCGGAACTGCCAGATCAGCTCCTGCGCGTCCTCTTCGCGACCGATGGGTGGCCCCATGGTGACCCAGGTCCTCCCCGTGACGCCGAACATGAGGAAAGATTCCCGGCTTTGGCTGGTCATGAACATCTTGTCGCCCAGCAGGGCCAGATTTGCGCGGGTGTGCGCGCTGGTGGCGACGATGTCGCGCACCAGGTTGGATTCCTCCCGCGAAACCGGCGCGGGCCGGTATGGGGCCGGAGCCAGCAGGCGCATGACGGCCAGGCACAGTCCTGCGAACCCTGCGCCGACCCAGGCGCGGACCACGTTGGGGATGGAGCCGTCCATGGTGAAGGTCAGCCAGAATTCCTCGGTGTGACTGCCGCGATGGTAGGAATAGGCGACCAGTCCTGTGGTGGCCACCAGCACAAGCGTCATGGCCACGAGCCAGCCCGGTGTGAAACGGTCGGAAAACATGCTCGAATGGCGGGAGAATCGCCGGCGGTTCGGCACGAAGGCGAGCAGCGTGCAGCCGAGGACGGTGGCTTCCTCGTAGTCACCGCCTCTGAGCAGGGCGGCCAGTATGCCGAGGACCAGCATGACGACGGTCAGATGATAGGCCACGTCCAGACGACGCTGAATGCCCCTGGCCAGAAACAGCAGACAGACCCCGATGATGCTGCCCACAAAGTGCGAACCGCCGACCACGGGGCCGGGCAGATAGCTCATCAGCCAGGACATGCGCCATTCCAAGGCTGGCGTGGCCCCGGACAGCAGCAGGATGGCCCCGGCGGTGAACGTGACCGCCGCCAGGATCTGCGGCACCAGTGTTGCGCTCCAGCGCATGCCGGCGTGCGTCAGGAGCCGCAGCACGGGGACGGTCTCGAACACCTCGCGCACGGCCAGGACAATGGCGGCCAGCAGCAGAGGCAGTATGTAGTAGATGACCCGGAAGGCGACGAGCGCGGCAAAAAGCGGCCCATTGTCCGCAGCGTCCGGAGTCAGCAGCATGAAGGCTGTCTCGAAGACGCCCACTCCTCCCGGAGCCTGGCTCATGACCCCGGCCAGTTGGGCCAGCATGAACCGGGTGAAGAAGGTCGACAGTCCGGGATCTCCCGGCAGCAGCACATACAGGATCAGACCGGAGAGGCACCAATCCAGGACGGAAAACGCCACCTGCACCACGGCCATGCGTGGTCCCGGAGCGGGGATGTGAAACCCGAAGAGCGACACCGGGTTTTTCCAGCGAAAGGATACGAGTATGTACAGGAGCGGGATGGCGGCCAATCCGGCCCCGGCGATGTCGCTGCCCAGAGCCAGGAGCTGGCCGGTCTCAGGGCTTGCGATCAGGGCCAGCCCGCCCAGTCCGACCAATCCGAGCCACAGGCTGACTGTGGTGAAGATGGTGATTCGGCCCACATCGGCGGCGGACAATCCCCAGGCGGAATAGAGGCGGAACTTGATCGAGCTCCCGGAGAGGAAGGAGAACCCGAGGGTGTTTGCGAAGGCGTTGCCGATGAAGGAGGAGATGGCGATGCGCTGCAGGGGCTGGGGAACGCCCGCGTAGCGGCAGGCGAAGAGCTCGTATCCGGCCAAAACCATGTAATTGAGCACGGCCAGACCCCCTGCGAGCAGCAGCGTCCGGCTGGGCATGGAGGTCAGGGCGGACCAGATCTGCGCAAAGCTGACCTGGCTTAATTCTTGACTCAGGAATCGCAAAGCCGCACCAATGAGGACAATCGAGAGCACGGGACCCCAGAACGAGACGGAACGAAAACGCATGCACACAGCCTTACTGCGCCATCCGCAAAACCCATTGCGGGGAGACGCCTGATTGTTGATAGCCTTGAGTGGGAAGAAGAGGTCCGAGGGCTCCGGAGGCGGATCGCCTGCAGAAATCATTGATGGAGTTGTCAAGCACCGTGGCCCAGGGAGTTGCTCCACGCGGAGCGAGGATCACATACGGGCACGCCGTGTTCCTGTAAACGGACATTTTGGGCCGTTCAAGGCCAGGCGTGAAAATGGGTAGCCGTGGCCCGGTCTTGGCGAAAAAAATCGGACGGCGCGCGGATCACACGCAAAGAATTTACGCGCGGCTTTTAGCCGGAGGAGAGCTTCATGAACACGGCATTTTCCCTGCCCAGGGTCTGGGCGCATCGCGGGGCGCGCAGCGCGGCGCCGGAGAACACCATGGCCGCGGCTCGGGCAGCCCTGGCCCAGGGGGCTTATGGCTGGGAGCTGGACGTGCACCTCACCCTCGACGGCGAGGTCATCGTCACCCACGACCACGGCCTGCGCCGCGTGACGGACATCGCGGTCCGGCCGGGGATGCCCCCGCGAAAGGATCATGTCGTGGACCGGTTGACATTGGCCCAGGTCCGCAGCCTGGACGCGGGGAGCTGGTTCGCCCGGCGCGACCCCTTCGGGACCGTGGCGGGCGGCGAGGTGGACGCGGGGCGGCTGGCCGCCTTCGCCGGGGAAAGCATCCCCACTCTGGCGGAAGCCCTGGCCTGGGCCGGCGAGGCGGGCCTGGCCGTCAATGTCGAGATCAAGGACATGCTCGGCGGGGATGACGACGGTCTGGTGCGCGCCGTCATCGAGCTGATCCGGGCTTCCGGGATCAGCTCGAAGGTGCTGGTGTCCTCGTTTCGGCCCGCGTCCCTGGAGCTGTTCCGCGCCCTGTGCCCGGAAGTGCCCATCGGGCTGCTGCTGGATGAAAACGCCCTGCGGGCCTCCACGGCCGAGATTCTGTCCAGGCTCCGGGAGCTGGGCGCGGCGGCGTTGCATCCCTCCATCAAGGGACTCTACCCTGGCCGCATCGCCGAACTGCGCGCAGCCGGATTCGCGGTCAACGTCTATACCGTGAACCGGGAAGAAGACATCGTCAGGCTTGCACGGGAAGGGGCGACGGGCATCATCACCGATTTTCCGGCCCGCACGGCCGCCGTTTTGGCGCGGCTTCGGCAGGACGGCAGGGCATGAAGCTGGCCCACCCTCCCAAGGCCGTGTTCTGGGACATCGACGGCACGCTCATCACCACCGAGGGCCTGCATTTCGAGGTCATCCGCGACTGGTGCGCGGTCCACGGCCACATGCTGACGGCTGACGCCAACGCGCAGCTGCTGGGCAAGACCATGCCGGAAAAGTGGACCATCCTAGGGCCACGCCTTGCGGTGCTTTCGACGGAGGAGGCGTTTCGGGAGGACTGCGCGCGCATGTACATGGACAGGCTGCGCCCGGACATGATGCGCAGCGGCCCGGTGAACGCGGTGCGCCGCCTGCATGAGCTGGGCGTGCCGCAGGCCGCCGTGTCCAACGGCGAAGCCCCGGTCATCGAGGCCAATCTGCGCGTGCTCGGCCTGTGGGAGCTGATGCGCTTCACGGTCTGCGGCAACGATGTGGCCTTCGGCAAGCCCGCGCCGGACCCGTACCTGGAGGCTGCCCGGCGGGCCGGGTTCGCGCCTGGCCAGTGCCTGGCCGTGGAGGACTCCCCGGTCGGGATTGCTTCGGCGGCCAGGGCCGGGCTGTTCGTGGTCGCCTGGCCCGAGGAGGACCTTGCGCTGGCCGAGGCGGAGCTGGTGGTGTCCGATGAGCGCGGTTTCCCATGGGAGCTTTTTTGAGGCGCTCGAATCGCCTGTGAAGAGACGGCCTGCCCGCGCACATGACGGAGCAGGCCTTTTTTTTACCAGGACAGGGTTTTGGTGTTGCCCGCGAACAATGCCGCCTCGGTCAGCTCCGGGTTGCTGACCTTGAGTCCGGGCAGCAGGTCGGCCTGGGTCACCCCGTAGTGCTTCATGCACATGGGGCAGATGAAGACGGTGCCGCCTTTTTGCAGGATGTCCGCGATCATCTTTTGCTGGGCGGCGTAGGGCGTGGCGTTCTTCGTCGACCCGATGGCCACGGCCTTGTCATTGAGGAACAGGGTCAGCGGGTGGTCGCGCTGCAGCTGGTTACTCCCGAAGGAGATGGCCATGCTCGCGCGGTGAGACTCGTCGGAGGTCAGGTTGATGAACAGGGGATCGCCGGCGCTGGCCAGTCCGATCCAGCCAAGGGTCAGAAGGGTTGCGATACAGAGGGAAAAAAGGGCTTTCATGTATTTCTCCGTGAAACAGGGTTGCGTGGCGATGCCTGGAGGCGCTCGTCCGTGAATGTCGATTCAGTCCGCCAGATAGTTCCGGGCCAGGGCGCGGTATTCGCTGACCTGCGCTTCGACCCATTCCTGGTCGAGCTCCAGCTCTCTGGCCATGATTTCGGCCACGTCGCGGGCGATGATCATGCTCACGGCCGCGTCCAGGATNNGCCCAGACCACCTCGGCCCGCAGGTAGGGCAGCTTGTAGTGCAGGGGCTGTTCAAGCGACGGGTCGCGGCGGATCATCTCGCGGATCTCCTCGATGTCGCTGCCGTAGACCGACAGGTGGTCTCGCGGGTCCACGCCGCTCAGCCAGCCGTGCAGGGGCAGGTTCTCGGTCTTGCAGGAGTGGGAGGGCAGGCCCGCGAAGCGGGCGGCCTGGGTCACGGCGTCTTCGCCCATCTTGCGGTAGGTGGTCCACTTGCCGCCGGCGATGGTCACCAGCCCGCTCTGGGAGATGGTCAGGTGATGGTCGCGGGACAGGGAGGAGGTCTTGCCTTCGCCCTCGGCCCGGATGAGCGGGCGGATGCCGGCGAAGACGCTCAGGATGTCGCTGCGCTTCGGGTCGCGGGTCAGGTAGCGGGCGGCGTGTTCGAGCAGGAAGTTTATTTCTTCCTCCATGGGCCTCGGCTCGGGGCCTGCGGCGTCCAGGGCCACGTCCGTGGTCCCGACCAGGACGCGTCCGTGCCAGGGCACGAGAAAGATGACCCGGCCGTCGTCCGTGTGCGGGACCATGATGGCCGTGTCTCCGGGGGAGAAGGACTTGTCGAGGACCAGATGGATGCCCTGGGACGGGGCGATGAGCGGTGGCGCCTTGGCGTCGTCGAGGCGCAGGATGGCGTCGACGAACACGCCCGTGGCGTTGATGACGGTCTTCGCGTGCAGGTGGCGGATCTCGCCCGTCAGGCTGTCCGTGGCCTCGACTCCGCAGACCTGTCCGTCCGCGTCTTTCAAAAGCCCGCTCACGCCCATGTGGTTGACGGGCAGCCCGCCCAGGTCCGCCATGGTGCGGGCCAGGGTGATGGCCAGGCGCGAGTCGTCGAACTGGCCGTCGTAGTAGATGACCCCGCCGCGCAGGTCCGTGGGTTCGAGGTTGGGGATCATGTTCAGGGTCTTGGCGCGCGAGAGGATGCGCGAGCGCCCGAAGCCCAGCTTCCCGGCCAGCACGTCGTAGAGCTTGAGGCCGACGCCGTAAAACGGGCGCTCCCACCACTTGTAGTCCGGCACGACAAAAGCCTGGTTGTAGACGAGGTGGGGGGCGTTGCGGAGCAACACGCCGCGTTCGTGCAGGGCGTCCATGACCAGGGCCACGTTGCCCTGCTGCAGGTAGCGCACCCCGCCGTGGACCAGCTTGGTGGAGCGGCTGGATGTGCCCTGGGAGAAGTCGCGCTCCTCCAGGAGCAATGTCTTGTACCCCCGGCTGGCCGCGTCCACGCCGCAGCCCAGGCCCGTGGCCCCGCCGCCGATGATGATCATGTCCCAGATGGTCCGGGGGCCGAGTTGGTCGAGAATATCGGATCGGTGCATGCTTGCCTCCAGATGTGATTCGGTTCGTGCATGGGCATATAGCACGGGGGAACCGGGAGGGCTAGCAGGCTGTTGAAAAATGGCGATTTGCTTCGTCACTGCAGAAAGTCCAGACCCTCGCGTATATCTGAATACGCTTCAGCCCTGGATTTTCTTTGTTCCTCGCATCTCACCATTTTTGAACAGCCTGGGAATTTGTAATTTTCAGTCAGCTAGGTCGGGTTGGGCGGGAGCGACGCGAAATCCTTGACCTTGGGGCCAGGGATTCATAGTCGCGGGAATGAGCAGCCTGAGATCAGCGTGATTCGGCAGGCTGGCCACATACGGGCAGAAATTTTGACGGAGAATTCGATGACACACGACAGCGTCGGCACGGTCCGCACTCAATCATTCACCTTCGCCCATCCCCCGCACCCCATGATCCTGGACAGCGGCGAGGGGCTGGGGCCCGTGTCCCTGGCCTATGAAACGTACGGCGCTCTGAACGCCGAGCGCTCCAACGCCGTGCTCATCTGCCATGCCCTGACCGGGGACGCCCATGTGGCGGGCTATCATCTGGGCGAGGACAAGCCCGGCTGGTGGGAGCATTACGTGGGGCCCGGCAAGCCCATCGACACGGATCGTTATTTCGTGGTCTGCTCCAACGTCATCGGCAGCTGCATGGGCTCCTGCGGGCCGTCGTCCATCAACCCGGCCACGGGGCGCTACTGGGGCCTCGATTTTCCCATCGTGACCATCCCCGACATGGTCCGGGCCCAGCGCGAGCTGATCCGCCACCTTGGCATCGATCATCTCCTGGCCGTGGTCGGCGGTTCCCTGGGCGGGATGCAGACCCTGCAGTGGGCCGCCAGCCACCCGGAGATGATGGACGGCGTCCTGGCCCTGGCCACGACCAGCCGCCACTCGCCCCAGGCCATCGCCTTCAACGAGGTCGCCCGGCAGTCCATCATGAGCGACCCCAACTGGCAGAACGGCGACTACTACGACGGGGTGCGCCCGGACCTGGGCCTCGCGGTCGCGCGCATGATCGGGCACATCACCTATCTGTCCGACGAGTCCATGCACGTGAAGTTCGGCCGCGAGCTGCGCCACGGGGGCGGGTTCGCCTTCAACTTCGAGAGCGAATTCCAGGTCGAGAGCTACCTGCATCATCAGGGCAAGAAGTTCGTGGAGCGCTTCGATGCCAACGCCTTCCTGTACGTGACCAAGGCATCGGATTACTTCGACCTGGACCTCGCGAACCCGGACAGCCCGGCCCATCGCGCCCTGGCCGGGAGCGGGGCGCGCTTTCTGCTCGTGTCCTTCACCTCGGACTGGCTCTACCCGACCTACCAGTCGCGGCAGGTGGTCGATGTGCTCAAGAAACTGGGCCGGGACGTGAGCTTCTGCGAGATCACCGCGCCCTGGGGGCATGACGCCTTCCTGTTGCCGGACCAGCGGCTCGAGACCGTCATTCGCGGATTTCTGGGAGGGCTGCATGGCTGCTGAACAATGCCTGGATCTGCCGGAACTGCGCTTCGACCTGCGTATCGTCGCCTCCTGGATCGAGCCGGGCAGCCGGGTGCTTGACCTTGGCTGCGCCGACGGGAAGCTTTTGCGCGTGCTGCGGGACACCAAGAACGTGAGGGGCCTCGGCATCGAGCACGACGAGGACGAGGTCGTGTCCTGCGTCGCCCAGGGCCTGTCCGTCATCCACGGGGACATCAACAGGGAGTTGGCCGGTTTCGCCGACAACGCCTTCGATTATGTCGTGGTCTCCCAGACCCTGCAGCAGGCCTATGAGCCGACGGGCCTCCTGCATGAAATGCTGCGGGTCGGCCGCCGGGGCATCGTCAGCTTCCCCAACTTCTGCTGCCTGCCGATCCGGCTGCAGATGGCGTTTTCCGGGCACGTGCCGGTCACGCCGGAGCTACCCTATCAGTGGTACAACACGCCCAACATCCGGGTGCTCAGCCTGAACGATTTTTGGGCCTATTCGCGGGCCGTGCCCTTCTCCATCACCCGCTCCCTGGCCGTGAACCCGGCAGGCGACGGCAAGGCCCGCGAGGTGCGGTTCTGGCCCAATCTATTGGCCTCGTACGGAATCTTCATGATCCGAGGCCGTTGAAAAATCCGTTCTGGACTGCGTTGCTCCCCGATTCTGAAGGACTCATGTAGACGGCTACACTTCGCCCTTCAGAATCGGCTCGCGCCTTGCCAGAACGGTTTTTGAACGGCCTCGGGGGAGATATATTTGAAAAATCCGTTCTGGACTGCGTTGCTCCCCGATTTTGGCGGGCTTATGTAGACGGCTACACCTCGCCCGCCAAAATCGACTCGCGCCTTGCCAGACCGGCTTATGAACGGCCTCGGGGAGAAATATTTCAACATCAAAACGCCTCAAGACAGATGCGCAGTCCGGATCTGGCCGGACAGGAGGAAACATGCAACGATTTGAGACCAAGGCCCTGCACAGCGGCTATACATCCGATGCAACCGGCTCGCGCGCCGTGCCGGTGCACCGCACGTCGGCGTACCTTTTTCGGGACACGGAACACGCGGCCGACCTCTTCGCCCTGCGCCAGCTCGGGCACATCTACACCCGTCTCGGCAGCCCGACCCAGGAGGTCCTGGAAGCCCGCCTGGCCGAACTTGAAGGCGGCAAGGCCGCCCTGGCCCTGGCTTCGGGCACGGCGGCCATCCACTACACCGTCATCAACATCTGCCGCCAGGGCGACGAGCTGGTTTCTTCGTCCACCCTCTACGGCGGCACGCACACCATGTTCGCCGCCATTCTGCCCGATGCCGGGATCACCACCCGCTTCGTGGACATCCATGATTTTGATGCCGTGCGTGCGGCCATAAACGAGCGCACGCGGCTCATCTTCACAGAGGTCATCGGCAACCCGGCACTTGATGTGGCCAATATCGAAGCCCTGTCCGCCATCGCCCGCGAGCACAATTTGCCGCTGGTGGTGGATGCGACCTTTGTCACGCCCTATCTTTTCCGGCCGCTGGAGTACGGGGCGGACATCGTCATCCACTCGCTCACCAAATGGATCGGCGGCCACGGCACGGCCATCGGCGGGGCGGTGATCGACGGCGGCAGCTTCGACTGGACCGACCCGAAGTTCGCCCTCTACAACGAGCCCGATCCGTCCTACCACGGCCTGCGCTATGCCCACGACCTTGGCCCCCTGAATCCGCTGGCCTTCATCCTGCGCCTGCGCCTGGTGCCGCTCAGGAACCTGGGCGCGTGC
Source organism: Desulfomicrobium sp. UBA5193 (assembly GCA_002412965.1). Taxonomy (GTDB): domain Bacteria; phylum Desulfobacterota; class Desulfovibrionia; order Desulfovibrionales; family Desulfomicrobiaceae; genus Desulfomicrobium. The sequence goes on from DHWB01000003.1 coordinate 57,101, forward strand.
CTCTCGCCCGACAATTGCTGGATCTTCCTGCAGGGGCTGGAGACGCTGGCCCTGCGCATGGAGCGGCACAGCGAGAACTCCTTGCAGGTGGCGGAGTTTCTGGCCGCGCACCCGAGGGTGTCGTGGGTCCGCTATCCCGGATTGCCCGGCGACCCCTCGTATCCGCTTGCAAAGACCATCTTTCCGCGCGGGTTCGGCGGCATGGTCGTCTTCGGCGTTGCCGGCGGCCTTGATGCCGGGCGCGGCTTCATTGACCGTCTGCGGCTGGTTTCGCATCTGGCCAATGTCGGCGACGCCAAGAGCCTGGCGATCCATCCGGCCAGCACCACCCACTCCCAGCTCTCGGAAGGGGAGCAGGCGGCGGGAGGCATCACCCCGGATCTGGTACGGCTGTCCGTGGGCATCGAACATATCGACGATATTCTGGCCGACCTGGACCAGGCGCTGGAATGAGCGGTCTGAACCGGGCATGAAGGGCGCCGCGAAGTTCCGTGTGGTTCTTTTTGACACGGTCGAGGGCGCGGACGCTGGTCGATATGGATACAGACCGGAGCCCCATGCGCGCCCTTTCGCTCCTCATGGCGCGAGGTGCAGCCCGGACAGGCGGGCAGTGGCCCGGTTTTTCGGATCAAGCGAACTTTTGGCCGCATTCTTGTATGGCCCGGAGGGGGCTTTTTTTCAGGAAGCCATCCATCCATGCGACATGGACCTTTAACCCGAGAGGAAACTGTATGCCGAAGTACATCATCGAACGCGAGATCCCCGGCGCGGGCAACATGTCCGCCGAAACCCTGCAGGGCATCGCCCAGCATTCCTGCGGCGTGCTGCACGCCATGGGACCTTCCATCCAGTGGGTGGAGAGCTTCGTGACCCCGGACAAGATCTACTGCGTGTACATCGCCCCAAACGAAGAGGCCGTGCGTGAGCACGCCACGAAGGGCGGCTTCCCGGCCAACAGCGTGAGCGAAGTCAAGACCATCATCGATCCGACCACGTCCGAAGCATAAAGGAAAACGGGGCCGGTTCGCCGGCCTTTTTTTCGGTTTTTGATGCAGCGAGGATAATCATGATTGATGATACTATCAAATGATACTATCATAAAATCATGAAGCCACCATACGAAATCACGTCAAAGATTCTGTCTCTGTACGGGCGTATCACCAACCGCCTCGGCCTGTGCCGGGGCTTGCGCCTGGCCCGGCCCCAAGCCCGGTTGCGTCGCGGCAATCGGATCAAGACTATCCATTCTTCTCTGGCCATCGAAGGCAATTCCCTGAGCATGGGGCAGGTCACGGCAATCCTTGACGGTCAGCGGATCGCCGCGCCCGCACGGGATATTGTCGAGGTCACCAATGCCGTTACAGCCTATGACATGTTGCGGGATGTCACCGTAAACTCCGAACAGGATTTCCTGCGCGTCCACGGGGTGCTGATGCGCGATCTGGTGGACGTTCCCGGCCGGTATCGCAGCGGCAACGTCGGTATCGCACGCGGGGAGGAGATCCGGCATATCGCGCCGGGGGCGAACATGGTGCCGTCCCTGATGGGTGATTTGTTCAAGTATCTTGCCGAGTGCGATGACATGCGGATCATCCGCAGCTGCGTGTTTCATTACGAGATGGAGTTCATCCATCCCTTTGACGACGGGAATGGGCGCATGGGCAGATACTGGCAGAGCCGCATCCTGATGGACGAGTCGCCGGTCTTCGAGTTCGTGCCGGTCGAGGCTGCGGTCAGACAGCATCAGGCTGCCTATTACCAGGCCCTGGCCGATTCGGATCGGAGCGGGAAGTCCACGCCGTTCATCGAATTCATGCTGGCCCGCATTCTGGAGAGCCTGGACGAGCTGCTGTCCCAGACCCGGCCCGGACAGGCGGATTACAGTCAACGTGTGGAATTTGGCCTGAACGAGCTTGAGGGCTGGTTCGACCGCAAGGCATACTTGCAGGTCTGCAAAGGAGTCTCATCGGCCACGGCCAGCCGTGATCTGAAGCAGATGGTGCAGGATGGCGTGGTGGAAAAGGCTGGGGTCGGGCGGATGACAAAGTACAGGAAGAAGGGGCAAGCCTGATTTGGCCTTGCTGCTGCTTGGCTGATGTTGACGCAAGGTTCAGGATCCGACCAAATATGGGGAAAGCCTTTTAAAGTGCTCGTTGGTATGTCGTAACGGCATGGTATTACAGCGAAATATTGGGTTCAGTCGAATTTGCTCAATGGAATGAGTAAATTTACTCAATGAGCTGCGCAAATAATGAGTTGTATCCTCTTTCACGCTCATCATGGCCCGGTTCAAGGCTCTGGCCCTGGGGATGGACGCGCGGTGTGCCCCAATGTAGGGACAAATGTCATGTAATCATTGCATCTTCCAGGAGGAATTATGGCTTTGCAGCGCGTAGGCATTCTGACCGGCGGGGGCGACTGTTCCGGTCTCAACGCCGTGATCCGCGCCGTGACCCGCACGGCGATCATCCAGTACGGGGCCGAGGTCGTGGGCCTTGAAAACGGCTTCGACGGCCTCATCTTCGGCCGGACCATGAAGCTCACCACCAGCAACACCAAGGACATCCTGACCATGGGTGGGACGATCCTGGGCACCACCAACAAGGGCAACCCCTTTTCCTACCGGGAGTTCGACGAAGAGGGACGGATAGTGGTCCGCGACCTCTCGGCGCAGGCCATGGACACCTTCCGTTCCTTGGGTCTGGATTGCCTCTTCGTGGTCGGCGGCGAGGGCACCCTGGAGCTGGCGCATAAATTTGCGTTAATGGGCATGCCCGTGGTCGGCATCCCCAAGACCATCGACAACGATCTCGAAGGCACGGACTACACCTTCGGCTTCCAGACCGCCGTGCAGGTCGCCTGCGACGCCATGGACCGTCTGCACACGACCGGGCGCAGCCATGACCGGGTCATGATCCTTGAGGTCATGGGCCGCAACGCGGGCTGGATCGCGCTGGAATCGGGCCTGGCCGGGGGCGCGCACATCATTCTGATCCCGGAGATTCCCTACAATCTCGACAACGTTGTCGCCAAGATAAAGCACCGCATTCGTGGCAAAAGCCCGTTCAGCATCATCATGGTTGCCGAGGGAGCGAGGGAGGAAGGGGGAGAGCGCATCACCCAGGGCACGGCCGGAACCCGGCTGCAGGGCGTGGAGCAATTGGGGGGGATAGGATTTTATCTGGCCAATCAGATCCGGGAGCGGATTCCGCTGGAAGTGCGGACCACCGTGCTCGGCCATATCCAGCGCGGCGGTTCGCCCACGGCCTTTGACCGGGTGCTGGGCACGCGCTTGGGCGTGGCTGCCGTGGACGCGGCCGCGCGGGGCGACTTCGGGACCATGGTGGCCCTCAAAACCCCGAACATCGTGCTGGTGCCTCTGGCCGAACTGGCCGGGCTCTGCCGCACCGTGCCCATCGACCACCAGCTCATCCGCGCGGCCGAAGCCACGGGCGTGAACCTGGGGCGCGGGGCCATGTAGGAGGTCGTTTTACAACTGGAATTTGAACGGAATCAAGGCGCCGTGGGTCCTCCTACTTGTCGGACCCGCGGCCTCCGCCCGAGTTGCCGCCCCCGGAGTTTTCTCCACCCGAATTTCCCCCGCCCGAATTGCCACCCCCGGAGTTTCCTCCCGAGTTGCCATTGCCGGAGCCTTTGCCGGAGGAGGATTTGCCTGAATCCTTCTCTTTTCCCACGCCGGAGTTACCGGCTCGGTTTGATTGCTGCGCGTCGGTCTTGTCCTTGTTCATGGCACGCTCAAAGGCCTGGCGTTTTTCTTCCTGGGGAAGGTTTTTCCATGTGTCCTGCAGCTGCGTTCTCTGCGCGGGAGAGAGCTTCTGGAAATGTTCCCAGGCCTGGAGCAGATTGTCGCGCTGGGCGGAAGGAAGGGCCTGGAAGCGTTCAAACCGTTCCAGGGTTGCCCGCTGCTCTTCCTTGGTCAGCGTCTGCCACCCACTGTAGCGTTCCTGGGCGAGGGCCTTCTGCTGCGGCGTCATGGAGTTCCACATGCGGCTTCCCTGCAGCAGCCGTTCCTGCTGGGCCGTGTCGAGGCTGTCCCATTGTCCCGCGTGCTGGGCCAGGGCCTGCTTGTCCGCCGGGGCAAGGCTGTTCCATGACTTTTTGCCAGAGAACGCGGCGGGTGCAAACACCGCCAAAGTGAGAATGAGGAAGGTTGTGAGGAGCAATTTATTCATGGGTTGTGCCTCTTGGGGTTCTTGGGCCAAGCACCTCAAGCAGTTCGGGGTCGGTAAAGCGGCCATCCCCGGAGTCGAAGGTGGCGATGAATTCCAGCAAGCCGGGTGTTGGAATTTCTTCCGGAGCCATGCTCGCGTTCGTGTTTGCCGTGGCCGTGTGATTCGGTGCGCGCTGGGTCTGACCCATGCCGAGCAGGAAGACGAGAGAGAGGAAAAGCAGGCACGCCTTGAGGGGATCATTGGTCATGTTGCGTCTGCGCATACCAGGCTATGAACTCCAGGTTTTCATAAAATTCGAGGGGTTGCGCAGATGCGAGCAACTCGATGCGGGCCAATGGCCCGGCTCCGGGAAGGGCCGCCTGCTCAATGTCTGGCCGCTCATGCAGAGTGAAGACAAGGGCCAGGAGCACCATTGCGGCCGCAGCCACAAGCCGCGCCGGAAGGCCGATGGAGGCCAGCCTGTTTCGCCAGGACCGCCCTTGCCCAGGGGCTGCATTCAGGGCGGCGCGCCGCATCTCGCGCAGACGATGCCGTGTCCCTGTATCGAGGTTGTCGACGGCGGCATCGAGGCGCCTGCAGATCGCGGTGACAAGAGGATCATGCCTGGGGTTCATGGTCCGTGGCCCTCCAGATGTGTTTTCAATACGGCCAGCGCTCTGGAATAATGTGTTTTCACGGTTCCTTCCGAACACTGCATGGCCAGGGCGGTCTCAGCCACACTGAGCCCTTCCCAGGCCCGCAGCAGGAATGTTTGCCGTTGCCGGTGGGGAAGATTGGCCAGCGCGCTTTTCAGTTCGCTCATGAAGAAATTCGTCGCCGCAAGATCTTCCGCGCTCTTTTCACCGGGATCCGGGGCCTCGGGCCGTGTTTCGGAAAAGTGGCCATCGGTTTGCTCTTTTCTGGATTCGAACACGATGAAAAAGCGCGACCTGATGAATTCGCGTCGATGCCAATCTGCGATCCTGGTCTGCAGGACGCGATAAAAGAGCGGCTTCCATTCATCAGCGGCCTTTGTCGCGTAACGTTCGGCGAAACGGGCCAGGGCCTCCTGCACTATATCGAGCGCGTCGGCGTCGTTGCGCGTTCCCAGCCGGGCCATGTAAAACGCCCGGCCTTCTATGGCCGCGAGGAAAGTGTCGAGAGCCTGTGCGTCATTCACCATGTTGAATCAAGTACAACGGCATGCTGAGCGGCGCAATTCTGTCAAAGAGTTTTGTGCAAAATTTGTAGACAAGGCCCGCGCGATCCTTGCGGGGTCGCGCGGGCCTTGAGGACATTATTTACGTCCGCCGCCGTTCCCACCGCCGTTCCCGCCGCCGTTCCCGCCGCCGTTCCCGCCGCCGTTTCCGCCGCCGTTTCCACCGTCGTTCCCGCCGCCTTTGCCGCCGTCGTTTCCGCTGCCTTTGCCGCCGTCGCTTCCGCCACTCTTTCCGCTGCCCTTGCCAACGTCGGTGCTTTCAACGTCGGCACCACCTTTGTTCTTGCCCTTGCCCACCGCGCCGCCAACCGGCCCACGTCCGCCCACCACGCCTTCCGCGCGCAGGGTCTCAAGATCGGTGAGGGACATCACTTCGCCGGTGATGCCAAATGCGTCAAATGCGTCAAAACTGGTCAGGTCCGCGTATTCAGGGTATGCAGCCGTGAATTCCCTCAGCGAGATCGCTTCGTCCTTGTTGACGTCAACCGGTCCCCTGCCAAGCCCGAGGCCGAGTTCGGCATGGACGGCTTCGAGTTCGGCGCGGTCCACCACGGCGTCTGCGTTGAGATCAACGCTGTCGGGATCTGCGACATTGGGGAATCCTTCGGAAAATTCAGCAACCGAGAGTGTTCCGCTGTCGTCCGTGTCCAGGGTTTCCATGGCTGTGTCCAGGCCGACGCCAAAACCTTCGGCAGCCGAAACCGGCATCTGCTGGGCGGTCAGGAACAGGATCGAAGCCACGATTGTCAGAAAAAAGGAACTTTTGCGCATGCTGCCTCCGGGTTAGTATGGTAAAAAATGCGTCTGTAACTGATCGTATACATGTACAACGCTTGAGGGCGGAATCGGTTGACAGACGTCCGCAAAAAAAATGAGCCACTCCCGGCAGAGTGCGGCTCTCTTCTCAGATGAGGCTGGGCTGCCCAGACTATGGGCGCAACGGGGGGAGTGGTGCAGTTGAAGGGTGCCCTGAGCCTCAGACCGGGAATTTTTGCACCATGTACTCCATGAAGCGCGACTTGACCTGCGTGCTGGCCATGATCTGTTTCACCGGCGGGAGTTTCAGGATGACCCCCAGCACCGCTGCCAGGGCGCGATGGTTCCAGAGCACGCGGTTGTCGAAGAAGAGGTGCTGGAGCTTGCCGCGTTCGATGGCCATGACCACGGTGCGGTGGACCGAATTGAGCGGCGTGATGACCCGCTTTTCCCGAGCCGCGAGGGACAGGCTTTTCTCCGGGCAGGCCCGTACGCAGACCCCGCAGCCCAGGCAGATGTTCTCGTCCACGCGGGCCTTTTTTCGCTTCGGCTGGTGCGGGTCGTTGGCGGAGACGATGCTCATGGCCTCCACCGGACAGGCACTGGCGCATTTGCCGCAGCCGTTGCAGGCGTCCTCGCTCACCACGGGCAGGAAATTGGTGGTGTGCACCGGGTGCAGCGTCCCGAACTTGCGCGCCGCGATCATGGCCTCGCAGCAGCAGCCGCAGCAGTTGCAGATGAAGTTGACCCGCTCGCGCACGTTCTCCCCGAACTGGACCAGCCCATGTTCCTGGGCCTGGTCCAGCAGGTCCAGGCACTCCGCCGTGTCCACCATTCGGGCGTGGCCGTGCCTGGACAGGGAGGCGGCCGAGGTGTTGAAGGTCATGCAGATCTCTTTGGGCGCGTCGCATGCCCGCCCCATATGCTCCATCTTGTGGCGGCAGTAGCAGGTGCTGATGGCTCGGTGGCTTGCCGTGCGGATGACCTCGCTGGCCCGCTCAAAGTCGAGCACGTGCAGCGCGTTCTCGCTCGAGAGCATGGGCTCCTGCACGAAGACGCGGCCAAGCTGGGTCTCGCCGTCGGCGAAGAGCGCCTTGATGAAGTCCTCCTCCACGTTCAGGTATTGGTAGAAGAGCTCGGCCAGGGCCTTCTGGTCGACGTCGCCGCGCGTGCGCATCATCGAGAACTCGAAGAATCCGGCCATGGGCGGGGGCAGCACGTAGGTCGTCTGGCCGTTCATCTCGATGTCGACCAGCATGGCGCGTCCGGCCAGGTCTTCAAGGATGTTTCGGGCCAGGGTCTGGTCCAGTTTCCAGATCTCGGCCGCATTTTCGTTGGTGAACGGCTTGATGGGCAAGAGGGCGATGAGCTCGGCTTCGCGCTCGGAAAAAAGGATCTTGAGGATTTTGTGCAGGGACTCGGATGGGGGAGCGCCCTGGGGCGCGCGGTTCAGGCGGTCGGTGAGCTCTGCGTAGCCGGAGCGGTGCGAATGATGCGACATGCTGCCTCCTCATAAAATTTGAGCAGACTCTATGCCTGGAAAGAGAACAAATAAAGGGGGAAATGGAAAATTTCGGCGTGGCAGGAGGCTTTCCCGGCCTTATGATTCCTGTCCTGCGGAGCGGTCTGTGCTGTCGGCATCCGTCGCGTGAGCGATCTTGCCGTCCTCCAGGCGCACGGTGCGGTCGGCAAGCGCGGTCACGGCCGGGTCGTGGGTTGCGACCAGCGTGGTGCGGCCTTCATCCCGTCCCACCCGGAACATGAGGTCCATGAGATTGTATGCGCTTGCTGAATCGAGGCTTGAGGTCGGCTCGTCGGCCAGCAGGATTCCGGGTCGATGGGCCACGGCTCTGGCGAAGGCCACGCGCTGGATCTCCCCTCCGGAGAGCTCGCGAGGCAGGGCGTGGGCGGCAGGAGCCAGGCCGATCTTTTCCAGCAGCTCCTGCACGCGCCGGTCGCGCTGCGCTGCCGGGACATTGTTGAGACGCAGTGGAAAGGCCACGTTTTCGGCCACGGTCAGATAGGACAGCAGATTGCCGAACTGAAACAGAAATCCCACATTTTTCCTGAGAAAGCGGGCCAGGGAATTCCCCGTCAGGCTGTGCAGTGGCTGTTCCAGACAAAAGATTTGCCCGCTATCGGGCCGCTCCAGACCCCCGATCAGATAGAGGAGGGTGGTCTTGCCCGAGCCGGACCGGCCCATCAGGGCCAGGCTCCGCCCTGCATCCAGGCTCAAGGACACTCCATCCACCACGGGAACCAGTCCGCGAGACGAGGCGTAGGCCTTGGTGACTTCCGTTATCCTGATCATTTCAGATGCTCCGCAGCACTTCGGCCGGACGTTGCCGCGCGATCATGCACATGGGCCAGATGCCGGCCAGGAGGGCGAAAAGCAGGGCCAGCAGGGGCGGGAGAGCAAGGCTGAGTATGGTGAGCCGGGGATGGATGATGCCGGAGACTGCGAAATACTGATTGTGCGAGGTCAGGGCGCCCAAGTCCACTCCGGGGCCCGCCACCAGCCAGGTCAGTGCGCATCCCAGCGCCATGCCGACCGCCGAGGCGGCGAGCGTCAGTCCGCTGATTTCCAGCACCAGGAGCAGCACCGTCTCGCCAGAGAACACGCCCATGGATTTCATGATCCCGTGTTCGCGGATGTTCTTCAGGATAAAGATGACGAAAGCGCAGGCAATGCCCAGCGAGACGATGAAAAAAACCAGGATCATGACCAGCAGCATGCACAGGCCGTTGAGGTCGATGAGCTGCTTGAGGTCGGGCATGCGCTCGGCCCATGTGGTCACGGCAGCCGAGGCCGGAAGCCGCAGGTTGTCCCGCACGCTCTCTGCGGAGACGCCGCCGGCCAGAAACAGGGCGGCGTCCCAGTCCTCGTTCGCGCCAGACTGCAGATCCGGGCAAAAAGACAAACCTTGATCCAGCGGGGCGATGCCGGTGCGAAACGTTCCGCAAAGCACCAGCTCCCGGTCCGTCTGGGTCGGGGTGGTCCCGACCAGCACAGTGTCACCGATATTCACGCCCAATTTGCGCGCCACGGATTCGCCCAGAAACAGCTCATTTTGTCCGGCCTGGAGATAGCGGCCGGCCGAGGTCTTGCGCCACAGGGCCGTGGCATTGCGTTCCGCTTGCGGATCAACGGACACAAGGGCCGTGGCGGCCATTTGGCCACCATGGCGCAGCCAGACCTGGCTTGTCCTGCGTTTGAGGACATGCTCCACTCCGGCGATGCGCAGCGTTTCCTGCGCAACGCCGGCCGGGATGTGCTCGGCCATGACGTGTCCGGAAACGAGGCTGACCGAGTTGCGGATCATGGCGTCGCTGACGCCTATGGACAGCGCGTCGAGAAAGATGAGGGTCGCCACGGCCGAGACGATCATGGCCGCCAGCGTGCCGGTGGATTTTCGTGACCGCCATAAAAAGCGCCACGCCACTCCCCACCACAGCCGGAAATTCATGTCCCTTGCTCCGTAGCCAGCAGGTCCTGGGCGCCGATGCGCTGGACCAGAAAGTGGATGGCCGCCGGGACGAGCACCGCGCCGTCCGGGCCGAGGAGGGCGCGCAGCCCCTGGCCGAGATAGCTCAGCGCCTGCCGGGTCGCTTCCTGCCGCGCCTGCGGGTGTCTTTCCAGCAGCGTGCACGTGTCGATGCCCTGGGCCAGTTCCGCCTTGGCCGCGTCCTGATCCTGCGCCCGGTGGACAATGAGCGACGCAAGATAATTGTGCCGCTGGTCGGCGATGTCCGCCTTGAGGTCGACCATGTCGTCGAGCACCTGACAGCCCATGCCGATGCGGTACAGGGCTTCGGACAGCGGGCCCGCGATGGGCTCAAGTTCCGGTTCCAGGACCAGGGGGATGGCCCAGACGCACTGGAAGAGGAGGCCCGTTTTCAGATGGTGGATTTCTTTCAGGATCCGCTCCGGTGCCAGCATGGTCACTATGCCTTGCTCCTCGGACGCTTCCTGCGCGCCGCTGCGGGTCAGGGCTTGCAGGGACGCGGCGTGAGCCCGGCGGACCAGCGCGAGGGGAACCGCGCCCTGTTCATGCAGGTCCAGCAGAATGTCGAACAGGATGCGGTCCGAAACCATGATGTCCACTATGGACCTGAACCGCGTGCCCTTAAGGTCCGTGTCCAGGGTCATCTTGTATTCGTTGTCCAGGATGTTGTCGCAGCCGGTGACCATGCCGCGCAGGCACTGGTCGACGGCCACGTAGGATATCCGGCGGTCCGGACTGATGCCTGAGCGCTGGAAGGAGAGCAGGAAGAGGGCGGAGAAAAAATTGTGCCGGAGCTGGTAATAGTTCGGTCCGGGGGGAGCCAGATTCACGCCGCTGTTGTCCAGGATGAGATGTGCGCGGTTCCAGTACAGCTCAAGGCCGGCCCGAAGCTCCGCTTCGAGGTCCGCTGCATTGGAGCCATGGGGGGCACCCCCGAGCAGGTCGATGATGTCCATTCAGGGCTTCCGGGTTGCAAACACGGCAACATATCCGAAATAGCGCGCTTCGATGCTCGGCTCGGGAAACCCGGCCTGGACCATGAGCTCCGGGAGAATGCCCCGGATGTTTTCCCCGATCTGGGGCTGCATGAAGAACCACCTGGAGACATGCGAAATGAGCGCGCCCATGAACGTGGTCGGGATGTGCATGTCCGCGATGATGAGCTTTCCTCCCGGACGCAGGACCCTGAACGATTCTTTGATGGCGCTCAGCTTGAGCGATGCGTCGACGTGATGGAAAAACAGGCTTGAAACCACGGCATCAAAGCTCTCGTCCTCGAAATCGAGCACCTCGGCCGCCATGGGCGTGAACCACACGGTGGGGCAGGAGCGCTTGTCCCTGGCCACCTGGATCATCTTCGCCGCCGCATCGATGCCGACGGCTTGCCCGCCAGCGGAGGCGTCGAGCCGATCGGCGATGGAACGGGTCAGCGTGCCGGTGCCGCAGCCCAGGTCCAGAATCCGGTCCGTGGGTTGAATTTCAAGCAGGTTGACGATGTCGCGTTCGTATTCGGCCTGTTTGCCAAGGAGCAGCAGTGGCTCGACCAGGTCGTAGATGGACGCGGCGTGGTCAAGGGTGCGGCCTGTCGTAGGCACGGAGGAGAGATTGGGCACAATGGACCTCGATTCGGCCAGGGAAGAATGTGGCCGTTTGGTGGTGACGGGTGAAAGAGCTGCCATCGTAACTGGCGGCAGCTATTTTGAACCTGTCTGGTCCGAAAGACAATATCAAATTCAGGAATTTCTCAGCGCCAGTACCCCCACCAGCCCCCTCTTGGGCGCTGCCTCAGACGGACATGCGGGAAATCGGGCGGCTCGAACTCGTAGCTCTGGGACCAGGGCTCGCGCGAGCTTCGCTGCAGATCCTGCAGACGCTGGACCCGCTCCTCAGTGGTCGGATGGGTGCGAAGCCAGGAGGGTTCGGGCACGCCCTGGCCCGGAAAGAAGATGCGGCGCAGGAAACCGTTCTGGATCTGTTCCAGCTTGACCAGGGCCGAGGCCAACCCTTCGGGGTCGCCAGTCAACTGGGCAGCGGTCAGGTCCGCGTCGAACTCGCGGGTGCGGGACAGCCCGAGCTGGGCCAGCAGGTTGACCTGCGGGGCGGCCGCCAGGAGGAAGAGCGGCCACCAGTCCACATCGCCGCCAGCCAGGGCCTGGGGCAGGGAGAGGAAGATGAGGATGAGGCCCGCGAAGCTCATGGCCGAGGTGATGCGGGAGATGGTGTCGGCCAGGCTCATGACGAAGAGGTCGCCGTGGGCGATGTGCGCGGCTTCATGGGCCAGGACCGCGACCAGTTCGCGTGGTGAGAGCGTGCGCAGCAGGCCATCGGTCACGGCGATGGCGGACTCGTCCCGGCCGCCGACGGCGAAGGCGTTGACCATGGGGCTCGGCACCCACCACAGGGTTGGCGGCCTGGGCAGGCCGGCCCGCTGCGCGAGGACGGCCAGGGCCTGATGATATTGCGCGGCCTGGGCGAGGGGGAGGGGTCTTGCGCCATACATCCGGAGTACCCAGCGGCCCGAGAGCTGCGGAGAGAAGAGGAGCAGGACCGCGCCCCAGACAAGGACGAACCACAACCCGTCCGCTCCCCACAGCAGCCAGCTCACCAGCCCCGCGTAGCCGGTCATGAGGCCGAGCAGAAGCAGGGTCTGGAGGCGGTTCACGCCCCGGTGGGAGAAAAAGCGCTCGGGATCGATGGCGGTCTGGTGCATGTCCGGCTCCGGTGACTTTGGTTGCATGGCGAAAAATGCCGACCGCACTCAAATAAGCACGATCCTCCGCCGGGCAACACGAGGTGGCCCCGGATAAGCCGGGGCTGGGACTCGTCGGTCAGGATCATGCGACTTGGATCACGACCTTGCCCACGGCTCGTCCGCTGTCCAGGAACTCGTGGGCTTTTGCGATGTCCTCCAGAGGGAAAGTTCTGTCCAGATGCGGTCTGAGTTTGCCGCCCTGGACCAGCGCGGCGGCCTGGGCCATGATCTCGCCGTGGCGCTCGCGACCCTGGCCGGTGATGAGCGGTAAAAGCATGAAGACCACCGACAGGGTCAGCGCCTTGGCGTGCAGGGGGGACAGGTCGTGCGTGGAGCGGGTGTTCGTGCTGACGACCACCCCGCCGGGACCGGTCGCCAGGAACGACGCGTCCAGGTTGGCTCCGCCCACGGTGTCGAAGACGACATCGAAGCCTCGCCCGCCGGTAAGCCTTGCGACATACTCCGCGGGCTTCTCCTCGCGGTAGTTGATGATTTCGTCCGCGCCCAGGGAGCGGGCCAGCTCGGCCTTGTCCGCCGAGGACACGGTCGTGGCCACGCGGGCTCCGCAGGATTTGGCCAGCTGCACGGCCACATGGCCCACTCCGCCCGTGCCTGCATGGATCAGCACGAACTGCCCGGCCTTGATCCGGGCGCGGTCGAAGAGCGCGTCCCAGGCCGTGATGGTCACCAGCGGCAGCGCCGCCGCCTGCGCCATGGTCAGGTTCGCCGGTTTGAGGGCCATCAGCCTCGCATCGGCCAGCATGTATTCAGCCAGGGCGCCAGGCATGTCCGCAAGCCCTCCCGCGCAGCCGAAGACTTCGTCGCCGTGTTTAAGACCGCTCACACCCTCGCCCACGGCCTCTACCGTCCCGGCCACGTCCATGCCCAGAATGGCGGGCAGCGCCGGGGCGAAGGCCGGTTTCATCTTCCGGATCTTGATATCGATGGGGTTCACGCTGGTCGCGGCCACGCGCACCAGGACATGACCGGGTTTGACTGCGGGAACGTCAGTATCCGCCAGACGAAAATCAGGCGTATCCCCGTATGTTTGCAAGAGTTGCGCTTTCATGTTTTCCTCCATGGAACGTGTTGAGGAGACACTACCTCCAAGAGCGGGGCGGATGGAAATGATTTTTTTTTCCGTTCTGGACAAGCGGCTGTTTTCGATAAGCAGGCCAGGGGCAATGCTTCATTTGTCAGCGCCTGGGTATTGAACCTCGTTTCATAAAAAAAGCCTCCCCGGTTTTTGCCGGAGAGGCCTTGGTCCTTTCACTTTAAAAACTTACTCTTCGTCTTTCAGATACAGCTCGCGCATGGTCACCTTGCTTATCTTGCCGACGCTGGTCTTGGCGATGGCGTCGACCAGGCGGGCCTTGAGCAGGATGGCCTCCTTGGGCAGCACGCCTTTGTCCACGAAGCTCTTCACGTGCTGGGCGATCTCCTTTTCCTGGGGTGTCGCGCCTTTCTTGGGCACGACCAGAGCCAGCGGGGTCTCGCCCCAGCGCAGGTCCGGCTTGCCGATGACCGCGGCCTCGGCCACGTCCGGATGCTGCAGGATGATGTCTTCGAGCTCCAGCGAGCTGATCCACTCCCCGCCGACCTTGATCACGTCCTTGGTGCGGTCCGTGATGCGCAGGCTGCCCGATGCGCTTCGGCAGGCCACGTCGCCCGTGTTCAGCCAGCCGTCGGTCCACAGTTTTTTGGAGTTGCTCTCGTCCTTGAGGTAGGACGCGGTCAGCCAGGGTGCGCGGACCTGCAGGGCTCCGGGGGTCTTGTCGTCGCTTGGCACTTCGGTTCCATTGTCATCCACCAGACGCAGGCGGACCATGGGCAGGGCCTTGCCCGTGCGCGTGCGCAGGGCGATCTGGGTTTCGCGGTCAAGCTGCAGTTCTGCGTCGCTCAGGTACGCCAGGCTTAGGATGGGGCAGGTCTCGGACATGCCGTAGCCAGTGAAGACATCGATGCCCCGGTCCAGGGCCGCCGCGCAGATGGCCTTGGGCATGGCCGCGCCGCCGATGACCACCTTCCAGCCGGCAAGGTCGAACTGGGCGCATTTGGGGTCCGAGAGCAGCATGTGCAGGATGGTCGGCACGCAGTGGCTGAAGGTGACCTTTTCGGTGGAGATGAGCCGCGCCAGCACCTCGGGGATGTACTTGCCGGGATAGACCTGCTTCACGCCGAGCATGGTGGCCATGTACGGGATGCCCCAGGCGTGAACATGGAACATGGGGGTGATGGGCATGTACACATCCTCTCGGTGAAAGCGGCCCTGGGTGGCGTTCGAACTCACCGCGGCGATCCCGGCCAGGGTATGCAGCACGAGCTGGCGATGGCTGAAGAACACGCCCTTGGGCAGGCCCGTGGTGCCCGTGGTGTAGAAGGTCGTGGCCCGGGTGTTTTCGTCGAAGTCCGGGAAGTCTTGAAGAGGCGTGCTTGCGGCCAGCAACGCTTCGTATTCTCCGGCCAGGGGCAGGGTGGTCGCGGGCGTTTCCCCCGTGTCCGAGAGCAGGATGAATTTTTCCACGGTGTCGAGCCGGCCCTTGATCTGCTCCAGGAGGGGCAGGAAATCCGTGTTGACGAGGATGACGTCGTCCTCGGCGTGGCCGATGGTGTAGACCATCTGCTCGGGGGAAAGGCGGATGTTGATGGTGTGCAGGACCGCGCCGATCATGGGGATGGCGAAGTAGCATTCCAGATAGCGATGACTGTCGTAGTCCATGACGGCCACGGTATCGCCGGCCTCGACGCCCTGGGCCAGCAGCATGGCCGCCAGCCGGGCCACGCGCTCCCGGAACTGCGCGTAGGTGAAGCGCAGGGTGCCTGCGTAGACGATCTCCTGATCCGGGTGGTCCTGGATCGGGGATTGGAGGATGTTCTTGATCAAAAGTTGCTGGGTAGGTTGAGCGGTCATATGGATTCCTGTCTTGGGTTATGTATTGGGCAGGGAATGGGTTTCAATCCGCGTTTGCGTCCACGTCAAGTGCCCCCAATGGGCAGGGCATGGAGGTTGTCGCCAAAAGGTATGCAGCCTGCGCCCAGGTGCAGGACAATGCCTTGTTTGAATTTGCCGGGGCACGACTCGGCCAGGAGTTTGAGACCCTTGAAGTCTGCGGCTGCGGGTGTGGCCGAGGCCTTGATCTCCACCCCGACAATGCGGCCGGCCGCGTCTTCCAGAATAAGGTCGACTTCCTGGCCCGTATGCGCGCGAAAATGACTCAGCAGAACGCGGGCCTGGGACCATGTCGCATGTTTTGCGATTTCGGAGACGACATAATTCTCCAGCAGGTGTCCAAAGGCCGGGCGGTCCTGCGCCAGCCGATCGATGTTCAGGCCGGAAAGATGCGCAGCCAGGCCCGTATCCGTGAACATGAGCTTGGGGGCCTTGGTCACGCGTTTTCCGATATTCACGGCCCAAGCCGGAAGCTCATGAACGAGAAACGTGGCTTCCAGCAAGGCCATGTAGCGTTTGAGTGTTGTCTGGGGGATGGTCAGGCCGCGCGAAATGTCGGCATAGGACAGGAGCTGCCCGGTGCGCGAGGCGAGAAGCTGGAGCAGGCGCGGCATCGCGGTCAGATCCTGGATGTTCGACAGGTCGCGCACATCCCGCTCCACAATGGCGGTGATGTAGGACGAGAACCAGGCCTGCCGCCGCTTTTCGCTGCCGCGACTCAATGCCTCCGGGTAACCGCCCGTGGTCACGGCTTCGAGAATGTCCGTGTTTTCGGCCGCAGGCCAGGCCAGCTCCGAAGCAAACAAGGCGTCCACGATGTTCGTCGTTGATCCGGTGATCTCCGCACGGGAAAGCGGCCACAGGTCAAAGAGCTCCATGCGGCCGGCCAGGGAGTCGGAGATCTTGAGGCCGGTCAGAATGTTCGCGGAACCTGTCAGGACGAACTGTCCGGGGCTGCGATCCCGGTCCACATGCTCCTTGATGGCGGGCAGGAGCTCCGGCGCTTTCTGGATCTCATCGATGATGACGGGTTTGCCCGCTCCCGCGATGAAGCCTGCCGGATCAGTCTGCGCGGCCGACAGAACGGCGCTGCTGTCCAAGGTGAAATATCCGGATGAGACATGATCGGGGAGAAGGTCTCGAACGAGGGTTGTCTTGCCGGTTTGCCTGGCGCCGCGAATGAAGAGGACGGGAGTGTCAGAGAGGGATTCCAATATGTTGGCTGAAATATTGCGGTGGTACATGCCGCGTATATAGATGTACTGTGGTTGAAAATCAACCATTGAGTGGATGATTTTCAACCATTGAGTGGATGATTATCGTCCATTTTTTGGCGTAAGGGCGACGGTCGTTCACTTGGTTCTGCGCAGATCGTGATCGGAGACGAGGCGATCCACTTTCCGGACTGGACCTTGGGCCGGGGAGGACATATCCAGAATGTTCGAATTCACACGTATCTAGGAGGCCGTCATGTCCATGTATTCCAAGTTCGCTGTCTGGTACGACCGCATTTTTCCCTTTAGTCCCGGTGTCTATGCCTACCTGACGCACCACCTGGGAGACCTCGGCGGGCCGGTTCTTGATCTGGGCTGCGGCACGGGCGACTATTGCGCGGCGTTCACCCGCGACGGCGTGCGGGCCGTGGGCGTGGACCTGGACTCGGCCATGATCTCCCAGGCTCGGGCCCGTGGGCCGGAGACCGAGTTTCATGTCCTGGACATGGCGGAATTTGCGACCATCGGCGGTCCCTGGAACATGATCTATTCCATCGGCAACACCGCGGCCCACCTGCCCCGGGACCGTTTCTGGGCCTGCGTTTCGAGCGTGGGCGAGCGGCTTCTGCCCGGCGGGGTCTGGATCGTGCAGGTCATGAACTGGGACTACGTGCTGGGCCTGCCCGCCTTCGCCTTCCCGGCCAAGGTCATGGACGGGGCGGTCTTTTACCGCGCCTATGAGGACATCACCCCGGAAGGCTTGACCTTCCATACGGGGCTGGACATCGAAGGCCGCAGGGTCTTTGACGATCAGGTCCGCCTCTATCCCCAGACCTCGGCCGAGATCATCGCCGGGCATGAGGAGCGCGGATTCCGGCTGGTCGAGCACGTGTCCGACTATGCAGGCAGCGGGTTCGATGCGGAGGTTTTTTCGGCGAACATTTTTGTTTTCAAGCGATAAGGACGGTTTGCATGGATTTCATGACCACCATGGCCGGGAGCACGCTCTTCAAGGGCCTGCCCGAGGATGAGCTGCGGCAGCTGGAGCGCATCAGCGAACCGCGCGAGTTTGACAAGGGCGATATGCTTTTTCAGGAGGGCAGGGAAGGCGTGGGATTTTATGTCGTGGCCGCGGGCCAGGTGAAGGTCTTCAAGATGTCCTTCGACGGCCGGGAGCAAATCCTGCACATTCTCGGCCCGGGCGATCCCCTGGGCGAGGTGCCGGTTTTTGCCGGTCAGACTTACCCGGCCAATGCGCAGACGCTGGCCAAATCGAGCCTCTACTTCTTCCCCCGCCAGAAGCTCATCGAGCTGTATCGAGAGAGCCCGTCCCTGGCCATGAACATGCTGGCCGTGCTGTCGCGGCGCTTGCGAGAGTTCACGGTGCTGATCGAAAACCTGTCGCTCAAAGAGATCCCGCAACGTCTGGCCACCTATCTGCTGCACCAGCAGTCCCTCAAACCCGTCTCGGCGCGGGTCAAGCTGAGCGTGACCAAGGGCGTGCTCTCCAACATCCTCGGCACCTCCCAGGAAACCCTTTCGCGCGTGCTCGGAAAGCTCAGCCAGGAGGGGCTCATCGAGGTGCAGGGCAAGGAGATCAGCCTCCTCGATCCGGTGAAGCTGCAGGAGCTGGCGGGTGGGGAGATAAGGCTGTAGCTCGGGCACGCCGACGCTTTGGGTATTTGTTCAAGAACGTGCAATCACAAGGAGGGGCGCATGGATAGCATACGCCGCATCGGGTCAAACCTTGAATGGTCATGATATATCTCTTTCTGCTTGTTTTGCTCCTCATTGCGGCCGCCATCATCGGCGGGCTTGTTTTCGCCTCTAGAAAGCTTCCGAAATTTATGTTCATTGCCCTCATTTTTACCCTCGTTGCCGTGCCCGTGGTGAGCTTTAAGATGTATGAACGACGGTTAATGCTGAGTGTCGTTCCGGATGCATTGGATGTCAGCGCCATTGCGTACAGCAAGGAGGAGTCATGGGGATTCGGTCCTGGCGGAAATGAGGCCGGGATCAGGTTATATCCGCTTCCGGAACACGTCTCGAAAGAAATAGAGGCGCGAAGGATCGATTTTTTCAATACCATGCCCCCCAACACGGATCAGAACGAGCGGGGGTGGCGCGGGCGCTACACGAATTGGGAAGAGACGCCGATCAAGACGGAGGGATATTGGGATTCGGGGAATAAGCGGCTTGATATCTACGACTACATCTGCGCGTACGGCTTTTGTATCGACATCGAGCCTGAAATCGTGAGCCAGTCGAACGAGATCGTGAACGCTCCCGGCAACTACTACGCATATGGACGGATTGGTGTGATCGTCGTGAGCCCACGGCATAATCTGGTGCTTTATTTCTACAAGGGCTGAACCTGGCCGATACGTAGCCGATCTGGCCGCTGCGATGGACCGGATACAATAACAGCACAGTTTTATTGATTGAATTTTTTTGAAAAGAAATCGCGAGGCATCGTTTTTTGCTGTGGTTTTTTGATGCCACGGAGCATGTGATGCGAGTCCATCAACCCCGGGTGTGTCCCGGCAGTTCCGGGCCGCGACTCATGATGTCGATATGCCCCGTGTCGCTGAACAGCAAATGACTGCCATAGTCACATGTCGGGGTAATGTGGTTCGAATTATCTTCGTGCGCAGGTCACGGGGCAACGAGGTGACGTGGTAAAAAAGCGAAGAAATTTGACAAGCATTTCGATAACGGTGGCGATATCGAGCCCTTTGTGGAGCTGGATAGGGCGTCCCGGCCTAACAAGGTCAAGCGCGTCAATGTCGATTTCCCGTTATGGATTTTTGAGGCTCTGGACTGGATCGGGAAGCCAAGCATCTTGGCGTGAGCCGTCAGGCGCTGGTGACGGTGTGATTGCCAAACAGTCTGGCTAAGGAGTCCCGAGGTCAAGGCGCATCAGAGGCGAAGGCCGGATCTGATCTTGAATCGTGCACAAAAAGTTTGAATGATCACAGAGAGAGAGTTATTCTGAAATAGCCCGTTTTCCCCGCCTCGGGAGTTTATCCTCCTCTCAAGCAAAGCGTATTCAGCTCTCATTTAAACGATCGACGTTGGCCCGCTCTATGCATAGGGTGATACTTATGAAAACAAAGTCAAAAAGTTTGAGAAAAACCGTTTCAGCCAAGAAAGCGTTGCTGGGACAAGTGCTGAAGAAAAATCAAAAAATCAAAAAAGATGTCAAGAAGGCTGCCAGTGAACTCACATGGGTAAATGAAGTTCTGAAGCAGAAAAAGGTCACTGTTCAGGTTATGGAGCAGGCCCTCATTCAGAATAAGGATGTTGAACAAAAGGTTGCGCAAGCCGCAGACGATTTGAGACTGGTCAATGTCAAACTCGCCAATGAAGTGGCTGAGCGGATGGGCATCGAATCCGAACTCGCCGAGATGAAGACCGACTTGGCCGAAGTGCGCGAAGATTTGTCAAAAGCCGAAGTGAACGTGGAAGTGGCACAGCAACTTGCGCTTCAGGACGCACTCACCGGACTTCCGAACCGTGTGTCATTTGAACAGGGTATCGACCACGGGCTGATCCAGGCAAAACGGCACGGCTGGGGACTCGCCGTCCTCTTTATCGATATCGACAAGTTCAAGACTATCAATGACTCTTATGGTCACGGCATGGGAGACCAGGTGCTGCTGACGGTGGCAAACCGTTTGAAGTCATTTGTGCGCGGTGGAGACACGGTCAGCCGCTGGGGAGGCGATGAGTTTGTGTGCCTGCTGCTTGAAGTCAAGCAAGATGACGACGTGGTTCGCCTTGCAGAGAAGTTGGTAGATCGCATTGCCGAACCTTGCGAGTTTGATGGGACGGTTCTCTCCATAACAATCAGTATCGGTATTGCCATATATCCCACAGATGGAGAAACGGCCGACATTCTTTTCAAAAATGCCGATACGGCAATGTACAAAGCCAAGGGAACAGAGAATCGAGTTGTGCTGTTCCGAACCGTCCCTCATTAACAGGCTGCCCCAAAACGGCGACCTGTTTCTTCACTGCAAAAAATCCAGACCCTCGCCTGTCTAAATATCCTTGCGGGCATACGTACGCTTCGGTCCTGGATTTTCTTTGTTCCTCGCGTCTCACCATTTTTGAACAGCCTAGCTATTTGTAATCTTAGAATTTTGCGTTGTTGTGCGCTTTTGTTGCCGTCACAGCCCCTTCTTCGGATCAAAATCCTGCCCCAACGCGGCCGGCGCGGTGATGGGCCAGCTGCCCGAGAAGCGTTTCAGGAAGGGGTAGCGGCGCATCAGATCCTGCACAAAGCCGACCCGGCCGAAGTTCACGGCCAGCAGTGTCACGATCATCATCGGGAAGGGCGCGACCTGAAAGACCTGGGCCGGGATGGAGGGGAAGATGTCCTGCAGGTAGATGCCCGAGACCTGCAGGGCCGCGAAGAAATACGCTCCGATGGCCGCCCGCACCGGGTGCCAGCCGCCGAAGATGACGATGGCCAGGGCGATCCAGCCCGCGCCTTCGCAGCCCTGGGGTCGTCCCCAGCCCGGCTTCACAGCCAGGGAGTAGGCCGCTCCGGCCAATCCCACCAACGCTCCGCCAGCCACGCAGGCCATGAGCCTTGAGAGCCGCACCCGGATGCCGCGCCCGAAGGCCGCACGGGGCGATTCGCCCACCGCGCGCAGCCTCATGCCGGCATTGGTCCGGTACATCCACCACCAGCACAGCAGAATGGCCGCGAGGCTCACGAGCACCACCGGCGATTGCCGGCCGAGCAGGATGTCCAGCACCGGCGTCTCGGACAGGCCGGGGATGCCCCAGTAGCCAAGGCTTGGTCCGGGCTGGCGCGAGTAGGAGTGGCCGAGGAAATAGGCCAGGTCCCGGCAGAGCAGGGTCAGGATGAAGCCCACGGCCAGCTGTGATTGCCCCAGATAGATGTTGGTCAGGCCGAGCACGGCGGCCACGGAGGCGCCGACGGCCATGCCGCCCAGAGCCCCGGTCCAGGCGCTGCCCGTGGCCGAGGCCAGGGCAAAGGCGGCCATGGCGGAGAGCAGCATGGTGCCGTCGAGGGACAGATTGATCACCCCGGCCTTCTCGGTGATGGTCTCGCCCAGGGTCGCCAGGACCAGCGGCGCGCCGGCCAGCAGAATCCCGGCCAGAACAAGCGTGAATTCCTGCATCAGCAGCCCTCCCGGCGACGGATCACGTAGGCTCGAAGCCCCTGGGTGACAAAGACGGACAGGACCAGAAGCCCCTGGATGACGCCGCTCAGGGAAGAATCCAGGCCCAGCTGCAGCGGCAGTTGGATGGAGCCCACATTCAGAACGGCGAAAAAGAAGCAGATGAAAGGCACCGGCAAAACCCGAAAGCCCGCCATCATGCCGATCAAAAGGGCCGTGTAGCCGTAGCCCGATGAAATGTTCGGCAGGAGCCGATGATAGACGCCGAGGACCTGCACCGCTCCGGCCAGCCCGCCCAAGGCTCCGCACAGGGCGAATGCCTGCAGCATGCGCAGGCGCGGACTGAGGTTAAAGAGGCGCGCGGCCTTGGGGTTCTGGCCCACGGCTTTGAGACCCAATCCCCATTGCGTGCCCAGAAGCAGCCAGCCCACCAGCCCAAGCGCCGCGCAGGACAGGCCCAGTGCGGTCCAGCTTGCGGCCAGCCCACCCATGCGGTCCAGCCACAGGGAGACGTGCAGTGTCTCGGTTCCGCTCATGGAGGCCACGCCGGGCCGCTTCCAGGGGCCGAAGATGAGCCAGATGGTCAGACCCATGGCCACGAAGTTGAGCCCAAGGCCGGAAAATATCTCGTGCACCCGGCCCCAGGTCTTGAGCAGGCCGGCCAAGAGCGCCCAGAGCGCCCCGCCGAGCATGCCTGCCACAAGGGCCAGGGCGATGTGCAGGGGGGCGCCCTGATCAAAGGGTATCAGTGCGCCGGTGCAGAAGACCGCGCCGAGCACGACCTGCCCCTCGATGCCGATGTTCCACAGCCTGGCCGTGAAGGGGATGAGCAGTCCGGCGGAGCAGAGCAGCAGCGGGACAAAGACCGAGAGCACCTGGCCGAATTTTGACATGGAGCCAAGGCCGCCCATGAGCAGGATGCGCAAGGTTTCAAGAGGCGGCGCGCCCGAAGGCAGGGCCACGAGCACGGTCAGGGCAAGGGTCAGCGCGATGGCGGCGGCAATCCAGAAGAGCTGCTCCACCCATATTTTTCGGGGCCATTTTTTAGGCGGCATGGACGGCCTCCGGTTTTTTTCCGGCCATGAGGGCGCCCAAAAATTCCACGCTCGCATTTTGGCGCGGCACCTCGGCCACCAGGGCGCGGTCGAAGAAGACCAGCACGCGGTGGCTGTGTAGGGTGACCTCGTCCAGATCCGGCGAAAAGAAGAAAAGAGTCGCGCCCTCGGCGCAGCGTGCGCGCAGATGCTCCCAGACCTGCCGGGACGATCCGGCATCAAGGCCACGGGTGGGGTGCTCCATGAGCAGAAGCGGCGCGTCGTCGGGAATGAGCGACAGGAGCAGGCGCTGCTGGTTGCCGCCGGACAATGATTTGGCGGGCGTATCGGGATGGGCGCGCAGGTCGAAACGCTCCACGCATTGGGACTGGTGAAATGCGTCCAGCCGGGAGCCGTGCTGCGGAAAGGCGAGCAGGATGTGTTCGCGGATGGACAGGTCAGGGAAGAGCGCCTGGCTCATGCGGTCGGCGGGCACGAAATGCACGCCCTGGGCGCGCAGGGTCTTGAAATGCGTTTTGGCGTGCTCGATCAGGTCCAGCCGCAGCCGTCCCTCGGACATGCGGTCCAGTCCGCACAGCCCGCGCAGGAAGAGTTCCTGGCCGCTGCCGTCAAGGCCCGCCAGTCCGATGATTTCGCCCGGTGCGGCCGAGAGGTGCAGGGGGCCCAGATGATATTTTGGCCCGGCAAAGACAGCGCCATCCAGGGCGAGCCGCGTGCCCGGTCCGATCTGAGGCAGGGCGTGGGTGCCAGCACCTTGCGGGGCGGCCTCGCCGAACATGCGCCGGACCAGCTCTTCGCCGTCATAGGGCGGCGCGAGCTGTGCTTCCAGCCGTCCCTGGCGCATGACGAAAATCGTGTCGGCCATCTCCAGCGCTTCGGACAGCTTGTGCGTGACCAGGATGACGGTGTGCCCGTCGTCGCGGGCGAGCCGGCTCAGCAGGCCGAAGAGGTCCCGCTTTTGCTCCGGGGTGATGCCCGTGGTCGGTTCGTCCAGGATGAGGGTCGTGGCGCCGAGGTCCAGCAGTCGCAGCAGCTCAAGCAGCTGGCGTTCTCCCACGGTCATGGCGGAGACGGGTTCGTCCGGCAGGAAGCAGACGCCCAGATGGTTGGAGAGTTCGCCAAGGCGGTCGATCACCTCCGGTCTGGTCCGGGGCGGGCCACTCAGGCGGAAGTTTTCCCAGACCGGCATGGCCGGAAAATCCAGCGGGTCCTGATAGAGCATGCCCACGCCAAGGCTCGCGGCCAGCGCCGGAGTGAGGCCGGAGTGGATCTCCCCGCGCACGGTGATGGTGCCGGAGTCGGGGCGGGTGTGGCCGGCCAGGATGCGCATCAGCGTGCTCTTGCCGGCCCCGTTTTCCCCGACCAAGGCGTAGATGCGGCCGGGTTCGAGGGTCAGGCTTATGCCGTCGTTGGCCCGAACCCGGCCGTAGTGCTTGTGAATGTCGTGAAGGACGATCATCTTATTTGGCGCTGGATTGACCTTCCATGCCCTGCAGCAGCTGCTGCAGCGACCAGACCTGCTCATCCGAGGCTACCGCGCCGTCTTTCAGGAAGGGAGTGCCGTCCTGATAGTTGAGAGGTCCGGCGAAGAGGTTGATCTTGTGCGCGCCGAGATCGGCCACGAAGGCGTCAAGCTTGGCCTTGTTCTCGGCGGTCATGCCTTCGCCGGACATGAAACCCACGGGGGACTTGTCGTGGTCGTTGATGTCGGCCCAGGCGGGGGCATCCCACTGGAAGTCCTGCTTCCAGGCGCCGTCCTGCACGGCCTTGGCCTGACGCAGGAAGGAGGGGCCCCAGTTGAAATAGGGTACGCCGATGCAGGTCGCGCCCTGGCCTTCGCAGGCTTTCACGTAGTCGTAGGGGATGGCCCATGCGTCGCGTCCCTGGTCGCGCTTCTGGCGGGCCACGGTCAAGGCTTCAGGGGTGTCGATGCCGGAAATGACGACATCATGGCCGCCGTCGAAAAAGGAGCCCGCGACCTGGGCCGGGTCCGTGGTCACGCCGGGAATGTTGAACCAGAAGCCGATCCAGCTGACCTTGAACTGAAGATCCTCGGCCTTCTTGCCGAGCACCCTGGTCCAGGCGTAGCGGGCGCCCAGAAAGGCGGAAGCGGCCAGGCGGCGGGTCTCCTCGTTGATCAGCGGGCCGAGGTAGGCGATCTTGCCGGTCTTCGTGGTCAGCGCGGCCGAGAATCCGGCCATCATCTTGGCGTATTCCATGCGGCTGAACATGTTGCCGAGGTTGGCCGGGGCCTTGCCGGTGAGCACGTCGTCACCGGATACGTGGATGAAGACCTTGTCCGGGTGCAGGCTCGCGGCCTCGCGGATGCCGTCCTTCATGTCGTCGGAGCCGGCGATGATCAGATCCGCGCCTTTTTCGACCAGGTCATCGACCACCTGCGGGATGGTCAGGCCGGGACGGTCGGCCGGGTTGACCTTGTCCAGATAGATGAGCTTGGCGCCGGGCATTTTTTCCTCGACGTATTTGCCGCCTTCGTACTGGGCCTGGCTGTATCCCTTGTCGTTGTAAGGTCCGACCAGGATGAGGCCGACGGTCAGGTCCTTGGCCGCAGCCAGGGACGGGCAGAGCAGGATGGCCAGAAGGCTCAGATTTACCAGAAAACGCTTCATGTTGTCCTCCGTGTGTGGCGTGCCGGGCCGCGAAGGCCGCGCGCCGGGATGTGGCTTCCGTACGACGTATTCCATGCGGAAGCCGGGTCAAATAGGGGGGTGAGCCGGAAAAGTAAATCACGACTTTGCCACCTCCGGGCGCGAAGTCAACAGCAGGAACGTTCGGCGTATGCTTTTTGACCTTCAAAAAGTGTATGACAAGCGCGGAAATGTCGCTCGGCACGTTGCCAAGTCAGGTAGAGTATGCTCAAACGCAGTGACGAAATCACTGCCATGACCAGAGGGGAGCGGACATGCCGGACGATGTGACCACGGACCTGGATGCGTGCAGAGAGAGCCTGTATGCATTGATGCTTGAGGCGGAACGTGAAGGCGCCGTCGCCATGCTGGTGGAACATGCAAGAAAGCACGGGTTCCAGGCGGCGGTGAGCGATGTGCTCGAACCCGTGCTTGAGCGGGCAGGCGAGGCCTGGCACCGGGAGAATCTGTCCCTGGCGCAGGGCTATGTGGCCGGAAAGATCGCCGAGGATCTTCTGGTTGCCGCCGCCGAGGCTCACGGGGATCTGCTGCTGGACGTCAAGGGGCCGGTCATTCTTGGCAACGTGGAGGACGATTACCACTCCCTGGGCCGCAAGATGGTCGCCGTGTTTCTGCGCGCCGCAGGGTGGAGGGTCATCGATTTGGGCAATGACGTGTCGCCGGCCGATTTTGTCGCCGCCGCTCTGGAGCACGGCGCACGGGTCATCGGGGTCTCGGCCATGATGCTGACCACAGCCGAGAACATCCGGGCCGTGCGCGCGGAAGTCGATGCCAGGGGGCTGAAGGGCAAGGTCCTCCTGGCCGTGGGCGGGGCGGTGTTCAAGCTGCGTCCGGAGCTCATGCACGAGGTCGGGGGGGATGGCACGGCTGCCAGCGCCATTCAGGCTCCGGCCCTCTTCGACAGGCTCTGGGACGAGAGCATGGAGGCGCTATGACCAGCCTGGAGCGGGTGCTCTGCGCCCTGCGCGGCGAGCCTTCGGATCGCCGGGCCTTCACCCTGGCGCTCAGCCTGTATGGGGCCAGACTTTCGGGATGCCCGATACGGAGCTTCTACTTGGACCCGATGCGTTATCTCGAAGGGCAGCGCGAGGTCGTGCGGTTCATCGACCCGGACATCGTGTTCGCTCCTTTTGCCCTGCCTTTCGAAGCCCTGGCCTATGGAGGGGAGGGCGTCTGGCTGGACAAGTTTCCGCCTAATGTGCGCAAGCCTCCGTTTCGAGAGAAGGATTCGGTCCAGCCGCTGGGCGACGACCTGCTACTGAATGATGGGGTGGCCTATCTGGTCGAGTCCACGCGGCTTTTGGCCGAGGAGTTCGGGGCCACGAAGCCCGTCTGCGCCGTGGTCACCGCCCCCGTCGACCTGCCGGCCATGCTCATGGGCATCGAGACCTGGCTTGAGATACTGCTCTTTGACAAGGAGCGCGCCGCGTGTCTCATGGATCTGGCCGTGGACCATTTCCTGCGCCTGACCGGAGCCTTTTTTGATGCCGGCGCGGCCTTTGTGGCGATTCCGGTCATGTTCGCCAACCTGCGTCTGGTCACTCCGGCTCTGCTCGAAAAGGCCATCCTGCCCGAACTGTCCCGCGCCTTCGGCCAGGCCCGGGGGCCGCTTGTCTATCATCACGGCGGCAACCGCATCCTCGATCATCTCTCCATGTGCTCCGGTCTGCCCAATGTCGCGGGGTTTTTGCTCGATCCCCGCGACAACCTGTCGCAGGCCAGGGAGCTGCTCGGCCCGCAGCGGCTGATGCTCGGCAATGTGAACGGTCCGGGGTTGTCGCGCATGCAACCCGGCGACGTCTATGCGTCCGTCTCCGCCCTCCTGGCCGACCGGGCCGCGGACAGGAGCTTCATCCTCGCCTCGGCGCATGCGGACATCCCTTTTGAAACGAATCCCGGCGCGCTGCTGGCAGTGCGTCAGGCCGTGCTGGATGCCGGGGAAGTCGCATGAAGGATGTTCTGGCCATAACCTGCGGGATCTTTCAGGCGGAAATGGCGGCACTGGCGCCTCATTTCCCCCGTCTGCAGCTCGTTTTCGCCGATTCCATGCTGCATATGCGCCCGGATCTGCTGCAGGACCGGATCGACGTTCTGCTCATGGAACATCCGGCGGACAAGGTGTTGTTCATCTACGGGGACTGCACCCCCCGCATTGTGGAGCTCTGCCGCAAGCCGGGTTTTGCCAAGACTGCGGGCATCAACTGCTGCGAAATTCTGCTCGGGCGCGAGGAGTACCGGCGACTGCGCAAGAGCGGCGCGTTTTTTTTCCTGCCCGAATGGACGCTGCGCTGGCGAGATGTCTTCGAGCGCGAGCTGGGGTTTGCCGATGGACGCGGGGCTGAAGACATGCTGCGCGAGGTGCACAGTCATTTCATCTATCTCGACACAGGGGTTCTGCCCGTGCCGGTGGAGGTTCTGGATGAGATCAGCCGCGAACTGGGATTGCCCATGCAGCAGCTGAGCGTGGGTCTGTCGTGCCTGGAACAGAAGATTTCCGCCGCCCTGGAGACGCTTGATGCCCAGTGAAGCCCGTGACTCCCAGGCTTTTTATCAGCTCTTCACGGATCTTGCTTCGGGCACGCTCGAACACGTCACCGACCCGGTGCGTTGCGCCGAGTTCGTGGCCGATCAGGTCCGCGAACTGCTGGGGGTCAAGGCCGTGGCCGTGGTCGCCTGCCACGGGCACCACACCGCGCACCGCGTTCTGGCCGTCCGTCCCGTGCGTCACGCAGGGCTGCTCCACAGGTCGGAAGTGGACCAGCTCATTCATGCCAGTCACGCCTCCCGGCTGGCCATGACCGTGAGCCCTGCCGATTCGACCCTGTCCGGAAGGCTGCTGCGGGAGCTGGAGCTGACGGATTCCGTGATCGTGCCTCTGCGTGTCGGCAACGAGCTGGTAGGCGCGCTGGTCCTGCTGGGGCTCATGGATATTCGCGGCATCGAGACCATTGTGCGCAGCCTGAACAGACTTTCGCCCATCCTGGCCCTGATCATGCGCCAGGCCGATCAATACCGCGATCTGGAGCTGGCCGTGCGCTCTCGCACCGCCGAATTGCAGGCGGCCCGCGACCGCCTGGAGGAGCAGCACGGCTTTCTGTCCACCCTGCTGACAAGCCTGCCCAATCCCGTGTCCGTGCAGGATGTGCAGAGCCGCATTCTGCGCTGCAACATGGCCTACAGCGATCTGGTCGGGAGATCCGAGCAGGAGCTGATCGGAGAGCCTGAGCCCCTGATCGGGAACGCCGTCGCCCATGAATCGTTTGCGGGCGACGAGGCCGGGCATGAAGAGCTTGAATTCCGGTCGAGCGATGACTGCGTCCGGCGCATGCTGTCCTCCCGAGCTCCTTTCCACAACCGGCAGGGAGATTTGGCCGGATACATCAGCGTGCTGACGGACGTCTCGGACCTGGCCAAGGCGAGGCTGGAGGCGGAAACCGCAAACCGGGCCAAGTCCGAGTTTCTGGCCAACATGAGCCACGAAATCCGCACACCGTTGAACGGCATCGTCGGCATGTTGCAGCTTGTGAGCCGGACCTCCCTTGATCCTGAGCAGAAAGAGTGCGTTTTCACTGCGATCCGTTCCTCGCAGAGGCTGACCCAGCTCTTGACCGACATCCTCGACATTTCGCGCATCGAAGCGGGCAAGGCGGAGCTTGCGCCTGTGGAGTTTCATTTTGCGGATCTGCGCGATTCCGTGCGGGATCTTTTCACCTTGCCGGCCAAGGCCAAGGGCTTGGAACTGAGCTTCGAGATCGACGAAGCCATTCCGTCCCACGTGGTGGGGGATGAAGGGCGGCTGCGCCAGATCCTTTTCAACCTGGTGGGCAACGCCATCAAGTTCACCTCCACAGGCGGCATTCACATCCAGGCCCGCCGCGAAGACCATGGAAGCGACATGTTCGTGGTGCTTACGGTCACGGACACGGGAATGGGCATCCCCCAGGAACGGCAAGAGGATATTTTTCAAGCATTTACCCAGGTCGACGGGTCTGTAGGGCGCATCTACGGGGGCGTCGGGCTTGGGCTGGCCATCGTCAAGCGGCTGGTGGACATGCAGGGCGGGAGGATCGACGTTCAGAGCGAGCCAGGTCGGGGAACGACCATGAACGTGACCATTCCGCTCAGGCCCGGCCGCTCAGTCTGCAGTCCCTCGGAAGAGATTTCGGTGCCTGAGGTGCGAGGGAAACGCATCCTCGTGGTCGAGGACGACAACATCAATCAGCTGGCCTTGACCAAGATGCTCCAGAAGCTGGGTCACATCTCGGTCCTGGTCGAAAATGGGCAGAAAGCCCTCGACACGCTCGCGCGGGAGCGTTTCGATTGCGTGCTGATGGACATCCAGATGCCGGTCATGGACGGCATGGAGGCCACCCGCCGGATCCGCGCCTCCCGCATTGCAGGCGTGCCTGCGGACATCCCCATCATCGCCCTGACCGGCCATGCCATGGCCGGGGATCGGGAGCGGTTTCTGGAGGAGGGCATGAGCGCGTATCTTTCCAAACCCGTGGACATGGATTGCCTGGCGCGGCTCATCGCCCAGGTCACGGCCTGATCCGGCCTGTGGGCCTTTCGGAGCGGGCGCGCCGCTCCAGCTCTCTTGGGCGCTTGAAACGTCATGTCTTTGTTTCGATCGGCAGTGTGTGAATCCGGCAATTTGAATACAGGCAGGGAGAGCCATGAAGCGGATTATAAATATTTCCCACACGAAGTATTTTTTACTTCTGACAAGCTTGTTTTGTATTGAATTCATCATTCTCGCTTTCGAGCCGCATGACCGGAAAGACTGGGCGCTGGAAAATTTTCTGGTCGTTGTTTTTTTTGTTTTCATGTTCCTTTCCGCGAAGAAATTTCCATTTTCCAGAATCTCCTACACGCTTATTTTCATTTTTCTGGCCATTCATGAACTCGGGTCACACTACACATATTCGGAAGTTCCCTACGATGCCTGGTTCTCGAGCGTATTCGGGACAACGTTCAATGCGCTCATAGGGTGGGAGCGCAACAACTTCGACCGCATCGTGCATTTTTTGTACGGCCTGCTTCTGGCCTATCCCATTCGTGAGATATATTTTCGCATGGCCAATGCGGACGGGTTCTGGGGCTATTTTTTGCCGCTGGACTTTGCCATGTCCACCTCGATGCTGTATGAGCTTATCGAGTGGGCCGCGGCGGAGTTCTTCGGCGGGGACTTGGGCATCGCCTATCTGGGCACCCAGGGTGACGTCTGGGACGCGCACAAGGACATGGCCCTGGCCAGCCTCGGCGCGCTCATCGCCATGCTCATCACCCTGGGGCTGAACATGTATCTGCAGAAGGATTTCGCGCGCGAATGGTCCCGAAGTCTGGAGGTCAAGCATCCCGAACCGCTGGGAGAAGACGAGATGGCCCGGATGCTGGATGAGAAGAACAGGAGCGGCGGGATGGAGCCGTGACCGCATCTCGGCAGCCTTTGAAAACGACCCGGGTCCATGGATCCGGGTTTTTTGTTGCGGGTATGGCAAATATGACGGTTTTTGGTGACGGATTTATTTCAAAAAAAGCTTTTGAAATATGTTCGATCATGAATTCAGCGTGTTATAAAGCAAATATACTGGTTTTTGCTTGGAACGCTTGTTGCTGTTCATCTTACTGCAAAAACGAAAAGAGATAGCGATTAATTCGGGATTTTGCTCACGGCGCTTCTCGTCATGGGTTCATCTTTCAACTACGCTCAAGAAACTGCCATCGCTCTGGAATATCAGATGTGTGAGAAACACGGGAAGAGCCGTCCTGATTCATAGAGGGATGGATTGATGTGTTTTAAGACATGACCTGAGGAATGGCTAACACTCGACAAATATTCTGAGGCAAATCCTGATAAATCAAGTCGCCTGGTGCTTGATGTCCTGTGCCTTGAGATGGCCAAACCAAATTGGAAGAAGTGAGGAAGAGGCTATGAAATTGAAGAAGGAGGCTTGATCCACATGCCGACCGAGCCGAACGGTTCCAGCCGCGCCCACTCTGCAACGAGATTTTCACTGGCGGCGAATTATGATCCTGACCTGGTTCCGGCGCTCAAAGCGTACCCGGTTGATGAAGTGTACGGCAAGTTGCCGGGCGACGGTATCAGTGGCGGCCGTCCCCGCTACCTGGCCACGCCGCTCTCCGAAGCAAATCTGCGGCATTATGTCAGCCTGCTGGGCGAGCAGGGCATTGCCTTCAATTATCTCCTGAACGGCGCCTGTTTCGGCAACCGCGAATGGACACGCCCCTGGCAGAAACGGGTCACGGCCCTCCTGACCACTCTGGGGGACCTCGGTGTGCGCCGGGTGACCGTGTCCACCCCTTTTTTGCTGGAATTGGTCAAACGCCGCTTTCCCGAGTTCCGGGTCAGGGTCGGGATCTACGCCCAGGTGGATACGCCCCGGCGAGCCCGTTTCTGGGAGGATCTCGGGGCGGACGCCATTGTTTTGGAGAGCTTTTCCATCAACCGGAATTTTCCGCGCCTTGAGGCCATCCGGCAGGCGGTCGATTGCGAGCTGGAACTGATCGCGAACCACAGCTGCCTCCTGAACTGCCCGCTGCAGAGCTATCATCAGAACGGTTTCGCCCATGCCTCAGACGACACCGGCACTCTATTCATCGATTATTGCCTGATGCGCTGCTCGCGAACGCGTCTTGCGGATCCGTCGCAATTCATCAAATCGGCCTGGATCAGGCCGGAAGATCTCCCCGTTTATGAAGCAATGGGATATACGACATTCAAACTTCTGGAACGCGGGATTCCATCGGCCGAGTTGCTGCGGCGCGTCAAAGCCTACAGTGAGCGGCGGTTCGAAGGGAATCTGGCCGAGCTGCTGCTCTCGTATGGTTTCAAGGAACCGGTCCGCAAGGAGTCTCGCTGGATGCTGCGTCATTTTTGGAAACCAAGGCAGGTGAGCCCGCTGCGGCTCAAGCCGCTGACCGACCTGGCGCGGCTGCAAGGCTGGCTCTCGCCGCTGGCCGAGAGCCCGATCCGCATAGACGCGTCGCGGATCCCGGATACGTTCCTGGACGGTTTTCGCGCCCGGGACTGCGCCTCCCTGGACTGCGGAACATGTGGCTATTGCGAGGGGATTGCCGCGCAGGCAGTTTCAATTTCGTCCGGGTACCGGGCCGAGGTGCTTAGAAAATACGAAGAGATGGATGAAGCCATGGCAACGGGAGGACTCTGGGGTGTTTGATTCCCGCGCAACAGCGCACGAATTTTTGGATCGGCCGGACTGTGACCCGGAACTGGCCGCCGCGAGCTACCGTTTCATGGAGATGGTCAATGGCTGTTTCGGAGGCATCTCGGGTCGTGCGGCGTTTTCTGCACGCCGAAACGGCGGGGCATCATGGTGCGGCCCCGCTGCGGGTGCTCGACATCGGTTCGGGCAGCTGTGACATCCCGCTCGCGGTGAGCCGGTGGGCGCAGGTGCGCGGCATTCCCTTGCATTTCACGTGCTTGGAAATGGCCGATCATGCGATGGACATCGCGCGCGGACAGCTCGCAAAAGCAGGCGACCCGGCGGTGCGGTTGCTGCAGGAAGACGTCTTCAGTCACCACCCTTTGGAACCGTACGATTGCGCCGTGGCATCCATGTGCTTCCATCATTTCAGCAATGAACACATCCTCGCGCTGCTGCGGCGGCTGCGAGGTTTCGTGCACGGCAGCGTACTGATCAACGACCTGCGGCGCTCAGGGCTGGCGGACTTTGCTGCGCGGTTGCTGCTGACGGGGACCGGCATGTCGGCCGGAGTCCGCCATGACGCCCTGCTTTCCATTAGACGCGGTTTCAAGATCCCTGAACTCAGGGCTTTATTGCGAGCAACTCGACGGGGTCACGGTTTCGGTGGCTCCGGCCCGCTGGTTTCGGGTTGCCGCCATCATTCGATACAATAAGGGAGAACACGTATGAACAGCGTCATCCTCAGGGGCCTGGGCACGGCCACGCCGCCCCTTTATGCGACACAAGAGGAGGCCTATGAGTTTTTCAACACGCGGTATCCCTTAAAACAGACTGAACAGGATCTGTACCGCCGCATCCTTCTGGATGGGAAAATCAAGGGCCGCTATCTGGGAATGGAGACCACGGAGGACGCTCTTGAAACCAATCCCGACAAACTCCTGGGCCGCTTCCTCACCTACGGGCGCTCCACGGCCGTCGCCGCCGCGCGCGAGGCCCTTGCGGAGGCCGGCGTCGAACCCGCCGAGATCGCGGGTCTGATCGTCAACACCTGCACCGGCTACCTCTGTCCGGGCCTGTCCTCATATATCGCACAGGATCTGGGGCTTCGGACTTCCATCCGTTTCCAGGACCTGATGGGCATGGGGTGCGGCGCGGCCCTGCCGAATCTTGAATCCGCCGCGGGCATGCTGGTGCGCAGTGTGGAGGGCCCGGTCCTGAGCATTGCGGTGGAGGTCTGCACGGCCACCATGTTCCCCAGCCATGATCCGGAACAGGTGGTGAGCAATTGCATCTTCGGTGACGGCGCGGCCGCAGCGGTGCTCGACCTCCTGCCTGATGACCGTCCGGGCGGTCTGGCGCGCATGGTGGACTTTGCCACCGGGCTGTTTCCCAAACACCGCGCGGAGCTGTGTTACCGGACCGAAGGAGGCCTTTTGCGGAATCACCTGAGCATGCGTGTGCCGATCATCGGGGCGCGCACCGGCAAGGAGGTGGCATCCCGGCTTCTGGCCTGGCACGGCCTCTCGGCCAGTGACATCGACTGGTGGGCGGTGCATCCGGGCGGCACGGTCGTGCTGGACCAGGTCTCCAAGGAACTGGAGCTCACCCGCGAGGATCTGCGTTTTTCCTACGACGTCTTCCAAAACTACGGCAACATGTCGTCGCCTACGGTCCTGTTTGTGCTGCGGAAACTTCTCGACAGTGGTCTTGCAAAGCCAGGCCAGAGGGGCATGCTCCTCGCGTTTGGCGTCGGTTTCTCCGCCTTTGCGGGGCTCATCGAATTTACCGGCACCCCTTCAAGGGTTTGCTAGGCGATGAAATCAAAATTTAAAGGAGTTATGGGATGACCGCCAAAAAAGTCGACGAACAGCATCCGGAGAAAGCCTGGCACAGTCTTTCCGCCGAAGAGGTGCTGGAGCACTTGAACTCCGCGGCGACCGGACTTTCGGCGGCGGAGGCGGCGACGCGCCTCGCGGCCAACGGCCCGAATGAGTTGAAAGAAGGCAAGCCCATCAGCCCGTTGCAGATTTTGCTCGATCAATTCAAAAGCCTCATCATCTGGATTCTCATCGCTGCCGGCGTGCTTTCTGGGGTGATGGGCGAAGTCGTGGACGCCATCGCCATTTTCGCCATCGTTGTCTTGAACGCCGTCATCGGTTTCTACCAGGAGTTCAACGCGGAGAAGTCCATCGCGGCCCTCAAAAAGATGACCGCGCCCCATGCCAAGGTGCGGCGAGATGGGGCCATCATGTCGATTTTGGCCTCGGAAATCGTGACCGGGGACATCCTTGTGCTGGAAGCGGGGGACTTGGTCGCGGCCGATGCACGGCTTCTGCAAGCGGCGTCGCTCAAGTGCATTGAATCCGCGCTGACCGGCGAATCGGTCGGGGTGATGAAACAGCCCGAAGCGCTGGCACAGGGCGAGGTTCCCTTGGGCGACCGTACAAACATGCTCTTCATGGGGACCAGTGTCGCGGCCGGTACCGGTCAGGCCGTCATCGTGGGCACCGCGATGCGGACCGAACTGGGCCGCATCGCGGGACTGCTTGAACAGGAGAGCGAGGACGAGGGGACGCCGCTGCAGAAGAAACTCGATGCGGTCGGCCACATTCTGGTCTGGGCGGCCCTTGGCATCGTCGCGCTGCTTTTCGGGCTCGGGATGCTGCGCGGGACGGATATCTATGAATTGATCATGACCTCGGTCAGCCTTGCCGTGGCCGCCGTGCCGGAAGGCTTGCCGACCGTGGTCACCGTTGCGCTGGCCCTCGGCGTGCTGCGCATGTCCCGCCGTCAGGCGCTGGTGCGCAAGCTGCCGGCGGTGGAGACGCTGGGCTCGACGACGGTCATCTGCACGGACAAGACCGGCACCCTCACGGCGGGAGAAATGACCGTGCGCGCGTTGTATGTTTCCGGCCTGAGCTATGAAGTCACCGGTGACGACTACGGGCCGGACGGCGAGGTGCTCATCGAAGGCCGCACGCCGGATGAGCAGCACAAGGCTCCGCTGCTCGAATTTGCGACGGTCCTCATCGGCAGCAACAATTCGCATCTCGTTCAGGAGGAAGGCGCGTGGAAAACCGTTGGCGATCCCACCGAAGGCGCGATGCTTTCGGCTGGCGCCAAGGCTGGCGGCGACCGGGATCGCATTGAGCGGGAGCTGCCCAAAGAGCATGAGATTCCATTCGACTCCGACCGCAAACGGAGCACGGTGATCCGCAGGATGCCGGACGGCAGGCTGCGCGCCCTGATCAACGGGGCTCCGGACATGCTCCTTGCGCTCTGCACGCAGATCTACACCAGCGACGGGGTCCGGCCCATGACTGATGAGGACAGGCAGGGCATCGAGGCTCAAAATGACGCCATGGCCAGCCAAGCCTTGCGTGTGCTCGGTTCGGCCTACCGCGACCTGGACAGCGTCTCGTCAGCAAACCTTGATGCGGACACCGTGGAGCGCGAACTCGTGTTCGTCGGCTTGACGGGAATGTACGATCCGCCGCGCGAAGAGGCCAAGGACGCCGTGGCCAAGTGCCGCGCCGCCGGCATCCGGGTGGTGATGATCACCGGCGACCATCCGCACACCGCAACGGCAATCGCGCAGGAGCTCAACCTTGCCTCGGGCGACCACGTTGCAGTCTCCGGTGTCCAACTGGACGCCATGAGCGACGATGAACTCCGGCAGCGGGCTGCGCAGGCTTGCGTCTATGCCCGCGTCTCGGCCGCGCACAAGCTGCGCATTGTTCACGCCTTGAAAGCCAATGGCGACATCGTGGCCATGACCGGAGACGGGGTGAACGATGCCCCCGCCATCAAAGGCGCGGATATCGGCATCGCCATGGGCAATACAGGTACGGAGGTCACCAAGCAGGCGGCGGACATGATCATCACCGATGACAATTTCGCCACGATCGTCGCCGCCGTGGAAGAAGGCCGGGGCATCTACGACAACATCCGCAAGACGCTCCAGTACCTGCTGGCAGGCAACAGCGCGGAGCTCTTGCTCATGTTCGCAGGCGTGCTCCTGGACCTCCCGGCCCCGCTCATGCCCATTCACCTGCTCTGGATCAATCTCGTCACGGATGGCCTGCCCGCGCTGTGCCTGGCCACCGACCGCATCGACCCGGATGTGATGGCGCGCAATCCTCGGCCCCGTTCGGAAAGCATCACGGATGCCAAGTTCGTGCGTTCCATGGTTTTCACAGGCTTCCTTACGGCGGGCGTCGCCTTTGCGGTCTATTATCACGGATTGCAGACTGGAACCACGGAAAGCGCCCGTTCAGCCGCTTTCGCCGTGCTGGTTTTCGCCGAGTTGCTGCGCTCCTTCGGTGCCCGCAGCGAGACGAAACCGATCTGGCGCATTCCCTTTTTCTCGAACCGCCCTCTGATCATCGTGGTCGCCATATCCTTCGGCTTGCAAATCTGGAGTCAGCATAACGAGACCTTTGGCCGTTTCCTGAAGTCGTCATATCTGCCGCTGACGGATTCTCTCCTGATTCTCGGCCTGGGCTTCATTCCCCTCCTGGCTCTGGAAATGGTGAAAGTGGTGCGGCAGACCCCTGCGGCAGGGAAGAATCGGACATTTCCC
This sequence comes from Desulfomicrobium sp. UBA5193, assembly GCA_002412965.1. GTDB lineage: Bacteria > Desulfobacterota > Desulfovibrionia > Desulfovibrionales > Desulfomicrobiaceae > Desulfomicrobium. The sequence continues at coordinate 94,322 of DHWB01000003.1, forward strand.
TGATCAAGCAACCACAGGCTGCGGCTCTGTCACATGCAACACAAATTGCCTGCGCACTTTACAAATTGTGAGGTGGCTAGTCGAAGGCCTTGTCCACGGTCCAGACCTCCCAGACCTTGCCGACCAGGCCGGGACCGGGGCTGAGGACCGGCTTGCCCGGCTTCCAGCCCGAAGGCGTGGCCTTGGTGCCCTTGCTCTCGCGCACCAGCTGGAAGGCCTGGATCTGGCGCAGGGTTTCGTTCACGTTGCGGCCAACGGGCGGAGTCAGCACCTCGAAGGCCTGCACGTTTCCGTCCGGGTCGATCAGAAAACGCCCGCGCACGTCCACGCCGCCCGCTTCGTCATAGATGCCGTACATCCTGCCCACATTGCCGCCGCCGTCGGAGAGCATGGGGAAGGGCACGGTCTTGGCGGTGATCATTTTCGAGAGCTCGTTGTCGACCCACATCTTGTGCACGAACATGCTGTCCGTGCTCATGGACAGGACCTGCACTCCGAGCTTTGCGAATTCCGCGTGCTTCTCGGCGACCGCCGAGATTTCGGTCGCTCAGACAAAGGTGAAGTCGCCTGGGTAGAAGCACAATACCACCCATTTCCCCAGGAAGTCGGACAGTCTGATGTTGGTGAAACCGCCGTTGAAGTATGCCGGGGCTGCGAAATCCGGTGCCTTTTTTCCTACCTGAATCATGGGGCGCGCTCCTGGGGCTGGTGTTGCCGCCGGTTGAAGTTCTTCCGGTGCCTGTTCGATCTCTACCGTGGGTCTGGTGCAGCCTGCTGCCAATTCTTCTCCCATATCCGACCTCCAAAGGTTTCATTGATGGTAACGATACGTTTTTCCAAAATGGATAGTTCAAGCTTATTTAATTGGAGTCGAAAGGACAAGGGGGGTGACGGTATTTCATCGATAAAAAGGGGAAATTGATGCGTGGTGGTGATGAATTCAAATAAAAAAGGGGGCCCGGCGTTGGCCGAACCCCCTGACGATTGGGTAAACTGGGCTCTCTAGCTGGCTGCCGGAGCAGGAACGAGGCGCTTGTTGCCTTCCCAGATTTTTTCAGCCTTGGGCGTGAGCTTCAGGTACTGGAACCACTGGTGGCTTGCCATGTGTGCGGGGTCCATCTGCAGCTCGCGGCTGTGCTTCATGATCGGAGGCACCAATTCCTTGATGTCCTTGGACAGGGCCTGGGCCGTGGTGAAGGCGGCCGCCTGGATGGCGATGTCCACAGCCTTCTGGCTGTACTGCTGGGACTGGGCCAGGGTGTTCAAGGCCTTGGTCGGGTTGTGGAAGCCGACACTGTTTTCGGCGGAGACATAATCCCAGAAGAACTGGCCCTTGCGGCACATTTCCCGGGCGTCGATCATGAGCTGGTCGTAGTTCGCCGGCTTTTCGCCCTGGTATTCGGCCGCCATGCGGATGGCTTCATGTGCCTTGACCGAGATGTCCTGGGCGCTCATGAGCTGCTCCCAGGTCTTGTTCTGGGTGTAGAACACGCGCTGTTTCAGGTAGTCGGGGGTCTTGTCCGTATGGCACTGGCGGCAGGCCTTCATGTCGGGGTCTTTGAGCGGAGACGTCCACTGGTGGCTCGACATCTTCTTCTTTCCGTCGAGGCGGGTATAGCTCATGTGGCAGTCGGCGCAGCTCACGCCAGCCGCTCCATGCACGCCGTTGCCCCACATTTCGTATTCCGGGTGCTGGGCCTTGAGCATGGGGGTCTTGGACACGGGATGGGTCCAGTCCACGAAATTGCCCTCGAAACCCGTGCCGTTATAGTCGCCGTGGGTCTTGTAGTAGGTGTAGATCTCTTCGGGGTCCTTGCCCTGAGCCCAGGGGAAAACGGGCTTTTTGGCCGGGCCGAAACTCTTGTCCTGGAAATAGTATTCCACGTGGCACTGACCGCAGACCAGGGCACGTTGCTCGTTGCGGGACAACGTCTTGAAATCTTTGCCTTCGGCCTTGAGGTGGTCCTGCAGGGGCACGGAGTAGAGGCGCAGTTCCATATTGGCCGGATCATGGCAGTTGGCGCAGCCGATGGTGTTGTCATCCATGTCGACAGATTCACGGAACTGGTTGAAGTCCTTGGCCCAAAAGTCGTCGCCGTATTCCTTGACCCAGTCGTTCATCTTGGCGGTTTTGCAATTCCAGCAGGTCGAGGGCAGGCCTGCTTTCTCGTCGTAGCGGTTCAGACGGTCGATATGCAGGATGTCCTTTATGGCGTAGGTGTGCCCGCGCGCGGCCCTGTATTCATAGCTGAAGGGATAGCCGAGCCAGAGATTTTTCAGGTAGGGCTGGGCGTGCTTGTAGCCTTCGGGCAGGGGGTTGACGTTGTCGTGCTTGTTGTAGGGCACGGACCCGCCGTACTCGGTCATGATTTCCGACTCGTTGTTGCGCAGGTACGTTTCGTAGTGCAGCGGAAATTCGGCCTTGAAGGCGGAGTTGCGGATTTCTTCTGATTTGAGTTTTGTTTTGAATTCCGGAGCCTTGGGTTCTTTCACTTCGGAACATGCGCTTAAGGCCAGGGCGCAGCCCACGGCCAGCACGGCGATAAAGGATCGGGTGTTACGCATCGGCGGCGCTCCTTTTGGCTACGGGGATTTTGGGAGAATGGGGCACATGACGGTGACAATCGGTGCAGAATTTCTTGCTCTGCATGATAACCGTGGACGTCGTTGCGGCGTGGCATCGCTGACAGTTTTCCTGAGTCACTTCCTTGGTCTCTTCGCCCGGGTGGATGAGGTCCGGGATGCTCTTTGTCACCGTGGCCAGGACATCCCGCGAGCCTTCCTTGGTCTTGAACGGGATCTTGGCCACCAGGTTGTGCGGGGCATGACATTCGTTGCAGGCCAGTTCGGCGTGGACCGAAGTCTTGTGCGTCAAGGCCGCCTCGGCCATGGAGTGGCAGTTGCCGCAGAAGCTGGCCTGATCCGTCGCGGTCATGGCCAGCGCCGCTCCGACAGTGAGCACGATGCCCGCTATGGTCGGAGGCAGCAGGTATCGCCATCCTCTCCCACTGGGTGCATCTTTTTTTGGATTCATACGTCCTCCTGTTCAAAGGTACTTTGGAACCGGGTTCCTGCCGTGCCTGAACGCCGTTTGGCCGATCAGTCTGCAATGATGGCGTTTTCGTATCACAAATTTTCAGAAGCGGGGAGTAAAAGTTGTAACAGGATTGAAACCTGTGTATCGGGATAGACCGTGCAGATTGAACGGGGAAAGGAACCGAGGTCGGTAGGTCGCCATCTGGCGGGCAGAGCACAAGGAACGAAACGTCATGTCGCAGCAACGAATTCTGATCATTGACGACGATCCGGACATCGTCAAAACCCTGACCGCGAATCTGGAACTGGACGGCTATGCGGTCTGGACCGCGATGACGGGCAATGACGGTATCGCGGCCGTGACCATCCATGCCCCCCATCTCGTCTTGCTGGATTTGAATCTGCCGGATCTGGACGGTATCAAGGTCTGCCAGATTCTGCGGCGCGTGAGTGGAGTGCCGGTGATCATGCTGTCGGCCAGGGATACGGTGGCGGACAAGTTGCTCGGGCTCGAGTGCGGGGCCGATGACTATCTCGTCAAGCCGTTCAACGCATTGGAGCTTTCGGCCCGAATCCGCACAGTGCTCCGGCGGGCGCGGCGAACCGAACCGCAAGGCGCCTGCCGCTGCGGGGATATCCGCCTGGACTATCGCACGCATGAGGCCTCGGTTCAGGGACGGGACGTGAGCCTGACCAGGACCGAATTCGCCCTGCTTGAGCTCTTTGTGTCCCATGCCGGGGAAACCCTTTCCCGCGAGTTCATCCAGAGTCAGAACTGGGCCGATTCCAAGCTCTACTCCCACAGCCGGGCCGTGGATGTGCATGTCCAGCGCCTGCGCAAGAAGATCGAAGAAAACCCCCAGACTCCGCGTATCATCATGACCGTGGCCGGAGTCGGCTACAGGCTCGAACCCACTTCGTGACCCGCGCGGCTTGCGCCGCTACGATTCCGTGCGGGTGTAGGTCAGCACTTTTCCCTTGAAGCTGCGCGCGTCCCTTTGCGCGGACGTGGCCGCCCGAGCGTGCGCGTCAAAGCGGAATCCTTCCATCATGCGTGTGAATTTGCCCTGCAGGTGGCGGCCCGGATCGACAATGATGACTGTCGCCGTGGTGCCGGCGTGGAGGTTGATGAAGCTTGCGAGCAGTCCGGGGTGGCTTGGTTCATACAAAAGGTCGCTGCCGATGATGAGGTCGAATTTTCCGAGTCCGGTTTTCGTCGCCTTCCAGTCACAGGTCGAAAATTTCATGGGGCGCATCCGGTTCAGTGCGACGTTCGCGCGCAGAAATCCTCGCGCCAGCGGATGATGATCGCTGGCCGTGATGTCCCCGCCGCGACCATGCGCAACCAGGCTGGCCAGCGCGAGGCCGCATCCAAGTTCCAGGATTTTGAGCCCATCCAGATTGTAGAGGCCCAGAATGTCTGCCAACACAAGGCCAGACGGCCAGATCACACCGAAAAGAGGCCAGGTGGCGGAGGAGATGCCTAGGCGTTCGGCCAGGCCATCAGGGTCGCTGAATTGCTGAAGGTCTTTGAGGCTCTCGACCTGGTAGTCACTGCCGCACACGGACTGGGTCTGCATGGTTGTTTCGTAGGAGGACATGGGGTGCTCATGGACAAGGGGACGTGGGATGAATCATGAGCAACTCAGAGGCGACGACCCGCTGCGAGCAGAGGGCAATGGGGGCCGAGATGGACACATTCACGGGAAAATTTCCGTGGACTGGCCGAGAAAGGAGTGCGGGCGATGGACGTGATCCCTGCGCAAGGGATGAGGGGGAGGTCAAGGCGAATGGGGAGGAATGAAAACAAAAAAGCCCGTCAGGGACGGGCTTCATCGCGATCGTAGGGTTCAGCTTAGTAGCGTGAACGGCTATCGGAGCGGCTTTCACGGGGCTGCGCTTCGTTGACCTTCAGGTTGCGGCCCTGACAGTCGGTTCCGTTCAGCGCCTGGATGGACTTGCGTGCACCTTCATCGTCCATTTCCACGAAGCCGAAGCCGCGGGAACGACCGGTTTCACGGTCTTCGATGACATGGGCAGAGCTGACCTGACCATACTGGGAAAACATGGCATGCAGATCAGCATCAGTGGTCGACCAGGACAAATTTCCAACATAGATGTTCTTAGACAAGACAGTAACTCCAAAGAAAAAAAAGTAAAAAGAAGAACTCTCATCCTGCAGGAAACAGTTACCAGCAGGATTGCGAAAATAATGGAACCGGATTCAAATTTTGAACTCAAATTCCCATTTCCGCCAAAGTCAGGAGTAACTAGGTGGGGCCGACCCTTATGTCAACGTTTATTATTTTGTTTGGAGTTAAAAGTTTTGACTCAAGCCGAAAATCATATACAACATGCCTGAATTGAAGTCTTAATTATTTTCAAATTATTGTAATGTGTTCTCCGGAGAAATTCCTTTTTCCTCGCGTCGGGCATGTTTTCAGACCTTGGATACACAAGTCCTTCACTCTTTGTGTATGATGAGGGGAAAAAGTGGGCGGATTCGGTTCGGCTCACAAGGGCTCTCCCGTGGGCAGGCTGAAGGTGAAGATGCTCCCGCCGCCTGCATTGTCCTCCACCCAGATGCGTCCGCCGTGGGCGCGCACGATTTGACTGCAGATGGCAAGTCCCAGGCCCGTGCCTCCGGGCTTGCCGCCCCGGCCCGAGGACGGGGCGGTATGGAACTTTCTGAAAATGGCCTCCCTGTCCTCGAGTGGGATGCCCGGCCCCTGGTCGCTGACCTGAACCCGGATTTCTCCGTCCCTGCTTGAAAGGGCAAAGCTGATGGTCCCGCCTCTGGGGGAATATTTCATGGCGTTGTCCGCGAGATTGACGATGACCTGCTCGATGCGCTCCACATCCATCACGGCCTGCATGGGGCCGGGTGAGAGGAAGTGCATGCGCAGCCCCTGCTCCTGGGCCTGGAGAGTCATGATCTCGACGATTTCTCCCACCAGTTCGGACAGGTCCGCAGGCAGGAAGCGCCACGGAACCTTGTCAGCTTCGATGCGGGTGATGTCGAAGATGTCCGTGACCAGATGCACGAGCCGGCGCAGGTTCTTATCCATTATATGGAGATAGTCCTGCCTGTCGGACGCGGTCTCCGTGCGGCGAAGGTAGTCGAGCCCTCCCCGGATGGAGGTCAGAGGTGAGCGCAGCTCATGTGACATGGTGGACAGGAAGTCGGTCTTGAGGCGGTCCAGGGTCTTGAGCTCCTCGTTGGCCTGGGCCAGTTCGCTGGTCGCGCTCTGCACCTTTTCCTCAAGCCGGCTCCGTCCTTCCTCCAGTTTGTCGCTCATGACGCGCAATGCCTGGCCGACGCGCTCCATCTCGTCGCTGCCGCCGATGCGGATCTCCCCGGGAAACCGGCCCCGGCTGATGCCGTCGGCCACGGACTCGAGCGTTCCCAGAGGCCTCAGCACCAGATGGCGGACCAGAAAATACAGGGTCAGCACCGTGAGCACGATGAGCGCCAGGGCGGAGGAGAAGAGCTGCAGCTTGCTGTGGCTCAATGAGTCGAGAACATGCTGCACGGGCAGATAGATGCTCAGGCACCCGCTGACCGTGCCGCTGGTGTAGTTCTTGTGACAGGAAAGGCAGGTCGCATCGACGTAGAGCGGGGCCGAGTACTGGAACACGGTCTCTCCGTCATGATCGGCAAGAGAGTAGTATTCCTCGCTGCCGGCCTCGGCGAATTGCTTGATGGCGGCCAGTTCGAATTCATCGGGCGTGTTTTCCGGATTCATGGGCGAGAGCCCCGCCAGGCGGAAGCGGTACAGATTTTGGCGGTAGGAGTAGAGGGACAGCTGCTTGGTGACCATGGACGGGGTGAAGCGCTGCAGGGTGCCTCTCTGCGTGGGCAGCAGGTCCGAGTAGAAGCCTCCTCCCCCATGGGCGCCGGCGGCGTCCTGGCGGATGAAGATCCCTTGGCTGTCCGAGACCCACTGGCGGGTCAGGATGATCTGGCGGGTCAGGACCCGCGCCTGGTTGACCACCTGGGACCAGGCCTGCCGCTCTTCGGCCACGCCCTGCCAAAGGAAGATGATGCCCAGGAGGGGCACGACAATGCAAATGATGGCCGAGACGAATTTGAACTGCAGAGAGCCCTTGAAACGGAACATGGCGTTTCCTCCCGGCCTGCAGATGAGCCGAGATGCCTTGTCTCGTCAATGTCTGCTCCAAGGGTTCGGCCATGTTCCCGCGTTGGAATGTCCGGGAGCGTGCGGCAGCGGGATTGCCTGGCAGCGCTGGATTCCAGCGCGTTGGCTCGAAAAATCACTCCAATGCGGTTTTGCAGATATTCAAGGCATCAGAAGTTTTTGAGTTCCTGTTTGGCGATAACCGTGTGGACGTGATCACTGTTTACAGGTTGGACAAGCAGGGTTGATTTGCCATTCATGCTTATTGTCTTCAGTTGATCGGAGAGGGCAATGAGTGCTTCCTCGGCGACGACCTCTCCGTCCGGAGTGCGGATGTCCTCCACGGCCTCATGCTTTGACAACTCAGCGGCGGTCATGATTTCTCCGCTTTTGCCGAAGTGAAACCATCCTCGATAGCGCCCGTCATTGCCCCACAACCTGAGTCCGATCCCTGCCAATGCCCCGATCACGCCGCCTCCGGTGCCTCCATGTTCGGACAGGTGCGCTCCGGTGTCCCTGGCCAGGGCATAGGCTTCGTCTTTGGTCAGCACTTCTTTCTTGGCGCGCAGGCCAAAGGAGATGAGGGCGTCCTTTGCATCGGGTTGCAGTTCCGGCACAATGCACAAGCCTGGGTCCGATCCCGGCGCGCTGTGCTGGGTGAGATACCGGCTCAGAAATGCGACGAAATTTTTCTGATTCACAGTGGTCTCGGCCTCAAAGACCATGGCGCTGCTGTGTGACGTGTAGGGGATGTCCGGATGAACAAGAAGCTGGTGCCGGGAGATCATGGAAAATCGTCCCCATTCCAAGGCTGCCATTTCCCTGCAGGCGTCTTCCATCAACCAGCCGGTCCCCTGTGTTTCCAGGTTGTCCGTGTCATCCATGGATATGATCAGTTTCATTCACTGCTCCTGCACGATTTGGTTGGAGTTTGCGGGAAAATGTTCCCGAGATTCAAGTGTGTTCAGCAGGGGCAAGGGGTTGCCTGGGAAAAACTGGCTGAGCCTGGACCAAGGCAAGGAACAGCGGGATTGCTTGTGGTGATCGGGTCATGGTACTCGCTTGGGATGATGCCTGTTAGTGATCAGGGTCGATCTTATGGGAATCAAGCTGTGTCATTATTGGCATATCATGATTGTTTCAGTGTTGACGCCCGCACGAGATAACTCCGTCAAAATACATAAAAGCATCAACCGCTCAAGGGGATTCACTTGAAAATGGACTCACTCATGCAATGCCTGATGATGGCGCGTGGTTTTTTTGGACGCCTGCCAGAGTCGATGTGATTTCTTTACTCTTCGGGCCACCAGAGGCTTGACAGAGGAAAAAAGTGAGTGCAAATCATTGACACGATAATTATAAAAATAGTGTTTCTGACTGAGGCGCATTGCGGATTTTGAATCGGAGCAGCGTAGGGGAGGATGATATGAAATATAGCATCAATCGACATGAAATCGCTGGATCTTTGGGGGATTTGGGCGTCTTGCTGCCCATTGCCGTGAGCATGGTGCTCGTGAATCATCTCCCGCCCGCAGGGGTATTTCTGGCCATTGGGCTCTATTACATCTTTTCGGGGATGTATTTCGGGGTGACTACGCCGGTGCAGCCCATGAAGGTCATCGGTTCTTATGGGGTGGCCATGGCCTTGTCGGCGGATGTCATCCAGGCTTCCAGCCTGTGGATCGGCGTCCTGCTCCTGGCCATAGGCTTGAGCGGGGCCATGAAGCAGATTACCCGTTTCGTGCCCAAGGTCATTGTCCGAGGTGTCCAGTTGGCCACAGGCGTGCTGCTCATGGCCCAGGGCGTGCGCTTCATCCTGGGCACAAGCTCCACCCAGCTGCAGCACAAGCTGAGCGAACCGTTTCTGGCCGTGTCATCCCTTGGGATCCTGCAGCTGAGCTGGATCTTCGGGTTGATCGCCGTGGTTTTGACCCTTTTTTTGATCAACAACCGCCGTTTTCCCGCAGCCACGGTTGTCGTCGGATTCGGCTTTCTCATGGGAATTCTGCTGGGCAATGGCGTGTCCATGGATGCCTTGGGCTTTTACTTCCCTGATCTTTTCCCGACAGGGTGGCCCAGTTGGGTGTCCTTCTCCACGGCGCTTTTTGTCCTTGCCCTGCCGCAGTTGCCCATGACCCTCGGCAATGCGGTTTTGGCCAACGAAGATCTGGCCCGGGAGTATTTTGGCGACGGAGCTTCCCGAACAACGGGCAAGGCCCTGTGCATCAGCATGGGGTTGGCCAACATCGGCAGTTTCGTGCTCGGCGGCATCCCCATGTGCCATGGGGCCGGAGGCTTGGCCGCGCACTATCGGTTTGGCGCCCGCACCGCCGGTTCCAATGTCTTTATCGGCGGGCTGTTCGTGATTGTATCCCTGCTTTTTGGTCCGGAGGTGCTGGCCATCGCGCAGCTGATACCCATGTCGGTACTTGGGGCGCTGCTGATTTTTGCAGGCGCGCAGTTGGCCATGACCGTGCGGGACATCACGGACAAGAAGGAATATTTTGTGTGCATGGCCATGCTGGGGATAACTCTGGCATCCAATCTGGCTTTGGGGTATTTGGTGGGCATGGGCCTGGATTACCTGCTGAAGCGGGACATGTTCGATATCTAGTGCCGTCAGCATTGGACATATTTTTTTGAGCGTCGCAGCTTGAGCTTTGTTATCGGAAAACCATGGAGGAGACCTTGAGTACACTTATCAAAGAAAAATCAGAGGCCGGCAGACTTCATATCGACACCCCACTCATGGGAGAGTCTCTGGTCAGCAAGAAGTTTTTGGCCAAAACCGAATCCTCGGAATATTTCCGAATGCATCCAGATGTGAATGTGCTCAAAATTGGCGGACAATCCATAATGGATCGCGGTTCAAAGGCACTTTTTCCCATCATTGATGTGTTGCTCCAGGCCAAGGAGCAGTTCAAGATTTTGCTTATGACCGGTGGCGGCACACGAGCACGACACGTTTACAATATCGGCGTGGATCTCGGAATGCCCACAGGCGTGCTGTCGAAACTCGGGGACAAGGTTTCGTCCCAGAATGCTGAAATGCTGGCCGTGCTCCTGGCCAAACATGGCGGGGTGCGCATTGGGCACGGAGATCATCTGGAGCAATTGACCATGTTTTGCCAGGAAGGCTACTTGCCCATCACCACAGGTATCCCGCCCTATGGTTTCTTCGAGCATCCGGCGGAATTCGGATCCATCCCGCCGCATCGCACCGACAGCGGCGCGTTTCTGCTCGCCGAGAATATAGGTGCGAAGTCACTCATTTATCTGAAGGACGAACGGGGCCTTTACAGTGATGATCCCAAGAAGGCCAAAAATATCGAAGAACTGCAATTCATTGACCGCATTTCCGTGTCCGATCTCATAGCCATGGATCTGGACGATCTCATCGTGGAGCGGCCTGTCCTGACCTTTCTCAAGCATTCCAAGTGCCTGAAGGAATTTCAGGTCATCGATGCCCTGCGTCATCCGGAGCACATCCTGGCTGCGCTCAATGGCGAACATGTGGGCACCATCGTCTACAAGGATTAGCTAACGGCAAAAAAAAGGCCGTCCCAAATCGGGGCGGCCTTTTTTTTCGCGCATTAAGAGTTGGCTATTCCGCCTTCTTCATTCCTTCTTTCCCTTCACCATCGCTCGGCAGATAGACAATGCTGGCTCCGCTGACCTTGGCGATTTCGTCCAGTTCGCACTTACGCATGTGCTCGGCAGAAATTCTGATATCTCCACTGGTTCCGACAACACGAAAACGGGGGCGCTTTTCGCCCTTTTCGACTTTGCGTCTTTCGCGTACAAAAATAGTGCTCATGGGATGCCTCCTGTTGAGTTGGTTTCTTTTAATAAATATTTATATATGTTCTTAGAGGATATATGTCAACAAGTGAACATGAGGCCGGAGCCAGGCATGCCGGATCCGCCAAGCCGGAACGTTATATTCAGCCGTCGGTGTTGATGGCTTTGCTCGACGGGCCTTCCTACGGTTATCAGCTGTTACAGCGGTTGCCGGAGTACGGGTTTCTGCGGGACGAAGTTCCCCCCGGAATGATCTACAGGCATCTGAGGCAGATGGAAGAGGAAAAGCTTGTTGTCTCCCAGTGGGAGGCCGAGGGCTCCGGACCGGCCAAAAGAGTCTACGTGTTGACTCCTGAGGGAGGAGAAGTGCTGGAAGCCTGGGTGGCGCACATGGAGCGCAAAGCTCGCAGGCTCCTTGATTTTACGGAAGCCTATCATCTGCGCGCAAGTAAACCGACGGTGTGATGAGGAGCAGAGCATGAGCGTCGAGATTCCTATTCTTGCCGATGCGGTCATGGTCTTTGGCCTGTCCTGCGCGGTCATCGTGGCCAGCCACAAGCTGCGGATTCCGACCATTATCGGGTTTCTGCTCACGGGCGTGCTCGCCGGTCCTCATTGTCTGGGTTTGGTGGGCGCTACGCATGAAGTCGAGATGTTCGCGGAGGTCGGGGTCATCCTGCTCCTGTTCGTCATTGGCCTCGAATTGTCCCTGGATGAGCTGATCCGGCTCAAGCGTCCGGTTTTTGTCGGCGGTGCGGCGCAGGTGCTGCTGACCATCGCGGTCATGGGGCTGCCGCTGATGTTCTTTGACGTTGGGCTCGGCAAGTCCCTGTTCATCGGCTTCCTGGCCGCCCTGTCCAGCACGGCCATCGTGCTTAAGGTTTTGGGAGAAAAAGCGCAGCTGGCCGCGCCGCATGGCCGTATCGCGCTTGGGGCGCTCATTTTCCAGGACGTGGCCGTGGTGCCCATGATGCTTTTGGTGCCCTTGCTGGCCGGAGCTTCCGGCAACCCTTGGCTCAGCCTCGGCGAGATGCTGCTCAAGGGCGCTTTTGTGGCTGGGGTCATCTTCATCGGCGCGCGCAAGGTCGTTCCGCTGATCCTGGGCGCGGTCATCCGCACCCGCAGCCGCGAACTTTTTCTCATGACCACGCTCGGTTTGTGCTTCGCCATTGCCCTGCTGACGTCCACGGCGGGCCTGTCCCTGTCCCTGGGGGCTTTTCTGGCGGGGCTGATCATGAGCGAGTCCGAATACAGCCACTCGGCCCTGGAGGGGGTGCTGCCGTTTCGCGATGTCTTCACCAGCGTCTTTTTCGTGTCCATCGGCATGTTGCTGGACCCGGCCTTTGTGGTCACGCACCTGCCGCAGGTCATGGGCCTGACCCTGGCCGCGCTGCTGGCCAAGACGCTGCTTGCCGCGGCCGCGGGGCGCATCCTGGGCTATCCCCTGCACGTGTCCATCCTGGGAGGATTGTGCCTGTGCCAGATCGGCGAGTTCTCCTTTGTCCTGGCCGGGGTGGGCATGGGGCACAATATGCTCACCGCCGTGGAGTACCAGTACTTTTTGGCCGTTGCCATCGTGACCATGGCGCTCACGCCCTTCCTCATCGCCGGGGTACCGGCCATTTCCGGCCGCCTGGCCCAGCTCCTGCCCGTGGGCATGAGCCTCAAGGCGGAGAAGGATACGGATACGGACCTGACGGACCACCTCATCATCGCCGGATTTGGTCTCGGCGGACATCATTTGGCCCGGGCGGCCCAGGCGGCGGGCATCCGTTACGTCATCCTGGAAATGAACCCGGACACGGTGCGCCGCGAACGCGACAAGGGCGAGCCCATCCTCTTCGGCGATGCCTCCCAGGCTGCGGTGCTGGAGCATATCAATGTGACCACGGCCCGCATTCTGGCCGTGGTCATCTCCGACCCGGCCGCCATTGGCCGCATCGTGGCCACGGCCAGGGCGATCAATCCGGGGCTGCACATCGTCGTGCGCACCCGTTTTGTCAGCGAGATCGAGGCGCTGTTGCAAATGGGCGCCCAGGAGGTGGTGGCTGAGGAGTACGAAACCTCCGTCGAGATGTTCATCCGCGTCCTGTCCACCTATCTGGTGCCCAAGGGCGACATCGAGCGCTTCGTGCGCGAGATCCGGGCCGAGGGGTACGGCATGCTGCGCAGGCCCATGCTGAACATGGCCGACGCCTGCAACCTCGGCGGCACCTGCTCCTCATTTGGCGCGACAGTGCTGACGGTTGCCCGGGGTGCGTTCGTTGACGGAAAAAGCCTGGTTCAGGCGGAACTGCGCAGGGAGCACGGCTTGACCGTTGTGGCCGTGCAGCGTGGAGAGGAGACTCACATCAATCCGAACCCGGATTGGTCCATTCGAGCCGGAGACAGGGTGCATGTGTTTGGCGAGCAGGCCGTGATTTCGGACAAGGCGCGGCTTTTTATCGGAAAAAATGGCGTGACGGACAACATTGTCTGAAGGGGAGAACATGTTTCTCGTTGAAATGATGCGCAGATTGATTTCCCAGGTCCGGGTCTGTCCGAGCTGTGGACACCGGCAGCCGCCGAGTTCCGGCGAGAAGCGCCGGGAGCGTTGCGAGAAATGCGGCGCGCCCCTGCCGCCCAAGGAAAAAGGGTAGGGGAGGATGATTCCAAATCTGAAATCTGAAATCTGAAATTTTGGAACCTGGCGAACAGACGAGAAACGCGCTCCCGCTCTCACATGGCAGAGGGGGAGCGCGTTTCTTATTGGCGTGAATGCCTGCCGGAGCTTGTCTACCACCTCCAGCCGGGATCGATGTTCAGGTCTTCGGGGGCGTCGAGTCTGAGATCCAGGGAGATGATCATCTCCTTGCCTGCCGCGATGGTGCTGTTCCAGGCCAGGATTTCCGGATCGTCCTCGTGCAGGGGTTCGGGGCTGGTCGTGAATTCGACAGTGATGCGCTCGTCGCGGGGCAGGGGCCGCGGTTCCTCGATACGCACCTGGGCAGGACGGTCGGAGGCGTTGCGCACGGTCATTGTCCACTGGCGCAGAAAGGTCTGTTTTTGCTTGAAGAGGCCCTTTTCGCCGGTTTTCTTGTCGTTCAAGGCCGTGGTGCAGGTCAGTAGCGGGTCGGTGCCGAAGAAGAGGGTTGCCTCCCTGCCGGAGAGGGAAAATTGCCGCTGGTCGACCATGGCCCCGTCGATGAAGAAGAAGGCGTTGCCGGCGGGCAACTCCCTGGGTGTGTCGAATTCGGCCTTGGCCTGCACAAAAGCCTTGGAATCAAGACTTGGCCGGATCAGATGCACGAAATCGGCCGGCCAGGCGGCCTGTTCGATTTCGAAGATCCGGGTGTCGCCGGCCGGGACTGATTTCTTGCCCATGTTCCAGGCGGCGTATGTGCTGTGCCGGATCTGCACGGGCTGGGGCGGAGCGGCTCCCTGGACCTCGTCGGCGGCGCTGGAGCGCATTTCCATCATGGCCGGAGCGGCCATGGCTTTGTGGAAAACGCGCAGGGGCCCTATTTCCCAGGGCGGCAGGATCGATGGTTCGGCCTGGATTTCGGGCTGCATGGTGGCCAGGAAAAGCCGCACGTCGCTCCAGTCCTGGCCTGACCGCTGCCAGACCTTGGCTTGCCAGGAAAAGTCGATGGTCTTGCGGGCCGGCGCGGCTTCCAGACGATAGAGGGGAACCCAGCCGCAGTCGCGCAGGCTGTAGGCATAGGAAAGCTCCTTCGGCGCTGGCCCGGCCACCAGGACGCGCACTTCCCAGACGGTTCGTCCCTGCCCTGCAGCGTTGGCGATTTCCTGTTCCACCCAGGCGATTTTCGTATTCAGGTCTTCAAGACTGGTTTCCAGGGACTGGGCTTTGGCGGTGTCTGTACCCAGGGCCTTGCCCATTTCTTCCGCCAGTTCGCGCAGGGCGGCCACGGTGAGTTCGCCGGGTTTGGTCTGGGCCTTCCAGAAGGCGATGCGTCCGCGCACGCCTTCCAGGTCGGACAGCACCGCGTTGCGTTCCGTCTTCAGTTCGGCCAAGCGCCGGTTGAGCGGCTCAAGTGCGCTTTGATTCTGTTCGCGCCGGGTCTTCCAGCTCAGGTCCGCGATGGTTCCCTTGTCGGCCAGGCGGCCAAAGCGCAGGCTGGCCGGGTCGGCCTGGCCCGGCAGGATCAGGGTGCAGGAAGAGAGGCCGGCTTCGCCGGGCTCCGGCGTCACCGCCGAAACCTCCTCGACCTGGGCGGAATCGGGAAAGAGGGTCACCTGTGTCGGCGCGGCCCAGGCCCAGAGGGGAAAGAGAAGCATGATCGTGGTCAGAATTCTGGTCATGTGTCCTCCTGCGTAAAAATAAGCCGACCCGAGGGTCGGCCGTTGCGGTCTCAATCTTCCTGGCTCGGATCGAACCCGAGCTGCTTGATGAAGCCCATGCCGCCTTGCAGGTTGACCGGTTCCATGAGCCCGGCATGGCGCAGAATGACCTGGGATTCGTAGGATCTGCCGCCAGTGTTGCACAGCAGCACGACCTTCTTGTCCTTGGGGATCTCGTCCAGCCTGCCCCGGATCTGTCCCTGGGGGATGTTTTTCCAGAATTCCGGGTACTTGTTCACAAACGGCTCGGCGTTGCCCCACTCGCGGGTGTCTATGCACAGCAGGTTTTCGCTGACGCGGTTTTCCCAGAGTTTGGCGAATTCGAGGGGCTGAAGGGGGACGTTCCTGCCCACGAGGATGTTCTCGGCAGTGTTGGCCGCGGCGTTGAGCACGTCCATGGCCGAACCGAAGGGCGGCGCGTAGGCCATCTCCAGACTGGACACATCGCGCAGGGTGGCGCGGAATTTGAGAATGGCGGCCATGGTGTCGATGCGGCCCTTGAGCGAATCGCCGTTCTGGCAGGCGCCCTGCAGGCCCAGAACCCGTCCGCTGCGGCGCTCGACCACGATTTCCAGGCTGACCATGTCGCGCTTGGGGTAGAAATGGGAATGGTCACTCATGATGACGTGGGTGCTGAAGGCGTCGAATCCTTCGCGCAAGGCCACGGGCAGGGACAGGCCGGTGCCCGAGAAGGCGTAATCGAAGAGTTTGATGATGTAGGTGCCGACCACTCCGTCAAAGGTCTCCCTTCCTCCGGCCACATTGGTGCCGATGATGCGTCCCTGGCTGTTGGCCAGAGAGCCCAGCGGGAAGTAGCCGATTTTTCCGGTGACGATGTTTTCGACGACCACGCAGTCGCCGCCGGCGTAAACGTCCGGGTCCGAGGTCTGCATGGTCTTGGAGACGATGATGCCGCCGCGCTCGGAGCAGGACAGTCCGGCTTCCCGGGCCAGGGAATCATTGGGGATGACGCCGACAGCCAGGATGACCAGATCGGCGTCGACGGTGCGCTTGTTGGTCACCACGCGCGTGACCTTGCCGTCCTCGCCCTCGATGGCCTGTACCATTTCCGAAGTGCAGACCGTGACACCGTTCTCGGCGAGATGCTTTTCGGCGATGGTGGCCATGGCCTTGCTCATGAATCCGGGCATGATCTGGTCCGCGACCTCGATGACTGTGGTCTCGATACCCCACATGTCGGCAAAGGATTCCGCCATTTCCAGACCGATGAAGCCTCCTCCAACGATGACGGCCGAGCCTACGCTGCCCGATGTCACCTGCTCCTTGAGGCGGATGGCTTCGCCCAGGGTGCTCACGGTGAAGACATTGCCCAGGTCGCGTCCGGGGATGGGCAGCTTGCGGGGTGTGCTGCCCATGCCCAGGACCAGCTTGTCGTAGGGCAGCGCGGTCTGGGTGCCGTCCTTGGCCTGGACCAGGACGGTCTTGGCCTTGCGGTCAATGGACAGGGCGCGGGTCTCGGTCAAGACTTTGAAGTCTTTGCAATCCTGGAAGAACTGCTCGTCGCGGACCATGTGGAAACTGGTTTCCTGCAGCTGCTGGTGGTCGCTGACGTCTCCTGATACATAATAGGGGATGCCGCAGCCGCCGTAGGAGATGAGCTTGCTGGCGTCGACCAGGGTTACGCTCGCGTCGGGGTTCACTCGTTTGATTCGGCATGCGGCCTTGGGTCCAAGGGCCACGCCGCCTATGACAACAACGTTTAGAGGCATGAAAAGCTCCTTCGGATAAAAGAGTGTTGCGATATCGAAATAATGAATTCAGACGGGTTCGCTTGCTAATATATTTTAGTTCGAAGGGGTAGGAAAAAAACGTCCTGCCTGTCCGCACCGCTCCCAAGCAGAGAGGCACTCGTGCCGTGAGCGGGCTGCATTTAGGGCTTGTAAAGCCAGACCATGAAAGAAGTCCCGAGTCCCTTTTGACACCAAATGAGCATGGCGCGGACTGGCCGGGGAGAGGCTGAAGGCGGATGCGGACTCTCCCCGACGGTCAGGCGAAGATATCGGAAGGTACGTAGGGGTGCGTTCCCTCGATAACCGGGATTCCCGCTTTTGCCGAGATCTTCTTGATGATCTCGGCCTTATAGGGACACTGCTCGGCGATGCACGGGGCGATGTGGATGACCGTGGGCTTTTCGTTCATGGGCGCATTCCAGAGCTTGACCTGCATCAGGCGGGTTACGATGGCCGGTGCAGGGCAGCCGCCGCATCCGACCATGCCCACAATCTCCGCCTCCGTGTCCTCATAGAGTTCAAAAATTCCTTTCCGTCTGTTGAATGCGACAAGACAGCGGGAACACCCTATACAGACATCGTCCATGGTATTTTTACAGCCGACGATCAGAATTTTTTCCATCTCCTGCCTCCATGTTAAAATTTAGAATATCAGTATGTTATAATTATAGGGCAATTCTAGATCGATTCTTGGGCATTGGCAAGGTGGATGGCTGGATTTCGGGGGTGAAGTGCAGGGCCGATTCGTCATCGCATGTCGGTTCCAGTTCCCCTGATCCTTTTCCGGCATCGTCGTCCGGTGTTCGGATACGCTCATGCCTTGCGGGTTTTTTCGCGTGCCGGGGGGCTTTTGAGGCTTGCTTTTAGCGCACGCGGCATTAATAGTCCCGGCGGGGTGATCCCCACCCACGGTGCTGCTCGGGTGATGAGCGGCACCCGGAAGCCAACATCAGGAGAGAGCATGGCTGAAACCATCGACGATATTTCCATAGACTGGACCGACGAAGAGGGAGTCCAGAAGGTTCGGGAGCTGAAGAAGGAAGTGCTGACCCGTGGCGCATGGGCCACCGTGCTCTTCGCCTATCAGGAAGTGGGGCGCGGCGAGGAGGAGTTTGGGCCGGTCAAGTTCCGGGTTGGGCGCTACCAGAAGCGCAACGGGCGCTTTTCTCCTCATTCCAAGTTCAATATTTCCTCGGTCAAGCAGGCCAAGCAGGTTGTGCAGATTTTGCAGACCTGGATCGAAGAGTACGGTGAAGATGAGTAAGTCCGGGGTGCGCCATGACCGAACCATATGAGGTTCCGAGTTTAGATCCCGAGACTATTGACGAGGATCAGCTCCAAGAGCCTCGGCAATTCAAGGTATTGTTGCATAATGATGATTATACATCCATGGATTTTGTCGTGGAAGTTCTGACGAATGTCTTCAGCAAGTCCGAAGCGGAGGCATTCGCCATTATGATGAGCGTTCATGAAAAGGGAATAGGGCTGTGCGGAATCTATACGGCCGAGGTCGCTGAAACCAAGGTGCAGATTGTGCATCAGATGGCCAAGGCCAGATCTTTTCCCCTGCGTTGTTCCATGGAAGAGGTGTAAATGCTGAGCAAGGATTTGGAAAGAATCATAGGTAATGCTGTGCGCGAAGTGAAATTGCGCCAGCATGAATTTTTGACCCTGGAGCATCTGCTGTACAGCTATACGCTGGATGCCTACGGTCAAATCCTGTTGCAGGGATGCGGGATAGATATCGACCGTCTGCGCAAGCAGCTGGTTCAATTTTTTACGGACCATCTGGACGTCAACCCGCGTCCCGAGCACGAGATCGTGCAGACCGTGAGCGTGCAGCGGGCCATGCAACGGGCCATCCTGCACATCCAGTCCTCGGGCAAGTCCCAGGTCCAGGCCGGGGATTTTCTCGCCGCCATGCTTGAAGAGGAGGACGCCTTCGCCGTCTATTATCTGAAGGCTCAGGGTCTCAATCGGCTCGCTGTGCTCGAATACATTTCGCACCAGATGCCTGACGGCGGCGGATCGGGCGAGGCCGAGAGCAAGGAAGGCTCCAAGCAGAGCGCCCTGGAAAAATACACTGTGGATCTGGTGGCCAGAGCCCAGGAAGGGAAGATCGACCCCCTGGTCGGCCGCGATGAGGAGCTGAAACGGACCCTGCAGGTGCTCGCCAGACGCAAGAAGAACAACCCCATCTTCGTCGGTGACCCCGGCGTGGGCAAGACCGCCGTGGCTGAAGGCCTGGCGCTCAAGATCGCTCGCAGCGAGGTGCCGGAGCAGTTTGCCGAAGCCCGCATTTTTGCCCTGGACATGGGCAGTCTTCTGGCCGGGACCAAGTACCGGGGGGATTTCGAGGCCCGTCTCAAGGGTGTCATCTCGGAACTCAAATCCATTGACGGGGCCATCCTGTGCATCGACGAGATCCACACCATCGTCGGAGCCGGTTCGACCAGCGGCGGCTCCATGGATGCGTCCAACATCCTGAAGCCCGTGCTGGCTTCGGGCGAGCTGCGCTGCATCGGCTCCACCACCTACGAGGAATACAAGAACCATTTCGAGAAGGATCGGGCCCTGTCCCGCCGCTTCCAGAAGATCGACATCGTCGAGCCCACCGTGGCCGAGAGCGAAAAGATTCTCATGGGTCTTCGTCCCTACTACGAGGAATTTCATGGGGTGAAGTACCAGCCTTCGGCCATCTCCGCCGCAGTGGAGCTTTCGGCCCGGCACATCAACGACCGTTTTCTGCCCGACAAGGCCATCGATGTCATTGACGAGGCCGGGGCCATTTTCGTCCTCTCCGGGGAAAAGAACCGACGCAAGTCCGTCACCCGGCGCGACATCGAGGAAGTGGTCGCGCGCATGGCGCGTATCCCGAGTTCCCGGGTCAGCTCCTCGGACCGTGAACGTCTGGCCGGCCTTGAATATGAACTTGGCTCGAAGGTTTTCGGCCAGAAGGAGGCCGTGGAGATGCTGGCCCAGGCCATCAAGCGCTCCCGCGCGGGCCTTGGCAACGCGGAGCGTCCGTTGGGCTCGTTCCTGCTGACCGGTCCCACGGGTGTCGGCAAGACCGAGCTGGCCAAGCAGCTGGCCCTGTGTATGGGCGTGAGCTTCGTGCGCTTCGACATGAGCGAGTACATGGAAAAGCACGCCGTGGCCCGGCTCATCGGTGCGCCTCCCGGCTATGTGGGTTTCGAGCAGGGAGGCCTTTTGACCGACGCCATCCGCAAGACCCCGCACTGCGTGCTGCTCCTGGACGAGATTGAAAAGGCGCATATGGACATGTTTTCCATCCTCCTGCAGGTCATGGACCACGCCACCCTGACGGACAACAACGGCCGCAAGTCCGATTTCCGCAACGTGGTCCTGCTCATGACCTCCAATGCGGGAGCCCGCGAGATGAGCGGCAACGCCATCGGTTTCAAGGGCGGCGTGGAGGAGGATCGCGGCCTGCGCGGCCTCGGCGCGGTCGAGAAGCTCTTCAGCCCGGAATTCCGCAACCGTCTCGACGCCATCATTCCTTTCCATTCCCTGACCCAGGACATCATGGAAAAGATCGTGGACAAGTTCATGGCCGAATTGGGCGTGCAGCTGGCGGCCAAGAACGTGACCCTGGATCTGTCTGCCGAGGCCCGCGCCTGGCTGGCCAAAAAGGGGTTTGATCCGGCTTTCGGGGCCCGGCCCCTGGGACGGCTCATCCAGAAGGAAATAAAGGACGTGCTCGCGGAGCAGATTCTGTTTGGCGATCTTGTCAACGGAGGCACGGTTGAGATCGGCCTGAAGGACGCCCAGGAGTTGGTCTTCACCGTAAAGGCGCGATAACTTCGCCATGACCGTCTTTGCCCTGCCCGCGCAGCCCGTCTTTCCGGACCCGTCCCTGGCCGACGAGGACGGCCTGCTGGCCGTGGGCGGGGATCTTTCGCCGCAGCGGCTGCTCATGGCCTACGGGCGCGGCATCTTTCCCTGGTACAGCGAGAACGCTCCCATCTTGTGGTGGAGCCCCGAGCCACGCCTCATCCTTGAGCCCTCAAGGGTGCATGTGCCCAAGCGGCTTGAGCGCATCCTGCGTCAGGGCGCCTTTCGGTTCACCCTGGACACGGCCTTTGAACGTGTCATCGCGGGCTGCGCCCAAACCCCACGGCGCGGAGCCTGCGGAACCTGGATCGTGCCGGAGATGCTCGCCGCCTATTGCCGGTTGCATGAGCTGGGTTTCGCGCACAGCATCGAGGTCTGGTCGGGCGGAACTCTGGTCGGAGGGCTGTACGGGGTAGCCCTGGGCGGGGCCTTCTTCGGGGAATCCATGTTTTACAATGAGCCCGACGCCTCCAAGGCCGGGTTCGTGACCCTGATCCGGGCTCTGAACCGCGCAGGATTTATCCTTTTCGACTGTCAACAGACCACCGCGCACATGGTCCGCTTCGGCGGATTCGAAGTGTCGCGGGATGAATTTCTCTCCCGCCTGGAACAGGCCCTGGAGTTGCCTTCCCCTCGCGGCCCCTGGAGCCTGCGGGATGGTGCTCTCTGTGGGGTGGAATCCGGGAATGAACTTTATGGAGCCAAACGATGACCAAATTTGAACACGGAAATGAAGAGGACTGGGAAGGCCGTCCGAGCAAGTCGCAACGCAAGAGAGAAATGGTGGCCCTGCAAGAGCTCGGGGAGAGCCTGATCGCGCTGGCTCCCGAACAGCTTGAGCGCATGAACCTGCCCGAGGATCTGGCCGAGGCCATCCGCTTTTACCATATCCTCAAAGACAAGGAGGCCAAGCGCCGTCACCAGCAGTTCATCGGTACGGTTATGCGCAGGATCGATGCCGAGCCCCTGCGTCAGGCCCTGGAGGAACTGGACCAGCTTCGGTATCAGCAGGCTGAGGAATTTCATCAGATTGAAATCTGGCGGGATGCCTTGCTCGAAGGCGACGGGGATGTCCTGACGGAAATGGTCGGACGTTTCGGCGTGGACCCGCAGCAGGTGCGCCAGCTTGCGCGTCTGGCCGCCGCCGAAAAGGCGGCGGGCAAGCCTTCCAAGAACGGCCGGGCCCTGTTTCGCCTCCTGCGCCAATGCTTCGAGCGCGAGCAGAATGAGAGCAAGCCCGGGGAAGACCAGGATTAACTTTGGGTGAGCCCCGGATCCATGGGTTTGTGCTGGCTTAAGTCATAGAGCCCATGCACGGTGAAGGGCAGGGAATAGCCGGGCACGATCTCGAAGCGGATGCGGCCGATGTCCTTGCCTTCCGGCATGGAACGAAGCGGTAGCAGTCCCGCCGGTAGGGGGAAGGCCAGGGTGTTGGTGCTGATGCGGGTCAGGCGATCCGCATAACGACCGGCCAGGTACTCGACCATCTGGTCCATTTCCTCCCCGGTGAAGGATTCCAGCACGACCTCGCGGCTGTTTCCCCTGCTCGTGGCCGGGTCGTGGTAGGGGTCCTCCAGAACGAGCTGCGGCCAGTCGTATCCGGTTTCTTCGAGAGTCCACTCGGGCCGGAAGAGGTGCGCGATGACTTCCTTGCGGCCCTTGAAGACCCGGATGCAGATGGTGGCCACATGGCCGCGCGGGCAGGCGGGCGTGGACTGTGTTTCCTGTCGAACTATCTCCATGAAACCTTCCTCCGTGAACGGGTCGTTGTCATCCTCTTTGCGTGCCGTCTAGCACGCTTTGGGCCGGGCTTCAATGCCACTGTGACCGTTCTGCTTGAAATGATTCCGCTTCTGTGAAATGAATTCCGCGACGGGCCTCAGGGTCCGAAGGGAGTAACGAGCATGTCCGCCCTCTTTCTGCGCGCCGTATTTTTTTGCCTCGTCTTGAGTGCCCAGTCCTTGCCGCTGCAGGCGGAGGACTGGCGGCCTCTGGCGCCCGGGCTCGAGCTGCGCGAATTCCTGATTCCGGATCAGGTCGGAGACCTGGCGGGGCAGCAGGGGGGCATGGCCGTATTGCGCATCAACCCGGACAACTATGCTTTGGCTCTGGGATCGGCCCTGAGCACGGGACGGATGCGCAGCATGCAGGAATGGGCCATGCAGTCGGGCTTCGTTGCGGTCATCAATGCCGGCATGTTTCGGGCCGACGACAGACTGCGCAGCACCGGCTACATGCGCGATGCCGGGGTGGTGGTCAATTCCTTCCTTCATCCAAGCTACGGGGCCTTTTTGGCCTTTCAGCCCAGGGATCCGTCCCTGCCAGCCCTGCGCTGGGTCGACCGCAAGAGCGATCCTGACTGGCAGTCCGTGCTGGCCAATTACGATGGGATCATCCAGAACTACCGCCTCATCAGCCGGGCACGGGAAAACCTCTGGGAGCAGAGCGAGTTGCGCCATTCCGGTGCGGCCATAGCCATGGACCAGTGGGGCCGGCTTCTTTTCATTCATTGCCGCCCACGACTGTCCCTGCACGAGTTTGCCCAGGCGCTCATCGATCTCCCCCTGGACCTGATCGGGGCCATGTATGTCGAAGGCGGGGCTGACGCTGCCATGTATGTCGATGTGGACGGCTTTGTAGGTCGCTTTGTGGGCGAGTATCAGTCCGATTTTTTTCAAGGCAGCAACAAGAATTTCTGGCCCGCGCCCAATGTGCTGGGCATCCGGCCCAAATAGCCCCTCATGACGCCGGCTTTCGGCCCGGCGTGCAGGTATCCATGTCTCTCTTTCAACTTGAGTCCGAATATGTTCCGCGCGGCGACCAGCCCGCGGCCATCGACGCCCTCTGTTCGGGCATCCTGCAAGGCGTGCGCGATCAGGTTCTGCTTGGCGTGACCGGTTCAGGCAAGACCTTCACCATGGGCCACGTCATCGCCAGGCTGGATCGGCCTGCCCTGATCATGGCCCCCAACAAGACCCTGGCCGCCCAGCTCTACAACGAGTTCAAGAGCCTCTTCCCGCACAACGCCGTCGAATATTTCGTCAGTTATTACGACTACTACCAGCCCGAAGCCTACCTGCCGCATTCCGACACCTACATCGAGAAGGACTCGGCCATCAACGAGGACATCGACAAGCTGCGCCACGCCGCGACCCATGCCCTGCTGACCCGGCGCGACGTGATCATCATCGCTTCGGTGTCCTGCATCTACGGCCTGGGCTCGCCCGAATACTACGCCAAGATGGTCATCCCGGTCGAGTGCGGGCAGACCATCGCCATGGAGACGGTCATCGGGCGGCTGATCGACGTGCAGTACGAGCGCAACGACTACGACCTGCACCGTGGGACTTTTCGTGTGCGCGGGGACGTGCTGGAGGTCATCCCGGCCTACGAGCACGAGCAGGCCCTGCGTCTGGAATTTTTCGGCGACGAGATCGATGGGATCTACGAGACCGACCCTCTCACGGGCGAGATCCTGTCCCGCATCCAGAAGACGGTGATTTACCCGGCCAGCCATTATGTCTCGGACCGGGAAAATCTGGTGCGGGCCATGGCCGACATCCGCGAGGAGTTGCGTGAGCGGCTTGCGTATTTTCAGGGCAAAAACATGCTTGTTGAGGCCCAGCGCCTGGAACAGAAGACGCAGCTTGACCTGGAGATGATCGAGGAACTCGGCTACTGCAACGGGATCGAGAACTATTCCCTGCACCTGGATGGGCGCACGACCGGGCAGCCGCCGTCCACGCTCATCGACTATTTTCCGAAAGATTTCCTGCTCTTCATGGACGAATCGCACATCTCCGTGTCCCAGGTCGGGGCCATGTTCAAGGGTGATCGCTCGCGCAAGCAGACCCTGGTCGATTACGGCTTCCGTCTGCCCTCGGCCCTGGACAACCGGCCTCTGAATTTCGAGGAATTTTTGGAGCGGATCGGCACCACCGTCTTTGTTTCGGCCACGCCCGCCCCCTGGGAGATGGAGCGGGCCCAGGGCGTGGTGGTGGAGCAGATCATCCGGCCCACGGGCCTCGTCGATCCCCAGATCGAGGTCGTGCCCACGGCGGGGCAGATGGATCACCTCATGGCGCAGTGCCTGGCGCGTATCGCCGTGGACGAGCGGGTCATGGTCACGACCCTGACCAAGCGCATGGCCGAGGACCTGACCGAGTTCCTGCAGGCCCGTGGCGTGCGTTCGCGCTACCTGCATTCGGACATCGACACTCTGGAGCGGGTGGCCATCATCCAGGCATTGCGTGCGGGAGAGTTCGACGTGCTGGTCGGCATCAATCTGCTGCGCGAAGGCCTTGATATACCGGAAGTCTCTCTGGTAGCCATGCTGGACGCGGACAAGGAAGGATTTCTGCGCTCGACTCGGTCTCTGATTCAGACCTTCGGGCGGGCCGCGCGCAACGTGAAAGGCAAGGTGCTGCTTTATGCCGACTCCGTGACTCGCTCCATGGCAGAGGCCATGGGGGAGACGCAGCGGCGGCGGGAACGGCAGACCCTCTACAATCTGGAGCACGGGATCATCCCGCAGTCCATCCGCAAGACAGCCGACAACGTCCTGTATGATCTGCACCGCGAGATCAAGGAGCATGAGCGGGCGGCGGAACGCGGCGCGGACTATGATCCAGGTCCCGAGAACGCGGCCAAGGAAGTGGCCCGGTTGGGGCGCGAGATGCGCAAGGCGGCGGAAATGTTGGAATTCGAGGAGGCGGCCCGTATACGGGACCGGATCAAGACCCTGGAGAAACGCTACGGTCTGGACGGGTCCAGGGCGACACGATCATGAACACATGCTCACTGCGCACATCTTTTTTGCGCCGCTTCCTGCCGGGCTGTTCCGCCGGGATTCGCGGGTTCACCGGGTTGTATCAAACCGTCAAGTTCCGGTTCGGGTCCTTTTTCCCGCTGGTCCTGGGCGCGGGCTTTCTGCTCACGGTTTTTGTCTACGGCCTGTTCATCTTTCTGGTGGTCGAAGGCTGGAGCCTGCTGGACAGTTTCTATCAGGTGGTCATGACCCTCTCCACCGTCGGGTTCATGGAGCTGCATCCGCTCTCGGACCGGGCGCGGCTCATGGTCTCTTTTCTCATTCTCATGGGCGTGGGCAGCTTTGCCTACCTGGTGGGCGCATTTACTCAGGTCGTTGTCGAAGGGCGGCTGCAGGATTTATGGGGGAAACGCAAGGTGCAGAAAATCATTGATTCCCTGGCGGATCATTACATTATTTGCGGGTACGGACGCATTGGCGCGGTGGTGGCGGAGGAGCTCCGGCGGGAAAACCTGCCCGTGGTGGTCATCGAAAAGGATCCGGAGCTTCTCTTCGACCTGGAGCGGGACAAGTTCCTGTTCCTGGCCGGAGACGCCACCGCGGATGAATTTCTTCTCGGCGCCGGCGTGGAGCGGGCCAAGGGCCTTTTCGCCTGCGTCAGCCAGGACGCGGAGAACGTGTACATCACCCTCTCCTCACGCCAGTTCAACTCCAACCTGACCATCATCGCCCGTGCCGACCGGCCCGAATCCGTGGCCAAGCTGGAACGGGCCGGGGCCAACCGCGTGCTGACCCCGCATCAGATCGGCGGCAAACGCATCGCGCAGGTCATGCTGCGGCCCACGGTCACGGATTTCATGGATCTGGCCACCCAGGGGCACAACCTGCAGATGGAGGAGATCGCGGTCCGGTCGGGCTCGGAGCTGGTGGGAAAGAATCTGATCACCTCCGGTATCCGGCCGCGCTTCAACCTCATGATCATCGCCATCGAGAAGGCGGGTGGGAAGATGACGTTCAACCCGCACCCGGAAGTGACCATCGAGGAGGGAGACACGCTCATCGCCGTCGGCCCGCCGGAGAATTTTTCCGGCCTGCAGGCCGTGTGCCGGGCCGTTGCGGGTGAGGACGCATGAGTCTGCCGCTGGACCTTCCTTCCGAGGCCCATCGGCTGGTCGAGCGCCTGACCGAGTACAACGATGCCTATCGCCGGGGCGCGCCCCTGGTCAAGGATGCCCAGTATGACCTGCTGGTCTCGCGGTTGCGGGAAATCGATCCGGAGCACGCCTTTCTGCATCGGGTCGAGCCTGAAAGGTTTTCCGGCAAGCGTGAAATCCGTCACCCCGTGCCCATGCTCTCCACAGACAAGGCCTACACTCCCGAGGAGTTGGAGCGTTTCGTGGTCCGCGTCGAAAAGGAGGCCGGCGAGATAGGGGTGAGCGGGGTCCGCTTTCGGGTCACGCCCAAGCTCGACGGGCTGGCCGGACGCGACGACGGGACGTATTTTGTCACGCGCGGCAATGGCCAGAGCGGCTACGAGGTCAGCTCGGCCTTCGCCAAGGGCATGATCCCTGTGGGTGGGCGGGGCCGGGGAGTGGGCGAGATGGTCATCCTGCGGAGCTATTTTCAGGAGCACCTGGCCGACGCGTTCGAGCATCCGCGCAATCTGGTGGTCGGCATCGTGTCCTCGGACACGGTCAACGAGCTGGCCAAAAAAGCCCTGGCCGACGAGGCCGTGCATTTCGTGCCGTATGCCGAGTTGCCGAGCTGGGAAGGGAGCGGTGCGGAGGTGCTTCTTCGCATGGACACGCTCACGGAGGAGCTCTCGGCGCAGGTGGACTACCCTCTGGACGGGATGGTGGTGGAGGTGGTGGACGAGGACGTGCGCCGGACCATGGGCGCCACCAGCCATCACTATCGCTGGCAGATCGCGGTCAAGCGCAAGGGCGAGACGGCCCTGACGGTGGTGCGGGAGGTGGTCTGGCAGGTCGGGCGCACGGGCAAGGTCACCCCTGTGCTCATGGTCGAGCCCGTGAACGTGTCTGGGGCGACCATCCGCCGGGTCACGGCGCACAACGCCGGCCTGCTGGAGAAGAAGGGCCTGGGTCCGGGAGCGGAGATCGAGATCATCCGCAGCGGCGAGGTCATCCCCAAGGTCGAGGACGTGCTCGTCCCGGCCGCGACCACGCTCCCCTCCGTCTGCCCGTCCTGCGGGTCGGCGCTGGCGCGGGAGAACGATTTTCTGCTGTGCGGTAGCGAACACTGTCCAGATCAGGTCGTGCAGACCATTGAGCACTGGTTCAAGATTTTGGGCAATGCCGATTGGTTTGGCCGCAAAACCGTGGAAAAGCTGGTCAGATCAGGGTATGACAGCCTTGAAAAGGTGTACGAGCTGGGCGAGGATGATTTCAGGGCCATGGGGTTCGGCCCCGTGCTGTCGGCCAATCTGGCCGAAGCCGTGTACTTGAGCCGCACCCGCGAGGTCGAGGACTGGCGTTTTCTGGCGGCGCTGGGCATTGAGGATCTGGGCAAGGGCGACAGCCGCAAGCTGCTGGAGCAGTTCCGCCTGCAGGACCTGTCCACCGTCAGCCGGGAGCAGATCGAGGCGATCCACGGCTTCGGAGCCATCACCGCCCGGTCCATCGCCGACGGAATTGCGCGGGTGGCCCCGACCCTGCGCCACATGCTTGGCCTGGGATTCAAGATCATGCCCACCGGCGCGGCCCGCGAAAAGGTCACGGACAGCCCCCTGGCCGGAAAGCATGTGGTCTTCACCGGCAAGATGCGCGGCTCCCGCGAGGACATGCAGGAGCAGGCTCGCGCCCAGGGAGCGCTGGTGCAGAGCGCGGTCAACTCCAAAACCGATTTTTTGATCTGCGGAGAGAGCGTAGGGGCGAGCAAGCTTGCCAAGGCCAGGCAATTCGGGACCGCCATCCTGCAGGAAGACGAATATATGCGCTTCGTCGGAGTGGAAGGGTAATTCAACATGAGGAGTCTACTATGAGCATCCCAGTCATCATCATGGGCGCCAAGGGGCGGATGGGTTCCACCCTGGCCCGTTTGGCCATGGAATCCGATCAGTTTTCCGTTAGCGGGGTTGTGGAGCGGGCCGAGTACAGCAGCGGGCTGGAAGTGCTGGGTTGTCCCGTGGCGCATGACCTGCAGGAGCTGTTGCCTTCCTGCCCCGGCGCGACGGTCATCGACTTCACCGCTCCGGAAGTGAGCCTCAGTTCGGCCCGCAAGGCCGCCAAGACCGGCAACCCCATCGTCATCGGCACCACCGGCCTCTCCGCCGCGCAGCTGGCCGAACTGGAGACTCTGGCCAAGGACATCCCGATCTTCTGGTCTCCGAACATGTCCATCGGCGTCAACGCCCTGGTCCGCGTCCTGCCCATGCTGGAGCGCATCCTGGGCGAGGCCTACGACATGGAGATCACCGAGATCCATCATCACCACAAGAAGGACGCGCCCAGCGGCACGGCCGTCAAACTGGCCCAGGTCCTGGCCCAGTCGCGCGGCTGGAGCATGGACGAGGTCGGCAACTATGGCCGTCAGGGGATTATCGGCGCGCGGCCTGAAAAGGAGCTGGGCGTGCATGCCCTGCGCGGCGGGGACGTGGTCGGCGATCATACGGTCTATTTCTTCGGCCCCGGCGAGCGCATCGAGGTCACCCATCGCGCCCATTCCCGTGAAAATTTCGCACGCGGCGCCCTGCGCGCGGCGACCTGGCTTGCGGGCCAGAAACCCGGCCGGCTCTATTCCATGGGCCAGCTCCTGGGAGAGTAGATGGTCAGCACTTTGCGGCAGGCCCTGGATCTGCTCGGGGGCGTGGTCCTGGGCAAGGACATGCAGCTGCGCCTCTCCCTGGCCTGCCTGCTGGCGCGTGGGCATCTCCTGATCGAGGACATCCCGGGTATCGGCAAGACGACCCTGGCCAAGGCCCTGGCAGTGGTCCTGGGCCTTGAGTTCAAGCGGGTGCAGTTCACCAACGACCTCCTCCCGGCGGACGTGCTGGGGGTTTCGGTCTTTGACGCGGCAGCGTCCTCCTTTGTCTTCCATCCCGGCCCGGTCTTCACCAACGTGCTCCTGGCCGACGAGATCAATCGGGGCACGCCGCGCACCCAGAGCGCCCTGCTCGAGGTCATGGAGGAGCAACAGGTCAGCCTGGACAACAGTACCCGCCTGCTGCCCCGGCCATTTTTCGTCCTGGCCACCCAGAACGCGCTGGATCAGGCCGGAACCTACCCCCTGCCGGAGTCGCAGCTGGACCGCTTCCTGTTCCGCATCAGTCTGGGCTATCCGGATCTGGATTCCGAACTGGAGCTTCTGGGCCGCAGCCAGACTGCTGGCAGGCCGGTCCTGCCCGAGGCAGTGAGCAACGCCAACGAGGTTCTGGACCTGCAGGAGCGGGTCGATCATATCCGTACCAGCAAGCCGCTGCTGCGCTATGTGCGCGATCTGCTGGACTGGACCAGGACGGGCGGACGGTTCGTGAACGGGCTCTCCCCACGGGCCGGACAGGCTCTGGTCCGGGCCGCCAAGGCCTGGGCTTTTCTGGATGGACGGGACTATGTGCTGCCCGAGGACGTGCAGGCCGTTTTCCCGAGTCTCGCCGGGCACAGATTGCGCTCGGCCGACGGCTCGGGCATCGATCTGGCCGCGATTCTTGACGCGGTGCCCATTCCCTGAGCACCTCGCGGGGAGAAAATCATGGTCCTTCCACGGTTCATCCGGAACCTGATTCTGGCCCGGCAACGCGGCGATCTTCCCCTGCGCCTGAATCGGCGGCGGATTTACATCCTGCCCACCAGGGCCGGGCTGGTCTTTGCCTTTTTTCTCCTGGCCATGCTTGTCGCGGCCATCAATTACACCAACAACCTCGCGTTCCTGCTGACTTTTCTGCTGGGCAGCATCTCCATTCTCTCCGCCATCCACGCCTACGCCAACCTGGCCGGGCTGGAGCTGGAGTCCGGACGCCTCTATCCGGCCTACTGCGGCGATGACGCGCGGCTGCAGCTTTTTTTCCGGGCCGGGGGCCGGGAGCGCAGACGTGTTCGCGTGCGCGTCGGCGTCGTCCTGGACGAATTTTCCCTTCAGGCCGGAGCTGGGCGGGAGATGGACCTGAGCGTTCCGACCCGCAAGCGCGGCCTTTTGCCCCTGGGGCAGGTCGTGCTCAGCACCCGTTATCCCCTGGGGCTTTTTCGCGCCTGGTCCCCCCTTGTCCTGCCCGTGACCGGCCTGGTCTATCCCCGGCCCATGTCTGTCGAATCCCTGGACTGGAGCCTGTCACAGGGCGCAGGCGAGGAGGGAGGGCTGGGTGCCGTGGCCGCGTCCGGGGAGTTCGGCGGCATCCGCCCCTACCGCCCCGAGGACGGACTGTCCCGGGTTTCCTGGAAGGCCTCTGCCAGGGGGACGGGCCTTTATTCCAAGGAGTATCGGGCCGGCGTGGCCAGGACTCTTGTTTTTGACTGGGACGAGGTCCGCGCATCCGGCCATGAGGAGCGCATCAGCCTGCTGGCCGGACTGGTGCGGGAGGCGGAGCGGGGAGGGCTGAGCTACGGCCTGCGGCTTCCCCTGCAAAGCATTGGTCCGGGCAGCGGCGCGGGCCATGCCCATCGTTGTCTGGAAGCTCTTGCCCTCTTGCCGGAGGGCGCATGAGCCACGACAAGCGCCGCTTCAGCGTGACCCTGCTGGCCTTGGCCGTGGCTTTTGCCCCGCACCTCCTGCGCGTGCCTGTCTTTGTGAGCGGCTTTGTCTGCGCGGCCTGGGGCTACGCACTGGGCATGCAGTACAGGGGCTGGGCCGTTCCCGCACGCTGGCTGCGCGTCGTGCTGGCCCTGACTTGCCTGGCGCTGGTGCTTTTCACCTATGGCCGCTCCTTTGGCCGGGATGCCGGGGTCGCGCTCCTGTCCCTCATGCTCGGACTCAAGGCGGTGGAGAGCAAGTCCGTGCGCGATCTGCTGGCCCTGCTCTTTCTGTCCTATTTTGTGGTCGTGACCAATGTGCTCTATTCCCAGACACTGGTCATGAGCGCGTACATGATTTTTTCTGTCATCGCCGTGACCGTGGCCCTGGCGCATCTGCATTCCGGGGAGGCGCGGCTCCTGCCAGATCTGCGCCGGGGTGCGACGCTGCTTATGCAGGCCCTGCCGCTGGCCCTGCTCCTGTTCGTCTTTTTTCCGCGCCTGCAGGGGGCCCTGTGGGGCGTGCACGACGATCGCGACGAGGGCGTCAGCGGGTTCAGCGACACACTGGAGCCGGGCTCCGTCTCGGAGCTGTCCCTGTCCGGGGAAGTGGCTTTCCGGGTCGATTTTCCGGGCGTCATTCCCGAGCGGGACAAACTGTACTGGCGGGGACTGGTGCTGGACAGTTTCGACGGGGTCAAATGGTTTCGGGATCTGCCCTTCGAGCTGGCCGAGAAGCGCGAGGTTGTCCCTTCTGCGGACCTTGTCGAATATGCGCTGACCCTTGAGCCCCACAACAAGGAATGGATTTTCGCCCTCGACCTGCCCGTGTCCGTTCCAAGGGGGACTGTGCTCCGGTCCGACCAGACCCTGGTCAGCATGCGCGTGGTCCAGGCCAGAGTGCGCCATGAACTGGTGTCCCTCCCTGTTCCGGCCGTCAGCGCCCCTCCCGGGCCGTCGTGGACTGCCCTGCCCGAGGATGGCAACCCCCGCGCGCGGGAGCTGGCGCGGCAGTGGCTGGACGCGGGCCATGGACCGCGCGAGATGGTCGAGGCCGTCTTAAGTCTGTTCCGCTCTGGAGGGTTTGCCTACAGCCTGCGCCCCGGAGCCCTGGAAGGCGACATCGTTGACCAGTTTTTGTTTGAATCGCGCCGGGGGTATTGCGAACATTACGCCTCGGCCATGGCCTTCGTGCTGCGGGCCGCAGGGGTTCCGGTCCGGGTCGTGGTGGGGTATCAGGGCGGTGAGCGGAACCCCTTGGGCGGCTACCTCATCGTCCGCCAATCCGATGCCCATGCCTGGGTGGAAGTGTGGATGGAGGGCCGCTGGACGCGCGTGGACCCGACCTCCGTGGTCGCGCCACAGCGTCTCGTCAGCGGGGCGGAGTTCTTTGTCGCGCAAGGGCAGGGGGCGCTCATGCCCGAGGGCGCGCAGGCGCTTCGCAGGATGGGTCGTTTTTTCAAGCTCGGCTGGGACTCGGCCAACAATTCCTGGAACCAGTGGGTGCTGGGATTCAGCCACGAGCGCCAGCGCGGTCTCTGGGATCGGCTGGGCTTCGATCCCACGACCCGTGCCGGGGCCGGGAAGCTGGCGGGAGCGCTGGCGCTGGGGCTCGCCGCCGTGCTGGGCGCGGTTTTCTGGAGCATGCTGCGTTCGCGGCATGAAGCCCGCGACCGCGTCGTGGAGGTGTATGAGCGTTTTTGCCGTAAGTTGGCCAGGCTGGGGCTGCCCAGGGGGCTGGCCGAGGGGCCGCTTGACTTTGCCGGGCGCGTTGCAAGGCTGCGCCCCGACCTTGGCCCGGCCGTGCGCGGCATAGTGGAAGAGTATGTCGGGTTGCGCTATGGTGGCCGGGGAGACGTGGACGAATTCAAACGCCTGGTTGGCGAATTCATAAGGGGAAAGGTTTGATGGAAGAAAAAAAGGATGCCCTGGTTCCGGTGGAGAAGACGGAGGAGCCCGTCATCACTCCGGTTGAGGAGGAGTATCAGCAGGCCAAGGTCTATTTCAAGGAATCCACGGTGCAGGCGGTCAAGGTCAATGCGGCGCTGCTGACGGTGCTGGGGCTGTTCGTCCTGCGCGGTGTGCGGTACGGGTGGGAGGCGCTCAGCCGTTATTTTCCCTGGCGCAGGGAAAAGTAGAAAGGCGCCGGAGGGCGCCTTTTACGAGTTGAATGAAATTGAATGAAATCAGCGTTGGCCCAGGATTCCGGCCTTGAATTTATCCCCGGGACCGGGCTTGGGGCCGATCCAGCACGCAAGCAGCGCGTCATTGAAATCCTTGCCCGCGATCACGCCCTTGACCTGCCCGCGAACCCGGATCGTGGTCCCGCTGGTCGGGTCATAGGCGCAGTCCAGTTTTTCACCTTTGTCCATGGTTTCCATCCAGGCGGCGAGCTGCGCAAAGCGGTCCTTGAGGGAAGCATCTGCGGCGGGGGTGTTGGCGACAAGGCCTTCCTGCCAGGCATTGGCGATTTTTTCAGCCTCGACCTTGCGCAGGAAATGCATGGTCATGACCCGGGGCGCGTCCGCGGCCAGGATGGTCCCGGCGTCGGTGGAAGGCGTCGCCACGTAGAGGCCGGCGGCATAGACATCGAAGAAAGTGAAGGTGCGCATGGCCAGCCCGTTCAGGGTCAGGCCCAAGCCGCCTTCGGTGATCTGGTCCGGCAGGGTCACATCGCCGATCTGTCCGCCTGAAGCGGGGGAGGACAGGCAGAGGACAAACAGACATATGAGGATGTATTTGCGGATCATGGAGCGTTCCCTTAGTGTTTATCTTGTTGGAATACTGACAGTAGTCTGAAATGACCGGTTTCGTGTTGAGCGCCTGCTTAACACCGCGTTTGAAAAATGAAAAGAGGCAACACGCCTCGCCCTTGCGGAGAACGCATGCTTGTCGCGATCATGTCAGATATACATGGAAATCTTGAGGCTCTGGCGGCCGTTCTGGCGGACATGGCCCTTTGGCCGGTGGAACAGGTCGTGAGCATCGGAG
Organism: Desulfomicrobium sp. UBA5193; assembly: GCA_002412965.1. GTDB lineage: Bacteria > Desulfobacterota > Desulfovibrionia > Desulfovibrionales > Desulfomicrobiaceae > Desulfomicrobium. Next base: position 128,685 of record DHWB01000003.1, read on the forward strand.
ACATGATCGGATACGGCCCCAATCCGGAGGAGGTGCTCGTCGCCCTGCGCCAGAGGGAAGTGCTGTGCTGCATGGGCAACCATGAACTCGGCATCGTCAGCGAGGCGGAGCGGCACTGGTTCAACGCCACGGCCCTCAAGGGCCTGAGCATGACGGCGAGTCTCCTCTCCGCCGCGAGCCTCGCCTACATCGAGACCCTGCCGCATTTTTTGTGCCTGGCAGGGGCCAGGTTCGTGCATGGATTCCCTCCACAGAGCGTGACCACCTATCTGTTTCAGGCCAAGGAGACCCGCCTTGCCTCCTGGTTTGCCCAGGGAGAGAAGCTGACCTTTGTCGGCCACACCCACGAGCTCGCGCTGGTGCACTGGAACGGGAACAAACTTGAGCGCCGGGAACTCGTGCAGGGGCGCATCACGCTGGAGGAAGGCTCCTGCATCGTCAATGCGGGCAGCGTGGGACAGCCTCGGGACGGGAACAACAACGCCAAGTACCTGCTCTGGGACACGGAGCAGGGCATGATTGAGGTTCGGTTCGTCCCCTATGACATTGAATCCACCGTCGCCAAGATCCGCGAGCGTGGTTTTCCCGACTATTACGCCACGAGGCTGTGGTAGCATGGACATCGGACGTTACACGGTTCTCGGCCCTCTGGGTCGCGGCGGTATGGGCGGGGTCTACAAGGTCGGGCATCGGGAATTGGGCCGGATCATGGCCTTGAAGCTCCTGCAGCCGCACGAACTCTTGACCGAGCTCATGGGCGAGGAGGCCGTCCGGGCCGCCTTTCTGCGCGAGGCCCGGCTCATGGCCGCCTGCGAGCACCGAAACATCGCGTCGGTCTGGGATCTGGATGAGGACCGGGGGCGACCCTTCATGGTCCTCGAATATCTGTGCATGAATGTGGGCCTGCTTATCGGCGAGGCTGCGGTGGTTGAAAATCCGACCCGCACCGTTCCGCCGCGCACCGCCCTTGATTTTGTGCGCCAGACTCTGGACGGCCTTCAATATCTGCACGGCCGGGAAATCATCCATCTGGACATCAAGCCCGCAAATCTGATGCTGGCCGCCGACGGGACAATCAAGCTCATTGACCTCGGGCTGTCACGATTGCGTGGCGAGCCCTGGGTGCGGCCTCGGGGACTCAAGATCGGGTCGCCCTATTACGCCGCGCCGGAGCAGGAGGAGCACCCGGAGCAGGCCGACGAGCGGGCCGATCTCTTTGCCGTGGGCGTGGTCCTGCATCGGTTGCTGACGGGCCGCTTGCCTGGGGATGTTGGCGCGAACGAACCATTTTCTGGGCCGTGGCAGGAATTTTTTGTGCGCGCCCTGGCCCACGATCCTCGGGAGCGGTTCCGGGATGCCGGGGCCATGCGCCTGGCCCTGGAACCCCTTGCGGCGGATTTGCGGGAGCGGGTGGGCGACGATTGCGTGCTCCGTGAGCCCGTGTGTACCGTCGCGGGCAAGTTGCGCGCGACGCCGCTGCGCACTGGCGTTGGAACACGACCCTTCACCTTTCTGGACGAGTTGATGCGGCCCCTGGCGTATCACGCTTCAGAGCTGGAAGAGGTGGCCGACGGCTGGCTGGACCGCTGCACCGGCCTGATCTGGGGCCCTGTTTCGCCATGGCCCCTGACCTGGGACGAGTGCGGGGAGTTTGTGGACAGGCAGATCGTGGCCGCGGAAGGGTGGAGGATGCCCACGGTGGAGGAGCTGGTCTCCCTGCTGCGCCCGGAGCAGGAGCTGGGCGAGTTTTGCCAGCGGCCCTTTGGCGACAGGTACTTGTGGCTCTGGACAGGGGACCGGCGCGGCTATACATCGGCCTGGTTCGTGGATGTGGGCGGGGGAGCTGTTCTGGCCCAGGACCGGACCTGCCGTTTTCATGTTCGGCCTGTACGGTCTGTTTGAAGAAGGGCGGCCACGGGGGCCGCCCCTACGATATGGATGTTGGGATCATATCGTGCCGTTGATGTGATGATGGATTCCGGGGCGATGCGCACGTAGGGGCAGGCCCCCGTGCCTGCCCAATTTCGAGGCACGGGATGGGCGGCCACAGGGGGCCGCCCGTACGATACGGATGTCGGGATCATATCGTGCCGTTGATGTGATGATGGATTCCGGGGCGATGCGCACGTAGGGGCAGGCCCCCGTGCCTGCCCAATTCGGGCTACGGGGTTGGGCGGCCACAGGGGGCCGCCCGTACGATACGGATGTCGGGATCATAGCGTGCCGTTGATGTGATGATGGATTCCGGGGCGATGCGCACGTAGGGGCGAAAAATTTTTCGCCCCTACACGAGGATCATGATCACGGTGGAACATCCGTAGGGGCAGGCCCCCGTGCCTGCCCAATTTCGGGGGTACGGGGTTGGGCGGCCACGGGGGGCGGAAGAAGGGCGGCCACGGGGGGCGGAAGAAGGGCGGCCACGGGGGGCGGAAGAAGGGCGGCCACGGGGGGCGGAAGAAGGGCGGCCACAGGGGGCCGCCCCTACGGCATGCGGTTGTCCGGGTGGATGGCGTGTTGGTTGATGGCAATTCCTGGTGTGATGCATAGAGACAGCGGAGAATACGCGTGGACAGTGGATTTTTGCAGGTTTTTGCGGTGGGGGTGGCTGTGGCTGTGGCGCCGGGCCCGGATTTTTTCATGGTCTTGCGGAACAGCCTCTCGCGTGGCCGCCTGGCCGGAGTCATGACCGCTTTGGGCATCGGGTCGGCCCTGGTGGTGCATGTGGTCTACTCCGTTTTGGGGCTGGCCCTGATCATCGCCTCCAGCCCGGCCGTGTTCGGTCTGATCCGCATCTGCGGGGCGCTGTACCTGATCTATATAGCGGCCCGCTGTTTCTTCAGCAGGCAGACGGACATGCCTGACGCATGTGTCCAGACCGAGCAAGGCGGCGCAAAGGACTCGCCCCTGCGCGGCTGGCGCGAGGGATTCTGGTGCAACCTCCTGAACCCCAAGGCCGCTCTTTTCTTCCTGAGCATCTTCTCCCAGTTCATGACCCCGGACACGCCCAGCGCCCTGCGCTGGATCTATGGAGCCGAGGTCATCGTCATCGTCACAGCCTGGTTCGTGCTGCTGGCGCTCTTCCTGTCCACCGGTCGCATGCGCAGCATGTACGCTAGCGTGGCGCGCTGGATCGACGGTGGTGTAGGCGTGATCTTCGGCGGGGTCGGGTGCTCGATTCTGGTGCAGGAGGCGAGAAAGGTGTTGTAACGGGGCTTCTGCCCTTGAGCTGGAGCGTATGAGCCCGCCAGGATGATTTCTCCTGGCGGGCTCATTGCATTTTGGTGAGTGATCCGCGTGCTTTTACTACGCCAGTTTTTTCCGTTCCCGTCTTCTGGCATGCAGGATCGGTTCGGTGTAGCCGCTCGGCTGGTCCTTGCCCTTGAAGATCAGGTCGCAGGCGGCTTGAAAGGCCACGCTGGCACCGAAGTCGGGCGCCATGGGCCGGTAGGCGAGGTCTCCCTTGTTCTGCCGGTCCACCACCGTGGCCATGCGCTCCAGTGTCGCGCGGACCTGGTCCGGAGTGCACAGCCCGTGATGCAGCCAGTTGGCTATGTACTGGCTTGAGATGCGCAGGGTGGCGCGATCTTCCATCAGCCCCGTGTCCGTGATGTCCGGCACCTTGGAGCAGCCGATGCCCTGGTCGATCCAGCGCACCACATAGCCGAGGATGCCCTGGCAGTTGTTGTCCAGTTCGCGCTGGATTTCTTCGGAGGACAGGGCGTGGTCGAGCAGCGGCAGGGTCAGCAGGTCGTCCAGGCTGGCCCGCTTTTTGTCCTTGAGTTCGGCCTGGCGGGCAAAGACGTCGACCTCATGGTAGTGCATGGCGTGCAGAGTCGCGGCCGTTGGCGAGGGCACCCAGGCGCAGTTGGCTCCGGCCAGGGGATGAACCTGTTTGGTCTCGACCATTTGGCGCATGCGGTCCGGCATGGCCCACATGCCCTTGCCGACCTGGGCCTTGCCCGAAAATCCGCAGGCCAGCCCCGTGTCCACGTTCCAGTCTTCATATGAAAGTATCCAGCGGGCGTTTTTCATGGCCGCCTTCGGCACCATGGGGCCGGCTTCCATGCTGGTGTGGATTTCGTCGCCGGTGCGGTCCAGGAACCCGGTGTTGATGAAGATGACCCGCTCCCTGGCCGCGCGGATGCATTCGGCCAGGTTGACCGAGGTGCGCCGCTCTTCGTCCATGATCCCAATTTTCAGCGTATGGCGGGGCAGGTTCAGGGCGTCTTCCACGCGGTCGAAGATCTCGCAGGCGAAGGCCACTTCCTCCGGCCCGTGCATTTTGGGCTTGACGATGTAGACGCTGCCCGCGCGGCTGTTGCGCAGGCAGCCGAGACCTTTGATGTCGTGCAGGGCGATGAGGCCCGTGACCATGGCGTCGAGAATGCCCTCGGGAACCTCCTCGCCGTCGTGGAGCACCGCGTCCGTGGTCATGAGGTGCCCGACATTGCGCACCAGCAGCAGGCTGCGGCCGGGCAGGGTCAGTGTGGAGTCATCGGGGGCGGTATAGGTTCGGTCAGGGTTCAGGCTGCGGTTCACGGTGGCGTTGCCTTTGGCGAAGGACGCCTGCAGATCGCTGCGCATGAGTCCGAGCCAGTTGGCGTAGGTCTCGGCCTTGTCCTCCCCGTCCACGGCGGCGATGGAGTCCTCGAAATCGACGATGGTGGTCACGGCCGCTTCGAGCACCACATCCTTGAGACCGGCGGGGTGGGTCGCTCCCACAGGATGGGCCCGGTCAATGTGCAGCTCGATGTGCAGGCCGTGGTTGCAGAAAAGAAGCACGCCCGGCGCAAAGCCGGCGAATGCGGACGGATTTTTGAGCCGGACGGTTTTTCCGGGCAGGGTCATCTCCACCACCGCGCGGCCCTCCGTCTGGCGCACGTTGTACTCCAGCACCTCCGCGTGACTGCCTTCGGCGAGCGGCAGGGTCTTGTCCAGAAATCCGGCCGCGAACCGCATGACCTTGGAACCGCGCACCGGGTTGTAGGATCCGGTGCGGGTAGCTCCCTCGTCCTCGGAGAGCACGTCCGTGCCGTAGAGGGCGTCGTAGAGACTGCCCCAGCGCGCATTCGCGGCATTCAGAGCATAGCGTGCGTTTGTGGCCGGCACGACGAGCTGCGGCCCAGCAATGGTCGAGATCTCGGGATCGACGTCGCCGGTCGAGATGGAGAAGGGTTCACCCTGCGGCGCCAAATAGCCGATCTGGGACAGGAATTGCCTGTAGGCCTCAGGATCGTGCGGCTTTTTGGCGTGTTCCCTGTGCCAGGCGTCTATTTGCTCCTGCAGCTTCTGGCGCTTGTCCAGCAAGGCGCGGTTGCGCGGGGTCAGTTCACCCAGAATCCGCTCCAGGGCGGCCCAGAAGTCAATGGCGTTTACGCCGGTTTGGGGCGCGGCTTTGTCGTTTATCAAATCATACAAGGGTGTAGCGACACTCAGTCCGCCAACGGGGATGTAGGTCATGGGCTGCTCCTTGGGTTGCAATGAAAATTGGTCCTACCAATATCAGGCAGGTTGCCTTGGGTCAATGCCGTGCCGCGACAATCTTTCTCCCAGGGTTGACCAGAGTCCATCAGGCAGGGCACCTTGGGCGAAAGTGGAGGAAGACATGAAAAGCTATCGCAAGGAACTCTGGTTCGAGGTGCCCACCAGGCGGGCCTTCATCAACATCACTTCCGATGTCGAAGCATGCCTGCTCGAGAGCGGCATCCGCGAAGGGTTGGCGCTCGTCAACGCCATGCACATAACGGCCTCGGTCTTTATCAACGACGATGAATCCGGCCTGCATCATGACTACGAAAAATGGTTGGAGCGGCTGGCCCCGCATCAACCCGTCAACCAGTACCTGCACAATGTGGGCGAGGACAACGCCGACGCGCACATGAAGCGCCAGATCATGGGCCGCGAGGTGGTCGTGGCCGTGACCGGGGGGCGGCTCGATTTCGGGACCTGGGAGCGGATTTTCTACGGGGAGTTCGACGGTCGGCGCCGCAAACGCGTGCTGGTCAAGATTATCGGGGAGTGAGTCCGCAATCCGCTGCGTATGAAACGCCTTCTCCCGCAGGACCGGAGAAGGCGTTTCGTCGTTTGCGGGGGAAATCAGCCCAGGTTTTTGGCCGCGAATTCCCAGTTGATCAGCTTCTCCAGCACGGCCTTGACGTAGTCGGCCCGGCGGTTCTGGTAGTCCAGGTAGTAGGCATGTTCCCATACGTCGATGGTCAGGAGGGGTCTCAGGCCGCTGGTGATGGGCGTGTCCGCGTTCATGGTGTTCATGACCTTGAGCTTGTCGCCATCGGCCACCAGCCAGGCCCATCCGCTGGCGAAACGCCCGACGGCGGCGGCGCTCAGATCCTTCAGGCACGTGTCCAGATCGCCGAAGGAATCGTTTATCCTGTTTTTCAGATCAGCGGGCGGCGTCCCTCCGCCCTTGGGGGAGAGGCTCTGCCAGTAGAAGGAGTGGTTCCAGGTCTGGGCGGCATTGTTGAAGATGGCGATCTTGTCCGCCTTGCCGCTGGTTTCGGTGATGATCTTTTCCAGCGGCATGTCCGCGAATTCACTGCCAGCGATGAGTTTGTTCAGGTTGTCGAGGTAGCCCTTGTGGTGCTTGCCGTAATGAAAGCCGATGGTCTTGGCTGAAATGACGGGCTCGAGGGCATTTTCCGCATAGGGCAGGGCGCCGAGTTCAATGGGCGCGGACCAGGCGAGGCCGCGTAGGCCGCCCAGGGTAAAGAGGAGGGCGGCGCTGGAAGTGGCGGCCAGAAATTTTCGGCGGCTCAAACCGCATGAAGGTTCCGGAAGGGATTTGTTCATGGCTGTACCTCGGATGTGGTGACGTTTTCGGACAGATCGAGTGAATTTTGGATGCCGTGTGCTGCGCTGCCGGCATCTCCGCCGGGCACGAGTTCACGGGATACCTGCCTTTGTCCGTATCGCGTTTTGTCGGTTCAAGGCAAGCGGGATTGAAATTCATTGTCGGGGGAGCAAGCGGCATGTGCCTTGAAATGCGAATGGCCGCGCGAGGCGGCCATTGCAGGGCGGGCAAGGGAGCGGGGTTAGAGGAACAGGAAGCCCTGAATGAGGCCGATCATGGCGCCGAGCACCGCGCCGACCACCTCTATGAAGCGGAACTCTTTGGACATGATGGACATGAGCAGCGCTTCCAGGCGCTCCATGGACAGGCCTTCGATCTTGTCCTGGATGACTTGCCGAAAATCCAGGGTGTTTTCCAGTTCCGAGCTGGCGGTTTCGAGCAGGCCGGGCACGATGCGATCCAGTTCCGTGTCCAGCAGGCCCGTGATCTTGTCCAGCATGGGGCCGTCCAGAAACATGGCGATCATGGGACTCAGGCCACCCAGGCGTTTGGACAGGAATTCGGAGAAGCCGTCCTTGATCTTGTCCTTGAGCCGTGCCGAGAATTCCGGGCGCTGCATGACATTCTGGATGTCCTCGTGGGACAGCAGCTCGCCCTCGATGACCGCGGCCAGGTTCATGGCCAAGGCTTTCTGGCGCTTGGGGAAGATGCCCTGAATGGTCAGACTGCCGAGCTGCACGGGCCGCCTGGGATGAAAGAGCATCTTGATGGCGATGAAATTGGTGATCCAGCCGATAAACGAGCAGATCAGGACCGATAAGCAGAGCTTCAGCAGCATGGGATTCTCCGGGTCGGGATGTCGCGAACGTCAGGCAGGGCCGCGCGATTATTCTGCGCTTGGAGGAATTTCCTGGTCCATGGTGCGGGGCATGTCGCTACGCATCACGGTCTTGAGCTGCGCGGTGAAGGAGGCCAGTCCCTGGATCTGGATGCCTTCAAGCATCTCGGCCTCGGACTCGACCTTGGAGCAGGGTTTCGCGCTGGACCAGATGAGATGGATGCCGGCGGTCTGTTTGCCGCCCTTGGCATCTTTGATTTCGATGGTGGCCAGGGCGTTGGAGCGGCGGACCTGCTTCTTGACCTGGGCGGGCAGGGCCGGAACGCTGAGCAGATCGTCCTTGGTCAGGAACATGTAGGTCAGGGTCATGCTCGGGCTCGACATGGCCTGGTTGCGGAAGCCGCGGTCCACATCGACTTTTTGCTCCAAAGCGGAGTGGATCATGTGGAACAAATCGCCGGCGATACTCTGGGCGTAGTTTTTCTCTGTCATGGGATACCTCGTGTTGATGGGGCCGGGGCAATGTCCCGGCGCCCGGCTCCTTTACACGAGGCCCGCGCAGCAGGCAAGTTGCCCGCATCAGGCGAAAGCGCGCCCGTCCCAGGCCCACTTGCGCAGATCCGCTTCCATGAACACGATATAGACCCGCTGGCTTTCGATCCCCAGTTCCGTCTGCATGATTGCGGTCAGGTCACCGGCCAGGCGCTGGATGGATTCATCCTTGAGGCCCACTGCGCGCAAGGTCAGATGGCTCACGGGTTCGTCCGTGCCGCCAAAGAGCATGGGCAGCTCGTCCCGCAAGATAACCATCATGTAGGTTTCCGCCTTGCCGAGTCCCGCGCAGACGCAGTCGGAGAGGCTGCGCATGAGGCGGTTCTTGTCCGGGATGCGCGCATTGGTCGAAAGTTCAAGACAGGGCATGTTCGTCCTCCATGTTTATTGTACAACCCACACGGTGCAGTCTTTGGCGAGATGGGTGACCTTGGTGGTCACGCTGCCGAACAGGAATTCTTCGGCTCTGGACACTCCGCGCCGACCGATGGCCAATGTTCCGAAATTCCCTTTTTGCTGAAACTGCAGGATGTCCCGGGCAATGGAGGTGCCGATGCTGCACTGCAGGGCATCCGGATTGACCGGTGACTGGCAGTGCGGAACATAGGCGATGGTCACCGTCTCCGGTGCCAGGCCATGCCCGGTCAGATTGGTCTTGGCCTGCTGCAGGAACGTGCGGATGCGCAGCTCCTGGGTCTGTCCGGCCTCGACCCAGGAGGCCTCGTCCGGGAACAGGTCGCGGTTCGGCGGGCGCTCGATATAGAGAACCGTGACCAGGAAGCCGCTGCTGCCGTCGAGCAGCTCGGCCACGTAGTTCACTGCGCGGGCGGCGTTTTCGGATGCATCCACGGCGATGAGAATTTTCTTGGGGTCCATGTTCTCTCCTTACGTGTTGATCCGCCCGCGGCGGAGTTCGTCGATGGCGGGCAAGAGTTCTTCGAGCAGCTCCCCGACAGTGAAATAGAAGACGTCGGAGGTGCAGGAAAAGTGCATGAGCACGTTGTTCAGGGCCTGGGGCACATAGGGGTAGACCTTGCGCAGGTTGGCCAGGCGGTTTCGGAAGAGCAGGGAAAAGTCCGCCGTTTCGAGGGAGACGTTCGCCAGGCCGTCGAAATCGGGGCGGGGGATGTTGAAGGTGGTGCAGAATTTCTTGCCGACAAGGAACAGGAGCAGGTTGCCAAGCCCGAAAATATCCAGCCCGAAGGGGTTTTCCTGGAATTCATAGGTGTAGTCGAAGTCGATCCACACGTAGTTTCCCGTGCCCTGTTCCAGCCAGAGGTGGTCGCGGCGGATGTCCCCGTGGTTTTCTCCGTGCCGGTGCAGAAATTCAATGGCGCGGCAGGCCTCGGAGAATTTTTCGAGGATGTCCGGCAGCAGCTCGAAGCAATAGGTTTTGTGGTCCGCGTCCAGGCTGTCGATGGCCAGGGAGAGGAGGTCTCCCTTGACGACATCAAGGACCCGGACGTTGTTGCCGACAGCGTCGTCGCGGGAATAGCCCTGCATGAAGCGGCCGTCGCCCCGCACCAGGTCGAGAATGCGCGCCTCCTTGCGCGGGCTGCGGAAGCATTCGATCTGCATGCTGCCCAACGACACGGGGAATCGTTCGAAAAACACCAGTTTGAGAATCCTGCGTTCCCCGGTGGACAATTCCCTGCAACGCTTGACCCAGTATTTGGGGTCCTCCACGCCGAAGCTGCGTTCCTTCTCGTCACGCAGCACCAGGAAATATTTCCCGTCCAGTTCGATCACGTCGCCGTAACCGATATTCATGAATTCCGTCGTGTCGGTCAGTAGTTGTCCAGCCCGCTTGCGCGGGAATTCCGGGTCGTATCGGCTCAGGATTTCATAGGCATTGCTCATGCTTGTCTCCTGCGTCTTGCGTGTTCCTAGGCGTGGTTGCGCAACTTGAGCTCAATGGGGTGCGGGCGCAGATAGGTCTGGTCCTGCAGATAGAATTCCTCATACTTGAGGACATAATGATTGAGCAGGGTCACGGGGACGATCAGCGGCACGATGCCCCGGGCGTATTGGCCGATCAGTTCCAGCAGCTCCTGCTTTTCATCGGGGATCAGCTCATTCTTGAAATAGCCCATGATGTGCTGCAGCACGTTGCGATGCTTGGGCGGCGTGGCCTTCATGCGCATGGCGTTCATGAGATGCTCGTGGTAGTTTTTGAAAAGCTGCTCCTTGGGCATCGTCTTGCATGTGGCCACCAGACGGCCCATGGCCCGGTAGATTTCAGGGCTGTGGGCCAGGAGCTGGAGCTTGTGCCGGGAATGGAACTTGATCAGGTTGCCGAGGCTCTGACCGGCCTTGAGCATGTCGCGGTAGCGGCGGAGCACGAAAATCCGGTCGATGAAGTTTTCACGCAGGTCGACGTCGTGCAGGCGGCCTTCCTCCTCCACGGGCAGCAGCGGGAAATGGCCCATGAACATGCGGGCGAAGATGCCCACCGACTGGCCGACGAGATTGCCTGAATCCGAATAGACCTTGACCCGTTCCATGCCGCTGGACGGGGATTTGCTCTTGAAGATGAATCCGCATAGCCCCTCGCCGTCCAGTTCGGCCAGGCGGGTGGTTGCCCATTCCTGCATGCGCTGGGTGTGGTCTATGCCGGTTTTCTGAGTCAGCAGGCGGGGGGATTCGGGGTCGCCCACCAGCCGCATGGCTTCGCGGGGGATGGACAGGCCGCATTCCACTTCCGGACAGACCGGAACGTATTCCACATATTCGCCCAGAGTCTTGGTCAGAAAGGGGTCGTGCTTGTGCCCTCCATCGTAGCGGACCTTGTCTCCGAGCAGGCAACGGCTGACACCCAGCCGGATTGGTCGATTCATGGCGTTCTCCTTGAACTCGCGCGCGATGCCCGCACATTGTGCGGGAGGCGGTCGCTTGCGGTACATGCTTTTTCGGAAACACTCTCCAATTCGCGTCCTCCTGTCCAGAATCACCAGGTTTGCGAAGATTTTGTTATCCCAGGCCGATTCTGGTGACCTGCTGGAAATTGTTGACCAGAGAATAACTGTCCACCTTGAGCTCCATGACCGCGCTGCTGGACGCCGCCGCGAAGGCGCTCAAGTTCGGATGCCTGCGCGAGAACAGGGACACGGCCTTGTGCCGCCGCTCTCCGTCGAGTTCCGTGGCAAAGGCCGTCACGGTCAGGGCCTGGGCCGAGCCCGGATCGGAGGGGTCGTTCTTGGCCGTGCTGAGCAGGAAGGATACGTTGGGATTGGAGCTCATGTTGTCAAACTTGGTGGTCTTGCGTGGAGTGACGATAATCAGGGTGCGCAGGTCCTGCTCCACGGCGAAGGCCATCTGGCTGCACACGGGGATATCCATGAAAGAGCTGGCCAGGACCCCGGAGCGCTGCTCATTCAGGATGGCTTCCACGGTCTTGCGGATTTCGGGATCGGTGATGCTGGTCTCCACGAAGCTTGGTTCCGTCATGAGATTCGACATATTGAGGCCTCCTTGGGTGGGGTGCTTGGACCGGAAAGAATTTTGCCGCCGATTTTGCGGGCCAGGGACGTGAGCATGCCCCGGAAGAGGGGTGCGTGCACGGGCGCCAGCGCATACCAGTAAACAATACCCCATAATCCTCTGGGCAGGAAGCGGGCACGCAGGGTCAGCTTGGTGCGGCCTGGTCCTTCCTCTTCCACGTCGAACTGGAGCAGCGCTTCGCCCGGAACTTTCATTTCAGCCAGCAGGCGCAGGCGTCGATTCTCTTCCACCACCAGCACCCGCCAATAATCCAGGGCGTCACCGACGCGAAGTTCATGAGGATGCCGCCGGCCGCGCCGCAGGCCCGGACCATCAATGAGCTTGTCCGCCAGGCCCCTGATTCGCCACAGCCAGTCTCCGTAGAGCCAGCCCTCATCCCCGCCCAGCCGAACAATGATGTTCCAGACCTGAGGCGCGGTGGCGTCCAGGGTCAGCGTATGCGCCGATTCCAGCACTGTCCCTCCGGCGTAGGGCGCATCGCCGCAGTCGATCCATTCGGGCACGCGCTGCAGTCCTGCGTCGGACCAGCAGGTCTCGACCTCATGCCTGACCGTGCGGTTCAAAGCCCTGGTGATGGCCTCTTCGGCCGTGAGCAGGCGGGTCGGGACAAGCTCCCGGATGGAGTTTTCTTGGCAGACGACCTTGTTGCGCAGTCCTTCTGCGAGGGGACGTGACAGGCTTGAAGGGACCGGGGTGACCATCTGGATCCAGTAGGAGGAGAGCTTGGGCGTCAGGACGGGGACCGGTATGATGATGCGCCGCCGCAGTCCGGCCGCGCGGGCATAGATGTCGAAAAGTTCGCGGTAGCTCACAATGTCCGGGCCGCCGATGTCGAGCGTCCGGCCGGATGTGGCGGGTTGCTCCAGACAGCCGACGAGATATTCGAGCACATTGGTCACGGCGATGGGCTGGCACAGGGATTTGACCCAGGCCGGTGTGATCATGAGCGGCAGGCGGTCCACGAGATAGCGCAGGATCTCGAAGGAAGCGCTGCCCGAACCGATGATCATCGCCGCGCGCAGCCAGGTCAGAGGGACAGGTCCGCCGCTGAGGATTTCTCCGACCTCCATCCGCGATTTGAGGTGGTCGCTCAGGCTCTTGTCCGGATCGCCCAGTCCACCGAGGTAGATGATCCGCTCCAGTCCGGCGTCTCTGGCCGCGTCACGCATGATCAGGGCCGCGCGCTTGTCGCGTTCCTCGAAATTCTTGACCCCCGGATACATGGAGTGGACCAGATAGTAGGCCGCCCGGCAACCGCGCAGCGCCTCCGTAAGCATCGACTGGTCCAAAGCGTCGGCTTGGGCCAGCTCCACGTTCGGGTGGGAGGCGAAAGGTCTGCAACGCAGTTTTTCCGGATTTCTGCCCACGGCCCGGACCCGCCAGCCGCGTGCAAGCAACGCCGCGACCAGGCGACCGCCAATGTAGCCTGTGGCTCCGAGAACGGCGACAGTGCCTCTTTGCTCCATGCAATTTCTCCTGATAAGGGTTAACGTTACAGATAGTTTCTTGATCGATTCTGGCAACCGCCTTTACTCGCGGTCCCAAGGACCCTATGGCTTACGAATCAGGTCTGATCATTCTTTGCGAGCGAGGTAGTCATGAATATACATGTGTTTGGGGATCGTGGCGAGTTGAAAGATGCGGTATTGCTCATGTTTAGGTCTGAAGACAGACCATGGAACGAGGCGGACCGGGAACTGGCCCGCCTCTTCGGTGCCGACCCGGAGCATGGTTTTTCGGGCAAGGCCGGTCGCACCAGGCTCTGGAGCGGAGCTGGGGGCTCCTGCCTTTTCGTTGGCCTGGGCAAGGCCGACGAGCTTGACCTGGACGGGTTCCGCGCAGCGGTCGGCACGGCCGTGCGCGCCGCCGCCAATCAGGAGATTTCTTCTCTTGCGGTTGCTTCCGAGCATCTGGACCGGTTGGAATTGGGCGAGGAGCTGACGCTGGAATGCGTCGTGGCCGTGCGCCTGGCAGGCTACCGGTTCGTGGCCTTCAAGTCCGATCCCGGCGAGGCGGATTGCCCCGCGAGCTTGACGGTCTGGAGTGGCGAGGCGGACATGCAGGCAAAAGTGGTCCGGGCGCTGGCCGTGGCGGACGGGGTCGGTCTGGCCCGTGATCTGGTCAACACACCGGCCAACGTGGCCACTCCCGAATATCTGGCCGGGATCGCCCGTGATCTGGCCGCAGAGTTCAGCTTTGGCGTGCAGGTCTTCGGACCCGAGGAGATAGCGGGGATGGGCATGGGCTCTTTTGCCTCGGTTTTTCGCGGCAGCGACACTCCGGCCAGGTTCATCGTGCTCGATTCGGCCCCTGGCAGCGGGGCGACGCCCCTGGTCTTCGTGGGCAAGGGCGTGACCTTCGACACGGGCGGCATCTCGCTCAAGCCTTCCGCCAAGATGCATGAAATGAAAGGGGACATGGCCGGGGCAGCCGCCATCCTGGGCCTGTTCAAGGCCCTGGGCCAGTCCGGCGGGAGCCCCCGGCGGGTGGTGGGCCTTCTGCCGTGTACGGAGAACGTGCCGGGCAGCAGAGCCACCAAACCCGGCGACGTGGTCACGGCCATGAACGGCAAGACCATCGAGATCCTGAACACCGACGCCGAAGGCCGCCTCATCCTGGCCGACGCCCTGGCCTACAGCGCGCGCTTCAAGCCCGAGATCCTGGTCGATCTGGCCACCCTGACTGGGGCCTGCCTCGTGGCCCTGGGCACCAAGGTGGCGGCGATCTTTGCGACCACGGCGGAACTTGACCAGCGCATCCGCGAAAGCGGCAGCCGTGTGGGCGAGCGCTACTGGCCCATGCCTTTGTGGGCTGAATACGGCGTGCCACTGAAAAGCGAAGTGGCGGATTTGAAGAATATCGCCACACGTGAGGGCGGAGCGATTTATGCGGCCATGTTTTTGAAGAACTTCGTGCCCGAAGGCGTGGACTGGGCCCATCTGGACATCGCCGGACCGGCCTGGACGGACGAGAATGCGTCGGTTTTCCGGCCCGGCGGCACAGGCTTTGGCGTGAGGACGCTCTGGGAGCTTGTGGACGCGTATGCCGGGCAGGATGGTGAGACGGCGTTTTAGGATGGTGGTTTGGGGTTGGTTTGAGGTGGAGTTGAGGGGGAGCACGTGGCTGGGTTTGCAAGACAGCTCAGGTTGGAGCCGAGGTGGGAAGCGCGTGGGCGGGGCTGGTCGGAGCCGGGACCGTCGAAACTCCCTCGCCGGCCTCGTAATGCTTCCCCGCTGCGTGCAGGGAACGTTGGCCTGAGCTCCGTGCGCTCCAGCAGCGGGGAAGCAAACGATGCCAGGCTCGGTCAGACAGTCGACGCCCCCGGCTCCGACCAGCCCCGCCCACGCTTTACGGCAGCGCGGAAGAGGGGAATGAAAAGAGAACGGTCACGTTTGCCTTTTGTTCATTCTTGGTGAACCCCGCAGCCCTACCTCCGCGTCATCCCCGCGCAGGCGGGGATCCAACTCCCTCGCCTAGCCCCGACCACGCTTGGCGGCAGCGCGGAAGAGGGGAATGAAAAGAGAACGGTCACGTTTGCCGTTTGTTCATTCCTGGTGAACCCCGCAGCCCCACCTGTGCGTCATTCCCGTGAACGTTTGCCAAGCATTGTTAGGCGGGGGTCCACGGCCTTGATGGTATCATGTTTCACCTATCTCCGTGTCATCCCCGCGCAGGCGGGGATCCATGCCTTTTCGGCGGCGCGATGAAAATCAATCGGAGCGGTATCCATGCGTCTTTTCATAGGTATCCCCCTACCCAGCGACTACGCGCAAATCATTCGCAAGATTCAGGAAGCGTGGAAAAAGCGCCTGGTCTCGCAAGTGTCATGGGTGCGGCCGGAACTGGCTCATGTGACGTTCAAGTTTCTCGGCGAAGTGGATGAGGAAAAGATTCCGGCCATTGTTCAGGCAATGCGGGAGGCGGCTCGGGGAAGTTTTGAGGCGCAGGGGGGAGCGGGCGGCTTTTTTCCTCCCAGAGGCGGGCCGCGTGTGGTCTGGGTCGGTTTGCGCCAGGGACGTGAGGAATGCGCGGAGTATTTTGAGAAACTTGACGGGGGATTGGCGAAGGCCGGTTTTTTGGCCGAGTCGAAACCCTTCTGCCCGCACCTGACCGTGGCGCGGGTCAAGGCCGCGATGCGAAGTGACGATTGGCCCGGCCTGCTCGTGGATTTGAAGAGGGATTGGCCCGCGTTCACGGTGAGCCACGTCGTGCTCTGGCAGAGCATCCTCAAATCTTCTGGGCCGGAATATCGAAGAGTGGCGGAAGTGGGACTGGAGAAATGAACGCAAGGCGCAGGTCGGGGAAGATGTCCCCGGATCTGCGCCTTGCCGTTGAATGCGGGCTATTGCGGGAGCTTGCTCATCTCGATGATGGCCTTGGCATAGGCTAGGCGCAAGTTTTCAAGGTACTCTGGGTCGGCCTGACCCTTCCAGGTGGTGACTTCCAGGAAGCGTTTGGGAATCTTGACTCCCATGGGGTCGAAGCCGCCTGCGGCTCGTGCCTGCCAACGCAGTTTCTGGATGGAGGCCGCCGCACCGTCAAGGTTGTCGGCAAGTTCGCGTCCGCCGAGTACCGTCAGGCACTGGCGCAGCGTGTCCGGCTCATAGACCTTGCGAGCGAAGAGGCAGGCCACCATTGAGGTCAGGACCACCCGTTCGCGCTCGTCCTCCAGTAGAAAGGCCAGGGCCTTGTCTACGTCCTTGGGCGCGTTCGACTGGTCGTAGCTGTAGGCCCCGGTGTCCAGGTGCGAGTGCCGAAGACCCAGGGACTGGGACACGTAGAAGACCTCGCCCGTGGCGTACCCGGCCATCTCCTGACCCAGGACGCAGGCGAAATCCTCGCCCCCGTACTGCTTGGCCGCGACCATGGTCCCGGCGGCGAGGAGTTTCCAGAACTCGCTTGCCGCCCCGGCCAGCAGGTGCACCGCTTTCAGGTACCCCTGGACTTCGCCGAAGCGCAGTTCGATCCCGGTCTGCTCCGTAGTGACCACGCCCTTTTCCAGCGCCTCCGTGGCCCAGGCCAGGGCCACGCCGCCGCTCATGACGTCGAGTCCGGCTTTCTCCACCTCGTCCATGACCGTGAGCACGTCCGGGGCGTGGGTCAGGCCGAGCATGGAGCCCGTGGCGAAGATGGGCTCGTAGTCGTAACCGACCTGCCGGTAGAGGTACTGGTTGTCTTTGTCGAACTTCTCGCGCACGAAGCCGATATGGATGCAGCCCACCGGGCATCCGGCGCAGGCGGCATTGCGCAGCAGGGTGTCGTCGGCGAAGCGTTCGCCCGTGATGCCCTCGATGCCCGGGTCCGAGGTGGCCTGCAGGTTGCGCCAGGGCAGGGCTTTGAGTTCGTTCAGCGCTTCCAGGTTCGAGGCCGTGCCCAGGTTGTGGTACTTGCGCATCATGTCCGTGTCCGTGACCTTGCGGAAGATCTCGGCGTACAGGGCGCCATAGTCCTTGCCCTCGGGTAGGCCCAGGGATCCGTTGCCTTCGATGGCGATGGCCTTGACGTTCTTGGCGCCCATGACCGCGCCGCTGCCGAGGCGGCCGAAATGGCGATAGGTGTCGACGTTGATGCAGGCCATGGCCGACTTGTTCTCGCCAGCCACGCCGATGCGCATGATGGTCCGGTGGCCGGAGCCCTTCAGGATGCGGCGCAGGAGTTTGCCCGCGGTCAGGGCGTCCTTGCCCCACAGGTAGCCCGCGTCCATGAACTCGATGACATTGGCGCCCAGATGCAGGACCATGGGGCGCTCGGAGCGGCCGATGATGACCAGCGCGTCCAGTCCCGCGAAGCGGAGCGCCAGGGCGCTGCGGCCTCCGGCGTGGGACTCGGCGTACTGGCCGTGTAGGGGCGAGGTGAAGGCGCAGACGGTCTTGCTCATGAGCGGAAAATATCCGGTCAGAGGGCCGGCGCAAAAAATCAGGGGCTGCAGAGGATCATCCCAGGTCAGGTCGGGCTTGGCGTAATCGAGGTGAAGTTTCGCGGCCAGACCCGATCCGCCGAGGTATGTGGCAACGCCGGGCAGGCTGCGGATGGTGGAGCGGCCCGAGGACAGGTTCACTTCCAGTATTTTGAAGGTGCTTGAGATCATGCTTCCACCTCCTGCATTTCCAGACAGTCGTGTGGGCAGAACTCCACGCAGCTGCCGCACTGGATGCAGACGTAGGGGTTGCCCTGGCGATCCTGGGCGATGGCGTCCACCGGACAGGCGGCCACGCATTTGCCGCACTGGATGCAGAGCTTCTTCTGCTGGGTGACTCCGCCCCCTTTTCGCTGCTTGAGGCTGCCCGTGGGGCAAGCCGCCGCGCAGGGGGCCGGGTTGCAGGCCAGACAGACCTTGGCCAGGAATCCGGTGGACAGGCCGCCGGAGGACAGGATGCGGATGCCGGCATTTTCCCAGGACAGGCATTTGTGGACCGCGCGGGCGCAGGCCAGGGAGCATGAATGGCAGCCGATGCACCGGTCCATGCGGGTCGCGACGAGTTGTTTCATAAGTGCTTTCCCGTGAATGTGGTTCAAAAAAATAAGGGTATGTTGCTTTTCCACAATTGTGAAGTGCCGGTCGTACGGTTTACAAGCCGGCACAAACGTGAAAGCGAAAGACGTCGCAGGAGGTGAACGTGGCGGAACGTGTTTTTTCCATCGTGACCAGACCGGATACGGGACTGGAACTTTTCGAGATCATTCAGAATCATGTCAGCGAGTTGCATGGACGCGGCCTGGCAAAGGTCGTGGGCTACGAGGTCATGAGCAACGGCCGGGTCATCCTCCTGAAGGTGCGAGGTCCGGAGGAAGACGTCATGCCCTCGGATGAAACCCTGGAGTCGGTCTTGGACGACGCTTTCGTGGAGCGGCTTGAAGCCCTGGCGCAGGAACTGGTGGACGGGTTCTACATGCCGTCCTTTGCTCATTGCGCTTCGGAGATTGAAAAATGATGTTTCGGCCGGCCCTGATCAGAGTCGGCCGATTTTTTTGAGCTGAATTTCAAGGCAGGACAAGGCCGCGGGCGTGATCCCGGAAATGCGTCCGGCCTGGCCCAGGGTGCGGGGCTGGATGCGGGTCAGCTTTTCCGTGACCTCGCGCGAGAGGCCCGGGATTCCGATATAATTCATGTCTTCGGGCAGGGTCGTCTGCTCCATCTTTTCAAAGCGGTCCACCAGCTCCTGCTGGCGGCGCAGATAGCCTTCGTACTTGGTCTTGATTTCGGCTTCTTCCAGAGCTTCCCCGTCAAAATTCTCCAGATCGGGCCACAACGGCGCGAGACTTTCGATCGATAATTCCGGCTGGCGCAAGAGCTCCTTTAGGCTGACGGCCTTTTGAGGGATCGTGCCGCCCATGGCCTCGACCGTGTCCTTGGTCGCGGCATCGGGGCGCACGCGCACAGCCTCCAGCCCGGCCATGATTTCATTCACGGCGATTTGTTTGCGGGTGAAGCGCTGCCAGCGGCTGTTATCGACCAGACCCAGGTCGCGCCCGATCGCGGTCAGGCGCTCGTCGGCGTTGTCCTCGCGCAGCAGGAGCCGGTGTTCGGCCCTGGAGGTAAACATGCGGTAGGGTTCAAGCGTGCCCTTGGTGACCAGGTCGTCCACGAGCACGGCAATGTAGGCCTGGCTGCGGGTCAGGATCAGTTCCGGCTCGCCGCGCAGGGAGAGGGCCGCGTTGATGGCTGCCCACAGGCCCTGTCCGGCAGCTTCCTCATAGCCCGAGGTGCCGTTGATCTGTCCGGCCATGTAAAGCCCGCGCACGAGCTTGCTCTCCAGGGTGGGCCTCAGCTGCGTCGGAGGAACGTAATCGTATTCGATGGCGTAGCCGGGCCTTATGATCTGGGCCTTTTCAAGGCCGGGAATGGACGCCACTAAAGCTTTCTGGATGTCGAGCGGCAGACTTGTCGGGATGCCGTTTGGGTAGACCTCGTGACTGGTCAGGCCTTCGGGCTCGACAAAGATCTGGTGCCGGTCTTTCTCCGGGAAGCGGGCGATCTTGTCCTCGATGGACGGGCAGTAGCGCGCCCCGGTGCCCTTGATGACGCCGGTAAACATGGGCGAGCGGTCGAATCCGCTGCGGATGATTTCGTGGGTGCGCTCGGTGGTGTAGGTCATGAAGCAGGGCAGCTGCTTGAGCCTGATGCCTGGGCTGTCGAAGCTGAAGGGCCGGGGAGGATTGTCGCCGGGTTGTTCTTCCATGACCGAATAGTCCACGGACGACTTGAGCAGCCGAGGCACGGTGCCGGTCTTGAGCCTTCCCAGTTCGAAGCCCAGTTCGCGCAGCCGGGGCGAGAGGCCGCTGCTTGCCGGATCGCCGTAGCGGCCGCCGCTGAAATTCTTGAGGCCAACATGGATGAGGCCCTGCAGGAAGGTGCCCGTGGTCAAAAGCGCCGCCCGGCAGGGGATGGTCTCGCCCAGGGTGGTGACCACGCCTGTGACGCGCCCGTCTTCCACGGTGAGCGACGCGGCGGTCTCCTGGCGCACGAAGAGGTTCGGGCAGGTGAAGATGTCCTGCTGCACGACCTTCACGTATTCGGCCCGGTCGATCTGGGCGCGACTGGAGCGCACGGCCGGGCCCTTGCGGGTGTTCAGTATGCGAAACTGGATTCCGGCCTGGTCGGCCCATTTGCCCATCATCCCGCCCAGCGCGTCGATCTCCTTGACCATATGCCCCTTGGCCAGGCCACCGATGGCCGGATTGCAGGACAGGTGTCCGATGCGGTCGGCGTTGATGGTCAAGAGGAGCGTCTGCATGCCCATGTGCGCCGCCGCCATGGCCGCTTCGCACCCGGCATGGCCGGCCCCGACGACGATGATGTCAAAAATATCGGGCACGGACGGTATGGTCATTATTCCCCTGCCTGGCTGTCAAAAAGAAGATGGGCGAAGACCCGCGCGTCGGCGATGGTGTTGTCCATGGACGAGCATTCGTTGGGCTGGTGCGCCGTGTTCAGCAGAGTGGACCAGCACGCGGCGGGTAGCCTCCGTTTGCGAAACGAGGAGGCCACGGTGCCGCCGCCGATGCCGATGATGCGGGGCTCAACCCCGCGCTCGCGCTTCAGGGCGGCGGCCAGAAGCCTCACCGCCTCGCAATCGGCCGGGGTGCCGGGTGCTGCCTGCTCGCGGACCACGGGCGAAAAGCTGATGCGCACGCCGCGCGCCGACTCGACCTCGTCGCAAATCAAGCGGATTTGTCTTTCGATCTCGTCCAGCGGATAGGTCGGCAACACCCGGCAATCAAGATAAAAGACGTCCTGGCCGGGGATGGTGTTGACATTGGGAACGTTGGAGTCCTTTTTTGTCGGCGCGAAGGTGGATGTGGACGGATCAAAAAGAGGATCCCGCCGATCAAAAGCCGTGTCCAGGCGCTCAAGCGCGAGGATCAGCGCCGAGGCGCCGACCAGGGAGTTGATGCCTTCGCTTGGCGTCGAGGCGTGGCACTGTTTGCCGTGGACCGTGAATTTGAGCCAGAGCACGCTTTTTTCGGCGACCTCGATGGCCGCGCCGTCCTTGGTGCCGAAATCGGGAATGAGGACCAGATCGTCCGGATGGAAAACCTGGGGATGTTCGCGCATGATGTATTCGATGCCTAGGGCGTTGCCCGTCTCCTCGTCGGCGGCCAGGAGTATGCCCAAGGACAACTCCGTTTCGGCCTTGGCAGATTCGAGGGCGCGCAGCAGGAGAAGGGCGCTGACCAGGCCCTGATGATTGTCTTCAACGCCCCGACCGAAGATGAGGTCTCCTTCCTGACGAAGGACAAAGGGGTCGCCCTGCCACAGGGACAGATCCCCGGTGGGCACGACATCCGTGTGGGCGATGAGCCACAGGGTGCGCGGGTTTTTCCCGGGTCGCCGGATGACTAGGCTTGGGCGATGGCCACAAGCCACTCTGTCGTCCGGGGCCGCAATCGTCTGCACGCGAGCGCCGTTAAATTGGGCCGCATAGCTCCTCAGATATTGAACCTTGGCCTCTTCACCTTGTCCGTCATTGGTAGGTCCAAGGGCGGGGATGGCCACCAGATCCGTTTGCAATCGAAGCAGTTCGTCCCGGCTCGTTTCCAGGAGTTCGAGAATGGTGCTGAGCATGGCCGCGTCCTTCGGGGATTCGGTTACATTTTCTGGGCTTTTTCGGAATTTTGGAGAAAAAAAAGGCAGGAAAGTCCTGCCTTTTGAATAAACCGTGGTGAAGGCTCTAGCGGCCCTTGGCTGCGCGCTTGGATGCCTTGAGCGGGTTGACCTTGGATTTGCCCTTTGCGGGTGCAGTCTTGGTGTGTGTTGAGAAATTGCAGATTCCCAGTCTCCACTTCGAGGCGGGCTGGGGATAGCTGCCGCAGTATTTGGCGCCTTCGAATTCTTTGATCCGGTCGCAGCCTTCACACTTTTCCACAATCTGGTACATTACAACGCCATTGACCTGAACGCCTTCGTCAGTCTTGACGGCATTACTGAAATCTACTGCCATGAGGCTCCTCCATAATTTTGTCCTGAAATGCTGCCGCGCCTTTATCCGGCGGAAACGGCGGCTTTACGCGAATCGCCGGAAACTCGTTTTCTTTTTCGAATCAAACATAAAAGTCAAGGCTTTTTTTTCTGCGAGACATGGAGCATGCCTGTTCCATGCCCAATATTTACTACCCCTGCGGACATTCATGACAACTCCTGAACTTGGCTGCCTGTTGCTGCACGGCTATGCTGGCAGACCTTTTGAAATGAGCTTTCTGGCCGATCATCTCCGTGCTTGCGGTTATCCGGTGCTCGTGCCGACCTTGGCCGGACATGAGGGCGATGCGGAGAACTTCGCACGCAGCAGGTTCGATGACTGGTTGGGCAGCGCCGAGCACGCCCTGCGATCGATGCAGAAGCAGTGCGAGCGCGTCATGGTCGTCGGGTTCTCCCTGGGAGGCACCCTGGCTTTGGCCCTGGCGGAAAAGCACGCCCTTGCCGGCGTGGCGACCATCGCCGCTCCCGTATTTCTCTGTCGTCTCTTCCCGTATTTTTCTCCCGACCCCATGCTCTTTTTAAGCGGAATGATCCGGCATGTTCGTTCGAGTGTGCCTTCCGCCAAGCCGAATCCCGAGTCCCGGCGAATCGCGCCATGGCAGGGGTATGAAGGGGCGCATTACGTGGAACTCCTGCATTCCTTCAAATGCGGGGCGATCCAGACGCGGCGAGGCTTGCATCGCATCACCGCGCCCGTCATGGTGTTGCAGAGCCTTCGGGATCGGGTCGTCCATCCTGACAACGCCTGGGAAATTCTCTCGAAAGTGCGTAGCGCACGTCGGGAAATGCACCTGCTTTCGATCTGCGAGCAGATCACCAGCGGACATCTTCTGGTCACGCATGAAGAAACCAGGGCCTCTGTGAGCACCCTGGTTCATGAATTCGCACGATCCCTCGTGTGAGAAATCTTATGAAGATTTTTTCGGGTCGTCCAAGACCAGATACAACTCGTCTGAGGTGCCTGATTTCCGGCCGGAACTGCCTGAAGAATCGGACCCGAAATCAAGGAGTATGTCCGTGTCTTCGGAGAAAACCTGTTTTTTTGGCTGCGTGGGGCCTGGCCGCGGTTCGTCGGTCAGGGGCGCGAGCATTTCTTCCAGTTCGGGGATGAACAGGTCTTCGCGTTTGGGCTTGGAAGGAGCCTGCGCTTTTGATTCCGCCGGGGCATCGAAGGATGTGCTGAAATCGAGTTCAACCATTTCATCGACCGGCAGAGACTCGAGAAATAAATCATCGTCCGACTTGGGGACCGCCGCGCTTCGTTTGGGCGCGGGTGCGGGCGCAGGTGTTTCGGGCTTGGAATCCGTCATGGCGAAGTCCAATTCCGGAAACAGGGAGACATCAATGTCCGCATCTCTGTTTGAGGCCTGCGCAGGTGGAGCCAGAGGAGTTGCACTGTAGTCCGCTGATGACTGGCTCAACGTGTCGAGATATGAATCCGCGTTCGTGGTCTTCGCTGTGGCTACTGACGGTTCGGGAGCGGCCTGTGGTACGGATAATTCCGGTGACAGCCAGTTGACTCCGCTTGCGGTGATCCAGTTCAGATAGAGCGCTTTGCGGGACTCTTCCCAGTCTACGCCGCATTTTGGGCATTTGCTGACGTGGTCGAAGGAATGAAATTTACATTTTTTACAGTACATGGCGTATCCTGAATTGGCGTTGGTTTATGTTTCCTTGTGCATGTGTATACTGAAATGCTTCTCTTATGCAAGCCGGTTGGTCATTCTTGAAAAATGAAAAAGTGTCGTGGCGAAGGTTTGAAGGAGAAGTGAGCCAGGGCGAGGCATTATGTCCGAGGGTGAAATCAGCCCCCCAGAAACAAGAAGGAGGCGGAAGACTTTCGCCTTCCGCCTCGCGTTAAACCGAGATGACTTGAAACCAAATGCGATGTTCTGATCTTGAACTTTCACCGCGCCGACATGGAATCGGCTGTTGTCATTATGTTCTTCGTTACCGGAATCTACGCCTCTACAGTCTGTTTCCTGTGTTGCCTTGGGAGTTTCCTTGTGAACGCGCCTTTCAATCAGTAAACTGTTTCTTGGTTTCTAACCAACGCGCCTTTATTCTCAATTCGGAAGACATTCCCTAGGAGTGTTTACACCCAACACGCCTGTGTTCAGAGGTTTTTTTCCAGGTTACCTTCCAACACGCTTCTGTGGTACAGATTTGGTTGTCGGATTTCTCAAAAACTTGACCTAGAAACTTTCAAAAAAAGAACCACTTCAAAAGCCGCATGCGGTAGGTTCTTGATTAGGACTAGTACTCTTGGGATTGAAAAAGTCAAGGCTTATTTTTGGCGGAGCTTGTCCGCCATGATCTTGGTGATCGCCGCAAAGATCCCGCAAAAGATGCCCATGAAAAACGCCTTGACGGGTTCGTAACCGAACCAGCTGGCGATCATGCCAATGGAGCCGCCGATGATGACGCCGCGCATGACGGCATGGCTGGGGGTGTTTTCTGTTGATCTGTCGTTCATTTCATCTCCGAGTAAGGCTTAGGCTCTGGCCTTGTTTTTTGCGTCCATCAGCGCGTGGAGCTGACGGAGGATGCGTTGCTTGTAAAACTGGACCACTTCCTCTCTGCTCATGATCATGTCCAGTTGCCGAGTGTGAATGAGGATGTGTCCCAGGATTTCCAGATGATCTTCGATGAATTGCTGGTCGCAGTCATCCAGGCGGGCGAAGAGGGCATCTTCCCGGACCCTGGTCTGGAAATTGAACTCATCGAGTATTTCACCGACGAACTGAGCCCTGCGAACCTTGCGTTGATGATCTGCCGCTCCACCCTTGAATTGAAACCGGATATAGTTCTCTCGCGGTCGCGGACCTGCCAGGGCTTCCACGGACGTGAAGTGGAAGCCGAAACGTGATTGCAGATTGCAAAAATGCTTGGAAATCATGAAGTAGTTCTTTTCCGCGAAATTGGAAGCCATGGCCGGTTCCAGATTGCGGTTGGAAGTTGCCTGAAAGAGGACGGACAAAAATCCCTTGCCGTCTATTCCGGGGGGGCCTTCCCAGGGAAAGGCCACGATTCCGCGCCACAGAGCCAGCATCGGGATGGACGCGATGTTGTCCAGGGGGACCATCTTGCCCCCGGTTTCCTTGAAAAACCCGTCTTCGAGGTTGATGATCCACCATTGCATGGGGATCTGGGCCTTCAACTGCTTGCTCGATCGGGGAGAAAAGTTGTGGTCCCGGCCAAAATTGAACATCTCAAGCACGGATTTTTCGTGGCAGAACCGGGTGATGTCATGCAGCGTCCGGCAGTTGGAAGGCGTGAAATTCAGTCCATCCGGATCGAGGAGGTTGAGCGGGGTGATGAATTTGTTGACGCGCAGCAAGGTCTGAAAAACGGGGCTGCCGTCCATCATGTTCGGTCGCTTGGGCTTTCGATCAAGCAAGGATTCCTGCAGCCCCGCATAGATGGCCGTGTTGTCGGCGTCCAAGGTGATTTCCTGCCCAGGCACGAGGATGCTCGTGGCCGAGGGCACGCCGAACAGGCCGGGCACATTGAATTCGCGCGCGACATTGGCCAGGTGTCCTGCCACGCTGCCCTGCTCGGTGATGACGCCTTGGCACCTGTTCAGGACCGCGGCCCATTTGGGAGCGGCTTCAACACAGACCAGGATCGCGTTCTCGGGCAGCATGAGGATGTCCACGTCTTTTTTGACGATGTGTACCACTCCATGGGCAGTGCCCGAGCTGGCGGTCTGACCTCCAAGGAGCAGCGGCGTGACGTCGGGGAGCAGATCGGGCGCGGACTGGGGTTGGCGAATATCCAGAGGGCGCGTTTGAAGCAGCGTGAGGGTGCCCTTGGGCGTGTAGGCCCACTCAATGTCCTGGGGTATCCCGTAATGTGATTCAATGCGCGAAGCCATGGTCGCCAGTTCGATGATTTGCGGATCGCTCAGGGTTGGCTGCTCGCACATCTCCGGGTCGACCGATACTCTGCAGACCCCTTCGGTTTCCGAGCAGATCAGGGAAGATTCCTTGCGCGCTACGATTCTGTCGACGATGCGCAGTTGCGGTTCTTTTTCGACGATGAACTGGTCGGAGGTTGCCGTGCCGTCGACCACGCCCTTGGCAACTCCCCACGCGGCGGTGATCTGTATGCGGTTGTCCGCGGCATTGAGCGGGTTGCTCGTGTAAACGACGCCTCCGGCTTTTGATGTGACCATGCTCAGGCAGCCGACGCACATCAGGACATCGTCGTCCCTGATGCCGAGCATGTAGCGGTAGGTCATGGCGTGGGCCGAATATTTGCTGGCGATGACTTCCCTGTAGCCGTCCAGGAGGCTGTCGCGGTCCAAATTCAAGAGGGAGCGGTGCTGTCCGGCAAAGGATGCATTGGCGCTGTCCTCCCCCAGCGCGCTGGAGCGCAGAGCGACGTGGACCTCCCGGCCTTCCCGTTCGCAGAGGCGATCGTAGGAGGAGAGGATGGCCTGCTCGAGTTCCACGGGTATCTCGGCGGACAGGATCATGCCGCGAATTTTGGCGCACATTTCCAGGAGCCCTATGGGCTGGCTGGTTTCGTCATCATCTTCGGGATCTTTGTCAGCGGAGATGTTGCACTTCGTGAAGTGGGAGGCCATGGGGTGTCCGAGCACAAGGCAATTGATCTCATCCCAGAGCCCGGTTTGCTGCATGAATGTCATGTAGGCCTGGGCGGTTATGGCGAAGCCGGCCGGAACGGGAACCTGCAGCTTGTTTCGCAGCTCGCCGAGATTGGCCATCTTGCCGCCCACGTCGTCCGCATCCAGGGCTGTGATCTGTTCCAGATCTAGGACGAGCTCCTGCCTGCGGTTGCTTTGCCTGAGGACGAGTTCCTGCTGGATCTGCTCCTGAATGACACGCAAGGAGTCGCGCAGCGTCAGATACTTTCCCGGAGCAAGGAAGAGCAGGTTCTCGACAATCGTAAAAACCTTGGCCGTGGCGCCCGTGGCTCGCGACCTGACGAAATGCATGCCGAAATGCCGGTGCCCCATGGCCGCCTCTTCCAACTCCGTCATGAAATCGAGTGCGCCGTTGTTTGCGGACAGGAGCCTGCGGAAAGCCTGATACCTGGTCTTGAACAGATCGTCCTGGCCGGTGTCTTCCTGCTGCGGTTGTGGCGGGCGGAAGATATTTCGAACTCGTTGGATCAAATTCATGTGTGCTCCACAGTGCTGGCGAGGATGGATTGCAGCCGCCGGCGCCAACGGAAGGCCCTGCATTTATGCGCCCGAGTCCTCTTGTGACACAAAAGCGTCCGGGCTCGCAACGGTGACGGCGTGATCATCCCGGAGGGCGGACGGGAGCACTCGGTGGAAGATCATGAACGGGTGAAGGCGTGCCCACCGTGGAAAAAATCATCCACATAGAGGGCAACTTCGGAGTCGTCGTGCAATTGCCAGTCCAGCATGCGCACGGAAGAAAGGAGCCGGCCGAGCGTGACCAGGCGGTCCAGGAAGCGGCATTCGTCGTATTTGCGAATCTCCGCCTTGATGGCATCTCCATTCTGCATGACCCGAAATCCTAGCCTGCGTAAAATTCCGGCCAACAGCGAGGCGCGCCGAACCCTCTGCTCATATTCGGCGGATCCGCCCTTGAAGGAGAAGGTGATGTAGTTGTCGTTGATGACAGGTCCCGCATAGGAGTCGATAGTGGCGAAGTGATGTCCCAGACGGCCGCTGAAATTCATGTAGTGGCTGGAGATCACGACATGGCTGGTGGCATCGGGACGGAACGCGGTCAGCTTGCAGTCCAAGACCTCGGGGTGGCGCATGCCTTCGAGCAAAGCCTTTAGGGGGGCGCAATGCACGGATTCGGGTTCGATCATGGGAGTGGGGTCTTGAGGGGCAATTCCGCCTCCGAGGTCGAAGAGGAGGATACGGAACGGCAGGTCAGTATGGAGTTCGCGGGCCACGCCCTCCTTGTCCGAGAGGTCGTCGGTCAGGCGAAACATCTCGTGCATGGCCATTTCGTGGCAGAAGCGGATGATGTCATGCAGGGTTTGGCACCCGTGCACGGAAAAATCAGGTGTTTGCGGGTCCACAAGATGCAGAGGGATGATGAACTTGAGGGCCTCCTGCAGGGATTTGTAGACGGGGCTGCCTTTCATGAGGTTGATCGGTTTTCGCTCCGAAAGAATTTCGGACACCCGCCCAGCATAAACGACACGGTTGTTGGAATCTAGCGTGATTTCCGTGCCGTGGGGCAGCAGGTGGGTGGCACTACCCACGCCGACCAGTGTCGGAATGCCGAATTCGCGGGCCACGGAGGCCATGTGCCCGGTGGCGCTGCCGATGTCGGTGATGATGCCCGAGACCTTGCCCATGGCCGCCACATAGGCCGGGGATGTCTGCTTGGCCACGAGAATGGCGCCTTGGGGAATGTCGTTGAGGGCATGGTCGGATTGCACGACATAGGCCAGGCCCGAAGCCACTCCCAGGGAGGCCGATTGGCCGCCGAAAAGCAGCGGGGTCCTGCCGGGTACATATTCGCAGCAATCCGCCCGGTCCAGACCGTGAGCGCGCATGAGTGGCCTGGCCTGCAGGATGAAGAGTTTGTCGTCGTGGTCAAGGGACCACTCGACGTCCAAAGGCATGCCGTAATGGGCTTCCAGCTTCAGTGCGTGTTCAGCCAGGGTTTCGATCTGCTCCGATGTGAGGCACGGCACATTCTGAAGCTCCGGCGGGACTAGCCTGGACACGATTCCGCCCTGCGGCAGCAGGGTGTATTCTTCGGTCTTGCTCGCGGTTTCATGGACAAGAATCTGCCTGTCGCTGCGGCGGATGCGGCAGAAATCGACATTCGATGACCCGTCGACCACGCTCACCCCAAGTCCCCAGGCCGCAGAGAGGAGCAGGTCGTCATTGTGGGAGGAGTTGGGGTCCACGGTATAGAGCACACCGCTGGCCTTGGCCTCGATCATGGTCAAGACGAGCACGCTCATCATCACGTCCTGCTCCGAATAGCCC
Organism: Desulfomicrobium sp. UBA5193; assembly: GCA_002412965.1. Taxonomy (GTDB): domain Bacteria; phylum Desulfobacterota; class Desulfovibrionia; order Desulfovibrionales; family Desulfomicrobiaceae; genus Desulfomicrobium. The sequence continues at coordinate 157,822 of DHWB01000003.1, forward strand.
TTGGTGCGGCGGTAAAAGACGGCCCGCGCGGTGAATGCGCTGGCCACGACCGCGCTCCACGCACGGGCCATGGTCACGGGCGTGGCACCCAAAACGGTGGCATGCTGTCCGGCAAAGGAGGCCTCGGAGTCTTCGCACACGGCGGAGGAGCGGACGGCCAGACGCACCTTGGGACCGAATTGGGCGATCATCTCCTTTGTCTTTTGCATCAGCGCCTCTTCCAGGGCGGGAGGCAGGGGGGCAGTCATGATCCGCTCGCTGGCCTTGGCGCAGACGTGCTCCAGAGCGCCTATGTCCGTGATGTCCATGTTTGCCAACTGTTGCCGCAAGGTCTCGAAGAGGCCGGTGTGACGCAGAAAAAGTGCCGCGGCCGAAGCCGTGACGGCGAAACCCGCCGGTGTCGGGAGGCCGACACGATTGCGGACCTCGCCCAGATTGGCGGCCTTGCCGCCGACTTCGTCCAGGTTATCCAAGGATATCTCATCCAGAGGCATGACTAGGACCGGATTGTCAAACGTCCTTTGCCGGGACAGGATGCCCAGTGCTTCCTGACCAATGGCCCGGGTGCGGGAAAACAGCTCCGGGTATGCCCCCTTGGTGAGCGCGTTCACGTCTTCGACCAGGGCGCAGCCGCGTGTGAGGAGGCCTTGGACGCGTTCCGTGACCGCTTCGAGCGTGAAGGTTTGCCCTTCGTAGACCATGCGTTCAAGGTCGGCCATCTGTTCGAGGATGAAGTTGTTGTTGGCGAGCAGACTTTTGAAAAAGCTGAACTTGCGTTTCAAATTCGGGTGGGAATCCTTTTGAAATTGAATCGAGCGGTCAGGCATGGTTGGACTCATGGCTTCAGCCTCTGGCCGCAGGCTGTTTTTTGCACGCATGTCACTTCCGAGCGGTCGATCACGGCCAAGAAACGATCAGTGACGAAGGAGGAGGGTCTTTCAAGAGTGCGTGTCGCGTCTGTCATGTATGCTCTTTCAGCGGCCAAGAGGCCGCGCTTCCAGAGGAAGCTCGATGGTTGCGATTGTCCCTTTACCCGGTTCGCTGGACACAAAAATCTGCCCGCCGATGCGCTGCAGGATGCCATGGCATATGGATAAACCTAGTCCGGCGCCTTTGCCTGGGGGCTTGGTGGTGAAAAAGGGGTCGAAAATTTTGCAGAGGTTCTCTTCGCAGATGCCGAAACCCGTGTCGTGAACCCGGAGTTGAACGCCGCCTTCGAGGCTTGGAGCCGTGGAGACGGTGATCTGCCCTCCATCGGGCATGGCGTCGATCGAGTTGTTGATCAGATTTATGAGAAGTTGGCGTAGTAACGAAGGTTCGCTTTGAATGATGGGGAGTTTGGGGGCCAATTCTTCCCGGATCTCGATATTCTTTTGGGATGCTTCACGGCGGCGTAGCGTGACGATGTCCGCCACCAGAGTATTCAGATTTGTATCACGGATGATGCCGTCGGTCTTGCCCCCGAAGCTGAGCAGCTTGTGGGTGATTTCGCGGCTGCGTCCGGTCTGGACCACAATCTGGTGCAGAGAGTCCCGCAGTTCACCAACATCGGGATGGTCTTTGAAGGACTCGCGTTTGAGCACGTCCTGCATCCAGCCCGCCTCCTCGCCGATAATGGCCAGGGGATTGTTGACCTCGTGGGCGAGGCCCACGCCGAGCTGACTTATGGCGTCGAGTTTCTGGACCTGGATGTGGTAGTCCGTCAGCTGTGCCCGTTCCTCTTCCATCTGGTCCTGCAGGCCGCGCGTTTTTTTGATGGTTCGCACCGCAATCGCAACAAGGGCGACGAGACACAACACGCCCAGCATGATGAAGCGAGCGAGCAGGGTGTCTCGTGATTGCAGAATTTCCCTTTCATCACGCTGCACGACAATTCGCCAGTTTGGGTTGGTGACCAGGGGAAGAACAATGTACCAGAGTCGGGTTCCCTCCCATTCCCGTTGCAGAACGGCGTCGGCCTGGGACGTTTGTTCCGCCAAGGTTTTGTCCACGCTGTCCAGGATGGAGCCGTGCATGATGGATTTGGTCTGCAAGACGCCCGAGGTGTTGATCAGAAAAACCTCTCCGGTGCGGCCAATCCGCACCTTGTCGAGAGTGGCGCTAAAGAGGAATGCGTTGATCGAAAGGCATGCGATATGCGTTTTTGAGCCGAGTTGAATCCTGGTGGTGATGAGAAAATAGGGGATTCCCTTCGGGTTGGCCTGGACATCGGAGATCAGGGCGCGAGGGGGCGTCTGCCCGGTGGCGGAGTATGTGGAGGCAATGGACTCGAAATCTTGAGAATGCGGCAGGCCAGCGGTCGCGACTCTCTCTCCCTGGTCGCTCACGATAACGATCCCTTCCAGCCACTCCGTGGATCGACTGATCTCTTCGTATGCCTGGAGCAGATCTGCTCGGAAATATTCTTCTCCTTTATGCAATGTAGAGAAAAATTCGATTAACTGTAAAGCTGATTCAATTTCCTGATTCGACTTTTCGCTGTATTCTTTTGATAATGTATAAATTTCGGAAGCGCCAATTTTTTGATATTCTTTGTCGATGCTGTGTATAGCATACAAAAAAATGCAAATTGCGATGAGAAAAAGTGGCAATATTGAGGAGAGAAAAATAATTGATGTTAAGCGTCTTTTCTGGAGTTCCAATCGCATATTGAACATTGTTGTCTCGCTTGTGAACTTGTGATGAGGACAGACGCTTTTGGAGCATAAACCGGGGAGAGATTGGTCTCCCCGGTTTATGAATTATAGTTCAGGAGTCCCTATATAATCAATCTAGTTAAATCCGATCAGTGGCCAGTATACGAGAACACCCAGGGTTGCCACTAGGAGCAGCCCTAAACACCATGGAACTGCGGCCTTTATGAAGTCCATCTGCGAGAAATAGCCCGTGCTGTAGGCGATGATTGTCGGCGGGCAGCCGATGACCAGCATGATGAAGGAGGTGCTGATGGGAGAAAGCAGGGCCACCGCCTTGGGGGACATGTTCATCATTTCGGCCATCGGGAGCGTGATGGGAAGGGTCAGAGCCACTGCCGCAGAATTGCTCATCATGCTTGAAAGCAGGGATCCGAAGAACCCGAAACCGTAGTAAACGATAAAGGCCGGTTGGCCGTCCAGAAGCGGCAGGCAGACTTCGGCCAGAAACTTGCCTGCCCCGGAGCTGAGCATGGCCGCGCCGAGAGAAACGCCGGCACCGAAAACGATCCAGGATTCCCAAGGGAATTTGTCGCAAATGGTTTTGAAGGACACATATTTTGGTCCGCAGAATCCGGCCAGGGCAAAGGCCGCGACCACGCTGACGTGCCAGCCGGTAAGGTCGGAAAATGTCCACAGGATGAAGGTCAAGGAGAAAATGACGCAGACGCCCAGTTCCTTGCCACGCATGGATGGCATTTTTTCCATTTTGACTTCGGCGGGGAGCTCTTTTTCCTTGGGGCGGAAAATCATCCACAAAATGCCCCATGTCGCCACGGCAGTCAAAATGGCCAGAGGGAACTGGATGATGATGTATTCCATGAAGCCGATGGTGACTTCACCTTTTGTGAAGGAGTTCAGGATTTCAACAGCCAGGGGGTTGCGGCCACCGCCAAGCAGGGTGCCGAAGCCGCCGGCGGAGGAAGCCAAAGGAATAAGGATAATGAAGAATTTAGAGAGGTTGTTGCTTTTTTGTGGAGTGATGCCCATGGACACGAAAACCGGGACCAACGCAAAGATCATGATTACCGTCACTGTGGCGTCATGAAAGACGGTTGCCAGCATGGTGCAGCCGATGGCTAGGACAAAGCTCAACTTCTTGACCCCGGTGCCGGCCATTTTGAAGATATAGTACATGATGCGGTTGGCCAGACCCACTTCATTTAAGACCACGCCGAACATCACGATCATGAGCACGAACATGACAGCGGGGCTTGAAAAGGGAGCCCATGCGTCGACAGGTTTCTGTATGCCGAAGAGGATCATTCCGGCGGCGGCGCAGAGGGCCGACACTCCGATGGGGATGGCCTCGGAAACCCACAAGATAACAACGGTTACGAGCAGGGCCAGGAACTTATGTCCCTCGATGGGCAAGTTTGACGGTGTGGGTATGAGATAGATCCCCAAGCCGACGGCCAAGGCAATGATGACTTTGATGATAATCGAACGGCCAGATTGTTCTGGCGTCTCGGGATGCTCTTCAATGACGAGTTCATCCTCAGGGTAGTTCCGATAGTCTTTTGTCTCGGTGGTCATTATATGGCTCCAAAAAATTTATTACAATTATGGGGGTCGTAAATGATCACGCTTCCAGTGGGCAGGAATCCTTTATGGTCGTTAAGAGCTGGCCGTAGACATCCCCGAACGAAAGCACGCCCGCCAGACGCTTCCCGTCCATGACGAAGAGCGAGTCATGGCGACCCATGACAAAGCGGTGCAAGGCCTTGTCCAGGCTATCGGTCATGTTGACTGTTTGCTCAGGAACGGGATGCAGAATGAAGTCCTTTATTTTCAGACTGCTGGACTTGGTGCAGAGTTCATTCAAGGGTTTGGACCACAAGATGGCTCGATCCAAGGCGCTGTCGATCATTTTGTCGTAGGAAATGCTGCGAGCGTATTCGCCGATTGTCCCACGCAATCTGGTGTATTGGGGTTCCAAGGCACGTAGCAGATCGATGGGCGAAATTTTCCCCACGATGCGGCCTTGCGGGTCGTTGACAAGCAGGATGCATGTCGGTTTTTTTCCTGACTTGAAGTCCACATGGCACTGTTCAAGTGCGTGTGCGGCCGCGCCGAACGTTTCCTCCTGGGAAATCCGGGTGAATTGTTCGACCGGAATCATTAATTCCTGTACGGTCATGGCGTCCATATCCAACTCCTTGAGTTAACCGGGCGCGCCTTTCAGATGCGTCCGGAAGTTAATTCCGCCTTCCCCTCCGCGTGTTTTCGGTTGCGTAGCGGTGGGCGCAACCGGCGGTACTTGTCCCCGCCAACTTAAGTTCATGGTTGACGGAAACGTCGGGACCGGACTCTTGGTCCGACCGGCTTTTGATCACATGGGCGTCGTTTCACGACTCAGCTCTCCCGGGATGTCAGCGTATGACTCTCCCATCCAGAGCAGCCCTCCCGGACCAGTCTTGGCGCTTCACGCCTGATTTGCGGAGCGGCTTCAAGAGTTGTGTCCATCCAGAGCAGCGAAAAGGCTCAAGTGATCAAAACTTTGGACAAAGAAGCAAAATTTGTTCGTCTGGTCATCTGGACGAAGGTTTAGCCGCGATCTGGAGTAAAAAAATTCACTTTTTTGCGGCGCTTCAAACCCAGTCAGTCCGATATTATCAACAGAATGAATATGCGCTGTGGCCTTGTCGAGGTTGGGAAGTTTCAAAAGCCGGATAAAAAATCGGGGCGCGCATCCCCTCAGTTACTGGCCAAAGAGCCGACTCCACAATGTGACTGCAAGATTTAAAGCTATAAGTGCCCCAACGCTGGCGGGCCAAAACCACCATTTTTTCAATATTGGAGGGTTCCATGCTTTTCCGCGCGGCAAATGGTGCAGCGGTTTGTGATCCTCATGGAGAATTGAAACTCCAGATGCGGAATCAGGTTGTGCGGTTTCATTTTTCGCCGAATCATCGGAAAAGCTGAAATCGTTTTTCATCATTTGTCCTGATAACAGAAAACGCGCCTCTCCGCCTGAGTGGTTACCGGCGGAGAAGCGACATAATTTTTGAGTTGAATGAAGTCTGCTAAAGACGAAGACTTTTCTGGACTTTATCAAGCAAGGCTTTTTCCTCCGCCCTGCGCAAGCGTTCGTCACGATCCTTCTTGATTTTGTACGCCTCCTGGATTTTGACCACCAGATACTCGTACTCGTAGGGTTTCATGAGATAATCATAGGCGCCGAGGCGCATGCCTTCCACTGCCGATGACACATCGCCGTGGCCGGTCAGCATGATCACTTCGACCCCGATGTGCTTGGCGCGGATTTCGGACAATGTTTCAATGCCGCTCAGGCCCGGCATCTGGATGTCCATGACCACAATATCGAATTTCTGTGTGGAAAGAAGGTCCAAAGCGTCCATACCGCTTCCGGCACCTTCGACTTCGTAACCGGTTTCTTTCAGTCGCTTGGCGAGGGTGTCACGAAAACGCTCTTCATCGTCTACCAGAAGCAATCTTGGCAAATTTTCCATCAATTTATCCTCCTTGTGCGGTTCGCCTGTCAGCGTTGATGGCGAACAGTCATCGATGAGTGGTCTGTTACTATCCCAAATATGTTACAGCCTAGAAGATTTCAACACTTTTAGGCGGGAGCAACACTGCCCCAGCCAATGTCTGTCTATTGACCAAATCCGATCATCGGCCAGTAGACCAGCATGCCTGTTACGGCGATTGCCAGCAGGGTCAGACACCAAGGAATCGCCACTTTGCAGAATTCCACCTGGTTGAAATAGCCGGTGCTGTACGCGATGATTGTCGGAGGACAACCGATGACGAGCATGATGAAGGAGGTGCTGATGGGGGAGAGCATGCCTACCGCTTCAACACTCATATTCATCAATCCTGCCATGGGCAGAGTGATGGGCAGGCTCAGGGCCACGGCGGCGGAGTTGCTCATCATGCTGGACAGGAAAGAACCGAAGAAGCCCATGCCGTAGTAGGTGACGAAGGCATTGTGGCCTTGCAGCATGGGGAGCAGGGATTCGGCCAGATACTGCCCCAGGCCGGACTTGAGCATGGCCGCGCCCAGGGAGACGCCAGAGCCGAAGACGATCCAGGATTCCCAGGGGAACTTGTCGCAAATGGTCTTGAAAGAGACCCACCCCGGCGCACAAAATCCGGCCAAGGCCAGGGCCGCGACGACGGTCAGGTGCAATCCGGTCAGGTCGCCCAAAAACCAGAGCACGAAAGCGGCGCCAAATACCAGAGAGACGCCGATTTCAGCGGTGCTCATCTTGGGCATGTTCTCGATCTTGGCTTCGGCGGGCAGGGTCACTTCCTTGGGCCTGAAGATCAGATAGCAGATCGCCCAGGTGGCGACGGCCGTGAACAGACACAGGGGGAAGTTGATAATCATGTACTTCACGAAGCCTATGTCGAGGGCCACGCCTGTGGTTTCCAACACGTACTTGGTGGTGATGTCCACGGCCAGGGGACAGCGGCCGCCGCCAAGCAGTGTGCCGAACCCACCGGCGGATGCGGATAGCGGAATCAGGATGATAAAGAATTTGCTCAGGTTGTTGCTCTTCCTCGAAGTGATGCCCATGGCTGTGAATATGGGCAGGATGGCGAAGAGCATGATGATGGTGATTGTCGCGTCATGAAAAATCGAAGACAAAATGGTGCTGCTGACGGCGACAAAGAAGCTCAGCTTTTTGACGTTGGTGCCAGCGACCTTGAGGATCAGGTATAAGAGGCGCTTGGCCAGACCCACCTCGTTCAAGACCACGCCGAACATGATGATCATCATGACGAACATGACCGCTTGGTTGGCATAGGGTGCCCAAGCATCAGCGGTCTTGGTGACCTTGAAGGCGATCATGCCGGCCGTGGCCAACAACGCGGTAATGCCGATAGGGATTGCTTCTGAAACCCACAGAAAAACCACCGGCAGCAGGATGGCCGCCAATCGGTGCCCCTCGACCGGCAGGTTTTCGGGTCTGGGCAGCATCATGATCAGGATGCCGATGCCGAGGGCTATGAGCAGTTTGATGACCATGGACTTGCCGGACTGGGTCGGACCTTGAGGCTCTTCTTCATGCAAGAGGAGTTCTTCGGGGGAAGTATCAAGCACGTCTTGTGCACTCATGGAATTTCTCCTTGTCGTTCAAAGTGGTTGGCTGGAAAATCGCATCGATTGTCGCGCGGTGTACGCTCACATCAGAGGCGGCAGGTTTCTTTGATCTTGCGGCCGATTTCCCGGTACACATCGGAAAAGCGGAGCAATCCGACCAGTTTCTTGCCGTCCATAACAAACAGGGAGTCATGCTTGAACATGACGAAGCGGTGGAAAGCGCTGTTGAGCGTTGCTTCCTGATCGATGACCTGATGCGTCCTGGGCGCCTGGATAAAATCTTTCACCAGGATGTCCTTGGCTCTGGAGCACAGGTCGTCCAAGGGTTTGGCCCAGAGCATGGCCTGGTCCTTCATGGGCTGGATGACATAGTCGAAATTGCCCACGTAGGCGCTGCTCTGCTCATCCACCAATTTTTCGTAGTCAGGCTCCAAGCCACGGACAACGTCGATTGGGGAGAGTTTTCCAACAACTTTGTTTTCATTGTCGGTAACCAGCAGGATGCGCTGCTCACGCTTGCCGGACATAAATTCTTCCTGGGCGCGTTCCAGAGCCATGACCGCCCCGGAAAAGGTCGCCGTGTCCGAAATTCTGGGGAATTTGGCTATGGGAACCATGAAATCTTTAACGAATGCTTCCATTATCCATCGCTCCTTTGATGTTGGGTCGAAATCCAAGGATTGTGCACCTCCCTTGTTTTCGACGCAGTTGATTGCCGATTTTAAAATTCAAGTTATTCAGCAAAAATCAAATTCATTTTAACAAGTCGCGTGCCAAGTTTTTTTGCTAGATAGGTTTTTTTAATTTAATTATTTGAAATATAACAATTATATTTTGATAATATTTTCACGAAGTCAGGCGCTTTAAATTTTGTGCAATTTATTGCTTGATAATTTTGCGTGAATTTAATTGATGATTGCCGAAAATTTTCTTGTCTTTGGTGTTCTGTCGCTGCTATCGTGCAATTATTGCTGGATGAAGAAGGTTTCTTTTTGAATCAGGAGGTTGCATGGTGAATCCGTATCTCACATCGTGGCTGTCCCTGCCCAAGGGGGAACGCGTCCCCCGATCCGTGCGTCGCAAGTTGAGAACTCGCCTGCTTATCACCCTCATTCCTACGTCTCTCATTGTGCTGGCCCTCATGGGATATGCAACCTACTGGGCTTCGGCGGAATTCATCTCCGTAGCGCTGGAACGCACTTCCAGGTTGCATGCAACGACTTCCGCCAATGCGGTGGAGACCTTGCTCGACAGAAGCCGAAGACACTTGCTTTTTTTGAGTCGCAGTTCACTCGCCGTGGACAGTATGGAAAAATTCCTTGTGGATCTGCGGGAACTGGAGGGGCTTGAATTTGCGGAGTTCGGTTTCATCCCCGCGCTGGATGGCGAACCGATGGTCTTTGTATCGAAAAGCGGAGTGTCCAAACGATTGGCCGCAAGAGAGATTAAGGACATCCGGCCCAGTCCCGCATTGCTGTATGAACATGTCGACGATTTGGAGCCTGGCGAGATTTGGCTGTCCGAGTTTGGGGAAGTGGAGGCGCCGTATCCGAGCAGTGAAAACCCGCACGGACGCTTTGTCGAGAAATCGGTGCGGATGGCCACCCCGGTGTTTGGGCCGGGGGGGCAGCGCCTCGGGTTTATGTATTTGGGTCTTCCTGCAAAGGCGATCCGCAACGTCCTGTCGCTTTACGATTCCAATAAATCTCCGGTCTACGCATTTCCACGCAATCCGAAATTTTTGCGCTACAGTTATTTCTTCGACTCCCACGGATGGGTTCTCTTCCAATCCGAATTGGCGCTTGATGCCGATGCGCCGTTGCGTACCCTCGAAATTCGTTCAACATTCCAAGGCACACTGGGGAGGCCAGGATTTGCCGAGGCGTTTCGCCCGACCGAACAAAGTGAGAAATATTGGCAGATCGTCGCCGATGTTCAATCAGGGAAGAGGGATATGTTACGTTCCTTGGGACATGCGGCGTCCGATTCCCCATACCGTGAGCATTTTCTGGCCTACGCGCCGGTTTTTGTGCGCGTGTCGCCCTCAAGCGACCCGGTTGTCATTGGCGGGGTGGCCTATGAGGACAGGAGCGTGCTCATTGAATTGGCCGGGTACAGGCACATCGACATCATGCTCGCCATCAGCGCCATTGCGGTCCTGGTACTCACGGTGGCGATCATCTTCGTGGCCCGAGGTACGACGCTGGGCCTGTTGGAACTGGCTTATGCGGTCAAGAACTTGAACGAAAAAGGAGAATGGGAAGAGCTGCATCTCTACGAGACTGGATATGAGGCTGAAATGCTCAAGGATTCCATAAATTCCATGATCCGGACCATTCAAGCGCAATTCGTAGAGATCAAGTCCAAGGATCTGAAAATCGAGTCCGTCTCCTTGAAAGAACCGGTGGAGTTAAGCATGGACCGCCTCCCTTCCAGCGATGATGACGGATTCCCGGAATTTGTCGGCGCGGGGCCGTTCATGCAGCAGATGAAGCGCGACATCGCCAAGGCGAGTCAGGTCGAAGTGGATGTCCTTATCGAAGGGGAGACCGGTACTGGAAAGCAATTGGCCGCCGAAGCTGTGCACCGGCTTTCGAATCGAAGCGACAAGCCCTTCATTTCCATCAATTGTGGGGAACTCGACGAGAATCTCCTCCTTGATTCTTTGTTTGGGCATGTCAAAGGGGCTTTCACGGACGGCAAGGGTGACCGCAGGGGCGCTTTTCTGGAGGCTGACGGGGGTACGCTGTTTCTTGATGAAGTTCAGTCGGCGTCGCTGAAGGTCCAGCAGGCCCTGCTGCGGGCCCTGTCGCTGCGCAAAATCAAGCCTCTCGGCAGCGACAAGGACATTGATGTTAACGTGCGCCTCATCACCGCCACCAACGTGGACCTCAAGTCTTTGATCAGTTCGGGGAAATTCCGGGAGGATCTTTATTACAGGCTCAAGGTCATTACCATTCAGACCCCACCGCTGCGCGATCAGCGCCAGAACATTCCCGCCTTGGCCATGTATTTTTTAAAGGATGGGGAGCGCATGGCCGGCAGGACGGGCCTTGCGCTTTCACGCGGAGCGCTCAAGGCTCTTGTGTCCTACTCCTGGCCCGGGAATATCAGGGAACTCAAGCACATGGTCATCACGGCCGCGGTCATGGCAGAAGGAAATGTGATCCAGGCTGAACAACTTGGAATAAGTGTTGGCGAGAACTTCGAGAATCAGGCATTTCCCGACAGGCAAAGCGCCCTTTTTCCGGTGCAGGAAGCGACTGTGGCGGAACTCCCGGAAACCAGGCAGAACGGTGTCCGGAGGCATGAGTCTTCCCTGCCGGTGGATTTGAACCAACGCCAGATACTGGCCTGCGAATATGTGCGTGAGCATGGCAGCATCACCAGCAAGGATCTCATCAATCTCGATGGAAAGATTTGTAAACGGACCGCCAGTTACGATATTCAGAATCTGGTCAACCGCGGTCTGTTGGTTAAAATCGGGCGTGGGCCTTCGACTCGCTATGTGCGTCCATCACGGCCTGAAAGTGTCTGATGCTGTAGGTGCTTTCGATATGGTTGCTTTCCTGGGGCGAGGCCGTCTGGGAATGCGGCGGTTGCTTCCAATGCCGCGCTCATATATGAAATGAACGCTTGGGTGAATATCGTGTAGCGCAGGATGGCTGGATCTCGTGCGTGGGGTAAAGCGTATGTCAATTTTCGGGCTTAAGGATCTTGGAACAAAGATCGCTATCACGGCCCTGTGCTTTTCATTGATTCCGCTCATCGGATTGGGCGTGACCATGTATTCCATGTTTGCCTCCGCCTACCATTCCAAAGTCAGGGCCAATCTGGTCACGTTGGCGGAGAACAAGCGTCAGGGAATTGACCTTTTTTTGCGGGAACAGGTCTCCCAGTTACGTACCTTGGCCTATTCGCATTCCGTCGATGACCTAGCTTCACAGGAAAAGCTCGACACCATCCTGACCACCATGCAGCTCAGTTCGCGGACGTTTATCGATTTGGGGTTGATCAACGAAGACGGGGTGCACGTCAGTTATTCCGGGCCATACAATCTTTCCCAGGCAAATTACAAAAACGAGAGCTGGTTCCATCAGGTCATGGTGCGCAAAATCTACGTGTCGGATGTCTTCGAAGGCTTTCGGGGCTTTCCGCACATGATCATCGCCGTGAAGAAGCAGGAAAAGGGTAAGGTCTGGATTTTGCGGGCCACGATTGATTCCGACATCTTCGACTCCCTCGTGCGTTGGCTACAAATTGGAGATGCGGGTGACGCTTACCTGGTGAACCGCGCTGGGGATCTGCAGACCCGGCCACGGTTCGGCAACAAGAGCAAGGAAATCTACTCGTCATTTCTGGGCGCACCTTTCTCCGGGGCCAAGGCCGCAGAGTTCGAGTCGCAAAACAAGAAGATTTTTGTTGGCGGGATCTGGCTGGAGCAAAAAGACTGGCTTCTGGTCATCGAGGAGGATATGCGCGGTGAACTCCAGCCCCTCTTTGAAACCCAAACAGCCACATGGGCCTTGGTGGGGAGCGGCATCGCCTTCATCATCATCGGAACCCTCATGATCACACGCATGATCGTCACACAGCAGGAGCGCAGCAATCGCGAACAGGCACAGCTGAACGAAGAGTTGATCCAGTCCAGCAAGATGGCGGCGCTCGGCAAACTGGCAGCTGGCGTCGCGCACGAGGTCAACAATCCTCTGGCTGTCATTCGTGAGAAGGCGGGCTGGATGCGCGATCTTCTGGAAGAGGAGGACGTCAGGGGTAGTGCGAATTTTCAGGAGTTCGAAGATGCCGTTGATAAAATCGAACAGCATGTGGAGCGAGCCGGCAATGTCGTGCACCGGATGCTGGGATTTGCGCGGCGCATGGAGCCGGTTTGCAATGATCTGTACATCAACGACGTGCTCAAACAGACAACGGCGTTCCTTGATAACGAGATCCGTTTCCGGAATATCGAACTGATCTGGAATCTGTCGCCTGATCTGCCGACCATCCAGTCCGATGCCTCTCAGATTCAGCAGGTCATCCTCAATCTTTTCAACAATGCCATAGACGCCATTGATCGTAACGGTCACATCACGGTGACGACCGGGTATGAAGCGGAAACGGATATGGTCAGCATTAGCCTCCGTGACGATGGTCCAGGCATGGACAAGGAGGTGCAGCGGCGAATTTTCGACCCGTTCTTCACGACAAAGAAGGTCGGAGAGGGAACGGGGCTTGGCCTCTCCATCAGCTACTCCATCATCAACAAATTGGGGGGGGGCATCCGTTTTGAGAGTGAAGTCGGCCAGGGTACGGAATTTGTAATTCAGTTGCCGGTGAAGCATCATGACAGAAAAGAGTAACAGCCAAATTGCACTTGTGCGTACCGGGCCATCGGTGTTGGTCGTCGATGACGAACAGGATTTCGTGGAGACCCTGGTCAAGCGTCTGGAACGCAGAGGATTTAAAGTCACTGGGGTGGGCAGCGGGAAGGACGCGTTGCTGATGCTCGGGGAGACCAGTTTTGACGTGGTCATTCTGGACGTCATGATGCCCGGCATGGACGGGATCGAGACCTTGCGTGAGATCAAGCTCGCTTGGCCCAAAACACAAGTCATACTTCTTTCCGGCCATGGCGGTGAGGAGATGGGGCTGCGCGGCATGGCCTATGGGGCCTATTCGTATCTGCTCAAGCCCGTCTCCCTGAAGATCGTGGTCGAGACAGCGTACATGGCCTTTGAAGAAGGTGGACTTCGCTAACGGCCCAGCATGCGTCAATACACAAGACAAACGATCAAGCGAAATTTTTTTGCGGCCATGCTGCTTGCGCCATTTATTCCCGTTGTACTGGCTCTCGGCACGGGCGGGTATCTTTTTTGGAATCATGCGCAACAAGGCGTGCTTGATCGCCTGACCCTTCTCTCCACCCATTATGCCTATGCCCTCGATAGCTATATGGATGATTGTCTCGCTGATCTATCCTTGGTCGAGGGGCAGTTGTCACCGCATCCCGACTCTTCAGCTTTGCGGAAAATTCTCGAAAGGCTAACGGCCAAACACAAGGAAGTCGTTGATGTTGCCCTTGTCGATGCGGAAGGCGTGGTTCAAGCCTACGCCGGTCCCAGCGTGTACAAGGGCACGCATGTCGTCCCCGGGAGATGGCTGGATGAGGCGCTTGAACGGGGGAGCAGCATCAGCGGCGTCATGGCCGGACAATTGGGGTTGCCGCATTATGTCATGGCCAAAAGATTTTCTCATTTTGACAAGACATTCATACTGCGTGTTTCCCTGGACCCGGAGGTATTTACGCGGATGCTCATGAGCGTGCGGGAGGAGGGGATCGATGTTTTTCTCATCAACCGCAAGGGCGAAGTCATTGCCGGGAGTGGTGGGCAGGTTCTGACCAGGGAGCGCGAGTTGGTTGATCCTGTCTTCCTGGACCGGATCGGCACTGCATTCTGGGACCCGCTCTCAAATGCCGCCTACTCCAGCAGGGTCATGCGAAATGCGGGGTGGATTCTGGCCGCACGCAAGTATTCCCCGTCGTTGTACCACACTGCGGATTCGACCTTTCTTTTTCTGGGATTGTCCGTCTTTTGCGGAGGCATTATCGTCTTTCTGTCTTCGCTGTACCTAACCGGCTATGTGGAGAAAATGCTGCAGCAGCGCGACGATGAACGCGAAAAGTTGCGCGAGCAGCTGTATCGGGCAGGGAGATTGGCGGAGCTGGGCGAGATGGCTGCCGGTTTTGCTCATGAGATCAACAACCCGTTGCAGATAATGAAGAGTGATCAGGCCTACATCGAGATGCTGCTTCAGGATTTCAAGAAAAGGGCCGCAGATGATCCTGAGTTTCTGGGAGACGTGGACGAGATTACGGCGAGCATCAACCAGATCAAGCTGCAGATTGATCGGTGCGCCCGCATCACGCATTCGATCCTCACTTTTGGTCGCGCTGGAAACACCGAAGTGCAAAATATCGATTTGGCCAAATTCATTCCTGAAGTGCTGACCATGATCCAGAAAAAGATACAGCTCAGCAACATCGCTCTGAAGGTCAACATCCCTGCCTCAAGATTGATCGTGCATGTTGATCCGGGCAGGCTGCAGCAGGTTGTACTGAATCTGCTCAATAATGCCATCTACGCCATCAGCGAAGTCTCCGTTGGCAGGGCCGGGGAGATAGTGATCGCCTGCTCGCCCGAAGGAACCGACAAGGTGCGTATCGCCATCACGGATAACGGAGCGGGCATCAGCGAGGAGCAGAAGACGTTGATATTCACGCCCTTCTTTACCACCAAGCCGGCCGGCAGCGGTACGGGTCTGGGATTATCCGTGTGCCACGGGATTGTGAACAGCATGATGGGCGTTTTGGACTTTACGAGCGTCAAAGGCCAGGGTTCGACCTTTTTCCTGCTCTTGCCCCGGATTTCATCTCCCTCGGCGTAGGAAGGAATTCACTGTCTTCTGCAGGGATATGCATACTTTATCGTCTGAGTTTTACGTTTGATTCCGAAGAGGTGATCATGGATGACACGATGCGAGTCCTGCTTGTCGATGACGAGGAAAGCTATCTGGAAACAGCGGCTAAAATATTCAAGCGCAAAGGCATTGAAGCCGAGTTGTGCACCATCGGGCGCGATGTGGTAACGTTGCTCCAAGAAAAAAAATGTCAGGTGGTCGTGCTCGATTTGAAGATGCCCGGCATGACAGGTCAGGAAGTGCTCCGGGAGATCAAGGGAAATTTTCCCACCGTGCAGGTGATCATCCTCACCGGCCACGCAACTTCGGACGACGCTGCGGTGTGTCTGACCAGCGGGGCGTTTGATTTTTTGATCAAGCCGGTGGAGATGGCCCATCTCATGGACAGGGTCAGGACAGCTTACGAAATGTGGAAATTGTCTCAAGAGCATTGAGATTTTTTGAGACCGTCTTGAATGATCTCACTGCAAAAAGTCGTCATCCCCTTGAAGAAGGGGATTCATGTCTTTTTAACGGTCTGAAAGGAATGGATCTCCGCCTATGCGGGAATGACGCGCAGGGTCTCTCGCGACTTTTTGCAGTGAGATCTCGAATGAAATATTTTAAGGAGACTGACGTTGAGCAGACCACATATTGTTATCGCCGACGATGAAGCCCGCTTCCGGGAGACCATAGCAAAGATTCTGGAACACAAAGGCTTCGTGGTGACCCTGGTCGGAAGTGGAGACCAGGTCTTGGAGTTGCTGCAGACAATCAATCCCGATGTCATATTGCTGGATGTTCGCATGCCCGGCCTGAACGGTGACGCGGCATTACCTCGCATTTTGGCAATGAAGCCCCATAGCCGGGTCATACTTCTGACCGGTCACGGAGAGCAGGCTTCCGCGCGCAAGGCTTTCGAGACTGGTGCTTTCGATTACCTGTGCAAGCCTTGCGACGTGAACATTCTCGTGGCGCGCATCCATGACGCGGTAAACGCATCCCTGAATGGGCGGGCGCGCGAGAAAAAAGTGATTGAGATCATGATCCCGATTGAAGACTATGCGTGCGTGCAGGCCTCAAGCACGGTCAAACTGGGAATTGAAGCGATCAAGATCGCGTCCGAGAATTTCATTTCGTCGGGTTTGATCATGCAGTCCGGGCATCGCGCGGTGCTCGTTTTTGAAGGGGAGGAGCTGGCCGGCGTGCTGACCATGCGCAATCTCATCCAGGCGATCAGACCGGATTATCTGGTCACGTCCGAGGGGGCTTTGCTTCATGGCATGCGCTATTCACCGATGTTCTGGTCAGGACTTTTCAATATGCGGGTCAGCGCGCTTGAATCCAAGTGCGTGCGGGAAATCATGAACCCAAGACCGCCAGTGGTGGGTTGCGATGCGAATCTGATGCAGGTGGCGCAACTGCTGTGCGAGGAAAACCGTCGGCGCGTCGCCGTGGAGCAAGATGGCAGGATCGTTGGTGTTGTCCGTGAGCAGGAACTATTCCATGAGATCTCCCGCCTGATTTTAAGTCGCGGCTAGCAGGCGGCCCCAAAACGACGACCTGCTTCGTCACTGCAGATAATCCAGACCCTCACGTATGAGAGAGTACCCTTACGGGCACGCGTTCGCTTCGGCCCTGGATTTTCTTTGTTCCTCGCATCTCACCATTTTTTCAGCAGCCTGGAGATTTTTAATTTTTCAACAGTCAGCTAGGGCAGGCCGCCTCCGGCCCTCAGGCTCTGGAAGCGGCGATGATGGCGCGCATGAAGGCGGGCAGATCCTCGGGTGCGCGGCTGGTGATCATGTTGCCGTCGATCACGACCTCATGGTCCCGCCACTTGGCTCCGGCATTGACCAGGTCGTCCTTGATGGCGAAAAAAGAGGTCACGGTTCTGCCTTTCAGAATACCTGCCGAAACGAGCATCCATCCCGCGTGGCAGATGGCCGCGACAATCTTGCCCTGCTGGTCGAAAGCCCTGACCAGACTGACCATGTTCTGATCCCTGCGCATATGATCGGGGGCGTATCCTCCCGGGATGATGATTCCCGCGTATTCAGCCACGTTGATATCGACCGGAGTCTTTTCCGCTTTGGCGGGTGTTCCGTACTTGCCCTCATAGGTCTGGCCGCTCTTGGTGGCCACGACGACAACCGCTGCCCCCGCTTCCTTGAGTCTGAAATAGGGATACCAGAATTCGTGGTCATTGAATTGGGTGTCCACCAGAAGCACGAATTTTTTTCCTGTCAGCTCCATCATGTCCTCCGAGCGGTTTCGTTCAATTTCAAGCCATCGTTACCGTTTCATTTGGAACGTCAGGGCATGCTTTTCGCCCTGACGCAGTTTCGGCCTTCATTTTTGGCCTGGTAAAGCATCCTGTCCGCATGCTCCAGAAGGTTGGAGCGATCACACTGCGCAACATCTGTGCATGTCACCGAACCGATGGAAACGGTGAGGTAATCTGCGACCGGAGAATCGAGATGCTCGATATGCAGTGTCTTGAGGGCGCTGCGGATATTTTCCGCAAGGTGGATGCAGCCCTGTTCGCGTGTTTCCGGGAGGAGGATGATGAACTCCTCCCCGCCAAACCTGGCCAGGAAGTCCGCAGGACGCCCCAGGGATGACTGAAGAACCCTGGCCACGGCCTTGAGGCAGTCATCTCCGGCCATATGACCATAGAGATCGTTGTAATTTTTGAAATGATCAATGTCGATGAACAGCAGGGAGAGGGGTGATTTCGTTCGGATCGCCCTGGTCCATTCATGGGCGTATATTTCATCAAACCTGCGTCTGTTGGGAATGTTGGTCAGTCCGTCGAGTGTGGACAGGTTTTCGAGCAGGTCGCGATTTTTTTTCAATTCGAGATGGTTGCGTATTCGTGCCCGGATGATGGGTGGGCTGAAGGGTTTGCGGATATAATCCACCGCACCGAGCTCAAGCCCTTTTGTCTCTTCACTGGTTTCCCATTTGGCGGTCAGGAACACGACGGGAATATTGCGTGTCCGGTCGTTTTCCTTGAGCAGAGCGCATACCTCGAAGCCGTCAAGACCGGGCATGACGATGTCCATGAGGATAAGATCCGGCTGTGGATCACTTTGCGCCATTTCAAGAGCAATTTCTCCGCTGGTCGCATACGCGAGGTTGTGTTCCTCACCGAGGACGAACTCGAGAGCCTTGATGTTGATGGGTTCGTCATCAACGATCAATATTGTCTGTTTGCTCGGAAAAGGGGGCAAGATGGTCGCTCCTCACTGGTTGATCGTGTGGGAAATGCTTTCCCAGAGCGGGCAAAGCGTGGTTCAAACGATTATTTTCAACTTCTAAGCGGCTTTGTCATATCATGCAACCGAGTGACGGGGCGTGGCCCCAAAAAAACATGCCACGCCGGTGAACAGGCAATCGGAGCCTGGCGGCTTGCTGCCTGCCTTAAAAAGGGATACCTGCCGCTGGACGATGTAACCACCTGTAATGATAGATTATGGTCGATCACGGAAAAATGATTTTCGAACTCGCACGAAAGATAAATCTCTTTCACACAAACGCAAACGGTCTGGCCACAATGACGGCTCTTTGTCTTTTAGCGCAGGAGAGTGCCGGGGATCACGCCGAACTCCTGGGATTCGGGATGGAACGTCTTGCCGAACAGAAAATCGCATGGGTGCTGCGCGAACAGGCGATGCACGTGTTTCGGTATCCTGCCTTGGGTGAGGAGTTGCGGATTTTTACTTGGCCAACCCGGGCCGAACGTATCCTTTGCCATCGTGACTACAGGATTCTGGACTTTGAAGGTGGGCTCGTCGCCTTGGGGACGAGCGCGTGGTTCGGGCTCGATCTTGAAGCCAGGCGCCCACGCAAGGCGGACTCCTTTTTTTGCCCGCAGTGGGAGCTTGTGCCGAAACCTGCCTTTGACCAGCCCCTGCCGGATCTGGAGATGTCGTCAGACCCGTGTCAGGCCGAGGAGCGGACTGTGCGGGCCAGCGATGTGGATGCCTTGGGGCACATGAACAACTTGCGCTATCTTGATTGGATAGAGGACCATTTGGCCACGTTTGGCCTGGATGGCAGTTGGGTGCGTTTTTTGCGCATTCGTCATGCCCGTGAAGTCACGGCCTCGGATGCGGTGCAAGTCCGCCATGCGCGGCGGGGGGAAAACGGGGATGTCCTGCTGCAGATGCAGAGCGTGGAGCACGGCAGGGAAGTCTGCCTGGCGCGTGTGATTCTGGCTGATCAGGATTGAGTGTCCGGGGGATTATCCCGGTCCCGAGAAGAGACTCGGGACCGGGCGGGATGCTGGCTTTTAAGGCTGGAAAAACGAGTATTGGGAATATGATCGCGCAGAAGAACGGCTACTGGGCGGAGGTGGCGGGTGCGCCTAGGGTTGCGGACTGGACTGGTTGCTCCAGTTGAGCCTTGTACTCGGCGACGGCAGCCTTGAATGATGGCATTTCCTTGCTCGCTATCGGTTCGGCAGGCATCATCTTCAGTTTGAGTGGGTTGATGAGCTGGCCATTTTGTTTCATCCTGAAATCCAGGTGGGGTCCGGTGGCGTAGCCCGTGCTGCCAACATAGCCGATGACAGCTCCCTGCTTCACCTTTGCGCCTTTCTTGGCGACCTTGGCGAATTTGTTCATATGGTTGTAGATGGTTTGTAACCCGCTGTTGTGATTCACGATCACGAAGCGTCCCTGGGAATTGTTCGATCCCACCTGCGCGATCACTCCGTCGGCAACGCTGCTGATGGGCGTCCCGGTGGGCGCCGCGTAGTCGATACCTTGGTGAGGGCGCCTGTAGTTCAGGATGGGGTGCATGCGGCTCATGGAAAATCCCGAGGAGATGCGGGTGAATGGCAGCGGCGATTTGAGAAATGCCTTGCGCAAAGGGCGGCCTTTTTCGTCGTAATAGGCGGTGTTCCCGTTTTTGTCCGTATACCGATAGGCGTAGTAGGTCTGGCCCACGTTGGTGAAGCTGGCGGCTGCGAGTTGGCCGTAGCCGACGAAAGAGCCTTCTCGGAATTTTTTATCGACGATAAGCTTGAATGCGTCGCCTGGCTGAAGATCGCGTGTAAAATCAATATCGTAGGCGAAGATGTTGCCGAGCTGCAAGGCCAGTTCCTCGTTCTCGCCGACCTGTGTCATAGAGCCGAACAGGCTCCCCTCGATGACTCCCGACACGGTTTTGGTTTCAATTTCGTAGGGGATGACTTCCCGCCGGAATTCATACCCCGAATCGGTCATGGAGACCACCAGCCGCTCATTCGCGTCAATTTCGTATTCCAGGCCGATCAGGGCGTTGTTGGAATAGACCATGGTCCAGGGCTGTCCGGCCTTGAGGTTTTGCAGCGGATAGACGTCCTTGCTTTCATCACAAAGGGAGTAGATTTCGGCGAGTTCGAGGTGTCCTTCCAAAAGCGAAGAGGGCGTGTCGCCGTTCTTGATGGTGCCGGTCATGCGGGTCAGTTCAGGATCGATCGGGACGCAGGCTTCCGGCAATTCCTGGGCTTCCCCTTGGACTTCCTCCTGAACGCTCTCATCCTGTGATTCGAATTGGTTCTCGCCAGCATCATTGAAGCTTTCGTATTCGTGTCTTGCGGCAACGCCGTGAGCACTCCAGTCAATGCTGGATTGCGTTTCGTTCGGCATGAGAAAATTAAAGAAGACCGCCGCTCCGATGATCGTCACACCGAGGAAAGCGAAAAACGAAAGGGTAATCTTTGACGGCTGTGCCTTGCGCTTTAGGGAGAGGTTGGGCGGTCTGCGATGCTTGAGGTGTCTATTTTTTGGCATAAGTCCTTGAGCGGCGTTGAGGTTGACTCTGACGATGCTCTCATCGTCTTCAAGCGGCTATGCGCATGGTTCCGTGCCGGAAATGATGTGCCTACATAGCTGCGGAACACCCTAAGCTCAAGCACTTGTTTCCGGTTGCCGCGCGGGCGGTATCTTGCGGGTTTGTCTCCCGTCCTGCCTGCATTCCGGCAAAAAGCGGAAAGCGCCATGCCCTGAGTGATCAGGGCATGGCGCGTAAGCAATGTTATCGGCGATGATCCCCGCAGGGGGATCATGCAAAGAAAGCCTTTTCGAACTTTTGAGAACTGAAGAAAAAAATCAGTGGATGAAAAACGGAGCGAAAGGTTGCCCAACGCTCTTTAACGGGCCTTGAGGCCGTAGATGATGAATTCGACAATGTCGTCAAACAAGGTCTGGTCTCCGTATGGCGTGAGTAGTCCGTGCCGGATGCCGCCGACCAGGTTGCAGAAGACGACGACTGAGGTTTTTTGAGGATCGACGTCGCGAATGCTGCCGTCCTGGACGCCGCGTTGCACGCATTCGGCCAAAATATCGTAGAGTTCCGAGAAGTTGCGGATCATGACGTCCTTGTCTTCGATGGTCTTCAGGTCGCTGAACGGGGAGCAGCGAACCAGCACCATGAAGTCCTGGCGAGGGTTGCGGGCGAACTCAAAATACGTGTTGGCGAAGACCCGGACCGCTTCCAACCCATTGGGAACACCCTGCAGGTTGGTCCGGATGGCATGGACGAGTTCGCGCACGACATCGAGGCCAGCGGTCAGGAACAGTTTTTCCTTGTTGCCGAAATGATGGGTCAAGAGACCAAGCGCCACGCCTGCGCGCTCCGAAATTTTCTTGAATGTAGTTTCCGAATACCCGTGTTCACTGAATAATTCTTTTGCAGCCTTGAGCAGAAGTTCCTTTTTTGTCGGTCCAGTGGCCATGGTGTTCCTTCTCATGCGTGTGTGGAGAGTAGCGAAAGCCTGGACATCCAGGGGTTCGGCAAAACATCCATCCCTATGGGCCAGGGGAAGGATAAGGCGAAAATTGTCTTAAGTCTTTAAATTGAATGCCCAATCAATATGACGGACCCTGATTTTTGTCAACGAGGGGTGCGGGGATGCTCAAATTGACAAACAACGGTCTGATCCTGAATAAGGAGCGTCCACTGACAGTAAGGAGATAGGAATGAACGCCTTGAAATATTGGTCCGGGTATATGCTTTCCGCCATTTATTGCCGGATCTACTCCCTGCGTCCGGGCAAGAGATCTTTTGCCAAGAATGATCGGGTGCGCAACAGTCCCCTCTATGATGACGTCTGTGCTTGGCAAAAGGCCCAGATGGAGTCCATGACTTTCGAAAACGACCGGCCGACCAAAGAAGAGAAGGGAACGGTGGACGTGCCCCTGATGCGGCGCATTCATCGCCGCACCTTGCTTGAGATCAAGCACGAACTGGGGGACCTGTGGCGTCCGTCGTCGGTGACGATGAACAAGGGGCGGGGCATAAGCCTGGATCAGTCCATCGCCATCATGCACCGGTTGCGTGACGCGGGCTTTCCCGATGACGCCTTGGGCGTCGTATCTGTGGAGTTTGCGGGCAGGAGGCATTCCTTTGCCATTGTCCAGGACGTCAAGGACGATTTTTGGATGCTCGACAATGGCAAGTTTTCATTTTGTCCGGTACGTGGCAGTGTGTTTCTTTCGGCACGCAAGGATGTGCATGTGCTCATCGGCTTTAATTTTTTTGATGTCTGGAATTATTGATCCGGCTTGCGCCGGCATCGGAAGGTGAGAAAATGAAAGTTATTTCCACAGAGGCCGTGCAGGCGGTTCATTTTGATTCAGAGATCGCCAGGGGAGTCACGGGACGGGTGATCATCGGCCAGGGTGACGGGGCGAACAATTTCTGCATGCGTCGTTTCGATCTTGCTCCTGGTGGGCACACTCCGCGTCATGCGCACGCCTGGGAGCACGAGATTTTTTTTCACGCCGGCGAAGGTGAAGTCTACCAGGCCGGAGCGTGGGTGCGTGTCGGGCCCGGAGACGCGGTCTTTGTGCCCAGGGATGAGGAGCATCAAATCCGCAACGCCGGTGCCATGCCGCTGACGTTTGTGTGTCTGGTCCCGGCCGGGGCTCCGGAGATATAAGCGAGGTCCGTGATGCTGGCCCAAGCCCGGAAATACGCCTACCTGTCCATCGGCGCTTCGATCCTGACGATGGCTCTCAAATTTGGGGCCTTTTTCCTGACGGACTCGGTCGGCCTTTTTTCCGATGCCGTGGAATCAGTGGTCAACCTGACGGCCGGGGTCATCGCGCTCTTGGCCATCATCCTGGCCTACCAGCCGGCGGACCACAGTCATGCCTACGGCCATGGCAAGGTCGAGTATTTTTCCAGCGGTGCGGAAGGGCTCCTCATCTGTCTGGCGGCCCTGGGCATTTCCTATGCTTCGGTGCAGCGTTTTCTCAGCCCGCACCCCATCGAGTCCCTGGGTATAGGCATACTTGTGGCGACGGTGGCAGGGGCCGTCAATTTCGGCGTGTCCAGGATCATGCTTCAGGCAGCCCGCGAGTACGATAGCATTGTGCTCGAAGCCGACGCCAAGCACCTGCTGACCGATGTCTGGACCTCGGCCGGTCTGGTGGCCGCCTTGGCGGTCATGCTTTTTGCGCCTCCTTCTTGGCAGATTCTGGACCCGATTCTGGGGCTGCTCATGTCCGTCAATATCCTCTGGACCGGGATCGGCCTGATGCGTCGCTCCGTCGCCGGACTGATGGACGAGGGCTTGCCTAGGGAGGAGATTTCGCAAATTACGGGTGCGATCACTCGCATCGGTGGCGCCCAGACCGGATTTCACGCCTTGCGTTCTCGCAAATCGGGTTCGGCCAGGTTCGTGGATTTTCACCTTCTCGTGCCGGGAGCCATGACGGTGCAGGAGTCGCATGACCTGTGCTGCGAGATCGAGGACGCCATCCGGGTCGCATTGCCGGGCACCCAGACCACCATTCATGTCGAGCCGCGAGAGGACTACGCCTCTTTTGACGGCTGGCAGCTCGGCGGGCATTGTGACAGATGCGTAGGTTCGAAAAGGCATAAGTAAAAAGGTGCGCGCTTCGGGATACTGTCTTTTTGGTGTGCGCCTGCTGTGGAGGGCTTGAATGTTGAAGTATTGGGTTGTGTTGATTTGCCTGGCCGCCTTTTTGGGCGCGGGTTGCTCGACCATGGGAGAAGTGACCGGGAAGACGGTCAAGGGCGTGGAAAATGCGGCTTCCGATTTCAAGCAGGGGTATCGCAAAGGCAAGACCAATTAAGCCGCAGGGCGGCGGAAGTTTTTCGGAGAGATACTTTTTTTATCTGGCGAGCTGTTCATGCCAGGGGTCAGACAGTTCTGGACGCCCTTGATCGCGGCATGACGCGCACGTGTCCATCACCGTGTGCTACTCTATATTATTGAGCAATATTAGGTGTATATCTTTTTTTAAGCGCCTTGAATCTTCTTCAGCCGTGCAGCTATCGTGCTGTCAAGGGAGCCTCGTCACCTGTTTGTCCGGACTACGGCAAAGGGTTTGCCAAACGGGAGAGAGCCGTATATTTTTATGCTCCGATTTTATGGAGACCATTTTCTGGAGGGAAGAATGAGCAATCCGGTGGTCCTGGTGGACACGACCAAGGGAGAATTTCTGGTTGAGCTGTTCGCGGACAAGGCGCCGCAGACCGTGGCCAATTTTTTGAGCTATGTGGACGCGAACTTTTATGTTGGGACCCTGTTTCACAGGGTTGTGAAGGGATTCATGATTCAGGGCGGAGGACTCGACAACATGATGCGCGAAAAGACCACCCAGGCGCCTGTTGTCAACGAGGCGACCAATGGCCTCAAGAATCTCGAAGGCACCGTGACCATGGCCCGTACCGCCGATCCGCACAGCGCCAGCGCACAATTTTTTATTAATACGGTCGATAATCCGGACCTTGATCATCAGGGAGAGGACGAGTTCGGCTATTGCGTTTTCGGTCAGGTCATTGACGGGATGGATGTGGTCAAGAAAATTGAAAAAGTCCGGGTCAAACCCCAGGGCGATCACGAACACGCACCCGCCGATCAGGTGTCCATTAACTCCATTACCCGTTTTGAATGACGGAATACGGTGAAGTAAGGTAGTCAATCATGAGTGAAGATTTTGCCGAGCTGTTCGCATCCTATGAGTCCCAGCGTAAGACAGCCCTCAAGGCAGGGGACAAGATTTCCGGAACAGTCATTTCCATTGGTCAGAAGGCGGCTTTCGTGGATTGCGGGGCATCCGTGGACGGCATCGTCGACCGCGAGGAACTGCTGAACGATGCCGGAGAGCTTATCGTGGCCGAGGGCGATACGCTGGAACTCTATGTGGTGGGCGTGACCGACGACAGCGTGCGTTTGTCCAAGGCTATGACCGGCGTCGGCGGCCTCAATATGCTTGAAGACGCCTATAACAGCGGCATGCCGGTGGAAGGAAAAGTCCGGGAGCAGATCAAGGGCGGCTTTCATGTCGAAGTATTGAAGCATCGCGCCTTTTGCCCGGTCTCTCAGATCGACGCACGCTATGTTTCCAGCCCCGAGGATTATGTCGGGCAGACCTTGCAGTTCAGGATCACCAAGGTGTCCGAGAACGGTCGCAACATTGTCGTTTCCCGTAGATCCCTGCTGGAAGAAGAACAGCAGCAGGCCAGCGCCAGCTTTTTCGAGACGGTCAATCCCGGAGACGTGGTCGAAGGCTTGGTCACCCGCCTGGCCGCTTTTGGTGCCTTTGTCGAACTGGTGCCGGGTGTGGAAGGATTGGTGCATATTTCCGAAATTTCCTGGGCCAGAATCCAAAGCCCGGAGGAAGCTCTGAGCGTTGGCGACAAGGTGCGGGTCAAGTACCTGGGCACGAGCCAGGGCAAAAAGCCCGGCGAGACGCGCCTCTCCCTGTCCATCAAGCAGGCCCTGGACGATCCGTGGAAGACCGTGGCCGAGCGTTTCAAAGACGGTGACAAGGTCTCGGGCAAGGTTGTCAAGCTCATGGACTTTGGCGCCTTCGTGGAGATCGCCCCCGGCATCGAGGGTCTGGTCCACGTCAGCGAGATGAGCTACGCCAAGCGCATCCACAAACCTGGCGATGTGGTCCAGGTTGGTGACATGGTCGCGGCCGTGGTCAAGCAGGTTGATGTGGAAAAGCAGCGCATCTCGCTCAGCATGCGTGACGCCGAGGGTGATCCGTGGATGAACGTGGCCGAGAAATATCCCGTAGGCCAGTCCGTGCAGGGTACGGTGGAAAAGCGCCAGCAGTTCGGCCTGTTCATCTCTCTGGAACCAGGCGTGACCGGCCTTCTGCCCCAGTCGGTCATGGCCAGGGCTGATGGTGAGGTCAAATTCGACAAGCTTGGCGTCGGTGACACCGTGGTGGTCAGCATCGAGAGCGTGAACCTGCGCGAACGCAAGATCAGCCTCGGCACCGGCAAGAAAGAGGAAGTATCGGACTGGAAAGGGTACAAGCCCCAGGCCACCACTGCGGACATGGGATCTCTCGGCAGCGCGCTGGCCGAGGCCTTGAAGAAGAAAAACTAGGTTTGCAAGAGTAGACTCATTCACCTCAAATCGAGTGGAGGCATAATGGCCATGGAACGATGGGAATGTCCGTGCGGCTATGTGTATGATCCGGCGGAAGGCGATGCGGAAAACAATATTCCGGCGGGGACCGCTTTTGAAGATCTGCCCGATGATTGGGTCTGCCCGAAGTGCGGAGCGGAAAAAGAGTTTTTCGACAAGATGGATTGATATTGGATTGTCCTCGAATTCCTGGGGAGCTGGAAGCGATTCCGCTCCCTTTTTTTCGTTTCCGGGCGTTTTGTCACGGTTCAAGGGGAGTGTGCTATGGATGGGGAGTGTGCGATGGATGAGGCATTGAAACACAAGGCCGCAAGCTGCTGGGAGCGTTATGCCTCCAGCGAGGAGCGGGCCGGGATGGACACACTTGCCGCTGAATTTTTGAGGTTTTTGACACAGTGCAAGACCGAGCGCGAAACCATCGCCTGGGTGGTGGAGCAGGCCGGGGCCTGCGGATTTTCAGACGATTTGCGTCAGGATCTGGTCATGCTACCCTTTCGCTCCAAGGCGGTACTGCTGGCCCGGCGCGGAACAAAGCCTCTGGCGGAGGGCCTGCGCCTGATAACGGCCCATGCCGACACCCCGCACCTGGATCTGAAGCAGCATCCGTTGCATGAGGAATGTCAGGTCGCGCTGATGAAGACCCACTATTACGGCGGCCTCAAGAAATACCAGTGGCTGGCCCGGCCCCTGGCCCTGCACGGCACCATCGTCGATATGGACGGGCGGGTCATCCCGGTCTGCATCGGCGAGGACGAGGACGATCCCGTTTTCACGGTCCTCGATCTGCTGCCGCATCTGGCCCGCAAGCAGCGCGAGGAGACGGTGGAGAAGGCCTTCGTGGCCGAGAAGCTCAACATCGCCATCGGCCACGAGCCTGCCGTGACCGATGAGGAGGCCAAGGTCCGCCAGCGGGTGCTGGAACTTCTTTTTGAGCGCTACGCCATCCGCGAGGAAGATCTCTACAGCGCCGAGCTGCAGATCGTGCCCGCAGGCAAGGCCCGTTTCGTGGGCCTGGATCGCGCCCTGCTCGGCGGGTACGGCCAGGATGACCGCCTGTGCGTGTTCGCGGCCTTCAAGGCCTTCATGGCCGCGCCAAGAAGCGATCACACCCAGATTCTGCTCCTGTGGGACAAGGAGGAGATCGGGTCCGACGGTGCCACGGGCGCCAAGTCCCGTTTCATGGAGTACGCTCTGGCCGACATTCTGGAGTCCTGGGAACCTGCCACCCGGCTGCGGCACGTCCTGGGCCGGACCAAGGCCGTGTCCGCCGATGTACATTGCCCCATGGACCCCGATTATCAGGACGTGCACGACAAATACAACGCCTCCCTGCTGGGCTTTGGCCCTGTCTTTTCCAAGTTCACCGGCCATGGCGGCAAGTACGGGGCCAGCGAGGCCGACTGTGAATACGTGGCCTGGTTCCGCGCGCTGCTGGCGGCCGAGAACATCCCCTGGCAGATGGCCGAGATGGGCAAGGTGGACGAGGGCGGAGGCGGCACGGTGGCCAAGGAACTGGCGGTCTACGGCATGGAGATCATCGATTTCGGCCCCGGAGTCCTGTCCATGCACAGCCCTTTCGAGATCAGTTCCAAGGCCGACCTCCTGGCCACGGTGCAGGCCTACAACGCGTTCTATCGCAGCTAGCAGGCCGCCCCAAAATGGCAATCTGCTGCGTCAGCGAAAAAATCCAGACCGCTTATGTATGCCTATGACCGCGCGTCCTGGATTTTTTCGCTTCCTTGCATCTCACCATTTTTGAACGGCCTGCGGATTTTGAATTTTTCAACAGTCAGCTAGGAGTTACGCATGCCTGTCATCATGGGTACGGCGGGTCACATCGACCACGGCAAGACGAGCCTCATCAAGGCGCTGACCGGCATCAACTGCGACCGGCTGGCCGAGGAGCAGAAGCGCGGCATCACCATCGAGCTGGGTTTCGCCTACCTGGACCTGACCGCCCAGATCCGGCTCGGCATCATCGACGTCCCGGGTCATGAGCGCTTCGTGAAGAACATGGTCGCCGGGGCCGCCGGCATAGACTTCGTGCTGTTGGTGGTCGCGGCCGACGAGGGCATCATGCCCCAGACCCGCGAACATCTGGAAATCTGCTCGCTGCTGGGCATCCGGGCCGGGCTGGTGGCCCTGACCAAGACGGACATGGTCGAAGAGGAGTGGCTTGAGCTGGTGCGCGAGGAAGTGCAGACGTATCTGGCCGGATCGTTTCTGGAGGGTGCGCCCATTGTCCCGGTATCGGCCCATACAGGGGCAGGTCTGGACGAGTTGAAAAGCCACATCACCGAACTGTCTTCGAGCTTCGCTCCGGACCGGCGTTCGGACCTGTTCCGCCTGCCCGTGGACCGCGTCTTCACCATGAAGGGCCACGGCACGGTCGTCACGGGTACGTCCATTTCCGGGGCTCTGCGCCTTGGCGAGGAGATCGAGATTGTCCCGGCCGGGCACCGCTCCAAGGTGCGCGGCCTGCAGGTGCATGGCACCGCTGCGGAAACGGCCCACGCCGGCGAGCGTACCGCCGTCAACCTCTATGGCCTGGAGGTGGCGGAGCTTGAACGCGGCGAGGTGCTGGCCCATCCCCAGACACTTTTCCCATCCATGGTCTGGGACGTGGAGATGACCTGCCTGTCGTCGTCGCCCAACCCCTTGAAGCACCGCACGGAAGTCCATTTTCATCATGGTTCGCGCGAAATCCTGGCCAAGCTCTTCTTTCTCGACCGCGACAAGCTCGAACCGGGTGAAACGGCGGTCTGCCAGGTCCGCTTTCCCCGGCCCCTGCCCGGCGTGTTCGGAGACCGCTGCATCGTGCGCTCCTTTTCGCCCCTGCAGACCGTGGCCGGCGGACGGATCATCAACCCGCTCGGCCGCAAGGTCCGCCGTCATTCCAAGGACATGGAGACCCTGAACACTCTGGGTTCCATTTCAGGCGAGGGGCTCCTGTTGGCTCAGCTTCGGCTGGCCGGGCGCGGCGGCCTGACCGTGGCCGAGCTGCGCATCATGACGGACATGGAATCCAAGCTGCTGGATAAGACCCTGCAGATCCTGGGCGGCAAGCAATTGGCCTTCCAGTTCGACCGCGACGACAAGCGTTTCGTGGGCGCGGATGTGCTCGACGGTCTGGCCGGGGAATGCCTGGAATATCTGGGTGACTATCATCGCCGCGAACCCATGCGCCAGGGCCTGTCGCGGGCCGAGCTGATCTCGGGGTTCGGGCGGGGCATGCATCCCAAGCTGGTTCATTTTCTGGTCGAACGGCTGGTCAAATCCGGCCAGGTGCTGCTCGAAGCCGATATCCTGCGCCTGCCCGGACACGTGGTCTCCCTGGCCTCGGATCAGTCGGGCCTGCGCACGCTGATGGAGACGACCTATGCGCAGGGGGGCTTCATGCCTCCCACCACCAAGGCGTTTCTGGAGGAGAACGGGCTGGCCGCCAAAGACGTGGCACAGATGTATCGGCTGCTCATGGAAGAGGGCGTGCTCATCAAGGTCAGCGAGGAGTTCTACTACGCCAGGACGGCCATGGACGAGATTATCGCCCGTGTCCGGGGCTTCTTCGAATCCAATCAGGAGATGGGTCCCCAGGATTTCCGCGACCTGACGGAGCTGACCCGCAAATTCGCCATCCCGGTGCTCGAATATCTGGACAAGGAAAAGATCACCATGCGGATTGGGGACAAGAGGCAGATTCGGAAGAGGTAAGCGTCTGTTCGTCGGGCGTTCTTGATGAAGGCACGAATTTTCGCGGCAGCGGGAATTCGTGCCTTTTGTTTTTTATCGAGGGATCGTGTCAGGACGCCGCGTTCCGTCGCGGGCCGGGCAAGGGCTGCCGGAACTCCCTCGCGGGCCTCGTAATGCTTTCCGGCCTTGTGTTTTGGGCAGGGGACAGCGCGTTGTCCGTCAGACGGCCAGGAAGCAAACGATGCCTGGCTCGGTCAAACAGCCGACAGCCCTTGCCCGGCCCGCGACGGAACGCTTGAGCCGGGGTGGAGGGGTGTGGAGGGAGAAATAAATGATAGGGGGTGCAGGGTATGAGTCCCCGTGGGACGTGTCCCGCCCGCCGGAGGCATTTCTTCATCTTGGCGTCATGGCCTTTTTGGTCTTGGCTGTAGGCATGGCTGTGGCTGGGTCTTCGGGCCAGGGGTGTTTGGGGTAGCGGCCTCGCATTTCGGCGCGCACGAGGGGGTAGGCGTTTTTCCAGAACGAGGGCAGGTCGCGGGTGACTTGCAGCGGGCGTCCGGCCGGGGAGAGCAGGTGCAGGACCAGGGCGTAGCGGCCGTCTGCGAGGGTTGGAGTGGTGGCGCAGCCGAACATTTCCTGCAATTTGACCGGGAGGGCGGGGCCGGATTCGGGGCTGTAGTCGATCCTGCGATTCGCTCCTGTCGGCACGGTCATGAATTCCGGGGCTTGGCGGTCCAGTTCCCGCAATTTGTCCCATCCAACCATTGTCTTGAGCGCTTGCAGCAATTCGATTTTATTCAGGTCTGCGCTTGAGCGCGTGCCGGTTGCGAAAGGACCGAGCCATTCATTGATGCTTTCGAGCAATGCCTGGTCAGACATGTCGGGCCAGGTCTCCTGATCCAGGCTGCGCAGGAACCGAATCCGGTTCCGAAGGTTTTTGCATTCCTCGCTCCAGTTCAGGCGCGAGAGGTCTTTTTGTCCTTGCAACAGCGCCCTGGTCACGGTTTCCGGATCGGCGGCCAAATTTTCTTCCCTTACGCAGAGCGTATCAAGCATGATCTTGCGCAAACTGACGACCCGGTCTTTGAGCGGGTCGAGGCGCACTTCGTCCTCTTTTCGGAACTGCTGCCTGAAGTGGGTCTGCAGTTCTCCCCACGAAAGCGGGGCTGACTGCCAGATTTTGGCTCCAGTCGCGTCTCCGTCCAGATCGGCGATGGCCAGGAATTCGTGCCTTGCCAGGGTGCTCGGTCCGGGCCACACGGCCTTGCGCCCGCTGGTCAGGCGATAGGTCCCGTCTTCCTGGCGACGGGCGATGCGGTCCGGGTAGGCCAGGGCGGTGAGGATTCCGGCTGCCTCGGGGTCGGGCTGCTCCAGATTGATCGAGGCGAGCCGTGCGATCTGCTCCATGCTGGCGCGCAGGGTGTCTTTGCGTGAAAGGGCATTGGGATGGGTGCGCAGCGTATCGCGCAGATCCGATGAGCCGCGCATGCTCCGGCCTGGTTCGCCGAGGATGGCGGCCAGGGCGGCGGCGGTGGGGCCGAGCCCGTGTTTTCTGGCGGTCAGCACCATGTGCCCCAGGCGTGGATGCAGTGGCAGGAGCGCCATTTCCCGTCCATGCTGGGTGATGCGGCCCTGGTCGTCCAGGGCTTCCAGGCTTTGCAGCAGGCGCAGGGCGCTCCTGTAATGGCCCGGCGGGGGCGGCGTGAGCCAGGACAGCGTGCCGGGGTCGGTCGTGCCCCACAGGGCCAGATCCAGCACCAGCGGAGCAAGATCCGCTTCCAGCATCTCCGGGGCGGGGTAGGGTTTGCGGCTGACCTCATCGGCCTGGTCCCAGATCCGAAAACAGATGCCGGGTTCCGTGCGCCCGGCCCTGCCCCGGCGCTGGGTCACGGTGGCCAGGGCGGCCGGCTCCGTGACCAGCACGGTCATGGAGCTCTTGGGGTCGAAGCGCGGTAGCCTTGACAGGCCGCTGTCGATGACGATGCGCACGCCTTCGATGGTCAGGGATGTCTCGGCGATGGCCGTGGCCAGGACGATCTTGCGTGTACCGGGAGCGGGCGGGGCGATGGCCTTGTCCTGCTCAGTCGCGGTCAGGGCGCCGAGCAGAGGGTGGATTTCGACTCCGTCTCCGGGATTTTCGAGCAGTTCCGCCGTGCGCCGGATTTCGCGGGCTCCGGGGAGAAAGGCCAGGATGCTGCCCCGCTCCGTGGCCAGGGCGTGGCGGATGGCGCGGGCCATGCGTTCTTCCAGGAAGCGTCCGGACAAGCGCAGATAGAGGGTTTCCACTTCATGCGGTTGGCCGGGGCATTCAATGATCCGGCACGGGGCGATCAGGTCGGCCACGGCTCTGACATCCAGCGTGGCGGACATGACCACCATGCGCAGGTCCGGGCGCAGCGCGGCGCGGACCTCAAGGCACAGGGCCAGACCCAGGTCGGCCTGCAGGCTGCGCTCGTGGTATTCGTCGAAAATGACGCAGCCGTATCCCGAGAGCTCCGGATCGTGCTGCAGCATGCGGGTCAGGATGCCCTCGGTCACGACCTCGATCCGCGTGGCGGAAGACACCCGGATGTCAAGGCGGGTGCGGTATCCAACGCGCTCCCCGACCTTTTCTCCGAGCAGGTTCGCCATGTGACGAGCTGCGGCGCGGGCGGCAAGCCGCCTGGGTTCGAGCATGAGAATCTTGTTTTTGCCCAGCCAGGCAGAGGCAAGCAGCGCCAGGGGGATGCGCGTGGTCTTGCCGCTGCCTGGCGGGGCATGGACCAGACACGCGGTCCCCGTGGCCAGGGTGTCCGCAAGCTCAGGCAGGGCGGCATCAATGGGGAGCGGCGTTAAAGCGGGCATGGAGGCCGGATCGCGCCGGGATGAGGACATGGGCTAGACCAAGGCGCGGCACAGCAGCAGCGCCATCATGGCGTACAGTCCCGCGAGGCCGTCATCGATCATGATCCCCCACCCGCCGGGCAGCCAGCCCTCGGAGGCCCGGACCGGCCATGGCTTGGCGATGTCGAAGAAGCGGAAGAAAAGAAAGGCCGGGATGATCCAGAGTGTGTCCGAAGCGGCCAGGGGCAGCAGGGTTATCCACTGCCCCCACAGCTCATCCACGACGACGCAGGATGGATCCTTGCAGCACATGCTCCGTTCGGCTTGGCCTGCGCACCAGCTGCCAAAGGGGAAGAGCAGCAGTACGACGACAATGCGGCCCCAGAGCGGCAGAGGCAGGAAAAGAAACGGTGCCAGAATGGCCGCGACCAGGGAACCCCAGGTCCCCGGAGCCGTGCGCATGCATCCTGCCGGGCCAAGGGTGGCCAGGTTCATTCGCAGCGCATCGATCCAGTTTTCAGCGCAGGTTGATTTATCGGGCATTGGCCACTCCGATGGCTCCGATTTCAAGCAGGAAATTAAGGACGGATCTCAGCGGCAGGCCGACTACGTTGGTGTAGGAGCCCTGCACCTCGTCCACCAGGAAAGCGCCGATGCCCTGGATGCCGTAGGCCCCGGCCTTGT
This sequence comes from Desulfomicrobium sp. UBA5193, assembly GCA_002412965.1. Classification (GTDB taxonomy): domain Bacteria; phylum Desulfobacterota; class Desulfovibrionia; order Desulfovibrionales; family Desulfomicrobiaceae; genus Desulfomicrobium. The sequence continues at coordinate 191,654 of DHWB01000003.1, forward strand.
CCATGGGTTCGCCCGTGTCGATGTAGGCCTGCAGCATTTCGCGGGAATTGTCCGCCATGTGGACCCGCGTGGTCACGGTGCGGCAAAGAGAAACGCCGTCGCTGTGACGCAGCACGCAAAAGCCGGTCATGACTTCGTGCCAACAGCCACAGAGGGATGTGAGCATGACCAGCGCGTCAGCGGCGTCTTTGGGTTTGCCAAGAATGTTCCTGCCTTGGACCACGATGGTGTCGGCGCTGATGATCACCTTGTCCGGATGTCTGGCCGCGATGTCCTGTCCCTTGATCCGGGCCATGCGTGCCGCGTAGTCCGCCGGGGCTTCGCCCGGCTCCGGGTCGGGCTCTTTCAAGGCGCTGGGTACGACCTCAAAGCACAGCCCCTGCCCGGCAAGCAAGGCCTGACGCCGGGGCGAGGCCGAGGCCAGGACCAGGGGCAGGTGGGCGCGAAACGGACCCTGCTGCGACAGGGCCGGGTTCATTTCTCCTCCTGCGGGGCGATCAGCGCATCGCGCAGAGCCTCGTCCAGGGTGGGGTGGGCGAAGATGTGTTCGTGCGCTTTTTCCACGGTCCAACGATCGCGCACCATGATCTCGGCCAGGGTAACCAGATGCGATGCCCCGTGTCCGACTGCGGTTACGCCCTGCACCACGCCGTCCACCCACGCGACCTTGACCAGCCCCTGGGCCTGGCCGTGGGCCTGGGAGATGGGATTGGCGCCGAGGTTGGCACGGGTCACGGTCACGGTCCTGCCTTGGGCTGCAAGTTCAGCGGCGGTGTGACCGGCGCGCATGACCTCGATGGAACCATAGATGCAGCCCGGAATCGGACCTGGTGCGTAAGGCGCGGCCGTTTCTCGCAGTGCGTGCAGCACGGCGTAGCGGCCCTGATGTTCGGCCGCGTGGGCCAGCAGGGTGCGGCCGTTGACGTCCCCGATGGCATAGATGTTCGGCGTTGCCCGCAAAAAGTCGTCGGTGGTGACCCATCCCGCGCCGGTCATGGAAACTCCCGCGTTGCCGAGTCCCAGTCCAGGAGTGTTCGGTTTGCGCCCAACCGCGACCAGAGCCTTCTCGACCCGGATTTCCGTGCCGTCCTCCAGCCGGACCAGGACCGATTCACCTTCATTGACGAGCTCGGCCACCCGTTTGCCCGTGACGATGTTCCATTTTTTGCGCTTGAGCATCCCGCTTAGGGTCTGCGCGATTTCTTCGTCTTCGGCGGGGGCGATGCGCGGGGCGGCTTCGATGATGTGGATCGCCGTCCCCAGACGGTGCCAGAAGTCGGCCATTTCAAGACCGATGGCCCCGGCTCCGATGATCGCCAGGCTGGCGGGCGCTGCGTCAAGATCCAGTAGATCCGTGGAGTCGAGAATCCGCTCATGATCGGGTTCAAGTCCCGGAAACCAGTTCGTGGACGATCCCGTGGCGATGATGAGCGTCGTGAAGCTCAAAGTCTGTTCGGTCTCGCCGCTGATACGCACCGTGTTTTTGCCCAGCAGGGAAGCTTGACCTTGGATCATGGCGACCCCATGTTTATCCAGACAGCAGCCCATGGCCTTGTGGGTCGCGGCGACAAAGGCGTTTTTGCGTTTCTTGAGCGCGCCCATGTCCATGTGCACGGAGCCGCTGCATAGGCGCAGACGTGACTGGGCGTGCAATCCCTCAAGGTGGGCGGTGGCTCCGAGGTAGAGTTTGGTGGGGATGCATCCCCAGTTGAGGCAGGTTCCTCCGAGGTGTTCTTTCTCGATGAGGGCGACCGTTTTTCCTCTTTGACTGGCGAGCAGAGCTGCGGCATAACCGCCCGGACCCGCTCCTATGACAATGATGTCAAAATGGCTCATGGGAATTCTCGTATGGGCTTAAATGATGGGCGTGTGAACGAAACACGCGAGTCTAATCGGAAGCAGGTCGGAACTCAACCCTTGGCGCTACCTGTGCGCCTTGGCCAAAATCAATGCTGGACAGGAATCCGGCCCATTTATTTGGGAGGTTGGGGCGTTGCGAACATGGAAAATCAAAACATTCAAGCTTGAAAGTCATCTGCTTTGCCGGCGTCACGGCGGAGTAATACGGAGATACGATGCAGGAGAGTCAAAAGAATCAGGGCGGGGGAAAAAGGAAAGGAGTCGCCTCGCTCTTCGATGATTATGAGATCAAGGATCTTTTCAGGAGATACATCCAGCTCCTGATCGTGGTGGAAGTGCTGATTTTTCTGGTCTGCTGGGTCTATCAGTTGGGCATTGACGAAGTGGCGGTGACGGGAAAGCCTGTGGATATCCCCTTTCCGTGGAAAGCGTATTTTCTGGTTTCTTTCTCCGCTCCCGTGGCCGTGACATTTCTGGTCGGGATTGTGGTCGTGGCCTTCAATTCCTTTCTGTACGGACAGAAAGGTGGTCCTGTTTTCAAGGAAAGCCAGGCCGGTGGAGTCGCCGGGAAGTTTGCCAAGGTGGCCAATTTCTGTTTTCAGCTCCCCTTTTTGCTGACGCTTCTGCTGTTTGGAATATTTATGGGTGTGGTATATAATCTTGGGACGATCATGGACTATCTGGCCCGTTTCGGAGAGGCCGCGGCCAGGATCGCTCTGATCGGACTGGGTTGCCTGCTGGTGGCTGGAACCATTTTCGGGGTCGTGCGCATGGTTCTCAACTACAAATTGCGCAAGAAGAACATGGAGTACGATTACAAGCGCGAAGTCATGGATCGCCTGGGCATCGCCATCCTTGACGAACGCACCATGATCGATAGCCAGGGGCAGGTGGTAGGTCCGCGCAATATCGAAATTTCCGCCGCCGCTCAGGACGTGTTGCCGCCTGCGTCTCCGGAAAACGTGGTGACCGATAAAACGGATTGCGGCTGAACAGATTTTCGGCCTGAATTTTCAGGGATTTTTCTCTCTGCCTCAAAACCCGGTTCTTCCGGGTTTTTTTGCGCACGACGATAGCCAAGCTGGCTTGTTTGCGGGTAGTTGGGAGTGAAGTGGGGTTTCTTTTTTGCGCGAAAAATTGAAACCGCAGCAAAAGCAGCTGAACAGAAAGTAATGAATGTTTATCAATTGTTGAGATAAAGTGTATTGAAATAGTCCGAAATTTGTTGTCGACTTATTGGGTCTGAATTGAAAATGATATTTACACATTGTCATTTCTAGGCTAGCCGGATTGCAAGAAAATTTAGCCAGTAAAGTTAGTCTATGGCGTGATTTATGAGAGTTGCTGACTCGGGTTGTTCGGCTGAGTTCTCTCTGAAATCATGATCAAGAGAAGCTTTTTGCGTAACCTAGTTGGTAAGGAGGGCGTGTATGAGTGAGTATTCTGCCTGGGATTGGGGCATAGGCTCCAGAACCGTGGCCGACCTGTCCGAATGTGACTGCGACGTTGAGTGGCGCGAGGAAAACCAGGCCAGTCCTGATGGGGAAAAGGTCGCGGCCGTGGTCAAGACCGGCGAAGGGGAGTTCAGCGTGTGCGTCAATGGCACATGTTGGGAACCAAGATACGAGCGCATCTGGTATCTGCGCTATTCCCCGGACGGGCGTTTGGCCGGTCTGGCCTGCGACGGAGATTGGACCATGTGCGTGGATGGCGAACCGTGGGAAGAGACCTATGGATTTCTGTTCAACACCTTGTTTTCCAAGGATGGTTCGTCCATCGCCTGCTGCGTCGCCGACTCAATGACCTACGGAATGGTCGTGGAGGGCGTGGCCTGGGAAACGCTCTATCCCAATGCCAATAATTTTACGCTCAGTTCGGACGGAAAGCGCAGCACCGCCGTGGTTCAGACTATCCCATTGGGACAGGCCGAAGTCTTCAAGTTCAAGGAAGGCATTTACTCTGTTGCCGTGGATGGGGTGCCTTGGGATGTGAATTTCATGAACCTCTGGACTCCACGCTTCAATGCCGACAACTCCTCGGTTGCCGCGCAGACTCGTGTGAATCTCTTTGATTACACGATTGTCGTGGATGGCAAGCCTTGGGGACAGTTTTTCAATCAGGTTTGGGAACCTCTTTTTCATCCCAAGAACAACTCCGTTGTGGCGCCGGTTCGTCAGGCCGGAAAATGGGGCATGGCTTGGGATGGCAAGATCATCTGGCAACCGTCATTTTTCCAGGTCTGGCAGCAGCAGTTCAGTCCCTCCGGAGACAAGTTGGCCGCCATCGTCTGTCCTAAGTACGGTCGCTGGACCTTGGCCGTGGATGGAACGGCGTGGAACACCACCTTTGGCGACATGGTCATGGACATGACTTTCAGTCCCGATGGCAAGCGTCTGGCCGCGCTCGGCAAGCAGGACGGCAAGTGGACGGTGTTTGCCGACGACAAGCCTTGGGGCGGACAGTACGACATGTGCTACGCGCCGGTTTTTTCTCCGGACAGCAAGCACGTGGCCGCAAGAGTGGAGAAGAAAGGGCGTTTCACCATTGCGGTGGATGGCAAGGAATATGGCCAGGCTTTCGATCAATGCTTTGATCCGACGTTCAGCCCCGATGGAAGCCGGATTCTGATCCGCGCCATTGTGGGCGGAAAGTACCAAAGAATTGTCGAGTCCGTCGCAAAAATCATCGGATAAGGAGGCTAGACATGCAGGATGTCTATTTATTGGTATCTGGCCCCTTAGCTTGGGCTGCATGGACTATTTTTGTTCTGGGATCCATATATAAAATTTGGTCAACGCTGAGCACCGCGAAAAAGAAAGATCAGGTTCTGCTCAACTATGTGTCATTTAAATATGGGATGCGTTCAATTATTAATTGGTCTATTCCATTCAATACCGTAAATATGCGGTTGAATCCTATTTTTACAGGGGTTGCATTCTTTTTCCACATTGCATTTTTTGTGCTGCTTATCTTCATTTCCGCTCATCAGATTATGATCGAGGAAGGTTTCGGCATCGGATGGTTTACCATACCCGACTTCGTGGCCGACATCATCGCTTTTGCAGTCATCGGTGCCTGTATCTTCTTCGGAGTACGCCGTGTGGTACGGCCTGAAGTGAGTTATGTCACTGACTGGACGGACTTTGCTCTCCTCAGCCTTGTGGCGGCGCCGTTTGTGACTGGCGTTCTGGCGTATCATCAGCTTGGCGATTACATGCTCATGGTCGTGCTTCACATGTTGTCGGCAGAGCTGCTGCTTGTGGCCATCCCCTTCACGCGTCTCAGTCATATGCTGCTGGCCCCCTTGACCAGAGCATATATCGGTTCCGAGTTCGGCATGGTGCGCCACGTCAAGGATTGGTAAAAAGAGGAGAACGCTATGAAAGAACGCGTCTGGATAAAAGACGAAGGTGTTGAAAAGGGCGCTGAAAAGCTGACCCCCGAGAGGATTGAGAAGACGATTAATGCGGTGTTCGATAACGAAGCAGGGTCTCGTCTCAAGGCGTATGTGGACACGTGCGCTCATTGCGGCTTGTGTTCGGATGCCTGTCACTTTTTCTTGTCCCGCGATCGTGACCCACGGTTTTCTCCTGTGGGCAAGGTTAAGCAGACCATCTGGGAGATGCTTGACAAGAAGGGAAAGGTTTCTGCTGAGTTCATGAAGCAGGCGATTCAGGTGGCGCAGACGGAATGCAACATGTGCCGCCGTTGCGTGCAGTATTGTCCATTTGGTATCGATATCGCGTATATGATGTCCTTGGTGCGTCGGATCGGGCACAAATTAGAAATCACCCCGCTCTACATTCAGGATACGGCTCATTCCCATTCCGCAACCATGAACCAGATGTGGGTCAAGGATGATGAATGGATCGACGCACTGATCTGGCAGGAAGACGAGTTGCGGGATGAAATTCCCACCGCTCGCATTCCTCTGGAAAAGGAAGGTGCGGAGATCATGTATTCCGTCATCGGACCTGAGCCGAAATTCCGGACTCAGCTCATTTATCAGGCCGCAGCCATAATGAACGAAGCGGGATGCGATTGGACCATGCCTGCGACCCCCGGATGGGACAACTCCGATATGGCCATGTATACCGGGGATTCGGAGATGATGGGTCGCCTGAAGAGGATGCATTTTGACACTGCGGCCAGGCTGCGGGTCAAGAAGATTGTCATGGGTGAATGCGGCCATGCCTTCCGTTCCGTCTACGACACCGGAAACCGTGTCTTGGGATGGCAGATGCCGCCCATACAGGTTGTTCACGCGCTTGAATTTTACTGGGATCTGCTCAATGAAGGTAAGATCAAGGTTGCCAAGAAATTCGAGGAGCCTGTGACGTTCCATGATCCATGCAACGTCGTTCGAGGACGTGGATTGCATGAGAAGGCACGTGAGGTGGTAAGGGCATTTTGTACGAATCTTGTTGAGATGACTCCCAACAAGGAACATAATTATTGTTGTGCGGCAGGTGGTGGTGTTATTAACTGTGGGCCACCGTTCAAAAATGCTCGCGTCGAGAGCAACAGGGTTAAGGCTGAGCAGTTGCAGGCAACCGGAGTTAAGGTTTGCATTGCTCCATGTCATAACTGTCATGGCGGTCTTGAAGATATTATTCACAAGTACAAGCTCGGAATAGAGCTCAAGTTTCTTGGAGAAATTATCTATGATTGCATGGAAAAACCAAATGCTGTCTAGGGGTGAGCAATGAGACATATACTACACAGATACGTTATATTCTGCTTTGTCGTGCTCTTTGTCACGTTTTGCAGTATTTCTGCTTTTTCCCAAGAAGATTCATACTTAAAGGTTGATGCTTTCGGAAAGTTGGAGCGTCCGGTCAGCGCTTTTGACCACGACACTCACAATGAGAAAGCTCAGGCTGAAGACTGCTCCATTTGTCATCATGTTTATGAAAATGGCAAAAAAGTTGAAGGCGAAAGTTCCGAAGGGCAGGCCTGTTCCGAATGCCATAAGCTGAAGGCGCAAGGCAACCAGCCCGGACTGCGCATGGCGTATCATCAGCAATGCAAGAAGTGTCATGTCGAAGCCAAGAAAGGTCCCGTCGCCTGCGGCGAGTGTCATGTGAAATAACTTCATTTCTGCTCGAGGTTTTAGGCCCGGCTTTCTTCTGGAAAGTCGGGCTTTTTTTTGCTGATTTCAATCTTACCGGTCTGTAAGCAATTTTCAAAAATCGTGTACTGAGTTTTCTTGCCAAGTAGCCTAAAATTATGCTGCCTGCAGAAAGTCGAATGTTGGCAGGATGTTGAGGGTGGAAAAAGTTTTTCACTCGGTCGATTTTTTCAAAGATGTGCGAAATATCAGTTGATTGTGAAAAAAGGGATTACCTCTTGACTGAATTTTCATAAATCTATACCTCCTGAGTCGGAATAAATCATACCTGTTTAGTCTGCTTACTCGCAATTTTTTGTTCAGTTTTGTGCGTGGACTGCGTTCAGGCCGTGGTTGGTTCCGGTACAGAGGATGGTGCTGGGGGCGGAGCCTCCGCGCGAGGGAGGTTTCCGGAATTTTCCGGAGTGGATTTCAACAAAGGAATTTTCACATGGAGAAGGGAAGACCAATGCTGCGATGGGTCGGAATCCTGTGCGTAAGCATGGCTGTGGCTGGATTCGGTCTGAACGCTCTTGGGGGAAAACAGGAATCGATCGCAACGAAGCAGAAGGGCGCGGATCTCATTTCCATCGATACGCTCAAGAAGTTTGGCGATCTTGATTATCCTGTGGTTCAGTTTGAGCACGACAAGCACACCAAGGCCGTCGAAGGAAAGTGCGAATCCTGCCATACGGTGACCGGCAACAAGGTTACTGCCAAGTTCAAGCGTCTCGAAGACACCAATGCAAAAGACATCAAGGCCATTTACCACGACAACTGCATCAAGTGTCACACGGACACGACCAAAACCGGCAAGAAGAGTGGACCTGGCACCGAACAGTGCCGGACCTGTCACGCCGGGCCTGCGGAGACTTCCCGCACGCTGATTTCATTCGATAAATCACTGCACTACAGACACGCATCCTCCAAGATGATGCTTCCGGCAGCGGGGCAGAAGGACAATTGTTCCAAGTGTCACACCCAAGACAAGCCCGAAAAGCGCAATCTCGCCTTCGCCGAAAACAAGGACCAGGCTCACGAGAAATGCTTGTCTTGTCACGCGGAAATCGCCAAGGCCAAGCAGCCTTCCGGTCCCGTTGAATGCGCCGGATGCCATGACGCGACCGTACGCGCCGGAATCAAGAAGGTTACTGAGGTGACCAGACTCGAGGCTGGCCAGTCCGATTTCGCTCTGCTCATGGGGCCGGTCAAGGCCGGTACCGAGCCTTCTCTCATCAATGCGGTGCCCTTTAATCACAAACTGCATGAAGAAAAGAATGAAAACTGCTCGGCTTGTCACCATAATTCCTCGACCAAGGGCGTGATCCCCTGCTCGCAGTGCCACACATCGCTGGGCAAGGAAGAAGGCGCCTTCATCACGACGGAGCAGGCCATGCATCGCGTGACCTCCCAAGCCGCTTGCGTGGGCTGCCATGCCCAGAAGCAGACCAAGCCGCAGTGCGCAGGTTGCCACACCTTCATGGGCACAACCGGCCAGAAGACCGACGCCAGCTGCGCCAAGTGTCACGTGAACATCACTGCCGGACCTGAACTGACCGAGAACAAGACCGCAAAGGTCGAGACCGCCGGCATGATCATAAACACGCGCACCAAGGCCGACACGACCTTGAAGATCAATGAGCTTCCCGAGTTTGTCGAAATCGGTGTCCTGGCTAGCGAATACCAGCCCAGCAAGATGCCGCATCGCAAGATCGTGCAGAAGATCATGGACGGAATGAAGGACGACGCCATGGCCGCGTATTTCCATTCCAGCCCCGGCGCGGTTTGTTCCGGCTGTCACCACAATAGTCCGGCATCCGCCAATCCGCCCAAATGCGTCAGCTGTCATGGCAAGGTCGCGGACGGAAAGGGTGAGGCCAAGCCTGACTTGAAGACTGCCTATCACCAGCAATGCATCGGTTGTCATAGCGAAATGGGCATCCAGAAGCCGGCAGCCACAGCCTGCGCTGAATGTCATGCCGTAAAGCAATAACCTGCCCGGAAGGTCGCAATAACGAGGAGCTACTATGAAACGCAGAAAATTCATTGGCATGCTGGCTGGCGCAGGAGCCTGTTTGGCGGCGTCAACGGCCACTGCCGGTGGAACACATCATTTTACGGGATATCCCGAAAGCTTTGGGGTGCTTTTCGACAGCACCAAATGCATCGGCTGCAGAAAATGCGAAGCCGCATGTAACAAGGTCAGCGAGCTGCCGGCTCAGCCGGTTCCTTTCGATGACCTGACCGTCTTGGACAAGAGACGTCGCACGCATCACGACACATACACAGTGGTCAACAAGTATGAAGTCGAGGGAAAGCCCGTTTTCCGCAAGATCCAGTGCAACCATTGCCTGGAACCGGCCTGCGCCTCGGCCTGCTTTGTCGGCGCTTTTGTGAAGGACAAGACCGGCGCCGTCAGCTACGACGCATCCAAATGCGTTGGCTGCCGTTACTGCATGGTTGCCTGTCCCTTCGAGATTCCGACTTATGAATACCACGATCCGATCACACCCAGGGTGCGCAAGTGCACCATGTGCCAGTCAAGGGTCGAGGAAGGCAAGCTGCCGGGTTGCGTGGAAGCCTGCCCCAAGGGCGCACTGGTCTTCGGTCGTCGTGTGGATCTCTTGAACATCGCCCGCGAACGCATCCGCAAGCACCCGAACATGTACCTCGACCACATTTATGGCGAACGTGAAATGGGTGGCACAAGCTGGCTTTACATCTCCGGAGCGCCTTTCAATAAAATCGGAATGCGTGAGGATCTGGGCATCACGCCTGCTCCGGAATTCACTTCCGGCGCTCTTTCCGTTGTCCCGGCCATCGTGGGTCTGTGGCCCGTGTTTTTGACCGGCGCTTACGCCCTGACCAAGCGTCGGGAGAAGATCGCCGAGGAAGAGCAGCATCATGCCGTAGCCGAGGCTGTGGCCGAGGCTCAGGCCGAAGCTGCGAAAAAGGCAAAGGCGGCCATGGACAAGGCGGAACGCGACAAGCAGGCCGCTGTTGATCGAGAAGTGAAAAAAGCGCTCAAGGAAGCGGAAGACGCTCGGCTGAAAGCTGAGACTCCCGCTGAACCGAGCGAGCAATAAGGAGGAGTGTTGATGTCTCACCACACCACACCAAACAAGACATTCTGGACTCCGGCGAACATCCTTACCGCCGTCATCCTGGTCATTGGCTTGGTTCTGACAGTCAAGCGGTTCACCATGGGAATCGGGTCGGTGACCAATCTGAGCGATGACAACCCCTGGGGTATCTGGATCGGTTTCGACCTGCTCTGCGGCGTCGCATTGGCCGCCGGCGGATACACGACATCCGCCGCAGTGTACCTCTTCGGCATGAAGAAATATCATTCCGCGGTGCGCCCGGCCATCACCACCGCGTTTCTGGGCTACGCCTTCGTCGTTTTCGCCCTGTTGTACGATCTGGGCCGCTACTACCGGTTGCCGTACCCCCTGACCATTTACCCCGGCCCCACCTCCTTCCTCTTTGAAGTAGGTCTGTGTGTGGCCCTGTATCTTACTGTTCTGGCCATCGAATTCTCGCCAGCGGTGTGGGAAACCCTGCGCTGGAAGAAGTTGCGCCATTACGCTCACAGCCTGACCTTGGTGTTGACCATCTTCGGCGTCGTCCTTTCGACCCTGCATCAGTCGTCCCTGGGCGGGCTGTACATGATCGCTCCGTCCAAACTGCATCCTTTGTGGTACTCTCCGTACCTGGCGGTCTTCTTCTTTATTTCGAGCATCCCCGCCGGCCTCTCCATGGTTATTTTCGAGGGCGGCCTTTCCCACAAGTTCCTGCATCACAAGATGGACGAAACCCACATCGAGGAAGCTCCCGGCGTGACGCTTGGCTTTGCCAAGGCTGCTGCCGTCGTTCTTTTCGGGTACTTCAACCTGAAGTGGATCGGAGTGGCCCTGGACAACAACTGGCATCTTCTGTTCACGGGCTGGGGCGCCTGGTTCCTGGTTGAAATGCTCGGATTCGTGCTCCTGCCATGTCTGATGTATGCGATGGCGGCGCGCGAGAAGAACGAGAAGCTGGCTTTCTATGCCTCCATCGTGACGGTTCTGGGCATTGTGCTCAATCGCCTGAACATCTCCCTGGTGGCCTTCAACTGGCAGCTCCCGGCCGAAGCCCGTTACATTCCTTCGTGGGAAGAGATCATGATCACAGTATTCATTGTCACCCTTGAAATCACCGTGTTGCGGTTCTGCCTGAGTAAGCTGCCGATCCTGCATGAACACCCTGAATTCAAGGGCGCGCACTAAAGGAGGCTTAAAAATGGAATTCATGACGCTTCATGACTTCATGTTCTGGACCAAGGGTATGGCCTATGTCGGTATGGGCGTTGGTCTGGTGGCATTTGTGGCCTTCTGGCTGTTCCTGACCGAAAGGGATGAGGACAAGTTCGCTGACAAGGAAGAAGAATAGGCTCGGTCCTTTCCGACCAATGAAGGAGTAATCTATGTATGAGATATTGACTGGTCCGCTGCTCTGGATTTCCTTTGCGGTTTTCTTTGTCGGCCTGACCGCCCGGGTGGTGCTGTACTTCCTCGGGCTCGACTGGAGGCTGGACCGCGTGGCCTACAAGCCGCACATGGCCTACGGGCTCAAAGGCGCCTTCAGATCCGTATACCGTTGGCTGTTGCCTTTCGGGACATATAGTTGGCGGGCTAAACCCATATTCACGGTAATGTTTTTCGCCTTTCATATCGGCCTCGTCATTGTTCCTCTGTTCCTGGAGGGACACGCCGTCATGATCCGCAACGGTCTTGGCATCAACTGGCCGGCAATGCCGCAGATTCTGGCCGATGTGCTCGCCATTGCGGCGCTGGTCGGCGGTCTTGGCATCGCCGTGCGTCGTCTGCTGCTGCCCGAAGTGCGCATTTTGACTGATTTCAAGGATATCATGCTGCTGGTGCTGATCCTGACGCTGTTGGCCTCCGGCATCATCGCCACCTATCATACGGCCAATTATTCGTTCTGGATCACTCTGCACGTGCTGTGCGGCGTGATTGTGCTGCTGACCGCTCCCTTCACCAAGCTGTCTCATATTGCGCTGTTCTTTTGCACACGCATTCAGATCGGCATGGATTTCGGGATCAAGCGCGGCGGAATGAAGTCCAATTTTGACTGGTAAGCCAAGAGGAATACGATATGCCCGAAGGTACAATTTGTAATAAGAGACCCGTTGCCAACCGAGAGGACCTTGATGCCCTCTTGGCGGACAGCAACGGCAAGAAATACTATGCGGAAATGGAACAACTGGATGTCGATGCCGAGAAGCTCTGGGCAACCATTCAGAAGACCATGAAGTCACGAACCAAAACCTGGCTGGAGATCTGCGCCCATTGCGGACTCTGCGCCGACAGTTGTTTTCTGTACAGCGTGAACGAGCGCGATCCCAAGCAGGTGCCTTCGTACAAGATCCAGTCCACCTTGGGCGAGATCGTCAAGAAGAAGGGGCACGTGACCAACGAGTTCATGCGCATGTGCATGGACACCGCCTGGTCCAAATGCACCTGCTGCAACCGTTGCGGCTCTTTCTGCCCCTACGGCATCGACATGGGCGTCATGTTCGGCTACCTGCGCGGCCTGCTCCATTCCCAGGGTTTCGTGCCGTGGGAGCTCAAGATCGGTTCCGGCATGCACCGTCTGTTCCGCGCCCAGATGGACGTCACCGTCGAAGAATTTGTGGATACCTGCGAATGGATGGTCGACGAGGCCCTGGAAGAATGGCCTTGCCTCGAAATCCCGGTGGACAAGGAAGATGCCGACATCGTCTACATGATCAACGCCCGCGAGGCCAAACATTACCCTGAAGACATCGTCGAAGCGGCCATCCTGTTCCACGTGGCCGGGGAGAATTGGACCATGCCCAGCGAGGGCTGGGAAATGACCAGTCTCTCCATGTTCGCCGGTGACTGGGAAGCCTGCAAGATGCAGGTCGAAACCGTTTATGGCGCCATGGAACGTCTGCGTCCCAAACGCATGGTTGCTACAGAATGCGGGCACGCCTACCGTGCCACGGTCATTGAAGGTCCGTACTGGGCCGGTCGACCTGATGGACAACCTCCTGTGGAATGTCTGCACTACGTGGAATGGGTGGCTGAAGCTTTAGAAACAGGCAAGCTCAAGATCGATCCAACCAAGAGAATCAAGGAGCCAGTCACCCTTCAGGACTCCTGCAACTATGTGCGTAATGCGGGTCTGCGTGACTGTGGCCGGATCATCATGAAACACATTGCGGAAGACTTCCGTGAAATGGCGCCCAACAAGGAGCACAACTATTGTTGTGGCGGTGGTGGCGGCTTTAATGGTATCGGACGCTATCGCAAGCAGCGCAACGTTGCACTGAAGATGAAGCGTGAACAGATTTTGGCCACGGGTGCGAAGTTCGTCATTGCCCCCTGTCATAACTGCTGGGATGCCATCCGCGATCTGGAAGAAGAATTCGAGATTGGTATCCGCTGGAGCTTCCTGAAGCCGCTTCTGATCAAGATGCTGGTGGTTCCAGAGCATCTCTTGCCGCAGGAATAAGTCTGTCCAGACAACGGCATGCCGCTTCCAAGGCGGCATGCCGCAAACAGAACGGGAGTTGACATATGTTTACAAAGATTCTGTTCGCCACCTCCGGCTCTCCCTGTTGTGATGCCGCAGCGCGTGTCGCGTTCGACTTGGCAGCGCGTTATAATGCCAAGCTTTTCGTGTTCCATGTTTTGGGAACCCCCAGTCGAGGGTTCAGCCAGGTCGTGGTTGATGTGCGAACTGGCGAGAGAGTGGAATTGGATGATGATTATATCTTGTGGGTCAAGGACGAACTCAAAAACACCTACGACCGTCAGATGAAAAGCGGCGTCGACTGCGAAATCGAGACCGCCGTTGGTATCCAGCATCGTGAAGTGCTGCGCAAGGCCCGTCAGGAAGACGTGGATCTCATTGTCATGGGCGCGAGCACGACCGGATGTGAAGCCGATGCCGACGCCTATCAACGTCATTTCGCAGGTTCGACCCTGCAGCGTGTGGCCAAGGCCTCAAAGGCCCCTGTGCTGGTCGTCAACCGTCCGGTGGCTTCTTTCTGGGGCGGATTCACCAACATCGTTTTCGGCGCTGATTTTTCCAAGGCATCCGAATATGCGTTCAAGTTCGCGCTCAATACGGCCAAGGAATTGAACGCCAAACTGCACGTCTTCCATGCGGTCGATATCGGATCCACCCACAGCCTTGTCTCTCAGAAGGCGCTCGATGACAAAATGATCGAAGCCAGGGATCGGATGCGCAGGAAATACCTGATTCAAGCCGGGGACTTCAAGAACATCTCGGCTGACATCTGGGAAGGCATTCCGTATGTTGAAATTGTTAAGTATGCTCGTGAAAAACAGGCCGATCTGATCATCATGGCGCATCATTCCACAGATGTCAGTGAAGAGAATTCCGCCTTCGGGCATACTTTGGAGCAGGTGTTGTTGCGTGCGACGTGCCCGGTTGCCTCGGTCAACCGTCCTGACAAAGTTTAATCGTGTAACTCTTATCATGTTTGGGGGTGTATGATGGCCAAGAAGATTCTGATCATTGATGACGATCCCAACATCGTTACGTACCTGGAAGATATTTTTCAGGATGCGGGTTATGCTACCTGCAAGGCTACGGATGGTGCCGATGCCCTGGCCGTAGTCAAACAGGAAAAGCCGGATTTGATTACTTTGGATCTGGAAATGCCCAAGGAATGGGGACCGCGGTTTTACCGTGAATTGAGCCAGGAAGACGAGTACAAGAATATTCCCGTCATCGTCATCAGCGGCCTGTCCGGAAACAAGTACGCAATCCAGAAGGCTGTGGCTTCTTTTACCAAGCCCTTTGACCGCGATGAGCTTTTGAAAGTGATCAAGGAAACCATCGGCTAGCCGCAATCTTTATTCATAAAACCCTTGCCCGGACACTTCCGTGAGACGAGCAAGGGTTTTTTTGTGATATCCTATGCACGACATTGTCATCTCTGAATCCATCGTGATTATCGCCAAGGATCCTGAACACGGGAGAGCCTTGGCGCAGATATTGAATGAATACGGTTATCAGTCTTCCAACAGCGACTATGACGATGCGCTCGTCACTGTCAGCGTCGTGCGACCCCGGTTGGCTATCCTCGGGATTTGCGACTGTGAAGAGGGGCAATTCCTGCTGCAGAAGATCCGTTGCGGATTTCCCGAGACGCGTATCATTGTTCTGGTGCCGGACGGCGAATATCAGATGGGGCTGGACTTTCTGGCGGACGGGGCTTCGGACTTTCTGTTCAAACCCGTTTCGGAAAGAGCGCTGCGCATTACACTCGACCGTGCGCTGACTTTTTTGGATTTGATGCAAGAGAAGGACATTTTCAAGGAAAAGAACAAGATCCTAGAGGCGAGCCATCAGCTTTGCCGCCAACTTTTTGATGAAGTACCCTGTTATATTTCGGTTCAGAATAAAGACAGGCGCATTGTGCGAGCAAACAGGCAGTTCAAACTCGATTTCGGGTCCTGTCTGGGTGAGCGCTGCTACGAGATCTATAAGCATCGCACGCATCCCTGTCCGCAATGTCCGGTGGAAGAGACCTTCCGGGACGGCATGGTCCATCAGACAGAGGAAGTTGTCACAACCCGCAGCGGCCAGCAGAAAATCGTGCTGACGCTGACGGCTCCTCTGCGGGATGAGCGCGGCGAAATCAACGAGGTCATGGAACTCGCCACGGATATTTCCCAGATTCGGGAACTTCAGGATCGCCTCACATCGCTTGGACTTTTTATCGGTTCCATATCGCATGGAGTGCGAGGGATGCTGACCGCTCTGGACGGAGGGCTGTATCGGCTGGAAAAGGGAATTCAAAACAAGGATCTGGATCTGGTCGCCAATGGCGCGGAACGGGTCAAACTCATGATTTCCCGGATTCGCAATTCCGTTCTGGAGATGTTGTATTACTCCAAGGACAGGGATCTCAACATCCAGCTTCTTGATGTGCAGAGCTTTGGAGATGGAGTGGCCAACTTCGTCGAACCAAAAGCCACCAAAGCGGATATTCGCTTTCAGAAAGAATTTCACGGAAATCTGGGTCGGTTTGAAATTGACCCCGAAGTCATTTCCGCAGGGTTGGTCAACATCCTGGAGAACGCGGTTGACGCGTGCATCGAGGATGACACCAAGGACAGGCACGTCGTCACGTTCATCGTTGAAGGCGCTAAGGACAAGATTTCGTTTGTCGTTCGAGACAATGGCCACGGCATTGACCGATCAACTCAGGAAAAAATGTTTTCCCTCTTTTTTTCTTCCAAGGGCAGCAAAGGTACAGGTCTTGGATTGTACATTGCCAATGATGTCGTTCATCAGCATGGTGGGCAGATAATTGTGGATTCAACCTTGGGGGAAGGTACGGAGTTTCGGGTGGAATTGCCCAGGAAATATGTGAAAAAAGAATCCCGGGCAGAGGAAGCGGTGCTTGAATCCGCCCAGCCTGGCAGCATAGGCTAGGCCATGAAACCTCGGAGGAACGCATGCGTTTAACCACGCGAAGCAGGTATGGAACTCGACTGTTGCTCGACATTGCCATTAATCAGGACAGGGGGTGGGTCAATACCACGGACATCGCCAGACGTCAGAAAATTTCCCAGAAATATATCGAAAAATTGATCACCGGGCTGCGTCGAGGTGGTTTGATCGAAAGCAAGAGAGGGCCCTTTGGCGGTCATAAGCTGGCCAAGCCGTCCTTGGATATCACGGTAGGGGATGTCGTCCGGGCATTGGAGGAAAAAGTTGCGCTGACCCAGTGCGCGGAAGGAGAGCCCATTTGCGGCGAGTGCTCGCTGGCAGGAGAATGCGTGACCCAGTTTGTCTGGATTGAGGCCAGCAATGTGCTCATGCAGACCCTTGATTCCTACCGTCTCGGAGATCTGATCGCCCGTAAGGGGTAGCTCTTATCCGAACTGATTTGCGCGGAAGAGATCGAATGAAAGGTGGCCCCCATGTCGTGAGCCACCTTTTTTATTCCCCGCGTTTG
Organism: Desulfomicrobium sp. UBA5193; assembly: GCA_002412965.1. GTDB lineage: Bacteria > Desulfobacterota > Desulfovibrionia > Desulfovibrionales > Desulfomicrobiaceae > Desulfomicrobium. The sequence goes on from DHWB01000003.1 coordinate 208,651, forward strand.
AGCACGATGAGATCGCTTAAGCTCCTTTTGGGCACATAATGAACACCGGCCTCGTCGCGGTAATATCTGATCGAGTCATCCGCGGGCAGGTCCACGATACGCACGTCTTCCTTGGGTTTGCCCAAGGCCAGGACTAGGCTGACTTCCATCTCCGGTTGCAGGGAGAAATGCGCGCGCAATTTTTCCCGGTCCAGCGCTCCGATCATGCAGCCGCCCATGCCTTTTTCCACAGCGCCCAGCAGCATGGTCTGAGCCATGATGCCAAGGTCGAACTTGGCGAAGTCCCAATCTTTGGCAGTATTGACCATGATGATGTAGGCCGATGGCTGTTCCGCTGGCGCAGGACCTTTCCAGTCTGTGAGATACGCGGCCCATTTGAGGCAGGCGAATATCGCGTCGTTGTCGGCTGGCGAAGTGCTCAGGATGAACCGCAAGGGCTGTTTGTTGGCCGCCGAAGGACAAAACCTGGCCACATCCACGAGTTCTTCAAGGGTGCGCATGGAAATGGTCGCACTGTGGTCGAATTTGCGATAGCTTCGGCTGGACTGGACGAGTTGTTTGAGCATGGGCGGCTCCATTTTCTGTTTGCGGTCAAAGTGTTCTTTTCCGTTCTTCAGGCGGACAGCATCGGTTATCCGTGAACATCCGCGCTTTGGCACGCACCTGGAATAGGTTTACGTGTCATAGACGGCTTCAAATCGGGCCTTGTACGCCTGAAACGTTCCGTCCTTAATCGCTTGTCTGGCGCCTGTGACCACCTGGAGAAAAAATGCCAGGTTGTGGATCGTGTTCAGCCGGTAGGACAGAATCTCCTGGGCCTGGTAAAGGTGTCTCAGATACGCCTTGCTGAAGTTTTGGCAGGTGTAGCAGGAACACTCCGGATCCAGGGGGCTGTCGTCCTCGGTGTATTCGGCCCGTTTGATGTTGACCTTGCCTTGGGACGTGAAAAGGGTCCCGTTGCGGGCATTGCGTGTCGGCATCACGCAGTCGAACATGTCGATGCCCGCGTCGATGCCGCGCACGATGTCGAGCGGGGTGCCCACGCCCATGAGGTAGCGGGGCTTGTCAGCTGGCAGGAGCGGGGCGCTGTGGTAGAGGATGTCCATCATCTCGGTCTTGGATTCCCCAACGCTGAGGCCTCCTAGCGCATAACCGTCAAAGGGGATGTCGAGCAGCTGGCGAATGCTCTCCTCCCGCAGGTCCTTGAAGAAGCCGCCCTGGCCGATGCCGAACAGGAGCTGATCGCCGCTGCCCTGGGGGTATGCGGCCCTGCAGCGGGCCGCCCAGCGGGTGGTCAGTCCCAGAGAATTTTTGGTGTACTCGTAATCAGCGCCGTAGGGCACGCACTCGTCCAAAACCATCATGATGTCAGAGCCCAGGTTCTTCTGGATGGAGATGACCTTTTCGGGGGTGAAGACGTGTTTTGAACCGTCAATATGGGAGGAGAAGGCCACCCCCTCCTCGGACAGCTTGCGCAGGCCCGAGAGACTGAAGACCTGGAAGCCGCCCGAGTCCGTCAGGATGGGTCGGTCCCAGTGCATGAATTTGTGCAATCCGCCGCGCCGGGCGATCATTTCATCGCCGGGGCGCAGATACAGATGGTAGGTGTTGCCGAGGATGATGCGTGCGCCGAGGCCCTTCAGATCCTGAGGGCAGACGGCCTTGACCGTTCCCTGGGTGCCGACGGGCATGAAAATGGGGGTGGGAATGACGCCATGGGCGGTTTGTAATTCTCCTGCCCTGGCCTTGCCGTCCGTACTGTGAATGCTGAATTTTCCGATATGCATGTTCGCTTTGGTTACGTTGTGGGTGTAACGGAACGGGTGGTAACCCCGCTCCGCGGACAGAGGTCGCCGAGTTCGCAGGTGCCGCACGCAGGTTTGCGGGCCGTGCAGACCTCGCGGCCGAAAAGGACCAGATAATGGTTGACCGCGCCCCAGCTTTTTTGCGGGAAAAGTTTGAGCAGATCCTGTTCGACCTTGTCCGGGTTGGTTTGTCCGGTCAACCCGAGGCGAAAGCAGATTCGCTTGACGTGGGTGTCCACGGCGATGCCCGCATGCACGCCGAAGGCGTTGGAGAGTACCACGTTGGCCGTCTTGCGAGCCACGCCCGGCAGGGTCAGCATTTCGGCCATGGTTCTGGGCACCTCGCCGCCATAGTGCGTCACGATCTTCACTGCCGAGGCACGCAGGTTTTTGGCCTTGTTGCGAAAGAACCCGGTGGAGTGGATCACGCGCTCGATCTCGCGCGTGTCCGCATGCGCCATCTGCTCCACGTTTTTCCAGGTCGCGAAAAGCTCGGGCGTGACCAGATTGACCCTCACGTCCGTGCACTGGGCGGACAGGATCGTTGCCACCAGCAGTTCCCATGGTGAGGACCAGTGCAGCTGCGTCCTGGGGCTGGGATAACGCTGGGCCAAACGCTTTTCAACGCTTCGTGCCCGCGCGGGGATGGATGAAACAGACATGCGGTGCTCCACGTGCTTTTGGGTCTGAAGGCGCCGAGCCTTGCCTGACAGTTTTTTTCGGCAACCTCAAGTTTTTTGCATGGAGACAAAGATGGGACAGATTCTGGTCTATATGACGGCTCCGGATCAGGATGTCGCGATTCGGATCGGGCAGTCGTTGCTCGAAAATCGTTTGGCGGCGTGCGTCAACATCATGCCTGTGGCGCAGTCCATGTACTGGTGGGACGGCGCGATCCAGCGCGAGACCGAGACCGTGTTTTTGGCAAAAACCGAGGACTCGCTTTTTGAGAGCCTCAAGACTTGTGTTCTTGGCCTTCATCCTTATGAAGTTCCTTGTATCGTGGCCATGGCTATCGACCAGGGACACGAGCCTTTTTTGAGCTGGATCAGTGAGCAGACGCGAACCCTGTCAGAGAAAGACGCTCAAAATGAGTTGACTGGGCAAATAAAACGTTCATAGCAATGCGCAACGCATAATTGAGGAGGAGACCCCTTTCGTGAGGTTTCATATATTGACCTTTGGATGCCAGATGAACGTGGCCGACGCCGACTGGTTGACCCAGGCCCTGGTTTCCAGGGGCTGGACCGCAGCTGAGGAGTCCGATGCCCAGGTTTTTGTGGTCACCACATGCAGCGTGCGGGAAAAGCCCGAACAGAAAGTGTACTCGCTACTTGGCCGTCTCAAGAGCCATGTCGACCGGGATCCGAATGTTTTTGTGGCCGTGGGAGGTTGCGTGGCCCAGCAGATCGGCGAAGAATTCTGGAATCGATTTCCCTTTGTCCGTTTGGTCTTTGGCACCGACGGCACCGCCATGGTACCGCAAGCTCTGGATCGGCTCATGGCGGATTCGGGGCTTCGGATCAGCCTGCTCGATTTTCTGGACCATTATCCGGAGCGCGAACAACCCGAGGGTGGAACGGTCGGGGCGCAGGCCTTTGTGAACATCATGCAGGGATGCGATAATTTTTGCACCTACTGCATCGTGCCTTTCACTCGTGGACGGCAAAAATCGCGCAGCTCCGACGCGGTCGTAGCCGAATGTGAAGCCCTGGTACGGCGTGGCGCACGCGAGTTGACGCTTTTGGGACAGAACGTGAACAGCTATGGGCAGGACAAGCATGGAGACGGAACGTCCTTTGCAGGCCTGCTGGGGCGTATTTCGGCCATACCTGGCCTCGCGCGGCTGAAGTTCACGACATCGCACCCCAAGGACATCGCCCCGGAAGTCGTGGCCGCGTTCGGCACATTGCCCAATCTTTGCCCGCAGCTGCACCTGCCCGTGCAGTCCGGGTCCGATGCCGTGCTGAAGGCCATGGGCCGCAAGTACACGCGAGGCCATTATCTGGAGATTGTCCAGAACCTGCGCCGGGCTTGCCCCCATATCGCCCTGACCACGGACATCATCGTCGGTTTTCCGGGGGAGACGCTCGCTGATTTTGAAGATACCCTGGAGCTGACGCGTCTGGTTCGCTACGAATCCAGCTTCTCTTTCAAATATTCCGACAGGCCAGGGGTGCGGGCCGAGAAGATGGATTTCAAGGTGCCGGAGGAAGAGAAATCCCGGCGACTGGCCGTGTTGCAGGAACTGCAGGACCGCATCACCATGGAGGCGTTGGCCGGACTGGTGGGAGAGGAAGTCGAAGTTCTGGTCGAAGGCCCCAGCAAGATGCAGGACAGCGAGAATCTTTTTTGGCGAGGCCGGGACGGAGGAGGGCGAATTGTCAATTTTGCGTCTCCTGTGCCCCGTCTGTCGGGCAGAATGGTTCGTGTGCGCATTGCGGCCGCGAAGAAACACTCCCTTACGGGCGAGATTCGAGGTGAAGCTTGGTAGACATGATAGTTTTCGGGTTGGCGCTCGACGAAGACTCGCAGATGCCGATCCTTATCCTTAAGGACACATCGGAAGATATCATTTTCCCCATCTGGATCGGTGCCATGGAAGCAATGTCCATTTCGATGGCGCTCAACAAGGTGGCCGTGCCCAGGCCCATGACCCATGACCTGATTCTGGGAATTCTGGAAAAGATGGGGTCCCGGCTTGAGGCCGTGGAGATCATCTCCATCCATGAAGGCACGTATTATGCCGAACTTGTGCTGCAGACAGAGGGCGGCGAGCGACGAGTCGACTGTCGACCCTCGGATTCGATCGCACTGGCGCTGCGGGCCGAGGTGCCCATCCGCGTTTCGGAGGAAGTCATCGCCCTGAACAAAACCCTGCAGAAAGGTGTGTTTCAGGAAGTGGTCAAGGGCGAGGACAGTGAGAAGTGGACGGATATTCTGTCCAAATACAGCTTGGACGACATCAAGTACAAGATGTGACCCGGCCGTGATCGATCTGCATACGCATTCAACCTTCAGCGATGGCAAGCTGATTCCGGCGGAATTGGCCCGCCGGGCCAAGGTGGCCGGATATCGGGCCATCGGCATCACCGACCATGCCGACGCCTCGAACATGGAGCTTATTGTTCCGCGTCTGCTCGGCATGGTCCGGGAGTATTCCATATATATGGATATAGCCATTCTGGCCGGCGTGGAACTGACCCATGTCCCTGCCGCTCTGATGGCTCAGGAAACACGGCGTGCGCGCGATCTGGGTGCGATGATCGTCGTCGCCCACGGAGAGACAATTGTCGAACCGGTAGAGCGCGGGACGAATCTTGCGGCCATCGAGGCAGGGGTGGACGTGCTGGCCCATCCCGGTCTGATCACGGTCGAAGAAGTTCGGCTTGCCGCCGAGCGGGGCGTGTTGCTTGAAATCACGACCCGCTCTGGTCACTCTTACGCCAACGGCCATGTGCTGGCCTTGGCCAGAGCGCATGGCGCCAGCGTTGTGATCAACAACGACGCCCATGCACCAAGGGATCTCGTTGATGAGGAATTGCGACGCAAAATCGCGCTGGGATGCGGGATGACCGTGGATGAATATCGATCTGCAAATGGATGCGCCTGGGCTCTTGTGTCCCGGTGCCTTTCACTGTAGGGAAGCCAAAATTTGTTGTGTTGTTGATTAATCTCGTTGTGTAAAAAAGGTGATACTTATGGACGCAGTGGCTCAGACAGGCGTTGTTGGACAAATGAATGTGACCCAGACGGTCGATTCCATGCAGCAATTGGGTGCTGCAACTCAATTGGGCGGAATGTCGCAAATGGGCTTTTGGGATATGATTGCCAATGCAACTTTGGTTGTACAAGGCGTCATGTCCCTGCTGGCCTTCATGTCTCTCATCAGCTGGTCGATCATTTTTTATAAGATAGTTCAGATTCATCTCGGTCGCCGAAAGGCTCTTCAGGAACGGGCGCTGTTCCAGAACGCGACGAATCTGGCCGACGGAGTGCAGACTCTGCGCGAGCAAGGCAATTCCGCCCTGTACCCCATCGCCAAGAGAGGGCTGCAGGAATTCAGACGGCTGGAGCAGTCTGTCATCCACCCCAATCTGAAGTTCAGGGTTGCCGGGGACAATCTGCGCCGGGTGCTGGAGCAGGGCGTGAGTGAAAGTCTTGGCGAGATGTCCAAGTCTTTGGCATTCCTTGCGACCTGCGCCAATGCGGCCCCGTTCATCGGCCTTTTTGGCACGGTCTGGGGCATCATGAATTCGTTTCATGCCATCGGCCAGATGAAGACTGCTGCCCTGGCGGCTGTCGCGCCCGGTATTTCGGAGGCCTTGGTGGCCACGGCCATCGGACTGGCCGTAGCCATTCCGGCGACCATCGCCTACAATACCTTCCTTGGCATGATCAACACAGTGCAGACGGAAATGGAATGTTTCGCCAGTGAATTTTTGAATCGTGCTCAGCTTGAATTGCCCTGGATGAACAAGCGGAGTGAATAAACCATGAAGGTAAATTCAGGAACAGGATTTTTGGCGGAAATCAACGTCACGCCTTTTGTCGACGTCATGCTCGTGCTGCTCATCATTTTCATGGTGACGGCCCCGATGTTGACGCAAGGCGTGGAAGTGGACCTGCCGGAAACCAAGGCGGTGGAGTCCCTGCCCGAGGACAGTGACACAGTGGTGTTGCAGGTTCTCAAGAATGGGACCATCAAGCTGGATAAATATGAGGTCAAGATTGAAGATTTGGGGAATCATCTCAAGCGTATGGAATTTCAGCAAGGAAAACTCCTCTATCTTCAGGCCGACAAGGATGTCGCATACGGCGTGGTCGTCAAGGTAATGGCGGAAGTCAGGGCCGCAGGCGTTCAAAAGCTGGGTGTTGTTGCGGAACCTGAGGAAGAGAAACCCTAGGAAAAGGCGTTGTCGTGTTCAAATCGCTGCGTCATCTGAGTTGGGTCTTTTCCATCGCCTTGCATTTGATAGTGCTCGTCGGCGGGGCCTATGTCTCCACAGGTTCACACATTAAACTCAATCTGAACAAGAGAATGTACGAGGTCGACATCGTCGGCGCGCCAAACAAGGGCAAGCCTGGCGCCAAGAGCGCACCCAAGCAGGCATCGCCCCAGGAAGCCCTGCAAAAGGCTGTTCCCAAAGAGGCTCCCGAGGTCAAGGCTCCCAAAGAGCCGAAGAAACCCGAGAAAAAGGCTGTCCCCACCGACGCGGCCAAGGCTATCCCTTTGGAGACGGAGAACGCCACCAAGGTGGCGGAGACCAAGCCCGAGGAACCAAAGAAGGAAGAGCCCAAGAAGGAAGATCCTAAAAAAGAGGAACCGAAGAAGGAAGAGCCCAAGAAGGAAGCCAAGGACGAAAAGGCTTCCGCCAAGGCGGACTCCCAAAACGCGACCAAGCCCGAGAAGAAGGCAACCAAGGAAGAGATTCTGGCTCAAGCCCTGGGCGATGTGGGCAAGGTTGCCAAGACCGGCTCTGATGGCGCTACCAAAGGCAGCGCCAAAGGTAGTTCAAAGGATGCCCTGTCCGATGCCTTGGCCGATCTGGGCCGGGAAGTGTCGGGACGCGGTACTCGCGGAGACGGCACAGCCGAAGACGGTGACGGTGAAGGCGTGTCTTCGGGTAGTCTGGATCAATTCTACGCCACGCAGGTCGTCAGGGCCATTCGTCAGAATTGGCGGTTTCCGAGACTCTCGAACGTCGTGCTGGCCACGACCGTGGAGTTGAAACTGAACAAGGGTGGAGAAATTTTGGCCGCGCGCATGCTGAACGGTTCCGGAAGATCCGATTTTGATGCATCGGTCATGCGTGCCGTCGAGGACACCAAGAAATTGCCGCCGTTGCCCGAAACCTTGGATGCAACGCTGGTCATAACATTTTACAATACGGAAAATCAGTAGGAGACTGTCTTGATCAAAAAACTCTTTCTCCTTCTATGTGCTCTGCTTGTCTGCGTGGCTCCGGCTTCGGCTGCGGACGTGCTGAACATCGATATCTATGGACCGGGTCAGTCCAGGGTCAATCTTTTCGTGGCAGATCCCCTGTCCAAGGAAAGCGTGGGCTCGCTGGGCGCCATTGCAGGGAACTCTCCCGTGGACCTGCAGCAGCGCATTCATGCCAATTGCGCGTTCTTGCCGTTTTTCAACATGCTCTCGGCTCGGGATATCGTCGGTGGACCTTCGGCCGGGGGCTATGTGGCCCAGAATATGGATTTCAACAAGTTCCAGCTCTCCAGGGCTGACGTGATCGTCACCGCGGCCTGGGCTCCCCGTCCCGGCGGAGTGGGTGAGGTGGAACTGCGCGCCTACGAGGTCTATACCAAGCGCCTGATAGTGGGCAAAGGTTACAGTGTGGCCACCGAGCAACAAGTACCGGAAGTGGCCGCCCGTTTTTGTGCGGATTTGATGGAAGCCTTGACTGGCCAGGGTGACTTTTTCCGCTCGAATATCGCCTTTGTCAAAAAGGAAGGTCAGCGCAAGCAGATCTACATGGCCACTGCACAGGGTCTCAACCTGCAGAAAGTCACCAATCTGGACGGAATCTGCGTCAGTCCGGCGTGGTCTCACGACGGTCAGAAGCTGGTATTTGTTTATTTGGACAAGAAACATCATAATATGGGTGTCTGGGATCGTCAGTCCCGGTCGCTGCAAACAAAGAGATTACCCGGTAATACCCTCATCGCGCCTGCGTTCACCAAATCAGGCTCTGTTGCGATCAGTCTTGATATGAGAGGAAATCCGGAAATTTACGAACTTAAATCCGATTTCACTGTTGGACGCGCTCTGGAAGAAAATTGGGGTATTGACATAAGCCCTGATTTTGACCGGTCCGGGCAGAAGATGGTCTTTGTTTCAAATAGATTGGGCAATCCTCATGTGTTTTTGAAAAATCTCGGCAGTGGAGAGGTGAAACGCATTTCCCTGACCGGAAAATACAATACCGGCCCGAGCATCAGTCCGGACGGTTCCCAGGTTGTTTTTGCACAGATGGTAAACGGAATTCACAAACTATTTCTGGTAGATTTGGCTACTGGGCGCGAGCGACAGTTGACATTTGGGGCCGGTAGTGATGAAGATCCCACTTGGTCTCCAGACGGCTATTTTATAGCTTTTGCATCAAGCAGATCCGGCCCGAGCCAGATCTATCTGACGACAAAGCATGGAGACGAACCAATTTTGATTCCAACCGGTCCGGGTGAAGCAACATCCCCGGCCTGGGGGAAATTATAGTGGCAGAGGTTTGGTTTTCTTTTCGTTAATGGAGGAAGTTATGAAGAAGTTAGGCATTTTTGGATTGATCGTGTTGGTGTTTTGTTTGGCCATGGCTGGCGGTTGCTCCAAAAAAGTGAGCTCCACCCCTGCTGGTGCTACCGCAGCTGGTTCCGGAGATGGTTCCGGTGCGCAGGGTGGCTTGACTGCCGCCCAGCTCGAAGCACAGCGTCTTGCTGAACTGCAGCGTCAGGCTATTGAAAAGATTGGTGCGGACAAGATTTATTTCGCATTCGATTCCAATGAGCTGTCTCAGGAATCCCGCCAGGTCCTCACGGATAAGGCCGAACTGCTGAAGTCCAATCCTGCTCTGGCCCTGCTGATCGAAGGTCATTGTGACGATCGCGGAACCAACGAATACAACTTGGCTCTTGGCGAACGCAGAGCTCGTGCTGCTTATGAATTTCTGGTCCTGATGGGAGTTGATTCTTCCAAGATGTCCATCATCAGCTACGGTGAAGAATATCCTGCCGTGCAGGGTTCCAACGAAGCTGCCTGGTCCAAGAACAGACGCGACGAATTCAAGGCTAGCGCCAACTAGTTCTATCCGGGAGGAGTTCACGCTCCTTTCAAGGCCCCACCTCGGTGGGGCTTTTTTTTGGCCTTTGAACTGGTGTGTCTGGGGCGTGGATAAGATTTGCGGGCGGTGGTGGGGTCATTGTCGCGTCCCCGAAGCGGGAGATCGCTCCTTGTTGCGAGCGAGCATTCACTCCTTCCGATTATCGGCTCACGGGGAATGAGTCTGGGTGTCACTTCAGAGAACGAGAAAACGAGCGTGCGTTTACTCGGTCGGGTTCGTGTCCGCATGAGTGCGTCCATGCATTTTTCAGGACCCGTAGACTATTCGAGACGCGGAATTGAACTTCTCTTAGAGTGGAGCGTAGCGCGCAAGCTGGCAGGCGTACTCGGTGTGCGCGGATCGTGTTCTGGTGGAAGGTTTGAATGATTCCAATCCACAGCCGAGACGACTCCGCTGCGGATTGGAAAGAGGGATCTAAAAGAACGATGGATCATGGGTTGGAAAGCGCTGCGGGATGGCTGAGCGCTTTCTGGTGCCAGGGTATTTCGGCGGAACCTGGGGCGTCCATGGATCAGTCCAGACGGACCTTCCAGCGCTTTTCAAGGACGTCGCGGGGAAGCTCCCAGATATGCTCGTGCAGGCGTGCCATGCGTTCACCATCGTAAAGGAGTTCCTTTTTTTCCTTCTTGCTGAGCGCGCCTGGGCCGTTTTGCACCACTTTGTCCAGGATCTTGTCGCGGCGCTGGCCGATCTCCGGCGCGAGGAAGCGCGCGCCGCGCAGCAGGCAGCGGTGCAATGTGTTGATGGCGGGCACCACTGCTGCGCGCACGAAGCCTTCCTCTGCGGGAATGCCGAAGCTGGTTCGGTCTTGCGCTGTTTTCTGCAGGTAGTCTTCGATATCCTCGTATTCGCGCGGCAAACGGACTTCCTCGGGGGTGGTGAAGAGTCTGAATTTGCGGAAGAGGCGCCCCATTCCTGCACGGCTGGTGAGCATGGAGACCGGAATGGACAAAAGCAGGGAGATGACCAGCGGTGAACTCCACCAGAAGAAAACCCGATTGATCTGAAAAAGAGCCACACCCCAGATCAGTCCGAGCAGGGTGCCCCCGCCATGGAAGCGCAGTGCGTCCCAGAAGCTTGTGCTTGCGTCGTCGCGCTGTTGGGTTCCCCAGCCGATGCCCATGCCGAGCAGAGTCAGGAACACGTATTTGCTGTGGAAGAGCATGCGTACCGGCGCGAGCAATGTGGAGAGGATGACCTCGGACAAAATGCTCCCGCACAGCGCAAAGAACCCGCCAAACTGTTTTCGACGTCCCTTGAAGAGAGCCAGCAGCAACGCACAGACCTTGGGCAGAAAAAGGATGACCGCCGTTCCCGCCAAGAGACTCAGCGCAGGCATGGGGTCCCAGACCGGCCAGACAGGAAAGAGAGACTTGGTCGGCGTGAAGTAGTCGGGCTGGACCAGCGCCTCCATGATTGCCTCGGTGGTGGCCAGGGCGAGGAACAGGAACCAGAGCAGGGCCGAGCCGTAGGCCATGACGCCGTTCAGAAACAGGGCTCGGTGTCCTGGAAAGATGCCACGAGTGAAGACCAGACGCAGATGCTGCAGGTTGCCTTGGCACCAGCGGCGATCGCGCTTGAGTTCTGTCAGCAGATTGGGTGGAACTTCCTCGTAGCTGCCTTCGAGATCATAAGCCAGCCAGACTGAATATCCGGCTCTGCGCATGAGCGCCGATTCCACGAAATCATGGGACAGAATGTCGCCGCCCAGAGGCGGCTTGCCGGGCAGCCGGGACAAGGCGCAGTGTTTTATGAACGGCTTGACCCGGATGATGGCGTTGTGTCCCCAGAACTGGGCGTCGCCAAGAAACCAATGATGTAAACCGGCCGCGTACATGGGGCCGTATGCCCTGTTGGCGAACTGTTGGGCGCGGGCAATGAGGGTTTCGCGCCCGGTGCAGGCCGGAGCGGTCTGCAGGATGCCGACGTTGCGCCGACGCTCCATGATGCGGACCATGCGGATCAGCGTCTCTCCGGACATGACCGAGTCGGCGTCGAAGACGATCATGTAGACGTAGTGAGCGCCAAAACGGCGGCAGAAGTCGGCCACGTTGCCGCTCTTGCGCTTCAGGTTGATGCGGCGGCGGCGATAAAAGATATGCCCATGCGCGGACAGTTCCGTGCACAGACGGTTCCATGCGGATTCCTCCTGAACCCATCGGTCCGGGTCGCTGGAGTCGCTCAGGATGTGGATGTCAAACCTGTCCGCCGCGCCAAGCCGCGCCAGGGAGCGCCACACGGCCTGAATTCCGGCCATGATCCGTTCGGGGTCTTCGTTGCAGACGGGAAAAAGAATGGCGGTTTTGACATGGGGGCGGATGGGCGCGTCAAGTTCTCCGCGAGAACGGGTCACGGCAAAGCGGTCGTCTTTTTTGAGCAAGGTCCAAAAGCCGGCCAGTGCGGTCCAGAATCCCAGAGAAATCCACATGAAAAGGATGCAGTAGACGAAAATGATGGACGCTTCGAGCAGGGTGCTGCCCCGGTGCGGCAACAGAGAACCCATGACGCTGGCGGCGAGCAGGGCGGGAGTCAGGACCAGGGCCAGGAGCAGGAACCTGCGGCGGCTGGCGATCTTGCGCCATGGTTCGTTCAAGAATTCGCGTTTCATGAAATTCCTTGATAAAGGGGCCACGCCATGCTGGGGGCTGTCACCGGGCCGGGCATGACAAAAGTTTGCAAAGGCGTTCGGGAGGCCCGCATTGCTCTGAAAAAAAGGGACTGCGTCCCTGGACTAGAAGAATGGTGTGCTGATGGCATACAATCCGGCCAGGATGAGGAGGTACAGCAAAAAATCGATCAGGCACGTGTTGAAAAAGGATGCGGACATGATCCAGAGCGGCTGCCAAACCCGCATGAAGACACGCACCCAGGGACGCCGATCCATTTCTTCCGGCCTCATGTGTCCGCGCTTCAAAGGCGGAGCCGGTACCACAAAAAGGGGGATCGTTTGTGCCGCCAGCAACTCGCGCAGGATCTTCATGCCTCGGGCCTCGGCCTGACAGGGGTTGTCGCCTGGATCCTCAGCGAGTTGCGTCAGGGTTTTGAGGGCCAGTTCGTGGCGGCTTCTTTCGGGCAGGGGCAGATGCCTGAGATAGGTCGCGATTCTGCGGCCGGCAGCTTCCATGCGAGCTTCCAGAATAGCTGCCGGGGTTTCCACTGGAGGGCGGTACATGTCTGAAGCGTCGAATTGAGCGCGCAAGGGGATATCCGTGTCCGTGTTCATCAAAGTTTGATGGCGTAGGTCCATGTTTCGGTCAGCGGAGTCACGCCGTGCTGCAGAGTTGCCCGCATCTCGATGAAGGGGCGCTTGTCCGGCAGCATCATGGACAGGGCGGAGGTTGAATCCGGTTCGATTTCAAAAACCAGACGCCAGCTGTCGTTGACCGGATTCTTGTAAACGTGCTTTTCCAGCAGCTTTCCGCCCAATCCGACCCACACGTTGGCGTCCAGGGCCGCGTCATCGGGCAGATCGTCGAGCTTGCCGCCCTGGAATTCCAGAACAAAGAGTCGTGAGGTTTCCGTTTTTCCTTTGCCAGTGCGCGTAAAGGTGACCTGACCTTCGGGAGAGTCCACGCGCTTGGGGCTGGACCAGCGCAGGCGGTAGTCAAACTTGACGGGCTGGCCGGGCTGGGGAGTAGTCTCCGGAGCCCAGAAACTGACGATGTTGTCGTGGATTTCTTCCGGCGAGGGAATCTGGACCAGATGCAGTTGTCCGGGGCCCCAGTCGCCCTTGGGCTCGATCCAGACGCTGGGCCGGGCTTCGTAGCGGGCTTCAAGGTCGATGTAGTTCAAGTATTCCGTGTCGCGCTGCATGAGGCCCATGCCCCGGATGTTTGGCGCGTTGAAGACATTGACGGAGAGGGATTTGGGATTCTGCAATGGCCGCCAGATCCACTCGTCGTTTTCAAACTTGGCCATGAGGCCGTCGGAGTCATGGACTTCAGGCCGAAAATCGTCGCTCACGCGAGGATTGGAGTTCTCGCCGAAGATGAACATGCTGGTCAGGGGTGCGATGCCCAGTCTGGCGACAGGTTCACGCAGGAACAGGACGGACTCGACATCGACGACGGTTTCCGCCCCGGCTGTGGACTCGAATTTGAAAGCGCCCGTGACCCGGCTTGAATCGAGCAGCGCGTAGATGACAATGGATTTGTCTTTTTTGCCGGGCTTTACGATCCAGAATTCCTTGAAGAAGGGAAACTCCTCTCCGGTGTGTTCCGCGGTGTCGATGGCCAGCCCTCTGGCCGACAGGCCGTAATGCTGACCTTTGCCCACAGCACGGAAATAGCTTGCCCCCAGGAAGACAAGGAACTCATCGAGATAGTTCTTCGTGTTGATGGCCGTATGGATTCGAAATCCGGCATAGCCCATGTCGGCCGGGATCTCGCCGGCGAAGCTGTTTTTCCCGTAATTGAAGGCGGCGGTGTCGAAAGCCAGCCGTGAGGAGACGTTCTTGTCCACCACGTTGATGGCGACAGCGCGGTCGTAGAACAGGCCGGGGTGGAAGAACTGCAGCTCAAAGGGCAGCTTCTCGTCGCGCCAAAGGCTTTTTTCCGGCACGAAGCGAACGTCCCGCCAATCGTCGTAAGAGAGGGTTTTGAGAACCTGGGGCACCTGCCCCTTGTTGTCTTGAAAAGGTGTGGCCGCAAGCTCTTTGGCCATGGCGGTGACATCCTGCAAGCCAAAAGTGGCGGTTTGGGCCACTGCCTGCCCGGCGTGGAAAAAAAGGAAAAGTCCGGCCACAAGACCGTACAGTCCGTTGCGTGTGAACATTCTAGGCACTCCCTGCTATGGAACTCCGCCCCGAAGGATGGCGGCAATTTTCGGTATTTCCAATTGTGCTTTTCAATGGCGCTCGTCAAGGGCAAAGAATTGCTCCGCAAATCTGCGGCCAGGCAGGCTTGCGGCCCAAGTTTGGGCCGTGGGGAGCGCTGTCCTGCTTCTATCACGGAAGGGCGGGGATAGTGAAGGAGGGAGGCCAGGTCAAATTCATAATGTCGGGGTTGAATTTGACCTGGCCCTGGGGTCAGGGTTGTTGCCTGCGGTGCTCGACGCGCCCTTTGGCGATGAGCTCTTCAAGATTGAATTTCCTGACGCGGTAACCCATCTGGCGCGGCGTGAGGTTGAGTTCCCGGGCGGCCTTGTATTGAATCCATGCGTTGCGCTTCAAGGCCGCCAGGACTTCCTTGCGTTCAGTCTCCTTGAGCGGTTGGCATTGATCGGGTTGCACGGGTTGCTCATGCATGGGTCTGGCGGCAGCGGGGCGGTGGATCTCCTGCGTCAGAAAGCCGCGAATCAGGTCCGCTTCCACGGCCTTGTCGTCGGTCAAGATGACAAGTCTCTCCACCAGATTTTCCAACTCGCGCACATTGCCGGGCCACTCGTACGCCAGGAGGAGGTTCAGGGCATCGGTGGTCAGGGTCAGGCTGCGGCCATATTCGCGCTCCATTTCCTTTTGAAAGTGATTCAGGAGGCGCGGAATGTCTTCCTTGCGTTCCCGTACGGACGGCACGTGCACCGGAAAGACGTTCAGACGATAAAACAGGTCTTCCCGGAAGAGGCCCTGGCCGACGAGGTGGTCAAGATCGCGGTTGGTGGCGCTGATGATGCGGACATCGACTTTGCGTGTCTTGTTGCTGCCGATGCGTTCAAACTCCCGCTCCTGCAGCACGCGCAACAGTTTGGACTGCAGGGTCAGGGGCAGTTCGCCGATCTCGTCCAGGAAGATGGTGCCCAGGTGCGCGTCTTCAAAGCGTCCGGGTTTGGCGCTGTTGGCTCCGGTAAAGGCTCCTTTTTCGTACCCGAAGAGCTCGGCTTCGAGCAGGTTTTCGGGGATGGCCGCGCAGTTGACCTTGATGAAGGGGTGGGTCTTGCGGTCGGAAAGTTCATGGATGATGCGGCCGATGAGGGTCTTGCCCGTCCCCGATTCACCCAGAAGCAGCACCGTGGCCTTGGTGATGGCGACTTTGGCCACGTACTGCTCCACTTCGAGCATGGACTGGCTCTTGCCCACGATGTACGGGCCGTGGTTTTCCTTGGCGATCTGGTATTTCAGGGAGGTGTTTTCCTGCTTGAGGGCTGCCTCCCTGTTTTTTACTTTTTCGTTCAGACTGAGGAACTGTGAAATGAGCGTGGCCACGACGGTCAGAAACTCCGTGTCTGCATCGAGCTGCTCCTGGCCCGTGAAGACCCGGTCCACGTTCATGACTCCGATGGGGCTGCCGTGCAGCAGGATGGGTACTCCCACGAAGGAGATGCGCTCCTGGCTGATGCGCCGTGTGCCCGTCTTGTCCAGAAAAAGGGGTTCCAGGGAAATGTCCGGGACCACATAGGGCCTCGCTGTGCGAAAAACGATCCCGGTGATGCCTTCGTCCATGCGGTACACGCCGCGCTGCTTTTCCTGATCCGAGAGGCCGTAGGAGGTGGAGATGGCCAGGCGGCCGGATTGGGGGTCGTAGAGTGTGACCGTGGCCCGGCGCATGCTCATGGTGTCGGACAGGATCTTCAGGATGGATTCCAGGGCGCTTTCCAGGTCCAAGGCTTGATCGATGATTTTGCTGATGGCCAGGAGGACGCGCAGTTCGGTGGAACAGGTGGAGGTGCTCATGCCGGGGCACAAGCAACAAGGATGCCGCAATGGTCAACGGGAGCGAAGCTTTGGCATACGCAGGGCTTTACTGCCGGATTGAAAGATAAAATTTTTTAATATCTGATGGTTGTGGCTAAAAATGGGTGGCTGGAAGATTGGGCTGCATGGAAAGATTCATTCGGCTTGATGGTTGAATCTTGCTTAAGTTTACTTTTTTGTAATTTCATTCCGAATTGTTGGCGATCAATTTGGGCTTGTTTAAACAAAATTGATTAATTTTTCTTCAAAGCATCTACAGGGCTGTCCCCCGGGCATTGCGCAGGCTCGATATCGCGCAGCAATCTTTGGGCGGCAGTGCGGTCGAGTTCGTCTCGGATCGTCTGCAGGCACGCGGACATGGCCGCAAGCTTTGGGTGCTCATGGTGAAAGCGCGGGTTCGCATGCACATTGTCGAGGGCATCGAGCACGTCCCGGACGGTAATGTTGGCGCTGTCGCGGGCTGGCTGCAGATGGGGGACTTCGTCCCCTTCGGGCTGAACCCGGTGCAGGAGGTGTGCGTGAACCAGCATGTCGATGATTTCGGAGGCTTCACCGCGGGACATGTCAAACTCCGAGGCAATGCTTTCTTCGCTTAAGCTCGATTCATCGCGGTGAAAGCGTTGTACGATTTCATGGCAGATCGCCAGCGCCAGGAGCCTGGTTTGCGCCATGCTCCGCTCGCGCCATTTCGGCTCTGCCGCGACGGTGTCCGAATGGGGAAAAAAGTGGGCGATCTCGGCCCCGAAAAGAACGATATGCCAACTCAGTTGCAGCCAGATCAAAAAGAGGGGCAGGGCCGCGAAGCTGCCGTAAATGGCGTTGTAGCTGGCCACGTTGATCTGAAAAGCGATGTAGCTGACCTGCAGGATCTGGTACGCCGATCCGGCCAGGATGCCGGCCAGCAGCGCGCCTCCGAACTGGACGCGGGTATTGGGCATGATCAGGTAGAGCAGGGTGAAGAGGGTCCAGAGCAGCAGGTAGGGGGCGAAGCCCAGACCCAGGGAGACGGCCGGGTCGAGCACGCCGGGCATGCCGACTTGAGAGGATATGGCCCGCACCTGGGACGCGATGAAGACCGTGACGCTCCCGGACATGATCAGGAGCATGGGCGCGATGAGCATGATGGCCAGGTAGTCGCTCAGTTTGCGCGCCATCGGGCGTGAGGGGACAGCCCATATTCGATTGAAATTGTTCTCGATTCTGCCAAGAACCTTGATCACGGACCAGAACAGGACGATGACGCCGATGCCGGCGATGAGGCCGCCCTTGGTGTTGTCGAGCATGTTTCGGGCGAAGGTGATGACCTGCTGGACCACCTCCTGTTGCGCCGCAAAATTTCGGAGAAGCTCTTCTTCGAGCAGCTGTTCAAGTCCGAAGCCCTTGGCGACGCCGAAAGCCATGGCCGCGAGCGGCACCAGAGACAGGAGGGTGTAGAAGGTCAGGGCGGATGCCTGCAGGGAGCCCTGGCGTGTATCAAAATCCCGGGCCGCGAAGAGGAGGGTCCGCAGCAGACGGATCACGAACCACGGAGCGGGCGTGTCTTCACGCCGGGCATGCACGATGGACCTTGTCACGAAGTGCTCGCCCCTGGCCAGGAGCCTGTTGATGTATTCCATGAGCGCAAGTCCGGTTTGTTTCAGGTTGGGCGATCAATACCAACCCTGTGGCCATAACGGGCAGCGGTGTCAACCGGGGAGCGCGTTATGAGGCGTTACTCGACATGGTTTCGCCGTCGCTCCAAAAAAAACAAGGCCGTGCGCGGGGCACGGCCTTGGTGGATGGAGGGGTGCAGGGCTGAGATCAGCCGAGGATGGCTTTCAGGTCTTCGTCCGGGGTGGTCAGGGGCTTGATGTCGAAGTTTTCGACCAGCACGTTCAGCACCGTCGGGGTGATGAAGGCGGGCAGGGTGGGCCCGAGGCGGATGCCCTTGATGCCGAGGCTGAGCAGGGTCAGCAGGATGGCCACGGCTTTCTGCTCGTACCAGGACAGGACCATGGACAGGGGCAGGTCGTTCACGCCGCACCCAAAAGCACCGGCCAGGGCCGAGGCGATCTGGATGGCGGAGTAGGCGTCGTTGCACTGGCCGATGTCCAGGAGGCGCGGGATGCCGCCGATGTCGCCGAGCTTCTTGTCGAAGAAGCGGAACTTGCCGCAGGCCAGGGTCAGCACGATGCAGTCGGTCGGGACCTTTTCCACGAATTCCGTATAGTAGTTGCGGCCGGGCTTGGCGCCGTCGCAACCGGCCACGAGGAAGAAGTGGCGGATGTCGCCGCTCTTGACGGCCGCGATGACCTTGTCGGCCACACCGAGGACCGCGTTGCGGGCGAAGCCGGTCAGCACGGAGCCCTTGTCTTCATCGGCCGCGAATCCGGGCATGGCCAGGGCCTTGTCGATGACCTCCGAGAAATCCTTGCCCACATGGGTCACGCCGGGCCAGCCGACCAGACCGGTGGTGTAGATGTTGCCATGGTAGGATTCCACGGGCTTCTGGATGCAGTTGGTGGTCATGAGGATGGCGCCGGGAAATTCGGCGAATTCCTTCTGCTGGTTCTGCCAGGCCGTGCCGTAATGACCGTGGAAGTGCGCGTGTTTCTTGAGCTCCGGGTAGCCGTGGCAGGGCAGCATTTCGCCGTGGGTGTAGATGTTGATATCCTTGCCAGCGGTCTGTTCCAGCAGCAGCCCCAGGTCTTTCAGATCATGGCCGGAAACCAGGATGGCCTTGCCCTTCTTGGGTCCGAGCGGAACTTCCGTCGGGACCGGGTGGCCGTAGGTGCCGGTGTTGGCCGCATCCAGGATCTCCATGGCCTTGAGGTTGGCGGTGCCGCATTCCATGCACAGGCCGACCAGTTCGTCGACGCCCAGCTTTTCGAGGCTGGCCACCAAGGCGCGCTGTACGAATTCGTACACGCTCTCGTCTTCATGGCCGAGGATGGCGGCGTGATCGGCGTAAGCTGCCACGCCCTTCAGGCCGTAAATGAGGATCTGCTTCAGGGAGCGCAGGTCTTCGTGGGCTTCCAGAGCTTCGGCGATGCCGTGCTGCTCGCCCTGGGCAACGAGGCCTTCCAGGGTTGCGGCCGGAGCGAAGGTGGCGGCGGGGCTGTCAACGTTCACGCCAGCCTTGGCCTTGATCGCTTCGCGGTGAGCCACTGCCTGGTTGATGAGAACCTGAAAGCGGGCCGGGTCGAAGTCAACGTTGGTCAGGGTCGAGAAGACGCCTTCATTGATGAAGCGGTTCACGGCCGGGTCGGAGATGCCCTTGGCGCGCGCCTGCACGGTGATCTGGGACAATCCCTGCAGAGCGTAGATGAGAAGATCCTGGAGGGCTGCGACTTCGGGCTGCTTGCCGCAAACGCCGACCTTGGTGCATCCGGTTCCTTTGGCGGTCTGTTCACACTGATTACAAAACATGAGGAGTAGCCTCCGTGGTTGGGGTGGTGTTGTTGTGTTGAGAAGGTGTTTACGGGGAAGCGGAGCCCTGGGCTTTGACACAGATCAAAAAAACACAACTTCTTTCAGCTCATCAGCCCCTGACATTGTGAATGATTACTCTTTCTTGACAAAGATCCAGGCCCGGAACAGACGGTTTCAATACAGTCATGGACATAAGCGGGAGGGCTCATGGAGCCGATTAATTTCAATTTCCTGTGTTCCGAACCGGCCGCACCCAATGGCCGCAGCGTCGGCATCATCGGCGCGGGTCCCTCGGGGCTGGCCGCCACGGGCTATCTGTCCTGCCTGGGCTATCAGGTCGAAGTCTATGACAAGCTGCCCAAGCCCGGCGGGCTCATGCTCTTCGGCATCCCCGGATACCGCATCCCCAAGGAGCGCATCGACCTCGGCGCACGCCACCTCGAAAGAAAGGCGGGCGTCATCTTCCACACCCACACCAAAATCTGCTGCAGCGGTCCCCTGCATGACGAGGAGGGCGATCATTTCTGCCGCGAGATCCTGGGTTTTGGCGACATGGTCAAGAAGCACGACGCCATCATGATCTGCACGGGCTCCTGGCGTTCACGCAAGCTTGGCATCCCCGGCGAGACCCTGCCCGGCGTTTTCTCGGGCCTTGAATTTCTTTTCCCCATCCGCGCCGTCAAATACAGCGCGCCCAACGTGAAGCTCCCCGATGTCGCGGGCAAGACAGTGGCCGTCATCGGAGCCGGGCATTCGGCTGTGGATGTGGCTCACAGCGCCATTCATCTCGGCGCGGCCAAGGTCTATCAGATCTATCGGCGCACCAGTCGCGAAGCGCCGTGCGGAGCCTTTGAGATCGAGCAGTTGCGGAAGATGGGCGTGGAGTGGCTGGATCGCACCACGCCGCTTCAGGTCCTGGGCGGGGGCAAGGTCGAGGGTCTCGAAATTTCCCGTCCCGGCCAGAACGGGACGGAGGTTTCTGTCCTGCCCGTGGATCTGGTGGTCGCCGCCATCGGCGAGACGGCCACGCCGCCGTTCGCCAAGGAGCTCGGCCTTGAGAACGTGCGCAAGGGCGAGGTGCGCTGGTTGCACATGACCGCCATCGAGAACGTGTTCGTGGCCGGTGACGCCCTGAGCGGCCCGAGCAAGATCGGCAAGGCGGTCTACAGCGGCCTGCGCGCGGCCCGTTCCCTGGCCAACTGGCTGGATTTGAAGGCCCAGGACAGGCTCGATGCGTACGATTACAATGATCTTGTGACCAACGAAGCGGGATTCAGGAGCTGACATGAGCGGGCAGAAAACCCTCTATATCGATTATAGCCTGTGCATCGGCTGCGAGACCTGCGAATACGTGTGCCGCTTCACCAACGACACCTCGCGCATACACATGACCCGCACCGTGGACGGGGTCATGGTGCCCCTGTATTGCCAGCACTGCGAAAATCCCAAGTGCGCCAACGCCTGTCCGCGAGGGGCGCTGAAACGGGACAAGGACGGGGCCATGATCCTGCAGTCCATGCTCTGCCGTGGCTGCCAGACCAAGAACTGCATCCTGGCCTGTCCGCACAGCGCCATGTTCGAGACCGACCGCGGGGTCATGGTCGCCAAGTGCGACATGTGCGCCCAGCGGCGTCAGGTAGGCATGGGCCCGGCCTGCGTCGAGATGTGTCCGTGCGCGGCCATCCGCTACGTGGATCGCGATGAGATACCGTCCCTGGAGACGGAGAAGTCGAAACTGGCGCACCAGAAGGTGCTCGATCATCTGAAACTGCCTGGGAAATAGCAGGCTGTTGTTCCCACATGTCCGGACTGTTTTTGAAGTGGCGGGATGTGAAGAACAAAGACAATCCGGGCCCGCTGCGTACCTGGACAGGTGAGGGGCTTGTTTTTCCGCCGCTCAGCGCTTCATCCCTTTTTTCACCGACTTTACGAGCTTGCCAAAAGTCTTGTCCTTCCTGCGTTTGTCCAGCGACGACATCTCACTGTATTCCGCTTCCTTCCTGAGCTTGAGGTAATTGGCATAGCGCTCCTTCAGCAGGTCGCCGCGTTCGATGGCGGCCCGCACGGCGCAGCCGGGCTCGTGCCGGTGCGTGCAGTCAGCGTACCGGCAGGCCGAGGCCAGGGCGGCCATCTCCCCGAAACCCATGTCCACGCAGTCCCCGGCCCCGAGGACGCCCAGTTCCCGCATGCCGGGCGTGTCGATGAGCATGGCGCCGGATTCAAGCAGGATGAGTTGGCGGCGGGTGGTCGTGTGGGTGCCTTCGCCCGTGGCGCTGACGTTCCGGGTCGCATAGGCGTCCAGGCCCACGAGGCGGTTGATGAGCGTCGTCTTGCCCACGCCCGAGGAGCCGAGCAGGCAGCAGGTTTTTCCTGCAGCAAGGGCGCCCCGGATTTCCTCGAGCCCTGCGCCGGTCACGCTGCTCAGGGCGATGGTTCGGGCCGTGGTCACGGAGGCGATGATCGCAAGCCGGTGTTCAAGCTCCTCTTCCGTCAGCAGGTCCGTTTTGGTCAGGAGGACAATCGGTTCCACCTGTCCGTCCGCGGCCATGATCAGGTACCGCTCCAGCCGGTTGGGATTGAAGTCGAAATGGCCTGACTGGACAATGAAGGCGATGTCGACGTTGGCGGCGATCATCTGCTGATTGGCGCTGCCGCCCGCGGCCCTTCGCCGCAGGTAGGTCTTGCGCGCAAAGACCTGGTGGATGATGGCGGCCCTGTCGTGGTCGTAATACTGCGCCGTGACCCAGTCCCCGACGCAAGGCAGGTCAGCCGTCCGCTCGTTCTGGTGGAAGAGCTTCCCGGACAGCTCCGCCGGTACGTCGCCGTACTCGTTTCTGAGGCAATACGAGCCGCGATCGACCGCGCAGACGCGGGCGATCGCGCAGCCCTCGGGCTGTGACTCAGGGGTATGAGCCGCAAACCAAGGGTCGAAGCCGAGGCGGTCCGGGGTCATGACGGGTCTCACCAGTCCCGTTTTTCGCCGATCAGGCCGTGAGTGGCGAAATAGCGGCCCCCTTCCATGTCCATCATGACGACGTCGGTCTTGGCGTGCTCGTTGTCGCTCTCCAGCCATTCGGCCCAGGCCCGGTCATGGCAGCCCATGTCGAAGGCCTCGCGCAGGTTCAGTCCCGTGCATTGCAGCCACATCTCCCGCCACCACTGCAGGGTGCAGAAGTTCATGCCGTCCACCCAGTAGGGGCGCAGGTCATCCGGCACGGCGTCGAAGGCGTGGCGCAGGCCGGGGACGCCGACCGCAAGCAGGCCGCCGGGCCTGAGCATGGGGAGCAGGTGCGTGGTCAAGAATGCCGAGTCCGCGGCGAAGTAATGCCAGGCGTCGATGCTGACCACAACGTCGAAGGACTCCGGCTCGAAGGGCAGGGCGCGGGCCTCGCAGTGCACGGCCGTGATGCGGTCCGAGAGGCCTGCCTCGGCGAAGCGCCGGGCGTTGTCCTCGGCCGGAATCCACAGGTCGGCGGCGGTCACGGTGCAGCCGTAGCCCTTGGCCAGGGCCATGGAGGTCAGGCCCATGCCGCAGCCAAGGTCCAGCACGCGGGCTTTGGGTGGCAGATCGACGCGGGCGAGCAGTTCATCCAGGATGCGCAGGCAGTTTGGCCCCATCATGGTCTGGAGCTGGAATTGGCGGGAAAACAGTGTGGTCGAATCAAAGGTCATGTTCATATCTCCGTGTTTGTTTGATCGGGGAGTACACGACTGCGATGCGTCCGTCCCGCCCCGGGACGGTTGTGAAACAAAAAAGCGCCACGGGACTGGCCCGTGGCGCTTTTTTCACCTTCCGGCGGTTCGTGCGCGGAGAATTTTGGCGATGGTCTTGGGGGAAAGGTAGAACTGCTCGGCCAGTTCCCGCACCCCCATGCCCCGGGCGTGCCGGGCATGGATCTCGCGGTTTCTGGCCGTTATGTTCGCGCGTGTCTGCGTCTCTTCTCCCCAGGCTCTTCTGCGGTCATCCCGCCGCGGGATGTATACGCACTGGCCATCGATATACTTCTGCACTGCCTCCAGAACGGTCTTCGGCAAAACTTCCGTGGCGTTGGTGTAGCCCATGATGCTCCTCCTCGTGATGAATCAATTGAGGACGGGGCAGGGGCCACGGCCCGGCTAGATCACCGGGCGTCGCCCCTGCGGAGCGTGCCGACAAAATCCAATGATGCGCTGAACATCCAGACTCCGGGGTTGAGGGTTATTGATGGGCCTCATGTTTCAGGCCGGATTCCCCATAGCGCGGGGAGTGGAGGTTGTCACCTCCTGAGGGGGAGCCGTCCGGGCCGTCGGGAAGCTGCTGGAATTGCCTGAGCGGGGATCCGGTTGATCCGCGCTCATGTGTTCTGACCTTCCTTCTCCCCGACCAGCAGGAAATGCTTCGGCAATTCGTCGAAAACATCCACGTTCTTGAAACCGGCATTGAGAAGTTGTTCCATGACCTGCTCGGGTGCGCATCTGATTTCCGTTGGTGGACCTTCGGTCATGCTTTGTTTTTTCCAGTCGACGATGAAAACGGTCCCGCCGGGCTTCAATGTTCTGAAAGCCTCCGCAAGTATCAGGGCTGGATTGTCCAGTTCATGATGAAGATTGATCGTGAAAACAACGTCGGCAATTTCGTCGGCGAGTGGAATCGAGTTTTCCTCGCTTTGGATCGGGATGATACCGGGAAAATTTGGAACGATGTTTTCATGCATCCAGTTGAGCATCACTTCGGACACATCGCAGGCATACATTTTTGAAGGCTTGGCGTGCTGAAGAAAGGCCACGCTGAAAAAGGCCGTTCCGGCGCCTATTTCGAGAAGCACGTCTGCTTTGGGTCTGTTCAGCTTGTTCCAGATATAGGCTGGCGGAATGTCCAGGAGTCGCTGCGGGTTGTTCAGCTTTTCCAGTTTCTTTGGGTCGAATTTTTTTTCGTGCACTGCAAATCCTCTCGATATTACACGAGTAACGTGTCCAGAATGAGTTCTATACACGGCTGCGATGCGTTTGTTCGGCGGATGGCGGCTACGGCTGCCACTGCTGTGACAATCCAGACGAGGCATCGTAGCACTTCAATTTGTCCGGCAAAATCACCTCGTCGATTCCGATTGAGGCCGCATCGGGTGCAGGAGGATGGGGCGGGGTCAACACTTCAGAAGGCACGGCCGGGGATGCCGGCCGTGCCTTCTCGGGCTGAGGGCAGGAACATTGCCTTCTCTATTTGCCGAGCGTGCCCATGATGCCGCGCACTGCCGCGGGCAGGTCGGCGGGGAGGACGATGATTTTGGAGTTGTTGTTCTCGGCCATCTTGCGCATGGCGTCCACGTAGCGCTGGCCCAGCAGGAAGACGAGCGGCAGTTCGCCGCCCTTGGTGGCTTCGGCTACCTTGGCGATGGCCTCCCTGTCCGCTTCAGCCAGCACGACCTTGGCCTCGGCGTCGCGGCGGGATGCTTCCAGGCGTCCGTCGGCCTGCAGGATGGCCGCCGACTTGTCGCCCTCGGCCCTGGTTACCGTGGCGCGCCTGGCGCGTTCGGCCGCAGCCTGCTCTTCCATGGCGTGCTGCATGGTGTCGGACGGGTTGATGTCCTGGATTTCCACGGTCTTGAGCGTGATGCCCCAGTCCGAGATGTCGTCGGAGATGGTCTCCTTCAGCCTGGCCTTGATCCGGTCACGGGAGGACAGGGCGTCGTCAAGATCCATTTCGCCGACAATGGAACGCAGGGATGTCTGCACCAGGGTCTGGATGGCCATGCGGTAGTCTTCGACCCCGTACACGGCCTTTTCCGGCGACACGATGTTGATGTAGGCCACCGCGTTGGTGATGATGACCGCGTTGTCACGGGTGATGACCTCCTGGGAGGGGATGTCCATGACGATGTCCTTGGTGGTCACCTTGTACGCGACGGTGTCCATGTACGGGATGATGATGTTGAGGCCGGGAGCCAGCGTGGTGTGGTACTTGCCCAAACGCTGGACCACGAATTTGAACCCCTGAGGCACGATGCGTACGCCCATGAAGATGGTGATGACAACGAGCGCCAGCAGAAAAAAGACAACGGTCAGACCGGGACTGAACATACGAACCTCTCTTGAATAAAATGGATGAAGCTTGCTTTATCTGTAAAGTTTTGGTGCGACGATGAGGGTGTTGCCGGACACGTCGCGAATCTGGACCCGATCTCCAAGTTGCACGGGTTCATCGCAGATGAAAGCCCACTCGTCTGATCCGAGCAGCGGTTTGGTGAAACGCACAACTCCTCGCCGATCCCCCTCGGGCACGCCGATGACCTGTCCGGTTTCCCCGAGAAGAGCCTCGCGGGACATGCCGGCCCTGGTCTTGTCGACCATGCGTGGCTTCATGACCAGAAACCAGAAGATGGTGAGCAGGGCTGAAAAGATTGTCCACAAGAGCAGTTGGGCGGTCAGGCTCACATCCGGAATAATCCAGAGCAGGGCGCCTACGGTCAATGCTCCGAGCCCGAACCAGATGATGGTGAAGCTCGGGATGAACAGTTCGGCGATCATGAGGATCATGCCGAAAACCAGCCAGTGCCAATATTGAAGGTCCATAATGTCTCCTGATTGAGGATGCGCTGTCGGTCGCGACACGCGTATTGCTTGGATATCAGAGTTTTGCCTGCAATGCCAGCCGTGCTTTTCCTCCGAATCGAGTAACCCCAATTCTCCTTTGATCAACGCATTCAGCGGCCATTTCCAGGCGGGTATCCTCCTCTGTCCCTATGTTTGTCGGTGAGCGACGCGCGCAAATAAGTACTCATTAATAGTGATTTTATGTGTAAATCTTTATTTTGCGTATAAATGTATTTTGAATGTATCATGTGTTCTTTTGTTGCTTGTTGTTCTTGCGATGGTTTTGTATTTTGCTCTTGCGATTGTGCTCGGATATTATTTGTTTCGAAAAGTGTCTGATGATGTCGGTGTGATAATGACTCCAGTTTCTCTCATTGCTTCGTGTCGTGTGTGTTCAGAAAATAACAAAAATTTGTAGGAGCGATGCCGTGCGAAAGTCAATGGAATGTCCGGCTTTTATTTCATCGGTTTTGATCTGTCCCGGAATGCACTGCGCTTTGCCCCGCATGATCCGCTTGAACTTTGTGCGTTCGATGGCTTTTTTCGCCTTGGTGGCGCTCATTGTTCTGCCGACCGGGGCCTGGGCTTTTTCGATGGAGTTGCCTTTGGACTGTTCCAGGTCCGAGCTGTGCGTGGTACAGAACTATCACGACCATGACCCTTCGGAGAAGTATGCGGACTACACCTGTGGTCCGCTCTCCTACGACAAGCACACGGGCACCGACTTCCGGGTCTCGTATGGCGACATGGAGCAGGGCGTGCCCGTGCTGGCCGTGGCCGATGGTACGGTGCGCGCGGTGCGGGACGGCGAGCCGGAGGGCGAGATCTCCCTGCGTGGCAAGGTCGGGATCAAGGGGCGTGAGGCCGGCAACGCAGTGGTCGTCGTGCATGCGGAGGGTTTTGAGACCCAATACAGTCATCTGAAGAACGGTTCGGTGGCGGTGCAACCCGGCCAACAGGTCACGGCCGGACAGCGTCTTGGCCTGGTGGGACTCTCCGGTTCCACCGAGTTTCCGCATCTGGAGGTTAGCGTGCGCCATGCAAAACAACCCGTTGATCCGTTCACGGGGTTGGTCTCATCCGATGGTTGCGCAGGTGCACGGCAGCCACTCTGGAGCCAGACCGCGCAGTCCTCTCCCACCCTGGCGTATCGGCCCAGCGGGCTGCTTGAAGCCGGATTCTTCAACGCGCCCCCAAAGGACACCATCGCCATGCTGCGTCGCCAGGGCTGGATCGAGGGCCGGGCCGGCGACCCGCAGGTGATTGTCTTCGGTGCGCAGGTTTTCGGCCCGAAACGCGGCGATGTCTGGACTCTGCGCCTCACCGCTCCGGACGGCGCAGTACTGGCCGAAGCCCAATCAACCCAGGAACGCGATCAGGCCCAGGCCATGCGCTACGTAGGCAAGACAAGAGGAGCGAGCTGGACGCCAGGCAGATACCGCGGCGAATTCAGCCTGACCCGGCCGGGGGCGGGGGATGTGGTGTCGGTGGTGCGGGAAATTGACTTTCCGTAAGATAATGAATGTCAAATCCGTCCCTGGATATAGAACTGAAATGGCGATGAAGAACCTTCAACTGATACGTCCGTCCTCAAATTTCGACGCATCATGAAGCGGGTTGTCCCGTTTCAAACGGCCTCGACTTGGGAAGCTGTTGGCGCTGCACCCTCCTGAGTTCATATTGACAATTCCCGGTCTTTTCGCATAGCCGTTTCGCAGCTTCGTGTATAAGTTCCCTCAGCGGAACGAGCTGTTCGTTATTTCGGTGTTCTCCATCGTTCAGCGCATTTTCATCGTCAACCGGAATCATCCATGGCAGGCAAGGACAACAGCTCCGAAACATTGGCCAAAGGCCTCTGGATTCTCGATATTTTCGGCGATGACGACGTCGGCTTCACCCTTTCCCAGATTTCTCGCCGCACAGGCATCAACAAGACTTCCATATACAGATACGTCAACACGTTCTGCGACCTCGGGTTCCTGAAGCGCGACGATCGCACCGGATTGTATCGACTCGGCGTGCGCATGCTGGCCCTGGCCCATGCCATGCTCGAAAAAAGCGAACTGGAGCGCGCCGTCAAGACGCAGGTCGACGCGGCCCATGAACGCCACGGCGTGCACGTCGACGTGGGCATCCTGTCCGGGGACTCCATCTATCTGATTTACCGCCGCGAATCCCAGGACACCAAGGCCTTCCGCTCCTTCAGCTATGGCTCCGAGCCCTACTACCTGGCGGCGGGCAAGGCGGCCATGGCCTTCATGGACTCCGGCGAGCTCGCGGCGCTCGTCGCCCGTCTTGAATTGACCCCGAAGACCGACAAGACCATCACCTCCACGGAGGAGCTGCTGGCCGACCTGCGCCAGTCGGCCGAACGCGGCTACGCCCGCAACCGGGAGGAGTTCGTGCCTGGGCTGATCGCCATCGGCGCGCCGCTGTACAGCCTGCGCACGGGCAAGGTCGTGGGCGGGGTCAGCTTCGATTCCTCCACCGATCGCTATTCCATGGAGGAGTTCGAGAGGCGTTTTGCGGGCTATCTGGTGGAATTGGCCAAGAAAATTTCCGCAGTGGTGTCCTGGTAAATCTTGGAGTATCACTGCACCGGAACCTTTGCGGGTTCCACCCTGGACGAGGAAAAAGGGAAGCCGGAAGCGTTGGGTTTCCGGGTTCATGGCAGGATTCGCGGCATTGTCGCGGAGCCAAACGGCAGCCGGTGATGCGTGGTGCGCAGAGCACGACGCGCTCATCGGAATTCAACGTTCACCTTGGAGGAGTTTTTGATGAAACGACTTGGAGTCCTGTGCATGGTTTTGGCCATGGTTTGCGGCTTTGCCGGCATGTCCCTGGCAGCCGATGACACCGTAAAAATTGGCGTGTTTCTGCCCCTGACCGGCCAGAATGCCTTTGGCGGCCAGCTGGAATTGGAAGGCGTGCAGATGGCCCACAAGGAGATGGGCGAGATTCTCGGCAAGAAGGTCGAGCTGTTCGTGGTCGATAACAAATCCGACAAGGTTGAATCCGCCAATGCGGTCAAGCGCTTGATCGAAAAGGAAAAAGTTCAGGCCATCATCGGCACCTACGGTTCTTCCCTGGCCATGGCCGGTGGCGAAGTGTCCGAAAAGGCCGGCATCCCGCAGGTAGGCACCAGCTGCACCAACCCCCTGGTAACCCAGGGCAAGAAGTACATCTTCCGCGTGTGCTTCATCGATCCTTTCCAGGGCGCCGGCGCAGCCACCTATGCCTTCAAGGATCTGGGCCTCAAAAAGGCAGCTCTTCTGATCGACGTGGCCAACGACTACTCCGTGGGTCTGGCCAGCTTCTTCAACAAGTCCTTCACCAAGCTGGGCGGCGAGATCGTGGCCACCCTGAACTACCAGTCCGGCGACCAGGATTTCACTGCTCAGTTGCAGGAAATCATGAGCAAGCAGCCTGACGTGCTTTTCATTCCCTCCTACTTTGCCGAAGGCGCCATCATCATGAAGCAGGCTCAGGAGCTGGGCGCGAAGTTCCAGATCATGGGCGGCGACGCCATGGACAACCCGGAAATTACCGCCATTGGCGGTTCCGCCGTGGAAGGTTTCATCCACACCACCTTCCCCTATGACCCGTCCATGCCCGACATGAACCCCGTGGCCAAGAAGTTCACAGCCGACTGGACCAAGGCCAACCCCGGCAAGGATCCCAACGTCAACGCCGCCCTCGGCTATGACGCGTACATGATCATTATGGACGCCATCACCCGCGCCAAGTCCGCCGAACCGCAGGCCATCACCGATGCCCTGGCCGCGACCAAGGGCTTTGTCGGCGTGACCGGCACCACGACCATCAATGAGACCCACGATGCCGAAAAGCCCGTCGGTCTGGTCAAGATCAAGGACGGCAAGAAGACCTACATCGGTGCCATCACTCCCGAACTCTAATTCTCTGATTGCGCGCCTTCGGGGCGTAAGTGGCAGGGGGCAACCCCTGCCACTGCTTTCAGACAAGGATCGTCCATGAATCTGGCAACATTCATCCAACATTTCCTGAACAGCCTGACCTTGGGCAGCCTTTATGCCCTCATCGCCATCGGCTACACCATGGTCTACGGCATTCTGCGGCTGATCAATTTCGCACACAGCGAAATCTTCATGCTCGGGGCCTACTTTGTGTTCTGGGCCATGACTCTTTTTCATCTGCCCTGGGCCTTCGCCATGATCGCGTCCATCATTCTCGTGGCCGGGATAGGCATTCTGGTCGACCGCATCGCCTATCGCCCCCTGCGTGACGCGCCCCGCATCTCGGCTCTGATCAGCGCCATCGGCGTCTCCTTTTTTCTGCAGAACGTGGCCATCGTCTTCTTCCAGGCCATTCCGCGCCAGGTGCACCGCCCTCAGTGGCTGGAAACACCCATGCTCTGGGGCGACGTGCGCGTCCTGCCCTTGACCCTCTTCGTGCCGGCGCTGTCGTTCTTTTTGATGCTGGGCCTCGTGTATATCGTCTACCATACCAAGGCGGGCCTCGGCATGCGGGCCATCAGCAAGGACATCGAGACCAGCTACCTCATGGGCGTGCCCGTGAACAAGGTCATCGCCCTGACCTTTGGCATCGGTTCGGCCCTGGCTGCCGCGAGCGGCATCATGTGGGCCCTCAGATATCCGCAGCTGCAGCCCATCATGGGCGCGATTCCTGGCTTCAAGGCCTTTATCGCGGCGGTGGTCGGCGGCATCGGCTCCATCCAGGGCGCGGTCATCGGTGGCGTACTCCTGGGCTTTATTGAAATCATGACCGTGGCATTTTTTCCGGATCTGGCAGGATACCGCGATGCGTTCGCCTTTGTCCTGCTGATCGGCATGCTGCTGGTCAAGCCGACCGGCCTTATGGGTGTCAAGACGGAGGACAAGGTCTGATGAATCGTACCACAACCATTTTTCTCAATTTCGTCATGGTAGGCTGCCTGGGACTTTTTTTGTGGTGGGCCGAAGGGAGTCTGGACGGCTACAAGATTCAGATCTTGAACCTGATCGCAGTGAACATCATTTTGGCTCTTTCGCTCAATCTCATCTACGGTTTCACGGGCATGTTCAGCCTTGGTCATGCGGGATTCATGGCCATCGGCGCCTATGTCTGCTCCATCCTGATCATGACTCCGGAACAGAAGACCACGCTCTTCATCCTGCAGGAAGCCTTGCCCTGGGTGCAGAACTCCCATGCGCCCTTTCTGGTGGCCGTGATCGCCGGCGGGCTTGTGGCGGCTCTGTTCGGTCTTGTCATCGGCGCTCCGCTCCTGCGCCTGGGTGACGACTACCTGGGCATCGCGACCCTGGGTTTCGCCGAGATCGTGCGCGTCATCGCCAACAACATCCCGCGCGTGACCAACGGTGCGCTCGGCTTCAAGGGCATTCCGGATCACGCCAACCTGTGGTGGAATTACGGCTGGTGTCTGCTGACCCTCTATTTTGTTATCCGCATTCTCAGCAGCAACACGGGCAACGTCTTCAAGGCCATCCGCGACGACGAGACCGCAGCCAAGGCCATGGGCATCAATGTCTTCAAGATCAAGCTCCTGTCCTTCATCTTCGGCGCTTTTTTCGCCGGGGTGGGCGGCGCGCTGCTGGCGAGCCTTTTGACCACCATCGACCCCAAGATGTTCCTCTTCACCCTGACCTTCAACGTGCTCATGATCGTGGTCACCGGCGGGCTTGGTTCCATCACGGGGTCCATTCTGGCGGGCACGGGCATCACGTTCATGCTCGAATGGCTGCGTTTCGTGGAAAATCCCATCACCATCGGAACATGGACCATGGCCGGCATCCCCGGCATGCGCATGGTGGTCTTCTCCCTCATGCTCATCTTGATCATTCTTTTTCGCCGCGAGGGCATCATGGGCATGCGTGAAATCACCTGGGACGGCGTGGCCCGGTTCATGAAGAGAGGTAAGGCATGAGCATGATTCTCGAAACCAAGAACCTGACCATGCGCTTCGGCGGTCTGGTCGCCGTCTCCGAATTCAGCGCCAGCATCCCGCAGGGCAGCATCACCGGGCTTATCGGCCCCAACGGCGCGGGCAAGACGACCTGCTTCAACATGGTCACAGGCTTTTACCGGCCCACAGAAGGGCAGGTCTTCTTCGAGGGCAAGGAACTGACCGGAATGCAGCCGCATCAGGTCTGCCGGGCCGGGATCGCCCGCACCTTTCAGAACATCCGCCTGTTCGGCAACGAGACCGCCCTTGAAAACGTCATGATCGGAAACTTCGTGCGCCAGCGCACGGGCTGGATTCAGTCCGTGCTGATGACGCCCGCTTCCCTGCGCGAGGAGCGCGAGCTCCGCACGCGCTCCATGGAGCTTCTCGAAGTTGTCGGACTGGGCGACATCGCCGGGGAAAAAGCCAACAGCCTTCCTTACGGCGCCCAGCGACGCCTTGAGATCGCCCGCGCCCTGGCCACCAAACCGCGCTTCCTGCTGCTCGACGAGCCGGCGGCGGGCATGAATCCCCAGGAGTCCATGGAACTCATGGATTTCATCCGCACCATCCGCACCCGTTTCGACCTGACCATTCTCCTCATCGAACACGACATGAAAGTCGTCATGGGCGTGTGCGAGCACATGTGGGTTCTGGACTACGGAGTGACCATCGCCGAGGGCGGCCCTGAATCAATCCAGTCCAACCCCAAGGTCATTGAAGCCTATCTGGGTGAGGAGTACGTGAAATATGCTTAAGATCAGTGACTTGCATGTATATTATGGGGGCATTCATGCCCTCAAAGGGATCTCGCTCGATGTGCCCACGGGCAAGATCGTGACCCTCATCGGGGCCAACGGCGCGGGCAAGAGCAGCACGCTCAGGGCCATCTCCGGTCTGATCAAGAACAAGAAGGGGACCATCGTCTACAACGATCGCGACATCACCACCCTTGATCCCGTCGAGATCGTCAAGGGCGGGATCGTCATGGCCCCGGAAGGGCGACGCATCTTCCCGCATCTCTCGGTGACCGAGAACCTGTACCTCGGGGCTTACAGCCGCAGCGACAAGGACGGGATCGAGCGCGACAAGGAGTGGGTCTTCGACCTCTTCCCGCGCATGCGCGAACGCCAGAACCAGAAGGGCGGAACCCTGTCCGGCGGTGAGCAGCAGATGCTGGCAGTGGCCCGGGCGCTGATGAGCGCCCCCGATGTGGTCATGCTCGACGAGCCGTCCCTGGGCCTGGCGCCGCTCCTGGTCAAGGACGTCTTCGAGATCATCAAGCTCATCAACGACCAGGGCAAGACTGTGGTTCTGGTCGAACAGAACGCTTTTGCGGCCCTCAAGGTGGCGCATTACGCCTACGTGCTGGAAACAGGAGCCATTGTCCTGCAAGGCACGGGCGAAGAGCTCCTGAACGACGAGCGGGTCATCCAGGCCTATCTGGGCGGCTGAAACCGGCGGCTTGAAAGGCGTGATTGCCGCGTTGTCCCGCAAAAATCAAAGCCTCATGGAGGCGGATACGCTTCGGCTTTGATTTTCATCTTGCGCAGTGCACGGATGCCTTGTTGCAGAGCTTGCAGTCTTTTTTGTTAACGGGTTTTGAAGATTGGCATGGATTTTCGCGAAAGCGGGAGTCCATGCTTTTTTATGAGCTCCTGCCGGCCGAAATTTCTTTGATGGAGTAGCCGAATGGGATGGTGTAAAATATTTCGTGTAACGGTCAGTTGTCGATAATCGGCCACACAAAAAGACAACATGACCGCATGCAAGCCTCTTCCTGTCGACCTGAGCGACGCTGGTTTGATTTTCAAATTACGCTTGTCAATCTGAAACCGAGCACTAGTTAATGTTGTTTTCAGTTGCACGAAATGATGTCGTGCCAGAATATGCAGCGTTCACCATTTAGCATATGTCGAGGGATGATCATGAGTATGAAGAACTATTTTGAAAATACGAAAGGTGTGGGAATACTGTCCACCTCGGACATGTCAGGCGCGGTTAACGCCGCAGTGTATTCCAGGCCGCATGTCATGGATGACGGCTCTATCTCTTTGATCATGAATAACAAACTCAGCCATAAGAATGTTCAGGAAAACCCCAAGGCCCACTATCTTTTCATTGAGGAAGGGCCCGGCTACAAGGGAAAGCGTCTTTCTCTGACCATGCTGCGTGAAGAGGAAAACAGCGAACTTTTATTTGAGCTTTGCAGACGCTGCTATCCAAGTGAACTAGAGCCGGAAGGGAAAATTCGATACCTTGTTTATTTTCGGGTGGATAAGGAACTGCCGCTGATCGGCACCGGAGCCTGAACGGAAACTGCCGTCGGATTGTATAAATCCGGCGGCTTTTTTTTGAGTCGAAGAACCATCTTTCATCTGTGTCAGGAGCTAGCGTGAACGGAAGCGCCACGACCGCGGCCCGCAAGGAGGGCGCATCCATGGACGCCGAGCGCGACGTGCGCCGCCAGTACCGGAATGAACTCAAGTTCAGGCTGTGCCTGGCGCACCATCCGTCCTTGATCATTCAGCTTTGCCGCCACTGAACAACATGGGCGAGCCAGCACGAAGCATGTTTTCTGGCTGATATGAGATTTCAGGACGATCTCCCTGGAGTGGCGTACCATCTCACAGGCTGAAATTATGGGAAGATTTGGTTTGTCGTTCGCTTACTTTTCAACGTGCTTGAGGTGCTATGCTTCATTGCTTGTCTCAGACCCAGACGCTGCCGTTGAGCCTTGATCAGGCCTGGGCTTTTTTCTCCGATCCGGCCAATCTGAGCAGGATAACGCCGGGGTGGCTATCCTTCAGGCTGACCTGTGCACCGCCTGCCTCCATGTGCGCCGGGCAGATCCTCACGTATACTGTTCGCCAAATACCGATGCTGCGTTTGCGCTGGGTGACCGAGATCACTCAGGTGCGAGCGCCATTTTTTTTCGTGGATGAGCAACGCTGTCGTTGAGGGTTCAGTTTTTTTGGGTTCTTCAGCAGAATCCAGCGACTGCCTTTGAGTACGTTCTTTCCCATCGGGTTCTGCAACTCACGGTGGAGCTTGCGCCGAACCTTCATGAGCTTGTCGTTCATCAGCTTCACCACGTGGAAATGATTGAGGACCTCCGCGACGCCGGGCAGGTGTTCAAGCACGGCGCCGATATAAGGCTGCGTTCATATCCGTTGCCACCGCCCGTATCTTGGCTCGCGAGCGTTTCAGGCGCTCCCAGGACGGCTTCAGTGAGTCCGCCCCTCTGCCGTCGCCGACAAAGACAACCTTGTCGCTCGCAGGACCATCACCATGTGGCCTTGGCTGACACTGATTTCGTCAATGGTGATGTATTCAAGGCCAGCCAACTTCGGACTGCCGAAACGCCTATGCAGATGGCCTTCAGATCGGCGGGGCCTTCCTTGAGTTGCTTCCAGTTCACGAATTTGAGACTGTCGCTCAGCTAAGTTACATCAGAGACATGACGGAACATCGGGACGGAACGCAAGATGACATCACCTTCAAATAACACATTTTACCGTTTTTATCGAGCCTTGAAAAATGAATGCGGAGTCAGATTGTTTTCATGGCGCATGCGGAAACCTTTTTCGACTTCGGAATTACGATCTCAGCCTGCCGGCGCAGAGATTGAGGCTGCGTTTTTCCGGCTTCGCAATGTTTATCAGGTTCAACACGGAAAGCGGATTTCTGGCGAGAGATATATCATCAGCGCGGACATCAATGACCTATTCAGCGGGCTGGGATGCTGCCTCCTCATGTTGGGGCCCTGCTGGAAATACGCACGGGAGACCGGGCGGACCCTGATCATCGACTGGAGAGGAAATCCTTACACAAGGAGAGAGCCCCATAAGAACCTCTTCGCATTACTCTTCGAACCTCCTGATCCTTCCGAGATGGGGGTGACCTGCATCGCCGATGATTCAATAAATGATCTTCGACTCCCGCAGCCGATTCTCGGGCCGAGAGGGCTTCTTGCACACGAATCAGGAATCGTGGATGCGTTCCCTGCTACGGGCATTGATGTAAATCTTATGCGGCGAATCATCGCCAGCGGTGTTGATGTCGACTTTCCAACCGTGATGCCGTCTCTGCAGAGCACCTATTTTCTGGCAGCCAATTTCGGGCCGTCGGGATTTCGAAAACCTGCGGTGTTGAGCTTCGGAGAGGCGCAGCGTCTGTATCGGAGCCTGAAACTGCGTCCCCAATGGGCGGCGATGGTCACGTCATTCTATGAAGCCCATATGGCGGATCAGCCTGTTATCGGAGTGCACGTTCGACTGGGCAACGGGGAGGGTAAATATCGCAGTCATTTCCGGCAACGGGATATTCGATCTCTTGATTTTATCGTCGGAACGTTGACAGCAAGGATACGCCGTTATGCACACACACGGTACGGAAAAAGATATAAAGTTTTTCTGTGTACCGACTCCGACGAAGTGCTCCGCGCGATGGAGCATTGCTTCGGTTCGATTGTCTCTCGAAACATCTGGCGCCCGGCACCAGACGAGGGTATGGACTTCGACCACGCGTACAAGAGGGCGGATGGAGGGCTCGGCGCAGCCGTGGATGCGATGATCGACATGCAGCTCCTGGCAAAGTGCGATGCCGTGTTCATGACGAGCCTGACGGCATTTGCGAGTCATGTCCCGTTCATCATGGAGAAACCCGGCGCGGTGTTTTTCGATCATAAACAGACTGCCAAAGTCTAATCCTCACGAGTCAGGGTTAGCTGAAGGAATCAAATGAGCTGGAACAAGAGGAAATGCCTGGTGACGGGTGGGGCAAGTTTTATCGGGAGCCATCTCGTGGAAACGCTGCTTCATGCGGGGGCCGCGGTGCGGGTCGCCGATGATTTGTCGAGTGGTTTGCTGTCGAACCTGACTTCCGTGAAGTCCGATATTGAGTTCATGCAGGGCGATCTCCGGCATATGGATTTTGCATTCAGGGCTTCTGCCGGATGTGACACCGTCTTTCATTTGGCTGCCGACCATGGCGGTCGCGGCTATATCTCCACCCACCCCGCCAACTGCATCAGCAATCTTGCTCTCGATAATATCGTATTTGAAACCGCCGCAAAGAATGGTGTCGAGAGGATTATGTTCGCCAGTTCCGCGTGCGTTTATCCTACCGATATCCAGAAGGAAAAATGTCTTCTGCAGGAAGACATGGTTTATTTCGATCGGCGTGGCGGTGCGTTTGCCGATGAAGAATACGGGTGGGCCAAACTCATGGGGGAACTTTCGCTGAGAGCCTATCAGAAGCAATATGGCGTTAAAACAGCTTCTGCCAGGATTTCGACCGCGTACGGCCCTCGGGAAAATGAGAGCCATGCGGTGATTGCCCTTATTGCAAAGGCATTCATCAAGCAATCGCCATTTGAAATTTGGGGTACTGGCGAGCAAACTCGTGGTTTCACTTATGTACAAGATGTCGTTAGCGGGCTTATGCTTGCATGCGAGCATATATCGGATGGTAGTTCTGTTAATGTTGGAACATCAGATTATATCAGTGTGCAAACTGTTTCTGAAGAGATTTTCAAGTCTATGGGATGGTATCCAGAAAGTGGAGTAAGTTATTTGTTTAATAGCCCTGTTGGGGTGATGCACAGGGCGCTTGACGGATCATATGCAAAGAAAATGACAGGATGGGTGCCGAATATATCTCTAGAAGTCGGAATAAAAAAGACAGTTGAATGGTATATTTCTCATAAAAATCCACAAGACGTTGCCAGAAGTTTGAATACGCTACTAATGGAGCGTTAATCAATGCGCAGCCTCTGTCCGTGACGGCCTC
Source organism: Desulfomicrobium sp. UBA5193 (assembly GCA_002412965.1). GTDB lineage: Bacteria > Desulfobacterota > Desulfovibrionia > Desulfovibrionales > Desulfomicrobiaceae > Desulfomicrobium. Next base: position 246,652 of record DHWB01000003.1, read on the forward strand.
TACAAACTTGATCGCCCTAAACTGGCTGCCTTGATCCGTATTCACGATTTCCGGAGCATCAAAGAGTTGAGATGCTCACGCCCAGCAGCGAAGCCGGCACGAGTCGGTTGCTCCTTGAGCATCCGGGCGACCATGACCGGATGCTCAAGATTCAGTACGTCAATGCGGCGCATGAGCGCCAGGTCGGCGGAATCCATCCGCCGTGGCAGACATGGGCAACTGTTTTCCCGGCTTCGTGTATTTCGCGGGTGAGTTCCAAGACGTTGGGATTACGCTTGAGTTTGTCGGGGGCGAACTCGTCGGCTACGACAAGCAGGTCAAAGTCCGCGTCCTGCTGACCCGCGATGGCAGCAACGGATTTGAATGGATATCCGTTTTTGCCGGTGTAAACATTGAAGAGGCCGGTTTCCACTGAAAGGGGAAGCCGGCCTGTCATGCTTTCGGGATACTATTTCTGAAATTATTCGGCTTTTATCGCTTTCTTGCGCTTTTCCCACAATTTCATGCCCTGCATCGTCTTGCGGCGGTCACGTGCCAAGGACTTCGCCACAAGGGATGTGCCTTTCTTGTAGCCATATTTTTCCTTGTACTGTTCGGGGGTGAGTCCGTGTGTTGCCAGATGACGTTTCGTCAAAACTTTGAATGACTTTCCACACACGCAACAAATGACGCTCTTTTCGCGAATCGCGTTTTTAGGGTCGATAGCGGGTCCGGTTTCGACAGCGGGTGCGATACCTTCTGCGACTCCACGAATGTTGCCAGCCAAGGCTTTGATCATAGATGTGATCTCTTCCTCTTTCATGTTGCGGACAGATGCTTGGGCTTTTACGATTTCGATTGCTTGCTTGAGATAATCTTCCATGTTTTTCTCCTGAGAATCTATAGGAATTTGATTGTTAGCTTTTAGCACAAATTGTGCCTGCGCTAATTTTGAAGTGCGATGGAAGAAGTAACATGCAAATATCGAGAAGGTAAATGTCGAAAGGATCTTACAATTACTGTCTGCAGTTTGAGTTTGTTTACTGCGCTTCCCCGTAAATAACGCGCTGGACGCTGGACAAGCTACATCCGAGTTGCTCTGCGATTTTTCGAAATGACACGCCTTGCTCTCGCAATGCGCGTACCTTGGTCCGGTCGACACTCTTTTTCCCGCCACCCTTGCCATGGGCATATTTTCCGGCTGCTTTGGCTTTCTCGATACCCTCACGCTGGCGTTCTCTCAGGATGTTGCGTTCGAATTCCGCAAAGCTTCCCAGGACATCAAAAAGTAATTTGGTGAACGGGTCGTGGTTGTGTCACGCACATAGGAAGAGTCCCGACCCACTCTCGCGAGCACAGTCGGTGCCACGTTTCATCGTGGTGCTGGCCAGTGCCAGTTCCACCTGTCTATGGGGAGGTGGCTGGCTACCAGGCTTTCGTCGGGCAGGGTGAAGCGTCCGCACATACATATTTTTTGCGCTTTTGGAGCATGAATGTAAAGCGTCGCAGCGCTCACGCCCTCTGGGCCGTAGCGGCAGTCCGTGGCGAAGGTGTTGAGGTCTCCACCTTTTCGCAGCGGGACACGTCATGAGTCCCGGGTCGGGGACACCTTGTGGGTTTCTAGGAAGGCGTCCAAGTCCTTTCTCGCATAGCGTACGGACTTTCTGATCTTGTAGTATGCCGGGGGCCTGTGCTCGCTCCTCCAGTCTTGCAAGGTTTTGACGCTAAAGCCCAGGTAACTGGCGGCTTCTTTTTCGTTGAGTAGGTTCTCTTCGGGCATTGCTCGCTTCCGCTTTTCAAAAAATAGGTTGGCTGGCTACACGCCAGATTTCTCAATATTGGTGCCGTAGCGAAATTTATTTAGCGGGAAATGCCCACGAATCGAAATAACCGCCAACAAATGATGCAGGCGGGCATTTTTGCTCATCGGAGCCGTCTGGAACTCCACTCGGTAAACTCAATAGACTCAACAGGATAGGGATACGAGGATTCGTCTTGGAGGTGGGGGATATGGTGGGGGACAGGTCTGATGAAAACAAAAAAGGATTAGATTTTTACACCTAACCCTTTGGTTTTTATTGTGGCGCGCCAGGGAGGACTCGAACCCCCGACCGATTGCTTAGAAGGCAATTGCTCTATCCGCCTGAGCTACTGGCGCGCAAAATGGAAGCATTCCCTATTTTTTCCCGCCTTGAAAGTCAAGTCACATCGTGACCATTTTCAGTTGCTCCCTCGCGTCGAACCCTCTATGAATTCTCTCCGGATAGCCAGCCCTGTTCAGGCGCAGTGATTCATGCACTGAGCGCCACTGGGTTCACGCTATTTGTTTCCAACCCTCTGCACCAAGAGAACCCATGACCTTTGCCTCTTTTGCCGATTTTGAGGCCCATCTGGACAGCCTGGGCCTCTTTTCCATTCAGCTCGGGCTTTCGCGCATGCATGAGGCCCTTGGCCTGTTGGGGCTGGAGCATCCCCGCGCGGTGGTGGTTCATGTGGTCGGGACCAACGGCAAGGGCTCCACGTCCGGATTTCTGGAGGCCCTCGCCCGTGCCCACGGTTTGCGAACTGGTCTCTACATCTCCCCGCATCTGGTCGGCGTGCGCGAACGCATCCGCGTCTGTGGCCGCATGCTGCCCGAGGAGCGGTGGACCGAGGCCGCCAATGAGGTCATGGCCGCGTGTTCCGATGTGGGGCTGACCTATTTCGAGCTGCTGACGGTCATGGCGCTCTCCATTTTCGCGCACGAGGGGCTCGATCTGGTCGTGCTCGAAGCGGGATTGGGCGGCACCCATGACGCCACCTGCGCCGTTGCCGCCGATCTGGCGGTCATGACTCCGGTAGGCATGGATCATGAGCATATCCTTGGCCCGACCCTTGCGGACATCGCCCGCGACAAGAGCGGAGCCCTGGGGCGCTGTCCGGCCGTGACGGGGGCGCAATCCTCGGACGTGCAGGAAATCTTTCGCCGGGCCGCCGCCGGGCAGGCGCTTCTAAAGCTCGAAGACTGCCGCGTCGAGGGGGGATTTTCCATTCCCGCCGATCCGGCTCCGATGCTGCTCACGCCCGCGCTGTTGCCTGACCATCCTCCGTATCAGCTGGAAAACGTCGGTTTGGCGCTTCTGGCCTGGAGTCACCTGGCCAGGCTAAGAGGCTGGCAATTTGACGCGGCCCTGTGTACACAAGTCCTTGGCAGGACGCGATTTTCCGGGCGCTTTTGTCGTCATGGCCGAATTCTGGTCGATGGAGCGCACAACCCCATGGGGCTTGAAGCTTTGTGTGATGCCCTTGCCGGAGCCGGAGCGCATTTCGACCGACTCGTTTTTCAATCGATGCGCGACAAGACCCTGGACCCGGCCATTCTGAAGCGATTGCAAAGCCTGGTGGACGAGGTGGTCATTCCTCGTCTCGGCTTGGAGCGGGCCTGCGATCCCCTAGAGTTGGCCTCCCGGTTTGGCTCAAAGGCGCGAGTCGCGGCCGATCTGGCCGAAGCCCTGGCTGCGAACGGAACGATCCTGCTCTGCGGTTCCCTGTATCTGGCGGGAGCGTATTACGAACTTTATCCGGAACATCTTGAATTGTAAGGAGGGTCCGGTGTCTTCTCTTTTTCGGCATATCCCGTCCGTGGATCGTTTTCTGCAGGATCTTGAGCAGGATCAGGCTCTGGCGAGTCTTCCGCGCCCTTTGCTCAAGGACCTGGTCGCCGAGTTTCTCGACCTGTGCCGAGAGGAAATCCGCGCCGGTGTGATCACGGATCAAAGCGCTCTGGCCTTCTCCGCCCTGTTTGGAAGAGCCAAGGCCTATGTGCGCTTCAAGTCCCGGCCCCATTTCAGGCGGGTCATCAATGCCACGGGTGTGGTCATCCACACCAATCTGGGCCGCTCCATCCTGGCCGACGAGGCGGTCGCCGCAGTGGCCCAGGGCTGCCGCCATTACTCCAACCTTGAGCTGGCCCTGGAAACCGGGCAGCGCGGCAGCCGCTATTCCCACGTCGAGAAGCTGCTCTGCCGCCTGACCGGGGCCGAGGCCGGGCTGGTGGTCAACAACAACGCCGCCGCTGTGCTGCTGGTCCTCGACACGCTGGCCAGGGGCCGCGAGGTCGTGGTCTCTCGCGGGCAGCTGGTCGAGATCGGCGGGTCCTTCCGCATCCCCGAGGTCATGAAGAAGAGCGGAGCGGTGCTGCGCGAGGTCGGGGCCACCAACCGCACCCACCTGCGCGACTACGAGGAGGCCATCGGTGACCAGACAGGCATGCTCATGAAGGTGCATACCTCCAATTACCGCATCATCGGCTTTCACAAGGAAGTCGAACTGGCGGAGCTGGTCGCGCTGGGCCGGGAGCGGGAGCTGCCTGTTTTCGAGGATCTGGGCAGCGGCAATCTTTTCGATTTTTCCCCCTACGGGTTCATGCCCGAGCCTACGGTGCAGCAGGTCTTGAAAAGCGGGGTGGATGTGGTCTCCTTCAGCGGCGACAAGCTTCTGGGTGGGCCGCAGGCCGGAGTCATTGTCGGCCGCAAGGCATACATCGACCTCATCAAGAAAAATCAGCTCAATCGCGCCCTGCGCATCGACAAGATGACCCTGGCCGCACTCGAAGCGACCCTGCGTCTCTATCTGGAACCGGACACGGCGCGCCGCAAGGTGCCGACTCTGGCCATGATCACGGCTAGCCGCGAAGAATTGCAGGCCAGAGCCCGACGTTTGCGCCGCAAATTGAGCGCGGTGCTGGGAGAGCTGGCCGAGGTCGGCGTTCGCCCCGGATATTCGCGCGTTGGCGGGGGTTCCTTTCCGGAACAGGACCTGCCGACGACGCTGGTCTCGGTCATTCCTGCGGGCATGGATGTCGATGCCCTGCGCCAGGGCCTGCTGGCCACGGACATCCCGGTCATCGGCCGGGTGGAGGAGGGGCGCTTTTGCCTTGATCCCCGGACCCTGCTCGACGAGGAGTTCGGGCTCCTCGCCCAGGCCGTGCTCGCGGTCTTGTCCGGCGGAGTGCGGTGATGCCTCGGAAAATTGAGGAAGCATGCGCGCACGCGGGTTGCGACGCAATGCTGAGGGATTATTGAATATTCTGCGTCCCTGCCAAGGCAGGCGGCGTCAAGGAGAGCATATGACCAAGGTTTTGGTGCGGCCGGAGATGGAGGGGTTCAAGCCCTATGCGCCCGGCTTGTCCATCGATGAAATCAAGAAGCGTTACGGTCTGTCCAGGGTCATCAAGATGGCCAGCAACGAGAACCCGCTTGGCACGTCGCCTGTGGTTCAGCAGCGCCTGGACCTGGCCAGTGGGCTGGCCTTTCGCTATGCCCAGGCCGGCTCCCCGGCCTTGAGCGAGGCTCTGGCCCGGCATCTGGGCGTGCCCGCGTCCTGTCTGGTCGCGGGGAACGGTTCCGACGAGATTATCGACCTGCTGCTGCGCGTTGTTGCCCGGCCCGGCGTGGACAACGCCGTGGCCTTTGATCCGTGTTTCAGTATCTACGACGTGCAATCGCGGCTGTGCGGGGTCGAGTTTCGTCAGGCCAAGCTTAATGCGGACTTTTCTTTCCCCTTCGACGACCTCCTCACCCTGGTGGATGAGAACACGGCCCTGGTTTTCGTGACCAACCCGGACAATCCTTCGGGGCATGCCTGTCCGGCCCGTGCGCTGGTGGAGCTGGCCGCGAAGTTGCCGCCGCGCGCGCTGCTCGTCGTGGATGAGGCCTATATAGAGTTTGCCGATCCGCTGGACGAATTCACCGTGCTGCCGTATTTCGGACAGAGCAAGAATCTGGTCATCCTGCGCACGTTTTCCAAGATGTACGGCCTGGCCGGCCTGCGACTGGGCTACGGGATCATGCCCGAGTGGTTGGCGGATCTCCTGTTACGGGTTAAGCTGCCCTTCAGCGTGAACATTCTGGCGGAGCAGGCGGGTCTGGCCGCTTTGGAAGATGACGTGTTCGTGGCCGAGACCCTGCGTGTCGTGCATGAGGGCCGGGCTCTGTTGACCAGGGAGCTGCGGGCCTTGGGGTGCACGGTGTGGCCGACGCAGACGAATTTTCTCATGTTCGCGCCGCCCATGGACGCGCGCACCCTCTTCGAGGAATTGCTGCGCAGGGGCGTCATCATCCGCCCCCTGACCAGTTACGGCATGCCGGAGAAGCTGCGGGTCAGCATCGGAAACGAAGAGGAAAACCGCGAATTTTTGGCTAAAACCACGGAGGTGCTGCGTGATCACAATCGTCACTCTTGATGGACCGGCCGGGGTGGGCAAGACCACCGTGGCCCGGCAACTGGCGGATCGTCTGGGCATCGCGTACATGGATACGGGAGCCATGTTCCGCTCCGTAGCTCTGGCCTTTGGCGAGGGTGCCTGGGAGAAGCCTGTGGATCAGCTTGTGCCCGAACTCAATCGGCTGGATTTTGATCTGGAAGGGATCGGGAGCAATGCGGAGTTGCTTTTGAACGGCTATCCGCTCTCGGCGCAGATTCGTAGCGAGGAAGTGGGGCTGTGGGCCTCGCACATCGGCCGCATTCCCGTGGTGCGTGATTTTTTGCGCCGCAACCAGCAGACCATCGGCCGCTCCACTCCGCTGGTGGCCGAAGGCCGGGACATGGGCAGTGTGGTTTTCCCCGAGGCCCGGCACAAATTCTTTCTGGATGCGTCCATTGAAGTGCGCGCCATGCGGCGCTTCGTCCAGCTGAGGGAGATGGGCATGAATGAGGATCTGGAGCGCATCCGCGCGCAGATGCGCATCCGCGACGATCAGGATCGCAACCGCTCCGTGGCGCCACTGCGTCCCGCTGCGGACGCAGTGCTTGTCGACACGGGCCTGACGGACGCAAACGGGGTGCTGGAGCAGATCCTCTCGATTATCGTGAAGACGTCTTGATCTCGTCCCAGAGCGCATCCATTTCGGTCAGGGAGAGCCGGTCCAATTCAAGGCCGCGCTCCCTGGCCAACTTCTCCACCGCTTCAAAGCGCCGCAGGAACTTGGCGTTGGCCACGGCCAGGGCTGAATTCGCCTTGATGCCCCGGCGCCTGCCGTATTCGACCAGCGAAAAAAGATAATCCCCGAACTCCTCTTCCTTTGCCGCCGCGTCATCTCCGCTCAAGGCTGCCTGCAGCTCGTTCCATTCCTCGTCCAGCTTGGCTTCCTGGTCCGCGTCCGTGGCCCAGGTGAAGCCCGCGCGGGCTGCCTTGGAATTGATGCGGTAGGCGCGCAGGAGCGGCGGGAGGCTTGCGGGCAGCGAGGAAAACACGCCGGGGTCCTTGTCTTTTTCGGCCTTTTCCAGCTTCTTGATCTGTTCCCAGTTTTTGACGACTTCGGCGACGCTGGCCGCCTTTTCCCCATACACATGGGGGTGGCGGCGGATCATCTTGGCCACGTTGCCGGCCAGGGCCGTCTGCAGAAAGTCCGGGATTTCGCGGTCATGGCAGCGGCCAATGAAGAGCAGCAGGAAGAGCACATCCCCCAGCTCCTCGGCGATCTCGGCCGCGTCGTTCTGGCGAATGGCCTCCACCAGCTCGAAACATTCCTCCACCAGATAGTCGCACATGCTCTGCGGGGTCTGCTCCTTGTCCCAGGGGCAGCCGTTCGGGCCGGTCAGGGTGTCGATGACCTCGATGATGCGTTCGAAATTATTTTTTTCCACCAGGCATTCCTTTCATTTCTTTAAGTTTATCCATCACTCGAAGCTCCCATTCCTGTTGGAGTTCCCTGCTGCGAATCAGGAACTGATCACGCATTTCCTTGGGCAGGGCGTTTGAGAGCAGAGTATTGAAGGTGTTGACGTAGGGCACGATGCGCGATTCGGTCAGAATCTCGGCCTTGGACGGCAAAAAGGCGGTCAGCGCCATGACGATGATGCTGCACAAAAGCGCCCCCTTGAAAAGGCCGAGCGCTCCTCCACCGATGCTGTCCAGCCAGCCGAGCATGATCAGTTTCAATATTTTGCGGATGAGCCAGGCCAGCACAAAGACCACGGTCACCGTGCCGAGGAAGATGCCCAGGTAGGCCACGAGATTGGCCGCCCCCGGCCCGCCTAAGGGGCCCTCAAGGTGGGGGGAGAGCTCCGCATGGAAGGTGTTGGCCAGCACAAAGCCCAGCAAGAGCCCCAGGATGGAGGCGACCTCCTTGACCAGTCCGCGAAAAATGCCGCGCAGGCCCAAAAAGCCCAAAATCACGCAGAAAACGATGTCCAGAGTGTTCATGCTTCCCCCCGCTGTGTTGAAGGCTCGGCTATCACAAAGGAACATGATCGGAAAGAGCGGGTTGGGCACGACCTTGACAGTGCCTAATGCAGCTCGTAGACACGAACCCTCGGTCCAGTGGGACTTTTGGTGCTTTGAAAGAGACACGAAACACGATGAGGTGACAATGTACGATATCAGACTGGTAAAACTGGTGAACGGCGACATGGTGCTCGGCAAATGGGATCAGGACAAGGGCGTCATCAAGGATCCGGCCGTCCTGCAGACCATCCCCACGCAGCAGGGCGGCATGCAGATGCTGCTTCTGCCCTTCGGTTATCCCTTTGATCAGAACATGGAGGGCGAAATCGAGCTCCGCCATGTCATTTTTCAATACAAGACCGTGCCCGAGGAACTCAAGACCAAGTATCTTGAGGCCACCACCAACCTGACCCTGTCCGCCCCCGGCGGCCTGCGCAATTTGGGTGGCGGCGTCTCCGATTTCAGCAAATTTTTGAAAAAATAACACAGCAGGCGCTGCAGGAAACGTGACTCGCCACCAAGTGGCGCTGCCACGGCGTGGTTTGACCATTCTTTGGCGCAGCCACGGGTGGCCCAGCCACAGGGTGGTTGCGGCCACCTTTTTTTCTGCCTGCAGCCCTGTATCGGCAAGGACTCATGAAGGCTCTGCTCCCTCTCTTTTCCCGGCCCAGTCATTATCTCGGAACCGAGATCAACAGCGTGCACAAGGACCTGTCCACGGTCCAGGCCCACGTGGCTCTGGCTTTTCCGGACCTGTACGAGGTGGGCATGTCCTACCTCGGGCAAAAGATCCTCTACGAGATCGTCAACGCGCACGAGCGGTACTACGCGGAGCGGGTCTTCGCGCCGACCGAGGACGTGGCGGCGGTGTTGCGTGCGCACGGCGCGCCGCTGGCCACCCTGGAGAGCGACACGCCCCTCGGCAATCTGGATGGCGTGCTGTTCAGCATAACCCATGAGCTGTGCTACACCAATGTGCTCTACATGCTCGACCTGGCGGGGATTCCGTTGCACGCCGCCGAGCGTCGGGACGGCCATCCCCTGATCATCGCCGGGGGCGGATGCACCTTCAACGCCGAGCCGCTGGCCGCGTTTGTCGATGTCATGGTCCTGGGCGACGGGGAGGAGATTCTGCCCGAATTGCTCGGGCTCATGGCGCAGGCCAAGGATGAAGGCTGGCAACGGACGACGCTGATCGGCAAGCTGTCAGGTTTGGCGGGCGTCTATGTGCCGTCCTTATTCGAGGATGACGGCAGCGGGGCCATGCGGCCGCGCGAGGGCGCTACGGCGCAGGTCGAAAAGCGCATTGTCCTCGACATGAATCAGGTTCCTTTTCCGACCAGGCAGATCGTGCCCTTCGGCAAGCCGGTGCACGACCGCTACTCCGTCGAGATCGCTCGCGGTTGCACCCGGGGCTGCCGTTTTTGCCAGGCTGGAATGATCTACCGGCCCGTGCGCGAGCGCGAGGTGGACGTACTGAGCACGATCATCGACCGGGGGCTGGCCGAGACGGGCAGCGAGGAGCTGTCGTTTCTGTCGTTGAGCACCGGTGACTTCAGCGCCCTGGAAGCCCTTTTTCTATCCTCGTACAGTCATTGCCGCCAGGAGCAGGTTTCGATCTCCCTGCCATCCTTGCGTGTGGGTTCGGTTTCCGAAGACCTCATGCGGCTCATGAGTAAAATCCGGCACACGGGCATGACCCTGGCCCCCGAGGCAGGCACCCAGCGCCTGCGCAACGTCATCAACAAGGGCATCACCGAAGCTGAGTTGCTCGACCACACGACCAAGGCCTTTCGACTGGGCTGGCAGCAGGTCAAACTCTACTTCATGATCGGCTTGCCCACGGAGACTCGCGAAGATCTGCACGGAATTCTTGACCTCTGCCTGAAGGTGGCATCCAGCGCCGGGCGAGGCGTCCGGCGACTGCAGATCACGGCCGCGGTTTCACCCTTCGTGCCCAAGCCGCATACGCCGTTTCAGTGGGAGCGGCAGATTTCCATGGCCGAGATCGAGGAGAAGCTTGCCTATTTGCGGGGCATTTTTCGACCGTATAGCAAGCTCAAGCTCAAATGGCACCATTCGCACATGACATTTCTGGAAGGCGTCTTTGCCCGGGGCGACCGGCATCTGGCTCCGGCCCTGGAAGCGGCCTATCGCAAGGGCGCCCTTTTCACCAGCTGGACTGAACATCTGCGTCTTGAGCCGTGGCAGGAAGCCTTCGCCGAGACGGGCATCGACGCCGAGTCCTATCTGCGCGAACGCGATCCCGATCAGCCGCTGCCCTGGGAGCATCTCGCCTCCGGCGTGACGCGCAAGTTTATGCTGACCGAACGCCGCCGCGCATTGGAAGGGGCCGAAACGCCGGATTGCCGTTACGAGGCGTGTCGGTCGTGCGGGGTCTGCACCCTGGACGGTCGGCAGTCTGAACTGGCGCAGCAGGCGGTGGGTCATGACATCGTGCCGGTCATCAACCGCGCTACGCGGGATCAGGAAGATCCCGGCCATGCGGAGGAGCCTGCGGCGCAGGCCCCGGCCTCAGCCGTCGACCTTCATCACAAGGAGCAGCGTTTCCGTCTCTGGTATTCCAAGACTGGGGCGGCCATGTATCTGAGCCAGCTGGAGTTGCAGCGCATTTTCGAGCGCGCCTTTCGCCGGGCGCGTCTTCCTCTGGCGTTCAGCAGCGGATTTCATCCCGCTCCGCTCCTCTCATTTGCCCGGGCTCTGCCCGTTGGCGTGGGTAGTGTCTGCGAATGGATGGATTTCTTTGTGCGCGAACACATGGACGCAACAGATCTGCCGGCCATGCTTGATGCCGAGCTGCCGCAGGGCATGCGTGTCGTGCGGGTGGACGAGCTGCCCTGCCAGCGCAAGGCCCCCATTTCAACTCGCGAGCGCTTTTCCTTGAGTTTTGCAAGTGCTGAGGCTCGTGAGCGCTTCATGGGCAGAATGCCGGCTTTTCTGGAGACGGCGGAGTGGAAGGTCGCCAAACTGACCAAGAAGGGCGAGCCCGGCGAGGTCGATGTGCGGCCCATGATACAGTCCATCATTGCAAGCGAGGACGGCTGCATCATCGACTTTGACTGGCAGACACTCTACGTCAGCCCGATTTTCGTGCTGCAGGCGTTGGACCCCGAGTTCACCCTGCTCCAGGGCCGTTTGATCAAGATCGCGCAGTTTTTCGAGGCTGGAGAATAAAAAAGGGCGAAGCCTAGGCTTCGCCCTTTTGTTCAATCGTGGAGGGGCGGGTTATTTCTTGACCCGTTTTTCCCAGAGCTTCATGTCCTGCATCTTCTTGCGGCGGTCGCGAGCGAGGGATTTGGCCACCAGGGACGTTCCCTTTTTGTAGCCCCATTTTTCCCGATACGATTCGGGAGTCAAACCGTGAGTGCCCAGGTGACGCTTGGTCAGCACCTTGAAGGACTTTTCGCATTCCATGCAGATGATGCTTTTCTCGCGGATGGCCTTTTTGGCATCCTCGGCGGATGCCACCTTCACGGGTTCAGGTTGGGTTCCTTCGGCGACATTCTTGATTCCTTCGGTCAGCGAACGAACCATGGATGTCAGCTCTTCCTCGGTCATGTTGCGCACACTGGCTTGTGCTTTGACGATTTCGAGCGCTTGCTTTACATACTCTTCCATGTGTAACCTCCAACTATCGCGTATTTGTACTTTGTAGTATTAGATTCCTTGAGTAGTTTTGTCAACGTGTGCGAAATATTTCTTTTGATGCATCGGATTTGACAGTCGAGATATAATTTTATTCGAGATCAATAATTGATAATCACGCTACAGGGAGAAAAAAATGGCAATTCCGCATAACGCCTTAAATGACATGTCTCAGGTTTTTCATTTTGAATTTTGGCTTCGGTATTATTTCATCGAGGAAAGGGACGGGGCGCTTTTTATTGAATTGACCGACGAGCAGTTAAAGCAAATGCAATTTCAATTTCCTGATTTTTGGGAACTGGCCGAGACGGTGAAAGGCCGTCCTCTGTCTCCCGAATTGTCCCAGCAGTCCGTGGTGGAATTCCTCCAGGTCAATTTCGAGAGCAAGAAATATCCAGCCAACACCGTGCTCAAGGTTTTGGACAGCAAGGATTTTTCAGTAGAGATGTATCTGTTTGATACCTGGGTCAATTTGCATGAGGAACAGCTCATGCAGAAGATTTATGGATTTGATTATTGGATGCATGTCTACGGAGAATGGAAAACGACGGAAAAGGCCCAGCAACTGCTCCAGTCCCTCAAAGTCCAGCTGAAGGGCGAGAGCGCTTCGGTAAACTGATCCCTCATTAGTTTCATGGCAAAACAAAGCCCCCGAGAGCAGAAGCTTCCGGGGGCTTTTTGCATGCGCTGCGCGAAGGGGCCTTACTGGAAGAGCGCACCCTGGCTGGCAAAGAAAACCGGGGTTTTTGCGTTCCCCCCCAGCGTGTTTTTTTCGGTCGTGAGTTCCATGCGGTACCCGAAGGAAATATACAGCGGACCGGATGAGCCCAAGGCTTCCGGGGTGAGATGGAATTCAAAGGGTACGCCCTTTTCATGGTCCAGGTTCGTGGGCAGGTAAAGGCGCAGGTCCTTGGCCAGGACGCGGCTTTGGTCGTCGCTCAGGTAGATCTGCATCCACAGGTCCTGAATCCAGGTCGCCCACTCCGGAATGGCCCCGGCCACGGGTTTGGCCGTGCCGCTCACGATCAGTTTGTTCTCTTCCAGACGGCTGGTGTACGAAAATTCCCAGTAACGCATGGGCAGAATTTCTTTCTGTCCCAGAGTCCAGGGCATTTTGTCGAGATGGACGACGCTCAGGTGCGCGCAAGCGGCAAACATCAGACTCAGTATCACAAGGCCCAGTGTCAGGCGTGGACGCATACGTGTCTCCTTGTTTTTAAATTTGAGGTCCGCCCTGAACTATCATCTCGGCCAGGGTCAGATCAACCCGGGGCAGGGTGCGGATTTGTCTGGGACCGACGAATTGCATCTCCAGTTCCATGAGCCGGGTGTAGAGGGTGGTGCGGTCCAGGATCGGGAAGGCGTCCGCACTTGCGCAGAGCTCCTGGCTGCGGAAGCAGCCCGGAAAATCGACCAGGCGGCCATTGGGGTAGCGCAGCCGGTTGGGCACGCCGTGCAGCCTGCAGATCATCAGGCGGTGGGCGTAGACGCCGCAGCGCCCGTCGTCGTTGAGGGGGCACATGATTCCCGGACGGTCGCCTTTGGCCAGCGCGTCCTGGGCGGCACGAACATAGTCCCGTGCCCGGGACTCATAGACGGCCCGGCGTTCCGGGGGCAGCTCCGCCAGCCCGTGCAGCAGGAAGGCCCATTCGATGCGCGTGTGGTGCTGGAAGAAACTGGTGCAGCAGTTTTGAGGGCAGTTGTCGCAGGTCAGGCCCAATGTCTGGGCGTAAGCCGAATATTGGGTCTGCATGTCGGCATAGAGGCTGGCCAGTTTGCGGAAGGCTTGAGCGGGGAGCAGTTTTTTGATCACGACGGGTCCTGTTGAGTTCGGAATAAGCCCCGGATGATGGAGGAACAGGACTGATCGGGACCTTCACCGTCGGTGTTCACCGTCAACTGGGCGAAGCGTGCATACAGCGGCGCGCGCTCGTCGTAAAGGTCCTTCAGGGTCTGGCCGGGACCGATGGCCAGACCACGGGAGAGGGGATTGGTCAGCCTGCCTGCTATGCTGGCAAAAGAGGACTCGATGTACACGATGCGTCCCTGGCTCTGCAGGTGCACCATGGCGGGCTCCGAATAGACCACGCTTCCACCGGTGGCGATGACGCATTGCCGAAGATGCAGGCGCAGGATCTGCTCCGCCTCGGCGCGCACGAAGGGTTCAAGGCCGAGGTGGTCCCTGATCTTTTGCAACGGAGCGCCCCACCAGGCCTCCATGAGCAGGTCCGTGTCCACGAAGGCCCAGTTTAGCCGCTTGGCCAGGCGTCTGCCCAAGGTGGATTTGCCGGCTGCGGCCATGCCGATGAGGATGATGTTTTCGTCAGTCATGGTTTGGTCTGCCAAAAATGAAGCCCAAGCATGACGCCCGGGCTTGATGCACTGCTGGGACGCCTGCGGGTCATCCGCCGAGATACGCTTTTTTCACATCTGGGTTGTTCATGAGCTCGCTCGCGTTCCCCTCGGCGACGATGGCTCCGGTGTCGAGCACATAGCCTCTGTGCGCGAACTGCAAGGCGATGCGCGCGTTCTGTTCGATCAATAGGAGCGTCATGCCCTGGGCGTTGAGCTCCTTCAGGGCGCGGAACATGTCGTACATCAGAAGCGGGGCCAGCCCCATGGAGGGCTCGTCGAGCATGATGAAGTTGGCCCCGGTCATGAGCGCCCGGCCCACGGCCAGCATCTGCTGTTCGCCGCCGGACAGGGATTCGCTGCGCTGTTTGCGTCGTTCCACGAGACGGGGGAAAAGATCGTAGACCCGGTCATAGTCCTTTTTGAGATTGTCCAGGTCCTTGCGGGCATAGGTCGCAAGCTTCAGGTTTTCCTCAACGGTCAGGTTGCCGAAAATGTGCCGTCCCTCGGGAGCCAGGGCCATGCGCAGCTTGGTCACCACCTCGTGCGGCGGGACGGCGAGCATGCTCTGTCCGTTGTAGGTGATGTCTCCCTCGATGATCTTCGGACCTTCGGGCGGGCCCAGGCGGGCGATGGACAACAGGGTGGTGGTCTTGCCCGCGCCGTTGGCGCCGATGAGGGTCACGATCTCGCCCGCGTTCACGTTGAAGGAGATGCCGTGCAGGGCCTCGGTATTGCCGTATTTTACTTTCAGATTGGTGATGGACAGCATCTTAGATGTTCTCGTCTCCCAGGTAGGCCCTGATGACCACGGGGTTGTTGCGGATGTCTTCGGGCGTTCCTTCGGCGATGGTCGCGCCGAAATCGATGACTTTGATCCACTGGCACAGGCTCATGACCACCGTCATCTGGTGTTCGATCATCCAGATGGCCAGGTCGAATTCCTTGTGGATCCATGCGATGAGCTTGATCAGCTCCACCACGTCGCTGGAGGGCAGCCCGGCCGCCGGTTCGTCCAGGAGCAGCAGCTTGGGCTTGATGGACAGGGCCCGGGCGATCTCCACCTTGCGCTGGGTGCCGTAGGCAAGGTTGGGCGGGAATTCGTTCGCCAGTTCGCGCATGCCCAGAAATTCCAGGAGTTCCATGGCCGTGCGGTCGATGGCGGCTTCGCGGTCGATGTAGCGCCGGGTGCGCATGAGCGAGTCCATCAGGGAATAGCCCAGCCTGTAGTGCTGCGAAACCTTGATGTTGTCGAGCACGGTCATGTCGTTCCACAGCCGGATGTTCTGGAAGGTCCGTGCCACGCCGAGCGCAGTGACTTGGTGCGGCTTCATGCCGCGCGTGTCCACACCGCTGATTTTGATCGTGCCGGCGGTGGGCTGGTAGAAGCCGCTGACGAGGTTGAAGACCGTGGTCTTGCCGGCCCCGTTGGGACCGATGAGGGCGCAGAGTTCCCGGCCTTCCAGGTGCATGGAAAGATCATTGACGGCCAGCAGGCCGCCAAAGCGTTGGGTGAGATCGGTGATTTCGAGCAGGGCCATGTTATTTGAACCTGTAGAAGCGCTTGAGTTTGGGGAAGATGTCCGAAAGCTCGCGGTTGCCCATAAGTCCTTCGGGCCTGAATTGCATGAGCACGATCAAAAGCATGGGGATGGCCACCCACTTGAGCTGTTCGAGGGGTTTCAGGAATTCCAGCAGCAGGGTGAATATGCCTGCCGCGAGGATGGATCCGGTCAGGGAGCCCATACCGCCCAGGTAGACCATGACCAGACACTCGGTGGAGCGCAGGATGGTGAAGGAGGCCGGGTTCACGAAGCCAATGAGATAGGCGTAGAGTCCGCCGGCCAGGCCGGCCAGGCCGGAGGAGAGCATGAAGGCCACGAGCTTCATCTTGTTGGTGTTGACGCTCATGATCTCGGCGGCCACTTCGTCCTGATGGATGGCCATGACGCCCTTGCCGTAGGTGGAGTAGACGAAACGGCGCAGAATCCAGACGGTGAAGACCACGCCGATGAAGATCCAGATCAGCATCCAGGGGATGCCGGCCATCTCCTCCATGCCCATGACCACCTTTTTCATACCCATGAACCCTCTGGGGCCGCCCACGACATCGATGTTCTCCAAGGCGCTCTTGACGATGTAGCCGGCGGCCAGGGTGATGACGGCCAGATAGTCACCGCGGGTCTTGAAGGAGGGGATGGCGACCAAGAGGCCGACCAGAGCCGCGGCCGCGAACCCTGCGGCCAGGATCAGGGGAAAGGCCAGATAGGCCAGGTCCATGGCCAACAGGGGCTGGCCGAAAAAGGGGTCCGGGACGAAGAGGTATACCCCGACGACGGACGAGGTGTATGCCCCCACGGCCATGAAACCGGCGTGGCCGCAGCTGAACTCGCCCATGTAGCCGTTGACCAGGTTGAGGCTGGCAGCCAGGATCATGTAAATGCCCATGGTGCTCAGGATGGTTTGTTCGTACTGGCCCAGGATTCCGGTCTGGGTCAGGGCCATGAGGCCAAGGAGCAGGGCGCAGAGCGCCGCGGGTGTAGTGAGGCGTGGACTCATGATTTAAATCTTCGTGGTTCTGGGCTTGCCGAAAAGCCCGGTTGGTTTCCAGGAGAGAATACCCAGCAGGATGGTGAACGAGATCAGGTCGCGCAGCTCCGAGCTGAAGGTCGCGGCCACGAAGACTTCCAGAAAGGCCAGCAGGAAGCCGCCGATAAAGGCCCCGCGAATGTCTCCGATGCCACCGACAACGGCGGCGATGAAGGCTTTCCAGCCGACCAGGGCGCCCATGAACGGATCAAGGACCGGGAAATTCATGGCATAGAGCAGTCCGGCCAGTCCGGCCATGGAGGAGCCCAGGAAAAAAGTGAAGACGATGACGATGTCCAGCGGAATGCCCATCAGGGGGACTGCGAACTTGTCGTAGGACACGGCGCGCATGGCCATGCCGAGCTTGGTCCGGGTCACGATCCACTGCAGTAGCCCGAAGACCAGAAAGCAGGTCACGATGGAGGCCAGCTTGAGGCTTGTGACCGTCGCTCCGCCGATCTCGAACAGCACTCGCGGCACCAGAGTGGGAAACGCTTTGCGCGAGGCTCCGAGCATGGACAGGTTGCCGTATTCCAGGACGATGCCCATCATCAGGGCGGTGATGACCACGTACAAACGGTTGGCGCCCTTGAGGCGCAGGGGGCGGTAGGCCACGCGCTCTATGAAGATGCCGACCCCCGAGGTCAGAAGCATGGTCAGCGGCACGGTCAGGGCCAGGACGATCCAGCCGGGTAGACCAGCGTCGATGAAGCCGTATTGGCCAAGGAGGGCTGTGGCGCTGAAAAAGGCGATGTAGGCTCCGACCATGAAGATGTCGCCATGAGCGAAGTTGATGAGCAGCAGAACACCGTAAACCAGGCAATAGCCCAGGGCGATGAGAGAGTAATAACTGCCCAGCTGCAGGGCGTTTATTCCCTGTTGGATGATGGTCTCAAGCATGATCAGATCCCTGTCGGTTGGGAATGGCGAAATGTCGAAGGGCGGTCCGCTGGGACCGCCCTCCGGGAATCAACCGGGTCTTACGGGCAGACAGTCTCGTGGAAAGTGAATTCACCAGCGTCGTTGATCTTGACGATGACGGCGCACTTGGCGGGATCGCCGATCTTGCCGTCGTAGCTCATGGTGCCGGTGATGCCTTCGAAGCCGCGCATGGAGGCCATGGCTTCGCGCAGGGAGTCGCGGTCCTTGGACAGATCGCCGGACAGGGCGCCCATGTTCTTGATGGCGGCCAGGGCCATGTTGGTGGCGTCCCAGGTCAGGGCGCCGACGTCATCTGGGATCTGGCCGTACTTGGCGTTGAAGGTGTCGATGAATTCCTTGGTCGCGCCCTTGGCGCCGGCGGCGGCGTAGTGGGTCACGAAGTACTGGCCCTTGCAGTCGTCGCCGCACAGGCCCATGAGTTCGGCGGAGCCCCAGGAGTCGGAACCGAGGATCGGGCCCTTGAAGCCCAGTTCGCGGGCCTGACGGACGATGAGCGGAACTTCGTTGTAGTACTGGGGAGTGAAGAGGATGTCCGGCTTGGTTTTGATGATCTTGGTCAGCTGGGCGGAGAAGTCCACGTCCTTGGTAGTGAAGGTTTCGTAGGCCACTACGGAGCCGGCGCCGTGCAGCTCTTCGAAGCTTTTCTTGAAAAATTCGGACAGGCCCTTGGAATAGTCCTGCGCCACGTCGAAAAGGACGGCCGCGGTCTTGGCGTTCAGTTGCTGGGTGGCGAACTTGGCGGCCACGGGACCCTGGAAGTCATCGAGGAAGCAGGCGCGGAAGACGTAGGGGCGGTCCAGGGTGGTCTTGGGGTTGGTGGACCAGGGGGCAACCATGACGGTCTTCAGGTTGTTGGCCACTTCACCGGCGGGAACGGCGCGGCCGGAGCCCATGGGTCCGACCATGGCCAGGACCTTTTCGCCTTCGATGAGCTTCAGGGCCGCGTTGACCGCGGACTCGGGCTTGGTCTCGTTGTCCACGTAGATGAAATCCAGCTGGTACTTCTTGCCGCCGACATCAAGGCCGCCTGCGGCGTTGATCTGCTCCTTGAGCATTTCGGCGGATTGCTTCGCCATTTCACCCACTTTTGGGATGTCGCCGGTCAGCGGAATGTTGAAGCCGATCTTGATGGTCTCGGCCCCAGCGGCCGCAGCAAAGAGCAGCACGCAGACCAAGGTCAGTAAAACACGGGCAAATTTCTTCACAAACAACCTCCAGAAGTAAGTGTTACAAAGTGATGGTTTTCTAATGGAAAAAACCAAAAAAAGAAAGTTATTTTAGGTGCGTGCACTCTTTTTAATGAGATTTTTGCCGCCGTGAAAGAAATCCGTGATTCAGCATGTTTAGGTCCGAGTTGATTGTGCAATCATCATGCCTGCACCTTCTTGGCAGGCGGCAGTGCGTTCTTGTCCCGGGGCTGGCGTTTGTCGAGCGAGAATGGCCGGTCGATTCGCGCGGGGTCGGGCGGCTATGCCGTGGAGAATGATGTCGAAATTGTCAAACGTATATGGCCGGTTGGTAATAAATTTGACAAATTTGTGTATTTTTAGCCGGCCACGTCAGGGGAAGAAACCCTTGCCAAAGGGCATGGGGGAACTTACAAACCGTGGTCCTGTTCAACGTGAAAGGGGAGGTGTCCATGACGGAGCGGGTGCGGAAGATCATCACGGACCATGCGTTGGAAGGCGCCGCGTTGCGCAAAGAGTTTTTTGAAGCCAATGCGGAACTGGTGGCCGAAGTGGCGCGGGCCATGGCGCTGAGCCTGACCGCTGGCGGCAAGATCCTTTTCTGCGGAAACGGTGGCAGCGCTGCGGACGCACAGCATTTCGCGGCCGAATTCGTCAACCGGTTCATGATGGAGCGGCCCCCCCTGCCGGCCATTGCCCTGACCACAGACTCCTCGGCCCTGACCGCCATCGCCAACGACTATTCGTTCGACCAGATTTTCAGCAAGCAGGTGCAGGCTCTGGGGCGGCCCGGCGACGTGCTGATCGGAATTTCCACATCGGGCAAGAGTCCCAATGTGAACGAGGCGTTGCGCGTGGGACTGGAAAACGGGCTGGTCACCGTGGGGATTGGCGGCGGAAACGGCGGGACCATGGTCGGCTTTTGCCATCATTCCCTCATCGTCCCGGACACCAGAACCCCCCTGATTCAGGAAATTCATGTGACGATAGGGCATCTGCTCTGCGGTCTGGTCGATTACTATCTGTTTGAAGCGGTTGCGGAGCTCGAACCCTTTCTGGGCTCCGAGCAGCCATAAGGAGGAAATATGCCCATTTTCGAATATGTCTGCAATTCCTGCCAAAAGGAATTCGAGGAGATCGTTCTCGGGGGCGAGCAGCCTGTCTGTCCGGCCTGCGGGGCCGCTGACACGACCAAGCTCATCTCCAGGGGAGTGTTTCGGACCGGCGGGCCCATCGTCACGGGATCTCCCAGCGCGAGCGCCATCACCACCAGAGGCAAGAGCGGTTGCGGCTCCTGTGCCGGCGGCAATTGTTCCAGCTGCGGCTGACCCTAATTTCTATCCGTACGTGGTGAGCCTGTCGAACCACTTCCCTTAAGGATTTGCATCTGATGAACACCATTCGTATCGCCACCCGCGGCAGCAAGCTGGCCCTGTGGCAGGCGCATCACATCTCTGATCTGCTCCGCGTTCAGTATCCCGGCATCACCGTCGAGCTGAACATCATCAAGACCAAGGGCGACAAGATTCTGGACGTTCCCTTGGCCAAGATCGGTGGCAAGGGGCTGTTCGTGAAGGAAATCGAGGAGGCGCTCCTGGCTGGCGAAGCGGACATCGCCGTGCATTCCATGAAGGACGTCCCGGCGGAGCTGCCCGAGGGCCTGAAGCTCGGCATCATCCCCGAACGCGAGGTGCCGACTGATTGCTTTTTGAGCGCCACTTACCCAAACATCGCCTCGCTGCCGGTGGGAGCGAGGGTCGGGACCAGCAGCCTGCGCCGTCAGACCCAGCTCATGGGCCTGCGCCGGGATCTGTGCATTTTGTCGCTGCGTGGCAATCTGGACACGCGGGTCGGCAAGCTCATGGCCGGAGAGTTCGACGCCATCATCGTGGCCATGGCGGGCATGAATCGTCTGGGTCTGACCGCTCCGCACATGCAGGAACTGGCTCCGCCCGAATTTTACCCAGCCGTCGCGCAGGGCGCCCT
The DNA here is from genome assembly GCA_002412965.1 of Desulfomicrobium sp. UBA5193. Taxonomy (GTDB): domain Bacteria; phylum Desulfobacterota; class Desulfovibrionia; order Desulfovibrionales; family Desulfomicrobiaceae; genus Desulfomicrobium. The sequence continues at coordinate 267,559 of DHWB01000003.1, forward strand.
GGGCATCGAGTATCGCATCGACCGGCCGGAGTTGGATGAACTGCTGGCCTTTCTCGATCACGCGCCCTCGCGGGTCTGCGTCGAAGCGGAGCGGTCATTTCTTTTTGGTCTGGACGGCGGCTGCCAGGTGCCCATCGCCGGATTCGCGACTCTTTCCGGAACACGGATCACCTTGACCGGCCTTGTGGCCGACTTGTGCGGCGAGCGGGTCATTCGTCAGGAATCGACCGCCGAAGCGCATGCGGCCCTGGATTTGGGCGCGAGCGTGGCCAAGGCCGTGCTCGCCCAAGGCGGCCAGGAGATTCTGGATGAGGTTTACCGGAGCGGCGCGGCGGTCTGAAGCGGCGCGCCACGCAAGTGCCATGCAAAAAGAGCGGGCGGAATATCCGTCCGCTCTTTTTTTATTCTCCGCTGCTGACTCCGGCGGATTCGAAGGTGGCCATCTCATTGTAGAGGTTGGCCGCGCTGCGCAGGATGAAGATGGCCATGGCCGCGCCGGTGCCCTCTCCCAGGCGCATGCCCAGATGCAGAAGCGGGGTCGCGCCGAGGCTGTCCATGACGGCCGCGAATCCCGGTTCGGCCGAGGCGTGGGAAAAGAAGGCGTACTCGGCAACGAGTGGGCAGATGGCCTGGGCCGCGACATAGGCGCTGGTTGAGATGAATCCGTCGATGACGAGCGGCATTCCCATGCTGGCCCCGCCAAGGATCATTCCGGCCAGGGTCGCGATCTCGAATCCGCCCAGGCTGGCCAGGATGTCGAGGGGATCGGCCTTGGCGATGGTGGGCGCGTGCAGATCCAAAGCCGTCTCGATGACTTTGGTCTTGCGGCGCATCCCCTCGGCGTCAAGTCCCGTGCCGGGACCGGTGATGGCAGTCGGCGTCAGCCCGAGATAGGCGCAAAAAAGCGCCGTAGCCGGGGTCGTGTTGGCGATGCCCATTTCTCCGCTGCCGAGCGTCACGATGCCGTCCTTCCTGGCGGCTTGGGCCAGACCGATGCCGTTCTCAAGAGCCTGGATGCATGCTTCGCGGGTCATGGCCGGACCGGTTGAGAGATCCCGGGTGCCGGGCGCGACCTTGCACTGGACAAGGGCGGGATGCTCTGGAAATTTACCGCCGAGGCAGCCCGCGTCCACGACCTTGAGGTCCACTCCTGCGGTGCGGGTCAGGACATTGATGGCCGCGCCGTTGGCGACGAAATTTTCCACCATCTGCCGGGTCACTTCCTGGGGGAAAAGGCTTACCCCCTGTGCTGCCACCCCATGGTCCCCGGCGCAGGTGTAGATCCGGGCCGGATCGACCTTTGGCGCTCCCCCTCCGGCCATGGCCACCAGACGGCAGGCGATCTGCTCCAGGGTGCCGAGGCTGCCCCGGGGTTTGGTCTGGGAGTCGAGGTGGGCCTGAGCCTCTTCGAAGTATGTGCGCTCAAGAGGGCGGACGAGTTCGATCGTGGTGTGGAGCAAGGACATGAAGCCTCCGGAATTTCACGTTTTTTCATGGGATACAGCAGAGGCACAAGGGCTACAGGATGGATAAAATGATGACAAGGGCGGATTTGATGCCTGGCGAGCCGGTTTTGGTCAGCGCCTGCCTGCTTGGGATATATTGCCGCTACGACGGACGCTGCGAGAGCGACGAGCGCGTTATGTCCCTGGCCGAAAGGCACACCTTGATTCCTGTCTGTCCGGAACAGCTGGGAGGGCTGCCCACGCCGCGTGAAGCGGTGGAGTTGAGCCGGGGGCGGGCTCTGGCCAGAAACGGTGCGGACCTGACCGAGGCTTTCCGGCGTGGCGCCGCACAGGTCGAAGCCATCGCCCGCTTGACCGGAGCAAGAGTTGCCGTCCTCCAGCCCCGCTCGCCGAGTTGTGGCATCGGGGTTGTTTATGACGGGAGTTTTTCCGGCACGCGGATCGCGGGACACGGCATGCTGGCGGAAGCTCTTGAAAAGATGGGGCTCCTTCTGCTTGACCCCGACGATTTGGACTGCAGTGCTGATGCGCATCTTCCCTTTTGCCGGAGATGAGTTAGAAGTACATGTGACTTAATCGGGAGAAGGGGAGGTCAAAATGGCAAGTCAAATGAACAGGCGTGAATTCATTCGTCATCGCAAAGAGAGCAGCGTGCGTTACAGTATGCTCGGCAGCGAGGAATACCAGAACGGCAGGCTGATTGACGAGGGTGAGGGTGGCTTATGCATGGAAACCTCGGCTCCGCTCAAGACCGGATCGGTTATTTATGTTCAGTTGGTGAACCTCATTCCTGACGTCGATGGTTTGGGAGCTGATCGGAGTTTTCATGGCCGGGTGAGGTGGACCAGGGACCTGGGTGACATGGAGCAGACCCGTTTCGGGATCGGCGTGCAGTTTACGCGCCCGGTTTCCCTTACATGATCGCAATAGGAAAAGGCATGTCTGAATTTGAACAGGAACTTGAAGTGACTGCGGAATTGATCAAAAGTGAGAGAATTTCCAGGGAACAGGCGCGGGCCCACGCAAAGTCCACGGCATGGATTCGGGAAAACCAGCCCGGCCTTGTCGCGGCCGGATGGACCGTGGCCGATCTGTACAAGATCGGGACCCTGTCATTTCCCTATTCCGATTGGGGACCTGGCTGGCTGACTTTGTGGAACAATGAAAAATGCGAGCCCCGGCTGGGCAGCCGGGGCAATATCGAATTCGTCCTGCATGAAGCTGGCGGGGATGTGGTTCAGACCTGTTGGCTCAAAAAAAGTTTCCTGACCTGATCAATCGCCCACCTTTTGGGTGCTGTTTTCGGAAAGTTCCGGGTTGAGTAACTGGTCCAGTTCCGGCTTTGGCTGGCGGGAGCGCTCCTCCACTGCGGCCGAGGTCTTGATCAAAAGCTCTCCCGCCTTGGCCACGCTCACCATACTCTTGGGATCTTCCAGACCGCGCCGATATATCCATTGCGCCAGATAGATCAGCTCCGAGGCATCCATGCCCTGCGGGTCTGCGGAGCTGACGATGGCCTGCAACAGTCGCTGACGGGAAATTTCTCTGGTCTGGATGGTGGTCTTGATCCGCGCGCTGGCATCATTGCTGGCCGTGACGGTCGCATTTTCCCCCTGCAGATTCCAGAATGCCAGATGGGCTTGGCTGACGCTTTCGATGTCTTCCAGATATTTTGCCACAAGGGGGCGAATTGATTCGGTCTTGGCCAGAGTGCCCACGATACGGCCGATCATGCGCAGTTTTGCGGCCAGCAGGCCAAGCATTTCCTTGCGCTGCTCTTCAGTGATGGAGGCTTCCTCTCCGGAGGGAAGGGTATGGGTGCTTGACTGCAGGCCCCGTTCCAGGCTGTCCAGAAAGAGGGGCGTATAGGCCGCGTGCATGAAATCGAGCACAGGCCCCTGCAAGACGTGGCTGAAAACAATTTTCCGGGCGCCGAGGGTGTCGGTCTGGTCAACGTTCAACCCTGGAAAATCCACTCCGTAGCGGATGTTCAGCGATTTGACGTTGAGATCGAACCGCCCTTCGGGAGCGGGATTCTTTTTGGTCCCGCCCGGCAGGTAGCGCACAATTAGATACGAACTCACGTCCTGCACAAAATCGTGGCGTACGATCTCGTCGGACGGATAGTTGATTTTGGTTGCATTGGCCCCGGCGGTGGCGTTTTGGTCCGCGTCAAGGCTGGCGTTGGTCGCGTTGACCTGACCGTGGGTGACGTTTTGCGACGCAGTACCCGTGCTCACCTGCCAGCGCTGAGGGGCCACCTCCGTGGCGATGGGCTTGGGAAAGAAGCGTTCGCGGTTCTGCATGAACCAGTAGCCTCCGGCCAGAGCCAGAATGACGAGAATGGCAAGAACGCGTTTCATGGTTACTCCGCCTTTTTCACGCAGTTGAACATGGCTTGAGGTTGGCCGGTGGATTCCATGACCGATCTCCAATAGTTGGAGCCGACATTGAGCTTGCGCCGTTTGGCGGTGACCAGATGCAGGGGCAGGTAGAGGTAGCGGTCCTGCAGCTTGGAGACGACCATCCCGGTCTTGCCGGCCATGGCCGCATGAACCGCATGCTGGCCCAGGAATCCGCAGTAGATGCGGTCGTTGGAATTGGCCGGAATGGAGCGGATGATGTAGCTCGGGTCGATGTATTTGAGCGTGTATTCAAAACCTTCGGCCTTGAAGTATTTTTTGATCTCAGCGCGCAGCACGTCACAGATGTCGCCCAGGATGGGGTTCCCCGACAGATCGACCTGGTTGTTGATTCTGCAGAGGTCCTGCCCCGCGCCCTCGGCCACGACGATGACCGCGTGCTGCCGGTGTTCCAGACGTTCCTTGAGATTGGCCAGGAACCCGTCGGATCCGAATAATTCAAACGGGGCCTCGGGAACCAGGACGAAATTGACCTCTTTCAAGGCCAGACTGGCCTGGGCCGCGATGAAGCCGGACTCCCGGCCCATGAGTTTGACCATGCCGATGCCGCCGGGGGCTCCCAGGGCTTCGACGTGGGCGCAACGGATGGCCTCGGTGGCCTTGTCCACGGCCGTGTCGAAACCGAAGGAGCGGGTCACGAAGTTGATGTCGTTGTCGATGGTCTTGGGGATGCCGATCACCGCGATCTTGAGGCCGCGCCGGAGCACTTCCTGGGTCACGGAGCTGGCCGCCTTCATGCTCCCGTCCCCGCCGATCATGAACAGAATTGAGATGTTCATGCGCTCCAGGGCATCGACGATCTCCTCCGGTGCCTGCGGTCCGCGTGAGGAGGACAGGATCGTGCCTCCGAACTCATGGATGTCGCGGACACTGTCGGGGGTCAGCTCCATGACGTCATGCTTGTACTTCGGGATGAAGCCCTGCAGCCCGTAGCGGATGCCGAAAGTTCCCGAGACGTGGTAGTTGTGGTGGGCACTCATGACAATGGCCCGGATTACGTCATTGATGCCGGGGCAGAGTCCGCCGCAGGTCACGATGGCGCACTTTGTCTTGGGCGGGTCGAAATAGATTCTTTCCCGCGGTCCGGCCTCCTCGAATTCGCAGATCGTGTTCGGTCCGTCTTCAATGACATCCCCGGTGAGATAGAGAGGCGTCTTGGCCGAGTCGTCGATGTGGTGGCAAAAGGGCAGCGGGTTGTCGACCTTGCAGGGGCCAAGGGTGGTGACGGAAGTGTCGAAAATTGGTGCAGCGCCCATTGCGACTCCTTGGAATTATGGTCCGAAAAAAGGGGCTTGAAATGAAAGTGCTTCCTGTTTGGTAAGCCAGCGAGGCTCAAAAAACAAGAAGCACGGGGGGCAGGGGCAAATCAGGAGGCCTTGAGCACGGGGATGAGATGAGCGAGCGCCTGATCCAATTTTGGATAGGCGAATTCAAAGCCGAGACCTTCCAACCCGGCGGGGTAGCAGCGCTGACCGGCCAGGAGCATGCTTGCGGCTTCGCCCAGTCCCAGGCGCATGAGCAGTGCCGGAACGGGCAGAAAGGCGGGGCGTCCGAGAGCTCTGGCCAGGGTGGCTGTGAACTCCGCGTTGGTCACCGGCTCCGGGGCGCAGGCGTTGAAAGGGCCCGAGGCTGCTGGCGTCTCCAGCAAAAAGCTCATGACCCGCACCAGGTCCTCGATATGAATCCACGAAAACCATTGTTTCCCGGAGCCCAGCCTGCCGCCAAGCCCCAGTGAAAAGGGCGGCAGCATCTTGGCCAGCGCGCCGCCGTTGCCCAGGACCACGGAGATGCGCGGGATGACCACGCGGTGTCCGAATCTTTCGGCCTGCACGGCCTCGCCCTGCCAGGCCTTGGCCACATCGGCCAGAAAGCCGGTGCCGCGCGGAGAGTTTTCGGTCAGGACCCTGTCCCCGCCATCGCCGTAGTAGCCGATGGCGTTGGCGCAGAGCAGGGTCTTGCCCGAGGAGCGGGAGAGAGCGTCGACGATGTTGCGCGTGCTCAAGGTCCGCGATTCGAGGATGCTCCGCTTTCCGGCCTCGTTCCAGCGGGTCAAGACCGGAGTTCCGGCCAGATTGATGACCGCGTCGTGATCGCCGATCTCATCCTGCCAGGAGCCGGGCGTGGTCGGATCGGCCTGGATGACGCGGACCGCAGGGGAATAGCGCGTTTTTCCCGAGCGGGCGGCCACGGTGATCTCATGGCCGCGCTCTCGGAGGTGAGGCACAAGATGAGCGCCTACGAAACCGGTTACGCCGAAGGCCAGTATTTTCATGATCGCCCTCCTCGGGCCGTCTACAGCCCGAAATGCTTCTGGATATAGCCCGACATGACGTTCTGCGCCTCTTCCTTGCATTCGCCGCAGTCCGTGCCGATCTTGGTCATCTCCTGCAGTTCGAGAAAGCTTCTCGCCCCATCGAGAACCGCGTGTTCGATATCCTCGTCCGTGACCTGCATGCACTGGCAGACGATTTTCGCGCCCTTGGTTTTGACGCGGTCTTCCATGCCGTTCTTGCGGTAATAGTCGTCAATGGCGGCGCGCAGGGCCTTGTCGCCGAGCACCGAGCAGTGCACCTTGTTGTCCGGGAGGCCATCCAGTTCTTTTAAGATGTCCTTGGCGGTGATGGCGTAGGCCTGTTCCAGGGTCATGCCGATGACCATCTCCGAGAGCATGGACGTGCTGGCGATGGCGCTGGCGCAGCCGTAGGTGCGCCACTTGCAGTCGATGATGGTCAAGGTGGCGGGGTCGACCTTGATATATACCATCATCTCGTCGCCGCACTTGATGTTACCCGTCAGTCCGATGCCGTGATATTCCGCTTCGTTGTCCTCGCGCAGGATGTTGCGCGGGTTCATGAAGTGGTCCTTTACCTTGTCTGAATAGGTCCATTTCGCCATGTTATTTTCTCCTGTACGCAGTGGACATGGTCCGGATGCGTTCGATGATTGGGGGAAGGTGCTCGAGCATGTACTGCACGTCTTCCATGGTGTTTTCCCGGCCCAGGCTGATGCGCACGGAGCCGTGGGCGTTTTCCACGGGCACTCCCGTGGCCATGATGACGTGGGACGGGTCAAGGGAGCCCGAGGCGCAGGCCGAACCCGTGGAGACGGCGATGCCGGCCAGATCCAGATAGAGGAGGATGGCCTCGCCCTCGGCTCCGGCAAAGGACACGCTCAGGGTGCCCGGCAGGCAGTGCTCGGGGTGGCCCATGAAGAGCACGTCCGGGATGGCTTTCGCGATGCCTTCTTTCAGAACGTTCTTGAGCTCCAGCAGGCGTTTTTCCTCGGCGTCCATTTCCAGGGCCCGCAGCTCCATGGCCTTGCCAAGGCCGATGATGCCCAGGGAGTTCTCCGTGCCCGCGCGGCGTCCGTTCTCCTGATGCCCGCCCAGGATGAGGGGGCAGTAAGGGGAGCCCTTTTTCACGTACAGGGCGGCCACGCCCTTGGGCCCGTAAATTTTGTGCGCGGAGAGGCTCAGAAAGTCCACATCCAGGTCGCGCACGTTGACCGGGATCTTGCCCACGGCCTGCACCGCGTCCGTGTGGAAAAGCGCCCCGGCCTCGTGCGCGATGCGAACCGCGGTCTTTATGTCCTGAATGGTGCCGATCTCGTTGTTGGCCATCATGATCGAGACCATGCCGACCTTGTCCGTCACGGCCCTTTTCAGTTCGTCGAGGTCGATGCGGCCGTATTTGTCCACGGGCAGGTAGGTCACGTCGTGGTTCTGGCGTCCCAGGCTGCGGGCCGTGTTCAGCACGCAGGGATGCTCGATGACCGTGGTCACGAGACCCGTGCGTCCGCTCAGGCGGCAGGAGCAGGTCGTGCTGTCGCAGTGCAAAAGGGACAGGACCGTGTTGTTGGCCTCGGAGCCGCTGCCCACGAAGAGGATTTCGTCGGCGTCGGCGCCGATGAACGAAGCGACCTGTGCCCTCGCCTCTTCGATTTTTTCCCTGGCCTCACGCCCGAAGCTGTGCATGCTGGAAGGATTGCCGAATATTTCAAGCCCCTCGATCAGGGCCTTTTTTACGTCCGGATGCAGGGGCGTGGTGGCGTTGTTGTCAAAATAGACATTTCGATTTTCCATGAAAAGCTCCTTGATTCGCAAAATTACGATCAAACTTTAATCCCTAATCCCGGCCTGTCCACCCTGAGAATGGACGAATCATGCCTGGAAGAGCAGGTTCCGGTTCCTTGCCTGTTTCGTGCCACAGCTCATCCGTCCAGGAATACAGCTGGTGCGGATTGAATTTGCCTTTGTAGGCCATGCGCGCGCATCCGGGCACGATATAGCCCAGGTAGTAGTAAGGCAGCCCCATCCGTCCGGTCTCCTCGATCTCGCGCAGCACGCTTAACGTCCCGAGACTTAAAGACGATGCGTCCGGGTCGAAGACGAAATAGACGGAGCTCAAACCGTCGCTGCCCTGATCCAGGTAGCCGGCCCCCAGCAGGCGCCCGTTATCCTCGTAGCGGGACAGCAGGACCGGACAGGAGGGGGAGTGCAGGTTGGCGACAAATTCGTCGAAACTACTTTCCTGTCCGAAACGAACCTGCGAATGTGTATGATACAGGTCAAAAAGCTGCTTTTCATAACGCAGGGGGCCAAAACTGGTCCGGATGTGCGCGCCGCGGCGCAGCACCCGCTCCTGGCTGCGGCTGGGGAGGAACCGCTTTACCGGGACGCGCAGGGGTGTGCAGGCCCGGCAATCCGGGCAGGAGGGACGGAAGAAATAATGCCCGAATCTGCGCCAGCCTCTCGACAGGAACCAGGAAAGCTCCAGGCAGCTCAAGTTGCCTGCGAAAAAAAAGGAGTACACCAGGGTCTGGTCCGGTAGATAGGGGCAGGCGCTGGGCGGCGAGAGTTCAGGGTGGGAATAGAGAATCATGACCTTGCCTGAAAAATCTTCATGAAGTTGGACGGCATGCCCGGTCCGCGCCGTTCATGCCGTCCCTCCGGTCCATATTTTCCAGGGAAGCTATCCCGACACCTTGGCCCATGAATCGCGCAGGGTCACGGTGCGGTTGAAGACCGGTTTTCCGGGCGCATGGTCGAACCGGTCCGCGCAGAAGAAGCCCTGCCGTTCGAACTGGAAGCGTGCCTCGGGTTCGACCCCGGCCAGGGATTTTTCCACCTGGCAATCGGTCAGTACTTCGAGGGAGGCGAGGTTGATCTGGGTCAGGAAATCGCCGTCCTTGCCCGGGGATTCCACCGAGAAGAGGCGGTCGTAGAGGCGTACTTCGGCCGGGACGCAGTGCCTGGCGCCGACCCAGTGCAGGGTGCCTTTGACCTTGCGGCCGTCGGGCGCGTCTCCGCCACGGCTGGCGGGATCGTAGGTGCAGATCACGGCCTTGATGGTTCCGTCGGATTTTTTGAGCACGTCAGTGCAGGTCACCAGATAGGCTCCGCGCAGACGCACCTCGCGGCCGGGGGCCAGGCGGAAGAATTTGGCGCAGGGGGTTTCCATGAAGTCGCTCTCTTCGATGAACACTTCGCGGGAAAAGCCGACCTTCCTGCTGCCCATGTCCGGGTTCTTGGGGTGGTTGGCCAGCTCGAAGAATTCTTCCTGCTCCGCCGGATAGTTTTCGATGATGAGCTTCACCGGGCGCAGCACGGCCATGGCCCTGGGCGCGGACGCGTCCAGGTTCTCGCGTACGCAGTTTTCGAGCACGCCCATGTCGACGCAGCTGTCCGAGCGGCTGACCCCGATGCGTTCGCAGAAATCGCGGATGGCCGCAGGCGGGAAGCCCCGGCGGCGCAGGCCCGAGATGGTGGGCATGCGCGGGTCGTTCCAGCCGCCGACCACGTCGTTTTCGACCAGGGTCTTGAGCTTGCGCTTGCTGGTCACGGTATAATTTATGTTCAGACGGTTGAACTCGTACTGCACCGGGCGGCTGGGAACGTCGAGCTGGTCCAGGATCCAGTCGTAGAGGGGCTTGTGGTCCGCGAATTCCAGGGTGCAGATGGAATGGGTGATGTGCTCCAGGGAATCGGACAGGCCGTGGGCAAAATCGTACATGGGGTAGATGCACCAGGCATTTCCCGTGTTCTGGTGCTCCTGGTGCAGGATGCGGTACAGGGCCGGGTCGCGCATGTTCATGTTCGGCGAGGCCATGTCGATCTTGGCCCGCAGGATGTGCGTGCCCTCGGGAAATTCCCCGGCGCGCATGCGGGTGAAGAGGTCCAGGTTTTCCTCCACGGAGCGGTCGCGGTAGGGGCTGTTCTTGCCGGCTTCCGTCAGCGTGCCACGATACAGGCGCATGTCTTCGGCGGACAGGGAGCAGACATAGGCCTTGCCCTTGGTGATCAGCTCCACCGCGAAGGCGTACAGTCGCTCGAAATAATCCGAGGCGTGGTAGAGGTGTTCGCCCCAGTCGAAGCCGAGCCACTGCACGTCCTCCTTGATGGAGGCCACGTAGACCGGGTCTTCCTTGCCGGGGTTGGTGTCGTCGAAGCGCAGGTGACAGCGTCCGCCGTAGTCACGGGCCAGACCGAAATTGAGGCAGATGGACTTGGCGTGGCCGATATGCAGAAAACCGTTGGGCTCAGGGGGGAAGCGGGTGAAGACGCGGCCCTCGTTCTTGCCGGTTTTGAGGTCTTCTTCGATGATGGCTCGCAAAAAATTCGATGGGGTGGATGGCGTGTCCATGATGATCCTTGGAAGTGTTGCGTGAAGTCTATGGGGCGTCAACAGCCGGAATGCATACGGTCAGGGGCATGGGTTTGCAAGTGTGGCCATTGATATAGGCCTTCAGAGCGTCGCGGGTGCTCGGAAAGGGGAGCTTGTCCCAGGGGATTTCCTCGCGCGTGAAGAGGCCCAGGTCCTCGGCTTCCTCGCCTGGGCGAGGCTCGGCGTGGTCGAGATGGGCGCTGTAGACGATGATGACCGGGGGCCATCCGGCATAGGAGAAAACCCCGACCAGCCCGTCCAGGGTGATCTCAAGGTTCACTTCTTCCCGGATCTCGCGCACCGCGGCCTGCTCGACGGGTTCGCCCTCGTCCACATAGCCGCCGGGCAGGAGCCATTTTTCCGATTCGCCCTCTCGCTTGCGGCGCATGAGCAGGATCTTGTCCCCGATTTCGAGGATGACGCAGGTCACGACCTTGGGATCGAGATAGACCACGCCGGTGCAGGCCGTGCAGACCAGGCGTGCGGGCTCGTCCGGGCGCAGGCTACGGGGCGCGAGCGGTGCGCCGCAGGCCGGGCAGAAGCGGTAGCGGTCGTGGCGGATGGGACCGGTGGTGGAGATCATGTGTAGATGTTGGTCCTGATCGTCTGATCCTTGAGGTTTTCGCGGGCATGGCCCTTGAGGGATTTGGCCGGATACCCGATGCTGATGATGGATTCAACCCGCAGATGGGGGGGGATGCCGAGAATTTCCCGCACGCGGGTCTCGGCCGCGGTGGATTCGTCGAAGGCGCGCAGGCGGATCTGCACCCAGCAGCTGCCCAGGTTCAGGCTCTCGCAGGCCAGTTGCAGGATGATGGAGGCGATGGCGCAGTCCTCGATCCAGGTGTCGGCCTTGGCCTCATCCCCGAGCACGACCACGCCGAGGGCCGCGTCGCGCAGGAAATGGGCGCCATGCTGCTTGGCCGTGGACAATTTCGCGAGCAGGTCCTTGTCCGTGACGAAGATGAATTCCCAGGGGTCCAGGCTGCGGGACGAGGGCGCGCGCAGCACCGCTTCCCTCAGCTGGTCCAGGATTTCAGGGCTGAGGGGTTCGTCCGTATAGTGCCGTATGCTGCGGCGTCTGCGCAGGATGTCGAGCATGTGTCCTCCTGTGCCGGGTTCCTGAAGGAACGGCATTTGTTCTCGCTTCTTGATCAGCGTGGACGCATACCGTATCAAACCCCTCATTGAGCGGCAATCGCCGATTCCCAGCATGTTTTGGAGGAACGATGGATGGACTGATTCTCGTCTTGACAGTGCTCGCCGGGTGTCTCATGCCGGTCCAGCCGGCCGTGAACGCGGTCACCGCGAAGCTGATGAGCAGTCCGTACCTGGCCTCGTTTTTTTCCTTTCTGACCGGAACTCTGACGCTGGGGATTGTCTGCCTGGCCCTGCGCCTGCCCTGGCCGGACGGGAAGATCGTGGCGGGGCTGCCCTGGTGGGCCTGGACTGCCGGACCCATGGGTGCCTTTTTCGTGACCATCACCATCCTGGCCGTGCCGCGTCTGGGGACCATGAGCGTCATGGCCCTGCTCATCGCCGGCCAGATGGCCATGTCCCTGGTCATGGATCATTTCGGCTGGATGGGCATTCCGGCCCAGCCCATCTCCGTGTGGCGGATTCTGGGCGCGATCCTGCTTTTCACCGGCGTGATCCTGATCCGCAAATTTTAAGGAGATGAACTCATGAAAACAGTTCTTTTCGTATTCAACGGCGATCCCATGTGTTTCATCCATGTGCTCTTGAATGCCCTGGATCTGCACGGCCACGGTCACGAAACCTGCATTGTCATGGAGGGCGCGTCCGTGGCCCTGGCCCCGGCGCTGGTCAAGGCCGGGCATCCGCTGGCCCCGCTTTTTGCCCAGGTTCGGGAGAAGGGCCTGCTGGCGGGCGCGTGCAAGGCCTGCTCCGTCAAGCTGGGCGTGGCCGCCGAGGTCGAAGCCGCCGGTATCGCGCTCATCGGCGACATGTCCGGGCATCCGTCCATGCGTTCGTATATGGATGCGGGCTGGCAGGTCATCACGTTTTGAACCACATACGCGACGGGCACCCTGGATATGCCGGCGGCACGGTGATCATTCGTGTCGGGTCGCTCAACCCGGTCAAGCTCGGAGCCATCCGCGCGGTCATGGCCGCCCGTTTTCCACAGGCCGACTTTCAGCCCGTGTCCGTGGACTCCGGGGTCTCGGTCCAGCCCCTCGGCCTGGACGAAACCCTGCGCGGGGCCAAGAATCGGGCCAGGGAAGCCTTTGCGGACTGCGACCTGTCCGTGGCCCTGGAGTCGGGGCTCATCCCCGTGCCTCAGACCGCGACCGGCTACATGAACCTGACGGCCTGCGCCATTTTCAACGGCCGGGAGATGTTTCTGGGGCTGGGTCCGGCCTTTGAGCTGCCCTCCGAGGTGACCCGCCTGGTGGTGGACGAAGGCCTGGAGCTGGACCCGGCCGTGCGCCGGGCCGGACTGACGGACAATGCGCGCATCGGCTACGCCCAGGGCATCATCGGCGTCCTGAGCTGCGGGCGGGTGACGCGCATGGACTACAGCCAGCCGGCCGTGTCCATGGCCTTGGTCCGCATGGGGCTGTGAAAGACAAATTTTATCTGCAACCATTTGCCAACGAGGAAAACATGTCTCGCTCATATCTGGTCTACCGCTGCAAGGAAGGGGAGTTGCTCAAAAAGCCCGAGGCGGTCATCGCCCTTTGGGACGAAGACCTGACCCGCTTTTCCGAGATTCTGGACGAATCCACCGCGTCGCGTCCGTCGAAATCACGCAAGCCCGGTGAATATTGGGAAATCGTTTCCAAGGACAAGGCCGACCCATACGACTGGGAGAAGGTTGTCGCGCCCGTCAAGAACAAGGAGCACGATCCCCTGGGCGATATGTGGAAGGAGCGGGCCAAGGTCGAGCGGCTTCTGGCCGAAGGCGCGACCATGGAGCAGGCCCTGGACGTCATGACCCCCTTCAACCACACCTACAGCTACGAAGCCGAAGAACCCAAGAAAACCAAGAATCTTCTGCCGAGCATGGACGAGGTCGAATCGCAGCCTTAGCTGGCCGATCGCTCCATCAAGGAGGCACTCATGCGCTGGATTTTATTGCTGCTGCTCATGATTCCCCTGCCGGGATTTTGCGGCGGGCCCGTTTTGTCCTCGGGTCAGCTTCTGTACGTGCCGGTGTATTCGCACATCTACATCGGGGACAGGGAGCGGCCTTTCAATCTGGCCGTGACCCTGTCCATCCGCAACACCGACCCCCGCAGCGCTCTGCGGCTGACGGCGGTGGACTATTACGACACCGGTGGCAGCCTGGTCCGGCATTATCTGGACAAGCCCCTGGAAATGAAGCCGCTGGCCTCCATCCGGTACGTGGTTGCCGAGAAGGACATCAAAGGCGGCTCCGGCGCCAACTTTCTGGTGCGCTGGGAAGCGGCCGCCGCCATGAACGCCCCGGTGGTGGAGGCGGTCATGATAGGGGCCCAGTCCGGCCAGGGCATTTCTTTCACCTCCCAGGCCAGGGAGATTCAATAACATTTATTAGAAGAGGGAGTACGAATGGAAAACGGGATGGAGGAACTGGAGACATTTATTTCCGAATGGGAAGCCTGCGATGCCAGGGATGCATTTTTGACTTTTCGGCAGACGTTGCAATCCGTAAACGGTGTGGCTCTTGGATTCAAGGCCCGGCCTGGCATCACGTATTCCCTGCGCGGTTCGCATCCGGGCCAACAGGGTCGGGAACTCTTTGCCCTGATTGACGTCATCGACGATGATCCCGAGCAGCGCTGGCTCTCGGTCTGTTTTTACGACGATCTGGTCACGGATGCGCAAGAGCAGGGCGATTGGGTGCCTCAGGGCCTCATGGGCGAGGACGCACGCTGCTTCAATGTCGACGAGGCCGACGAGGACCTCGTGGCCTATGTCTCGGCGCGCATCAGCGAAGCCGGAGTCAACGCGACGAAATAAGGACGACAGGTTGCGTCACAAGCCGGGCACTGACCCGGCTTTTTTGTCGAAGCAAGGGCATCCGCATCGTCCATGACCGCATCGAACAATCAAATCGAAACTCCGCTGCTTTGGATTTCGGGAGATCAGATCATGGCACACATTCTGGCCGCGGACATCGGCGGGACCAACAGCCGTTTCGGGCATTTCGAGGTGATGACCGGGCAGGAGCCGCGGCTTCTGGAATCGTTCAGCGTCCCGACTGCTTCGGTTCAATCCTTCGCGCAGGCGCTGGAGAGGTTGCGGGAGTCCGGCTTCGGGCTTGACCCCAAGGACGCGGAACGGATTGTCCTGGCCGTGGCCGGAGCCGTGCAGGACGGTGTCCGGTGCCGGCTGACCAATGCCTCCTGGGACATTGATCTGACCGAGCCTGGGGCTGGGCTGCCGCTGGAGCGGACCGTTCTGATCAACGATTTCGTGGCTCAGGCTCTGGGTTGCCAGACGCGTTACGCGGCGCAGTCCGCCATGACGATCCAGGAAGGCGTGGCGCGGCCCGGAATCCTCGCCGCTGTCGGGGCGGGGACGGGGCTTGGCCTGTGCGCGCTGGCGCCCCTGCCCGGCGGGGATTTTTTGCCCCTTCCTTCCGAAGGAGGGCACGCGCCCCTGGCGTTTATCAGCAGACCCGAATTCGAATTCCTGGAGTTTCTCCAGGCCCGAACCGGCCACTCCCATGGATTTGGGGACATCATGGTCTCGGGACCGGGGCTCTCCTTTCTGCACGAGTTTTTGACCGGCAGACGGCTGGCTCCTCAAGAGGTCGCGCGCGAGATCGGCCCGGACAGCGAAACCACGCGCTGGTTCGCCCGCTTCTATGGCCGGGCCTGCCGGGTCTATGTGCTGTACGTGCTGGCTTTAGGCGGGGTGCATCTTTGCGGCGGGCTTGCGGCCAAAAATCCCTTTCTGGTTTTCAACGAAGAATTCCTGCGCGAATTTCGGGACTGTCCGGCCTATGGGGCTCTACTGCAGCAAGTCCCCATCCGGCTGATCACCACTCTCGATACGGGCCTTCATGGCGCGGCCCGTTATGGGCAGATGCTCCTCAACAAGCGGGGAGAGTAGGGAACCATCCACATTTTTGTCGCGTAGGAGATGACGAAAATGTCGGCGCTTCTTTTTCTTTTACTTAAAAATCAAAGAGATATGTCTGGCATGGGATCTGCTTTGGTCTCCGTAACAGGAGGCTGCCATGCCGCTCATCATCACGCCCTTTGGGGCCATTGACGCTCTTCCGGATACAGAATTCTTCCCCGACGGGTCCGTGCGTTCCTGCATCGCCGCTCGGGCCTGTCCGCTCATCACCCCCCTTGGGATGCTTGTTCCCCAATTCACCGCCAACACCCTGCGCAAGCGGCAGCTCCCTGCCATCTCCTTTCATCCGAACGGCATGATACGCAATCTTCCCCTGGAAGAGCAGATTCTGGTGTGCACTCCCGCAGGTGTTCTGCCCGCCGAGCAGGTCTCGTTTTATGAAAGCGGGGCCCTCAAGCGCATATTTCCCTTGAACGGAACCTTAAGCGGGTACTGGACCCAGGAGGACGAGGCCAAGCTGGCCACTCCCCTGACCCTGGACACCCCTTTGGGCCCTGTCGAAACCCTGGCTATCAGCCTTTATTTCAGCCCGTCCGGAGCTTTGCGCAGCCTGACCCTGTGGCCCGGCACGACTCTGGACGTTCCTACTCCCTTGGGCGGCATCGCCGCGCGGGTCGGCGTGTCGTTTTTCGACAGCGGGGTGCTTCGCTCCCTGGAACCGGCGGAGCCGGTCAGCGTGGCGACGCCCGTGGGCGAGCTCCTGGCGTACGATCCCGATGCGATCGGCATCTGCGGCGACAACAATTCCCTGCGTTTTCGCGAGAACGGGTCTCTATGCGGACTGACAAGCGTTGCGCACTCTTTTGACGTGGTTCTCGAAAATGGCCGGGTCCGGCGTCTGACCCCGCCCCTGCGGCGTCATCCCTGCGATGGCGAACGCATGGAGGCAAGCCCGCTCTGCCTTGAATTCCGTCCGGGGATGGTCAGCATTTCATCGGCCGATCCGTCCCGGCTCTCCGCGGCCGTGGAGAGCGTCACACCATCCCGATTTTTTCTGCCTTTGCCCAGCTTGTCGCCCATGTGTTCCATGGGCGCGGGCAAGTGGTAGGCCCACACGAACCGAAGCGGAGGAACGATGAACACGAATTGTCTGGAAAAAGTGGTGGAATACGCGTCCATGCCCCTGCATGGCACCCTGTCGCGCAAACTCCGGAAAGGACTCAAAGTCCAGATCAATGAAGGCCGGATCTATGAAAAG
Source organism: Desulfomicrobium sp. UBA5193 (assembly GCA_002412965.1). GTDB lineage: Bacteria > Desulfobacterota > Desulfovibrionia > Desulfovibrionales > Desulfomicrobiaceae > Desulfomicrobium. The sequence continues at coordinate 284,402 of DHWB01000003.1, forward strand.
GCGGTGCTCTTTCTGGGCACGGATTTCCTGCGCGTGACCGAGAAGGAGGACGGCATGTCCGTCAATACCTACTACGGTTGGAAAGAGATCGCATCCATCCGCACCTACAGCTCCGAACCGGAGGAATGAGCCACCGGGGGCCCGGCCCCCGGTTAGCAGCAGCTTTGCCGAGGCGTTGAGGCAGGGCTCGGCGTGCAATGAAACTATGCTTGTCCCACAACTCAGGAGCATACGAGACAAGCAGAGAAAAAAGATGCGGAGCTTTCGGTCCGGTGTTGTCCGAAACCACGCTGCCGCAGAAGTTTGTTCTGCATGTTTGGCAAAAATTCGAAAAATCCGGATTCCTCTATGAATGGGTAGTACTGCGAATTGCCAAAACGTTCGTGCAGGTATATACGGTGGTATATATCAAAAACGGAGGTGCGCATGCAGACCGCCAAGCTTTTCAACAATGGACGCAGTCAGGCAGTCAGGCTGCCCAAGGAGTTGCGCTTTTCCGGCGAGGACGTGTACGTCAAAAAGATCGGCAACATGGTCATTTTATTGCCTAAGGATGACCCGTGGTCGTCGCTGATAAGCAGCCTGGATCAGTTCTCCGCCGATTTCATGAACACACGGGAGCAGCCGCCTCAGGATGTGCGGGAAGAGCTGTGATCACCTATTTGCTGGACACGAACATTTGCATTTACGTCATCAAGCGCTGCCCGCCGCAGGTGCTGGAGCGTTTTCGGCAGTCGGATGTTTCAAGCATCGGCATTTCCTCCATAACATACAGCGAGCTAACGTTCGGGGCAGCCAAAAGCACGCGCCCGGAGCAGAATCGGATCGCCCTGACGCAGTTCGTGGCCCCGCTGGAGATTGCCCCCTATGACGACGCGGCTGCCCAGCAGTACGGGGATCTTCGGACCTGCCTGGAACGCAGGGGAACGCTCATTGGCTCTTTGGACATGCTTATCGCCGCCCACGCCTTGGCGCTTGATTGCGTCTTGGTGACCAACAACGGGAAAGAATTCGCGCGTGTTCCGAAGCTGAGAATGGAGAATTGGGCGATGGAGTGAAGTGGTTGACTTTTGCGATGGTTGTGACAATGTTAAAAACAGCTCAGCCACCAGGCGTGGAAGGAGTTACGAAACCGTCCCATGGGCGGTTTCAGCCTTTTTAGCCCTTGGTTTTCCAATACGCGTCATATTCTTTTCGCAATTTGCTCCGCGTATGCTCCCTGGTGATCAGAAATGCCGTCCACGGTAGCAAAAAGCCCCTTCTATCCGCCAGGACCACAACATAGTCTTCGTCTTCCAGCCAGATGTGAATACGGTCTTCATTGCGTTTTACCGATACCCAGTATTTCACTTTTGGATCGTCGACGTATTCTATAACCGGCTTTGGCCAGCGGATACGCTCGCAACGCCTGATGTCGGGAATTCTGCTTTCTTCATCCGTCCCTTCGGATGTCATGTGCCAGAATGTCGCCTCTTTTCCGTGAGTCATTGGATGCCGTTTCAGACCGAGACGTCTGCCATGAAATATGGGTGGGCTGTCGATGAAATCCTGATTGAAGCAGGCATATATAGCTTCAAGATAACGGTCCCAGTTCCCGTTGAAATCACTGAACAGGATCAGCGACGGCAACCATTCGGGGGCGTCGGTCATCCTGGTACCTCCGCCGCGTGCCAGCGAAAGATATTCGTTTTTTCTTCGCGCAACAGAGTGCTCCGAGTCAGATCGTAGCCAGAGCGCCGTCGCATCCGCTCAATGAGAGCAAGTTTTCCAGCGTTTCCGTGTAAATCCCGATTCAGATAGGCCACCGCCCCGATGAGCAGATCGGCCAGCTGCAATTGTTCGATTTCGTGAGAGCGGACGAGTTGTACGCGTTCGATAACCTGTCGCGAGAAGTCGTAACGGTCGTTGCAGAGGACTTGGTGCAATTTGGCAACCTTTTGCCCGCCGCGCGTGTCCTTGATGTCGAGGTAAATGCGGTAGTGGGCGTCGGGCCGCAAGATGACTTTGAGCATGTCGAAGTACATCTTGTAGTACCAGACATCATGATCCTGATCGGGAAAAGCGTCATGGCGCAGCAGAGACTTGTCAGGAACGATCAGCGCCCGAAAATGCAGATCGTCGTCATCGAAAAAGTAATCGATCAAATCCAGGTAGAACGCTTTTCCGGCAGGCGAGACTTTGGTCCACTTCACCTCGAAATTCGTTGGGTGTCCGTGCTTTTGCTTGATCTCGCGCAAACGGACGGCAATCTCGCGGGTTTTGTCCACAGGACACCAGATCGCGCCCAGAACCATGGCCTTTTGGCGATCGTTTTCCAGATGGCAGGATTCGTCACAGTAGATATTGAAGGTTTCGCTCATTATAACCCTAGGAGTAGCTTGTGATTGCTTTGCAATAACCGACTTTAGTCCAGTGCTTGAACAGAATTGGCTAGTCGTCGCTCCTTTCCGAATGGAGTTGTGTAAAATCGCTGTTCAATGCCGTACAGAAGGAGTTTTAGTTCGTCGTCCGTTGATATTTTGAATTTTGAGTTTTCTTTATCAAATTTTAATTTATTTATGCAATAATTTTCAATGTAATAGAGTATGTTTGATTTGTCGTCATCTGACATTGTCGAAAGTGTTTCCATGGCAAGGGCTATGCGCTTTCTGTTTGGTTTAGAAACACTGTTTAAATTGTATCCATTGTTCAATTCTATAAACGATTCTCCTAAAAATTGTTCAACTTCTTCTTTAGTTGCCTCTTTATAAAGCTGATCTATTCCTGGAAACATACTGGAAATGGTCGCTAAATTTCGGAATATGAGTGTGTCAGAAGTACGTAAATAACCGGCATCAGGAATTGAATTGATGACCAGTCGGTTATCGCTTTCTTCAACTTTGGCGATCTCGCCGAAGGTGAGAGTCTTTTTGAGAATAAACAATGATGGAGTGATTTTTTGGAAGTAAAAATTTTCGTCCTGTACTGAAAATAAGTAAGAGATTTTTCCAAACTGTGTTTTGTTGAGGTCGTCGTAGTCTTTCGAGTCGAAATTATTCTTTAATAGATCAATACAGAATGGCATCTGAGTAAATTTTGCAATTTTGAACCATGCGTCTTCATCTAGGTTATGATCTGGAGAATATTCAACACAGGATACGACATCTATATTGATGTTTTCAAAAAGTGTTTGGTCTGAGATTAGCTTGAAGAAAGGGTTTTTGCGTGGCCCTTTCACTTTAGCTAAGATGTGATTCATTTTTACTCCAGTTCGATAAAGGTGTAATTGTTGATTCTATGAGCTTTTGAAATTTCAATGTCTTGTGGCTTTTTATATTTATATATGCTTATTAAAAAAATAGAAGTGCCGTTTTTTGTTTTAATGTTATAAAATTCATAACCAAAAATGAGAAAAAGCGGGTTAAAATAAAGTGCTTGCGAAAAAAAAGTGAAAATAAATAAAACAATGTAGACAAAAAACAAAGTTTCCCAGTTTCCAATGCTAAGCGCTACGAAAAAATATCCTAGATAGCTAGGTAGGAAGCTATTGTTTGCATGTTCGATGCTAGCTACATCGCCCTTTTTGAACTCATCCTTTCCAAGTTTAGCGCTCAGAATTATGCTCAACCATGTTAAGAATACTGGAATTAAAAAATATAAAAGATAAGATACAGCGTTTGGAAACTGAGTAATAAGAGGGTTTTTGGTAAAGAAGTATCCTAGTGTATATCCTTTTTGAACTAGGAAAATAACTACTAGTAAGAACGTGGCATTGAAAGTGAGTAGGAGTCGAAATGCCGTATTTATGATCATTTCACGGTCACCTGGCCGTTCATCAGCATTGGCAAGAGCCAGTCGCGGAGTTGGGCGAGTAGTTGGTTTTCTTTAGTGTTGTTAGCTAGTTGTTTGAATGCTGGTTCGGCAATTGTCGCAAATTTTTCGACAACGGTGGTGTCTGGAATGGCTAGGCTGGTGAGTTCAACATCATTTGAAACGATGGAGTCGAAGACCGACCCAGAAGATTTAACTTCCAAGTGGTGGATCAGTTCTTTGGCGAGGAAGAACAGGTAGGTGTGACTGATGCCGTGTTTGGCGCGGAGAGCATAGCAAGACTGGTTCATGGCCATATCAACGCCTGCCAATACCAACTTGCCGACTGAACCACGCGCGGTGATGATGACGGTATTTTTTCCGAAGAGCTTGGTGCTGCTCTTTCTTAGGCCTTCTTTGGAAATGTAGTCAGCCGTAGCGAACCGAAAGATGGTCCCGTCAGTATCGGTGGGGGTAAAGAAAGGAATACTGCCGTTCCAGTATTCAGGCTTCTTTTTCGTGGGTGTCCCGCCCCCGAGTAGATCGGCGACAGCCAGAATGTTTGAATCCTTCCATTCCGCCGGGATCTCCCGCTTCAAGGTCGGGTTGTAGACCATCTGCCCGCCGGAGGATTTGTAGGGCCTGCCGTTGCCGTCGGGGAAGTCGAACTGCACAAACCAGTAGTCGTAGAGCGTCTTTGCCATTGCCTCCAGTTCGGCGTTTATCCGGTTGTTGCAGTCGATCTTGGTGTCAAGGGCGGAGAGGGCAGCGGCGATTTTTTGCTGCTCTTTCTTTTTTAAAAACGGTACTTTGACTTGGCTAAGGATGTCTTGATTTAGGTTATTAATGTTAGTGCCGGAAGAAGACGATATTTGAGACTTAAAAGTAGCTGTCTTGGTGAAATAAGCGCAAAACAGTTTATCAAATTCTTCTGATGTAATTCTTGCTCGGATGCAAAATCCTGAAAAAAGTGCTTTAACATCTTTGTCTATAAAAAGGCTTCTTCCAACAAGAGCTTTATTTCCATTCGATCGCACGAAAATGATGTCCCCTTTTTGAAGGAAATCATCATCTTTAACTATTCCATCTGGGTTAATCTCGGTCAATATACTATAATCAGGGGAAAAACGACCCATAAAGTCTGGAATACCTACAAATAAACAGCCTTTTCCACGACTCTCTTTTCCAAAGTTCATCCCATTTCGAAAGTCCGCGATTTGTCCGAATGGTATATATTTAAGTGCGCTATCCATGTCGCAGTCCCGCCAACTGCTTCCTGATTTCCTGCTCCAATCCCTCGGACTCCTTGAACAACTTGTCCAAGCTATCCGTAAAACCCTGCATCTTGGTGGCAAACTGCTCCGGCGTCAGGTCCACATATTCGATCTTGACTTCAAAGTACTGCCCGGCGCTCAAGCTGTAATTCTTGGCGGCTATCTCCTCGTAGCTCACCACCACCGAGAAATCCTCCACCGCTTCCTTGCTGTTGAAGGTGGTGATGATGCGGTCTTCCTCTTCCCCGGAGAGCAAGGTTTTCTGGTTCTTGCCGTCCTTGACCTTGGTGCCGAGGCTTGATGCGTCGATCAGCACCACGCCTTCCTTGTTGGAATCGTCGATGAAGAGAATGGAGACGTTGGTGCCGGTGGTGGCGAAAATGTTGCTTGGCATGGAGACCACCCCGGCCAGCATTTTCTTACCCACCAAATGTTCCCGAATCTTCTTGTCGATGCCGCTTTGGGCAGTGATGAAGCCGGTAGGGACAACCACAGCCGCCTTGCCGCCGGGTTTGAGCGAATGGATGATGTGCTGGAGGAAGAGCTGGTAGATCGCCATCTTGTCCACGGCCTGCTTGGGGATGTTCGGCACCCCGGCGAAGAAGCGGGCCTGATGCTCCTTGGCGTCCAATTCGTTGCGGAAGTCGCTGAAATCCATCTTGAAGGGCGGATTGGAGACGATGTAGTCGAATTTTTTCAGAGCCTTGCCGTCCCGGTGGTAGGGATGGAGTAGGGTGTTGCCCTGGATGATGTTGGGGATGGAATGCACCAGGTTGTTCAGGATCAGGTTCAGGCGCAAGAGGCTCGACGACTTCTGTGAGATGTCCTGGGAATAGATGGCGCAGCGCTGCTCGCCGATGGCATGGGCCAGGTTCATGAGCAGGGTGCCGGAGCCCGCCGAGGGATCGTAGCAGCTTGCGTTGACCACCTTGCCGCGCACGGCCTCCGGCACCAGGATGGCGGCCATGATCTTGGCCACGGCATGTGGGGTGTAGTATTCCGCGTACTTGCCGCCGCTGTCCTTGTTGTAGTCCTTGATCAGGTATTCGAACAACGCGGCGTAGAAGTCGTACTTCTGAGTGAAGATGCGCTCGAAGCTGAACTCCACCAGCTTGTTGATGACGGCGCGGCAGAAGTTGTCACGTTTTGATGGATCGGTGATGTATTCGCTGACCCGGTCGAACAGGGTGACCTTGGCTCCGCCGTCGGTCTTGACCGCGAAAATGTCGTTATTGCTGATGGCGATGTCCCGCAGGGTATCGTCGAACAGCTTGGCGAATTCCGGCGCGTTCTGGCGGCTGAACAGGTGGGCGATGAAATGTTCCGGCTTCAGCCGGGCAGTGTCCGGCCCCATCTGCAATTGCAGCATCTCCCGTTTTTCGTCGTCGAGGTTGGTGACCGCCTGTTCCCAGCTTTCCGCCTGGGCCAGTTCCGGTCTGATCTTTTTTGCCTCGAAGGCGAACTTGTCGTTCAAAAACTTGTAGAGAAAGACTTGGGTGATGATCTTGAACTCGTTTCCGTCGTTGCCGAGGCCGTAGGCGGCGCAGATATTCTTGAGGCTATCGATCAGCTCTCGTGTCTTTTTCGTAAAATCCTGAGTTATCAAAGGCGGGCTCCTGTTCCTCTGCCAGAGTGGAATTCGTTCATGTATTCACTGACCACCAGCCGATTGATCGTGTGGGAGGCTTCCGGGTTGAGGTTGATTTTCTGGCGAGTCTGGAACTCGCCGATGACAAGGGGTATCATCATGCGCTCGAAATAGCTTTCGTTGGCCAGAAGCTGGGTGTTTTGCAGCACCTGATCGTCAGCCTGCCGCTTGACGCCCGATAGCGCGTCGAAGATGCGAAGTTTGCTCTCCGGGACCGTGCCGCGCTCCAGCAGCCGCTTGTGAATGCGCACATATTTGGGGTCGCCATCATACGTGGCGCGGAGCTGGTTGTTCCGCCGGTTCAACTCCTTGACCTTGTCGTAGATGGCGTTCAGAGCGCCGATGTTCGCGGTCATGTCTTCCTGGCTGACCTCACTGAGTTTCTTTTTCTTGAAAAGTCGCTCCAGCTCTTCTTTGAGTGTGATGAAGTCAGGGTCTTGCTGATCGAAGTTGCCGGCCAGGGCCTCTCGGGTCCGACGCAGGGTGTTCTTCAGCGTGTCGGCCAGCACCAGTTCCTCTTCCTTAACCTTGGTGAACATGAAGAGCACGTCTTCGAGGGCGAGGTTGAGCAGGCCCGTTGTGTCGGCGCTGGATTCGAGGTTTTCCTTGAGATTCAGCAGGTCAAGGTGGTTGCATGCCTCGCGGTAGAGCTGGTTGAGCTTCTGGAAATCGAGTTGCTGCAGAAACTCGTATTCTCCTTGCAGGCGGATGAGGTTGTAGAGGCTGCGGGCGTCGGTCAGCGCCTTCTTGATGGCAAGCATGGTGGCGCGGTCCTGAATCTGGCTGATCTGCCGGGAAAATTCCTCCGCGTTTTTGATATCGAAGCTGAACAGGGTCTCCTTGATCGCTTCGATCTCGCTTTTGATCTCCTCGGCGGATTTGAACAGGTAGGAGTAGGTGGCCAGTTCATCGCCCAGTTCTCCCTGAAGCTCTTCAAAATAGCGTCGGTTAGTTTCATCGAATTCCTTGCGGATGTCGGCGAAATCGACCACATAGCCGTAGCGAAAATCTCCGTAAGGGCGGTTCACCCGAGTCAGAGCCTGGAGCAGGTTGTGTCTGCGGATCACCCGCCCCAGGTAGAGTTTCTTCAGCCGCCGGGCGTCAAAACCGGTAAGCAGCATGCTATAGACGAACAGAATGTCGATCTTCCCCGCCTTGAAATCCTCCACCCACGCCTTGCGCTCTTCCGCGCTGCCGACATCATACAGAATCAGAGCCCCGCTTGTGACCTTGCGACTTTGTTGTTGATTTGCCGAATATGAGGCTTTTTGTTCGGCGGCGAGATGGTAGGTCTTTTCCGGTTCGGAGATCATCATGGGTTTGATGTCTGTGTCGGCGGGCATGCGGAACTGGAAGATTTCAAACATCGTCCTGGCCTGCTCGGCGGTGTCGCAGATCACCATGGCTCCGATGGTGGCATCGTTCAGCGCTCCCCGGCTCTTCTCGAAGTCTATTAAAATGTAATCGAGCATCGGCTCGACAAAACGCGGGTGCGCGTAGATGAGCCTGCGGTCTATATCGCCCTGGCGGAGTTCCACGGCCGCAAGAGCCTCTTGCAGCGCGAGTTTGTAGTTGGTGGCGATTTCCTCGCGGATCAGGCGCAGGGTGTAGCCGTCGGCGATGGAAGCGTTGTAATAATACTTGTGGATGTAGTCCCCGAACAGGGCCCGTGAGTTGTAGTCGTTGCCCAGCAGCGGCGTGCCGGTCAGGCCGATTTTGATCGCGTTCTGGTCGGATTGGCTCAAATTGGCCAGAAAACTGCCTTCTGGGTTGTAGCTGCGATGTACCTCATCAAGGAAGTAGATTCGCTGGATGCTGACGTCGTAGTCCTCGGTGCGAACTATTTGCGGGTTTTCATCGAATTTCTGGATGTTGACCACGGTGATCTCAGGCTTGCCGGTGTGGTTGTGCAGGGCCTGGGTCGTCTTGATGTCGCGGGCAAAAGCTTCACGAGTGTAAATGGTATGGACCGTCAGCCCTCGGCTGGAGAATTCCCGCTGCGCCTGAATGAGCAGGTCGATCCGGTCCACGATGAAGTAGAACTTGGGGATGACGCCTTGGTGCTGGAAATAATCGGTCAGAACGCGAGTGCTGAAGTAGGCAAGCGCGGTCTTGCCGCTGCCCTGGGTATGCCAGATGATTCCCTTGCGTATTCCGGCATGGAGCTTTCTTTCGATGGCCTTGGTGGCGAAGAGCTGAGGGTAGCGCATGACGTGCTTGTGCAGTCCATCGGCTTCGTTCACGTAGGCGAATGCGTATTGCAGGAGGAACGACAAACGGTCGCGGCTGAACAGCGAGGTGCAGATTCTGTTGGTCGGCGTGTCCGATGACTTGTTGCTGATAAATTCGGGGCTGTGCTTGATGACGTTCAGACTGTTGTCCTTCAGTACCTCGTTTTCAATTTCGTTGTCCTCGTCGGCCAGCAGAGCGGCAAGGTCCAGCGCTTCTTCCTCTCGGAAGTAATTGAAGATCGGCGCGTCATAGGAAGCGCTGGCGTAGAAGGCTCCCTCGATGGGCTGCGGTGACCCGTCATCATATTCCATGTTGTTGGAGAAGACCATCAACTGGGTAATGTTGATGAAACGTCGAAAGCGGGGATTGCGGCAGCGTGTGATGATGCGGCTACGCTCGGCCAGGACGCCTTCACGGTTGTTGGGCTTTTTTACCTCAATGAAGATCAAGGGCATGCCATTGACGAGCAGGGTGATGTCGGGACGGAACTCGTCATCGCCGTTCTTGCAGGTCAGTTCGGTGACGACATGGAAGCTGTTGTTCGAGAAATCGACAAAATCGATCAGTTGGGTTCCTGAGCGCTCTGTCAGTCGTTCGTAGAAGGCTTTGCCGAGATCTTCGTTGTCCAGCGAGAGTTTTACGTCAGTCAGCAGACGCTCGATGTCGTCACTTTCGAGGTCGGGATTGATTCGGGCGATGGCGGATCGGAACAGCTCCGGGAAGATGTTTGTTGCTTCATCCCATGCAGCGTTCTTGAGGGACAGGTAGCGGTAGCCGAGGCGGACCAAATGCAGGATGCAGGGGATTTTGACCCTTGAGTCTTCACTGAAAACCATCAGACCTGTTCCTCCTGTTCCCATTTTTTCTGAGCAAGGCAGCGTGAAACGAAAATATTGATAGTCTAGTAAAGGCGTTAGTCATTGGATAATAACGTGGCAGACTTGTAGCCCTAGGGAAAGTGAAGTTGCAAGCCGAAACAGTTATCAGCGATTTTCACCGGCAAGACGGCCAGCGGCGCAGGGCTTCACAAGTATTATCCCTCTCAGGGACCAGGTCCATATTTGCCGCCGATGCCATTTCCTAACCCGCCGCCCGGCGCAAGGCCGACAGAAAGCGCGAGCGCAGCTTCTCGCTCAAGAGGGCGCGTTTGACCGGCGGGAGTTTCAGGAATCCGCCCACCAGGGCGCGCATGAACTCCTGGGTGCGGCTCTGCGGGTTGTCGAAGAGGAAGGTCTGGAAGGTGTCCCGTTCCAGGGCCTGGAGCATGACCCGCTCGAAGCTGTCCTCGGGGTGAAAGACTTTCTGGGGGCGGGGGTGGAGCTTCAGCGCTCCGGTGGGGCATTTCAGGGCGCAGACCCCGCAGCCAAGGCACACCGGCTCGACTTGGGCAAGTTTTTTGGGCGTCCGGGGCGTGGCATCGGGCGCTTTTTTGTTCATGGTCACGGCATTGACCGGACAGGCCTTGGCGCACAGGCCGCAGCCCGTGCACAGCTCCTCATCGACCACGGCGACGAAGCTCGATGTGACCAAGATGCCCGGATAGCCTGTGTCGCGCACGCCCTGCAGCAGATTGCAGCAGCAGCCGCAGCAATGGCAGATGAAGCCCGCGTCCCGGCGCACGTTGTCGGCGGACAGGGTCAGGCCCTGATCGCGGGAGCGGGCCAGGATGTCGCGCATCTGCATCTTGTCGATGGGTTTGGCAAAGCCGTTGCGGATCAGAAAACGCGCCCCGGTACCCATGGAAGTGCAGGTGTCCATGGGCGTGGGGCAGGGGGCGTGCCCCAGATGGTGCTTTTCATGGCGGCAGGAGCACAGGCCAAGAGAGAATTCCGTCTGCTCCTCGATGAGGGCCGAGGCCTTCTCGTAATCCAGAATCTCCACGTGCTCGCCAAGGGCTTCCTCGTGGGGCAGGGCGCGCATGACCGAGGTCTTCTGTCCGTCCCCGAAATTGGCGTGCAGAAAATCTTTCTCCCCGAACATGTACGCCTGAAAGAGTTCGGCCCAGCGGGCGCGGGGCAGTCCCTCGCCCGTGCGCATCATGGTGAACTCGAAAAAGCCGATGACAATGGGGCTGACCATGTACTGGTACTGGGCGCCGTCCCAGATATCGACCACCAGCCCTTTGGAGCAGAGCCCCTCAATCATGGGGCGCAAGGCGTCTTCAGGCTCGCCCAGCATGCGCGAGATGCGATGCAGGGTCGAAGGGCGGTAGGGCAGGCGCACGACCAGCTCGGCCTCGGGTTTGGAATACAGCGTTTCCACCAGCTCGCGGAAAACCGGAGTCCAGGGGGTGCGTACCGGGGCCTGGTCCAGGCGATGGCCGAGTCTGCGGAAGATGTCCTTGCTTGCGATGTGTCCCATGGCGGTCCTTTTCGGTTTGGTGAATGCCGTGTAATTCCCCCGGCGCATCGGGAATTGCAAGCATGAATCCTCCCTTTTGCGTCACGGGCGTTGACAAGCGCGGCGGACTGGTTCAGGAATTGGTCCTACCAATTTATCTGGTCGCGGGCGAAAACGAACTGCGCGGCCTTCAACAGGGGGACATCATGGTTGAAGTACTCGCCTTGTATCTGGTCGTCGGTGCCGTGGCCGGGGTGTTGGCCGGACTGCTTGGCATCGGCGGAGGGCTCGTCATCGTGCCCATGCTCGTTTTCTGCATGGAACTGCAGCATCTGCCGCAGGAGCTGATCATGCACATGGCGCTTGGCACCTCCATGGCCAGCATCATGTTCACCTCGGTGTCGAGTTTCATGGCTCATCATCGCCGGGGCGCGGTGGAGTGGAGCGTCGTCAGGCGCGTCGTCGCCGGAATCCTGGTCGGTACATTGATCGGCGCCTGGATCGCCGCGCAGATGAGCACCGGGGCGCTCAAGATCTTCTTCGTCATTTTTCTGTATTACGTCTGCTACCAGATGCTGTCCGGCAAGAAGCCCAAACCTTCGCGGCAGCTGCCGGGAGCGGTCGGCATGTTCGGGGCGGGCAATGTCATCGGCGTGGTCTCCAGCCTGGTCGGCATCGGCGGCGGCACGCTCTCGGTGCCGTTCATGGTCTGGCACAACATCCCCATCCACAAGGCCATCGGCACCTCGGCCGCCATCGGCTTCCCCATCGCGGTGGCCGGAACCGTGGGCTACATCATGAACGGCTGGGGCGTGGAAACCTTGCCGCCCTATTCCCTGGGCTATGTGTCCCTGGTGGCCCTGGTCTCCATCGCGGTCATGAGCGTCATCACGGCGCCGCTCGGGGTTCGTCTGGCGCACAGTCTGCCTGTGGACAAACTAAAGCGTGTGTTCGCGGTGATCCTCTTTCTGGTGGGCACGAAGATGCTGATCTCGCTCTTCTGACGCTTTGGCGCTGCGCGGTAAGGTCGCCTCATCACGCGGCCGCCGGATGATGGCCCTGGTTCTGCAAAAGTTGAAAGCCGCCTGTCGCGCTTATGAGCACGGCAGGCGGCTTTCCGGCATTGTGTGGGAGGCTCCGGCGCGGAGAACGTCTCAGGCGTTCAGTTTCTTTTGCCAGATGCTCAGGACGTTGGGTTCGGCCCTACCGGTATCGACTTGGGGCCACTCGATTTCGACCGCGCAGCCGGGAATTTTTTCATAGTCGAAATGAGCGAGCAGGATGTCCATGGGCGTGTACTTCGCCGGACGAAGCGGATGGTCGTCCGGGCGGTCCACGGTCATGAGGGTCGTGAAGCGCAGGCCATGCTTTTGAGCCGCGCGTTCGTGAAACTCGAAAAACACGCGCAGGAAGCCCTGGCCGCGATGGGGTGCTTCGAGCATGGCCTCGCCGAGATACAGACAGTCACGCGGGTCGAATCCGCATTTTTCATAGGGATCGCGCAACTCCGGTATTTCATGGACGAGGGGGATGGATGTGGAAAATCCGACCACGGCGTCTGCGGCGAAGACGAGCAGAACATGCGCATGCTGGCAGGAGAAGTATTTTTCCAGATACTCCCTCTCGTTTTCGATAGTTCCTTCATACAGATAAGGAAATTCTCGGAAAAGCTCGATGCGCATGCGGGCCATGTCCGCAAAATACGGTTTTGCGTCCTGCCCCTGGAAATGGAAAATGCGCAGGCCCTTGTCATTGGACCAGTATGGTTGCGTGCGTGGCATGGTGCGCTCCTTTTGACTGGATGATTTCACCTAGGTGAAGGATATCTCGGGTGCATGTGTTGGCGTCAAGGTGCCAATTCTCGTGACACCCGTAAAACGAAGTTCTTCGCCTTTATTGCTCGTTTGCTTTTGTCAATGAGATCACATGCTGCGCGGTGTTTGAAATGAGGGCGCTGCAAAAAGTTGTCATCCCCTTGAAGAAGGGGATCCATTTTTTTAACGATCTGAAAAAAAATAGATTTCACGCATGGCCTGACATGGCCCGCCTTCGCGGGAATGACGCGCGGGGTCTCTCGCGACTTTTTCAGTAAGATCTGAAATAAGCTGGGGATAACTTCGCGATGGCTCATCTTGATGCAGGCGCCTGCAGGTGCCTCGTCTCATTCGTGACCTCGCCAAAGGCAAGCCGGGCGAATCGCGTTTACATGTACCAGCGCCAGCTTTGACCGGCCCGGAAGAGTTCCTGCAAGGTGAGGGGATTGTTGCGGGCTATCTTTTTGGCCAGGTAGATGAAGAGATAGGCCGTCTGCAAGGCGTCTCCCAGTGCTTCGTGGGCCGTGAAGCGGGGCAGGTCGAATTCTTCGGCCAGGTCGGTCAGGACGTAGGAAATGTTCAGGTTGAACTGTTCATAGTGCGATGGCGTGCGCTTCTCGCGCCACAGCATGGCCATGCGCATGGTGTCCAGGCAGGGGTTGGCCAGGGGTTGGCCGTGATGGGTGCGGCAGGCGCGGTTCAGGAAGCTCATGTCCAGCCCGACATGATGGCCGACGATGAGGGTGCCTTTGCAGAACTCGATCAGGCCGGGGAGGACCTCGGCCAGGGGTGGAGCCTCGGCGATGGCCTCGGGGGTGATGCGGTGGATGAGGGTGCTCGTTTTGGGCAGCGGGATGCTAGGGCGCACCAGGGCGCAGTAGCTCTCGCCCGGCACGATGGACAGCCCCCGGATGCGCACGGCGCCGATGGAGACGATCTCTTCCTTGCGCGCGGAGAGGCCGGTCAGCTCCGTGTCGAGCACTGTGTACGCGTAGTCGCTTAAAAGGCGGTTCTGGTCCAACTCCCGGCAGAGTCGGTTGTTTTCGTCCAGCGCGGGCAGGTTCGAAGTGCGGGGGCCAAGGCCAAGCATGGCGCGCAAACGGGTGAGGATGGCGTGCGGCATGTTCATCCCATGTTCAACCTGAAGACTTCGCGCAGCACCCCGTGCAGGGCCGTGGTCACGCCGAAGGCCTCGCGCAGGGTCCGCTTTTCCAGGGAGGACAATTTGCCGGGGTCGAGGCGGTTGTCCGGGGCGATACCCTGCTCCATCTGTTCGAGCTGGTGCATGAGCCGCGAGTGCAGCAGGAATTCAAAGGCCTCCCGCGCTTCGTGGAACAGGTCGCGGGACAGGTGTCCTTCCTGATGCAGGAGCTCCAGGCGGCCCAGGGTGCTGGTTTCGCGGATGCCGTGATAGAGGGCCATGACCCGCGCGAAATCCATGAAAGGGAGCAGTCCACGGGTCTTTATGTCCAGGGTGTTTTTGTGCGCCCCGTCCTTTTCGACCATGAAATTTTTGAAGAAGGTCAGCGGCGGCTTGGCGTTCAGGCAGTCCGCGGCCAGATAGCGCAGGAAGAGGTCCTTTCCGGCGCAGGCGTTGGTGACGTGCTGGCGCAGATTTTCGGCCAGGTCCTTGTGTCCGTACACGCCCCTGAAATCGAAGAATACGGAGCTGGCTAGCACGCGCTCGGGCTCGGGCGCGGCGGTCCAGGTGTTGATCCGCCCTTTCCAGGTGTCCAAGGTGCCCCGCCATTCTGGGTTGGAGGCCATCATGTCGCCCGGACAGCGCGGGAATCCGCACTTGATGAGATGTGTGACCATGCGCTCCGTGAACGCGGAAAAATACGTCTCCGCGGCACGCTCCAGAAAATCCACCGAGCAGTTCTCAATGACCAGCGCGTTGTCCTGATCCGTGGCGAAGGTCTGCTCGCGGCGGCCTTCGCTGCCCATGAGCAGCAGGCAGAATTTGACGGGCGGCGGGCCCAGTTCGCGCAGCATGAGGTCAAGGAGCTTGGACATGATCTGATCGTTCAGGATGGCGATCATGCGTGTGATGTTGCCCGCCTTGGCGCCTTGCTGGACCAGGGTGCGGATAACCGGCGTGATGCTGTCGTGCAGGGGGTAGAGGCCCTCGATGGTCGTGCGCGAGGCGATCTCGCGGAACACGGACATGGGCGAGCGCCCCTGCAGGAGCATGATGTCGTGGGAGCTGATGATGCCTTGCAACTTGTTGTGGGATTTGACCACAAGGTGATGAATGTTCTTGGACATCATGGTCAGGAGGGCGTCGAAGCACACGGCCGATGCGTCGATGCTCTCCACCGGGGTGCTCATGATGGTTTCGGCCGGGGCTTGCAGGTCGAGGCCCAGAGCCATGGCCTTGCGCAGGTCCGTGTCGGTGACGATGCCGCAGATTTCCCCCGAGGGTTCGCGGAAAAGGAGCGATCCCGTGTTCTGGCGGATCATCTCCTTGGCTGCGGCCTGGATGCTCAGCCCAAAGGGCACGCTGACCGGTTCGCGAGTGACAAGCCCGCCCACGGGGTTGCTGAAAAGATGAAGGTTCGTGTCTTCGTGGGGGCTCACCGTCTTGCAGCGCATTTCCTCGAAGGCCTTGGACAGGAAGGTGTCGGCGAAGGATTTGAGGTAGAAGCGGGGGATGGCCGGGTACAGGTGCACCGCTTCAAAAAAACGGTCGCGCGGGATCTTGATGAGGAAGGTGTCTTCCACTGTCTCGGCATCGAGGGCCGCCTTTTCGCCGTTGAACAGGGACAGAGCCCCGATGGATGCTCCGTCGGTGCGGATGTCCACCAGCACTCCCTCGTCCTCGATGAAGAGGCGGACGGCCCCTTTCTGGATGAGCAGGAGCCCGTCCACCTCGCTTGTCCCCCGTCGCAGCAGGCGAGTGCCTGCCGGCAGAAAATCGACAAGGCAGCTTCGGGCGATGCGGGTCAGGCCCTGCCGGTCCAGTTCGCAAAAGGGTAGGGTGCCTTCGAGAAAGGTGATGATGCTGTCGTATCCCGCAGGCTGAATTCCCGCGTTCATGGCGTTGTCCTTGAAGAACGGGGCCAGTTGCCTGGCCCCGGTAATGGTTTAGTGATCCACCGCCGCGCCCGCTCCGCGAGGGATGCGCACGCTTTCGACCATTTCCTGCACGGCGGCCGGAGGAGCCTTGGTGATCAGGGAGACACCGAATGTCACCGCGAAGTTGAGGACCATGCCTACGGTGCCGATGCCCTCGGGGCTGATGCCGAAGAACCAGGGGGACACGCCCATGAACTTGGTCTGCACAATATAGAGCATGGTGAAGCCGATGCCGGTGATCATGCCGCAGATGGCTCCCTCCTTGGTCGCGCGCTTCCAGAAGATGCCGAGCACGATGATGGGGAAGAAGGACGACGAGGCGAGTCCGAAGGCCAGAGCCACCACCTGGGCCACGAAGCCCGGAGGGTTGATGCCGAAGTAGCCCGCGATGACCACGCCGACGCCGACCATGATCCGGCCGATGAGCAGGCGTTTTTTCTCCGAGGCTTCGCGGTTGATGATGCGATAATAAAGGTCATGCGAGATGGACGACGCGATGACCAGCAGCAGCCCGGCGGCCGTGGACAGGGCCGCGGCCAGTCCGCCCGCCGCGACCAGGGCGATGACCCAGGGCGGAAGCTGGGTGATCTCGGGCGTGGCCAGCACCATGATGTCGTTGTCTATGTACAGTTCGTTGGTGTTGTCGACGGACTCGTTCTTGATCATCCGCTGGCCGTGCTGGCCGGTTTCCCCGCTGAAAATGGGCTTGCCCTTGAAGGCCGCGCCGGCACGGTAGGTGATTATGCCGTCGTTGTTCTTGTCCATCCAGGCCAGAAGCCCGGTTTTTTCCCAGTTCGCGAACCACGAGGGCACGGAGGAATAGGCCTGGTTGTTGAGCGCGTTGATCAGCGTGTAACGGGCAAAGGCGCCCAGGGCCGGGGCCGCCGTGTACAGGAGGGCGATGAAGATGAGGGCATAGAAAGCCGAGAGCCGCGCCGCGCGCACCGTGGGCACGGTGTAGAAGCGGATGATGACGTGGGGCAGGCCCGCCGTGCCGACCATGAGGCACATGGTGATGGCGAAGACATCAAGCATGGGCTTGGTGCCGGGTCCGAAGGCCGTCGTGTATTCGGCGAAGCCCAGGTCCGTGCCGATCTGATTGAGGGTGCTCAGCAGGTATTTCCCCGCGTCGGGGCCGGCCAGGATGGTGTCGCCAAAACCCATCTGCGGAATGGGGTTGCCCGTCAGCTTCAAGGAGATGGCCACGGCCGGGATGATGAAGGCCGTGATCAACACGCAGTACTGGGCGACCTGGGTCCAGGTGATGCCTTTCATGCCGCCGATGGCTGAATAGAAAAAGACGAGGACCATGCCGATCATGACGCCGGTGTTGACGTCAACCTCCAGAAAGCGGCTGAAGACGATGCCCACGCCGCGCATCTGCCCAGCGACGTAGGTCAGGGAGATGAAGATTGCGCAGATGAGGGCCACTACCCGGGCGCCGGAGGAATAGTAGCGGTCGCCGACAAAATCCGGGACCGTGAACTTGCCGAACTTGCGCAGGTAAGGGGCCAAGAGCAGGGCCAGGAGCACGTAGCCGCCCGTCCAGCCCATGAGGTACATGCAGCCGGAATAGCCCATGAAGGAGATCATGCCGGCCATGGAGATGAACGAGGCCGCGCTCATCCAGTCTGCGGCCGTGGCCATGCCGTTGGCCAGGGGCGGGATTCCACCGCCGGCGACGTAAAAGCCTTTTGTATCCTTGACCCGCGCGCCCCAGGCGATGCCTATGTACAGGGCGAAGGTTGCGCCGACTATGAGATAGGTCCACATTTGCAGTGACATACGTCCTCCGATTGGTCAGTTTGCTATTCGTGCACGTCGAATTTTTTATCCAGCCGGTCCATGAGCAGGAAATAGGCAAGGATGATGAGCACGAAAACGTAGATGGACCCTTGCTGGGCAAACCAGAAGCCTAGAGGGAAGCCGCCGAGATGGAAGGCGTTGAGCTGTTCAACGAAGAAGATGCCGAAGCCGTACGAGACCAGGGCCCAGATGGCCAAAAGGATGAGCATGTACGTTTTGTTTCTTTTCCAGTAGTTTTGCATTGACTTTTCCATGTGGTCCCCCCTTGTTGTGAGATGCGATGCTGAAATGCGACTCCGCCGGATTGAACATGGCTCCCTCCTGACATGGATCGCACGCCATTGCACCTGCTTTCCGGTGAAAGGAGAGAGAATGCGGTTATTGGCGAATGGATGGATCGTGGCTCGGATGAGCGGCAATGCATCGCCGCTGACCGGTGTGCATGCGCCGTTCAGCCAGTACTACGTAGTATGAACGCGTATGCGTGGATGAGAGGACGTACTTGTTTGTGCCGGATGAGGACGATGCGTTTTGATGTGGGGAACGGACATGAATGGCCCGTGAACTGCCTCGGCGGCGAGGCCAGTGGTTTGGGATGGGTCTGGAAGCGAGAACATGGGAGTCTGTCATGATCGAAGTTCGTGTTGTGGATATCACCACTCTTGAGGTGGATGCCATCATCAATGCGGCGAATTCATCCCTGTTGGGCGGAGGAGGGGTGGACGGCGCCATCCACCGTGCTGCCGGGCCGGAGCTTCTCGCCGAAAGCCGCACCTTGGGCGGTTGTCCCGCAGGTCAGGCGCGGATGACCAGGGGCTATCGGTTGCCGGCCCCGCACGTGATCCACACCGTCGGCCCGATCTGGCGTGGTGGCGGGCAGGGCGAACGGGAGCTCTTGGCCTCGTGCTATGTGTCGTGTCTGCGACTGTCCAGGGAGCATGGGTTTAAGAGCGTGGCTTTTCCCGCCATCAGTTGCGGAGCCTACGGCTTCCCGCCAGCCGAGGCCTGCGCGATTGCCGTGGACCAGGTCCGGGCTTTCCAGGCACAGCACGGCGTGCCCCGAGCCATCATTTTCGCCTGTTTTTCGGAGTCCATGCGCACGTTGTATGAGAATCAGCTTTTGCGTTGAGTTTTTTTTGATTTTCCTTGTGTTTTTCGTTGTTTAGATCGCGTTCGAGAGGTGCGGAATAAGGAAAGAAAAATTCCGATCTGGCAGGGTCGGAAATGAAAGTTCTTTTTTTGCTGTATTATTCTAACATTGTTTACTTTTGATGTTCAGTGTGGCCGCCTGAGAAAGACGGAGTGCCGCAGGACCCTGTTTTGGAGAATTACACCGGGGCAATGGAGTGAACAAAGAGGAATAAAAAGTTCCGCATGATTTTCGGACTTTCTTGAATGTTTTGTGATTTAGCCTTGTAAAAGAGCATGTTGAGTCTTTGGTATGGGTGATGCTTGAGTGGGGCTACACGTTCGAGGATCAATGGTGAACTTCGAACCATGCCAAAATTCATCCAACCACACCGAAGAGGAATATCATGAGTTTTGCCAAATTCGCCCCGGAAGAACCTCCCGAAGCTGGCCTTGAACCGGCCGAACCTCCTTCCAGGCTGCGACACGCCTCTCAGAACCAGGAACTCGCCTCCTGGGCTCTTCACAAAAATTTTCTGGCCACCCATTTTCCCGAAGCCTCGCAGAAGGACTGGGACAGCTGGCGCTGGCAGTTGAAGCATCGCATCACCTCTCCGCAACGCATGGCCGCCATGCTGGGGTTGGAATCGTCATTCGTCCCGGGGAACGCCCACGCCTTCCCGGCTGCCGTGACGCCCTACTATCTGTGGGTCGCCTCCCGCAGCCGGGCCGTGCAGCGCTGCATCCTGCCCGACGTCCGCGAAACCGACATCCGTCCCTACGAAATGGCCGATCCTCTGGGCGAGGAAGGGCATAGCCCGGTTCCGGGCATAGTGCACCGCTACCCGGACCGTGTGCTCTTTCTGGTCACGGAGTTCTGCTCCACCTATTGCCGCTACTGCACGCGTTCGCGCCTGGTGGGCAAGAGCGGGCATCGCTCGGACGTGCGTTCCTGGCAGGCGGCGCTGGAATATATCCGCGCACATCCCGAGGTTCGTGACGTGCTGCTTTCCGGCGGCGACCCGCTGACCCTGCCGGACATGAAAATCGAATGGCTGCTGTCGCAGCTGCATCGTATCCCACATGTGGAGGTCGTGCGCATCGGCACCAAGGTTCCGGCCGTGCTGCCGCAGCGCATCACCCCAGCCCTGGTGCGCATGCTGCGCCGGTACCATCCGTTGCTCATCAGCCTGCATTTCGCCCATCCCGATGAGATCACCCCGGAGACGGCGACCGCCTGCAACCGGCTGGCCGACGGCGGCATTCCGCTGGGCAGCCAGACCGTGCTGCTGGCCGGCGTGAATGATGACGTGGACACCATGAAGCGCCTCATGCACGGCCTGATCCGCAACCGCGTCCGGCCCTATTATCTGTACCAGTGCGATCCCATTCCCGGCTCCACGCATTTTCGCACGCCCGTGGACACAGGACTTTCGATCATCCAGGGCCTGCGCGGGCACACCTCCGGTTATTGCGTGCCGACCTATGTCATTGACGCCCCGGGCGGCGGAGGCAAGGTGCCGCTGCAGCCGGATTACGCCTTGGGACGTGATGGGCAGAACGTGATGCTGCGCAACTACGAGGGCCGCGTGTTTCAATATCCGGACGTCAACGCAGGGCAGGAGGTCTGATGCGCATCGGCATGACCTTTGACCTTAAGGACGAATACCTCGCTGCCGGATTTTCGGCCGAGGAGGTCGCGGAGCTGGACAGCCCGGTCACGGTGGAGGCCATCAGGCAGGCCCTTGTCTCGCAAGGGCACGTGGTCGAGGCGATCGGCAGCGTGAAGAGTCTGGTGCGCGGCCTGGTCGATGGCCACCGCTGGGACCTTGTCTTCAACATCGCCGAAGGCATGCATGGGCTGGGGCGGGAGGCGCAGGTTCCGGCTCTGCTCGATGCCTGGGGCATTCCCTATACCTTCTCCGGCCCGGAGATCCTGGCGCTGACCCTGCACAAGGGCTGGACCAATGCCGTGGTCTGCGCCCACGGGGTGCCGACGGCCGATTTCTGGATCGTGAGCGCTCCGGAAACCGTGGAAGAGGTTGATCTGCCGTTCCCGCTCTTCGTCAAGCCCGTGGCCGAGGGGTCGAGCAAGGGCATCAGTGCCAAGTCCCTCGTCCGCAGCCGCAAGGAGTTGCGCGAGGTCTGCGCCCATGTGCTTGAGACCTACCGCCAGCCTGCGCTGGTGGAAACCTACCTTCCGGGACGTGAGTTTACAGTGGGCCTTCTGGGCAGCGGCAAGTCCAGCAGGGTGCTGGGGGTGATGGAGGTGCTGTCCGTCGCTGACGGGGATCGCAGCGCGTATACCTATGCCAACAAGCAGGAGTGGCGGCAGCGGGTCCGCTACAGCGTGGTGGGGGACGAAAAGGCCCTGCAGGCGGCGGACGTGGCCCTTGCGGCGTGGCAAGCCCTGGGCTGCCTGGACGCCGGCCGTGTGGACGTGCGTCTGGACGGACAAGGCCGCGCCCGCTTCATCGAGGTCAACCCGTTGGCCGGGCTCAATCCGGAGAGCTCGGATCTGCCCATCCTCTGTCATCATATCGGACTCGAGTACGACATGCTCATCGCCCAGATCGTGGAGTCGGCCGCGCAGCGGGCCAAGGTTAGGGGCCTGGGTGCGCGGCAGTGAACGCGTTGCGCGTGGCCGTGATCCGCGAAGAGATTGACGAGTCCGCATCCCCTGATGCCCAGGATACGGTGCTGCAGGTCAGGTCCGTGTGTGAAAGCCTGGAGCGGGGTGGCTGGGAAAGCGTCCAGATCGTGCTGGGTCACAATCTTCATGTTCTGGAAGAGAAGCTCCTGGAGACCAGGCCGGACCTGGTCTTCAACCTCGTGGAATCCTATCTCGGAGTGGCCAGTCTCGCCTGCGTGGCCCCGGCCCTGTGCCGCAAGGCCGGCATCCCGTTCACCGGGGCCGACGAAGGCGTCATGGCCCTGGCCGGAGACAAGGCCGCAGCCAGGCGGCTGATGAGGAGCGCGTCCATTCCCGTGCCGGACGGGGCCAGCCTCGATGAATTGCGGCAGGGCAAGTTTCCCGGAGCCGGGCAGTACATTATCAAGTCGCGATTCGAGGATGCCTCGCTCGGTTTGGATGCCGATTGCGTCGTCGAGGCGCTCAGCCGGGGCGAGCTGCAGTGGGCGATGGAAGAGCTGGCCCCGCGTATGGCCGGTGACTGCGTGGCCGAGAGGTATGTGGCCGGCCGGGAGTTCAATCTGGCCTTGCTGGCTGACCAGCACGGCGGAGTGCAGGCTCTGCCTTTGGCCGAGATGGTCTTTGATTCCCGCATGCCCGGTCCGGCAATTTTGCATTATGCGGCCAAGTGGCAGGAGGGGAGCGCTGCGTACGCAGCCTCGGTGCGCAGCTTCGACCTGGACGGCGACCGGGAACTGAGCGCGGCGCTGGTGGATATCGGCCTGCGCTGCTGGGATGTTTTTGGTCTGGCCGGGTACGCTCGTATTGATTTTCGGGTTGCGGAGGACGGCGGGATTTTTGTCATTGATGTGAACCCCAACCCGTGCATCGCTCCGGATTCGGGCTTTGTGGCCGCCGCCGCCCAGGGCGGGCTGGATCATGTAGAGGTCGTGCGCCGGATAGCCCTGGACGCCTTGCGCCGTGCGGGGAAGATGGAGGCGGGTCATGCCTGAGTGGGCTTTTCGGGACCTGGTCCAGGAGCGTGATCTTCATGACGTACGCGACATCGTCGCCTCGACGGGATTTTTTTCCGTCGAGGAAATTGACGTGGCCCAGGAACTGGTGGCGGAGCACCGGCAGCACGGTCCAGCCAGCGGGTATCTTTTCGTCTTTGCCGAGGATTCGTCCGGGCGGGTGATGGGGTATGCCTGTTATGGCCCGGTGCCGTGCACCGCGCGCACGTACGATCTTTACTGGATTGCGGTCCGTGCCGAGACGCGGGGCCTTGGGCTGGGGCGGGCCCTTGTTGTCGAGGTCGAAAATCGGCTGCGGGCGACGGGGGGCGGCAAGCTGATCGCCGAGACCTCGTCGCGGGAGCAATACGCGCCGACGCAGGGTTTTTACCGCTCCTGCGGCTTCTTCGAAGAGGCCCGCATCCGGGACTATTACGCTCCGGGCGAGGATATTCTTTATTTTACCAAGCAGATCGGCTAGCACGCATTGGCGGGAAGACCTTGAAACGATGTGACTCCTGACTCCCGTCACTGACCACCACCGCCGAGAAGAACATGAAGGTTTTCATTTTTGCCGTATGCCTTTTGTCCATGTTTGCCTGCGTCAAGCGCTCCGCGCCACCGACCGTGACGGTGGAACCCCCCATTCTCTCCGAATTCGCGGAGCTCGACACGCTCCACAGGCAGTTCACAGGCTTTCGCGACGATCCTCGCTTTTTGCGGTACGGATTCACCTTCAATTCCCCCTATGCCGACTGGCTGCAGCGGGTCCGCGATCTGGAGCAGGCCCCGGCTCTGGCCGAGGCTGCGCGCACTTTGGCCGGGCTTGCCGTTGCCGCCCGGATCAATGGGACGGACAGCGAGGTGTACAGGCAGTTTGAAAGCCGCTTTTCCCAGGCGTTGCGCACTCCGGCGGCCGAAAAGCAGACGCCGCCGTCCGTTGCCGTCTCCGCACCCGCGATTTTGCCCACCCCCCAGACCATCGTAAACAACATCACGCTTCTCTTCAGCGGGGATACTCAAGGAGTGGTCTATTCCCAGCCAGGGGGATTCGGCCCGATTGGCGGCCTTGCCCGGCGTCCGCCCACCATCGATCACTTCCGGGCGGAAGACCCCGGCACCTTGGTGCTCGATGCCGGAGACGCTTTTGTCTCGGGATTCGCCAAAGCCGAGGCGATCAACAAGGTGCTGGTCCGCGCCATGAACCATATGCGCTACGATGCCATGGGGCTGGGTCCGCATGATCTGGCCATTGGCGAGGTCATGCTGCGGGAGCTTGTCAGCATCGCGTCATTTCCCCTGATCTGTTCAAATCTGCAGTTCCAGAAGGGCGTGGAGCCATGGATCAAACCCTATGTCCTGATCAACCGCAATCAGGCCAGGATCGCGCTCGTGAGCCTGCTGCCGCCAGCGTCGGGCGTTAAGATCACCGGCGCCGAGTTCGTCCCCCCCAGGCAAGCCTTGCAGGCTATGCTGCCGGAACTCAGGGCCAAGGCCGATTGCATTGTGCTTCTGACGCAATTTGGCAGTGAGGAGATATCGGCGCTGCTGGGCGCTGAAGACGCCGTGGACGTGATCCTTGGCGACGGCAAGGTAAAATCGGGCGAAAACCCTGCATACCTCCCGGCAATGCCCAAGGGGCTTGGTTTTGGACTCGTCCGTCTGAATAAATCGGATGCCGGAACTTTCCGTCCTGTTGAGAGCCTGCCCGTGCTCATGGGCGATGCTTCGGACGAACGTGTGCTTCAGATTATGGACGAACTCAAATAACAGGAAAAAACGCTTGCTTTTTCAAATCGGTTTGGGCAGTAACCGTTCTCGCGTTGTGGGGCTGTAGCTCAGCTGGGAGAGCGCTTGAATGGCATTCAAGAGGTCCGCGGTTCGATCCCGCGTAGCTCCACCAATTTACGCTTAAAAACATTAGGTTACTAGAATGCCAAAATGAAAAAGCTGTCAGAGATGACGGCTTTTTTTCTTTTCGTTTGATCTGGATTATTTCCCGCCTTTAGGCTGAACTTCCTCTTTCGTTGAAACCACCCAGCTCGAAGACAGAACTATGACAAAAGTCATAAACGCAATTCGTATGTAAAAGTATGCACTTGGCGTTACAGCAACTTTTCTTATATCGATGTTCGGATTATAAATTCCGGTTCGGAGAAAGAGCCGGCTTATGGCAAAATTTGATTCTACACCGGCCCTTGCTCCGACAAGATCATTCGCATTAAAGCCAAAGAATGGCCATTGGAAGACCTGACCCCTTGCTGACCCCTTGCTTAGTCTACTCGGGCAGGCCATGACCTACGCCCGAAACCAGTGGAGCCGGGCCGTGCGCTACGTGGACTGCGGCCTGCCCACGCCCGACAACAACGCGGCCGAGAACGCCATCCGCCCCGTGGCCCTGGGCAGGAAGAATTGGCTCTTCACCGGAGCCCCCAAGGGTGCTGACGCCAGCGCCATGCTGTTCTCACTGGTGGAAACCGCCAAGGCCAACGAGATCGAGCCCCAAGCCTACCTGAAATTCCTCTTCGAACGATTCCCCTCAGCGCAGACCACGGAAGACATGCGGGCACTCATGCCGCAGCACGTGGACAAATCCCTTCTCCCAAGCCTCCCCAAGCCAAAGCCGCGCAAAAAGTAAAGACTCCAGCTTCTATCGCAGATCAGCACGTCCGTGGAAGATGCGGATGCCTGCGCGCTTACGAAAAACGTTTTTCGCCAGATCCAGACCTATCACTGTTATCACGATCTGTCCTCCTCGTTGAAGTTTCCTTTCGGTACTGAGTATGAGGGGACGGGTCCATCCCATTAATTTTCGGTTGTCACTACTAGCCATTGTTGTGCATGCTTTAATGTCGAGGTATGACAGGAGAAATTCTTGCCAGAACCGTAATCTTTCACGTATCGGTGCACATGATTTTTTTAGATAGTCTACTGTGATTAAAGACGGTTGGAAGACGTAAATTCAAAAAACAAAATCTGACCCTCGCCTTTCCCCTTCAATAATCGACCCGTTCCGTAGGCCGCGGCGAGGACATGCGGCCATATTCCGAGCATGTGCGCGCCATCATCAAATCATCAAGGCGTGTTGTTTGCCATGAACGAAGTAACCCACTCCCGCATTGCCGACATTTCGGCCGCCATTCTGACCCTGGTGGTTCTGTGCGCTGCCGTGATCTGGCTTTCCGACGGGTTGCGCCAAGGGACGTACATGCATTCCGACGAGTTCCTGACGCTGGAGCGCTCCCACGCATTCCTTAAGTTCGACGATTGGCTGACCGTCCGTTCCAACAACGAGGTCAGCCACAAGAAACCGCCGCTGCAGTACTGGCTTACCGCCGCGCTGCTACGAAACGGCGTCGATGAGTTCCTTTCGGTCAGGGTCTGGTCCTTCCTCTTCCTTGCCGGGATCTGCCTCGGCACGGCTTTGCTGACCCGGCAACTTGCCCCGGACAACCCCTGGGCGCCGGTCGCGAGTGTCCTACTTCTCATTGCGTCGCCCGAGTTCGTCCAGAATGGCCGTTCTGGGTTGCTTGACTCGGGCATGGCTTTTTTTGTGCTGCTGACTGTGATCTCGTTTTTCAAGGCCCGCGACGACGGCCGCTGGTGGGTCGCGTGCGGGGTCTGCGCCGGACTCGGTGCCCTCCAGAAGACTCCCCTGGCCCTGGGGCTGGTGCTGCTGTTTCTGGCGGTCTGTAGGTTGCGCAGGTGTGAAGGGTATTCCTGGTCAGTCTTGAAGAGCGATCGGCGCTTCATGACCGGCCTCTGCATCGCAGTCACGCTGACCCTCGCCTGGCCCACCCTGCAGGTCATGGTCCACGGGACCGGGCACCTCAAGGTCGCGTACGCGCAGGAGATGCTGGAACGCTTTACGCCCGGCATCTCGGCTAGGCAAAAATTGTGGTCCTGGGCGCATTGGTTCTGGGATGATTGGGGGGCCATATCCGTCCTGTCCGCAGCCTGCGTTGCAGTGGTCTTCGGCTCCCGGAGATGGCGGAGCGATCACCGAACCTTCCTGCTAGCCGTGTTTGTCCTGCTGTTCTGGCTATTCATGTCCATTGCCTCCGGGCGGGTCTTCTACCGCTATTTCACCACGCTGCTTCCTGTTCTCGCCTGCCTAACTGCCTGTGTCATTGCTCGTCTGTACTACAAGCCGATGGTCCTGGCCGTCGCGGTGGCCCTTTTCCTTGCATCCTTCGGGCGCGTGGACAGGGCTAGGGCCAAAATCCATGACGACAATACGACGAGCGTGAGGCTCGTGTGCGCAGCCTTCCAAAGCTCCATGGAGTCGGCCCGGTTCCTCCTCCTAGACCGGCGATCCATCCCCCCCGGCGCTTTCGGATACTATGTGGACACTAAGATGCCCGTCAGGGTTGTCGACTTCATCGCGGGCGTGAACACAAAAAATCTCAAGTCAAAGATGAATTTTCCGGCCATGGGCATCGAATTGTTCGAATTCGAGCCGAACCTGAAGGAAATCGTCAGTGATTATAAGGTGATTTGGTCGGACGGGAGGGTCTTCATATGGAGGGCGGAGGAATAGAGCCAAGGAAATTCGCGGCCCAGAATATTCCGTTTTTTTTGGATGATTTTACTCACTGCTGAATAATGCAAGCCTCTTGCGATGGCAACTTGTGCCTGGGTATAGGCCGGCTTTAAGGATGCGGAGTCGCGGAGTGCGCGATATTCTGTGTCACCTAGGCCGAGGAAAAGGGGACAGAATTCGGCGAGGTGTCCCATTTAGCAGTGACAACCGAAAAAGCGGGGTCGGGCGCATGGGGGGCAGGATTGGCAATTTGTCGAGAATGAGCTAATAGTTATCCATTCAAATATTCAAAATCCAAGGAAGGCGCCATGACCTCCATCCTCAAATCGACAATGATCCTTCTTTGCGTTTTATCCATCGCCTCGTGTCAAAAAGTCTATTTCAACGCCATGGAAAAGGTGGGTGTGCATAAGCGCGACATCCTTGTCGACCGCGTCGAGGAAGCCCGCGATTCGCAGGCCGAGGCGAAAGAAGAGTTCGCCAATGCCCTTGAGCGTTTTGCCAGCGTTGTCAACTTCGATGGCGGAGAGCTCCAGACGGCTTACGCCCGCCTGAATGCATCGTACGAGAACTGCAAGGATCAAGCTGACACGGTTACAAGCCGCATCAACAAGGTCGAAGAGGTCGCCAAGGCTTTGTTCGTGGAATGGGAACAGGAACTTACCCAATACTCCAACGCGAACCTTCGCAACCAGAGCGCCAACCAGCTGCGAGTGACCCAGATCGAATACAGGAAAATGCTCGCGGCCATGCGCAAAGCCGAGAAAACCATGCCGCCGGTTCTGGACGTGCTCCGCGACCAGGTCCTGTTTCTCAAGCACAACCTGAACGCCCGCGCCGTTGCCTCCATCAAGACGGAACTCGCCACGGTCCAGCGCGACGTGAGCTCTCTCATCACCCAGATGGAGCGTTCCATCGCCGAAGCCGAACAATTCATCAGCCAGATGCAGAAAAGCTGAAGGCGCAGATCTTGCGAAATGACCATGTGCAGCCGCGAAGATTGCTCGACTACCTCGTGGTTGATCCTGTCGAGACGATCCTGCTTTTCCTGCAGCGATCTTCCCCGTTGCGCCGCCTGTGCAACGCAGCGGCAAGGCATGGGTGGGTCACGTTCCCGCTTTTCTTCGCCGCATTCATGACGGTCCTGTGTCCGTGGTGGTCCGTCTACGAGTTCGACGTCGACGAAGGCTTCAACATGGCCAAGGCGGTCCTCGTCGCCAACGGATTCCGGCTGTACGCCGACGTCTGGAGCGACCAGCCGCCCCTGCTGACCTACCTGCTCGCCGCTCGGGAGCTTGTCGATCCCTGGAGCATTGCCCAGGCCAGGGGCATCGTGCTCGTCTTTTCCTGCATTCTCCTGGGATCCCTGTACCGCATTGTCACCCGACTCGAGGGAACCGGGGCCGCATGGCTGGCCGTGCTGTCCCTGGCCGGTGCGGACATTTACGAGCGGCTTTCCGTCAGCGTCATGATCGGCCTGCCGGCGGTAGCCCTAGCGGCCCTCGCCCTGGAGCGCTGCATTGGCACGCGTGGGAGGGCCGGCCTCGTGCTTTCCGGCGCGATATTCGGCCTCGCCGTGCAGACCAAGCTCTTTGTCCTCCCGCTGGTCATCGCCTTTCCCTGCATCATCACGGCAAACGGACTGCGTGGCGTGCTCCCCGTGCGGGAAAGGCTTCTGTCGCTGGTTCTCTGGGTGGCCGGTTTCGGCGGATGTCTGGGCGCGGCCCTCATGCTGTACGACCCCACCCTCGAACAACTCGTCAGCCCGCACCTTGCGGCGGCTTCCAGGGCGAAAGAGGCGTTTGCCTCGATGGATTATCTCGTTGAGAAACTGCAGGACTGGACGGTCCTCGTGCCGGCCTCGCTCCTCGGCCTGATCGCGGCGATCCGCCGACCCGGAGCAGGCAGGACGATCCCCGTCCTGCTCGGCCTGACAACGTTCCTCATTCTCGCCAATCACAGACCCCTCAACAACCATCAGATTCTGCTCGTCGCCTTCCCGCTCAGCTGGCTGAGCGGGGTCGGGATCATGTACCTGACAGGAGTTCTGCGCGAAGCGGCGTCAAGGAGATATGTATTTGTCGCGTTGGGTGGTTTGTTCATCTTTCTTCTCGTATCCCTTGTCCCGGATGCGAAGAAACTTTCGAGCATGCGCACAAAAGACGATACGGGGCGTTTCGCTCTGCAGGAATTGCGCGTCCATGGGCGATCAACAGATTTCATGTTTTCCGATCACCCGATCGATGTGTACTACATGGAATCGAAAATACCGCCTGCGATCGCTGTTCCGTCCATGAAACGTGTACATACGGGACATCTCGATCCGTCGGATTTCATGAGGGAAGTCGAAACATGGAAACCGTCACAGCTCCTGTTCCGGCGCAAAAATATCAATTATCCTCCTGAAATTCATGAGTATCTAAAGGGGAGATACGTTCTCGTTCCCAATGGCGGATGGAGCCATTATCTGCGCGAAAAACCCGAATTCGACACAGCGTCGCTCCTGGACCTGACACTGCGGGCGGCTGAGGAATATGCCGCCATGAACGTCCACGGCGGATATACAGGCTTCATGGACCCCTGCACGGGGAAGCTCTACGAGCGCCAGTCTCTTCATGAAAAACCGCTCCCGGCGGGAACGATAACCATCCGTCCCCCCGGTTCCACAGCCTCGGTGGGCAGTTGCTTCCTGGAGCTGGCGGCGCTCACTGGGCGGCAGTCCTGCCTGCAGACCGCCATCGACGCGGCTAGGGCTCTGGCCTGCGCCCAGTCGTCACAGGGAGGGTGGGGGGCGACCCAGCAACTGCTCGCCGCATGCGACCCCGGTGCCCAGCCCGCAAACGTCGACGTAAAAAACACGCTCGACGAGGGCACCCAGCAGGCTGTCCTGGATTTTCTCCTCGACCTGCGCACGACCCTGGCCGGCAGGGGAGAGGACGCTCCCGGCTGGCTCGAGGAAACCATTGCCGATGGGTCCCGGTTTCTGCTGGACATCCAGAAGGAGGCCGGGGGATGGGCGCGGCAAATTCCGCATGCCAACGACTATTCGGCCTACTCGACCCTCAACGACCGGGTCGTCTCGTCTTCCATCTCAATCCTGCTCCGTGGATACAGGGAATTCGGCGATGCACGGTATCTCGAAGCGGCCAGGAAGGGGGGGCAATTCCTCATCCGGACCCAGGGCCAGGCGCCCCAGGCGGGCTGGGCCCAGCAGTACGACGACGAACTCCGGCCGGCAGCAGCCCGCATGTTCGAGCCCAGAGCCCTCTCGTCACGGGAATCGGCCTATGCCATGATCACCCTGGCCGAACTCTTTCTGGAGACGCGCGACCCCGCCTTTGCCGGCCCCCTGCCGGCGGCGGCTCGCTGGCTGGAGAATTCGACGATCCGCCAAGGGGTGTGGTCCCGCTTTTACGAGATTGGGTCCAACCGGCCAATCTACGGAGACCGGGACGGCTCCGTCCATTACAGCCTGGACGAGATTTCCAAGGAGCGGCGCAAGGGCTACGATTGGGAGAAGACTTTCCCCGAGGTCGTCCACGCCCTCGATCTGGCCGGGGCCCTGGAGTCCGCAGGTTATGACGGGCTTCGGCGGGCGTGGGACGAGGCCGGGGAGCGCGAGAGGAAGGACGCCCGGGGCGCGGCGTGGGCGACTGTCGCCCGGCTGGTGCACGGGGGAACGCCCGCTTTCCGCATGGAAGGGGAATTGATCTCCGCCCGGAAATTCGTCGCCAGCTGTACTGCGGTCATCGACTATCTGGACTCCGTCCAGGGCGGGAAGCACGCCGACACGACTCGTTGAATGGGCATTTCAGCAACGCCAATCCAATTTCGAATCATGAAAAGAAAAAAGGGACCCCAGTCTTTCGACTGAAATCCCTTGCTTTCTAATGGCGGGGCCGATGGGACTCGACAAGAGAAAATGGTTATGGCTAAACCGAAAATACACGTGTATATTGAGCTGTAAGAAAGATTTTCCAGGTAGCTTCGGAGCAGAG
This sequence comes from Desulfomicrobium sp. UBA5193, assembly GCA_002412965.1. GTDB lineage: Bacteria > Desulfobacterota > Desulfovibrionia > Desulfovibrionales > Desulfomicrobiaceae > Desulfomicrobium. The sequence continues at coordinate 315,697 of DHWB01000003.1, forward strand.
CAGGTGGCGAGAATTGTTTCGTGTGCCTGGAAGGGCCGGATGATCATGATTCGTGAACGCCGGTATTGAGAAGTTGATTTTTGCCGGAATGTCCGGACACAGTGAAAAGGGGTCAAATCTTCTGTTGGCTTAAGACAAAAAGGGGTCAAATCTTCTGTTGGCTTAACTTCGATCAAAGCCGACACAAATTTTCATGCTAATATTTTCAATTTTCTTTGGATCACAAGCCTCTTGCTCATGCCGGGTGAGATTTAAGGCAATACATGCCAGCAGGTTAGTTGCGATTGTTTTTGGTAAGTTCTGATGAGCGCTGAAGATACCGTCGCGCTTAAAAAACATTAGGTAACTTGAATGCCAAAATCAAAAAGCCGTCAGAGTGACGGCTTTTCGTTTGATCTAGCCTAGATACTAGATATTTCTCACCTTTGCACTGAACCTTCCTCTTTCGTAGATCTCATATCAAGCGACGGTCAGCAGCCGAGATTTTCCGCCGCAAAGTCCCAATTGATCAGCGTGTCCAGTACAGCCTTGACATAATCCGCGCGACGGTTCTGGTAATCCAGATAGTAGGCGTGCTCCCATACGTCGATGGTCAACAGCGGCTTCATGCTCATGGTCATGGGCACATCCGCGTTTGCGGTCTTGACTACCTTGAGCGTGTCGCTGTCGAGCACAAGCCATACCCATCCGCTGCCGAACTGCGCCATAGCCGCCGTCGCCAGTTCTTTCCTGCAGGCATCGAGGGAGCCGAAGGATACCTCGATCTTCTTCTGCAACACAGCGGCCGGTCCTCCGCCACCCTTCGGCCTCAGGCTTTGCCAGTAGAAGGCGTGGTTCCATGCTTGCGCCGCGTTGTTGAAGATGGCCGTGTTGTCGCTTTTGCCGGCTGTTTCGCTCATGATCTTCTCCAAGGTCATGTCCGCAAACCGCGTTCCTGCCACCAGCTTTTTCAGGTTGTCAACATAGCCCTTGTGATGCTTGTCGTAATGAAAGCCGATCGTCTTTGCGGAAATTACGGGTTCCAACGCGTTTTCCGCATAGGGCAGAAAAGGTAATACCTGCAGAGATTCAGATTTCAGAATGTCGCTCATGATTATTTCTCCCTTGGTGTTGTATGGCCGTCGGTTTCATGCATGCCGAACGCCCCGTATCAGTTCATCAATCCGCCTCGCCTCATGCATAAGTCCGAACGGATTTTTTTCCGGTCCCGCTGCCGTAACTGTGCTGCGGCGATAAAAGCCTCATGGTCGTTGGCGTGCACGCTGCCCGCATCACGCTTTCAAAAAAGCCAGCAGGTCGGCGTTAAGCCTGTCTTTGTGCGTGTAGGCGAGACCATGGGGAGCGCCCTCGTAAATTTTCAGGACGGAATTCTTGACCAGTTTCGATGCGAGGATGCCCGCCGCGTCGATGGGTACAATCTGGTCGTCGTCGCCGTGGACGATGAGCGTCGGCACATCAAATTTTTTGAGATCTTCCGTGAAGTCGGTTTCGGAGAACGCCTTGATGCAGTCGAAAGTATTCTTGTGCCCAGCCAGCATTCCCTGCAGCCAGAACGAGTCGATCATGCCCTGGGAGACGCTGGCGCCAGGCCTGTTGGCCCCGAAAAACGGACCGCCGGCAAGATCCTTGTAGAACTGTGAGCGGTCGATGATGGATCCTTTGCGAATCTCGTCGAACGTCTCCATCGACAGCCCCCCCGGATTGGCCGAAGTTTTCAGCATGAGTGGCGGGACGGCGGCAATCAAAGCGGCCTTGGACACACGCCCCGTGCCATGACGGCCAATGTAGCGGGCGATCTCACCCCCGCCGGCCGAAAAGCCGACAAGTGCGACGGACTTCAGATCGAGCGACTCCAAGAGCTCCGCGAGGTCGTCGGCATAGGTGTTCATGTCGTTTCCGCCCCATGGCTGACTCGATCGCCCATGACCGCGACGGTCATGGGCAATGCACCTAAAACCGTGGGCGCTCAGAAACAACATCTGCGCTTCCCAACTATCGGAATTGAGGGGCCAACCGTGGCTGAACACCACAGGTTGTCCGCCGCCCCAGTCTTTGTAGTAGATTTCTGTTCCGTCTTTGATGGTCATCATACTCATGGCTATCTCCATTGTTCTCTGTTTCTTCAATCCACGCGCAACCCATTGCGATCATGAACACGATGCGGTCTTGACGTGAATTGTCCCTGCGATCTTGATCTCCCTCTTTGTCAGGAGTTCATACCGCAAGGCGCGTGCCGAATGGGAACAGTGAGCACTTCTGAGTGCAACAGACCGACTCCATGATGAAAATGCGTGGGAGAAAGCGACGGAGAGGAGGAACAACCGTCAACGGAATCCTCGATATCTGACTGTTACGCGGAATATCGCGGATTATTCCAAGGTATGAGCGCATGGCGTATTGAGGATCTGGAGAGGGACTCCAAACTCACTGATGTGATACAGTTGGCATATGATCCACCAGAAAGTGACGCCCATTTTCAGAGAAGAGCTTCGAATCGCAAAGATGGCCATGAGCCTTAGTCACCCTTTGGATAATCCTCGATATTCCCGGTAATCGTTAGATATCGCGGATTCCGTTGGCGGCTATTCCTTCTCGCCGTCGCTTTCTCCGGCGCATTTTCATCATAAAATCAGCAAGTTGTAGGGAGGCGTGCTCACAGTTTTTGTCTGGCACGCGCCTTGCCTTATGAGCTTTGGATGAAGAGGGGATCAAGATCGCAGGGAAGAGCGCGAAGAGGAATTCTCATGTCACTCATTTTTGAATGCATTCAAACCGAAGGTATTGCCGAGCTTTCCTATCTGGTCGGCGATGACACCGAAGGCGTAGCCGCAGTGTTCGATCCACGTCCGGATGTTGACTGCTATTTGCAACTCGCCCGCGAGAAAAAGGTATCGATTACGCATATTTTTGAAACACACATCCATGTCGATTTCGTCAGCGGTGCGCGTGAACTTTGTGCTCGTGCCAAGTCAGCGAAGATATACCTCAGTCACGAAGGAGGCGCACGCTACGGCTTCGAACATGAGGGGATCGTGGATGGAGATGTCTTTGAACTTGGCTCCACTCTCATTGCCGCTCGGCACACACCCGGCCACTCGCCAGAGCACATGGCGTATCTTCTCTCGGAAAAGGATCATCCGGACGCCCCTTGGGGTGTACTCAGCGGGGACTCGCTCTTTGTCAATTCCGCCGGCCGCTCCGACCTCCTCGGCAGTAGCCAGGCAAAAGAACTGGCCGAACAACTGTTCCATACGCTGCACGATTTTTATCTGACGCTGAACGATGGCGTCATTATCTACCCGACGCATGGCCAAGGGTCGCCCTGCGGGGAGGACATTGGCGAGCGGCTCAGCAGCACCATTGGTTATGAACGGCGCTTCAACGCGTTCCTCCAATTTAACGATGCCACAAGTTTCGCCACGTACACGCTGACCGCCCCGGCGCCCATCCCCGCCTATTATCCGTCGATGCTGACTGTGAACACCAAGGGGCCCGTGGTGCTCGGCAACCTGCCGCCAGTGCGCGGGCTTCCTCCCAAATTCTTTCAGGAAGCCATTGAGAACCACGACAATGTTCTTATCGATACCCGCATGATGCTGGCCTTTGGTGGAGGGCATATCAAGGGAGCGCTCAGCATCGGCGACGCACCCATGCTCTCCATTTGGGCGGGCTGGCTGCTTGATCCCGCCAAGCCAATCCTTCTGGTTGTCGAGTCGGACGAAAAGCTCAACGAAATAATCCGTTTATTTCTCCGCACCGGGTACACGAAGTTCGCCGGCTACCTCGTCGGCGGCATGACTGCATGGAACAACGCCGGACTGCCGCTGGAATCGGTCGGACAAAAGACCGTCCACGAAATCAAAAACGCAGAAGAAGAACTGCAGGTTCTGGATGTACGCGCGCCGAACGAGTGGAAAGAAGGCCACATCCCAAATGCCCGCCATATTTTCCTGGGCGAATTGCGCAAACAGCTCGGCAGGTTGGACAAGTGCAAGCCAACGGCCGTCTATTGCGACAGCGGCTATCGTGCGAGCATTGCGACGAGCATTTTGCAGCAGCACGGGTTCAGCGGCGTCTGCAACATTCCCGGAAGCTGGCAAGCATGGGAGAATGCGGGATACCCGGTCGAAAAAGAGATCGAGAAGGAGAAGAAATAAACGTGAACACGAACCTGCATTCTCCCGGTCACTTGATTTCAAGGTGCGCCGCGTATTTCATCGGCAGCCTCCTGTTCATAGGCGCCGCAGTCGATGCGGGGGCGAGCGTGGATGCGCTTGATTATCCGGGACCGGCCTGGTCACCCTATCTCGTCGGCGCGGGCATTGGAGTGCTTTCCTGGCTGACATTGTACTTTTCCGACAAGACCATCGGAGCCTCCTCATTTTACGCGTTCCTCGCGGGTTTTCTCGGTAAACGCATTGCGCCCGGCCACACGGCCTCACTCACCTATTTCAAAGACAACCCGCCGCACGTGAGTTGGGGATTCGTCTTCGTGGTTGCAATCATCGTGGGTGGCGCGATTGCCGCCCTGACGGGCGGCGAATTCACCAACGAATGGCTGCCGCCCATTTGGGAGGCACGCTTCGGCGACAGCGTTGCATTGCGTGCGGGCGTCGCCTTTTCCGGCGGCATGCTGATGGCATTTGGGGCGCGACTGGCCGGAGGCTGTACCAGCGGCCACGGCATCAGCGGAACCCTTCAGCTCAACCTGGCATCGTGGATTACAGTGATTTGCATTTTTGTTGGTGGTGTCGCTGTGGCCCTGCCGCTTTTCAAATTGTGAGGTGCGTATGATTGATCCCGGCAAAGCCGTTAAGCAATCGACGAATACGTCCGCGCCAGATGTGACCGCGGCTCCCACACTGATTGCCGGCGCGATGTTTGGTCTGGTGTTTGGCTTCCTTCTGCAGAAAGGGGGCGTTGGAAAATACAACGTGCTCATCGGCCAACTGCTTCTTCAGGATTGGACCGTTGCGAAGATCATGCTCACCGCAATTGTCGTCGGCATGATCGGCGTGCTCACGTTGCACCACTTCGCCAAGGTGAACCTGCATATCAAGCCGACCAGGATCGGTGCAAACATCATCGGTGGGCTTGTGTTCGGCGCTGGTTTTGCGTTGACGGGCTACTGCCCCGGAACTGCTGCCGCCGCACTGGGTCAGGGAAGCTGGGACGCGCTCTTCGGCATGGCCGGACTTATCGCCGGATCATGGATATTTGCCGAACTTTCGGGATGGACCAAACGAACCGTCGAAAAATGGGGCGATCTCGGCAAAGTGCAGCTCTCCGATCTGCTGCCAGTGCCACGCGGCGTGTTTGTTGTCTGCTTTGCATTGGTACTCTCCGCCATCCTTGTGGTGTTACATCAATTCATCACGCGGTGAAGGCAAAAAACGCACAGTAAATTACCCATAAGGAGGTGTGCTATGACGGCTGAAAAATATGACGGGTACTCCCATCTACGTTGCCCTTAATATGTCTAAAGTTGTGAGCAATGAAGAAAGTTTTGATCTGATGCACAAAGTGGGGCCGCGGGTATGCATTACCACTGCGGACATTCTGGTTATATCCAACCTCGTTAGGCAAACAAAAAGAGAGCATTATGTATTACAGCAATGGCAACTACGAAGCCTTCTCCCGCCCGCGCAAACCCAAGGGCGTGGAGAACAAGACGGCCTGGTTTGTCGGCTCGGGCCTCGCTGCACTGGCGGGCGCGGCCTTCCTGATCCGCGACGGTCACATGTCGGGCAACAAAATCACCATCCTGGAGCAGCAACAGTTGCCCGGTGGCGCGCTGGACGGCATCAAGGAGCCGAACAAGGGCTTCGTGATACGCGGCGGGCGCGAGATGGAAGAGCACTTCGAGTGCCTGTGGGATCTGTACCGCTCGATCCCGTCGCTGGAGATCGAGGGCGCCAGCGTGCTCGACGAGTTCTATTGGCTCGACAAGGACGATCCGAACTCCTCTTTGCAGCGCGCCACGGTGAATCGAGGCGAGGACGCGCACACTGACGGCCTGTTCACCCTCAGCGAGCAGGCGCAGAAGGAGATCGTCAAGCTCTTCCTGGCCACCCGCGAGGAGATGGAGAACACGCGCATCAACGAGGTATTCGGGGAGGAGTTCCTGGACAGCAATTTCTGGCTATACTGGCGCACGATGTTTGCTTTCGAGGAGTGGCATTCGGCGCTGGAGATGAAGCGGTACCTGCACCGTTTCATCCACCAGATCAAAGGTATGCCGGATTTCTCCACGCTGAAGTTCACCAGGTACAACCAGTACGAATCGCTGGTGTTGCCGCTGGTGAAGTGGCTGCAGGAACATGGCGTGGTGTTCGAGTACGGTACCGAGGTCACCGATATCGATTTCGACATTGCACCCGGACGCCAGCAGGCGACCCGCATCCACTGGCGCAGGGACGGTGTCGAAGGCGGCGTTGATCTCGGCCCCGAAGACCTGGTGTTCATGACCATCGGTTCGCTTGTCGAAAACTCCGACAACGGCGACCACCATACGCCGGCCAAGCTCAATGAGGGGCCTGCGCCGGCATGGGATCTGTGGCGTCGCATCGCCGCCAAGGATCCGGCGTTCGGGCGCCCGGACGTGTTCGGCGCGCACATCTCCGAGACCAAATGGGAGTCGGCCACCGTCACTACGCTCGATGAGCGCATCCCGAAGTACATCCAGAAGATCGCCAAGCGCGATCCGTTCAGCGGCAAGGTGGTGACAGGCGGCATCGTGACCGCGAAGGACTCATCCTGGCTGCTCAGTTGGACGGTGAACCGGCAGCCACACTTCAAAGAGCAGCCCAAGGACCAGATCGTGGTTTGGGTCTACGCGCTGTTCGTCGAGCAACCCGGCGATTACGTGAAGAAGCCGATGCAGGACTGCAGCGGCGAGGAGATCACCCAGGAATGGCTCTACCACATGGGCGTGCCGGTCGAGGACATCCCCGAACTGGCGGCAACCAGTGCGATAACCGTGCCGGTAATGATGCCGTACGTGACCGCCTTCTTCATGCCGCGCCAGGCCGGTGATCGCCCGGACGTGGTGCCCGAGGGCGCTGTCAACTTCGCCTTCATTGGGCAGTTTGCGGAATCCAGGGAGCGCGACTGCATCTTCACCACCGAGTATTCCGTACGAACGCCGATGGAGGCTGTTTACACACTGCTCGACGTCGAGCGCGGCGTGCCGGAGGTATTCAACTCCACCTACGACATTCGTACGCTCCTGTCCGCGACCGGCCGTCTGCGCGACGGCAAGGAGATCGACATCCCGGGTCCTGCGTTCCTGCGCAATCTGCTGATGAAGAAGCTCGACAAAACCCAGATCGGCGTACTGTTGCGCGAGTTCGGTATTGTTGGGGACGATTAAGATTTTCTCCGAGAAGTTTCCTGAAACGAGAGAGGTACAATAAAATGGAAAAGGGAGAAGATTCTTCCGTCAAGGTTTATCTTAATGGTCTTGGCTTGGGCTCTATTGCTGCTGCGATGTATCTGATCCAGAAGGCGGACTTTAATCCATCCAATATCCATATTTTTGAGCAAAAGGGCGACAAGGATCTTGTTGGAGGAAGCTGTGATGCCTCAGAGATGATAGTGAACGACCAGCCGGCGTATTTCATGCAAGGCAGTCGCATGTTTGAAGACAAGGTATATCCCTGTACCAAAGAGCTGTTGTCCATTATTCCGTACAATGATAATGAATCGTGCCTCCAAGACCATCAGAAGAACCGTGAAGAATGCAGAATCGACACTGTCGTTCGCCTTCTGCATGAGAATGGCAAGAAGGACACCGGATATCAACTTGGTCTCAACACTGCTGAAAGATTGAAGATGGCAAAACTTCTCGCCACACCCGAGTTTCTGATTCCAGACGGTGCGAAGATTACCGATATCTTTGGGGAAGCTTTCTTCACCAGCAATTACTGGTACATGTGGCGGTCACTCTTTGCCTTCCAGCCGTGGCATTCCGCGGTGGAAATGAAGCGCTACATGCACCTCTTCTTTCACGAGATGCCGAACATGAACACGATGGTGTCTCTGGAGCGTACCCGCTATACCAACTTCCACTCGTTCATCCTGCCCGCCCTGCGCTTCATGCAGAAGAAGGGCGTGAACTTCCACTACAACTGCAGGATCTCAGACGTAGACTTCGAGATCGACTCCGGCGGCAAGGAGAGGTGGATTGAGCGCATCCACCTCGAAACCGAGAGCGGCGAGCCCAAGCCCTCCATCCAGGTGCGCGACACCGACCTGGTCTTCCTGACCATCGGCTCCATAATCAGCAACTCCACGTTCGGCGCTCACGACCGCCCGGTGGACAAGCCCGTGGTCGGCAGCCAGAACCTTGGCGGAGCGTGGACGCTGTGGAAGAAGATCGCCGCCAAGCAGCCCGACTTCGGCCGCCCCGACCAGTTCCTGCGCGATATCTCGCAGTCCAAGATGATGACTTTCACCGTCACCTTCCGCGGAGGATTGTTCCAGCGCAAGTTCGAGTGGTTCGTGGAGCGCCAGATGGGTCGCCAGAGCCCGCTGCCCATCACAGCCTCCCCGTGGATCATGCACCTCCACACGTATCGCCAGCCCTTGTTCCCCGACCAGCCCCGCGATACGTGCGTCATCTGGGTGACGGCGCTGCGGGACAACAACATCGGCACGTTCGTGCAGAAGACCATGCCCGAGTGCACAGGTCGCGAGATCCTGGAGGAGCTGTTGGGCCACCTGCAGTTCGACCAGGACGAGGTGGAGAAGAAAGAGATCCTCGACACCTCCACCTGCATTCCCTGCATGCTGCCCTACAGCACCAGCCAGTTTCTCAGCAGAGCCAAGGGCGAGCGGCCTGCGGTTGTGCCGCCGGGCTCAAAAAACTTCGCGTTCCTCGGGCAGTTTGTAGAGATTCCCAAGGGGATCGTGTTCACCACGGAGTACAGCGTGCTGGGCGCGATCCATGCGGTCAAGAAGTTCGTCAAGCCGTCGCTGGTGGTGCCGCCAATGTACTTCGGGCAGTACCACCCGCTCACGTGCATTTCAGTTGCGCGTGCTTTGGTCCGCTAGGTGAATCCTGGCTGGAGGTCATTTTTGCCATGATGAAAAACGGAAACTCCCTCACCGTCATTCAACTCAACGACAGCCATGCCTGTTTTGATCTGCACCAGGAGATGTTCTGGCAGGGAAGTCAGGCAGTCTATCGTCCTGCGGGAGGATTTGCCCGCATTGCCGCAATCGTAAAGCAGATTCGGGCCGCGAACCAGGAGCGTGTACTTTTTTGCGACTGCGGCGAGACTCTCCACGGCACGTATCCCGTGCTGAAGATTGTCACCGAGCAGGCGTCGCTGGCAAGTGCGGTCGCAATCACCAACATCACACGGAGCGAAGTATGGAGGCGTCAAGAAAATATCTTGCCAAGCATCGCCCGCTACGTGCAGAATTTTGGGGCACGTTCGACGTGGTATAGGGTATTCGCGTGATTCGACTGTCCGGAATCCGGGGTGGTTGGGGGGGGGCCGCAAATCTCCCTTGCATCAAGATCGTCCGCGACCTGCCTGACGACCAGAAGGTCTGCGCCTGCGGGGGGCACTGCCTGAAGCCAAGCGAAGTGGCACCCGCGTATGTTTCCTTGCGTAGGACGATACATCCAACATTACCTGGGAGTGGTCACCGCCCGCTGCGCGCAGAACTCCGGAGAACGTTTGCCGCGGCAAAGAAGGAGTCCGAAATGGCTGCTTTCCCATCGATTCGCCTGTGGCATTCGTGCATATATCTGCTCGTTTTGATTACAGCGGGATGCGGCATGTCGTACCGTGAAAAGGTTGTTGAACACCCCATTCCTCGTCTTTACGGGACGGAAGACCCGCAATTTTCCCGTACCATGGGGACATTGCTCGGCTCGGAAATCCTCGATGGTAATCTCGTTGAGGTGCTGTCGAACGGTGACGAGATCTTTCCCGCCATGCTGCAAGCAATCCGTAGCGCCAAAACAACCATCACCTTCGAAACCTTCATCTATTGGTCCGGCTCGATCGGCAGCGATTTTTCGAACGCCCTGGCCGAACGTGCTCGCGCAGGCGTCAAGGTTCATGTCCTGCTGGATTGGATCGGCAGTTACAAGATGGACGCATCTCAGCTCGAATTGATGGAGCAGGCCGGTGTCGAGGTGAAGAAATTTAATAAACCGCACTGGTATCAGTTAGGTCAATTGAACAATCGCACACACCGCAAGCTGCTGGTTGTCGACGGACAGATCGGTTTTACGGGCGGTGTTGGAATCGGAGATCAATGGTCTGGGCATGCGCAAGACCCTGAACATTGGCGCGATTCGCACTATCGGTTCCAAGGTCCCGTGGTGGGGCAGATGCAAGCTGTCTTTATGGACAACTGGATCAAAGTCAGCGGTGATGTACTGCACGGCCCCGCGTATTTCCCTGCGTTGCAGCCCGTCGGCTCCGGCAAGGCGCACGTGTTCAGCAGCTCTCCGTCAGGGGGAAGCGAAAGCATGCGACTCATGTACCTGCTTGCAATCACCGCCGCGAGCCGCACCATTCACCTTTCCACTCCGTACTTCATTCCCGACGCATTGACGATCCAAACACTCACCGATGCCGCAAAGCGCGGCGTGACCGTCCAGATCATAACAGTCGGCGACCACGCAGACAGTGAGACGGTAAGGCGTGCATCCCGGGCACGCTGGGGCGACTTACTCGAAGCGGGGATTGAAATACATGAATATCAGCCGACCCTGTACCACTGCAAGGTGATGATCGTCGATGGGCTGTGGACATCGGTGGGTTCGACGAATTTCGACCCCCGTTCCTTCAGCTTGAATCACGAGGCGAATGTGAACTATTACGACCGCGATTTTGCCCTGCGTCTGATCGAAATTTTTCAAGAAGACCTGGCGCTTTCGCGACAGGTAACATTCCAGGAGTGGAAGGACCGGCCGCTTTTTGAAAAATTATGGGAGAATGCTGCATCGCTTCTCGGTTCTCAGCTATGACTCACGAAACGTTTGGCTCACCATTCTCGGTTCCGTAACGGCGACCCTCGCGATCTTCTTCGTCGGCCTGACGCGTTTACAAATGCGTCACAACGTGTTTCCGTTATATATGGCTACTTCGTTAAATATGTCAGATGGCGCTGACGGATTTTTCCTTCCTCTGTCTATTCTCTATTTATTAATTCTTTATAATCAGCAGATTGCGACACTGCATCCGCTGGCCTACAATGGCACGCTAGTTGCGACATAGCTTGTTCGCTGAAACATGCACTCACATTTTCGCGCTTTCTGCGAAATTGACAACGGTCTTTTCCCTGCCATTCGGCTGGGGAGAAAATCAGCCATCATCACTGACTGTTGCCGATGGCTCGATGCTGGAGGCTGACGGACAGCTGGCCGGTACCCGTTCGTGCTGTACGACGCAGTCGCCGTGATCCTCTCCGACGAAGGGGCACAGGCACTGTCGAAGGAAAGCGCCGCGATCGATTTTGCGCGCGATGCTTTCGGGCATCTCAAGGCAATCGCCGTCGACAAGGGTGGTCGTGCTCTCTTGAAAACAGCGAATGTTGGACACGACGCGGGCGTCATGGATGCCAGCGACAAAGACGCGTTCATCACCGCGGCCGCGACTCGCCAATGGGACCGGGAAAAGTCTGTACGGACATTGGCCTAACCACCGATGAAGGGAACGGAGGTTATCAAGTCGCAGCGACTGGAATCACTCGTCTCTTCATTTGCAACAGGCTCACAAAGCAGACAAAACCAAAATGATAAAATCCGGCTCCACTGCCCCCGCTCCTTCCTCCGCCACAGGCATGAAAAGAGCCTTGCTGGGTATCGCGGCAGGCATTGTGTTCGTCGGCCTGATCCTCGCGGTGCTCGTCTATTTTGATCTCCACGAGCAGCTGGTCGAATTGCTGGAGTGGATAGATGCGCAGGGTGCCATGGCAGGGGTCTACTTCATCCTGCTGCTGGCGGCGGTGGTGGTCCTGCTGCTGCCGGGCATCTTCCTTACCACAGGCGCAGGCTTCGTGTTCGGCGTCTTCGAGGGAACCGTGCTGGTCGTGGCGGGTACCGTCATTGGTGCGTCCCTGGCCTTCCTGATCGCGCGCCACCTGTTCGGCGAGCGCGCCTCGCGGTTCATCGTCAGCCGCAGCAATCTGCAGGTCGTCAGCGACGAAATGGCGCGTCACGACCTCAAAATCGTAATGCTGACCCGGCTGATCCCGTTCTTTCCTGGCAAGATTTCCAATTATTTCTTCGGCCTGACAAAGTTCACCTTCAAGGGCTTCGTGCTGGGCTCGCTGATCGGTTTCATTCCGTTTTCGCTGCACAACGTTTACCTGGGCTCGATCACCGCCGATCTGGCAAGCCTGAGCCGGGGCGAGGTGGAGCGTTCGCCGCTGCTGTGGACGCTCTATGGCCTGGGGTTTGTCGCGACGATCGTTGCGCTGCTCTATTTCAACAATCTGGCGCGACGGGCTCTGGCAGCATATTCGCAGGAAAGCGCCCGTGTGCAGGGCGGTAAGCATGCACCTGATGCGAAGACAGCAGCAGAGCCCACCAAGGACAGTTCATGAAATTTTCCAAATGGACCTTTTGGCAATACCTCATCACGCGCGCAGCGCGGCGCCAGGGCTTCCTGGATCCGATCGAACTGCTCGCACGCCTGCGCAGTTTCGCGCAGCCCTCCGAAGTGGGCGAGCCGGTTGAACTCTTGCGTGCCGGCGTCGTGTTCCATGCGCGCGGCCTGATCAATAGCCGCGTGATCCAATACAACCTGGACTGGGTGTGGCCCTACTGGGTCGAGCGCCAGTTCAACCCCCATGACGAATCATTCATTCCACGCGCATTTTCTGTTTCGCATATCAACCTCACCCATCGCAACTGGACCGCGCTCGGCTATCCCGACTGTGAGGAATTTCCCTTGGTTGATCCGTGCGGCCTCCTGACGCCCTGCCTGGACGGCTGGTCGCTCGATGGCTGGGTCTGTACGGAAGAGGGGGGCAACCTGTTTCCGTCGCGTACCCTGGACGGTACCCAGCGGCAGGACCTGTCCCGCGGCCTGACGATCACGACACGGGTCCGGCAGGGGGACCTGATGCTGAGTAGTACGGCGAGCGTCGAACTCGAGGACGGGAGGCCGGTGTGCGTACTGACGCTGACGGGCCGGGCCGATACGCCCGCCTGGCTGGTGCTCGCCTTGCGCCCGGCCAATACGGAAGGGATCAGCTTCATCAATGATGTGGTTCTTTCCCCTGATCGCACGACCTGGGTCGTGAACGACGAACAGAGCGTGGCGTTCAGTGCGCCGGCAGAGCGCCACCTGGTCTCCGACTATGGCCATGGCGATGTCGCGCTCCATTTGAAGCAGGCGCATGCCCGCGCCGCGCTCGATGAGCGCAGCGAGGGCAGTTGCGACCGTGGCATGGTGACGGCGGCCGTGCTGTTCGCGATACCCGAAGGCGGCGAAAGGATTTTGACTGCCCGTATTCCACTGTCGCACACGGCATCCGTGCTGGCGGAAAATGCCTGGCCAGATCTGCGAGCAAGCGCATGCACGCTGCAGTGCCCCGATCGCAAGTATCAGGAACTCTATGATGCGGCGATCACGTCGCTGATTCTGCACTCGCCGGGCGATGTGTATCCGGGCCCATCGACCTACAGGCGCTTCTGGTTTCGCGATGCCGTCTACATCATTCATGCCCTGCTGTGCGTGGGCCTTGAACCGCGTGCCGCACGCGCACTGAGCCGCTTTCCCGAGCGGCAAACCCAACTCGGCTATTTTCGTTCGCAGGATGGCGAGTGGGATTCCAACGGCGAGGTTCTGTGGATCCTGCAACGCTACCAGCAACTCAGCGGCAAGAAACTGAGCGCTGACTGGCACAACGTGATTGCCCGCGGCGCGCGCTGGATCATGCGCAAACGGCTTTCCGGCACGCTCGATGCGCCACATGCAGGCTTGCTGCCGGCCGGCTTCAGTGCCGAGCACCTCGGTCCGAACGATTATTACTACTGGGACGACTTCTGGGGCATCGCCGGGCTGCATAGCGCCAGCGACATGGTCCGCAGCCTGGATCCCGAGATGGCAGCCGAGTTCACGCACGCCGCCGCCGATTTCACCGCGGCGGTGGACCGCAGTCTGGTTTTCTGTGCGCAGCGGCTGGGACGTCCGGGCATGCCGGCTTCGCCTTACCGGCGGCTCGATTCCGGTGCCATCGGCTCACTCGTGTCCGGCTACCCCTTGCAGCAGCTTGCCGCGGATGACCCACGGCTGCTCGACTGTGCGGATTATCTGCTGAAATCTTGTTTCATCGATGGCGCTTTTTTTCAGGACATGATCCATTCTGGCCTGAACGCGTATCTGACCCTGCACGTGGCGCAGGTGTTGCTGCGTGCGAGCGACCCCCGGTACCAGGAACTGATGGACGCGGTGGCAGGCCTCGCTACGCCGACGGGCCAATGGCCTGAAGCGATCCATCCGCGTACCGGGGGAGGGTGCATGGGCGATGGCCACCATGTGTGGGCAGCGGCCGAATGGGTCCTCATGGTGCGCAACTGCTTTGTGCGCGAAGAGGGCGACCGCCTGATTCTGTGCGCGGGCATTGGCGAGCGCTGGCTGCAGGTGGGCAGTCCCGTGCTGTTCGGTCCGGCTCCCACCTGCTTCGGTCCGGTGTCGATTACCCTGAGTCCGCTCCCAGATACCGGCATCGAAATCGTGCTGCAGGCGGCATGGCACGATCAGGAACCCGCCATCGACGTGCGCCTCCCTGGTTATGAGCCTGTCACGCTGGAACGCAATGCCACCACCGTCACCCTGAAAAAAGAGGAGATCCCTGCATGAACATCGCGTTACTCACCAATACCTTTACCCCGCACGTGGGGGGAGTGGCGCGCTCGGTGGAAGCGTTCGCGAAGGCGTACCGGGAGCTCGGTCATCGTGTACTGGTCGTGGCGCCGGAATTCGAGGATGCGCCAGAGTACGAAACCGATGTCTTCCGCATTCCCGCAATCCAGAATTTCAACGGCAGCGACTTTTCGGTGGTGCTGCCGATACCGAGCGGACTGTACGAGAAAATGGAAGAATTCAACCCCGACATCATCCACTCCCAGCACCCCTTCCTGCTCGGCATGACCGCGGTACGCATCGCGCGAACGCTCGACCTGCCGCTGGTGTTCACCCACCACACGCTTTACGAGCAGTACACGCATTATGTTCCGGGCGATTCACCGGCGATGAAGCGCTTCATCATCGAGCTGTCCACCCGCTATGCGAATCTCGCCGACCAGGTGTTTGCGCCCAGCGAGAGTATTCGCGACATGCTGATCGAGCGTGGTGTCACCTCGCCCGTGCTGGTGGTGCCGACAGGCGTCAGCGTGGAGCGCTTTGCATATGGCAATGGCTCAGGATTCCTGATGAAAAAGCACATCCATGAAGATGCGTTCGTGGTGGGGCATATGGGACGCCTGGCCCCTGAAAAGAATCTGGAATTTCTGGCCAGATCGGTTGTGGCCTTCATGAAGGAGCATGGCAAGGCGGTGTTCCTAGTGGTCGGCTCTGGATCGTCGCAGGAAGCGATAGAGCAGCTCTTTGCCGAAGCGGGCATGAGCGACCGCCTGTACATGTGCGGCGTGCTGGAGAAGGACGACCTCGCCGATGCGCTCAATGCGATGAGCGTGTTCGCGTTTGCGTCGAAAAGCGAAACCCAGGGCATGGTCCTGACCGAAGCGATGGCTGCAGGCCTGCCGGTGGTTGCGCTCGATGCGCCAGGCGTCAGGGAAGTCGTCGTGGACGCGAGCAACGGGCGGTTGCTCAGGGTGGAAACGGAGGAAACCTTCGTCGCAGCGCTACAGTGGGTGCATGCGCGCTCACGCGACGAGAGAGACGCTCTGATCGCTGCCGCGCGCGCCACGGCCGAAGCCTTTTCCATGGCCGCTTCCGCGCGCAAGGCGCTTGCGGCGTATGAAAACCTGCAGCCCGATCCGGCCACCCGGCATCATGAGGATGAACTCGGCTGGGACCAGATCAGGGCCCGCATCTATGCCGAGTGGGATATTCTGAAGACGGTTGCGCAGGCTGGCGATGAAGCCCTAAGCGAGAGCTTCTCCGCCTCCGACGAGGAGGTGAAGGAATGATGCGTCCGGATGAACGTGGCACTGCCATTTCAGGGCGAGTCTGTGGCGGCAAGAGAGCCACCGCATGATCGGCAGGATCGAGGCGCGTCTGCGCCTGCTGCGCCGCAAGTTCAGCCGTACGCACTGGCTGCTGCGCTTCCTGCATCTGTCGGTCTCCGAGGGGCCTGCAAACCGGCCCGGCCTGGTGATGGTGCAGATCGACGGCCTGTCTCTGGACCAGTTCAACCATGCCCTGGACAAGGGTAAGCTTCCCTTCCTGAAGCGCCTGATCAAACGGGAAAACTACCAGGTGCATACGCAGTATTCAGGCTTGCCGTCTTCGACTCCCGCCGTGCAGGGAGAACTTTTCTACGGGATAAAAACCGTCGTGCCAGCCTTTTCGTTCCTGGATCGCGAGAACGGTCAAATGGTCCGCATGATCGAACCGACGACGGCGCAACAGATGGAAGAAGAACTGCACAAGCAACTGGCCAGGGACGGCGTCGATTCGCTTTGCACGGGCGGAAGTTCGTACTCGAATATTTTCGGTGGCGGTGTGGACCCGGATGAAGCGCATTTCTGCGCCTCTTCATTGGGCTGGGGTTCCGCGTTGCGGGCCGCCAACCCCTTCGCGCTGCTGTTTATGCTTGTCACCAACATAAATAGTGTGCTCCGGATCCTGATTCTGCTGGTCGTGGAACTGGTGATAGCGCTGGTCGATTTGGTTCGTGGCCTGTACGACGGCCGCAATTACATCCGCGAACTCAAATTCATCCCGGCCCGGGTTGCGGTCTGTGTCCTGCTGCGTGAGCTGTGTGTGATCGGCGGCAAGATGGACATACAGCGCGGTCTGCCGATCGTGCACATCAATTTTCTGGGCTATGACGAACAGTCTCACCGCCGCGGGCCCGACTCCAAATTTGCCCACTGGACTCTCAAGGGCATCGACAACGCCGTGAAACGGCTGTGGCACGAGGCCGCCCATGCGCACAGACGGGATTATGAAGTGTGGGTCTATTCCGATCACGGCCAGAGCCGGGCCACATCCTATTTCAAGCTGCAGGGCTACGATATCCAGGAGGCAGCCAGTGCGGCGTATGCCGGCCTCGATGAAAGCGTGCCGATTGTTGCAGACAGGAAACGCGGGCTCAGTGAAGAAGCACAGCGAGCCAGGTTGCTCGGCGGTCGCAAGGTCGAACAGCTGTTCTCAGCGGAGAACGGCAGCGGCGAAAGCCATGAGAAGGTGCAGGTCGTCGGGCTTGGTCCCGTAGGCTTTGTCTATTTTCCCGAACCGCTGGAGCAGGCCGAACTGGGCCGTGCAGCGCAAGCCCTCGTCAACCGGTACAAAGTGCCCGTGGTCGTCACCAGCGGCGGGGAAGAGCAATTGCGAGTCTGGACCGCAGCCGGGGAGTTCCTGCTGCCGCAACAGACCGCTGAGTTGTTCGGCGAGGATCATCCATTCATCGATGTCATCGGTGAAGATCTGGAAAGACTGTGTCGTCATCGGCATGCGGGAGATCTGACCCTGCTCGGTTGGTGCAAGGGCGTTGCGCCGATCACCTTCACCGATGAAAACGGCTCGCATGCGGGGCTGACGCCTGAGGAAACGCGGGCCTTCAGCCTGCTGCCCATCGATGCGCCGCTACCGGACAGCACGCGTGGTTATTACCGGCCATCCGAGCTGCGTGAAGCGGCACTGCACCATCTCGGCCGCCCGGCACCGGCGACTCTCGCGAGACGGACGCGGGCCAGGGGCGACAGTCCGGCTCCCAATCCGGAACAATTGCGCGTGTTGACGTACAACGTGCATAGCTGCGTCGGCGTCGACGGCAAGCTTGCGTCGGAACGCATTGCGCGCGTGATCGCCCGTGCCAATCCGGATGTGGTGGCCCTGCAGGAGCTCGACGTAGGCCGCAAGCGCACAGGCGGCGAGGATCAGGCGAAACGGATCGCGGACTATCTGGAGATGCAGTACCACTTTTATCCCCATATTCATGCTGAGGATGAAAAATACGGCGATGCGATCCTGACGCACCTGCCGATGCGCGTCATCAAGACCGGGCCATTGCCTGGACATCTGCCGGGTGACAAGCTGGAACCACGTGGTGCGATCTGGGTTGCGGTCGATTTGCATGGCACTGAGGTGAATATCGTCAACACGCATCTGGGGCTGACATCACGTGAACGCATGGTCCAGATCGAAGCCTTGCTGGGCGATGAATGGCTGGGCAGACTGAACGCAGACCAGCCGGTGATCCTGTGCGGCGACTTCAACACCGTGCCGTCATCGAAGGGCTACAAGCTGCTGCGCAGCAGATTCCTCGACGCACAGGCGGAACTCAAAGAGTATCGACCGGTCTGCACGTTCTACAGCCGCCTGCCGAGTTTCCGGATAGACCATGTGTTCATCCAACCCGGCATCGGGGTGACCGGCATCACGGTGCCGTGCTCGGAACTGGCCAAGGTCGCCTCCGACCATCTCCCACTTATCGCCGATCTCACGATTCCTTGCCCGGACTCAGCGTTTTCCGAGGATCCACACGACATGGAAGATACACGGAATATGGCCGCGCGATCTCGGGGGTAGCATCTTGAATCTTGAATTTTTCGGGCCGGAATTTCAGTTTCGTCATCAACCCTCAAGACGGATGGGTACGCGCTAATGGACGATACACCTGGGCGAATGATCCAAGACAGCAGAGAGGATACGTCGAACGATCACGGAGTAACTCCTCGACATCGCGGGCAGTTCCTGATTCGAACGTGGGGCTTTGCCTGGGCTGGAACGGCCCGACTCATCTTCGCCGCCTTCCTGTGCTGCGCCATCTTAACGTTCACCGCAGTTGCTGCCCAACAGTTAGACGGTACCGAGGATACGCCGCTGCCGGTGAAAACATCTGACGGCAAACTCGAGCAACCAGGTAAAGTCGAAGTCAAGCCCGTCGCCAGGGATGACCAGATCAGGCAACGAATCGCGGATATCCTTGAAACGACAACATGGTTCGGTGATCCCACGGTCACTGTCCAGAAAGGAATCGTTTTCCTGAAAGGA
The DNA here is from genome assembly GCA_002412965.1 of Desulfomicrobium sp. UBA5193. Lineage (GTDB taxonomy): Bacteria > Desulfobacterota > Desulfovibrionia > Desulfovibrionales > Desulfomicrobiaceae > Desulfomicrobium. Next base: position 334,857 of record DHWB01000003.1, read on the forward strand.
ACGACGGAAAACGATGGATCCAAGCAATGGGCTGGTGATTTGGCGAAAAATACGCAGGGCGTGGTTGCCGTCATCAATCAAATCGAAGTGGCCCCGACCACGGTTTGGAATTTCGATCCAACCTTTCAAGTATTTAATGAACTTACACGTGGATTCCTTCGATTGCTGCCCCTGATCGTGGTGGCGCTGGTCGTAATCGCTCTTTCATGGATCTTCGCCAGGTTAACGGTGAAAGTCCTGCGTCGCGGGCTTCTGGGTCGATCCCTCAGCCACCTTTTGCGCGAAGTAATGGCCCGGGCCGGCGGAATGCTTGTCATGTTTGTCGGCCTCTACCTGGTGCTCCGTATCGCCGGACTCACGCAACTCGCGCTTACGTTGGTAGGCGGCACGGGCCTCATTGGGTTGGTGCTGGGCATTGCATTCCGCGACATCACAGAGAATTTTCTCGCCAGTCTCTTTTTAAGCTTGCAGCAACCGTTTCGTGAGGGCGATCTGGTAGAAGTAGCAAACGTCACGGGTTACGTTCAGCGGCTGACCTCTCGCACGACTGTGCTGATGACACTCGACGGCAATCAAGTGCAAATCCCCAATTCGACCGTCTTCAAAAGTACGATCCGCAACTTCACAAGCAACCCCAATCGCCGCGATGATTTCATGGTGGGTATCGGCTACGACGATTCCATCTCTTTTGCCCAGGAAGTCGCCTTGAACGTGCTCGCCGAACATCCGGCCGTTTTGCATGAGCCCGAACCCTCGGTACTCGTGGAAAACCTTGGACCTTCTACAGTAAACCTACGTGTTTATTTCTGGCTCGATGGCGGTCAACACAGCTGGTCGAAAGTGAAATCGTCCGTCATTCGGCACATCAAACGGGCCTTCCAGGATTCGGGAATCTCGCTGCCGGACGAGGCTCGCGAAGTCACCTTCCCCAACGGGGTGCCTGTACGCATGATAGAAGGCGAAGGGGCTGCGGAAGCAGCCCAGCCAGCCCCGGCAAAGCAGACCGCCGAGGCCGAAATAGTCGCGACCAAGGCGGAAGTCGGCCTGCAAAGCGAAGCCGGGGAAATAAAAGAACAGGCGCGCAGTTCTTGGACCCCTGGGGAGAATCTCTTAACGTCATCGTCGTCTGCGGATACCAGTTGAGGCTGGGAGTCGATCAAAGAGTTGCAGACGCGTAAAACCCACAAGAACCCACAAAAAGAAAAAGGGCTTAAGTCTTTTTAAACCCTTGATGAAGGACCGTCGGTTCTCATGTCCGCGCCTTCTCCTTTTTCGAAGGCGTGCCGCACCTCCTCTCCAGGGCCACCACCAAATCATCCATTCGCACCGGCTTTCCAACATAATCGTTCATTCCGCATTTCAGGAACGTCTCCCTATCTCCGCTCATGGCATAGGCGGTCATGGCAATGATCGGTATGTCTTTTTTGGGGCCAAGATTCGCTGAGGAACGAATAGTCTTCGTCGCCTCTACGCCGTCCATAAGGGGCATCTGCACATCCATAAGAATACAGTCAAAGTCGTGAATCTTGAGCATGTCAATGGCCTGCTTGCCATTCTCTGCCAGCATCACTTCATACCCTGCCTTCTCCAGCAGTTTGATCATTGCGAATTGGTTGGATGGATCGTCTTCAGCCAGAAGAATGCGCAATTTTTGTTTTACCTTAATCTGTACGGCTTCTTGATGCTTTGATATGCTCTCTTCAAAAGGCAGTTTAAAATGTAAAACTACGTTTATTGACGTCCCTTCACCAACAACGCTTTCGATATCAATGCTGCCACCCATCAAGTGAACGAGTTTTTTGACTATAGATAGGCCAAGTCCAGCTCCTTGGTAATTACGAGTATAGGATTTTTCTATCTGGACAAACGGTTTGAATAGCATGTTAAGATGATCTTCGTGTATACCAATTCCTGTATCTGAGACAGTAAACAGGATTCTGTAAACATCATCTTTTTCGGATTTCAGTGGAATCATTTCAACAGTGACAGAACCTTCTTCTGTAAATTTTAGTCCATTCCCAACTAAATTGAATAAAATCTGAAGAACTCTCCCTTCATCACCAATAACTTGGGGATGAATTGTTGGATCAATAATGCATTTTAAAGTGACAGCTTTGTTCAAGGATTCAACGGCGAAAAGTCCTAAAATCGAATTACGTAAATTCTCAAATTGGAATTTTGATTCATGGATTTCCATCATGCCCGCTTCAATTCGAGACAAGTCCAGAATGTCTGAAAGCAAACGGGTAAGGCGGTTGCACGAGTTCAACGCCAACTCAATATACTTATTTTGATCAGCGCCGACAGATGTGCCATCCAGAAGCTGGATCATACCCATGATACCGTTGAGCGGGGTGCGAATTTCATGGCTCATATTGGCAAGAAATTCTGATTTTGCCATGTTCGCTATCTCAGCTTGTTTTTTTGCCCGAACAAGAGAACATAAATTTATCTTGTGTTGGGTTATGTCTCTGATATTGCATTGTACTAAAGATGCTCTATCAACGAGATATATATCTGTATCAATATTGAGATTAAAATTTGTTTTTATGCGGACATCATCATAATTTATAATACCTGTCTCTCTCAATTTTTGCATTATGATTTGAAAATCACTTTTTTCGAGACAAATGCCAATATCCTGAAGATGCTTTCCAAGGATTTCGTTTACGTTATAGCCGAACATCTTTTCGAATGCCGGATTAGCATGCGTTATCGTCCCTTCACGTTTTTCCAGGAGCACGATCCCATCATTGGCTGTCTCAAAAAGACGTCGATAACGCTCTTCAGAATCCGCTAGCAAATCCTCCAGTCGCTTACGTTCAGTGATGTCCTCAATAGCCAGCAGGATGATCCGATCTTTGCCTGACGCGCGCTGAATCTGCCGGGCGTTCAAAAGCATGACCCGTCTGCCGATGGAATCAAAAACGTGTTCAACTTCATAGTTGTCGAAATTTGTTTCCCGGGGAATTATTGTTTCAAGCAGTTCCCGCAGTTTCGGGATATCCCACTGTTTGTTGCCAAGGTCATAGAGAACACTCCCTATCGTCTCATCATGATTTACACTGAACATGTTGTAAAAATTGCGACTTGCCGAGATAACTTTCATGTCCTTATCCAGAACCAGAAGGGGTTCTCGTATGGTTTCCAGAATACTTTCGGCGTAGATCAGCGCCTCCTCAGTTAAAAGTCCATCGGATTTGGACTCGGTCATAGATTTTTTCAAGGTGGCAAATTGTGTATGCAATTCTGTAAGTTCTTGAACAAGTTGCTCTTTTGATTTTTCCTTATCTTCCATAGTGTTATCCTCTTAAAATTTGACCCTGAATCGTGAATAATTTCGCGAGAGGAGAGAACAGTTCAGAGACCACCTTGAAGCATGGGTCGGGCAGGAGGCATGAAGAATTATCTTGCGTGCAGGGCGAGTGATCCTGGCGTAAATGCTCATCATGCTCGGCATGACTGTAAAGAAAGGTCAACAAGATCAGACCTTGGCCCCATTTTCCTGACGTTTGGAGACGCTGCGTACACAGTCTCACACTGCTTTTACACAAAGACTCGCGTCTTCCCGCCCGCCGGTTTTTCCTTTTCGCTTCGGCCCCAACGCCAGTTCCGAATCTCCGGCAGATCTTCGCCGTGCCGCTCGATGTACTGCCGGTGCTCGATCAGTTTGTCGCGGATGGCCTGCTTGGCATACGCGGCTGTCGCGCCGAGCTGCGGCACGCGGTCGATGACGTCGGCCATGAGGTGAAATCGATCGAGGTCATTCACGACCACCATGTCGAACGGCGTCGTGGTCGACCCCTCCTCCTTGAAGCCGCGCACGTGCAGGTTCCCGTGGTTGGTGCGGCGATAGGTCAGCCGGTGGATCAGCCACGGATAGCCGTGATAGGCAAAGATGACTGGCTTGTCGGTGGTGAACAGCGTGTCGAAATCGCTGTCGCTCAAGCCGTGAGGATGCTCGCGGTGATGCTGGAGTTTCATGAGATTGACCACGTTCACTACCCGGATTTTCAAGGCCGGGAAATGTTCTCGCAGGAGCTGCACGGCCGCCAGGGTCTCGAGGGTGGGCACGTCGCCGCAGCAGGCCATGACGACATCCGGCTCGCAACCCTGGTCGTTGCTGGCCCAAGGCCAGATGCCGATGCCCGCGGCGCAGTGCTTGATGGCGGCGTCCATGTCCAGCCACTGCGGTCCGGGCTGCTTTCCGGCCACGATCACGTTCACGCAGTTGCGGCTGCGCAGGCATTGATCCGTCACGCAGAGCAGGGTGTTCGCGTCGGGCGGGAGATAGACGCGGATGACCTCGGACTTCTTGTTGGCCGCGACATCGATGAAGCCGGGGTCCTGATGGCTGAAGCCGTTGTGATCCTGCCGCCAGACATGCGACGAGAGCAGGTAGTTGAGGGAGGCGATGGGGCGGCGCCAGGGGATTCCGCGCGTGACGTCCAGCCACTTGGCGTGCTGGTTGAACATCGAGTCCACGATATGGATGAACGCTTCATAGCAGGAAAAAAAGCCGTGGCGGCCGGTCAAAAGATACCCTTCGAGCCAGCCCTCGCACTGGTGCTCGCTCAGCATCTCCATGACCCGGCCATCGGGTGCGACGTGCTCGTCGCCGGGGACGATGGCCGCCGTCGAGCAGCGGTTCGTGACCTCGAACACCGCGCCCCAGCGGTTCGAACTCGTCTCGTCCGGGCTGAAGACGCGGAAGGTGGAGGGGTTGTGCGTAATCACGTCGCGGATGAACTCGCCCTGCACGCGGGTGGCCTCGGCGTCCACCGCGCCGGGTTTCGGCACCTTGACCGCGTAGTCGCCGAAATCCGGCAGGCGCAGGTCGCGCAGGAACAGGCCGCCGTTGGCGTGGGGGTTGGCGCTCATCCGGCGTTCCCCTGTCGGCGCGAGCCCGGCCAGCTCGGGGCGGAGGCGGCCAGCCTTGTCGAACAGCTCCTGCGGCCGGTAGCTCTTCATCCACGTCTCCAAGAGCTTCACATGGCCCGGATGGCCCATGTCGCCCATAGGCACCTGATGCGCGCGCCACGTGCCTTCCGTGGGTTTTCCGTCCACTTCCCGCGGGCAGGTCCAGCCCTTGGGCGTGCGCAGGATTATCATCGGCCAGCGCGGGCGTTCCGTAAAACCGTGCCCGCGGGCGTCCTGCTGGATGCGCCGGATCTCGCCCACCACCCGGTCGAGGGTGGCGGCCATGAGGGCGTGCATCTCCATGGGGTCGTCGCCCTCGACGAAATGTGGAGTATAGCCGTAGCCGTGGAAGAGCGCCGCCAGTTCGTCATGGGGAATGCGCGCGAGCACGGTGGGACCGGCGATCTTGTAGCCGTTCAGGTGCAGGATCGGCAGCACGGCGCCGTCATGGACAGGATTCAGAAACTTGTTCGAGTGCCAGCTCGTGGCCATGGGGCCAGTCTCCGCTTCGCCATCGCCGACGACGCAGGCGACGAGAAGGTCCGGGTTGTCGAAGGCCGCCCCGAACGCATGCGACAGCGCGTAGCCAAGCTCTCCGCCCTCGTTGATCGAGCCTGGCGTCTCCGGCGCGACGTGGCTCGGGACGCCGCCGGGGAAGGAGAACTGCTTGAAGAGCCGCGTCAGGCCGTCTTCGTCCTGCGAAATGTGGGGATAGACCTCGCTGTAGGTCCCCTCGAGATACGCGTTCGCAACAAGCCCGGGCCCGCCATGGCCCGGTCCGGTGATGTTGATGACGTTCAGATCGTACGCCTTGATGACGCGATTCAGGTGTACATAGATGAAGTTCAGCCCCGGCACCGTGCCCCAATGACCGAGCAGGCGCGGCTTGATGTGCTTCAGCGCAAGCGGTTTTTTGAGCAGCGGGTTGTCGTAGAGATAAATCTGGCCGACCGACAGGTAGTTGGCGGCGCGCCAGTAGGCGTCCATCGTTGCAAAGAGTTCCGGGGAAAGAGCCTTTGTCTGCATGGTTTGATTTTTCCTTTATTCGGGCGAGGAAGGTGCTGTTTCGTCGTCAACCTTCCAGGACTTGAAGATGCCGTCGAGCTCCAGCCGAAAATCATAGTGCAAGCGCTTGGCGTCGTGGCGCTGGATGACGAAGCGCAGATCGGAGGAAGAGGGCGGCCGGTTCGCCCGTCCTGGTAAAATCCCGCTTGCCGCGATACGTGCCCAGGCTTGATTTCGCGCGTACAGCCTTTTGTCTGCTCGCGTCATGGAAAGCTGGTCGCCCCGAAAGTCGAGGCGTCACCGGTCAATCCAGCGCAGGAGAACATTCATGGCAAATCAATACATTTCACAGACCGGGAGAAAGAGGGATGAGGTGTGTTCCCGATTGTTTATTTAATGGGCCAAGGCTACTCTTTGTATTTGTCCAAAAAACGTTTGTAGTGTTCTTCCGCTTCATCCTTCGAATAGCCATATTTCTTTTGCAACAGGCCAGCCAGCTTTTCCTGTTTTCCTTCGATCTCTGCAATCTCGTCATCCGTCAGTTTTCCCCACTGCTCTTTAATTCCGCCTTTGATCTCCTTCCATTTTCCTTTCCAAATATTTTCGTCCATATGGTCTCTCCTTTCAACCAGTTCTCACTGGAGGTTACACGGTCATATTCACCTCATCCCAAATTCGAATCAAAAAACAAGATTAGGTACATCCTCGCAAAACATAGAGGATGAGCAAGATTGGGAGTGGAATTCCCAGTACCCAAAGCAGAATCCATCCGATTTTTCCTTCTTCATTTTTACGCATGACTTCATACCATCCTTGAGAGTTGCTCTCTTCGCTGCAATCGGAGCTCTGCATTATTGTGTTGAAACAGAACACTTGAGCGACCAATAACATTCGCGGGCCCATCCTCCCCAACTTATCGCAACATCCGTGCCGGAAGAAGGTTGCAGGTGTTTATAATCACAACATATTTAATATTAAAGACTAAACGAAAAAGGGAGGGTGACGCGAGCAGAGGGATTCCTCAATGCGACTCGCCAAATCCAACATATGCGCCATATATGACGAGGCACGTTGTAAACCTCCCCAAGTGAGTGCCGTCCAAAGGGAGAGAATCCTGGCGACGAGGGGGCCACTCAGGTCTGGGTGCAGGCTCCGTGTTTTCAGGGCAGAGTGTCTGCTCGCTTTTGGCCCTGCATGATTTTGATATCATTAAAGATCTAGACCATGCTTTTGAATCCTGCTACTTGCTTCCACCCATGCGCATCGCCATAATCTCCTTACTCCTACTCCTGTCCTGGGTTTCTCCTGTTCAGGCCGAGCACAAGCGTCTTGAAAAGGAATATCAGCAGGACTGGTGCGCGGGCGCGAGCGGTCGTGCGGAAGTCCGGCTTCCTGATGGAACCCGTGCGGATTGCATTACCCGCACCCATGCCATTGAATTCGACTTCGGACAGAAGTGGGCCGAGTCCATAGGTCAGGCTTTGTATTATTCCATGCAGACAGGGAAGAGGGCAGGGATCGTGCTGATCCTGGAGCGGATTGAAGACAGGAAGTATTGGATCCGCCTGAACTCAATCGTTGAGTTTCAGAAGTTGCCTATTGATTCTTGGAAGATTGAGAATTTCTAATAACGACGCTTTTTTGCTGTAATAATTTCATTCCTGTGCAGGCTTTTCTTCTCCATTTCGACAACACACTTGCTTCTTGATTCTGTTTATGTCTGAATATCTCCCACTTCAAAAAAATCGTCATCCCCTTGAAGAAGGGGATCATGACTTTTTGTGTTTCCATTTTCTCTGCAGGTCCAATACAATGCAAGCGTACCGCTTTTTTGCCGGTACTGCTGCGCCATCTCCTTTGAGTGTTCTTTTCTGAAGTCCGTGCCGCGACCTTGCTCGCTACGCGTCAAGAAAGCTCACTGCGCCCCGCCGATTTTTTCAGCCGCAACACCTTCAAGCTCAATGGGTATGCAGATTGCTTCCTACGAACTCTGCCATTCTCTATTTTGAGAAAAAGGTCGACATTTCGACTCAAAAACTAAATATCGTCCTCTTTTTTTCATTCATTTCGCTTTTTTTCCAATCTAAAATAAGTTCCCCTTTCTTTTTAGTTGATTACGATGTAATAAACGAATCAATTCTCCTGGCGCGTTTTTTGAAGTATTTCATATATTTCATCTTGAGCAAGGCCTTCCGGCTTGCGGAAGAGACGCGACTCGAAGCTCGGTGTGCCGAAGAAAGGTTTTCTTTGGGGCGACCTGACCAATTCAAGGCCATTTTACAGGATGACCGTTTGGAATACTTATGAATATTCTTATGTACTCGCATGACACGTACGGGTTGGGCCATATCCGGCGGACAATGGCCTTGGCCCAGAGCCTGCTCGACAAGGGGCATCGCATCCTCATTCTGACGGGCTCGCCCATTGTCGGTCGTTTCGATTTTCCCAAGGGCATCGATTTCGTGCGAATTCCGGGCATGATCAAGAAGTCCAACGAGATATACGTCCCGCACTCGATAGCCATCGAACCGTCTTTGGCCCTGGCCATCCGTCAGAACATCATTCTGGCCACGGCCCAGACTTTCCGGCCGGATCTGTTTCTGGTCGACAAGGCGCCTCTTGGCCTCAAGCTCGAAGTTACGGCCACCTTGATCTGGCTCCGCGAGAACTCGCCGAAAACTCAAGTTGTGCTTGGTCTGCGGGACATCATGGACAGTCCCGAGAGTACCATCAAGGAGTGGCAGGAGCGCAAGATGTACGAGGTGTTCGAGCAGCTCTATTCCGAGATCTGGGTCTACGGGAGCAGGCACATCTTCGATGCCGTCGAAGAGTACGCGATTCCAAGGCATATCGAATCAAAAATTCATTTCACGGGTTACATTCCCCGGCATATTCCCCACCAGCGCAATCGACCGGCGCTTCGGCGCGAGCTTGGACTCTGTCCGGCCGACAAGCTTGTGCTCGTGACAACGGGTGGCGGCGGCGATGGCTACAAGGTCATCGATACCTATCTCAGCATGCTTGAAACCCAACCTGGTTGCGACTTCAAATCCATGATCGTCACCGGGCCGATGCTGTGCGAGAAACTCTATGACCAGCTCGCGTGCCGTGCGCGCAAGCTCAAGATTCGCATCTTCAAGTTCCACCGCAAGATGGAGAAGATCATCCTGGCCGCCGATTGCGTGGTCTCCATGGGCGGTTACAACACTATGTGCGAAATTGTCAGCGCAGCCAGACCGATGCTGATCATTCCGCGCAGCACGCCGCGCGAGGAGCAAATCATGCGAGCCCGGATTTTCGCGGCAAGAGGCCTGCTCGAATACATTCCGTGGGAAACGGTGACCGTCCCGCAGATGCGCGACAAGCTCGGGTACATTCTCGAGCACGGCATGGACTACGAGCAGCGGCTCAGCGGCTTCCCCATGACCGCCTTCGATGTCATCAATTCCCGCATCGGCAAGATCGGCCTGCGCTCCGTGAAACCTGCATGTCATGGACATGAAGCGCTCTGGATGCCGGATTATTATGGGCATGTCCGCAATCAGTGAGTCCCGGTGATGAACCGGTCGTGAGAGCCGTTCCGGTTATCTGGGGGCGAGTGCATGGCGACGGGAGCCTCGTGTCGATGACAATGGTCTGTTTTTCACGTCAATGGAGTATGATGGGGGCTTTGATATGCTGTCGTTGCGCTTGCGCTGGGTCCTGCTGATTCTTCTCGCCGTTTCGGTTTTGGCGTTCGGGCAGAATGTCCACGCCGCGAAGGGTTCGAGCGGCGACAAGTCAAAGCAGGCCGTCACGGTGGATGTAGGCTCGCTGCAGGAAAAGGATGTCGATCCTTTCCTGGCGTCTCTGACGGACGCCCAGACCAGAGAAGTCCTGCAAAAGACGCTCAAGGAGCAGGCCGGGTTGCGAGAGGACACCGCCGCTCCTGAGCAGCAGAGCTATCTGGTCCGGGTCTTTGTCGCTTTTGAGACGAAAGTTCGAAGATTTGCGACGGAGTTTGGGGCCTTGTCTGACGCCGCGCATGTGGAAATCGCAAATCCGCAGCCGATCATCGACAATTTAAGCGGCGGTCAGGGACTCGGGCAGTTCACCCAATCCCTCTTCATCCTGGCCGCAATCACGTTGTGCTCGCTGGCCGTATATTGGGCGCTGACCCTTTTTTTCAATAAATTCAGGCCGGGCCATAACACCACGCTTCTCGCGCAGCGTTTTGGAAAGCTGGGAACGGTTTTTTTCGAGACGGCTCTTCAGCTCATCGCCTTTGCGGTTTATTTCATGGTCTTCGCGCTGCTCCTGATGATCACATCGCCCGGTGACAGCCCGGAGCGCGGTATCGGGACCATTGTCTTCATTTCCCTGTCCTATGTCCTTCTTGTACGGATCATAGCCAGCGTTCTGCTGTCCCCCGCGTCTTCAGCCTTGCGGCCCATGCCTCTCGGCGACGGTGCCGCCCTCATCATGTATCGCTGGCTCATGGGCTTTACGTATTTCATCTGTGTCTTGGCCGTGATCAGCCTGACCCTGGAGCAAATCGGAGGGGCCGTGGCCGTGGGCAGGCTGCTGCATGCATCGGCCGGTTTGTGTTCGAGTCTGGTGCTGGCCGCCGCGATACTTGTCAACCGGCGACGCGTGGCTCAAACCATTGATCCCGAGTGCGAAACCGAGCTGACAGTGCAGAGCGCGGTGGCGCGGCTCTGGCATTTTACCGCGCTGGCCTACGCCCTGTTCATTGGCACTTTTTGGACCATGCGTGCGTGTCTGGAGAATGAATCGCTGTTGCGCCTGGTTCTCAGCATGTTCCTGATCCCGGTCTGCATCGGGATAGACCTCTGGGTGCGCAAACTGATGGTCATCGCCTCGGGCGAGGATCAGCAGATCATTCCTTTGAGCCCGAACGCTGAACCCGAAGCGCCGTCGGTCCAGGAGCTGGCCGGCAACAAGCCTCCGGAGACGAAGAGCCTGCGGGATTACTTGCCGCTCATCAGTAAAATCCTGCGGGTGGCGCTGGTTGTCTTTTCGATTTTCGCCATGCTCAGGATCTGGGGTGTTGAAGTGCCGCTGGGCTGGCTGTTTGCCCGCAACGTGCTCAGCGTCCTGCTGGTCATCGTGGCGTGCCTGCTCATCTGGGAGATCCTGCGCATCCGCATTGATCGCAAACTCAGTGAAGACATGTTCAATTCAGGCATCGACCTTGATAATCTGGAAGAAGGCGGAGGCGCCGGCGGGTCGCGCAGCGCCACGCTGCTCGTGCTGTTGCGCAAATTCCTGCTGACTTCCATCATAGTCATGGGATCCCTGGTGACCCTGTCCTCCATGGGCGTTGACATCGCTCCGCTCATCGCCGGGGCGGGGGTCTTCGGACTGGCCATCGGCTTTGGAGCCCAAACTCTGGTCAAGGACATCATCTCCGGCGTGTTCTTCCTCATCGACGACGCCTTCCGGGTCGGAGACTATGTCGAGGCAGGCGCGGCCAAGGGCACGGTGGAGCAAATCTCGCTGCGCTCCATGAAGCTTCGCCACCCGCGCGGCATGCTCTTCACCATCCCCTACGGCGGGCTCAAGATCCTGAAGAATTTCAGCCGGGACTACATCATCACCAAGCTGGACTTCCGTGTCCGCTATGACGCCGACATCGAAAAGATCCGCAAGATCATAAAGCGCGTCAACAAGGAGATCATGGCCAACGAGGAGCTCAGCCATGGGATGCTGAGCGAAGTCAAATCCATGGGCGTGCGCGCCATGGAAGATTCGGCCATGATCCTGCGCATCAAGTTCAAGACGATTCCCGGACACCAGTTTGTTACGCAAAAGATGGTCTATCGGCTCGTTCAGGAAGCCTTTCGGCAGAACGGCATCGAGTTCGCCCATCGCAATGTCACCGTATATTTCCCGCCTGAAATCCAGGCCATGGTCGCCAAGGACGCGGCATCGGGTTCGGGCGGATTGACGACCGCGGCTGCCAGCGGGGCGGCCGCCGCGGCGAGCGCGTTGATCCAGGAAGAGGAAGCGCTTGCCTTGGCCGCCGCAGCCGCAGCAGCTGCGGCAAAGGCGGAATCATCGGATGAATGATCTCCGGCCTGTGCCTGTATCGCATGCGTGACGGGCGACATTTCGTCCTGGAGTTGAAATGTCGATTCTTTTTGCGGTTGGCTGCTGCGTCGAGTTGCCGATAAAGATTATAAGGTTTTTATGTTCAGGTAGTTATTGTTTTTTTGGCGGGGGTGAGGTTTGGTGCGCAAATTGAAGGAGCAGTTATCATGAAGCTTGTCATTTTGAAAATTTATCCGGCCTCAGGGCGCGCTCCCGCAGTGATAGACGTGCTTGAATCCATGAAGACGGAGCTTGCCGCCGTTGCCGACTGCATGGATTGCACGGTCGCTTTTGAAACAGGAGAAGAAGGCGCCATCGTGTACACCGAACAATGGCGTTCGAAAGAAGGTCTTGAGGGGCACCTGCGATCCCACATTTTTCTGAGGGTCCTTGAGGCCATGGAATATTCGCGCAACGCCCCCAAGATTAATTTTTTCGATGTGTCCGAACTCGGAGGCTTGGAATTGGTGGAGATGGCCAGAGCGCAATAGCCAAGGGATCCAATTCCCGAAGCATGTGTGACGCTTCCTTGTAACGATTACTGCGCAAATGGAGTTTGTCATGAAATTATTCTTCAAATTCATTATCTTGTCCCTGGTCATGGCGGTTGCACTTGTTTCCACCACGGGGAAATCTGCAATAGCCGGAAGTGCGGCGGAAATTGATTACGAAGTCGATCTTGCGTTGAAGAATCTGTACGCAAGTTCAGTGGCCGCTCAGGATCTGGCAAAGATAGCAAAAGGCATTCTTGTTTTTCCGAGCATTGTGAAGGGTGGTTTCATTGTCGGCGGACAATATGGAGAGGGCGCCTTGCTCAAGGGTGGGAAAAAGGCAGGCTACTACAACACCATCGCCGCATCCTACGGGTTGCAGGCTGGCTTGCAGAAGTTCGGCTATGCCCTGTTTTTCACCGACGAGGCCTCTTTGAAGTATCTTGAAAGCAGCGACGGATGGGAATTGGGAGTAGGACCGACCATCGTCGTGGTTGACGAGGGTGTTTCACGGAACTTGTCCACCTCCACTGCCAAGGAAGGCATTTACGCCTTCTTCTTCAACCAGAAAGGGCTGATGGCCGGAATTGGCATTCAGGGCACGAAAGTCACCAAGATCAAGCCGTAGAAATTGCGCCTGCGCCTTTTTTGCCGCGAGCGTGGGCCGTTTGAGAGAACAGGGAAAAGGATATCGAGAATGCTGAAACGCCTTGCGGCCATTCTGACGCTTCTGGTTGCCTTTGCCGCGAACGCGGCGATGGCTTCCGATGGTTCGGGCTGGCCCAAGGTCATTCGAAAGGACGGCAAGCAGTTGAGCGTCTACCAGCCGCAGATTGATTTCTGGCAGGACTACAAGGTCCTTCACTTCCGTTGCGCCATTGCCGTCAAGTCCGCGTCATCCAAGCAGGAAATGTATGGCGTGGTCGAAAACGAAGCTCGGACCTTCGTCGATCATGACGCCCGCACCGTGGCCTTGCTCCCAGGCACTCGCGAGCTGCGCTTTCCCAACGCCTCCGATTCCGTCGCCTCGGCGCTGCGCAAAACGGTTGATGAACTCTATCCTCCCGGCAAGGCCCTGATCCTGTCGCTTGATCGTGTTCTGGCCTACCTTGATCCCGAAAAGCAGCCTCAGCAGCCTGCGGTTGACCTCAATGTCGAGGCGCCGCCTATTTTCCAGAGCAGCAAACCGGCCATCATGTTGATATTTTTGGGCGAGCCCCAGTTCGAACCTGTCAGCAAAGAACACAAGACGCTCATGTTCGCGGTGAACACAAACTGGGACGTGTTCCATGACACCGCGACGAAGCGCTCTTATCTCCTCAATAAGGAGAGCTGGCTGGTCGCGACCGACCCCCTCAATGGGCCCTGGACCCCGACCGTGGAGCTGCCCGCAGGGCTTCTGGATCTTCCCTCGGATGAAAACTGGTCGGACGTGCGTGCGCAGATTCCGGGCAAATTGGTGAAAAATCCTCCCAAGGTCTTCGTCAGCACGGAACCGGCGGAACTCATCCTCACTCATGGTGAGCCTGCTTTGAGTCCCATCGCGGGCACGAAACTCATGCGGGTGACGAACACCGATTCCGATCTGTTCCTGAACACGACCGACGGCATCTATTATCTGCTCGTCGCGGGACGCTGGTTCCGAGCCTCCGGCCTGGATGTGCCCTGGTCGGTAGCCAGCAAGGATCTGCCCGCCGATTTTGCCCTGATTCCGGGCAACGACCAGGCAGCGCGCGTCAAGGCCGTTGTGCCGGGCACTACCGAAGCACGGGATGCCGTGCTGCTGGCCTCCGTTCCGAGCACCACGGAAGTGGGCATGGCGGATACCGCTCCGACGGAGGTCGAGTACGACGGGCAGCCGAATTTCAGCACAATCCCGAACACCGCCGTGCAGTACGCGACCAACTCGCCGCAGCAGGTCTTTTTCGTTGATGGCGGGTATTATTGGTGCAATCAGGGCACGTGGCTGATCAGTTCCACCGCGACCGGACCGTGGACGTTCTGCGCCGTGGTGCCGCCTGCCATGTATTCCATCCCGCCGACACATCCCGCGCACAACGTGACCTATGTCACGGTGCGGGACGTAACCCTGAACACGGTCGTCTATGCCCAGACCGCGGGCTACAGCGCCGAATACGTGGCCGCGACCGGCGTGCTCATGTTCGGGCCTGGAATCTTGATGGGCGCGCTGATTGCCGACAACTGGGATGAAGATCAGCACCCTTCCTATCCGCCGTATCCGGTTCCGTATTCCTATGGGTGCGGAGCCCGCTACAGTTATTCCTACGGGGGATATTACCGCGCGGCGTATGCCTGCGGACCTTATGGCGGGGTAGGAGTCGGCGCGTATCACGATCCGTCCACGGGAACGTATTTCAGGGGGGCGTATGCCCACGGTCCGGCCAGCGTCACATCGGTCCGACAGGCCTACAATCCTTACAGCGGAGTCAGTGCAGGATCAGGCCGCATCGATACCGACTCCGGTTTTGCCGTTCGGGGGGCTGCATACAACCCTTCAACCGGGACATCGCTGCGCGGCGGATACCGAAGCGGCGCCAAGGGATCGGTGGCCGGGATCCGCAAAGGCACTGACGCCGTGGCTGGGGACTCCTGGGATGGGCCGAGCGCGGTGGCGAAGGGCAAAGGAGACAATGTCTATGCCGGTCAGGACGGCGCCGTGTACAGGAAGGATGGGCCCGGCAGTTGGAGCAGCAACAGCGGGGCCGGCTGGGGTCCTGTGAACAGGTCCGGGTCCGGGGCGCAGGAACCCAATGCCGCTGGCGAAACACCGGAAGAGTGGTTCCAGGATCTGGAATCCCAGGCTCAGGCCCGGCAACGCGGAGACCGGATGACCCAAAAGGTCAGCAGTGACAGGCAATCGGCAGGCTACCCGCAAAGCGGTGAAGGGCCGCCCGCCGCGCAGAGATAGCTGCGCGGACACGGCGGGTTGCTTTTTTCAAGGGCGGATTCATTACAGAAAATTGGGACATCAGGTTGTTTCAATTCGATTTCCACTCATTCATTTCTGGAGGAAGAAGGTATGAAAAGAATTCTTGCGATTTCGTTGATCTTGTTTCTGGGCGCCTGTGCGGGAAAGACTGCATCAACCGAATTCAGCCCTGCGGATCATTTTCTGGGCAATGATTACGCCTTGCTGATGCCCAGCCCCGAGTTGAAGGGCAGCCTTGCATGGCGAAACCCAGCTTTTGCGCCGAAGAACTATTCGGCGATGTACGTGGAACCCGTCGTGCTCTGGAACGCCGAAAAGATGATCAAGGACTCCGGGCTGTCCCAGGAAGATTTGAACCTCTTGGCCAAGTATTACCATGACGTGCTGACCCGCGTGCCGGAGGGGACGAAATTGACCTTGGCCGCCCAGCCCGGTCCTGGAGTCATCTCCGTCCACTCGGCCGTGACCGAGGTCGAGGCCAGCAGCCCCGTGTCCAATGCCCTGACCTCCGTCATCCCGGTAGGCATCCTCCTCTCCGCCGGCAAGCAGATGACCACAGGCCAGGCCATGGGCGTGGGCAAGTGCACGATCGAGATGATGTTTGTGGATTCCGTCTCCGGGGAGAAGCTCGCTCTTTTCGCGGACACGAAGGTGGGCAAGAAATACAGCTCCGCCGGCTTCACCAAGACCGGCCAGACCGAAGAAGCCATGACGGAATGGGCCGCCTTGCTGAAGGAGCGCATCTACGCTCTTTGGGGTAAATAAATCCGTAGTTGTCGCCAAGCAAGGCGCTTCCGATACGTTTCGTATCTGGAGCGCCTGCTATTGCATGAGATTTGATCAGATCAGATCATTTTTTAATACATCGAAAGGAGAGATCATATGAAAGACAGAATTGTGGCATTCCTTGTCTGTTTTTTTCTTATTGGAACAATTGTGACTGGATGCGGTGGAACGACAAGGGTTGAAACAACGAATTCAGTTACTCTTGGTCAACAGCTGACGGATCTTGATAAGGCATACAAGGACGGTGTAATAACGGAAAAGGAATATCATAAGGCAAAAGAAGCAATGCTGAAGCAGTATAAGTAAATATTGCGTTTGCTTGTTTTGTTTTCACGTTTTTGAAGTTTGCTCCATATCGGAAGCATGTTCACGTATCTCCGTAAATTGGTGATTCTCCGCGCATTGTCGCCATATCGTGTTGCAAAACACAGGCATGTGATGACCCTTTTGCGGATTCATTTGTCGCCAAGGTAGTCAGCACCCCGGCGAAACTCATCGAGGTGCTGACGGAAAAGTTCTCGGTCAAGATCGGCACGATCTGGAAACGCTTTTCTTGATGCTCCGTTGCGTATCGAGTATGTATTGATGGCGTTTACGTTTCGTAATTATTTGTCTTTTTCTTTTTTATTTGAAGTCGGCTTTGCGTGCCCTCTTCGATGAAGGGGGCACTATGTCGCACTGACATGGTTGAATCTCGGTATCTGAATGCGTAGTTCAATAAAACAGTATGTTACGAATAAAAAAAATAAAAATACAAAAAAATGTGTAATCATATGACAACGTCAATTTCAAATAAAGGAGACATCCATGGACCGAATTGAAGGATTTTTTCGACCTTCAAACATTTCAACCACTCTCAAACGGGCTGTCGATGCGGGAGTGGTGGCGATTGCCCTGTCGATCTTGTTTGCCGCCGGCGGATGTCAACAGGCGGAAAAGGCGGCGGCTCCACCGATCCCCGTGGTGGAAGTGGTAAAAGTCATCCAGCAGGATGTCCCGATCTACAGCGAGTGGATCGGCTCTCTGGACGGTTCGGTCAATGCCGTTATCCGCCCGCAGGTCACTGGTTATCTGGTCAAGCAGAACTACGTCGAAGGTGAAATCGTCAAGAAAGGGCAGGTGCTCTTCGAGATTGATCCGCGCACCTTCCAGGCCGAGGTCAAGCAGGCCCAGGCGGCCCTGGAGCAGGCCCGCGGGGAACTGTCCGCGCAGGAGGCCTCCGCTGCCACGGCGCGGGCCGATCTGGCGAGAGTCAAGCCGCTGGCCGCGAAGAATGCGGTTTCCCAGAAGGATCTCGACTACGCCATCGGCCGTGATCTCGTCACCAAGGCCGCGGTCGTGAGCGCCAAGGCCGGAATCGCCGTGGCCGATGCCAACTTGGAAAAGGCCAAGCTGGAACTGAGCTTCACCAAGATCATCTCCCCCGTGGACGGCGTGGCCGGTATCGCCAAGGCCCAGCTGGGCAACCTGGTCAGCCCGAGCATGCAGGAGGAGTTGACCTCCGTCTCCACCCTGGATCCCATCAAGGCCTACATCAACGTCAGCGAACAGGAATACCTGAACGCCAAGTCCACCGAGAGCAAGGCGTCGGACGCCCCCCTGCAGCTGGTGCTGGCCGACGGCTCCGTCTATCCCCACATGGGGAAAATGGCCCTGGCGGATCGCCAGATCGATCCCGCCACGGGCACCCTGAAGATCGGCACGTTGTTCCCCAACACGGACAACATGCTCCGGCCCGGCATGTACGGCAAGGTTCGGGCCAAGCTGCAGACCAAGGTCGGCGCGATGATCGTGCCGCAACGGGCGGTGACGGAAATGCAGGGCAAGTACCTTGTGGCCGTGGTTTCCCCGGACAACACGATCGATATCCGTCCGGTTGTGGTCGGCGAGCGGCTCGAGTCGGGCTGGATCATCGAGAAGGGAGTCAAGCCCGGCGAGGCCGTGGTCGCCGAAGGCACCCAGAAGGTCAGGCCAGGTCTGACCGTCACCACCAAGCCTTTCGAACCCGCGGCCACGACGCCCGCCGGCAAGGGGTAATCGCATGGCAAGATTTTTCATCAACCGGCCCATCGTGGCCATGGTCATCTCCATCCTGATGCTCATCGTCGGCATTGTCGCCATGCTGGGACTGCCCACGGCGCAGTTCCCGAACATCGTCCCGCCGGAAATCAAGGTTTCGGCCACCTACACCGGCGCCGACGCCCTGACCCTGGAGCAGGCTGTGGCCACGCCCATCGAGCAGGAAATGTCGGGCGTGGACAACATGAATTACATGTACTCCACCAACGCCAACAACGGCGAGACGAAACTCACCGTCAACTTCGACGTCAAGACGGACCCCAACACCGACCAGCTCCTGGCGCAGATGCGCAAGGGACAGGCCGAGGCAAAGCTGCCGACCGAAGTGAAGGACTATGGCGTCAAGGTCGAAAAATCGACCTCCTCGCCCCTCATCATGTTCGGCCTCTATTCGCCGAACGGAACCTACGACAACGTCTTTCTGGCCAACTACTGCTACATCAACATCAACGATCAGATGACCCGCATCAAGGGCATCGCCAGCGTCACCGTCTTCGGCGCCGGACAGTATGCCATGCGGCTGTGGGTCAAACCCGACCAGCTGGCCAAGCTCAATATCACCATCCCCGAGATCATGAACGCCATCAAGGCCCAGAACACGGTCAACCCGGCCGGACAGGTCGGGGCCGAGCCGGTTCCGGCGGGGCAGGAGTTCACCTATACGGTACGGGCGCAGGGGCGTCTGCAGTCCGAGGAGGAATTCGGGGCCATCATCCTGCGCGCCAACACCGACGGCTCCGTGGTGCGCGTCAAGGATGTCGCGCGCATCGAGCTTGGTGCCCAGACGTACAGCCTGGAGGGCCGCCTGAACGGCAAGCCCACCGCGCTGATCGCCCTCTACCAAATGCCGGGCACCAACGCGGTCGAAGCCGCCGATGGTGCCAAGGCGCTCATGGCCAAACTTAAAGAGAACTTCCCGGCGGACCTCGACTATGTCGTCTCCCTGGACACCACCCTCGCCGTGACCGAGGGTATCAAGGAGATCCAGCACACCCTCTTCGAGGCCCTGGTGCTGGTCATTCTGGTGGTTTTCATCTTCCTGCAGGGCTGGCGGGCGACGCTCATTCCGCTCCTGGCCGTGCCCGTGTCCCTGGTGGGCACGTTCATGCTCTTCCCGCTCCTGGGGTTCTCCATCAATACGCTGTCCCTCTTCGGTCTGGTTCTGGCCATCGGCCTGGTCGTCGATGACGCCATCGTCGTGGTCGAGGCGGTGGAGCATCACATCGAGCACGGGCTGTCCCCCAAGGACGCGACCTTCAAGGCCATGGAAGAGGTCTCGGGGCCGGTCATCGCCATTGCCGTCATCCTGGCCGCGGTCTTCATCCCCACGGCCTTCATCCCCGGCATAACCGGGCGGCTCTACCAGCAGTTCGCCCTGACCATCGCCATCTCGGTCATCATCTCCGCCTTCAACGCCCTGACCTTGAGCCCGGCCCTGTGCGCTTTGCTGCTCAAACCCAAGAAGAAGGGCACGGGGCCGCTTCAGAAGTTCTACGACTGGTTCAACCGTATGTTCGCTCGGGTGACGGACGGCTATGTCGGCGTCTGCCGGGTGGCCGTGCACAAGAGCTTCCTGAGCATGATGCTCCTCGTGGGCATCACGGTCCTGACGGGCTTCTTCGGCGGGCGGGTGGCCACGGGCTTCCTGCCGGAAGAGGACCAGGGCTACATGTACGGCGCGGTGCAGCTTCCCGACGCGTCGTCGCTGCAGAGAACCCGCGCGATCACGGCCGAGGCCGAGAAGTTGATCATGGACACCCCCGGCGTGAAGTACTGCACCGCGGTCGTGGGCTACAACCTCTTGAGCGGCGTCACCAACACCTACAGCACCTTCTTCTTCATCACTCTTGAGGACTGGGCCGCGCGCAAAGAGCCGGCCGTGCAATACGAGACCATCAAAAAAGGCATCAACCAGAAGCTTGCCGGGATCAGCGGGGCCATCGGCTTCGCCTTCTCGCCCCCGGCCATCCCTGGCATCGGCGCATCGGGCGGCGTGACCTTCATGCTTGAGGACCGGGCGGGCAAGGATATCGATTTTCTGGCCGCCAATGTGCAAACCTTTGTCGAAGCGGCCAAGAAACGTCCCGAGCTGGGCAGCGTGTCCACAACGTTCCGCCCGACGGTTCCGCAGCTCTTCGTCGAGGTCGACCGCGACAAGGTGCTCAAGCAGGGCGTCAAGATCGACGATGTCTACAAGACCCTGCAGAGCTTCATGGGCAGCGGGTTCATCAACTACTTCAACAAGTTCGGACGCCAGTGGCAGGTCTATATCCAGGCCGAGGGCGAATACCGGACGGACATCGAGAACGTCGGGCAGTTCTATGTGCGCAACAGCGCGGGTGACACGGTGCCGCTTTCGGCCCTGACCACGGTCAAGAACATCTCCGGGCCGGAGTTCACCATGCGCTACAACCTGTACCGCTGTGCGCAGATCAACGCCAACGCCGCGCCGGGCTTCAGCTCGGCCCAGGCCATGAAGGCGCTCGAGGAGGTCTTTAGCGAAACCATGCCCACGGAGATGGGCTTTGACTACATGGGCATGTCGTTCCAGGAATGGCAGGCCCAGAAGGGCGTCTCGCCCATGGTCATCTTCGGCTTCTCGCTTCTGTGCGTGTTCCTGATTCTGGCCGCCCAGTACGAGAGCTGGTCCCTGCCGTTCTCGGTCCTGCTCGGCACGCCCATCGCCGTGGCCGGAGCCTTCGGGGCGCTCTTGCTGCGCGGGCAGGAGAATAACGTCTATGCCCAGATCGGTCTGGTCATGCTCATCGGCCTCTCCGCCAAGAACGCCATCCTCATCGTCGAATTCGCCAAGATGGAGTACGAGAAGGGCAAGCCGCTGCTGGAGGCCACCCTGGAAGGGGCGAGGCTCAGGCTTCGGCCCATCCTCATGACCTCGTTCGCGTTCATTCTCGGCTGCGTGCCTCTGGCCATCGCCTCCGGTGCCGGTGGACTCTCGCGTCAGATCATGGGCAGCGCGGTCATCGGCGGCATGCTGGCGGCCACGATCATCGGCGTCTTCCTCATCCCCGTGTTCTACTACGTGGTGGAGAAGATCGGCGGAAAGAAGCCGAATCCCGTCGCGTCCGGAACATTACAGAGTCCTGCGGCGGCAGCCACCGGACACAAGGAGGGGCACCATGCGTAACCTCATGCTGGTCCTTTTGCTGGCCATCGCCGGCGCAGGCTGCACCTTCGGACCCAACTATGCGCGTCCGGACCTGGACGTCCCGGCCGTCTGGCGCGTGGAGGAAAGCGAGGCCAAGGAGCTGGCCGACACCGCATGGTGGAGCCAGTTCAACGATCCCGTCCTGAACGGGCTCATCGATAACGCCTTGCAGGAGAACAAGGATTTGCTCATTGCAGCCGCCCGCATCGAGGAATTCGCGGCCCGCTACGGCATCGTCCGCGCGGACCTCTTTCCCCAGGTCGGTGCCGGAGCCTCCTACATTCGCGAGCAGGTGACCCGGGAGGGCGAAAACAAGCCCGCTCCGGGGTACGCGACCCTGACCGAGACCTATTCGACCAATATCAACGTCGCCTGGGAGATCGATCTCTGGGGGCGCATCCGCCGCAGCACCGAAGTCGCCCAGGCCCAGCTGCTGGCCACGGAGGAGGCCCGTCACGGAGTCATCCTCTCCCTGGTCAGCAACGTCGCCTCAGCCTATGTGAACCTGCGCGGACTCGACAGGCAGCTAGAGATCAGCAGAAAAACAGCGCTAAGTCGTGAGGATTCCTACAAGATCTTCCAGGAGCGCTACAACGGGGGGATCATCTCCCTGCTGGAGCTGACCCAGAACAAGTCGCAATACGAAGAGGCCCTGGCCAGCATTCCCCCGCTGGAAAAGGCCATCGCCCAGCAGGAGAACGGTCTGTCCGTCCTTCTTGGGCGTAATCCCGGTCCCATCCCGAGGGGCCTCGACATCGACAGCCTGACCCTGCCTGCCATCGCCACAGGCCTGCCGTCCGACCTCCTGGAGAGGCGTCCGGACATCCGTCAGGCAGAGCAGGGCCTGGTCGCCGCAAACGCCCAGATCGGAGTCGCCAAGGCCGCCTACTTCCCGGTCATCTCGCTGACCGGGCTCTTCGGCTTTGCCAGCGATGACTTGACCGACCTGTTCCGGGATTCGGCGCAGATCTGGCAGTACGGCGCGCCGGTGACCATGCCCATCTTCACGGCGGGCAAGATCTCAGGGAACGTCAAGGCGGCCGAGGCCCAGCAGAAGCAGGCGCTGATAAGCTACCGGCAGTCCGTCCAGAACGCCTTCCGCGAGGTCAACGACTTTCTTGCGGACCGGCGGCAGACAGGCAGCCAGCTCACCGCGCAGAAACAGCAGGTCGGCTCTTTGCGCCAGTACGACGAGATCGCGCGGCTGCGCTACGACGAAGGCTATACGGACTTTTTGACGGTGCTCGACGCCGAGAGGAGTCTTTTCAACGCCGAATTGTCCTACACGCAGACGCAGGTCACGCTCCATCAGTCCGTGATCGGACTGTACAAGGCCATGGGCGGCGGCTGGGTGCAGGCTGCCGGACAGCTCGCGCCGACGGAGAATGTACAGTGATAGGATGTCATTTCACTATCAACAATCTTTGATCTCCCGGCCTTGAACGTTGTTCAAGGCCGGGATTTTCACCTTCCTGACGAAATTTCCGCAGATGTTCTTTGTACAGTTGGAAGATGGATTCCCGCCTTCGCGGGAATGACGCGCGGGGCTCTGGATTTTTTTGAGTCCCCCTCTCTTGATGCGCGACAATCATGGCTGAATGGTTTTTTAAAATCATACTGAATAGTTTCGGGTCATTTCAACGCAATTCGCAGGAACAGTCCCGAAAATCGAGTCAACATCGTGAACCCACTGCTCAAGGAAATCCGCCACAACCCGATGCTCTGGCTGCTGGCGTTCGTGCCTGTCGTGTTTGCCGCCGCGAAGCTTTTGCCCGAAGCGCACACGCTGCTTTTCGTGCTGTCCGTGTTGGCCATTGTGCCGCTCGCAGGGTTGCTTAGCCATGCCACGGAATCGGTGGCGGCCAAGACCGGAGATGCGGTCGGCGGGTTGCTCAACGCCACGCTGGGCAACCTGACCGAGCTCATCATCGCGCTGGCCGCCTTGCATGCCGGGCAATACATGCTGGTCAAGGCGTCCATCGCGGGCGCCATTGTCACCAACACGCTGTTCATGCTCGGAGCGTCGTTCCTGCTCGGCGGGCTCAAGTACCATGTGCAGGAATACAACCGGGTCGGCGCGCGCATGCAAGCGGCGCTGCTCTTTCTGGCCACGATTTCGCTGATCATTCCGTCGGCGGTCTCGCGAGCCGACTCCACAGTAGTGGCCGCGATCACCCAGAAGCTCAGTCTGGGCCTCTCTGTGCTGCTCATCATCACGTACGGGCTGAGCCTCCTGTTCTCGCTCAAGACGCACGGAGAGCTCTTCACCAGTCCGGAATCCGGCGAAACTGGTTCCAGCGACACCAGCGAAACACCGTTGCCCCTCGGCTTGGCCTTGGGCACGCTGGCCGGGGTCACGGTGCTGGTCGCGCTGGTCAGCGAAATCTTTGTCGAGTCCGTGCAGAAGGCGGCGGAGGCGTTCGGCATGAGCCCGGCATTCGTGGGTTTTATCGTCGTGGCCCTGGTGGGCGGCGCGGCGGAGATGGCCTCGTCTTTTTCGGGCGCGCGCAAGAACCGCCTCGACCTGAGCGTGGGCATCGCCTTGGGCAGCGCGTCGCAGATAGCGCTCTTTGTCGCCCCCGTGCTGGTGCTCGCGAGCTATTTCATCGGCCCTGCGCCGATGGACCTGCAGTTCTGGCCGGGCGCGGTGGTGATGATCCTCCTCGCAACCCTTACCGCGACGCTCGTAACCAACGGCGGCCGCTCGGCCTGGTTTGTAGGGGTGCTCCTGCTCATGGTCTACCTGATCTTCGCCATGACTCTCTACATGCTGCCTCCCCGGGTTTCGTGAGATGACCGCCGCGCATGGCGCTCGATTGCGCCACGTTGAAAAGCGGCCAGAGTGGCGGCGGATGTGTTGGCGCTGGCCGGATTTGAAGGATTTCGCATGAAAAGTTCCATGGGCATGAAGGCTCCCTCTTCACGTTTCCACATCTTTTCGAGCAGGTTCACTCTCCTGCTCATTTCGATTGTCACCACCTTCGCCCTTGGTCCTTTTCTCGAAGGCTACGCAAGCATCAACCTCCTGACCGACATCTGCTTGTCCTCGATATTGCTCGCGGCGATCCCGGCGGTCAGCGACAAGCGAAGGACTTTCTACATAGCCTTGGCCTTTGCCTGTCCGTATCTCGTCTTGAAATGGGGCAGCACCCTTGCAAGCTCACCGTTGCCCTGGAATTTCGAGGAAATGTTCGGCGCTCTTTTTGTCTCCTATGTTCTCGTGCTCATCCTGTCGTTCATCGCACGCCAGCGCAAAGTGAGCAGAGACGTCATCATGGCCGCCGTGTGCGGATATTTTCTGCTCGGCCTCATGTGGAGCTTTGTTTATTTCTTCGTGGAGTCCATCCTGCCCGGCTCCTTTCAGTTTGCCCTGGATGGGCCAGGGGACAGCAATGTTTTCATCTATTTCAGTTTTGTCACCATGACCACCGTCGGATACGGGGATATGTTGCCCCTTTCCAACGCGGCCAGATCGCTGGCCATTCTCGAAGCCGTGATGGGGCAGCTCTATCTCGCCGTCACCATCGCGCGGCTCGTAGGGATGCAGGCCTCACAAACGCAATCTGGACAGGATGAATGAATCACAACCCGCCGGTTAACTTACCAATAAAAATGAAGAAACTTAAAAAATCAAGCCCCCTCGTCATGAATTTTCTGTGGATGGCGCTCCTGCTCGGCAGCCTGGTCCTGACAGGTTGCGCCACCCCTGTTGGGGTGCGCACGCTCAAGGCTCAAGACGCCAACCGGAGCCTGACCGAGAGCGTCCTGTCGGATCAAAGCCTCAGCGCACCTACCCAGCAGATATTGAATCGTTCCGGGCTGGCGGAGAGGTTTCTCAAGGAACCTGCGGCAACAATCCAGGCGTTGCGCTCGGGCATGCCCACGGTCCTCCGGTCGGACCGATACTTTGCCCTGGCCGAGCTGTCCTTTCTCCATGCGTCCGAGGGCGGGGAGAGGTCTCATTACCTGTCGGCTGCGGCGTACGCTTACGCCTTTCTGTTCCCCAAGGACGAGCGCGAGGTTCCGGACGCCTTCGATCCCCGTCTGGTGACGGCCGTCAACCTCTACAACCAGGGCCTGGCTCTGGGTTTTTCCAGTCAGGAATCGGAAATCATTCACCTTCAGGACGGTACGCGCACCCTACCTTTCGGCAAACTTCAGGTTCGGTTCGATCCGGCAGAACGCCTGTGGGGGCCGTTCAACCTGAGCAACTTTGTCGCTGCCGCCAGGTATGAAGTCCGAGGCCTGCGCAATGACTATCGCTGGCCGGGCATCGGAACCGCCATGGTCGCGTCCCTGGAACACGTTCCGGGGCTGGATGCGCCGCAGTTTGCCCTGGTGCCTCCGAAATTGAAGCTGGCGGTCACGGCATTTCTTCGCTTCGAGAACATCGAGGAAGGGATTGAGAGCGGCTCGCTGAGCGGGGAGCTTACGCTGTTCACGACCCAGGACGCCTCGGAGATCGAGGTGAACGGGCGAAAGGTTCCGCTTGAATACCGTCCGTCCACGGCCCTGGCCTCCACCCTCGAAGGGTCGCAAGCCTATGACCTGGAACTCAAGGGGCTTTTTTCCGGAGACCTCTCTATTTTCAAGGAGTCGGCACGCTTCAAGGACAATGTGTTCCTCATGGCACCGTACCGTCCGGGCCTCATCCCTTTGGTGCTCGTGCACGGCACGGCTTCGAGCCCGGCGCGATGGGCGGAAATGCTCAACGAGATCATAAACGACCGCGAACTGCTGCAACGGTATCAGATCTGGCTGTTCACCTACAACACGGGCAACCCCATCCTCTATTCCGGAGGCCTCCTGACCCAGGGCTTGCGGAATCTCGTTCGGGAGCTGGATCCCGAAGGCAAGGATGAGGCCCTGCGCAAGATGGTCGTCATCGGGCACAGCCAGGGCGGCATGTTGACCCGGCTGACCGCCATCGACAGCGGAACCCGTTTCTGGGATCCGCATTTCAATGTCCCCCTCGATCAGCTCGATGTCTCCGTCGAGACACGCCAGCTGTTCCAGCGCAGCATGTTCTACAAGCCGTTGCCCTTTGTCCGGCGCGTGATCTTCATTTCAACGCCCCACCAGGGCAGCTTTCTGGCCACGAACTGGGTCAGCTCCATGCTGCAGCGCGTCATTACCCTGCCGTTCACCATCCTGAGTCCTTTCACGGAGATTTTTGCAAAGACTCAAGGGGCGGTGAAAGACGGGCGCATGATTGAAAACGTGCCGCGCAGCACGGACAACATGAACCCTGGCCACCCGTTCATCCAGATCTTTGCTTCCATCCCGCTTGTGCCCCAGATCAAGGCCCATTCCATCATCGCCGTGGATAATCCGGAGGATCCGAAGGAGGAATGGAGCGACGGCGTGGTCAAGTATTCCAGCGCGCATGTCGAAGGCGTGGCTTCAGAGTATATTGTCCACTCCGGGCACTCCGCCCAAGAGAATCCTCAAGCCATCGAAGAGGTGCGCCGTATTCTCAAGGAAAATCTGCATGACGAGGGGCGCCCGGAGTGAGGCTGACAGAGTGGAAGACTTCACGTTGAATGCGAGAAAGACGCATGTTTGCGTTTTTGTCCATGATTGTCATGAGTTTGCACTATCACACTGAGCCGGATTGGGATATATTCTATGGCAAATGGACGGAGGCATGAAGACGCTGCATAACACACGACCACGAGTTGAATTCTTTGTCGCAAGAGGCGATATTTCGACTCCGAGGTGTTGGTTCGCCTCGTTTGCGTGAGCAGATGGATGGAATTGTTTATTTTTGGGATATACGTTGTTTTGTTACAGCATGTTGCATTGATTTCTCAGCCTTGGTGCGAGGATGCCCGCAACATGATGAAACCCGGGCCTGCCCAAGAAGCGGGACGGCGCCTTTCTGATGACAGATTGAGGAAACATTCAACAAAGGAGAGGAAATCGTGAAAAGCAAGGCAATGATTTTGACTCTGGCGGTGCTCTTGATGCTGCCCGCGCTGGTTGGCGCGGCGGTGTCGGAGAAGAATTTCGAGGCTAAGACGACGCAGGACCTGATAGACCTCTGCACCGCATCCGCCACTGACCCCCTGTACAATCATGCGGTGAACTTTTGCCACGGGTATCTGGTCGGGGCCTTCCAGTATTACGTGGCAGCGGCCGCAGGGCCGGACGGGGTCAAACTCGTCTGCATGCCGGAGACGCCCCCTACACGCAACGAAGCGATCAAGATGTTCATTGATTGGGCCAAGGCGCATCCCCAGTACATGCAGGAGAAGCCGGTCGACACGGAGTTCAGGTTCCTGATGGAGACGTGGCCCTGCAAGCCATGACATCGCGAGATGGCGTGAAGCGATCCATCATGGACAATGACAACCTTGTTTTCTCATTCATCGCATAGGAGAAGACCGTGAAAAAAATAATTCTCATCATGAGTCTGATCATCGGGATCGGCCTGGCGGGTTGTTCGGGGATGTCGGATACCCAGCAGCGCACCTTGAGCGGTGGTGCCATCGGCGCAAGCGCCGGTGTCATAGCCGGGGCCATCGCCGGGAACACGGGCATGGGGCTGGCTATCGGAGCTGCCGCCGGTGTGGCTGGCGGATATATCTACGATCAGCATGAAAAGTCGAAGGACGCAGCCTACAAGGACGGTTACAACGCCGGGAAGCAGGCTCCCAAATAGGCTTAGGGAAGGGCGTCGCCGTGCGCTCGGCTTGAGTCTACGGCGACGCCATTTTTGACGGACCTTTTCGCATTCATGCGTAGCGTAGACGTGGCCTGCGCCTCATTCCTGATTGCGTGAGGAGGGCCGTTGTTCACGCGGCCTTTTCGGTTGCCTGTCGAATTCACCATCCTCGCATCCTGTCCTTATCGCTTCGCGGAGCGCACTGCCTTGTGCCCCTTTTGAGCGGGAATTTTTTACATATCAAACCTGATTTGCGACTCCCTTCCGGAAATCCTCTTGATGCTGTCACGTCTTCATGTCATGAAGTCCATGTAGTGCATGGGGCCGTTTTCTACTGATTTTATGGTAGTTTTTGACCTCAGAGTTGTTCGTTCCGACGTCGAGGCGCGAAAATACGGAAATGGCCATGCCTTCACCATTTCAATGGCAACATAACCCAAGACACTAAAATCAACTCGGCAATTCATGACCAATCTGATTAAGCTGCAACAACTCGCCACCCAAATATCGGCCCGCATGGTCCGCTCCACCATCGACTCGCTTGACGAGGACATCATGCAGTCTCTCATGCAGTTGGCGGTCATGCTGGATGTGGAACGCGCGGGGTTGGTGGAGGTGAGGGAAGACTCGCCCGTGGCGCACGTCGCATACGCCTGGTATTCCAACGGGGCCAAGCAAGTACCCAGGGACCTCAACCTGGTGGAGGTTTTCCCCTGGGCCTATGAGACATTGGTGAAGCGGGGACAGGTGCTCTTGATCACCAAACTCGCGGATTTCCCGCCCGAAGCGCATGTCGACAAAAAGTCGCATGAATCGATCGGAACCAAGTCAATCCTCACCATCCCCCTGATGATCGGCAGTCGTGTTCACCATTTGCTGTCTGTACACTCGCTCCGCAGCGAACGGGTCTGGTCCGATGACATCGTCTGCCAGATCCGCTTGTTTGGAGAAATATTCGTCAGCGCCCTGCAGCGTCGAGAGGGCGAGTTCATTCTGAAGCGTTCAAACGAACGGTTGAACCTGGCTGCACAAGCAGCGGATTGCGGGCTTTGGGAGCTTGATCTGGACACCGGTTCCTTTTGGATAACCAGCAAGGTCCGGCAGCATTTCAATTTTGCTCCGGATTTGGAAGTCACCATGCCGCGTGTGCTTGAGGTGATTTTTCCCGACGACCGAGAGCTTGTCCTGCAGGCGATTGAAGATGCTGAGCATAGCGGCGATGAAGTCATAGTGGAATATCGGCTGCTTGGCCCAGAAGGTTCAGTGCGCTGGATGATTTCCCGTGGCCGGGCCGTCTCTCTCGAACCAGGGAAGAGGCCTCGCCTCATGGGGGTGACGCTGGACATCACCCATCGCAAGAAAATGGAACTGGAACTTCATGCGAAAATCCTGGAAATCGAGACGCTCAAGCAAAGGCTGGAAACAGAGAACGAGTTTCTCAGGCTCGAAGCCGGAATCCAGTCCGATCAGTCGGAGATTTTGGGGTCGTGCGAAAAAATGCGCGTCATCATGACCCAGGTCCAGCAGGTGGCCAAGACGGGGAGCACAGTCCTGCTCCAAGGTGAGAGCGGCACGGGCAAGGGATTGATCGCGCAAACCATCCACCGTCTGAGCAACCGCGGCAACCGGCCCATGATCAAGGTCAACTGCGCCGCATTGCCCGGAGCGCTGGTCGAGAGCGAGCTGTTCGGGCGCGAGAAGGGAGCCTTCACGGGGGCTCTGAGCAAGCAGAAGGGACGTTTTGAATTGGCCAACGGCTCCACGCTCTTTCTCGATGAAATTGCCGAGATGTCCCTGGAGACCCAGGCGAAACTCCTGCGCGTCCTGCAGGATGGTGAATTCGAACGTCTCGGCAGCCCGCAGACCATCAAGGTCGATGTCCGCTTGATCGCGGCCACGAACAGAAATCTGGAGGAGGAGGTCGAGCACGGCCGCTTCCGTCGCGACCTCTACTATCGCCTCAACGTCTTTCCCATCGTCGTGCCTCCGCTTCGGGAGCGCACGGAGGACATTCCCCAACTGGTGTGGGAGTTTGTCAGCGAATTCGGCGAGCGGATGGGCAAGAAGATGCGCCGGATAGCCAGCCGCGACATGCATTCCCTGCAGACATATTCCTGGCCGGGCAACATCCGCGAATTGCGCAACGTGGTCGAGCATTCTTTGATCGTCAGCACCGGGGAGACGCTTCATTTGCAGCGGCTGGCTCCCGGCCTCCCGGCCAGCGAGAAGCCGAAATCCCTTGAGGAGATCGAGCGCGAGTACATCCAGTTCGTCCTCAAGTCGACCCGGGGCAGAATCAAGGGTGAACTCGGAGCGGCGGAATTGCTGAAGATGAACCCCTCGACCCTGTATTCTCGCATGCGCAAACTCGGCATTTCCACTGATCGCAATTGATATCCTGGGCGACATTTCGTCTCAAAAGCCGAATATCGCCCCTTTTCCCGCCACGCTGACTCCCCAAGACCTCTTTTCGAGGTAGCTTCTTCTTTGTTTTCATATAATTATAACTTGGGGCTGTCCGCCTTCAGGTTGGTGCGCTTTTTGATTTAAGCCGTATGACCATTTATGGGGCGATCAGCCTCTTTGAATGGAAAGGAGGTATAATTCAGAGCGTTATTGGCTATTCCACGTTGATCGGATATCAAGCAGTCATCAAAAAAATTAAACCAACACTTCAGCAGCAGGCAGGGATACTCAAAATGAATGACAGGAAAGTGGCTCACAAGGAATTTGGATTTCACACACATGCGATCGCGCTTGTGGCCGGATTATTTTGCGTTTTTTCATGCCTTTTTCTCTTTGCACCCGCGCACGCCCTGGCCGGCAGCGCGACTGTCTACGCGGATGGCGTGCCGGGCGGGGTCATTGTCAACACCGTTGAAGTGAACGCCAAGGTCATGGACATAGACAAGGAAAAGCGCGTCATCACGCTGCAGGACAGCGACGGGAAAATGTTCACGGCAAAAGCCGGCCCGAAGGCCGTCAATTTCGACCAGGTCAGCGTGGGTGACATGGTCAACATCACCGTGACCGAGGAGCTGGTTGTTTATCTTGACGAGGAAGGCGTGTCCGCTGCGGAAGTCTCTTCGGGAGTGGTTGCGACGGCCCCCAAGGGTGAACAGCCTGGAGGATTCGCCGCTTCAACCACTCAGATCACCGGAACGGTCACGGCCATCGACCTGAAAAAGCACACCGCCACGCTCGAGTTCAAGGACGGCAGCACCAAGACGTTTCCCGTACGCGAGGATGTTGATCTGACCAAGCGCAAGGTGGGTGAAAAGGTGGTGTTCCGCCTGACCGAGAAGATCGCGGTCAGCGTCGAGAAGCCCTGATCCCGCCCTGATTTACAGGCGAGGTGATCGAAACTTCGGGAAGGGGAGTAAACCCTTTCCCTTTATGCGCTCATCCGGACTCAAGACATGTATTCCACAGGAGAAGCATCATGGAACAAATGGCAGTGATGGTCGTTCATTTTACAGATGGAACCAAAGTCACCTTCAGGTATCCGAAACTCCAGGACACAGCCACGCTTGCAACCAAGATCAAGAAAGCATTGGAGCAGGACAAGATTGTCGTGCAGACATACGACAGCCTGCTTGTCATCCCGGTTGCGAGCATCAAGTATGTTCAGGTGACGCCGCCGCCGGATGCATTGCCCGAAGGTGTACTGAGAGACGCGGAGATCGTTGATTAGCAGGCCGCCTCAAAACGGCGATCTGCTGCGTCAGCGAAAAAATCCAGACCGTTTATGTATGCGAAAGTACACTGCGCGTCCTGAATTTTTTCGCTTCCTTGCATCTCACCATTTTTGAACGGCCTGCGAATTTTTTTAATTTTTCAACAGGGAGTTAATGTGCCGCTTCCATCTTGCATCTGGCCAGAGGTGACGAATGCTCACGATCATGCATGAGAAAAATCAGAATCTGCTGCTGGAAAAGGCTGCGCGGCACCTCGGCGAGAAGCTCCGGGAAGTGCTTGCCGTGCGGGAGCAGGTCAATCTGGCGGTGCCGGGCGGAAGAAGTGTCGTCACGATCTTCGCGGCAATGCTGAATGAGCCGGTCGACTGGGCTCGGGTGCATTTCTTCATCCTCGACGAGCGGCTCGTGCCCATCGACCACCCCGACAGCAACTACAAGTTGCTGCTGGACCATCTCATAACTCCCCTGGTGCGGGCGGGCGCGGTCTCGCAGGAGAACGCCCACCCCTTCATCCTTGACCCGGCAAGCCCGGATCGCGGTGCGGGCCGCTACGAGCGCGTGCTCGCAGGGCAAGGTTTCCGGTACGACATCATCCTGCTGAGCGCCGGGGAGGACGGGCACGTGGGAGCCCTGTTCCCCCGGCACCATTCTCTTGCGGACACGCACCACGGCTTCATCGTCATGGATGATGCTCCCAAGCCGCCTCCGGAGCGGATGACCTCGTCCCTGTCGCTGCTGCGGACAGCGCAGGCCGCGATTCTGCTTTTTGTTGGCGAAGCCAAACGCGAGGCTTTCGATAAATTTAACGACATTGCGTGTCCGATCGTCGACTGTCCGGCCAAGCTGGTGCTTTCGATGAAGGATGCGGCGGTGTTCACGGAACTGAAATGATTTTGATCCGCCGCCCAAGTCGTTGAGGATTGAAATCGCAAGGAGCCAGCATGCATGATCTTGCCCTTAGGGCCCGCCGTTATGCCACGGAGGCGCATTCGCGCATCAACCACCGGCGCAAGTACACGAGCGAGCCCTATGACGTGCATTTGAAGAATGTGGCCAATATCGTGGCCTCGGTGACAGAAGACGTGGAGATGATCGCCGCCGCCTGGCTGCATGACATTGTCGAGGACACTCCGGCCAGCTTTCTCGACCTCGAGCAGGAATTCGGACCGCAAGTGGCCGAACTGGTCGGCGAGCTTACCGATGTCAGCCGCCCGTCCGACGGCAACCGCGCCACGCGCAAGTCCATCGACCGGGCGCACCTGGCCAGCGCATCTGCGCGGGGCAAGACCATCAAGCTGGCCGACCTCCTCGACAACTGCCAGGACATCTGCCGCCAGGACCCCGAATTCGCCAGGACGTTTTTGACCGAGATGGCCTCGCTCCTGGAAGTGCTTTCCGGCGGCGATCCGAAGCTCTACCACCGGGCCACGACCATGATGCAGGAAAAGGCGCGGGCTCAGGATCTCCCCCTGACTGTCGTGTCCGAACTGCACAGGGCGTCGCAGCCATCCGGACTGTTTCTTTCTCCTTTGCGCAAGGTCTCCGGTCTGTTCCAGAAAACTTTTGCCGCTCGGGATATCGCCCACGCCTTGGCTTCCATCGATTCTCCGCTGTCCGCTTCCGCAATTTCTGTCATGGAGCAGGGAGGGCACTGCCTGCTCGGAGTACGGCGCAACGGTCTCGTCCAGGGCTATGTTCTGCGTGATGATCCGCAGCATGAACGGACTTTTCGACCGGGGCAGATCGTCGGCGACGACGCCTGCTTGAGCGAGGTCATCCTGTCGCTCAGCCAGCACAGCTATTGCTTTGTCCGCATTTTCGACTCGGTGGCGGGCGTGATCAGCCGCGCCGACATCGAGCACCCTTATGTGCGCATGTGGCTTTTCGGCATCATCACCATGGCGGAAATGCAGATCGTTCCGATCATCGAGCAGATGTATCCAGGGGATGCTTGGAAAAAGCTGATCTCATCCGGAAGGTTGGCCAAGGCCGAGGAGATGCTGGAGGAGAGGCGGCGGCGCGATCAGCAGGCATCCCTGCTGAGCTGTCTGCAGATTTCCGACAAGATGCAGATTCTGGTAGAGAACGAGGCGGTCAGGAAGACTCTCGGTTTTCCATCCAAGAAGCTGGCCCTCAAGGTCTGCAAGGAGTTTGAATCGCTGCGCAACAATCTTGCCCACGCCCAGGACATCGCCACGCACGATTTCGCCCAGATCGCGCGAATCGCCCAGCGCATCGAATCCTTGAGCGGCGCATAGGGACTTACTTTTCGAATGTCCCTTTATTACCCGCGCCATCGTCTGGTAAGGGGAAGTCAGGAATAAACCTTCGAACCCAGTCTTCCGTACGCCAGGAAGGGCCATGAGCTTCAAGAGCAAGCGCTATCCGTTCTATGTTGGGATCACCACGCTGGTCGTCGCCGTTGTGGTGGTCCTGACCGGGCTATTCCAGTGGATCAGCTACCGCGAGAGCAAGGTGGCGGCGATGCACACAGCCGACCGTCTGTTTGTGGAGATCAACGAAAAGATGTTGGGGCAATACGAGCGGTCGCTGGAATCGCTCGCGGTTCTGGCTGGATCCGCCGCGAGGATGCCCGGCATGGGCACCCTGCCGGGTGGCGACGGGATGGCCCACCCCGGCGTTGATCTCATGTTCACGGCCCTGGCTTTCTACAAGTCCGCATTTTCCACCTATCTCGGTTACGATGACGGCAGCTTCATCCAGATCGTGGCCGTGCGCGACCGGCCGCAGCTTCGTAGCCTCTACGGGGCTCCGGCCGGAACTGTTTACGTTCTGCGCACCATTTTTCGCGACGGGCAAGGATTGCGGCATCAGCGCTGGCAGTTTTTGGATCTGGACCGCACGTTTATCGGAGGGCGGGATAATCTCGACCCGGATTATGATCCGCGCAAAAGACCTTGGTATGTCAGGGCGTTGCAGGAAAAGACCATTTTCTTCACCGCGCCGTATGTCTTCAGCGCCACGAAAATTCCCGGCATCACCTGCGCAAAACAGCTGCAGGGCGGCGGGGGAGTCTTCGGCGTCGATGTCACCCTTGAGCAGTTCTCCGTCTCGCTGCGGGAGCAGGAAATTTCGGACAACGGCCGGATGTTCCTCTTCGACAGCAAGGGCCGACTGATCGTCCATCCCGGCGAGAACACCATCAGGGCCGGTACGAACGAGACGCTTGAGTTCCTCCAGGGAGAAGAGTCCAGCGATCCGCTCGTGCGCGCCATCGTCGCGGGCTACGCCGCCAATCCGGGGGGCATGCGCAACCTGACCCGTGAAATAGTCGTCGATGGGGCCGCCTATCTGGTGCGCACCTCGGCCATCAGGGATGAGCTCAAAATCGACCAGGTGCTCGCCTCCCTGGCTCCCGTGTCCGACTTCACGGGGCATATCCTGCGCATGCAGCGGCGCGTCTTTTTCTTTTCCTGTCTGGTGCTGCTGGTGGTCCTGCCCATTGGCCTCTTTTTGTCGCGCAAGATTTCCAGGTCACTGGTCCTCCTTGAGCTGGAATCGAGGAAGATTCAGCAATCCGACTTCTCCGAAACCGAGCATTTCGACTCGAACGTCAAGGAGATTCACGCCCTCATCAAGGCCTTCGCGCTGATGAAGAGCACCATCCGTGATTACACGGCCAGGCTGATCCAGGCCAAGCGCGAGATTGAGGCCCTCTTCACCGCCGTGACCCAGCTTCTGGCAGACGCCATCGACGCCAAATCTCCGTATACAGGCGGCCACTGCAAACGAGTGCCCGTCTTGGCGAAAATGCTGGCCGAGGCGGCCCATGAGTCTTTGGCCGCTCCTTTCGCCGATTTCCGCATGGACACCGAGGAAAAGCGCCGCGAATTCGAGGTGGCGGCCTGGCTGCACGACTGCGGCAAGATCACCACGCCCGAGTACGTGGTGGACAAGGCCACCAAGCTGGAGACCATTTACAACCGCATCCACGAGGTCCGCATGCGCTTCGAGGTGCTCCTCCGGGATGCGCAGATCGAATACTGTCGGCGAGTCATGGAGGGCGGGGACGAGCAGGCCCTGCGGGAGGCGCTGGAAGAAGAGAGGCGGCGGATCGCGGAAGATTTCGCTTTTGTCGCGGAGTGCAACATCGGCGGCGAGGTCATGGCCGACGACAGGATCGCGCGTCTTGAGCGCATCGCCGCCCGCACCTGGACGCGCCACCTCGATGACCGTCTGGGCATCTCCCATGACGAGGCCGTCATGAAGGGCAGGCAGCCTGCGGCGGCAATGCCGGTTGTCGAGCATGTGCTGGCCGACAAGCCGGAGCACGTCATCCCCAGGATCAACCCTGATCCCTTCGACGGGAACGCCTACGGGTTCAACATGGCCGTCCCCAGGGACGGGCGTAACCTGGGCGAGCTGTACAACCTGTCCATCCGCAAGGGCACGCTGTCCACGGAGGACCGCTTCACCATCAACGAACACATCATTCAGACCATGCTCATGCTCAAAAGGCTCCCCTTCCCCGAGCACATGAAGGATGTGCCCGAAATAGCCGCGTCCCACCACGAGACCATGATCGGCACCGGCTACCCTCGCGGGCTCAAAAAAGAGGACATGGCCATCCCGGCGCGCATCATGGCCATCGCGGACATTTTCGAGGCCCTGACCGCGGCCGATCGGCCCTACAAGAGGCCGAAAACCTTGAGCGACGCGTTGCGCATCATGAGCCGCATGCGCGACGACCGGCACATCGATGCCGAACTGTTCGACCTGTTTCTGCGCAGTGGGGTCTATAAGAGCTACGCCGAGCAGTATTTGGATCAGGCACAAAGGGATGAGGTGGATATTCGCAGTTACCTCGAAAAAATGTAACCAGGAGTCTGATGCACACCGAGGTGCGCCATGGCAACCGAACGGAAGAGGCTTGATGAGGCGCGTGAGAACGAGGTTCCGTGGAAGAAATGGGGGCCGTATCTCTCCGAACGGCAGTGGGGGACAGTCCGCGAAGACTACAGCGAAGGCGGGGATGCCTGGAACTTCTTCACCCACGACCATGCCCGCTCCCGCGCCTACCGCTGGGGCGAGGACGGCATCGCCGGCATCTCCGACGATAGGCAGCGGCTCTGCTTCGCCCTGGCCTTGTGGAACGGCAGGGACCCCATCCTCAAAGAGCGCCTCTTCGGGTTGACCAACAGTGAGGGGAACCACGGCGAGGATGTGAAGGAGTACTACTTCTACCTCGACAGCACGCCGACCCACTCCTACATGAAGTACCTCTACAAATACCCGCAGGCCGCCTACCCCTATGAGGCTCTTGTTCGCACCAACGGGCAGCGGTCGCGGGAAGAGATGGAGTACGAGCTGCTGGACACCGGCGTGTTCGACGACGACCGCTATTTCGACGTCTTTATCGAATACGCCAAGGCCGGGCCGGAAGACGTCCTAGTGCGGATCACGGCCGTCAACCGGGGGCCGGACGCGGCCGAGTTGCATCTTCTGCCGACGCTGTGGTTCCGCAACGATTGGGCGGAGTGGATCACCGAAGCCAACAGGGCTCCCGAAAAGCCGGACCTCAGGCAGATCACGGTGGCGGCGGGGACGAGCGCCATCGCGGCTGCGCATCGGCTGCTGGGCGAGTTTGTATTTTCTTGCGAAGGCGACGCACCGCTCTACTTCACCGAAAATTCCACCAACAACGATCGACTGTTTCCGGGTCGCCCAAATGCCGCGCCCTTCGTCAAGGACGGCATCAACGACTGCGTGGTGCAGGGGAAACACGAAGCCGTGAATCCTGAAAAACAGGGCACCAAGGCCGCCGCGCACTATCGGTCGACGGTCGATGCCGGAAAATCCGTCGTGGTCCGTCTGCGGCTGCGGAAAAATTCCACGGATCACGCAGCAGCGCCTTTCGGGAAGGATTTCGACGAAGTATTCGCCGCCAGACTTCAGGAAGCGGATGCTTTTTACACATCCGTGACGCCGCCGTCGGTGAGCATTGATGCGGCGAGAGTCATGCGTCAGGCCATCGCCGGGATGATGTGGAGCAAGCAGTTCTATTTCTTCGACGGGGACAGCTGGCTGGAGGAGCACAATTCCCACCCCCTGCATAGTGGCTATAAAAACGCCCGCAACTCGGACTGGTTCCACATGCTCAATGAGGACATCATCTCCATGCCCGACAAGTGGGAGTATCCGTGGTACGCGGCCTGGGACCTGGCTTTCCACACGCTGCCGCTGGCCATCGCGGACCCGGATTTCGCCAAGGAGCAGATGAAGCTCATGCTGCGCGGCTTCTACCTGCACCCAAGCGGCCAGATGCCCGCCTACGAATGGAACTTTAGCGACGTGAACCCTCCGGTCCACGCCTGGGCGACCCTGTTCCTGCACCGCACCGAGCAGGCCTTGCGCGGTCAGGGGGATATGGAATTTCTCAAGACGGCGTTCAACAAGCTCGTTCTCAACTTCACCTGGTGGGTGAACCGCAAGGACCGCTTCGGCAAGAACGTTTTTGAAGGGGGGTTTCTGGGCCTCGACAACATCGGCGTCTTCGACCGCAGCGCCCCGCTGCCCACCGGCGGATATCTGGAACAGGCGGACGGCACGGCCTGGATGGCGTTCTTCACCCAGAACATGTGCGAGCTCGCGATTGAGCTGGCTACCCAGGACCCTGACTACGAGGAGATGGTCCTCAAATTCTCGGAGCACTTCTACTTCATCGCCGCAGCCATGAACCGCCCTGACGGGGACGGCATGTGGGACGAGGAGGACGGCTTCTATTACGACCTGTTGCGTCTTCCCGACGGCAGATCCCAACGGCTCAAGGTGCGCTCCATGGTGGGCTTGCTCCCCTTGTGCGCGACCACGGTGGTCGAAAAATGGCAGCGGGACAGCATTCCGCGGGCTTTTTCGCAGCTCGGCAAACGTCTGGGACGGATGCCGGAGCTCCTGGAGTCCATCCATGCCACTGGGCCGGGCCACTACGGCGTGGCCGAGCGGGGAATCCTGGCTCTGGTCAACGAACAGCGGCTGCGCAAGATTCTCACGAAAATGCTCGACGAGAACGAATTCCTGAGCCCCTACGGCATCCGCTCGCTCTCCAAGTTCCATGAGGATCACCCCTACATCTTCCATGCGCAGGGCCAGGAATATCGCGTGGGCTATCTCCCGGCCGAGTCGAACACGGGCATGTTCGGCGGCAACTCCAACTGGCGCGGCCCCATTTGGCTGCCCGTGAACGCGATCCTCATCCGGGCGCTGCAGAACTATTACCTGTACTATGGCGACAATTTCAAAATCGAGTGCCCGACGGGTTCCGGCAAGCTGATGAACCTCTTCGAGGTCAGCAAGGAGATAGCCGACCGGCTCGGCCGCATCTTCACCCAGGACGAGGACGGACGGCGGCCCGTGTACGGCGGCACGGAGAAATTCCAGAACGATCCGCACTGGCGGGACCACATCCTCTTTTACGAATACTTTCACGGCGACAACGGCGCGGGCCTTGGCGCGAGCCATCAGACCGGCTGGACCGGGCTTGTGGCCAAGACCATCCAGCTCTACGGCCTGCTGGACCCCGAGCAGATCTTGAAAGAGGGCAAGCAGGGGGCGTTCATCAAGGGAGCGCAGGCAAGCGGAGGGAGCACGAAATGAAAACCTGGCCCAAACATCCTGTCATCTACGAGATAAACACCTGGGTCTGGCTCAGCGAACTTGAGCGCAAGCACGACAGGCTGGTGGATCTGGCCACGGTCCCGGAACAGGAATGGGAGACCATCGCCGCGCACGGGGCGGACGCGGTCTGGTTCATGGGTGTCTGGGAGCGCAGCCCGGCCGGGATCGCCATTTCCCTTGAAAACCAGGGGCTCCTGGATGATTTCGCGCGCGCCCTGCCCGACTTCACCCCCGCAGACAATGTCGGCTCGCCCTATTGCGTGCGGCGCTATGTGGTCGATGAGCGTCTGGGTGGGCCGGGCGGGCTCGCCACCGCGCGCGCGGCTCTGGCACAGCGCGGCATGCGCCTCATCCTTGATTTCGTGCCGAACCATGTCGCTCCGGACCACCCTTGGGCCAGCGAGCATCCCGAGTATTTTGTGCGAGGCGACGCGCAGGACGCGAAAAGCGATCCGACCTCGTTCATGGAGGTTGGCGGGACGGTCTTCGCCTGCGGCCGCGACCCCTTCTTCCCGGCCTGGCCCGACGTGCTGCAGCTGAACGCCTTTGATCCGGAGCTCAGGCAGGCCGTCGTGGCCACGGTCATGGATATCGCCGGGCAGTGCGACGGCATCCGCTGCGACATGGCCATGCTCATGCTGAACAACATCTTCGAGCGCACCTGGGGACAGCGCGCCGGGGCAAAGCCGGGCGACGACTACTGGCGTGCGCTCATCCCGGCGATCAAGGCGAAGTGGCCGGAATTTTTATTCATGGCCGAAGCCTACTGGGACCTGGAGTGGGAGCTGCAGCAGCAGGGCTTCGACGCGTGCTACGACAAGAAGCTCTACGACCGCATGGAGCACGAAGGCGCCGAGAGCGTGCGCCAGCATCTTCTGGGGGATATTGAGTACCAGGAAAAGATGGTCCGCTTCATCGAGAACCATGACGAACCCAGGGCCGCCTGCGCCTTTCCGGGCGAAAAGGGCCGCGCCGCAGCGGTTGCGGTCATGACCCTGCCCGGAGTCAAGCTGCTGCACGAAGGGCAGTTCGAGGGACGCAAGACACGGCTGCCGGTCTTTCTCGCCAGGCGCCCGGAGGAGTCTGTCGATCAGAATCTGGCGGCCTTCTACGGGCGTCTGTTGCAGGCGGCGAACCAAGAGGTGATCCGCAACGGGGCGTGGAGCCTGTGCGAGCGCAGCGGCTGGCCCGACAATCAGAGCTTTCGGAATGTTCTGGCCTGGTGCTGGATCAAGAACGAGGAGCGCTGCGTCGTCGCCGTGAATTTCTCCGGCGAGAGGGTCCAGGCGCATGTCCAAGTGCCTTGGGATGATCTGCGGGGAAAATTCTGGCGGCTGAGCGATGCCATGCTGGGCGAGACGTTTGACAGAAGCGGGGACGAGATGCGGGATGCGGGCCTGTATGTCGAGCTGGGGCCGTGGGGCTTTCACCTGCTGCGTTTGCGGGTTGGCTGATCCTGGCCTTGGGAGCGGGAAGAGACTTTGCGGACGTGGAATTTGGGAAGTGCCTCCGGGACCTGGTTGGATGGACCCGGAGGCGCTGGAAACCTAACTGCTCGCGTATGTCTTGAGGGCCTGGAGTCCCTTGCGGATGTCCGCCACGTCGATGCCTGAATAGGCCAGACGGACGAAGCGCCGATTTTCGCCTGGCAGAGGGCGGCCAAAGTGCAGGCGGGTGCAGAGCGAGACGCCCGTCCTGACCAGGATATCCTCCGCGAAGCCCGCGTAGTCTGCGCCAAAGCCCTTGCGCGTCATCAGTTCCGTGACCTCCGGGAAGAGGTAGAAGGTGGCCTCGGGGCTGGGGCAGTTCACTCCCGGCATGGAGTTCAAAAGCTCCACCGCCGTGTCGCGTCGCTCTTTGAGCGTCGTCAGGATGGCCTTGGGGCCGGACTGGTCGCCGGTGAGGCCTTCGAGGGCGCCGTACTGGATGAAGTGGTTGGAGCAGGACTCGTCGTTGACGTTCAATTTGGCGATGACGTCGATGACGCTTTTGGGGCCGATGGCGGCACCCAGGCGCCAGCCGGTCATGGCGAATTTCTTGGAGAAGGTGTAGAGGATGACGCTTCTCTCCTGCATGCCGGGAATGGCGGCCAGGGAGGCGCTCTTTCCGCCGTAGCGGATGTCGTAATAGGCCTCGTCCAAGAGTACTGACAAATCGTGGCGCATGGCCAGGTCGGCCAGACGTTCGCGTTCCCCGGGGGTGCACTCGGCGCCGAGCGGGTTCTGCAGGTCGTTGATGATGATGGCTCTGGTGCGCGGGGTGACAAGGCTTTCCAGATATTCGAGGTCGATATGGAAGCCCGAGTCATCGCGAACGTAGCGGTAGGGCACGGCGACCCCGCCGTGGTATTCGATCTGGGACTCGTAGATGGGATAGCCGGGGTTGGGGTAGAGCACTTCTTCGCCGGGGTTCATGCAGGCCATGATGAACTTGCCGATGACAGGCTTGCCGCCTGGCTGGATGGCCACGTTTTCCATGGCGAAGGAGACGCCGCGACTGGCGCTGACATCCTGGGCCAGGGCGTCGCGCAGTTCGGGAATGCCAGGACTCGGACAGTAGCCGGTCTTCCCGGCACGCATGGCCTGACAGGCGGCGTCCATGACGTTGGCCGGAGTGGGGATGTTCATGTCGCCCAGGTGGAAGGGGAAGACTTCCTGACCGGCAGCCCTGTGGGCTGCGGCACGGGCAGCCACGGCAAAGGCCGTCTCGGTGCCGAGTCGCGTGATTCTGTCT
Source organism: Desulfomicrobium sp. UBA5193 (assembly GCA_002412965.1). Taxonomy (GTDB): domain Bacteria; phylum Desulfobacterota; class Desulfovibrionia; order Desulfovibrionales; family Desulfomicrobiaceae; genus Desulfomicrobium. The sequence continues at coordinate 377,080 of DHWB01000003.1, forward strand.
GCGATGAACATGGATGACCTCACTTGAGTTTGAATATTTCGGATTCGATGAATCGCCAGGTCGCAAGATAGTCCCCGGCGCGCATGAGGCGGGTGAACTCATCTTCAAGGTTTTCCAACAGGGCCCACACGGCATTGGTCAGGCGTGCGTTGGCCTCGAAGGTGCGCTTGATGTCCCAGCGGGTGGGCGAGGTGTCCGACGTCAGATAGTCGTTGTACCCATAACGGCGGAGGTAATAGAGGAACTCCACGTATTCAAGGTAATGTTTGGTGCCGCAGAAGTAGTCCCAGTCCCACCTGCCGTCGTTGTCGTTGATGTGCACGTAGAGGCGGTAGGGGCTTTCGGAGATGAGAGCCACCGCTTCGGCGGGATGCTCATTCCCGTATATGGAGTGCCCGAAGTCGAGAGTCACACCCATGTTTACGGGCTTGATGTCGTTCAGCAGGCACAGGGTCTTGGCGGCGTTGTCGAGGAAGCAGCGTCCGCGCGTCTCGCTGGGCTTGTATTCGATGTGCAGCGGGATGTTGTTCTTATAGTCCCCGGCCTCGCCGAAGGTCTCGATCAGGCGTTTCCAGGCCATGGCGTAGTCGTACTGGAAGGAAAATTCGAAGCCGTCGCCCAGGGGGCAGCAGGTGACCTTGTCGGCGCCGACGGTTTCGGCGAAGTCTTTAGAATCCTTTATGAACTGGACAGCGCGTGCCCGCACGGCCGGGTCAGGCGAGGTCAGGCCCCCGTTCACGAACTCGGGTTCGGCCTTGACGTTGACGTTCACCGCGGCCACGGCCAGGGCGTATTTGTCCAACAGCCTCTTTACCTCGGTCGCGTCGCTGGCCTCGTAGGGGTAAATGAGTTCCACTCCGTCCTTGCCTTCGATGTCGGCCATGAGGGCGAATTTCTCTTCGAGGGAGAGTGGGGTGTTGTATTCGTGAAAGCGGTCTCTGGTTCTGCCCAGAAACGCGGTGATGATGCCCAGTTTCAGCATGCCCGTCCCTCCTTTTTGGTCAAGAGTTCCTTGGTCGTGCGCACGATCCAGTCTGCGGAAAAACCGTACTTGTCGAGCAGCTTGCCGTATTCGCCGCTTTCGGCAAACGTGTCTTTGAGTCCGAGGTTGGCAAACGGAACCGGTTTGTTTTTCAGACACCAGGTGGCCAGTTCATACCCCAACCCGTTTCGGGCCTGATGATTCTCGGCAACGAGAAGCGCGCCCGTCTTGGCCAGCGAGGCCGCCAGACGGCCGGCGTCAAAGGGCTTGACGCTGTACATGTCGATGACTTCGGCGCTGATCCCTTCGGAGGCAAGAACCTCCGCGGCCTGCAGGGCCTGGAACACGATGTCGCCATAGGACACGATGGTGATGTCGTTGCCTTCGCGAAGCAGATGGGATCCCCCGACATGGAACTGTGTGGACGCGTCGTAGATGTCGAAAAGGGGATCGCGCATCAGTCGGACAAAGACCGGCCCGGATGTCTCGATGGCCAGATCCAGGGCCTTGCGCGCGGCGATCGTGTCGGCCGGCACGATGACCTTCATGTTCGGCAGGGAGGTCATGTAGGCGATGTCCTCGGTGGCCTGGTGGGTCACGCCGTCGATGGCTGCGGTGAGGCCACCGTGGGAGGAGAGGAATTTCACGTTGAGGTTGGGATAGCAGACGAAGGTCCGCACGGATTCCACGGCGCGCATGGTCAGGAAAACGCCGTAGCTGGAAACGACCACGGGGCGGCCGTCGGCAGCCATGCCCGCGGCTGCGCTGACCATGTTGCCCTCGGCGATGCCCATGTTGAAATAGCGGGTCGGGTGGGCGCAGCCGAAGAGGTTGGTGTAGGTCGATCCGCCGATGTCGGCTTCGAGCACGGCGAATTCGGTGTTGACGGAGGCATACTCGACCATGCGTTCGGAAAAGGCCCGGCGGGTCGGCATGTTCGCTTTTTTCAGTGGTATCGCTGTCATCTAGGCCCCCTTGATTTCGTCGAGCGCGCAGCAGAACTGCTCGTTGTTGGGGCACTTGCCGTGCCATTCACAGATATTTTCCATATAGCTCACGCCTTTGCCTTTGACGGTGCGGGCCACGATGCAGACAGGTCCGCCCTTGTGGTCGCGAGCCGTGTCCAGGGCTCCGAGGATCTGCTCCATGTCGTGACCGTCTATTTCCATGGTGGTCCAGCCGAAGGCTGCGAATTTGGCAGCGATGTCGCCCATGGGCATGACGGTCTCGCAGGGACCGTCCATCTGCAGGCCGTTGCGGTCCACTATGGCCACGAGATTGCTCAGACCGAACTTGTTGGCGGCCATGGCTGCCTCCCAGACAAGGCCCTCGTTCAGTTCCCCGTCTCCGAGGACAACGTAGACCTGGAAATCCTTCTTGGAGAGGCGTCCTTCCAGGGCCATGCCCACGCCGATGGACAGGCCGTGGCCCAGGGAACCGGTGGTCATGTCCACGCCGGGGGTCTTGTGGATGGGATGCCCCTGCAGGATGGATTCGAAGCGGCGCAAGGTTTTGAGTTCCTTGAGGTCGAAATATCCGCGTTTGGCCAGACAGGCGTAGAGCACGGGGCAGGCGTGCCCCTTGGACAGCAGCACCCTGTCGCGGTCGGGCCAGCGTGGGTTAGCCGGGTCCGTGCGCATGATGTCGAAATGCAGCGCCGTCATGATGTCTGCGGCCGAGAGGGATCCTCCGGGATGACCGGAATTGGCTGTATGGATCATGTCCAGGATCAGGAGCCGTATCTCTTTGGCGGTCTCTTTGAGTATCCCGGCGCGTTCGGCGCGCGTGCCCGTGGCGTCGTGTGTCATGGTCACTCCTTGTTGCGACGCGGGATGTCGTGGTCCCCGCGGTTGTTGATACCGTTTTTCATCGTTTTGAATCCCCGAGGTCCGCCGCCATCTTGCATGCGATCTGCCGCGTCTTCCTTGCCGTCCATTTGTCGGCGAGCCGGGTGCGCAGACGCTTGTAGACGGGCAGTTGACTGACAAAGGTCAGGACGATGGCGAAGAAGATGACGCAGGCCACGGGCCGGGTAAAGATAGGCGTGAAGTCGCCCTGGGAGACCATCAGCGCCCGGCGCAGGTTCTCGTCGGCCATGGGGCCGAGGATGACCCCGATGACCAGAGGGGCGATGGGATACCCCAGTATGGTCATTGCGTAGGCCAGGAGGCCGATGGGCAGCATGAGGTACAGGTTGAAGACCGAGAGGCCCAGGGAATAGGAACCGATGATGCACAGCAGGCCCACGATGGGCATGAAGAGCATGGGCGGCAGGGTCAGTACCTTGACCACGTGGCGGGCAAGGTAGATGCCGACGATCCACATGGCTACGGCAGCCAGGAGGAGGATGGCCGTGACCTCCAGCAGAAAATTCGGGTGCTCTATGGCAAGCATGGGGCCCGGAGCGATATTGTGCAGCATGAGGGCTCCCAGAAGCATGGCCGCGGGTGGGCTGCCGGGGATGCCCAGGGTCAACAGGGGCACGATGGCTCCGCCGATGCACGCGTTGTTGGCCGTCTCCGTGGCGATGACGCCTTCATCGCAGCCAGTGCCGAATCGTTCGGGGTGCTTGGAGGAATTTTTGGCCGCCCCGTAGGAGACCCAGGCCGCGACATCTTCGCCGATGCCTGGCAATGAGCCGATGCCAACGCCTATCAGGGACGAGCGCACGATGTTGCCTATACTGCGTTTGATCTTCCCGAACTCGGGGACTACCCGCGAGAGGGGTTTGGCCTCGCCTGGCTTCATGCGGTTGACCATGACCTGGATGATCTGGGGGATACCGAAGGCTCCGATGAGCACAGGCACGATGTCGATGCCACCGTCGAATTCCGAGAAGCCGAAGGTGAAGCGGGGATAGAACTGCAGCCTGTCGCGTCCCACCAGCGCGAGGAAAAGTCCGATGAAACCGGAAATCCAGCCTTTGCAGACCAGATCCGGGCAGGCCAGGGTGCCGCTGATGAGGATGCCGAAGAAGGCCAGAAGAAAGAACTCGAAGGACGTGAACTGCAAGGCGAAGGCCGAGACCAGGGGCGAGAGGCAGACCATGAAGAGCATGCCGATGATGGTGCCGATGGCCGAGGCCGTGGTCGTCAGGCCAATGGCCCGGCCGCCTTCACCGCGGCAGGCCATGGGGTAGCCTTCCAGGGCAGTGGCGGCTGACGCGGCCGTACCGGGGATGTTGATCAGGATGGAGGAATACGAGCCCCCGTAGATGGCGCCGACATACATGGACAGGAGGGCCGTCAGGGCCAGGTCGGTCTTCATGCCATAGGTCAGGGTGGTCAGCAGGGCCACGCCCAGAGTCGCGGTCAGCCCTGGCAGGGCGCCGAAGATGATCCCGAGCAGGGTGCAGGAGAAAAGCAGAGCGATGTCCAGGGGGTTGACGGCCATCTGGCCAAGGATGCCGAAAAAGGTCCCCAGTCTCTCCAGAATGAACATTGCAGCGCCTCCGGCGGATTAGAATTCGTTGTAGCGGATGCGGTCCATGAACTCGACGACCGTGCCCTCCGTGGGCAGCGGGACGAGCAGGAAGAACCGGAAGCAGACGGTCAGGATGATCGTCACCGTGATGCAGATGGCCAGGGTTCGCCAGAAAGCGGCTCCCGAGCCGTGCCGTGCGACGACGCCTCTGGCGCGCAGGATGAAGGCCGCCGTGCAGGCCGCCGTGAGCAGGTCGCCAGCGTAGGGCATGGACTCGCTCCAGAACCTCCCTGCCGTGACCAGGGTGGCGCAGAGCAGAGCCATGCCCAGCGCGAAGAAAAGTTGAAGCTGTCTGAAGCCCTCTGTCTCGACGAGGAAGAACAGCATCATGTACAGCCACAGGAATAAAATTGAGGCGATACAGAAATCGACTCGAGGAATGAGCACGAAGATATACACCGCGGGAATCGTCGCGGCGACAAGGAAACGTTGGACCGGCAAGGAGAGAAGGGTGTCTACAGCCAAGGATGTGCGCAGGACGCGTTTGATCTCTCCGGCACCAGCCTCGTTCAACCCGATGGCGCTGAGGAGGGCGCCGAGGAGGAAAAAGCCCACGCCGACAAAAATGGGGGACAGGGCAGGCGAAACGTACCAGACGTTCTGGACGCCGCCCAAGGAGTCTCTGAGAGGCATGCCGAAACCTTCAACGACTACGAATGCACCGAAGATCATGATGCCTAAGCCACAGTAGAAATCGACACCCCGCAGCCAGTTATTCTTCTCTTCCATGAAGATCTCCCAGTTATGCATGTGTCCCGGCGGACTCAGGCCCGCCGGGACACGGTGATGCTAAGGCTTAGGAATGCCCAGGGCGTCAGGGCTTACTTTGGTCGTGTTGAGTTCGACCAAGGTCCAGGCAAACAGGGACTCGAGCTGCGCGAACTCCTTGCTCGCTGCTTCGCCGGTCTTGCCGTTGAGGATGTAGTAGTTGTCCTTGGCCCACTGCTGGACCTTTTCGGAGGCCAGTGCCTTGGTGAAGGCGTCGGACAGTGTGGCTTTGACCTCGTCGGGCACGCCAGCCGGCACGGCCATGCCGATGGCCTGCATGATGGGCAGGTGCTTGGACAGGTCTGGGAAGTCGGCGAAGGCCGAGGGTATGGAGATGGCGTCGATGGTGAATCCGTCAGGTGTCAGCATGGCCAGGGGGCGCAGCTTGCCGCCGCGGATGAGCTGGGCCTGCTCGGCCAGGGAGGTCACCACACAGTTGATCTCGCCGGTCATGGCTGCATTCTGGCTTGGAGCGGAGCCTGGGTAGGGGATGAAGTTGAAGGCGGCGCCGGAGCCTTTCTCCAGAGCCAGCAAGTTCAGATGATGGATGGATCCGGATCCGCCTGCGCCGGCCTTGATGGTCTTGGGCGCGGCCTTGGCGGCTTCGAGAAATTCTTTGAGTGTCTTGTAGGGGGAGTCCGGAGTGACAGAGATGACGTCAGGGGAACCGGCCACGATGAAGGGGTACCATACGTCCATCTTCTTGTCCCAACCGCCCTGCACGCCGGCAGTGACGCAGGATTCGGACAGACCGCAGATGGTGTACCCGTCGTGCTTCATGCCGTAAGCCTCGGCCATGCCCAGGGAGCCCGCCACGCCGCCGGGCTTGTTGACCACGTTAATGTTCACGCCGAGGATGGCCGCCATCTCGGCCGAAACGATGCGGTTGCAGACATCTGTGCCGCCACCAGCACCCCAAACAACGATGTTCGTGATGTCCCTGGTGGGATACTTCTTGGCCATGGCCATGGGCGCCGCGACGAGCAGGACCAGACAGATCAACAAGAGCTTTTTCATGCATTCCTCCAAAACGGATAAAATGAAAGGATGAAAACGACCCGACCTCCGGCATGTGGCAGGGGCCGCCACGACAGGCTATCAGCAACGGCCGTGCCGAAGGCAGGCATGTGGCGTGCTCAGTGCGACTGCGCCAGTGGTGCGTGGAATTCAGAAGAGATGCGGGGGGCGTTGAAGCTATGGACAGGTGTACTATATTACAATTTGTAACGAACAAAATGTAACAAGTGGTCAAGGAGCAGTTTGGTCAATTGAGACGGAATTCTTCCATCTTGCGGTAGAGGGTGGTTCGGCTGACACCGAGGGAGCGTGCGGCTTTGCTCTTGTTCCAGCGGACGGCGTCCAGCGCCGCGACGAGAGTCTCCCGGTCCAGGAGGGCTTCTGCCTGCCGCTGGCCGTTTCCCCTGCGGCTCTGGACGGGTGCCGTGATGCGGGCAGCCATGACGTCGGGAGGCAGGTGCTCGACCCGGATGGAGCCTTCCGGACAGATGATGCAGGCATGCTCTATGACGTGTTTGAGTTCGCGGACATTGCCGGGCCAGTCGTGGTTGACCAGGGCGTTCAGAGCCTCGGGCTCGAAGCCGCGGATCTCCTTGCGGAAGCGTTTGGCGTACATTTCGGCGAAGTGTCCGGCCAGAAGGGCTATGTCCGCTCCGCGGTGTCGCAGGGCAGGCATGTTCACGACCATGACTTTGAGGCGGTAGTAGAGGTCCTCTCGGAATTGGCCCTGTCGGACCTTGTCGGCCAGGTCGACATTGGTGGCCGTGATGACTCGGACGTTGGCCTTGCGCGTTCTGTTCTCTCCAACGCGCTCGAACTCCTTCTGGCCCAGGAAGCGCAGGAGCTTGAGCTGGATGGCCGGCGAGATGTCACCGATTTCGTCCAGCAGGATGGTTCCACTTTCGGCTGCCTCGAACCGGCCCACCTTGTCCCGGACAGCCCCGGTGAAGGCTCCGCGCACATGCCCGAACAGCTCGCTTTCCAGAAGCGCTTCCGGCAGGGCGGAGCAGTTGACCTTGACGAAGGGGCCGTCCTTGCTCTGACCACCGTAATGGATTGCTTCGGCGACGAGTTCCTTTCCCGTACCGGATTCGCCCTGGATCAGGACGGTGGCGTCATAGTCCATGAATTTCTCGATAGCTGCGAAAACCCGTTGCATGGGGTCGCTGGCGCCGATGATGTTGCCAAAATGGGTGCGTTCGTGGAGCTTGTTTTCGAGTTCCACGAGACGGCTGATGTCACGGACTTCAAGCACTGCTCCGGAAAATGTCCCCTCGTGGTCGAGGAAGGGCGCCGTGCTTAGAATGAAGGTGGAGCCGCCGTGATCGCCGTTTCCGCATTGCACACGCCGTTCGGTCACGGGTTTGCCGGTCGAGATGGTCTGCTGGATGATGCCCAGGGCCGCGGGCACGCAAGGCAGACCGGTGTCGGTGAGGTGGCTGCGCAGGAGCCGCACCCGGGGCAATCCGGTATATGTCACAAAGGATTCGTTGACTTCGAGGATGCGCATCTGCGTGTCCACGGTCACGATGGCATCGGGCAGGCTGTCGAAGATGGCCTGCAGGTTGCGGTAATACTGCTTCTGATGGCCTTCGAGCATTTCCAGCGTGCGCTTGTGGTCCTGAATTTCGCGAACAAGGCTGGCGTTGGCCGAGGAAAGCGCCGCCGTGCGTTCCTCCACCCGCTGTTCGAGTTCTCGTCGAGACTGGCGCAGCGCCTTTTCTGCGGCCTTGCGGTCACTGACGTCATCGATGACCCAGATCACTCCGCGGTCGAGGTCGGGCGGATGAAGGGCCTTGCCCGAAATGAGACACCACAGGGGGGAGCCGTCCTTGCGCCGGAGGCGGAACTCGACATGGATGAGTTCCCGGCGGCGCAATCGCTCGTAGTAGAGCTCGCCGAAGCGATCATACGCCCGTTGCGAAAGATGCAGGATCGACGCTTCGTGGCCGGTCAGTTCATCGTGCTGGTAGCCGAGGAAGCTTTGCACGCGTTGATTGACCTTGACGATGTGGCGGCCCTTTTTGAGAAATACGATGCCCACCAGGGAGTTGGCCAGGATGGCCTCGAGTTCCCCCTCGGTGCGGCGGCGGTGGGCGATGTTCACGGTCAGGACGCAGATGACCATTGTCAGGAAGGAGAAAAGTCCCGCAGCACTCCAGATGAGGTCGTGGTACCGGTAGTAGAATGTCTCGGGCTTGTTGATGACCACACTGCCCTCGGGCAGGAGACGTTCGTCGATGCCGAAGCGCTGCAGCTGAATATAGTCGAACATATAGGCGTTGGGGCTCTCGCGCTGGATCGGGATGGACTCGGCCGGCTCGCCCTGCAGGATGCGCAGGGCCATGCCGGCAGATAGTTCGCCCTGCTTGTGCCCGCTGACAAGAAGTCCTCCTACGACACCATGCCCTAGGTACCAGTCCCAGGCCGTAAACATGGGGCGTTCGGTGGCCTTTCCCACGAGTTCGATGGACTCGCGGAAATTGAAGGTGCGACCGCGGCTGTCTCGGAAGAAGTTGAGGTGCAGGATGATGCTGTTGCCGGGCAGATCACGGACTTTGGAGACCAATTCCTCAGCCGTGATGTTGGAGAGTTCCGTAAAGGATATACGGCCTGAGTACTGCGGCATGATTTCGCGCAGCCTGTGAATGTTGGCCAGGCTCGATTCCGTCGAGTCGTTGATGGAGTAGACGTGCCGCGTATCGGGCAGCAGGTCCAGGGCGATGTCGAGGGCGCCCTTGATGTTGAAGTCCTCGATGACGCCGGTGGTATTGCTCCCGGGCCCGAGGGGGTAGATTGTCGTGTCGTTGATGCCGCAGAAGACCAGGGGAATGCCGGGGAAGAGTTCGTCCCGCAGGCCGAGGACGAAGGCCAGGGCATTGTCGTCGGAGGTGATGATGACGTCGAAGCGGAAGTCGCGATATTTGGCGCGGAAGAGTGGTTCCGTCGTGGCAAAGACGCGTTCCGGCAGGAAGCGTTTGGTATCGAGGTATTCCACGGCGATCTCGGCCTGGGGCGCACCGGTCGAGAGGGCGGCATGCAGGCCGGCTACGATGTTGTCGGTCCAGCGGTTGCCTTGGTGGTAGGAGTGGACGACGAGAATACGCGGGGCGAAGGTCGCGGCCCCGGCAGGAAGTGTCAGCGCGAGAAGAACCAGCAGGAGCGGAATGAGGCTCCGGAGCAAGCGGGAAAATGGGCCACGGGCGAAGCTGGGCATGAATCTCCGGTCGGGACGCGGTTTGACGGCTCTCCTCCGGAAACAGAAATACGTGATGGTGTCAAGGAGGGCCGGATGTTCAGAGCAGTCCCGTGAGCCAGTGCAGCATGGGCAGCACCCCGATCATGGCCAGCATGGAGGCAAACCAGCAGGCGTTGGCCAGGTCGATGTCCAGGTCGTAGATGGAAGGAGGGATGAGGGCCGTGAAGGCGACGGGCATGGATGACAGAATGAGCACGACTTTGAGGGGCATTCCATCAAGGATGCTTCCGAAGCCCAGGAGCGCAGCGGCCGAGGTGGCCAGCAGGGGCATGCACACGAACTTGATGCCCGTGATGACCGCGCATTCACGCAGATAGCCTCCCAGGCGGGCGAAGCGCATGGCAAGGCCGATGGAGAAGAGCATCATCAGCGACCCCAGCGGGACGAGGATGCTGTTGAGCAGCGGAAAGAAGGCAGGGCGCTGCAGCCCGGAGAGGTTCAGAAGTCCTCCAAGCAGCATGGAGGACAGGGCCACGATGATGAAGGGGTCGGTCACGACGCGCCGCAGGCCTGCCAAGGCCCCATTGCCCTGCCTCCCGCCTTCGGCGTAGGCCCGAGCCAGGGGAAAGCCGAAGGAGAAATAGACGACCTCCTCGAAGAGTTTGTAAGCCGGCACCAGGGCGAAGGCCGCCTCGCCCAGGAAGGTGTGACAGACCATGGCCCCGATGGCTCCGATGTTGGTGAAGGAGCCGCAGCAGTAAAAGGCCCCGGTCTGGCGCGAATCGAGTTTCAGGGGTTTGGCTGCGGCCAAGGCCAGGAAGCCGCCGGTCAGGAAGACCGCGGCCCCCACGAAGGGCATGGCCACGAGTTCCACGTCGTCCAGGGAGAGGTTCCAGATGGCCCCGCAATAGGTCAGGGGCAGGACCCACAGGAGCGCCGCTTTCTGCAGACCCACGCGCAGTCGCGGCATGTCGACGGGCAGGCGCAGCCGGCCTGCGTCCACGGCCATGCGCACGAGCCAACCCATGCCCAGGCCGGTGACGATGATGGTCAGGGAGAAGAGGACCTTGTCCATGCCGGGTGCTTGTGTCAGCCGCGTTTGCTACCGCGGGCAGGACGCCCCTGCCTGCCGCTCTGGCCGGGCTTTGCAGGCCTCTCGGCACGTCCGGTGCGCTGCGTGTCGGAACTGTTACGCGAGCCGTGGGCTTTTGGGGTGCCGGTTCCGGACCTGCCATCTTCCCCTTTCCTGCCTTGTCCGCCGCGTCCCTTCGAGTCCGGACCCGAGCCTTTCTCGGACCCCGTCTGAGTTCTCTCGTTTCGTCGGCCGCGTCCTTTGGAATCCGGTCCGGCTTCCCCTTTCCGCGCATCAGGCTTCTCGGTGTTTCTGCTGCGCGGTTTGGAATCGGGCCGCGAATCCTTGCCTTCCGTCCGTGCGTCCGCGTTTTCGTTCTTTTTGCCGCGCGTCGTCGAGTCGGGCTGCGCATCCTTCGGCTTTTTGCCTCGGCCCTGGACGGTCAGCTTGGCCGGAGATTTCTTGGCCACCAGCTCCTTGATCGCCCTGGGGGCGTTGCGCTCGCTCTTCGGATTGCCCGGACGGTAGAGCACGAAATCCGGGACGTCACTGTCTTCCGTGAATCCCTTGACCGCTTCCACCGGGATCTGGTGGCGGAGCAGGTCTTCGATGGCGAGCAGCAGGTTGCGCTCCTCGGGGCTGACCAGGGACACGGCGATGCCGCTGACTCCCGCGCGGCCGGTGCGTCCGATGCGATGCACGTAATCCTCGGGGGAGTTGGGGATGTCGTAATTGACAACGTAGGGCAGGTTAGAAATGTCGAGTCCGCGCGCGGCCACGTCCGTGGCCACGAGGATGTGGATCTTGCCGTCCTTGAACTCTTCGAGGGTCCGCTTCCGGAGCGACTGGCTCTTGCTGCCGTGCAGAGCGGCGACGCTGACGCCGTGGGCGGCCAGCTTGTCGGTCAGCCTGTTGGCCCAGGTCCGGGTGCGGGCGAAGACCAGGATGCGGCTGCTGTGCTCCTTGGTGATCAGGTGCAGCAGGAGGGGGAGCTTGTTGTCCTTGTTCACGAGGTGCACCTTCTGCACGACGGCTTCAGCGGCGGCGGTGTCGGGCGTGATCTCGATGTATTCGGGCTTGTCCAGCATTTTCGCGGCCAGCGCCTTGATCTGCGGCGTGTAGGTGGCGGAAAAGAGCATGGTCCTGCGCTCCGTCGGCAGGAGGTCGAGAATCTGGTTGATCTCCCCGCTGAATCCCAGGTCGAGCATCCTGTCCGCCTCGTCGAAGACCAGGAACTCGATTGCGGCGAGGTTCAGATATCCCTGTCCCGCGAGATCAAGCAGGCGACCAGGCGTGGCCACCAGAATGTCGATGCCGCGCTGCAGACGCTCCATCTGCGGTTCGATGCGCACGCCACCGAAGGCCACGGTGCAGCGCAGGGAGACCTTGCGCGCATACGCCTTGATGCTTTCGCCGACCTGCAGGGCCAGTTCCCGTGTGGGAGTGAGGACCAGGGCGCGGGGGTGATGTCCGTTGCCGTGGGTCTGGCTCAGGGTCTCGACGATAGGCAGGGCGAAGGCGTCCGTTTTTCCCGTGCCGGTCTGGGCCCGCGCCAGGATGTCCCGGCCTGCGAGGATGACGGGGATGGCCTTGGCCTGGATAGCGGTGGGGGCTTCGTAGCCCTTGTTCTTGACGGCTTTGAGCAGTTCGGCCCGCAGGCCAAGTTGAGTAAATGACATATGCTTCCTTGAAAGGTCTGGTGGTAAAAAAAGTGTGTGGGCGAACCGGGATGTCGGGGGATTGGGTCGGATCCGAAAAATTGGGGAGTATACCTGACGTTGTTCGCAAACCATTGTCTAGTCAGTTCCGGCGAGAGTGTCCACTGTGCGGGGATATGGGAGCCGGTGCGCGTCGGCGCATCATGAAATTCAGTATTTCGGAACCTTATGAAGACATTGCCGCACGGCTTCCAACGTGCTACGAACAAAACAAATTTCCTTTATGGCAGCTCCGATTCTCGTACGCGCGCATTGCGACCTGAAATCTGGAGCCATTGTATGAACAGGATCTTTTACACCAAGGAGTGGATCATGGGCGACAAAGGCGGAAAGAAGGACAAGGACAAACAGCAGAAGCAGAAGGCGCACAAAGAAGCCGACAAGAAAAAGGAAAAGCAGGACAAGCAGGTCAAGAAGGTTTGACCTGGCACGATACGTCGACAAAGGGGGGGAAACTCCCCTTTGTCATTGTATGGGGCACTGCAAAAAGTCCCGGGGTGTCTTAAAAGTCTTTCCTCCGAAGGCTGGTCAGGTCTGGTTGCGCGGAAAGTCATTATTTTCAGATTGTTGGAAAAAAGCATGGATCCCCTTCTTCAAGGGGATGACGACTATTTGCAGTGCAGTCGTTATATGCTCAGAGTTATATGCTCAGATTTGATCCGACAGTACGCCGAGCAATGCCGGCAGGAGGTGTCCGTTTGCGGCGGCGAGACGATTGGTTACGAGCGGTGAGCCTTCTTCGAAAATGTCCGCCGTCCTGCCCCCTGCCTCGGTGATCAGAAGCATCCCAGCCGCGATATCCCACGCCTTGAGGCTCTCGACAAAAAATCCATCCAGGCGGCCCGCCGCGACATAGGCCAGATCGAGGGCCGCCGCGCCCGCACGCCGGATGCCCGCCGCCTTCGTGGACAGGCGGCAGAATCGTCGCAGGTATGCGTCGTGTCCAGGCCAGCGTGGCGGAGGGACCACCGTGCCGACCAGGGCCTTTTCCAGTTCGCAGGTGGCTGAAACATGGATGGGTTTGCCGTTCAAAAAGGCTCCGCGGCCAAGCAGGGCGTGGAAGGTCTCGCCGCGCACCGGGTCGGCGACAACGCCGAGGACGATCTCATCGTTCACGGTGAGGGCCAGGGAGACGGCATAGAAGGGAAATCCGTGTACGTAGTTCATGGTCCCGTCGAGGGGGTCCACGATCCAGCGGCAACGCGAATGGCCGCTGGTGCCGCCTTCTTCGCCGGTAAAGGCGAATTCGGGGAACCTGGCCTGTAAATGACTGCGGATGGCGTCTTCGGCCCGGCGATCGATGAGTGTGGTCACGTCGCCCGGACTTTTGGTCTTGACCATGCCTTCGGTGAGTTGACTCTGCCCCTGGACAAGGATCGCGCAGGCCTCGCGTGCGGCTTCGAGGGCTGCCGCAAGGGCCGCGTCCAGATCAACCAGCTCTTCAATGCGCGTCAGGCTTTTCGGGGATGGCATGATTCCTCTGATGGCGCGGTGTCTGTAAGATCATCAAACTGTGCGGGTTGCTCAAAAAAAGGGAGCGGAAAGAACGTCCGGTTGACGCTTTTCCGCTCCCTTTTGCGTTTATACTTTCTGGCCGCAGGAGGTGCAGAACTTGAATTCGTCCCTGGTCACCGGAGCGGCGCAGGTCGGACATTTGCGGGGTGCCGGCACAAGCACGACCAGCAGTTCCCCTTCCTTGACCGGCACCATCTTCTTGTCGTCCTGATAGTCCGCGAATTTGAGTACGCGCTCGACCATGCCGTCCACCGGGGCCAGGATCGATTTTTCCTGCTTCATGATCGAAATGTTGAACAACTCATCACCCTTTTTGACCATATCGCCCGGTTTGACGAGCATGACCCACAGATCCCCGCTGGAAGGCGAGCCGACCTGGTAGGGGTCGCGCTGGTCGGCCTTTTCCATCGCGCTCTCGTTCTTGCCCGTGGCTTCGGCCACCTTGACCTGCTGGGTGAAGGACTCGGAATCCAGCGAATAGGAGACCAGGCTCATGCCCTGGTCGTCCGGGCGGGAGATGTGCTGCATGGACAGGACATGATGCTTGCCTGCCGAATCCTTGAACATGATCTCATCCCCGGCTCCCATGCCCTCAAACCAGATGTGCAGGGGCAGGCGGTTGCAGTCGCCGTACTGGCCCACGAACTTGATGGTCGTCAGTGCATCGCCCGGATGGCTGAGATACATGAGCAGCTCCTCTTCGGTCGGGGTGCGTCCGATGTGTTCGGCCAGGCTCTGCTGCTCCTTGGTCTCGTCCACATCCGAAAGCGTCGTCAGCGGGGAGCATTCCGTGCGTCGGGCGATGGCCTCCCGGTATTCGGGCCCGAAGGCCGATTCATAGACCCAGTCCTGCGGGAACCCGAGCGGCAGACGGCCGAATTTTCCGAGCAGCAGGTTCCTGAAAGCATCGTTGGCGTCCTGGTAGATATTCAGACGCTCGGTCCTGATTTCGTCGGTCAGCGCCTCTTCGGGCAGCGTGACCACCTGGTCCAGCACGGACAAAAGCTTGCGCAAGCCTCGCCGCCCGCCGCGCTTGTAGGCGCCGGTCACCGCCAGGAAGGCCGTGTTCCAGGTGATCTGGGAGCCCGGGGTCACATCGTGGTAGCGCACGATCTTGCGGATTCCGGCCAGAAACTTGAGCATGAAGGGCAAGAGGTGGATGTAACCCTGCTTCATTGCTCCTTCCTGGGAGGAAGAGGTCGCGCCGCCGGGCATGCCGTGCTCGATGACGTCGTAGTCGATGCCTTGGAAGTAGGGGGCCGTGTAGCGGTCGTAGTAGGGCATGATCTGCTTCAGCACGAAACCGGTGGTGCGGATCATGTCCTTGTTCAGATTGGTCTTGAGCCCCAGTTCTTCAATATAGGCCGCCGTGGAGAGCACCTCGCCCTGGCCGTACCAGCGCACCGAGGCGCCGATGGCCGTGTCCACGATGTGCGCACCAGCCTTCGCTGCCGCGGCCACGGCCGGGACAAAGAGGCCGTCCGTGTAGTGGCGGTGATAGTGCAGGACCAGCTCCGGGTGGGCCTTGCGGATGGCCGTGACCAGGTTCGTCATGAAGATCGGCGGGCATGATCCGGCCATGTCTTTAAGTCCCAGGATGAACGTCTTTTCCGCGGCGTCCTTGGAGCAGCCCTGGACCTCGGCGTTCATGTCGATGATCTCCCGCACCACGCCCAGATAATGCGCCACGTCAAAGTCCTTGGCAAAGGACAGGGAGATGGCCGGTTCCCAGATGTTCTTGCTGGAAGCCAGGGCCATCTCGGCGAAGGGGCGCATGTTTTCGATGTGGTTCAGGAAATCGAAACAGCGGATGACGTCGTAGTGCTCGCAGATCATCTTGCCGGTGCGCCGCATGATGTTGCGCGGCAGGGGCTTGTAGCCGAGCACGTTGGTGGAGCGGATGAGCAGCTGCTTCAGGGTCTTGGGCGCGAACTCGTTCCACTCCCTGGCTTCGGAGAAGGGGTAGGTCATGTTGGCCAGCATGGCCACGTGGAAATGCGCGCCGCCGCCGTTCTCCAGGGAGAAGAACCCGCAGTTGTCCAGATAGGGGCCGATGATGCGGTCTTCTGCCAGCCGGAAACGGTTGCCCGAGTTGGACTGGGTGATGTCGCGGGCGGTGGTGTCCGTGAAATGGACGTGGCCGGAATCGCGAACGTACGACAGGATCGCGTCCCGGTCCCCGCGCGGGTAGGGGTACTCATAGTATTCGGGTTCGACGTTGGGCAGGGACGGCCTGAAGGGGTCCATGCGCTTGCTTTCCCGGGTGCGGTAGTCCCCGAGCTTGACGTGCGGGTTGTAGCCGTGGGCCGAAATNNTGCATGAGCTCAGGAGTATTGGCCACGAAATTGGTGTCGTAGTCGCCGCTGCGGAAGCGGGGGTGCGCGATGATCTGGCGGTGGAACTGGATCGTGGTCTTGATGCCGCCGATGACATACTCACCCAGGGCGCGCTTCATGATCCCGAGCACCTTGCTCCACTCGGGGCCGTAGGCGATGAGCAGGGCGGCGGCGGAATCATATTGCGACGGGAATTCATACCCGGCGCAGACGCAGGAATCCACGCGCACGCCGGGACCGCCGGGGGACATGTAGCGGGTGATGCGTCCGGCGTTGGGGTTGAAATCGTGCTGCGGGTCTTCGCAGTTGATGCGGACCTGCATGACATGGCTCTGCGGCGTGCAGTTCTCGTCGGTCAGACGCAGCTTGGCCCCGAAGGCCACGGCGATCTGCTCCTCGACCAGGTCGATGCCGTAGCGGCATTCGGTGATGCCGTGCTCGACCTGCAGGCGGGTGTTGACCTCGATGAGGTAGGCACGCCCCGTCGCATCGACCAAAAATTCCACGGTGCACAGCGAGTAGTAGCCCACTGCGCGGACCAGCTGACGCGAGTAGTCCTTGAGCTGGTCGCGCAGCTCCTGGGTCATGCCCGGCCAGGGGGAGGGAGTGATCTCGACCAGCTTCTGGTGGTTGCGCTGCACCGTGCAGTCGCGTTCGTCGAAGGCGAAGACGTTGCCGTACTTGTCGGCGATGACCTGGATTTCGATGTGCCGGATCGAGGTCAGCAGGCGTTCCACATACAGGCGCGGATTGCCGAAAGAAGCCTGGGCCAGGGTCGATGCCTTGACGAAGGCGTCGGCCAGCTGGTCTTCGCTGAACACTTCGTAGATTCCGCGTCCACCGCCGCCGCCTTCCGCCTTGAGCATGACCGGCAGGCCGATCTGGGCGGCCACCTCTTTGGCCTCCTCCACGGAGACGGCTCCCTCGGAGCCCGGCACCACGGGAATGCCCAGCTTTTGAGCCAGAGCCCGGACCTGCACCTTGTTGCCCAGAAGACGCATGGCCTCTGAGGTGGGGCCGATGAAGAGGATGCCGGCGTCGGCGCATTTGGAGGGGAAGGACTCGTCCTCGGAGGCGAAGCCCCATCCTGGATGGATGGCCGCCACGCCTCTGGCCTTGGCCATGGCGATGACCTTGTCGATGTCCAGATATGCGCGCGGGTTCTCTCCGAGATGCAGGAGCTCCTGGGCGCCGGCGGTGAAGGGCGCGGTCTTGTCCACATCCGTGGCCGTGATCATGGGTACGGCCTGGAAGACTTCCTTGATGGAGCGGACAATTCTGCGGGCAGGGATGCCCCGGTTGGCGACAAGAATCTTCTTGCCCTGAATCTCCCGGGCGACTTCTTCAAAGCTGGGTGGGGTCAGCGACATATATCTCTCCGTAAACGTTAATTGGCATCGTTATCATGAGCTCGCTTGTGGAATCTGGGTCAGGCTATGCAGTGCGGTACAGGAGCGCGTACGGTCATTTTCTGAAATCGGCAAGTCGTATGGGGGGCCGTCAAATCGGGAAAAGGACGCAAATACCGATATTCAGGAACATATGCCGACCACGAATTTAATTTTTGTTGGCATCTTTGACCAAATGCACCCCTGCCGTGCGCGATACGAGTTGGCGCCTGACAGGGGTGTAATAACAAAGCGGGGTGCCGGACTAGAAGAACATGCTTTGCGGTGTCGGAACACCCAGCAAAAATGCAAATCCGAACCAGACGGCGACGCACAGCACCACGGTAAAAATAGCCGACGTCAGCGCCTTCCTGGCGGTGGTGACGCTCGAATCGCTCAGGATCATGGACATGCAAAAGAGGAACAGCACCGAAGCCGGATAAAATCCGAGCAGGGGAATGATGCCCACGTAAACAATGGCACCAAGGGCGATGATGACTACGCGTTTCACCGCCACCGGTTCCTCTGCCGGGAGCTCGCAGGGAGCTTCGTCGACACGAGTCCGGGGGGTCAGGAGACCGCATGCGAAAATGTACAGGCCCCCAATGGTCATGAAGATGATCAGCATCCTGGGGAAAAGCAGGCTTACGCCATCAAGATCCCCAGTTTGAGCCTGGAATACCCCGGCAACGACAAGAGTGGCCAGCCCGGCGGCAATATCGGAAGTACGGCTACGCATCGGGGGGGCCCTCCTTCAAGGACGTCGGTGCGCAGGCGCATTTGGCCTCCATGCGTTTGCGTTTCCAGTCGAGAAAAAGCGGCGTGAGCAGGGACAGCGCGGTCAGGACCATGAGCAGGACGGCGATAGGACTCTCGAAAAATACATTTATCACGGAACCACCGGAAGCCTTTGAGAGATGAACGCATCTGCCGAGGTTTTCCTCGATCATGGGGCCAAGAATGATGCCAAGAGCCATGGCTCCGGTATCCAGGCCCACAAGGTTCGAGAAATAACCGATGAAGCCGAAAGCGAGGACAATCCAGACGTCGAGCATGCTGTTGCGGATGGCATATGCGCCGATGACGGACAGGACCACGATGCCGATGGCGACATAGGTCAGGCGGATGCTGAGCAGCTTTGTCATGATCCGTGCGAGCACCAGCCCGATGGGAATCAAGAGCAGGTTCACCGCGAATTGCGACATGATGAACGTGTACGCAAGGTCGCCGGTGGCGGTGAAAACCTTGAAGCCGGGCTGAATGCCCTTGGCCAGCAGAGCGCCCAGGATGACCGCCGCCACCGCGCTGCCGGGAATGCCCAGGGTGAGCATGGGGATGAGGGCGCCGCCAATGACCGCGTTGTTCGCGCTTTCACTGGCCGCAACTCCTTCGATCACGCCGGTGCCGTAGCGCTCGGGATGCTTGTCCCAGCGTTTGGCTTCATTGTAGGCGATGATGGAGGCGATCTCCCCGCCAGCACCGGGCAGCATGCCCACCAGGGTGCCGATGATCGACGAGCGCAGCAAAATGACTTTGCACCGGCCGACAAGAGCGCTCACGACGTGACGGAGTGCTCCGGCAGTTGGCTTGTAGTCGGCGATGAACGGTTTGTAGCTGCCTATCAGGGTCAACACCTGGGAAAAGGAGAACAGACCGATCATGGCCGGGATGACTTCAACGCCCTGGATCAGAGGGTAATACCCGAAGGTGAAGCGGGGTACTCCTTCGTTCGGGTCAATGCCGATCGTGGCAACGGTCAGGCCGATGGCGCCGCCCAAGAGACCTTTGACGATATTGCCCGAGGACATGACCGCGATGGTCGACAAGCCGAAAATGCACAGCCAGAAATTTTCGGGCCCACCAAACTGGAGCGCGAAGCGGGCCAGCGGTGCGGCGAGAAGCAGAAGGAAGACCGTGCCCACGATGCCGCCAAAGACGGAAGACAGGAGCGAGGTGTTCAGGCCGATGTCGGCATGGCCACTCTTGCACAGGGGCCAGCCGTCAAACGTCGTGGCTACGGACGAGGGCGTGCCGGGGGTGCAGATTAGGCAGGCGGAATTGGACCCGCCATATATCGCACCTACATAGATGGCGCCCAGCATGATCAGTCCGCTGGTGGCGTCCATGGCGAAGGTGGCGGGGACCATGAGGGCCACACCCATGGTGGCGGTCAGGCCCGGAAGGGCTCCGACGATGATTCCGCCGGTCAGGCCGA
Source organism: Desulfomicrobium sp. UBA5193 (assembly GCA_002412965.1). Lineage (GTDB taxonomy): Bacteria > Desulfobacterota > Desulfovibrionia > Desulfovibrionales > Desulfomicrobiaceae > Desulfomicrobium. The sequence goes on from DHWB01000003.1 coordinate 396,773, forward strand.
GGACCATGAGAAATATGTTCAGCGGTTCAAACAAGTGCCCGATTGCGGGGAGAATGAATTCCATCATCAGATGCTCCTGGAGTATCGGGGAGGGGAGCCTCCCCGATACGTGAACGGGAACTACTTCAGCAGGCCGGCCTTTTCGAGGGAAGCCTTGGCAAACTCGCTCTGCTCCTTGACGTAGACGGCAAATGCATCGCCATCCATGTATTCCGTAGGCTGACCTGCGGTCTTCATGTCGGCCAGATACTCGGGATCTTCACTGATTTTCTTGAATGTTGCGCGCAGGAAGTCGAGCTGCGCCTTGTCGATGGCCTTGGGTGCGACATAAGCCCGGCGGATGTCGGACACCACATCGTAGCCCTGTTCGCGCAGGGTGGAGACCTCGGGCAGGAACGCGTTGCGTTTTTCAGCGGCCAGACCCAGCACGGTCATTTCTTCCAGGCTGCGCATGACGTCGTTCAAGTTGCCAAACATGACGTCGATTTCGCCGCCAAGCAGGGCGGCGTTCTGGTCTGCGGCGCCTTTGTAGAAAACTTCCGTGACCGGGAATTCGAACTTGCCCTTCACGTCAAGAAACATGAGGTGATGACCGCTGTTGGGGCCGACAAGACCGACTTTAAGCTTGCCGGGGTTGGCCTTGGCGAACTCGAAGACGTCCTTCACGGATTTGAGCTTGCTGTCCTTGCGCACGGCCACGGCCTGGGGGTCGTTGACCACCTGGCAGATGTAGGCAAAATCGTCGGGGGAGAATTGGGCTTTCTGGACCAGGGGCTGGAGAACGAGGTGGGGGATGTTGATGCCGCCGATGGTGTAGCCATCAGCCTTGGACATCGCGATTTCACCGAAACCGATGGCTCCGCCGGCACCGGGTTTATAGATGAACACCCACTGCTGATCAGAGTATTTGTTCCAATACTTTTGCATGATCCGGGCCTGCACGTCGCTTGAGCCGCCCGCCGTGAAGGCGATGATCATGTTGATCGATTTGTCGGGATATTTGGCAAAGACGTTGCCGGAGGCAGCAAGACCGATAAAGAGCACCATCAGGAAGAGACACATGCTTTTGCGCAGTTTCATACCAACTCCTTGTTCACTATTTATATGTTCGCGACATGCGAAACATTTCCCTTGAAAAGGTAACAGCAGAAAAAGTCAGTACGAATGATCTTTGCGCAGATTCGATATGCTTATCCCTACATTATGCGCTATTATCCGTAATGACAGGCACGGATGAAATTGAATTTCTTCCTGTCGTATTTTGTACTGAGTTGTTCCTGCACATTTCTTTCATTCTCATTCGATGCGTTGCGGTGTTCAGTGCCGCCATGGCGGCATGCAATTATCCCCCCCTCCCAGCATGAATCGGGAGAGGGGGATTTTTCAGGAGGTTATGCGCTTTCGTACAGACGGGTGATGATGAACTCACGATGATTGAGCACTTCAGCGGCCGTCATGCGGCCATTGCAAGTGCGGATCATCATTTCGAGCAGCATGTCGCCGGCCTGATCCATGTTGATTTCGCGGCGCAGCAGGCCGGAAACGTTCACGTCAAAGTGCTCCGACATGGTCCGCAGGGTGCGGGGATTGGAGCACAGCTTGATGACGGGCAGGATCGGGTTGCCGATGATGTTGCCCTGGCCGGTGGGGAACAGGTGAACCACGAAGCCGGAAGCGGCGCACAAGGTGACCTGTTCGGCCGCGGCCGAGGAGGAATCCTGGAACCACAGGCCGGGGCCGGTGGGGGCGACGGCCTTTTCCAGGCAACCGACAACGGGGGCCTTGCGACCGATCTTCTGGATGTTGCCGAGGGCCTTTTCCTCGATGGTGGTCAGTCCGCCTTCGATGTTGCCCTTGGTCGGCTGGGAGTCGGACAGATCGCTGGTCTTGTGGTCGTCGACGACCTTGGCATAGCGGTCGAAATAGAACTGGAAGTCCTTGCGCACCTGATCGTTGACGCAACGCTCGAGCACAAGATGCTCGCCGCCGGTCAGTTCCGTGGTTTCGCCGAAGAGCAGGGTGGAGCCCTTTTCATACAGCTTGTCGTAGGCGTTGCCGACGGTGGGGTTGGTGGCGATGCCGGAGGTGGTGTCGGATTCGCCGCACTTGGTGGAAACCCACAGTTCGCTGACGTCACACTCGGTGCGCTGGTATTCGGTGGCCATCTGCACGAATTCCTGGGCCTTGCGGGACGCGGAGCAGATGGTGTTGTACTGGCCGTTCTGCTCAATGGCGAAGCCGACAACCGGCTTGCCGGTCTTGGCGATGCCCTCGACGATGCGGTTGGTCCACTGCGGCTCGATGCCGATGACGACGACGGCGGCAACGTTCGGGTTGCAACCCGTGCCGATCAGCGTGCGGAAATACAGGTCCAGGTCGTCCCCGAACTGCAGGCGGCCATAGGCATGCGGCAGGGCCATGGTGCCCTGAACGTTGTTCGCCACCGCTTCGCAAGCGGCGTTGGACAGGTCGTCCAGGGGCAGGATGACAACATGGTTACGAATGCCCACACGGCCATTTTCACGACGGTATCCGAAAAATTTAGTCTGCATGAGTTACCACCTCTTGGTTTTGACGTTGTGGACGTGCAAGTGTTCGCCTTTCTTGATGGGGGCCACGACCTTTCCGATGTCGGTATTGTATTTGAAAACTGTATCTCCAGCGGCGAAATCTTTGAGGGCCAGCTTGTGCCCGATCGGGATGTCGCTGATGATCTTGATTTTGATGGTCTGGTCTTCTTTCATGACCCAGCCTGTGATTTCCTGATTGGCCTTCAAGCCCTCAACAACCACTACTCCAACGCCATCAGCGGCTTCGTGTACCAAAAAATCGATAGCCATGTACGCCTCCTAAAACGGTTAAATTGTAGAATCGAGGGATACAGAAATATTCTTGACTGCATCATGCCGAAATCACGGCCTCGATCTGCCTCAATAAATCAAAATTAAGTATTCACAATTTCTTATTATCTCAGGATAGAAAAAGTCTTGATCAAACAAGAATTGATCAATAAAAATAATTCTCGAAAATACATTACACAATGAAAATCATATTATGGGTTTATATAAAGATCGAATGTGCTCGATGTATTCTTTTCTTCATTTAGCAAGGAGCATTCCAAAAAAAATGCTCCTCAGGGGATTGCTCAACCATCTGAAATTAAAAGATTTCTAAGTAGAGGTGCAGGCAGCGTCGTGCTGGTTGTGCGCGGAACTAGACAGAGTGCCCGATTTCGGGCAACATTTGGGCAATTCAGCTCGATTTGAGCATACGGCCACCAAGGACAATAAAAATGGAATCCGCAAAAACCTCAAAGGCTCAGACCCTGCGCATGCCCAATGCGCATGCCATGAGCCGGGAGCTGGTTTCTTCTCTGGGCCAGGTGTCTTCACGAAACGTGTTCCTGCAGACCCTTGCGCGTTTGTTCCGGCAGCAATTCAATTTTGATCGGTTGTGCATCAATCTTTACGACCCCAACAGCGAGCTGCTCAGCTATTTCACTGCCGCTGAAGGCGCCGTGATCAATTCGCTTTCGCCAATCCGCAAGGCGGAGAAGACGACCGTGGCCGGACATGTCATCGCTTCGCGCAAGCCGGTCGTGATCACGGACATTTCCCAGCATTTCTCCGAATCCATGCTCCATCCCATGGCCGAGGCAGGCCTGACGACAACGATGGCTTTCCCTCTTGTCCTCAATGACAAGATCATTGGCACCCTGCATTGTTCCTTCCGGCAAAAGCCGGACAATCTCTATGAGATCATGGAGTTTCTTCTGGAGCTCTCGCCCTATGTCGCCGTGGGACTTGGGTCCCTCTTGGCCATGGAATTCCTTGAGCAGGGATCGAGCCTCAATCAGGTTCAGTTTGTAGGCGAGAATGTCGCTTGCGAGACGTTCTTTTATGAAAGCCCGCTTATGCGTCAGTTCATGGCCAAGGTGCACGCCGTGGCGGTGCTGGACATACCCGTCCTCATCCTCGGCGAGACGGGGACGGGAAAAACCCGTCTGGCGCATTACATCCACTGTCACAGCCAGCGTCGCAAGATGCAGTTCGTGAAGGTCAACTGCCCGGCCATGGCCTCAACCCTTTTTGAAAGCGAGCTCTTCGGCCATGCCAAGGGCGCGTTCACGGGGGCCGCAACAAAGCGAATTGGCCGTTTTGAGCTTGCCCATCAGGGAACACTCTTTTTGGATGAGATTGCGGAACTCAATCAGGAAATGCAAAGCAAGCTGCTTCACGTTTTGGATGACAGTTGTTTTGAAAGGGTAGGGGAGAGCCTTTCGTTGTCCGTTGATGCGCGGTTGATCGCAGCAACGAATGTCAAAATGCAGGACGCTGTGGCCAAAGGAAAGGTGCGGAGCGATTTTTATTACAGGCTCTCTTCGTGTACTTTGGAAATTCCGTCGCTGCGAGATCGGGTTGACGACATTCCCGCGCTTTCGAGCTTTTTCGTGACGCAGCTCTCCAAACAATATTCACTTCCGCAGATTCAGCTCTCACAGGACATCCTGCATCGACTTGAACAGCACAGTTGGCCTGGAAACGTCCGGGAATTGCGAAACGTCATCAATGCCCTGCTCATAAAGAAAAGCATCTCCGGAAAATTGACTCAGAATGATATTGAAGAAGCAGTACGCACGGATTCAATATTCAACGATGAATCAAGAGAGTCAAAAAGTGTACTGCCGAAAAGCATGCCTGGCGGCAGTCTCGAGGACGTTGAGCGGGAGCATATCATTCAGGCCTTGGCGCGTTCTCGCGGGGTCATCTCCGGCCCAAAGGGCGCCGCAAAAATGCTGGGATTGTCACGATCAACGCTGCAGCGGCGCATGAGCAAATTGGGTATAGACGAGATGGCGAATAAAAGAAGCGCGGAATGAGCAGGATAGATGCGAATGCCCACATGGAAAGCACGCATCACGCGCTGTTTATGCGGTCATCCTTGAGAATGCTCAGGTCAAGTTGATGTCAATGCGGGATTTTTGTCTGCAAACTTACTGTAGAAAAACGCATTTCAGCAATATCAGCCACCAGAAGATTCCCGCGCAGCGCTGATGGCGCACCGATCAAAATACGTATCACTTCCGTCGCTTGCAGCGATGCGGCAAATCCAACGACTGTGCTGGGAATTCCTTGCACAAGTTCGCAGCTGTCACCTTTCCCGCCCATGAATTCAGCCAGCCCAGTCTCATTCGGCCAGGTGGTGCTTACAAGCGCAGTCCATCCCGAAACCCCGGCAGAAACGAGCGGAATGTTCGCCGCGGATGCGATGTTCTGCAGCTCCTTTCGCTGCGAAATACCTCCCAGACAATCAACCGCGATGTCCGCGCCCCGGAATATTTCTGCCTGAAATTCGGCCGTTATCGGCTCCACGCTGACCAGCGGGTTGATCTCCACCGCGCGCAAGCAGGCAGCCTGCGCCTTGAATTGTCCGACGCTCGCGGTTGTCGCCAAGAGCTGGCGGTTGGCGTTGTGCAGTTCGATGGTGTCCGGGTCGCAGGCCACGATGGTTCCAACCCCGGCCCGCACCAGAAACTCGAGCACGTGCCCTCCGAGTCCGCCGCAGCCGACCAGGACCACTCGTGCCATGGCGAGGCGGGCCTGGTCGCACGGAAACATGGTCTGGGCGTTGCGCCGATAGCGTGACGGCATTTCACCGAGTTCGATGCCGATCGCCACTTCCTGTTGAATTGACCTGCCGGACAGAAGCGCCCGGTCCTGGAAAACATGATCGGGAAGGAAGGAGTAAGCTGCGCCTGCGTTCATCGGGTCGGCCGATAGAAATAGGTCGTGTTGGCATTGGGGACGACCGCGATACGCGGGGATTTACCCGTCGGAACGTCACTCAGCCACTGGTCCACGGTTGTCTGGGCATCACCTTTGGGCAGATGGCATTCGGCCAGGGTCTCCTTGTCCATTTCCGAGTCCACGACCACCGTGAAGCGGGTCAGGGTTCTGCTGAAAAGGAAGGCCTTGTGGGCGCCCATCCGAAAGCCCAGTTCCTCGAACTCGCGCATTTGCTCGGCCGGGTTTGAAAACTGGCGGACATAGTTCTGATAATGATCGTCGCCGACCCCTTGGGGACATGCGGCCAAAAGAAGGATTTTTCCTCCCTCCACGGCGCATTGCGAGGCGAGATTGAGGCCCTTTTGCGCCTGATAGAGGCAGATGTCCTTCGGGTCTCCGCCGCATGAGGCGATGACGATGTCAAAAGGCTCTTCGAGCGGCAGCCCGTAAACCTGTTCGGAAAATGCGGCGCCGGCGCGCAGCACGGCTTCTGGCTCGCCGGCGAGAAGCGCGACGGCTTTCTTGGCCGGGTTCAGGCTGACGTTGATGGCCAGGTCCACCCCGATCATCCGTCCGGCCTCGTTGATGTCGAGGCGGGTGGGATTGTCGTGGATGTTACCGACCCTGGCCGCCGGGTCCGACATCAGGCTGTGGTTGTGCTGGATCAGCGCCTTGGACGCGCAGCCGATGGCCACGCCCTTGGCGCCGCCGGTCATGCCCTGGAACTGGTGCGGGTCGATCATGCCGATCACGAGCTTGAGCTCGGCTTCGCCGTAGGCCGCATTGATCTCAACGGGCGTGCCGCGGCTGGTCAGGCCGAAATGCGTCATCGGGGATGTCAGCGCGTCGTGGGAGACTACGGTGCAGCCGCGCAAATCGTCGGGCAGGATGCGTCCCAGCTGGGCTTCGTCCGGGGCGGGGTGCAGCCCTCCGCCGACAACGATGCGAATGTTTTTCGGGTCGAGTTTTGGCCAGATGCGCAGGAGTCTGTCCACGAGCACCGGCAGGAGAATCTTCAAGGGGGCCGGTCTGGTTTCATCCGGGACCGCGATGGCAACGCTGGAGGGCTGGGTCCTGCCCTCCAGTTTTGCACATTCCAAAGGATTGTCGAGGGCCGCTTCCAGCGCGGCCCCGATGTCGGATAATACGGGCAGTTCTCGCGGCTTCATGATTGTGACATCTGCGTCATCCGGGATCGTGAGCGTTCTGTATTCATGACCGAATTTGAGTTCAATGTTCACAATCCTAACCTCCGCATATATAAGGACATAAAGAAACAGACGCGTTGTCTTGAAGGATCGTGTCCAGTGTCGCCATTTGTCCGTTGACGATGACGAACATGACAAGATGCTCCGGTATGCCAAGCTTGGCTATGAGTTCTCCAACATTCATCCCAAAGGGAACTTCATACGCGTCCGGGTTGTCTGGAACATATTTTCCGAGGATCGCTTCCAGTATCAACTTTATCAGCATATGATCTTCCATTGCGGGTGAACTAGCTCAGCCATTCCAGACTCAGGTTGTAGAGAGCCCCTTCACGCGGGATGCCTTTTTCATTCCAGTTCATCATTGCATAGTACATGTCGAGCATGTTCTGGAATTCCTTCGGATCTATTTTCGTGCCCTTGAGGGGACCGTCCGAGAGAGGCTCGAACATGCGGCGGAACAGTGTGTCGTCCTTGCTGTCCATGCCTTCCCGTACGTTGAACATGCGGGCCAGGACCATGGAGCGCTCCGCGACGAGCATGAGTTCGTGCAGGCTGGTCGACCAGCCCGTCACCGCTTCAACGACTTCGCACAGCTTGGTGTAGCTCAGGGCGAAGAGGGGCGCGACCACGAAGTTGCAGATGCCGAGCGTGTTGTTCATGGCCCAGGTCTTTTCACCCGCGATGAAGTAGCGCACCTTGTCGGGGCCGTTGTCCAGAGCCTTGGGGGCCACGATGATGCCGAGCGGGTTGACGAGCTTCACGCCTTCACGCTGGAAGGGCACTTCGTGTGGGGCCTCGATATGGTCCGCGCCCGTGGGGGACAGCGCAAAACCAAGGCCCACGCCGGTTTTGCCGCGCGGGTCATGGAAGGCCGGTTCCTGTCCCTTGACGTGGAAGGCGTATTCCTCGGAGCCCTTGCCGATGCGTTCGGCCGCACGCTTGACGCCATCGGCGAGGACATCGCCAAGTCCTTCACGGCGAGTGATCTTGTCCAGAAGTTCGAGCATGCCCGCGCCGTCACCGAAGGTGATCAGCCGTCCGCCCATGTCCTTTGCGTCGAGGATGCCTTTTTCCGCCAGTTCCATGGCAAAGGCCACTGCCGAACCGGCCCCGACGGTGTCGATACCCATGGCGTTGCAGATCTCGTGACCGCGGCAGACGGCGTCCAGATCGCCCACACCGCACATGGAACCAAGAGCGGCCAGGGTTTCGTACTCGGGTCCGCCGTAGCGCTTTTCAGCGATGTTGTTGACCTTGCGTTTGCAGGCCACGGTGCATTTGTAACAGGTGTGGTTGCCGTCAAAGACCTTCTCGTAGCCTTCCCAGCCGAGCTTGGCCGCGTCTTCGAACTGGCAGTCCTTCCAGTTGCGGGTCGGCAGGATACCGGAGTTCTGCTGGGCCATCATGTGCTGCACTGTGCCGAATTTGCGCATGCCGACGTTTGGCATGTGTTCGCCGATGCGCTTGCGGTGGAACAGATTGAGTTCCTTGAAGGCCTCGGGGTTGGCGAGTTCGATGCTGCCTTCCTCACCGCGCACGATGACGGCTTTCAAATTCTTGGAGCCCATGACCGCGCCCATGCCGCTGCGGCCGTTGGCATGTGCCAGCTCGTTGATGATGCAGGCCAGGCGGCTCATCTTCTCGCCGGCTGGGCCGATGGAGGCGATGCGGATCTTCTTGTCTCCCAGTTCCGCGCGGACGGCGTCCAGGAAAGGCGCGTTCTCCATGCCCCAGAGCTGGCCGGCGGGGCGCAGTTCGACCTGCCCCTTGTTGATCCACAGATAGACGGGTTTGGAGGATTTGCCCTTGAAGACAACGGCGTCAAAGCCGGCGTGCTTCATCTCCGGGCCGAAATATCCGGCGGCTTCGGATTCGCCAAAGCCGCCCGTCAGGGGATTCATGGCCGCCACCGTGTAGCGGTTGAAACCCGACATGCCGCAGCCGCACAGCACGGAAGCCGCGAAGACCAGGACGTTGTCCGCGCCGAGCGGGTCGGCCTTTTTGGGGATGAACTTGTGCATGTACCAGCTGGCCATGGCCCCGCCACCCCAATAGGTGCGATACCAGGTCGCGTCGTGTTCATCGACTGTCCACGTTCCCGTGGTCAGGTCCACAACAAGGATTTTTCCGTTATATCCGAAAGGCATGATCGATCTCCTTATATTGAAGTAATGCCTGGGGGCGAGAAGTTCGCCGCCAGGCAGATGTTCTTATTTACCCATACCCAGGGTTTCCGGCAGCCAAGTCGATATCTCCGGCACAAACGTGAAAAGCAGGATGCAGGCGATCAGGGCGAGCAGGAAGGGAAGCACCGCGATGGATATGCGTTCAACCGAGAGGTTGGCTATTCGGGATGCGACAAACAAATTGACTCCGAGTGGCGGAGTGAGCAGGGCCATTTCATTGGTTACCACCAGGATGATGCCAAAGTGGATGGGATCGATCCCCACCAGGTTGAGCATGGGCATCAGGACGGGCACCAGAATGATGATGGTGGAGAGGGTTTCCATGAACATGCCAAGGATGATCAGCACACCGATGATCAGCAGCATGACGACATGAGGATTTTGGGAGATGCTCATGACGGCGGCGGCCAAACGTTGCGGAGCCGCTTCGAAGGTCAGGATCTTGCCGAACAGGGTCGAGGTGCCCACGATGAGCAGCACGGCTCCGCAGAGCAGGGCCCCTTCCAGCAAGGCCTTGTAGATGTGTATGGGCAGCAAGGCTCGATTGACGACGATTCCGACGAAAAGGGCGTAGGCAATGGCCAGCACGGCCGCTTCAACGGGGGTGCACAAGCCGGAATAGATCGAGCCGAGGATGACGAGCGGCGTCATCAGGGAGAAAAAACTTTTCCGGCAGCTGCGCAAGAAGCTTCCCAGTTGGAAGGGCGGAGTGTTTTCGTCGCCGCGAAAACCATGTTTTTTCGCCAGCGCCCAGGCCGTGGTGCTCATGGCGATGGCGACCACGAAGCCCGGAATGAAGCCTGCCGTGAACATGGCCGTCACGGACACGTTACCGAGTATCGAATAGATGATCATGGGGTTGCTGGGCGGAATGAGCAATCCGATTGTGCCGCCGGAGGAGGAAACGCCCGCCGCGTAGTCCCTGCTGTATCCGCTGCGGATCATGGCCGGCACCAGGATCGTGCCCACGGCGGCCACGGTGCCGGGCCCCGAACCAGAGATGGCGGCAAAAAACGTGCAGGCCAGGATGGTCGTTATGCCCAGTCCGCCATGCATCCGTCCGACCATCTGCTTGACCACGTCCACGATCTGGTTCGTGATGTTGCCGTACTCCATGAGCGTCCCGGCGATGACGAAACAGGGGATCGCCAGCAGCGGGAAAATGTTGAGGCCATCAAAAATTGAGTTATGGATGACGGACATGGGCAGGTAACCGCCGAATGTCAGGGCCACTACCGAAGAAATCGCCAGACTCATGAAGACCGGCATCCCGAGCAGAAAGAAAACGCCCAGGGAAATCAGGACCATGGTCATTACTGAGAGTTCCATACTATTTCCCCACCATTTCAAATTCTTCTTGCACCAGATGAAGCAGGGTCCCATTTTTCAGGCGGATGTAGTAGTTTTCCAATATCCGCCAGCTCATGAGCACAAACCCGAACGGGATGATGAGTTCCACATAGCCCCTGACTATCTTCAAGGTTGGTGAAAGCTCCGGATACAAGAGTCCGCTGCTGACGACCTGCCAGCTGGCCCAGGCGATGTAGAGATTGAAGCAAATCCATAAAAAATCGGTGAAAATTCTGAACCCGAGCCGGTACTTCGGCGGCATGAGCAGGTACTGGGCGCTGATACGCACATGGGCGCATTGTTTGGCCACAAGCGGCGCGGCGGAAAAGACGGTCCAGAGAAAGGCGAATCTGCTGAGCTCCTCGGTCCATGGGACGCCGGAGCCTGTGACCCAACGGGCTCCGACCTGGAGCATGAGACAGGCAACCATGACGCCGACACACGTCACGCTCAAGATTTCTTCAAAATGATCATACAACTTGCGAATAAGTGACGTTGTCTGGTTCGACATGGCTGCCAGCCTCCTTAAGCTATGCTTATTTTGCAGTCATGAGGGACTGAGCTTCATCGATCATGGCCTTTCCGCCGACCTGCTCCTCGAACTGGGGCCATACGGTGCGGGCTTTTTCCTGCCACACGGTTTCGTCGGTCAGCTCCGTGAGCACCATGCCTTTGTCTACGCACTGCTTTTTGGCGACGGCATCCTGCTCGGCTGCCCATTTCCATTCGAACTGCGCCGCTTCCTTGGCGGCCTTGTCCACGAGGGCCTTGGTGTCGGCGTCAAGCTTGGCATACCAGGCTTCGCTGACCAGCATGGGGCCTACCCAAAGCATGTAGTGCAGTTCGGTGATATGCTTCTGGACTTCCCAGAACTTCTGGTCACGGTTGACGGTATGCGGGTTTTCCTGTCCGTCGATGACACCCTGCTGCAGAGCGTTGAAGGTTTCCGACCAGGCCAGGGGGTGAGGTTCGATGCCCCAGGACTTGAAGGCTTCCAGCTGGACGGCGACGGGGGGCACGCGGATTTTGAGCCCCTGCAGGTCGTCGATCTTGGCGATGGGCTTTTTCGAGTTGGTGATGTGGCGATAACCGCCGATGAGCCAGGACAGAGGACGTGTGCCGCTCTGTTCGACGACTTTGTCGGCGACCTTGACGGAGAATGCGTCATTTCCAAGGAGCTGATAGGCTGAGTCTATCTTGGGGAACATGTAGGGCAGATAGAAGATGTTGGCCTGGGAGGCGAAGGGGGTCAGGTTGCCCACTGCCAGGACGGCCAAGTGAATTTCCTGATTGCGAAGCTGGCGGACATTGGACTGTTCGTCGCCCATGGAGCCGCCGTAAAACGTCTGGACGGTGATCTTGCCGCCGGATTCCTTCTCGACGATTTCCTTGAACTTGTTGATCGCTGTGGTGTGCAAGCTGCCTTCGGGATTGGCCGTGGCAGCCCTGATGGACATGGTTTTGTACTCGGCTGCCAAGGCCGAAGTCACGTTAAGGACAAAAAACAGGGCCGTGATGGCGTACAGAATTCGTCTCATGCAGTCTCTCCTTTGATTTCAGGCTGTTATATTCTTCGCCTGCGCGGGATATCCGCGCAAGGCATTCACCGCATCTGAAGGAAACGGGAAGCGGTAAAGGCCGCTTCCCCCGGGACTAACAAAAAGGCATTTTCACCGCGTTATCGCGAAAACCCCAAAACTTGAGAAAGAACGATTATTTTCCGACTACCTTGGCAACCGCGTTGCAGTCTTCCTTGCCGAATCCAGCCGCGCTGGCGTTCTGATAATACACGAGGGCGGCTTCCATGGCCTTGAGATCAAGATCCCAGGCGCGGGCCATTTCCAGTCCAAGGCGCACGTCTTTGAGCGCCAGATCGAGTCCGAAGCGAGGCTTGTAGTCATCGGCCGCGATCCACGGTCCGCGCACGTCCATCTGGAAACTGCGGGCGCCGGTGTCGGACAGAAGTTCGAGCAGCAGGGTTCGGTCCAGGCCGGCCTTATCGCCGACCTTGATGCCTTCGGCGAGCACGGCGAGGTTGGTCATGCCGATCATGTTGGAGATGAGCTTGACGGCGCAGGACGCATCGACGGTTCCGACATAGCTGGGGATGCCGATGACCTTGAACAGGTCTTCATTGGCGGCATACAGGGCTTTGTCGCCACCGATGAACATGGGCTCTTCGGCCTTTTCCGCATGGGCCGGAGTCTTGCCCAGGGTGCACTGCAGATAGCCCAGGCCCGCTTTTTCAGCAGCGGCCCGCATCTCGTTTGCGGCTCCCGGATCGATGGTGGAGAGTTCAATGTGCAGCGCGCCCTTGCGCATCTGGGCATACAGTCCGGTTTCACCCAGGACGACGCCCTTGATGTGCTGCGGCAGGGGCAGACTGGTGAAGACGATGTCGCATGAGGCCAGGTCCGCCACGGCGGCGGCAGCCTTGCCGGTGGTGCCGACGGCGAGCGTGCGCTTCACGGCCTCTTCGCTGAGGTCGAAAACGAGCACATTCTTGCCGGCGCGAATCAGGTTGCGGGCCAGGGGGCCTCCCATCAGTCCTACTCCGATGAATCCGATCTGCATGTCTGCCTCCGTTGAAGTTGTCATCTAATTATTTAGGAAAATTAACGAGTTCAAAAAAAGGATAACTCCTGCCGTGACCATCTTGCTGGACCTTGAGCAAAGAGCGTTCCAAGGCATTCTCTGGGCAGAGAATGTCGTTATGTGCTCAGACTACGGGACATTTTTGTAGTTTGCGAGAGCGGGGTGGAATTTGTGTCTGCCCGTAAACGGGCACTTTGGTCGTTTACGGGCAGGAACTGGGCAAGCGCGGGCAGAGTGAAGCCCCCGAGCGTTCGTTTGCGCGGGTCCTTGCTGCGGCTCAAGGCAGGCCGGGTTGGAGAGGGCCCTCGCGCGAATGTCTGGCGAGGGCCCGGGGTGGTTTCAGTTCATTTCAGACGTCTCGTCGAGGCCAGCCTATTTGCATGTTTCCCGTTATGGAACAAGAATCATGGGTACAGCCGGAATGTAGGTGATGAGGAGCAGGACCGCGATCATCAAGCCCAGCATGGGGAGTATGGCGATGCCGAGTTCGGCGATCTTGGTTTTGCCAATACCGCTGGCCACGAATAGATTGACCCCTACGGGCGGCGTGACGAAACCGATGGCAAGGTTGACGACCATGATGATCCCGAAGTGAACCGGGTCCACTCCCAGCTTTTGCACCACGGGAAGCAGCACCGGCGTGAGGATGACGATGGCCGCAAGAGCTTCCATGAAGGTGCCGACAAAGAGCAGGAACAGGTTGATCATCAGCAGAACGATGATTTTGTCATCGCTGATGCTCAAAATGATGCGGGCCATCTTTTCCGGCACTCCTTCGATGGCCATGATGTTGCCGAAAAGTGTCGCCAAGGCGATGAGGAAGATGATGGCTGCTGAAGAAGAGCCTGCATCGACCACGCTATCAAGGAAGCTTCTCAGGTTGAGTTCCTTGTAGATCCACAGCCCTGCGACAATTCCGTACACGGCGGCGACTGCCGCAGCTTCCGTCGGAGTCATGATGCCGCCGTATATGCCGCCGAGAACGATGACTGGGACAAGCAGGGCCCACTTGGCATCCCAGATGGCGCGCACAAGCAGGGTCGGGCTTCTCTTCTGGTCGACTCCCTTCCAACCACGCTTCTTTGAATATAGGTACGTGTAGAGCATCAGTACCAAGCCCGTAAGAATGCCCGGGATGATGCCTCCCAGAAAGAGCTTGCCGATAGAGGCTTGAGCTGTGATGCCATAGACGACGAAGGGGTTGCTTGGTGGGATCATCACGCCGATACATCCCGCCGCGGCGACAACCGAGCAGGCGAAGAGTTTGTCGTATCCTCGTTCGATCATGGCGGGAATCGTGAGCATGCCGATGGCCGCCACCGTGGCAGGACCGGACCCGCTGATGGCGGCAAAGAACATGCTTGCACCGATGCTTGCCAGGGCGATGCCGCCTGGTAAGCTTCCGAGCATGTAGTCCGCCAGCGTCAGAAGCCGTTTCGAAAGGCCGCCGGCCCCCATGAACACTCCTCCGGCGATAAAGAAGGGGATGGCCATGATGGGCATGCTGTCGATGGAGGTGAAGGGTATCTGGGCGATGTAGTTGACCGGCAGCGTGTCGGCGCAAATGATGGTGGCGAGTGTCGCCAGCCCGAGGCAGATGGCGATTGGTACTCCTATGACCAGGAACACGACGAAGTAGCCGAAAAGAAGCGTGAGGACGTCCACGTCTTTGGCGTAAAATATTGGGAAGGCGATGATTCCGCAGAGAACGCAAGCCAGAACTGTGAGATTGAGTCCTGATCTCTGGACCTGAGCGACAAGATCCTGGAGCAGACGGAGCACCATCAGGCCGAAACCAAGGGGAAGGATGATGTATGGGATGTAATACGGAATTCTAAGTGCAGCAGTATACTGTGCATACTCCAGCTGCATCCCGAGATATCCGAAGCTTGTGTAGAGGATGACTGACGATAACGCCAAAAAGGCGATATCAACCATGATCCATGTCATACCTTGCAATGATGGAGATAGTCTGTCGTAAATAATGTCGACTCGAATATTATTTCTAAGTTTTATTGTGAGTGGTATTGCAGAATATGTCGACCATATAAATAAGAATCTGGCAGCTTCTTCAGTCCATGCGGGCATTATCATGTCAGGGAAGAATTTTGTCAGAACATAACGACCCAAACACTGATACGTTATGAGTAATAATGATCCGAGTAAGGTAACGATAATGATCGGTTTCTCAATATTATCATTGAGAAGTGTTAATATATTTTTTTTTGGATTCAACAGTGCTTCACTGGTGCTCGACATGGGGCTGCTCCTCGACTCACATGTTCTTTTTTAAACGCATGGGGCAGGGTGTAGCTGCCCCATGCGTTGTATTCGGATTTCGATCTATTTCTGAGTATCAAGCACGAGCTGAAGCAGTTCGGGGTCCAATTCATTCTTGAATTCATCCCAGACAACCTTGGTTGCTTTGACGAGTTCGGTGCGCTGCTCGTCGGTAAGTTTGTGAATCGTGATTCCGGCGTCCAGCATGGCTTTTTCGGCTTTGGCCTCATGTTCGATGGAGATGGACCTCTGCCAATCAAGAGCTTCTCGAGCGGATTCCATGAGCAGGCTCTGGACCGCAGCAGGCAGTCCGTCGAACTTCTTTTTGTTCATCATCAGCAGGTGCATGCTGTAGTTGTGGTTGGAATCCATGGCGTACTTCAGGACTTCAATGTGCTTGGCGTTCACCAGATGTTCGTAATTGTTGCCTTCGGCGTCCACGGTGCCCTGCTGGAGGGCTGTGTAGACTTCACCCCAGGCGACAGGGGCCGGACTCATTCCCAGAGCCTTGGCTACGGCGACTTCGATGGGGGAATCCGTGGTGCGCACCTTGAGGCCTTTGAGGTCGCCGATGCTGTTCAGCGGCTTCTTTGCGCTTACGTATTTGCGGTATCCGTATTCACTGTACATTATTGGCTTTAAGCCGATTCCAGAGGCAACGGTTTCCAGCCTCTTACCCAGTTCCCCGGAGTCGAGTGCGGCATACAGATTTTTCTGGTACTGGGGGGATGTGACGAACGGGAGGTCGAACACCATGTACTGGCGAGCAAAACTGGCCATGTTCGGCGAAGAGCAGGACGCCATGTCCATGGTGCCAGTTTGAGTTGCTTCCAGGGTGGAGCGGTCGCTTCCGAGGACGGCATTGGCGAATAGCTTGACCTTAACCTTGCCTCCCGATTTCGCATCCACAATTTCCACAAACTTTTCGTAGCCGCGCACCATGTTTGTTCCCGTCGGGCTGGGACTGGCAAGCCGCAGATTGATCGTTTCACCCGTGTACGGCTCGGCGGCCATGGCGTTCGATGTCAAAAGAGCGAAAGCGGCCGTGGCCATGAGAAAAAGGGACAATACTCGTGATCTCATTCGAAGCTCCCTCCCCTGCTCGGCAGGGGGTCCTGTTCGAGAACAGGAGATTAGATGTTTCGGAACGCGTATAACTGTGTGCCTCACTAATACTCGGGATGCTGATAAACCTTGAAGTCCCAGGTTTTTCCGGGGTTGTATTTGGTTAGACGCCAGTCGCAGGCCCGGGCGTGGCCTTCCATGCCCTCAACGCGGGACAGGCGGGAAGCATATTCACTGACGAGGCAACTCGTACGTTCGTCGGCCGGTTCCTGATAGGTGAGAATTTTTAGATACTTGTGCACGTTCAGGCCGCCGCTGAAGTGGGCGGCTTTTTTCGTGGGCAGGATATGGTTGGGCCCGGAGCACTTGTCACCGTGGGTCACCGTGCTGAACTCGCTCATGAAAAGGGAGCCGTATGAGCTCAGATTGTTGAGCCACCACTCCGGGTCGTCAACCAGCACCTCGAGATGTTCGGGGGCGTACTGGTCGCTGACGGACACGACTTCCTCGCGGCTTTCGCAGAGGATGATTTCGCCATATTCTTCCCATGATTTTGCGGGAGTGGCCGGGTCGGGCATGTCGGCGATGAGCTTGGGCATTATTTCAAGAACTCTCTCGCAGAGTTCGCGGGAGTCTGAGAACAGCCAGACAGGAGAGTTGGTGCCGTGCTCACCCTGGGACAGCAGGTCGATGGCCACGGTCATGGGATCGGCGTTTTTGTCCGCAATGACGGCAATTTCAGAGGGGCCGGCAAAAAGGTCGATGCCGCACAGACCTTCGGCGGCAAGGCTGGCCTTTGCTTCGGCCACGAAAGCGTTGCCCGGGCCGGCGAGGATGTTTGCGCGCTTACCAGTGAAGAGGCCGTAGGCCATGGTTGCGACTGCTTGGACACCGCCCATTTCGAGAATAATGTCAGCGCCGGCTAGGTCCATGGCGTAGCAAACGGAAGGGTCAATGCTGTCTCCGCGCGGAGGGGTGGCGGCGATTACGAAGGGGACTCCCGCGACCTTGGCGGTGGCGATACTCATGAGGGCGGAACAGGTGTGGGCAAAGCGGCCGCCAGGTACATAGCAGCCCGCCACGTCCATGGGAATGACTCGCTGTCCGGCACGGACACCCGCAGGCGTGACCATTTCGAAATCCTTGATACTATCGCGCTGAGCTTTGGCGAAGGCCGTGATCTGTTCGTAAGCGAAACGAACGTCCCTTTTCGTTTTTTCGGGAACACTCGCAATCAGACGACTCTTCTTTTCAGGAGAAAGCACAAAATCTTGGTCCCACTTGTCGAACTTCTTGGCGATGGCTCGGACGGCGTCCTCTCCATTGGCGCGAATATCAGCCAGTATTCCTTCGACAATTTTTCTGGCCTCGCTGCTGTGTTGCTCTGCTGAAGTAGATGCTTTCTTCAAAAATTCCATCATGTACCCCTTTTGTTTAAAAACGTTACGTAGTAAAATTCATGAATGGCATATTATAAGGAAATCTGCAGATTAGTTTTTTTCTCAAAAATTATTCTCTATTTAAAAAACGCATAAGCTATTTCATTCAAATTTATAAAATATTTTTTTAAAAACTTAAAATTTCATATTTAATTTAGATAATTATTTTTCTTATAAATTTATGCAAATGAAAGCGCTTTCATTTTTTTTACAAAATGTTTTTACATGTTGATCATGAATAACAATATTCTTATTTATTCATTTTTTTTAACTTTGATTTAATTAATTCTTGAGCAAGAGGCACGTTCTATAATTGAAGCTGGGATATCATGCGCGATTCTGTTTTTATTGTTTTTTTCTATCTTGTTTATCAGTTCTTGTGCTGCGATTTTTCCGATATCATATGCCTTGACATGAATTGTTGTCAGTGCAGGTGAGTAGTATTGTGCAATTTCAATATCGTCATATCCACAAACAGATATGTCATCGGGAACTTTCAACCCAGATCTATGTATTTCGTGTATGGCACCAATGGCTTGCAAGTCATTATTGCAATATACGGCTGTAGGCGTGTCACTGCTCTGTAGCATTGATTTCATTATTCTTTTTCCATCTTCAATAGTGGGCAATGCTTCTTGAATGAGATGGTCCGGGATTGAAAGGTGATGTTCGTTGATGATGTCTCGGCACGCCTGATAGCGCTGATAGGCCCGACCGACTTTCGAGTATGGGCCCAGAATGAAGCCGATTTTTCTGTGGCCAAGGGAGAGAAGGTATTCCAGCGCTATGCGTGTCGTCTTGTAATTGTCAAAACCGACATAGTTTAATGGTTCTATAGCATGTTCCCACATTATGACTATGTGCATGCCGCTTTGATGAAGTTCTACAATTTGCTTTGTATTTTCGATCGAAAACCCAAACATCAATAAACCTGCGAAACGCTGAGATTTAATTTGTTGCAGTCTTCTTCTCTCTATGGCTCCGTCGTATTCTGTATTTGCCGTAACAAGATAGTATCCTTTTTCATATAATATTTTTTGTATTGCTGATATTGATCTTGAGAATACTGAAGATGTTATATGCGGAACTAAAACGCATACGGCGTTAGATTTCTTTTTTGAAAAATTTGCTGCTGTTTCATTGTACGTGTAATTAATTTCATCCATAACCTGTAATATTTTATCATATGTATTTTTACTTAACATATGAGGTGAGTTGATAGCTCTTGATACAGTTGCTATGGAAGTATTTGCTTTTTTTGCAATTTCGTAAATTGTCGCGTTTTTCATTTCAATTCACTTGTATTGAATCAGTACATTTGAGCAATATGAAAGCGCTTTCATTTTTTGGACTTTCTTTCCGGTGTAATCCCGTCTCGTCGAATCTTCTGTTTCTACATCTAACTTGCGGGCATATTCCGCACTGCGGGAGTTCAGTGAAGATCCGGCACCGGTGCAGGCATGCGCTCTGCTGGGGTGCACCCGATTTCTGTCTTATCTTTCAGTGCGTTTCGTATCGTCTAAAGCAAGGAGTGTTCCAAGAGTAATTTAGTTTGGACATCTTGTAATTATCTAAAAATGCACAGAATTTTTTGCACGAAGATGCGTGGGCGGAACCTGTTTGTTTGTCCGTTTGCGAACATCGTGCTTCATTATGTAGCATCGGTGTAAGAATATGGGCGGTTCATTTTTGGATATTCCGCGTAGGTTTGCACGCGACCCCGTTGCACATCGGTTTTTGAAATCGGAAAATACGTCACCGGTATTTGAACTAAAATCTGCGACAACCGTTGCTCCTGTTTCGCCCCGTTCATCCCGTCCTGCGGTCCGCGCGGGTCGCAATCACGGTTCTTCCCGCACTTTTGCAACAACCAGACCTGTCTCAAAACTGAGACAATATGGCTTTATAGCTGAAATCATTGTTTAAAAATTTAAAAAGTCTCTGTTTCGCATCATTGCGCAACCCCTGCTTCTCATAACCTGAATGCGGCTATGAATATTTTATCTCATAAAAACAGTTTGTTATGATTCTGGCATGCCATCTGCTTTTGGGGAAAAGCACATGACGTGCTTTAAAAAAACATTCACGCCGCAAGGCTGAGGAGACGAATATGACCACCTGCTGCCAGTCCCCCCAAGAAGAACGCATCTTGGGAGCAACTCGAATCGACCGCACCGGTCGTGAACGGGTATACAAGATCCTCGAACGCAACCAGTTTGCGGTTCCTCATGTCGATATCGAGCGTGCCCTGTATTTCACCCGCTCCATGCAGGAGAGCGAGGGCGAGCTGCTGACCCTGCGCTGGGCCAAGGCCTTGAAGCATGTCGCCGAAAACATGAGCGTTTACATCACCCCCGACCAGCTCCTCGCCGGTCGCGTGGGCAAGCTTGGCCGGTACGGCATCCTGTACCCGGAAATCGACGGCGACTTCTACATCGAAGTCATGAAGGATCTGCCCAATCGCACGAAGAGCCCGTTTCTGATTTCTGACTCCGACATGAAGACTCTTGTGGAGGAAATCGCACCGTATTGGGAGGGCAAAACCTACCACGAACATCTGAATCAGGTGCTGCCGGCCGAGCTCCGCAACGTGACCTACCATGACGAGCGCGGCCTCAAATCCAAATTTGTGGTCAGCGAGACATCTTCCTATCGCTCGGCCCTGCAGTGGGTCCCGGACTACGAGAAAGTCCTGAAACGCGGTCTTGTGGACATGCAGAACGAGGCCAAGACCAGGCTTGCCGCCCTCGATACGGCCAACTCCCGCGACATGTGGGACAAGAAGCCTTTCCTCGAAGCCATGATTCTGGTCTGTGACGCGGTCATGATCTGGGCCAGGCGACACGTCGAGCTGGCCAGAGAGCAGGCGGCAGGGGAAACAAACCCGAGGCGCAAGGCGGAACTGCTCCAGATTGCCGAGATCTGCGAACATGTGCCCGCATACCCCGCCCGCAGCTTTCGCGAAGCCATGCAGTGCCAGTGGTTCGTGCAGATGTTTTCCCGCATCGAGCAGAAGGCCAGCGCCATCATCTCCAATGGCCGCATGGACCAGTACCTCTTTCCCTACTACGAGGCCGACATCAGAAGCGGGGTCATCACCCGCGAAGAGGCCCGCGAGCTGCTGGAATGCATGTGGGTCGACATGGCCCAGTTCATCGACCTGTACATCAACCCCACGGGTAATGAATTTCAGGAGGGATACGCGCACTGGGAGGCTGTGACCATCGGCGGTCAGACCCCGGACGGCGAGGACGCCACCAACGACCTCTCCTATCTCTTTCTCGAATCCAAGCGGGACTTCCCCCTGAACTATCCCGACCTGGCGGCGCGCATCCACAGCCGCTCCCCCGAACGGTTTCTGCACGAGGTGGCCCTGACCGTGAAGGACGGCTCCGGGTTCCCCAAGTTGATCAACGACGAGGAGGTCGTGCCGCTGTACGCCATCAAGGGCGCACCCATGAGCGAAGCCCTGGACTACGCGGTCTCCGGCTGCACCGAGGCGCGCATGCCCAACCGCGACACCTACACCTCCGGCTGCGTCTACATCAATTTCGCTTCCGCGCTCGAAATGCTGATGCACGAAGGCCGCATGCTGCACTACGGTGACGAGGTCATCGGCCTTGAGACCGGCGATCCCTGCGCCATGCAGACCTGGGAGGAGTTCTATGAAGCTTACAAGGCCCAACATCTGAACCTGCTGCGCAAGGCCTTCCAGCAGCAATACGTCGTCGATCGTCTGCGGCCCATGCACTTCGCCGCGCCTTTCTCATCCCTTATGCACAACCTCTGCATGGAAAACATGCAGGACCTGCACGAATACAAGATTGAAGGCGGCGTCGACTACTCCTACTTTGAGTTCCTGGGCTACGGCACCGTCGTCGATTCCCTGGCCGCCATCAAAAAGCTGGTCTTCGAGGACAAAAAGCTGAGCATGGCCGAAGTTGTCGCGGCCCTGACGGCCAACTTCGAAGGGCACCTGCCCGTGCGGGAAATGCTCAAGGGCGCTCCGTGCTACGGGAACAACGATCCATACGCCGACAGCATCGCCAAGGATATCGACCGGTTCACCCAGCTCGAAGCCAAGCGCTGCTCCGAAGAGCGCGGCATCCACGTCGACGTCCGCTACGTGCCCATCACCTCGCATGTGCCCTTCGGCAAGGTCGTGTCCGCCACGCCCAACGGCCGCCTGGCCTGGACCGCCCTGTCCGACGGCTCGTCCGCGTCCCACGGTGCCGACAAGAACGGTCCCACCGCGGTCATGCTGTCCAACTACCACACTAAAAACTACGGCCTGACCAACCGCGCGTCCCGGCTGCTGAACATAAAGCTCTCACCCAAGTGCGTGGCGGGCGACGTAGGCACCAGGAAGGTCATGGACATGATCCGCACCTGGTGCGACCTGAAGCTGTGGCATCTGCAGTTCAACATCGTGAACCGCGAAACGCTGCTCGCCGCCCAGAAAGATCCGGGCAGCTACCGTTCGCTGCTGGTCCGCATCGCCGGGTACAGTGCATACTTCTGCGACCTGTCCCGCGACCTCCAGAACGACATCATCGAACGTACCGAACACGGCGACATGTGAATCAATCCGCGCGAGGGGGCGCCTCCTCGCGCCCTTTCGACAACGACGAGGAAGGCATGAAAGACATGAATCAGCAAGGATACGTCTTCAACATCCAGAAATACACCGTTCATGACGGGGCAGGCATCCGCACCATGGTCTTCCTGAAAGGATGTCCCCTGCGCTGCGACTGGTGCAGTAATCCCGAGTCCCAGCATCTGCGGCCCGAGCTGGCCTTCAATATGGCGAAGTGCCTGACCACGGCCGTCTGCGGGCGGTGCATCACCAGCTGTCCCAGCTCCCGCATCATGGACTTCGAAGGGTTGCCGGCCACCGACTGCGCCCTCTGCGGGACTGCGCCGGGTTGCGTCGACGCCTGCCCGACGGGAGCTTTGAGCGTCTACGGCAAGGCCATGACCGTGGACGCGGTCCTGAATGCGGTCGAACAGGACGGCGTCTTCTATGCCCGCTCCGGCGGCGGCATGACCTTGAGCGGCGGCGAAGCCATGTTTCAGCCCGAATTCGCGCTGGCCTTGCTGCGCGACGCCAGGCGCAGACGGATCAACACCGTCATGGAAACCTGCGGTCACTGCTCCACAGAGGCGCTGCTCGAAGCCTGCGGGCTCCTTGACGGCCTCATCTTCGATATCAAGTCCATGTCCTCGGCACGGCACAGGCAGGGCACGGGCGTCGGAAACGAACTCATCCTCGAGAACTTCAAGAGCGTGCTCCGCGCCTATCCTGACCTGCCCATTACGGTGCGCACTCCGGTCATTCCCGGATTCAACGACACCGAGGAAGACATCAGGGCCATTGTGGCGCATCTGCCCAAACGCGATCGGCTGACCTACGAACTTCTGCCCTATCACCGCATGGGGCAACCCAAGTACCAATTCCTGAAGCGACCCTTTCCCATGGGAGACGCGAAGCTCGCCCCCACCCTCATGACAAGGCTGAAGGCAATAGCCGCTTAGCCCCGTCCTCTCCCTCCGACGCCCCGCAGGTCCATCTGACGGGGCTTTTTCATGCCTGCCGCCCGCTCAGTCCCCGCACACGCACGTTCACGGCGCATGAACGCACGCCGCCATGAACCGCCCCAACATCCCGCCTTGACAGAGCGCGCGGGATCGGAAGAAGAAAATTATTTTGACTCCGAACATTCTTCCAAGACAATCCATGTTTTCAAAATTCTTCGAACAGTTTCTCGACAGCTTCAAAGACGCCGTGTGCATCACCGATCACGCCGGAATCGTTGTTTATCTGAATAACAGGCACAGCGAACTGACCGGAATCCCCAGAGAATCCCTGCTCGGAAAGTCGGCCGTGGAGATGATGGAGCACGGGCTCTTCGACGTCGTCATCAATCCCGAGATCGTCAAGACCAAGCGGAGCCACTCCAGCATCCAGAACGCGGGAGGCCGCAAGCTCATCCTGGAAGGCACGCCCATCCTCGACGAATCGGGAGAAGTGGCGTTTGTCATCACCTTCATGCGCGACGTGACCACCCTCATGGACTTGAAGCGCAAGCTTGCGATCCAGAAGGAACTTCTCGACGCGTACCAGACCATGAACATGGCCGATCAGAAATATGCGGCCGAGTATCCTCGTGTCGTCCACAGCCCGGCCATGCGCAAAATTTACAGCCAGATCGACAACATTGCCGAGACGGATGCCACGGTGCTGCTCATCGGCGAAACCGGCGTAGGCAAGGACGTCGTCGCCCGGCACATCCACTCGGTCAGCCCCAGGTCCGAAAAACCCTTTATCAAGGCCGACTGTTCGAGCATCCCCGAAAGCCTGATTGAGACGATGCTCTTCGGCTACACCAGCGGCACTTTTTCCGGGGGCAGCAGGCACGGCAAGATCGGGCTCATAGAGGCGGCCGCGTCCGGCACCCTGTTTTTGGATGAGATTGGAGATCTGCCCCTGACCATGCAGTCGAGCCTGCTCCGGCTGCTTCAGGACAGGGAGGTGATGAGGGTCGGCGCCACATCTGCGAGCAAGGTCGATGTGCGCGTCCTGGCTGCGACGAACAAGGATCTCGAGAAGGAAGTGCGTCTGGGCAACTTCCGCTCCGACCTCTACTACCGTCTGAAGGTCGCCGTCCTGAAACTGCCGCCCCTGCGCGAACGCAGAGCGGACATACTGCCCATGGCTCATGGATTCCTGGATTTCTTTTGCGCCAAATACAGGCGCGAGATGAAGATCAGCGCCGAGGCCGACGACGCCCTGTTGCGTCATTCCTGGCCGGGCAACGCGCGGGAGCTTGAAAATCTGATTCAAGGGCTGGTGGTCACCAGCCGGAAAAGCTTTATCGGCGTGGAGGATCTTCCTTTCGCCCGTGGCACGCGCGGCAAGCCTTGCGTCTGCCACGAAAATCTCGCCGATGTGGAACTGGAGGGCCGCACTTTCAAGGAAATAATGCAGGACCTGGAAGGGAGCGTCCTGCGGAAGGCGATCGACCAGTTCGGATCCGTGAACGATGCGGCCAAGAAACTCGGCATCAACCGCAGCACGGTCTTCCGCAAGCTCAAGGAACTCGGTGAGACGCCCAGGGACGGCGGCTAAAGCTGACGGTCATCCCTGCAAACCGAAAGGGGGCTGGGCAGCGTCCAGGGACCGCCGAGAAGGCAGCCCCTGGCCCCACTTTTTCAGGTGAATGCTCTTGGAGGATTTCCACGCCGGGCGCGCTAGCGCTTGTCCAGACCTCCAAGCAGGATGTACTTGGTTTCCAGATACTCATCCAAGCCCTGCCTGCCGCCTTCTCGTCCGAGTCCGCTGTCCTTCATGCCTCCAAACGGGACTTCGCCCGAGGCCAAGGCGACCTCATTGGCGCCGACCAATCCATATTCGAGCTTGGTGACGACCCTCCACATCTGGGGCAGATCGCGGGTGAAGACATAGCTGGCCAGTCCGTAGGGCGTGTCGTTTGCAAGTTCGAGGGCCTCTTCTTCGCTGGAGAAGCGAATGATAGGCGCGATGGGGCCGAAGATTTCCTCCTGGAAGAGGCGCATGTCCCTGGTCACACCGGTGACGATGGTGGGTTCAAAGAAATTGCCGCCCAGAGTCGACGGCTTGCCGCCGCATACGATGGTGGCTCCTTTGCTTGTCGCGTCCTGCAGCAGTTCGTGCATGAAGGCGAAAGCCTTGCCGTCGATGAGCGGGCCTTGGGTTATGCCGGCCTTGGTTCCGTCGCCCAGGATGATCCTGCCGACTTCCGTCTTGAGGCGCTCCACGAATTCATCGTGCACCGCGTCCTCTACCAGGAAGCGGTTGGCGCAGATGCAGGTTTGTCCGGCATTCCGAAATTTGCAGCCCACTGCGCTGCGAACCGCGTCCTCCACATCTCCCTTTTCAAAAACAAGAAACGGCGCGTTGCCGCCCAACTCAAGGGAGAGCTTTTTCATGGTCTGCGCACACTGTGCCATGAGTTTTTTTCCGACAGGAGTGGAGCCGGTAAAGCTGAGGGCGCGCACAGTTGGGCTCTGGCACAAGGCGTCTCCGATTTCGCGTGCGTTGCCGGTGATTACGGAGAATACGCCCGCAGGAAAGCCTGCGCGTTCAGCCAGTACCCCGAGCGCAAGCGCGGACAAGGGGGTCGCAGATGCGGGTTTGACGATGACCGGACACCCGGCCGCCAAGGCTGGCGCGGCCTTTCGCGTGATCATGGAGTTCGGAAAATTCCAGGGCGTTATAGCCGCCGCCACCCCGATCGGCTGGCGTATGACCAGGGGCTGCTTGCCGCTCCAGGGGGAAGGAATGACTTCTCCGTATGCCCGGCGTCCCTCCTCTGCGAACCAGTCTATATAGGTGCATCCCAGAAGTATTTCACCTTTTGATTCAGCGAGGGGCTTGCCCTGCTCCAGAGTCAGGATCAAGGCGAGGTCGTCAATGTTTTCGTGAATGAGAGCATGCCATCTGTGAAGGACAACTCCGCGTTCTTTTCCGGTCATTGTGCCCCAGGCCTTGAATGCTTCAGCTGCGGAAGCGATTGCATGGTCTGTTTCAGCTTTTCCGCAATTTGGAACTGTGCAGATTACGTCGCCTGTGGTCTTGTTTGTTACCGGGAATGAATCTTGGTTGACTGCCTCAACCCATACACCGCCAATATAACACTTGGAACAAAGGAGTGATGCGTCCTGTAAGTGCATTTCTTGTAAACCTCCGCATGAAAATTTTGGTGTTCTTGTTTGCTGCTGATATCAATGGAGTCCTCGATGAATATGCATGCTGTTCAGAAAGCAAGAAGTGATCCTCTTTGCGTGCTGACTCGAGTAATGGAGATAATAGTCCGGATTAATTATATATTTTTATTTTCTATGAGTGCGGCCATATCGATGTTGTGTCAAAAAAGGCATAATTCGTGGCGTGGCGTGCCCACATGTGGGCATCATGTCCGTATGTGGGCAGTGGAAGCGATCGGGTTGTACGGGCGGGCAGTTGGTCGCCGAGGTTGTCCACAAGGGTTCAGAGAATGCCAACGGTCTTGCTACATGTGCGATTTTGGGGTCCCAATTTGTGAGCCTCTGTCACACGTGCGAAAAACTCTGGAGGGAGGAGTGCAGATGCGCTTTGCGTTGAGCGCGCTGATCTAGAATCCCAGATGATCCAAGGCGTATGGATCTTCTTTTTTGCGACCTTTCCCGCAAATATGCTCGATCTTGAGTTTCAAAACGCAGCAATCGCTGAGTCGATGCTCGATGTGCTTGTCGCCGCGTTCCTGGAAGCCTGGGGCAAGTTTGTACACGATGAATTTCAACAAAGCCCTTTTCGCTTCAGGTTCATCAACTATCTCGATGCTTCCGGAAACCATGGCGCTGGCATACGCGGTGCTGAATTTGTCGGGAAGCGTCTCGGCACCTTCAACCGCGACGAAGGCGGCTTGGGGTTGAAGTTTCAGGTAATCAATCTTGCGCCCTTCGTGAGCGCAGTGAAAGATGAGGTGTTTTTCTCCATCCTGCTCAAGCAATGCGTAATTGAGGGGGACCCCATAAGGCGTTGAATTCGGCCCGACAATGGAGAGAAATCCCCATGTGCACCGACGAAGAATTTCCAGGGCTTCATCATTCCCTATTTTTCTGCTTGCGCGGCGTAACGGATATTCCATTTGTGCTCTATGGCGATAAAGGACAAGTATCTATTTGGCTCTATTCATGGGTTTCATTCGAAGCATTCAAATCGATTGCGTCCCGTGTTTTTTGCTTTGTACAGTGCCTGATCGGCCCGAACCATCAAGTCGGACAAGTTTTCCGTTTGTGGGCGATATTCCGCCACGCCGATGCTTGTCGTTAAGCGCACGGGCCGTCCATTTTCCGTAAAGAGTTCTATCGCTTCCACTTGGGTGACGATCCTCTCAGCAACGCAGCATGCCTTTTTCAGGTCCGTTTCCACCAGAAGCAAGGCAAATTCCTCACCGCCGATGCGGCCGCAGAGGTCGGTGCTGCGCAGTTCCTTGCCGCAGGTCCGGGCGATGGCTTGGAGGGCGCGGTCGCCAGTGGCGTGGCCGAAGGTGTCGTTCACGTCCTTGAAGTGGTCGATGTCCAGCATGAGCAGGCTCAAGCAACCTCCATGGCGCTTGCAGCGTTCAATTTCCTTCTGCGCGGTGTTCAGGAAATGGCGGCGATTGGCAATACCGGTCAGGCTGTCGGTGGTGGCCTGGCGTTCGAGTTCAAGGCGCAGCGCCCTGCGCTCGGAAATGTCGCGAGTCACGCCATGAACCTCCACGGCCCCGGTTTTGTCGTTTTTGACGTAACGTGCGATGACTTCGGTCCAGACACTCGTGCCGTCCTTGCGCAGTTGCTCAATTTCCGAGGTCTGATATTCATCCGCGCCGAGAACCCCGGACAGGAATTTTTCGCGGTTGTCGCGAATTGTTTGCGTCAGACTCTCTGCATCCTCCGGAGCCACGGTTGTGTTTAGGGAATGCTCCATTATTTCTTCTGGAGTGTACCCGCGCAGGAGCTCGATCGATGGGCTGACATAGGTGAAGCGAAGCGTTTGGGTATCCAGGATCCAGACGACATCCTTCATGGTTTCGGTCAGGTTGCGGTAATGGGCCTCGCTTTCAATCAGGGCAGCCTGGGCGCGTTTACGGCGCTCGACTTGCAGTCGCAGCCCGGCATTGATCCGGTTCAGCTTTTCTTCTTTTTTTCTGATGGTCATTAGGGACGCTTCGAGCCGGGCGGTCATGGCGTTGAACGCCTTGGAGAATTCCCCCATGAATTCAAGGCGCTGGCTGAAATCGCCGGATGCGATCATCTGGGTCTGCCAGGTCATGTGCTTGAGGTTGGCCTGCAGCGTCTTCAATGCTCCCGCCGTGTACCCTTTGAGGGATGTGCTGATGGACAGGTCCCCGCTGGCGATGGCCATGACGAAATGGCGCAACTCAAGCAGTTCTGAGTGCAGGCGCGCAAGCTCGGCATCGGCCGCGAGGCCTGCGGGCAGCTCCGGAGGCGCTTTGGCCGTCAGGATTTCGCGCAGCAGGGCGGAGGCCCGGTCAAGCTCGGAGCTCATGCCTCTTCCTCGGCCTGGGCGGTGAAGCGGCAGGTCCGGTCTCCGGTACACCAGCAGTCCACTTCCTTGACCTTGAATTTCTTGCCCGTGAAGCTCTCCATGAGCCCGGCGATGAACCCCTCGTCATAGACACACACTTCGTAGTCCAGTTCCGGCAGCCCCGAGCAATCCAGATCTTCGGACATGGTGATGACAAAGGATCCTTTCTCCTCGTCCGCCGATTCCACGCGCATGATGCCGATGCCAAGATCTCTCAATATTTCCTGCAGGGTGCGTACGAAATCGTTCAAATCCGTGATCCCGGAGCAAAACTTGGTGTAAAACGTGGTCCCCGCAAGCTTGCCCGCCTCGTGGAACAGGGCGTCGGCTTGCGCCGTGCCGTAGTGACTTTCCAGCACGTCCCGGAAAACGAACTGCATGAGACGGTAAACCTCGATCCGCGTCGTAGGTCCAAGATTGGGCCGGCCCAGATCAATGTCACCGATAAGATCCCAGGAAAATCTGTATTTGCGTTCAGGCATGGTTCGCCGCCGGGGGTTAAGATTCAAGTATGTCAAATATATCCGTCTGGAAGGCGAATATCAAGGCGGATGTGATTGGATTGCACTTTAAGAATCGACTGGCACCAAGCTGTCGTTGCAGCCCTCGTAGCGGGTCATCCTTTCTTTCTACGTGCGTGGTCCGCGCAGCATTACTCTTAAAACAATCAGCATGACCCCCGATTATTGCGGGCTCAACGCAGTTGATATGTGAGCACGGCGAGTTCAACCGTGATGTCCATGTTCAGGACGACCATGTTTTCGGGAACGTCCACTGGACGGGATGCGAAATAGAGCGCTCCCCTGATGCCGATATGTCCGAGCCGATTGATGGTGTGTTGCACCTCGGGCGGAGGGACTGCGATGATTGCCAGGTCGACATGACGTGAGTCCAGTTCCTGTTCAAGCTGCGCCATGTCCTGAATCGGGATGCCTTCAATGGATTTGCCGATATAGTCAGAAGATTTGTCAAATATCTGAACGATTTTTAGGTTTCTTTTTTGAAATGATTCGGAGTGGATCAGCACACTGCTGAATCCTCCGGCACCGATCAGGACAACTCTCCAGTTTTGATCGAAGCCGAGAATTTGCGAGATATGCTCACGAAGTAAAGGTACATTGTAGCCCACCCCCCTGACACCGAAGGTGCCAAACTCTGCGAGATCTCTTCTGACCAGGCTTTGGGTGATTCCTTCGATTTTTTCGAGGTGAGATGACGATATGACTTCAACGCCCTTTTTTTTCAGGTGATCCAGCGTACGAAGATACAGGGATAGACGGCGGATGATGAGGTTCTTTTTATTGGTTTTGGGCCGGATTATTTTACGCGTCATGCAATGAATACCTCGCGGGTGATTACGAATTATACGTTTGAAAATTCATCCACCAGAAGGACCAAGGTCAAGTGATATTTTTCTACCCCAATGATATCAAATGACCATAACTGCCCGCCAGGATGAATCTGAAAAATGCGGGTCAAATCGTCTTTTGGCACTTTGGCGTCTTTTCTGAGTATTGTTCGGAAAAACAGAGGGGGAGTTTTTTTTATTTTAATACCTCGAAATTGTTGCGATTATTGATATTCTTGGCTAAAGAGACAAAATATGTTTCATCGGAAAAAAACAATTTTGAGGGGATCATGGCGCAGGAACAATTCTCCATCTTGGCTTCGTTTGTCGGTAATAATGGAAAAATATGCATTTTATGCCGGGAACTGGGGATTCGGAAAACCATCACAACCATGGTCAACGAGCTTGGGTTGTCGCCACTCGCTATTTCCGTCACGGATGATTTCAGGGAAGTAAAAGCGCATAAGATTTTTATCAATTCATTGGAAAAATACAAAGAATTGCTGCTTATAATGGACTTCAACAACGAAAATAGTGCGGTCTATTTTCATTTGCTCGATAGTATTTATGCAAAATATCAGGATAAGCTGAAGACGATTGCAATCGTCGATAAGGCATACCAGGGATTGATCAGTCTGCTTTACGCCCGTGGAGCTCGGGCTGTTCTGATAAAGCCGTTCACCCCGAATGATCTCAAGTCCCGGATCATGTCTCTTTTTGCGGAGGCTTCCATATTGGAGCGTCTCATCGAAGTTGGAAAGGGATGCCTTGAGAAGAAGGAGCACGGGAAAGCGTTGGCTATCTGCCAGAAGATCGCATCGGAATACGAGCAGACGCACCAGGCTCTTCTTTTTTGCGGGGATGTGCATCTGGCGCTTGGCGAATACAGAAAGGCCGGGCGCTACTACATACGCGGTTTCCAGGACGAGCAGTTGAGCTTTCAGGCGTATGCCAGCCTCGCGAAGCTGTGCTCGGTGACCAAAAGGGCGCGGGGTGAGATTTTTTGGCTCAAGAAGTTCGCGCAGATCAATACGCTCGATTATACGAATTACCTAAAAATCGGGGAGTTATGCTTGCTGCGAAAAATAGAGGGCGACGCGAAAGAGTTTTTCAACAAATCGATCAACGCAGCGCGCAAAATCGCATCCGAAGATCGCGTGTCCAGTTTGATTTTTGATATCGCGAATGTTTGCGTCGAGAATGAATCGCTCGAAATGTCGAAAGAATATTCGACAATGGTATTGCGGAACGGAAACGTGGACAAGACGTTGTTGAGCGAAGCAGCCTATTTCCGGATGAATAAGCTCAATGATCCAGATGGCGCGTGTGGCATCTATTCGCTTCTTGCGGTCCGAGAAGAGAAGCGAAATACGAAAATGGACGTCGCTTTCTGGTCAACAGCGTTGTATAATGCCGCCATTTGCCATCATGTTGCGTATGCAAATCAGAAAATGATCAAACAAAAGAACAGCCCCAAGAGAGCAAGTGATTTTATATTCGAAATATTGAGCGTCAACCCGGATTTTGGAAAAGATGACCCGAACATCAACGCGAATATCATGGCCATCGCCAGCAATCCACTGCAGCAAAACATCCCGCTGAACTCCCTGTTGACCAAACTGGGCAGGCTGTAGCGGAAAGGTTCGAGAATAAGGACCGCCCACCAAAAAGAAGACGCGTCGGATCAGACTCGCAAGGAACAGTGGGGGAGGGAAAGCACGCTCCCCGTCTGCAGCGGATTCCGCGATCCCCTTTACCCTCACCAGCGTCTTGAGTGACCATAGCGACCGGGACCGTAGTGCCCGTGATGGTACGGCCTGTATCCCCGGTGTCCGCCCCAATAATCTCCTGGCCACATCCACGCGCCCCCGATCCAGACAAGGCTCGGCCTCGGGGCCACATAAATCGTCTCCGGAATTGGCGCTGAGCGGACTGGTCCGGTCACGACCCGCGCCGAGGGCGTCCGGGTCTGCGTGTTGAGCATGTAATCTATGATGTTCTCGCTGACGCCCTCGTCTTTGAGACCAATGATCTCGGTTGTGGTCAAACGATAGACCGTGCGCGAGTTGCGGATCTGGCTGATGATAAGTTCATCGCTGACCCCCGCGCGTGCGAGTTCTTTCACATCCGCAACGGTCAACGGCTCATTCTGCTCAATCCGTTCATACGTCTGCGGGGCCTGGGCCTGGAGTTGCGCCTCCTGCTGCGCATCCATGCCGTGTCCGATAAGGCCTCCGGCGATGGCACCGATTGCTCCGCCGAGCAACGCTCCTTCCCCGGAATGCGAGGCCATGGCGCCGATGGCCGCACCCGTGGCCGCGCCGCTCAAAGCGCCGGAACCGGTGTAGTCGGGGCGTCCGCCAGGATACATGCATCCGGTGGCAAAAACTCCGAGAAATCCGATCAGCAAGACATTTTGAACTGTTTTCATATGACCGCTCTTCATGCTCCTTCATTGTGCATTTTAAATTTTGCGCGAGAGCATGTTTCTAGCATAAAGCGTGCGAGAGCGTATTCTTTTAACATTAATTTACCCTGTCGCCGGAAAAGCGCCTTCCTGAGAGGGTGCGCAACGACCAGCGGTGAATAGTCGATACTGCCCGATCAAAATAAAATGATGTTCGCGTGAAAAATTTGCACGGTCATCGCCGCTGACTCCGGAAAGTGCACGGTGGCGGATTTCGCGTTTTTGGAGGGAAAGGCTCACATCCCGACGCTGCGGGAGTTGGAAGAAGCATATAACCGAAGAGTCTTGACGATTGAGCCAAACCAGGCTCGCGGCCGAACTAATCGGAATCACCTCAGTCGCCCTGTGGTGGGTCTGGTGATTCCTTCCAATGTCTAATCCATCCCCCTTTGAAACAGCGGACCTGGCGCAGTTGATGCTGTCCTTGTTTACAGCATCAACCGTTCGCGGTCCTACAGACCGTTTTTCGCCCCCACCAGCCTTCGCGCCAACTTAGTCCGTTTTCCCTCCGGCGATCCAGCCGTACACCTCTCTTTCATCTGCATTCCACGCCTTTTGCGCAGGTCCTTGTCCGGTTCGGTGAAGACCAGCGCTTCTGCGGAGCATTCGGCCACGCAGCTTGGCTCGCCTGCGCATAAATCGCATTTGATGGCCACATTTTTCGCGCCCATCCGAATCTGTCCCCAGGGGCAGGCGTCCACGCAGGAGCCGCAACCGGTGCATTTGTCCGTGTGGACCAGCACGGTGCCGGATTCGTCGTGACGAATCGCTCCTTCCGGGCAGGCGGCCAGGCAGTCGGGGTTGGCGCACTGGAAGCAGACGCTGGGCACCGAGCGGCCAAGGAGCGGGAAGTTGTCCATCCCGAGGCGGGCCAGGGACGGGGCGAAGACGCCGTCGTGGGTGGCCGAGCAGGCGGCCTGACAGCGGCCGCAGCCCGTGCATTTTTCCGGCAGAGCCACCAATATTCTAGGCATGTCGCACCTCCGCGTTCGTCAATGGCAGAAGGCCCAGGGCGGCCAGGGTCGCGGGCCTGGGCACGGCGTCCGCATCCCAGCCCCGCGCCGCATAATAGAGAGACTTCATGGCTTCCAACTCATCCATGTCCAGGGTGCGGCCTTCGTGCGGTCCGCCGTGCAAAGCCTGGGTAAGGATTTTTTTGGGCAGGCTGTCATCGGTGGCCGTGAACCCTTCGCGGTTGTTCAGCAGGCGCAGCAGATTCCAGATTCGTTCCCCGGCGCGGTCCAGTTCCTCGGCCATGACGGTTTCGCCCAGACCCGCCGAGAGCTGCCGGGCCAAGTATTCGGTGGTGATCGTGCCCCAGAAATCGCAGATGCACATGGCCCACTTGATGGCGTTCAGGTTCTGGGCCGCGACCACGTCCTTGGCCAGTTGCTCGCCGTCAAAGGGATTCTCGGCGAAGATGGTGAAGGCCCGCAGATGGCAGGCCCCGCGTTCACTGGTGGCGTAGGCCAGGCCCATGCCGTGGTTGCCGCGCGGTTCGTAGGCGGGAAATTCCATGCCCTTGGATTCGACGGCCAGGTCTTCGGCCGCGTATTTTGCGGCCAGCCGTTTCACTCCCAGGGCCAGGTCGCGGCCCCGGTCCGTGGACAGGCGGGCCATCTCCTCCACTACGGCCAGATACTCCGGCACGCCGCCGAAGCGCAGTCCGAAGTCGCGCAGTCCCTGCTCGGCCATGTCCATGGCCAGACCGATGGTCGCGCCACTTGAGATGGTGTCCAGTCCCAGGTCGTCGCAGATGCGGTTGAAGCGGGCGATGCTGGCCAGATCGTTCACGCCGCAGTTGGAGCCGCCCAGGCACAGGGTCTCGTATTCCGGGCCTTCGATCTCCACCCCGTCTATGCGGGTGAACTTGCCGCAGGCCATGGGGCAGGACCAGCAGGCCCGCTCCCCGGCGCGGGCCGCCTTCATGGCGTCGCTGTCCAGACCGGATTTCTCCGTGTTCACGCCAAGGCTGAAGTTGCGGGTGGGGTGGATGCCCATCTCGTTGGTCAGGTCGACCAGCACCGGGGTGCCGTCGGTCTTGGCCCACAGGTTGTCGCCGGTCAAAAGGGATTCGGTCTTGGCCTGGGTCATGATGGACAGGAAGGACTTCATGTCGGCCACGCGCACCGCGCCCGTGCCTCGGCAGGCCACGGCTTTGAGATTCTTGGAGCCGAACAGCGCGCCCGTCCCGCCCCGTCCCAGTTGGCGGTAGGCCTCGGTCCCGATGCAGGAAAAGGAGACGAGGTTTTCCCCCGCCGGACCGATGGACAGGGTCTTGGCCCCTCCGGTCAGCTGCTGCAGTTTTTCTTCAGTCTCGAAGATGCCCAGACCCCAGAGTTTCGAGGCGTCGCGCAGTTCGGCCCGGCCATTTCGGATGAACAGGTACACCGGCACCTCGGACCTGCCGGTGATGACCATCCCGTCGAACCCGGCAAATTTCAGCTCAGGCCCGAAGGCTCCGCCCGCGTTGGATTCGAAGACCGTGCCCGTGTGCGGGCTCTTGGACATGAAGCAGAAGCGGGCGCTCAAGGGCACAAGTGTGCCGCAGAGCGGGCCGGTCATGATGATCACCGGATTGTCCGGGGACAGGGGGTCGGTGCCGGGGGCGGAGTATTCCTGGAAATACCGCGCCGCCAGACCCCATCCGCCCCAGTACTCGCGCAGCCAATCCTGGCGCAGGGGACGCGCTGTCGCTGTTCCCGCAGTCAGATCCACATGCAGAACGGAGCCGGTGTACAGATTCATGTCTCCTCCTTACACGGCGATGCTTTTGAAGGTGTCTTCCAGTCGGTTCAAGACTTCATCGATCTGCTCATATGAAATGGTCAGGGCCGGTTCAAAGCGGATGACCTTCGCGTTGGTCAGGGTTCCGGCGGTCAGCACCCGGCGGGCGAAGAGTCCTGCCGCGACCTTGTAGCCGATCTCGTCGTCCACGAAGTTCATGCCGATCAGAAGACCCTTGCCCGTGATGCTCTCCAGTATGCCAGGGTAGAGCCCCTTCAGTTCGCTGAGCTTGCCCATGACATACGCGCCCTTGTCCCTGGCCTGGCCGGGGGTGTCCTCGTCCAGCATGACCTCGACGTGGGCCAAGGCCGCCGCGCAGGCCAGAGGGTTCCCGCCCGTGGTCGTGGTGTGCATGAAGGGGTTGGGAGTCAGGCATTCCCAGATCCTGGCCTTGGCGAAGAAGGCGCTCATGGCCACCACGCCGCCGCCGAGGGCCTTGCCGAAGCACATGATGTCCGGGGTCACGTCCCAGTGGTCCACGCCGAAGATGGTGCCCGTGCGGCCGAAGCCCGTCTGGACCTCGTCGGCGATGAGCAGCACGCCGTAGTGGTCGCAG
This sequence comes from Desulfomicrobium sp. UBA5193, assembly GCA_002412965.1. Lineage (GTDB taxonomy): Bacteria > Desulfobacterota > Desulfovibrionia > Desulfovibrionales > Desulfomicrobiaceae > Desulfomicrobium. The sequence continues at coordinate 432,953 of DHWB01000003.1, forward strand.
ATCTCGCGCAGGCGCGGCCAGTAGTCGTCCGGCGGCACCACGGCCCCGGCCTCGCCCTGGATGGGCTCGGCCACCACTGCGGCCACGCCCTGGCCCACGGCCTGGGCGATGGACAGGGCGCGCTCGACCTGTTCGGCGTCGCCGAATTCCACGTGGGTCACGTTTTCCAGGAGCGGCATGGCCGGTTCGCGGTACACGGCCTTGCCCAGGAGCGAGAGCGCGCCCAGGGACTTGCCGTGAAAACCTTTCAGGGTGGAGATGAACCCGGCCTTGCCCGTGTACATCTTGGCCAGCTTCATGGCCCCGTCCACGGCCTCGGTGCCGCTGTTGGCGAAGAAGCCGTTTTGGATGTCGCCGGGGGTCAAAAGGGCGATGACGCGCGCCAGCTGTGCGCGCAGGGGGTCGAGCATCTCCTGGCTGTACTGCGGGGAGCGGTCGAGCTGGGCCTTGACGGCGGCCACGATCTTCGGGTGGCGGATGCCGGGGCTGTAGAGGCCGAAGCCGCCGAGGATGTCGATGAACTCGCGGCCCAGCACGTCGCGCATGACCGAACCCTGACCCTGCCATTCGGTGTAGGCGAAATCCTCGGCCTGGGTCACGGACTTGCGGTAGCTCAGAAAGCCCTTGTTGATGTGGTCCCGGAAGTTCTCGACGGTCTTCCTGGCGATGTCCTGCCTTCGCTCCAGGGTCAGCTGGTCGTCGGGGGTGTGGATGGCTTCGAGCATGAAACGGGCTTCGGCCCGGGCCTTTGAGATGTCGCGATGCATGATGGTTTCTCCAAAAATTTCTGAGTGCAGGCCGCACTGGCCGGGTCCGGGCGTCAGGGCTTGCGGGATTGTTCGCGGACGGACCAGCCGTCCGCGATGCGTGACGTTGCCTACGGAGCTAGCGGGTCTTGATCATGGTCCACATCTCGTCGTAGATGCGCGCCCCGTCGCCCAGGTCATTGATGAACTGCAGTTTGCCCATGTATTCGTCCTTGGGGTAGATGGCTTCGTTCTGCAGGTCTTCGGGGGTGATGAAGGGCTTGGCTGCGTCGTTGGGAGTAGGGTAGCGGGTCCAGTTGGACAGTCCGGCCCCGACCTTGGCATCCAGGATGTAGTTCATGAACGCGTAGGCGGCTTCGGGATGGGGGGCCTGGGCCGGAATGGCCATGTTGTCCACCCAGATGACCGTGCCCTCGACCGGGTTGGCGAAGGCCACGTTCTCGGGGTCTTCCTCCACGCCGCGCAGTCCGTCACCGTTGTAGGTGATGGCGGCCACGGCTCCGCCGGACAGGACCTTGGCCCGGCCGCCGACTCCGCCCTCGAAGCCTTGAAAGTTGGGGCTCTTCTTGGTGGCGAGCATCAGTTCGACCACCTTCTTGAGCTCTTCGGTGTCCGTGGTGTTCACGCTCATGCCGAGGAAGCACTGGGCGATGCCCAGCATCTCGCGCACTGAGTCCAGCAGCACGAACGAACCTGCGTGCTTGTTCGCGTCGAACATGGTCGCCCAGGAGATGGGGCCGGTGACCTTCTTCGTGTTGTATAGCATGCCCAGGGTGCCCCACTGGTAGGCCACGGTGTGGGCGTTCTTTGGGTCGTAGGGCACGTCGATGAACTTGGCATTGAGGTTCTTCATGTTCGGGATCTTGGAATGATCCAGTTCCTTCAGAAGGCCCAGTTTGATCATGGCCGGAATGCCGTAGTCCGTGGGCACGACCAGATCGTACTGGCTGGCCCCGCCGGCCTGGAGCTTGGCCATCATGTCTTCCATGGTCTCGTAATAGTCCACGCGGACCTTGATACCGGTCTCTTTCTCGAAATTGGGAACGATCTCCGGCCCCATGTACTCGGACCAGATGTACAGGTTCAGTTCCTGGGCGGACCAGGCCGAGGCGGTGGTCAGCAGCACGAAGACGAGGGCAAGCAGGATCTTACGCATGTTTTTTCTCCTTGGTGGAAGTGCGTGAAAACCGTTCGGCGATGACCACGGCCAGAATGGTGATCAGCAAAACGATGGTGGACAGGGCATGGATGTCCGGGGTCACTCCCCGGCGGACCTGGGCATAGATGTAGAGTGGCAGGGTCATGGACGACGGCCCGGCCGTGAAGAAGCTGATGACGAAGTCGTCCAGCGACATGGTGAAGGCCAGCATGGCCCCGGCCACGATGCCGGGACGCAGCAGCGGCAGGGTTACGTGGCGCAGCAGAAAGAGGTTGTCGGCATACAGGTCGCGGGCGGCCTCCTCGATTTTCGTGGAGATGGCGGCCAGGCGGCTGCCCACGACCAGGGCCACGAAGGCGATCTGAAAGGTGATATGGCCGATGACCATGTTCAGCATGCCCGGATCAAAGGCTGACGAGACATAGCGCAGCAGGGCGAAGGCGATGACCAGGGCGGCGGCGAAGACGATTTCGGGCGTGACCACTGGCAGGTGCAGGATCAGGTCGAAGAACCCGGCCCAGCGCTTGCCCCACGGGTGTCGCTTGATGCCGATGGCCACGGCCGTGCCCAGGACCGTGGAAACCACGGTCGAGACCACGGCCAGAAAGAGGGTGTTGCGGGCCGCTTCCAGAACCAGGGAGTTGGCGGCCAGCTGGAAATACCAGTCCAGGGTGAAGCCCTTCCAGGTCAGGCCGAAGCGCGAGGCGTTGACGGAGAACACGGCCACGGCGAAGAGCGGAATGTAGAGGAAGCACAAGGCCCCGATGGCCACTAGGCGGAAGAAAGGATGGATTTTCAATGCACCGCCTCCTTGCCGCCGGTCTTGCGCAGCACCCAGATGCCGATGAAGGTCAGGAGCATGAGCCCGAGGCTCACGGCCGCGCCGAAGGGCCAGTCGCGGCTGGTGCCGAACTGCTGCTGGATGAGGTTGCCGACCAGCATGTATTTTGCCCCGCCCAGAAAATCCGGGACCAGGAACATGCCCATGGCCGGGATGAATGTCAGAGTCACGCCCACGGCCAAGCCCGGCGTGGTCTGGGCAGGATGGCGTGCCGGAACACGCGCCAGGAGCCGGAGTAAAGGTCGCGGGCCGCCTCGACCAGGGACCAGTCCAGCTTCTCCACGTTGGCGTAGAGCGGCATGGTCACGAAGGGCAGGAAGGTGCCGACCATGCCGAGATAGACGGCAAACGGCGTGGGGTAGAGCGGCGCGTCGGGAGCGATGAAGCCGAGGAACGAGGCCAGTTTGGCCAGGGGCATCTGCGGCGCGAGGACCAGCAGCCACGCGTAGGTGCGGATGACCAGGTTGGTCCAGAACGGGATGATGACCAGTGTCAGCCAGAAGTAGCGCTTCCGGGCCGGCTTGCAGGCGATGTAGAAGCACAGGGGGTAGGACAGGAGCACGCAGATGATCGTGGTCACGGCCGCGACCACGCAGCTGCGCCCGAGGATGATCAGGTAGTCCGGGGACCAGCCGAAGGTGCCGTAGCCCAGCAGACGGTAGAAATTGTTCCAGGTGAATTCCCACACGATCTGGCCGTAGCTCCCGCGCGAGGCGAAACCGACGGGGATGAGGGCCAGCATGGGGATGGCCAGGAAGACGAGGGTCCAGGCGATGCCTGGCGAAAGATGGGCCAGCCCCCGCCGCAGGAGGCTGCGGGAGGTGGTCAGCTCGCCGTACCAGATGACGGTGTCAGTCATGGAGCACCACCAGGGCCTCGGCCGGCAGCTCCACCCAGACCGTGTCGCCGCTGGATATGGCCCGGTGCGGGGCTGTGCGCAGGCGCAGGTTGCCGGCTTCGAGCCAGATGTCCAGATGGTCGCCGCGATAGAAGGCGTCCCGTACCCGGCTCTGCACACCGTTGACGCTCGGGGCCTCGTCGCGCAGCCGGACCCGTTCGGGCCGGATGGCCAGATAGCCCGTTTCCCAGTCCACGCCGTTCACCTGCAGGAAGCCCAGTTCGGACTGGACCCCGCCCGGCGCGCGGGTGGCCTCGATGATGTTGGCCTTGCCCAGGAAATTGGCCACGAAGCGGTTGCATGGCCGCTCGTAAATCTCCATGGGCGTGCCGACCTGCACGAACTGCCCCTTGTTCATGACCGCGATGCGGTCGGACACGGTCAGGGCCTCGTCCTGGTCGTGGGTGACGAGGATGGAGGTGATACCCAGGCGCTGCTGCAGCTGGCGCAGCTCTTCCTGCACGGTGGTGCGGAGCTTGGCGTCGAGGGCGGACATGGGCTCGTCGAGGAGCAGGATCTCGGGCTCGTTGACCAGGGCGCGGGCCATGGCCACGCGTTGCTGCTGGCCTCCGGAGAGCTGGTCGGGCATGCGCGCGGCGAACTCGGTCATGTGCACCATGTCGAGAGCGGCATGGACCTTGGAGCCGATCACCTCTTCGGGAAATTTGCGCGAACGTAGTCCGAAGGCCACGTTGTCGGCTACGCTCAGGTGCGGGAACAGGGCGTAGTTCTGGAACACGGTGTTCACGTTACGCTCCCTGGCCGGCAGGGAAGTCAGGTTGTTGCCCCGGAGCATGATCGTGCCCGAGTCCGGCATCTCAAGCCCGGCGATGATGCGCAGCAGCGTGGTCTTGCCGCAACCCGACGGCCCCAGCAGGGTGAAGAATTCGCCGGGGCGCACCCGCACGTCCACATTGGTCAGCGCGGTGACGGATCCGTAGTTCTTGTAGATGGCGTAGGCCTCAAGACTATACTCCATGGGGTCTCCTTGAAATGCGCATGGGTCTTGGGCATTGCGGCACTGCCGTCACGCACGAGACATGGTGTCCCTTGAGCAACCGATGTGCCAGACGTGCAAAATCATGGAATGTGTCGGAAAATCAGTTTGTTGGGAATGTATGGTTGCGTCGGTGTCAAGCTGGTGTTATTCAAGATTGAATCATTCCAGACGATAACATGCTCAATTTTGGAGATTTAGTACAATTTAATTCAGAGCTGAATATATGTTTTTGTCAATTATGTAAAAATATAAAGGAGGCAAGGGGCCGTGCAGGGTTCGTTTGAAGAGAAGCATGACTTGAATCGGAAAAAATGCCCAGCGAAGCGGCAAATAGCAAAGAGTCATTGAGATAAAGGAGGGCTCAGTTTTGATTTGTCAAAAATGTAAATCGAATTAAGTCAGAAATGATTGAGTATTCAATATTGAATCAGTCCCAACTCAAGCCGTGCTTCTGCAATCTGCGGGCGATGGTCGGCTGGCTCACGCCGAGGTATTCGGCCAGGAGACGCTGGCTGGAGCAGACGCTCATGCCGCGGACCAGGAGCCCGCGTTCGTGGATGAGCAGTTCCTCCTCAAGGCTTCGCATAGGTTCTTCAGCTACGGCAACCTTGTCGGTGTTCTTGGGCGAACCCAGGATCTGAGCCAGATATTCGTCCAGCAGGTCTCCTTCGCTCATGATGACCGCCTTTTTCATGAGGCCGATGAGTTCGCGCACGTTGCCCGGAAAGCTGTGATTCAGCAGGCGCTTCATGCCGGAGTGGGTCATGCGCTTCGCGGTCCCGAACTCGTCATTGAAGCGGCGCAGGTACAGGGTGGCCAACTCGAAGATGTCTTCCCCGCGCTCACGCAGAGGAGGGATCTTGAGGGTGAAGGTGTTCAGGCGGTAGAAGAGGTCCTTGCGGAACTTCTTGGCCTGGACCAGCCGCTCCAGGTTGCGATTGGTGGCGGTGATGACCGCGCAGTGCACCTTCTTGGCGACTTCGCCGCCAAGGGGCAGGTAGGAACGGTCATCGAGACATTTCAACAGCTTGGCCTGCACGGTGATGGGCAACTCGCCGACCTCGTCCAGAAAGATCGTGCCCTGTCCGGCCAGCTCGAAGAGGCCCGGCTTGCCGCCCCGTCTGGCTCCGGTGAAGGCGCCCTCCTCGTAGCCGAAGAGCTCGGCTTCGAACAGGTTCTCCGGCAAGGCCGCGCAGTTGACCGGGATGAAGGGCTTGTCCCGGCGCGGGCTGTGCTTGTGGATGAAGGAGGCCAGCAAACCCTTGCCCGTGCCCGATTCGCCGAGGATGAGGGCCTCCAGGGTGTCGAGGGTGGCCATTTTGAGGGCCATGGCCAGGAGCCTGCGCATGGCCGGGGATTCGGCCACGATGCCCTTGCTCTCCAGTTCCAGCATGGCCAGGTCTTTGAGTTCATTCTGGGCCTTTTCCCGGACCCGCTCCTCGCGCAGCAGTTGCTCCTGCAGGCGGTTCAGGTCCGTCACGTCGCGCTCGTTGACCACCACCATGAAGATCTGGCCCGTGGGGTCGAAGGCCGGGGTGCCCGTGACCAGCAGCTTCTTGCCCGTGGCCGGGACGTGCTGCACCGCCGAGACCTGCTCCCGCCGCCGCAGCACCTCGGTCGTGAGGGGATGGTTGATGAGGCCCAGCGCCACGAGATCCTCCACGGGCCTGCCGACCACATGTCCGGCCTTGATGCCCTTGAATCTTTCCGAGGCGCTGTTCATGTCCAGGACCACACCGTCCGCGTCGCAGGTCCAGATCCCGTCGCTTGAGGAGTCGAACATGGCCTGCAGCTGGCGCAGCAGCAGTTCCGTGGAGTTGAGGTCGCTGGCCGCTTTTTCCAGCTGCCAGCGCTGGTACAGGCAGGCCGTGGCCCCGATGATCCGGCCATTGCCGCGCAGGGGGGCCAGATCGCAGAAGAGGCGAAAGCCGTGCTCCACGAGGCTGTGATTGTGCTCGGCTTCCCTGTTTTCAAGGCATTGGCCCAGGAGCGGCGCCAAGGCCGGAAAAATTTCTGCGCACGGTCTGCCGGTCAGATTCTGCCCCAGCCCGAAGAGCTCGCGCGTGGTCCGGTTGACGTGCATGACGACCCCGTCACGGTCCACGGCCACGAGGCCGTGGGTCAGGGAATCGACCAGATCGGTGAGGAAAACAGGTGTACGCATGGCGGTCCTCATTCAAATTTGAAGAGCACGACATCCCGGAAAAAAGAAAACCCCACGTGTCTGCCGGGCCTTGGCGGACGCGTGGGGTTTTCCAGACACAGGGACATGGGGTTCAACTCGGCGCGCCGGATTCGTTCCAGCCGCGCAAGGCGTAATAGTCGGCCAGCATGTAGGCCATCTCCTCGGACGAGAGGCTGTGCCCGCTGGGCAGGGCTTCTTCGAGCAGACGTTTGGGCAGCAGATCCTCATCCGGGGTCTGGCCTTCGCGGATGTTGAATTCGCGCACCAGGTCGCGGATGCGCCGGGCCGTGGCGCGCAGATTCTCGACGGAGCAGCCTTCGCCGATCATTTCGGTCATACCCTGGCTCAAGGTCTGCCAGTCGTACATGTCGCGGTAGAAGCGGCACAGGACCAGGGTGTCGAAGATGATCAGGCGGTCCTCGAAATCGATGAGCAGGGCGGCCTTGCCTTCCACGATGTCGGCCGGGATCATTTTCGCCAGCTCGGGCTTGTAGAAGGTGGTGCGCAGATGGCAGGCGCCGCGATCGGAGATGGCGTAGGTCAGGCCCATGCCCTTCAGGACGCGCGGGTCGTAACCGGCCGGTTCCATGCCCTTGACGTGCACGGCCAGTTCTTCCAGGCCCCAGGCCTTGGCGGCGGGCACGATGCCGTCGGCCAGGACCGCGCCGATGCCTTCGCGCCGGGCGATCTGTTCGATGAGCAGAGCGATGGCGCGTGCGTTGCCGTAGTCGATGTCGAGGTCGATTTTGCCCCGCTTGGCGGCTTCGATGGCGAAGGCGCAGAGGTTTCCGGCCGTGATGGTGTCCATCCCCAGGCGGTCGCAGAGGTCGTTCAGGTAGGCGATCTCGTCCATCTCCTCGATCATGCACAGCCCGCCGAAGGCGTAGATGGTCTCGTATTCCGGGCCTTCGAGTTTGAGGCCCTTGTGGCGGCCCTTGGCGAGGGTGGCCATGCGTCCGCAGGCCATGAAGCATTTGGCGCAGGCGTGGGGAGTGACATCGTGCTCGCGGTGATATGTCTCGCCGCTGATCTTCTCCCAGTGGTCGCAGGTCCCCTGGGTCCAGTACTTGGCCGGGAATGCTCCGGCCGTGTTCATGATGGCCACCATCATGGTCGTGCCGTAGGCCTTGTAGGCCTTCACGCCCGCGCCTTCGCGGTTTTTGAGCATGAAATTCTTTGCGAATTCGGCCACGGCCTCGGGGTTGGCGGGCTCACGCTTGCGGTCGCCCTGGAAGACGACGGCCTTGATCTTCTTGGCGGCCATGACCGTGCCCGCGCCCGAGCGGCCCGCGCAGCGCCAGTAGTCGTTGCTGATAATGCCGTAGCGCACGCCCTGCTCGGCGGCGGGCCCGATGACAGCTGCGCCCTTCTTGGCGTGGGGCAGCTCCGGCATGACGAAACGCTCCAGGGCCAGGTCCTCGGTCTCGAAGCTGTCCTTGCCCCACAATTCGCCCGCGTCGTGGAAGACGCAGCCGTCCGGGTGCACGGTCAGGGCTGTGGGCGTATCCGCCGTGCCGCGCAGGACGATGGCGTCGAATCCGGTCGCGTCCATGGCCTCGGGCGCCTTGCCGCCGGAGTAGGACTCGCAGTAGCGCCCGGTCAGGGGCGACTTGGTGAACACCCCGTAGCGGCTCCCTCCCCACATACGGGTCCCGCAGAAGGGGCCCGTGGCGAAGATGAGATGATTTTCGGGGGCCATGGGGTCCACGCCGACCGGATTCAAGTCCATGAGGAGCTTGGTCGCCAGGCCCTTGCCGCCCAGCCAGGCGGCCAGCAGGTCGTCCGGCAGCGTCACGATGGTGAAGGACCGGCTGGTCAGATCGACCACCAGTATGCGATTATAAAAACCGTTCACGTAGTCTCCTTACGTGTTAATTTGACCGTAGGGGCGAAAAATTTTTCGCCCTTACACGGCGGACGTACACGGCGGACGTACACGCCGGGTCGTCCGCGACGGTCGTATTCGTCCCTGCCCGACGAACGTATTCACCCCTGACCGCCGGAGGCATTATTCTCCTAGATACCCAAATATGCCGTCTTGATGTGCGGGTTGTCCATGAGCTCCTTGGCGTCGCCTTCCATGGCCACCCGGCCGTGTTCGAGCACGTAGCCGCGGTCGGACAGGCTTAGGGAGTGGCGCACGTCCTGCTCGACCAGAAGCACGGTGGTGCCCTGGTCGGCGATCATGCGCACGGTTCGGAAGATCTCCTGGATGAGCAGCGGGGCGAGACCCAGGGATGGCTCGTCGAGCATGAGCAGCTTCGGCATGGCCATGAGCCCCCGGCCGATGGCAACCATCTGCTGTTCGCCGCCGGACAGGGTCATGGCCAGCTGCGCCGCCCGTTCCAGCAGGCGTGGGAACATCTGATAGACCTTGGTCAGGTTCTCGGGAACGTGCGGGTAGGCCCGCTTGTTGTGCCCGCCCACGACCAGGTTGTCGGCCACGCTCATGAGCGAAAACAGACGGCGTCCTTCGGGAACGTGGATGAGCCCCGCCTCGACGATGTCCTCGGGCAGTCGCGCGTGCATGGGCTGGCCCTGGAAGATGATCTCTCCTGCGGAGGGCCTCAGCAGGCCGGAGATGGTGCGCAGCAGGGTGGACTTGCCCGCTCCGTTGCCGCCGATGATGGACACGACCTCTCCTTCGTTCACCGTCAGCGAGAGATCGTAGACCACCTGCACGTCGCCGTAACAGACGTCAATTCCGCGAATATCAAGAAGCGACATATTCATCCCCCAGGTAGGCCTTGATCACGTTTTCGTCCTTGGCCACGGCCTCGGGCTTGCCTTCGCTTATCTTGCGTCCGAACTGGATGACCACCAGTTCGTCCGAGAGGGCCATGATGGCGCGCATGATGTGTTCGATGACGAAGATGGTCACCCCCGAGTCCCGCACGGTCCGGAAGACGTCGATCATCTCGTCCACTTCCGTGGGCCGAAGGCCCGCCATGACCTCGTCGAGCAGCAGGAGCTTGGGTTTTGTGGCCATGGCCCGCGCGATTTCGAGGCGCTTGCGGTCGGCGATGGTCAGGGCGCCGGACTTGAAGTCCTTCTTGTGGTCCAGATGCAGGGATTTCAGGACATCAAGGGCGATGGCCTCGGCCTCGTCGGTCTTGTCCGTGCGGGCGAAGGCTCCGACCATGACGTTGTAGAGCACGGTCTTGGAGGCGAAGGGCTTGACGATCTGGAAGGTCCGGGCCAGGCCGGCGCGGCACAGGTCCCAGGGTTTGGCGCCGGTGATGTTCTGCCCGTCGAACCAGATCTCGCCGCTGGTGGGCTTGTAGACTCCGGCCACGCAGTTGAAGGCCGTGGACTTGCCCGCGCCGTTGGGGCCGATCAGGCCCAGGATCTGGCCTTCGCCAATGCTCAGGCTGAGGGAGTCGATGGCTCGCAGGCCGCCGAAATCCATGCAGATGTTGCGAAGCTCCAAGAGGCTCATTGGGCACCCCCGGTTTTGGTTCCGTAAATACGTTCTTGCAGGCGGTTCATGAGGCGCATGAGCGGCTCGCTCAGGCCTCGCGGCTGGTAGAGCATGACCACGATGAGGATGACGCCGAGCAGGATGAGATGCATGCCGGGCAGGGTGGCGCTGAGGTAAATGCGGCTGAATTCCGTGACCGGCCGCAGCATCAGCGCGCCGATGATCGGCCCGGCCAGGGAGCCGCGTCCGCCGATGAGGGCGATGAAGGCCAGCTCGAAGGACAGGTCCAGGGTCAGGACGCTCTTGGGGTAGATGAAGAGGGTCAACTGCGCGAGGAACGTCCCGGCCAGGGCGGTCAGAAAGGCGCTCAGGACCATGGCCGTGACCTTACATTTGGCCACATTCACGCCAAGGGCCTCGGCCGCCTCAGGTTCCTCTCCGCCCGCGCTCAAGCTGTAACCGAGCTTGGAGCCGGAGAGGCGCCAGGTCAGGTAGACCACGCCCATGAGCATGAAGAGGATGATGCAGTAATACGGTTCCTTGGTGGCGAACTGGAAGGCCAGGAGGCTGCCCTCGCCGGCCGGCAGGGGCGGGATGTTCAGGCCGCGCGGGCCGTTCAGCTTGAAGGGGCCGAGCTGGTCCACGTTCTCGACGATGACCCGCACGCCTTCCACAAAGGCCATGGTCGCCAGGGCAAAATAGGCACCGCGCATCTTGAGGGTCGGCTTGCCGATGAGGTAGCCCACGAACCCGGCCAGGCATCCGCCGACCAGCATGCCGATCCAGGGGCTGATGCCCCACTGCAGCCAGAGCACGGTGGAGGTGTAGGCGCCGATGCCGACGAAGACCGAGTGCCCGAGCGGCAGCACGCCGGCGAACCCGCCGACGAGGTTCCAGGTCGTGGTCATGTAGGCGTAGAGATAGAGCATGATCAGGATGTGCAGATAGGTCGGGCTGCGCAAAACGAGCGGCAGCGCCAGTGCCGTGATGGCCAGGAGGGCAAGTCCGGTTCTTCTGAAAGATTGGGGCGTCATGAAAATTTCCTTACCAGTCGTATTTTTGGCCGAAGAGGCCCGACGGCTTGAAGAAGAGCACCAGCAGGAAGAGGCCGTAGACAATGGCCTCGGTCCAGGTGGAGGTCATGAAATTGGGGCCGATGGACTCGATCAATCCGATGATCACTCCGCCGAGCAGGGCGCCGGGAATGCTGCCCAGGCCCCCCAGGACCACGATGACAAAGGACTTCACGTCAAAGGGCACGCCCACGGTGGGGTAGACGTTGTAGACCGGGACCAGGACCACGGCCGCGATGCCGGCGATGGCCGTGCCGATGCCGAAGGCCACGTTGAAGATCTTCCACTGGCTGATGCCCATGAGGCTGGCCGCGTCGCGGTCCAGGCTGGTGGCCCGGATGGCCCGTCCCATGCGGGTTTTCTGCAGAAACCAGAACAGTCCCCCGGCCGTGATCATGGTGATGATGAAGCCGAACAGCTTGGGCGTGGAGATGAGAATCTCGCCCATTTCGATCATTTCGCCCTTGAGCGGATTGGGGGTCAGCGCACGGTAGTCCGGGCCGAAGAGGAGCAGGGCGAGGTTGTCGAGCACGTACCACACGCCCGTGGTCACGATGATGACCGTGATGGGCTCGCGCACATCCCGCTCGGCCACGAAGATGGGCCGGATCAGCCATTGCTGCAGCAGGTAGCCGAAGGCGTACATGATGGGCGCGACGAGGACGATCGCCGGGTACGGATGCAGGCCGGTCAGGGCCACGACCCAGTAGGCCACGTACATGCCGACCATCAGAAAAGAGCCGTGGGCGAAGTTGATGACTTTCAGGACCCCAAAGACCAGGGTCAGGCCCAGAGCCACGAGTCCGTAGATGGAGCCCATGAGGATTCCGTTCAAGACATCTTGAAGAAGAAAAATAAGATCCATGTCCTGATCCTTGACGGTTGTTCCGGCCGGGGAAAATCCCGGCCGGAGGGTCAGGTGATTCGTCATACGGAGCGTTTCGATGGTCGGGACTTGTGTCCCGCGACAACCCTCCGAAGCGCTGCGTACTGTTGAACCATCGCCCTCGGGAAACGCGGTCCCCGCGTCCGCGATGGTTCAACAAACGATCTCTGTGTTATTTCTGGGGCATGGGGAAGACAGGGGTGTAGCCTGCCCGACGTGATGCCTTGGGCCATACGGTGATGCGTTCCAGTCCCTGCCCCAGATCATTGATCTGCACGATGGCCAGGGCCGCGTTTTCGTTCTGTCCGGTGGCGTCGAACTTGATGGAGTCATAGGCCACGATGGCGGCGGGACCGGTTTTGAGGTCGGTGGCGGCCAGGGCATCGCGGATCTTGGCGGGCTCCAGGGAGGCGGCGCGCTCCAGTGCGTCGGCGATGACGTACATGGCGACATAGGCGTCCACGGCCTCACCGGTCAGATTGGCGCCGTACTTGGCCTTGAATTTGGCGTTGGTTTCCTTGGCGCCGGGCTTGTTCACGTCCGTTTCCCACTCGACGATGTCGAACATGTACCTGGCGTTGCCGCTGGTGCCGCTGAGGAAGGTCGGGTCGGCATGGCCGCCGCCGGAACCGATGACCACCTTGGGGGTGACCTTGTAGTCGGCCAGGGTGTTGGTGATGAGCACCGCGTCAGCCGCGTTCGAGGTCAGCAGCAGGACATCGGGCTTGGCGCGACGGATCTTGTTGGCCACGGGGGTCAGGTCCGTTGCGGTGGAGGGATAGGGTTCGTCGAGGACGATCGTGAAGCCGGCTTCTTCGGCCAGCTTTTTCCACTGGGCGGCAAAACCGGTGCCCCAGTCGCCGTTTTCGTAAACAAAGGCGATAGTCTTGAGTTCCGTGCCGAATTCAGCCTTCATGTCCTTCAGGAAGGTGAACTGGTCGCGGGTCCACCAGGAGTCCTTGGCGGCGATGCGGAAGACGTACTTGAAGCCGCGCTCGGTGATGGTGTCACGTACGGAGACGGGCACCACGAAGGGCACGCCGTAGCGTTCGGCCACGGCCGTGGACGGGTAGGTCACGCCGGAGTTCCAGCAACCGGTCACGATGTTGACCTTGTCGGTGTTGATGAGACGTTCGGTCTCGGTCACGCCGACGTTGGGATCGGACTTGGAGTCGGCATAGATCAGTTCCAGCTTGGCTCCGCCCAGAGACTTGATGCCGCCGGCGGCGTTGATCTCTTCAACGGCCATCTCACGGGCGTTCTTGCCCTGCTGGCCAACGGAGGCCGATGGGCCGGACAGGGGTTCGACGTTGCCGATCTTGACCACGGTCTCGGCCATGGCGGACATGGACATGCCGACCAGAGCCAGCAGGGTAAGCGCGGCTGTTGCAAGGCTTTTCTTCGTCATGGGGTTTCCTCATTTGGCCCAAAGGGCCGGATGTTGATGTGGGGCGCGCATTCGCCAGACCTCTTCCCGTACCGCGTTTCCGCACGTCTCCCTGAAGTCCCTCGCCAGCGTGCGGTTCTTGAAAAAAAAGAAATTCCGCCCCATCGTTGGGGCGGAATTTGTTATTTGGCGGATACGAAAGCCAGGGCTTCTTCCATGATCCCAAGGCCCTTTTCCAGTTCCGCTTCCGACGTGACCAGCGGCATCAGCGTGCGAATGACGTTGCCGAAGTTGCCACAGGCCAGCAGCAGCAGACCGTTGTCGCGGCAGCGAGCGACCATGGCCTGGGTCTTGTCGGGAGCCGGTTCCTTGGTCGTGCGATCATGGACCAGTTCCAGCGCCAGCATGGCGCCTAGTCCGCGCACATCGCCGATGAGGGGATAACGCTCCTGCCAGGATTCGAATTTGGCCCGAACCTTGGCGGCGAGGGCCTGCCCTTCGGCCAGCACATGGGTTTCCAGTTCGTCCACGGCCGCCAGGGCCGCCGCACAGCAGACCGGGTTGCCGCCATAGGTGCCTCCCAGGCCGCCGATCTGCGGGGCATCCAGCAGCTCCGCCCGGCCGACGATACCGGAGATGGGCATGCCGCCGCCCATGCTCTTGGCGACCACTGTGATATCCGGGATTACGCCCCAGTTTTCCATGGCCAGCATGGTGCCCGTGCGTCCGAAGCCGGTCTGGACCTCGTCGGCGATGAAGACGATGCCGTTTTCCTCGCAAAGGGCCTTGAGTTTGGGGAAGTATTCCCTGGGCGGGACGATGAAGCCGCCCTCGCCGGTCACGGGCTCTATGATGACGGCTGCCAGATGTTCGGCTGCGGCGTTGCCGATGAAGCTTTTCCTGATCACGTCCACGCACTTGATCCCGCAGGACGGGTACTCGCAACCCACGGGGCAGCGGTAGCAATAGGGGTACGGCTGGCGATAGATTTCAGGGGCATAGGGGCCGAATCCCAGCTTGTAGGGCTTGACCTTGCTGGTCAGCGACATGGCCAGGAGGGTCCGTCCGTGGAACGCTCCGTCAAAAGCCAGGATACCCTGTCTGCCTGTGGCATGGCGGGCGATCTTGACCGCGTTCTCCACGGCTTCGGCGCCGCTGTTGAACAGGGCGGCCTTCTTCTCGAAATCGCCGGGGGCGAGCTCAATGAGCTTCTCGGCCAGGGACACATAGTCCTCGTACATGACGATATGGAAGCAGCTGTGCACGAGGTTTTCGGCCTGCGCCTTGATGGCCTCGACCACCTTGGGATTGCAGTGGCCGACGTTCATGACGCCAATGCCGCCGACAAAGTCGATGTACACGCGGCCTTCCACATCCGTGATCGTGGCGCCGAAGGCGCTCTTGGCAAAGATGGGGGCGGTGTTGAACACGCCGCGCGGGATAGCCTTTTTCCTGCGTTCAAACAATGCGTTATTGGTCATGGTCCACTTCCTGTTGAAGATTTTTATCGTATAAAGCAAGCAATGGACCAATTTGTTAAATTCTATTATTCTAGATAAATAAATATTTATTTCATGAAGAGTGGGTAATTTTGATTCGAAAATGAATCAAAATTGCTTAAATTGGGCGTTCAAACAGTACGCGTAATTGAAAGATGACGATTTTGTACTTTATAGGTTTCAAAAATGGGGTGCTTTTTTCGAATTTGATCGAAAATCGACGTAGGACGCCACTTCATGAGCGGTCGCGAGTGCGCTTCTTGCTCAAGTTGTCAAAAAAGCATCCTTGCGCCAACATATCCAAAGGCGTGGAACCGAGCGCGATCGATGACCATGGTGATAGACTGAGCGATGAAATGGGCGGGCTATGCTGTTTTGTTCGCGGAAGCTTTGAATTGCCTTTCAGAATGGAATATCAATTGATTCATTGATGGATCAAGATTGGGGCGAAAAATGGCCGGTAAAGAAAGGAAAATGGTACGACAAACAATTATATGCGAAATAGCAGAGCATTATGTAGTAATATGCCAAAAAAGACACAGATAAAACTGGGGGTTGTCATTGATCCAAAAATAAATCACCTGATTTTATGCTTGCCCATTTTACGTACGACCGAGGGCTGGCTGATGCCCAGGTGGCGGGCGATTTCTCGCGTGTTGCCGTAGATCTTCCGGGCCCGAACGAGCAACTCGCGCTCCACTTTCTCCACCGCCGAGGTCAGATTCAGGTCGTCGTTTTGAGCTTCCCCGCTCATGGCGATGCCGAGAGCCTCGTCGATGACTCCCTCGTCGCTCATGACCACGGCCTGCTTGATCAGGTTCCTGAGCTCGCGCGCATTGCCCGGATAGGAATGGCCCAGCAGAAGCTCCATGCCTTTGGGGCTGATGCGTTTTTCCGTCTGGTATTGATCGTTGTACATGGTCAGGAATTTTTCGGAGAGTTCGAGCACGTCTTCGGGCCGGCTGCGCAAGGGCGGGATTTCCAGCGCCAGGGCGTTCAGGCGGTAGTAGAGATCCTCGCGAAAGGCCTTGGTCTTGACCTGCTCTTCGAGGTTGCGGTTGGTGGCGGCGATGATGGAGCAGCGGATCTTCTTGGGTTTGGTGCCGCCTACGGGGGTGAATTCGTTTTCATCCAGGCATTTGAGGAGCTTGGCTTGGAGGTGCAGCGGAGTCTCGCCGACCTCGTCCAGGAAGAAAGTCCCGTCTTGGGCTACCTCCATAAGCCCCGCCTTGCCTTCCTTGAGGGCGCCGGTGAATGATCCGCGCTCGTACCCGAACAGCTCGGCCTCGAACAGGGATTCGGGCAGGGCCGCGCAGTTGACCGAGATGAAGGGCCTGTCACGGCGCGCGCTGTTCTGATGGATGAACTTGGCCATCATGCTCTTGCCCGTGCCCGACTCACCCAGGATGAGGATTTTCGAGGCATTGAAGTGAGCGAGCTTCATGGCCTTGGCCACCACGCGCCGCATGCCCGGACTCTCCATGGCCAGGCCCTGGGAGTTCAGTTCGAGCATGGTCACTCCGGCCAGTTCGTCCTTGACTTTGGCCTGCTCACGCTGGGCCTGGTCCAGATCCCGGCGCAGCACGTTGAGCTCGGTCAGGTCGCGCTCGTTGACTACGACCAGGGAAACGTTTCCCTTTTCGTCAAAGGTCGGGGTGCCGGTGACCAGCAGCTGTTTGCCCGTGCTGGTTGCGCTTTGGATGATGCTGGCCTGGGCCTTTGATTTGAGCACCATGAGCGTCACGGATTGGTCCACAAAACCGCCGGCCACGACCTCGGACATGTTCTTGCCCAGAAAATCCGCGGCCCTGATGCCGTTCAGCCGCTCGGAGGCCTTGTTGATGGACATGATCGTGCCACTTCCGTCACAGACCCAGATGCCGTCGTTGGATGCCTGGAAGACCGCCTGAAAAGTCTGCAAGAGTTTCTGGTGAGAGTCGAGTTTGGTGGCCAGTTCCTCGAAGCGTTCGGGGCGCTGCAGGCTGACGATCGCTCCCGCCAGTTCGCCGTCCTGCATGTGGGGGGTGATCTCGAAAAAGAGCTGTACGCCCCGGTCCACGATGCGTCCTGTGCCGTTGCGGAAGGCTTCGGAGGAAAGGGCGGCCTTGGCCAGCGGGGCTGCGATGGGCAGGAATTCGGCCACGTCCCGGCCCACGCAGTCCGAGAAGCGGCGCCCCTGGGCTTCCAGAAAGGCCCTGGCCCGTTCATTGAGGTAGACGACTTTGCCATCCAGATCCATGGCCACAATGGCATAGCTGACGGAATCAAGAATGGAGTAGAGTTCGGATACTTCGGGCATGGCGTCCTTGGCTTGCTTGATGAGGGAATCTGTGCATACTGTGTGTCGGGGAGATGCACAACCGACTGAGCGGGGCGGTTGTGGCGAGGCGGTTTACATTCTCCAGATCACAATTTTTTGTTTGACAATGTCCGCCCCGCTGTCTAGTAAGCCCTTCTGTTTGCGCGGGCCAATAGCTCAATTGGTAGAGCATCTGACTCTTAATCAGCAGGTTCAAGGTTCGATTCCTTGTTGGCCCACCACAAAAAATCAGGCTGCATCGTTCTTCGGTGCAGCTTTTTTTGTCGTCTTTTCGCCGCATTATTTTCTTTGCATTCCAATCCAAAGGGGCTTATGGCTCACCTCTCTCGCGTGAGCAGACTTGAGCCTTGAAGCCTTGCGGACCCTGTCCGGCAACGGCCCGTCATCATCTCGTCTTGGAGATTTTCCATTCTTCCGGCACGTCCGGCCTTCGATTGCACATCACGCCAGTCGTTGATTTTCCTCCAACCACAGGACCATTTGTGGATTTTTCCTCTTTTTCTTTTGACCAGCGTTTGAACGTTGGCATCCGTGACTGCGGCTACGTTACCCCTACCCCCATTCAGATTCAGGCCATTCCATCCGTGCTCGACGGCAAGGATGTCCTCGGCTTGGCCCAGACCGGCACCGGCAAGACCGCTGCCTTCGCCCTGCCTCTGCTGCAGCGCATGATCAATGCCGGGATTTCCGTGCGCGGCCCGGTGCGCGTGCTTGTGCTGGCTCCGACCCGCGAGTTGGCCTTGCAGATTCATGAAACTTTCATCGCGCTGGGCAAGCAGACCGGCATCCGTTCCGCCGCGATTTTCGGCGGAGTGGGGGAGACCCCGCAGGTCAAGGCCGCGCGCCAATCAAGCGTGCTGGTGGCCTGTCCCGGACGCCTGCTTGATCTCGTCAACCGGGGTCTGGTGGACCTGTCCCATGTGGACACCCTGGTCCTCGACGAAGCCGACCGCATGTTCGACATGGGCTTCTTGCCCGATCTGCGCCGGATCATGGCCAAATTGCCGGCCAAGCGGCAGAATCTGCTTTTTTCCGCGACCATGCCGCCGGAAATCCGCAAGATAGCCGATCAGGTCCTGGTCCAGCCCGCAGTGGTGCAGGTCTCCAATACGGCTCCGCCCGAAAAGATCCGGCATACCATCTATCCGGTCTCCGCCGGACAGAAGATGGGCCTGCTCGAAGCGTATCTGGGCAAGACGCCGCATGACTGCGTGCTCATCTTCACCCGCACCAAGCATCGGGCCAAGAGCCTGGCTCGCAAGCTGGAGCTTAAAGGAATGCTTGCGACATCCTTGCAGGGCAATCTCTCCCAGAACCGCAGACAGGAGGCCCTGGACGGTTTTCGCTGTGGCAAATACCGGATCATGGTCGCCACGGACATCGCGGCGCGCGGCATCGACTGTGTGCGCATTTCCCATGTCGTCAACTTTGATCTGCCGGACACGGCCGAAAGCTACACCCACCGCATCGGTCGCACCGGCCGCGCCGACAAGAGCGGCGAGGCCATAACCCTGGTCACGCCGGAAGACTCTGCCCAGATCAATGCCATTGAGCGCATCCTGGGCAATCGTCTGGAGCGGGTGCGCCTTGAAGGTTTTGTCTATTCAAGCGGTGGCGACGGGGGCAGCGAATCCTCCTTCGAGATACCGCGTCCGTCTCGCGCTCCGGGCAGAGCTCCTTCCAGGACCGCCCCTGCGGGCAGGTCCGCTCGTCCCTCCTCCCGCAGCGGAGCGGAGCCGCGCAACCCTTCGACGCGTTCCTCCAGCCCCCGCCGCTCCGAATCATCGAGCCGCGGCGTGTTCGGAGTTGGCCGCGCGGCCTCCTGATCCGGCTGGTGTGATCCGAGGCGATACCAGCGCCTCATGAAAATGGAGAACCCCCTGCACGCACTGCGCGCAGGGGGTTTTTTATGCTCTGTTTCCGGGCCGGTTATTCGGGAGTAAGCCCTTGCCTAATTCCTTTGTGGAGCGGCAACGCCGGTGTCGTTGTTCAAGGGGTTGATATTGAGAGGATTGACGCTGAGGGGGGCAGCTCTTTTGGTTGCATTGAGATCCATGGGCGTCTGCGTCGGGTCATTGAAGAGAAGGATGCTGACCCGGCGATTGCGGGGGTCTTCGGGGTTCTCGCGGATCAAGGGCTGAGTGGCCGCGTATCCGGCAACGCGGACCATGCGTTTGGGATCGAGGCCGAATTCTTCCAGAATGAGCCGGGCCGAGGACGCCCGGTCCGTTGAGAGCTCCCAGTTGGTGTAGCGGGCGTTCGCACCGCCCAAGGGCTTGGCGTCGGTGTGGCCTTCGACGGCCAGCTGGTTGGGCAGGTCGCGCACGGTGTCGGCGATGACCCGGAGCACTTGGCGGGCGTCGCCTGTCAGTTGGGAACTGGCTGATTCGAAAAACGGATTCCCTTCGCCGTAGAGCATCTGGATGCGCACGCCATTGTCAAAGGTGTCGATGATCAATTCTTCTTTGAATTCCTTGAGGCGCTCCTCGATCATCTTGGCCATGGCTTCCTTCAGGATTTCCTCCTGGGATTTGCCTTCAGCATACATGCCCACGGTTCCTTCCATGATGATCGGCTTCAGCCGCTCCGGATCCGCGGAACTCTGTCCTCCGGCGCCCATGTTCATGGACGGAGGCAGCCCGTCGATGACGGAAAATTCCTTGAAATAGATAGAGAGCTGCTCTTTTTTCTCTTGGGGCACGTTGTTCAGGAGCCACATCAGCAGAAAAAAAGCCATCATGGCGGTGACCAGATCCGCGTAGGCGATCTTCCAGGCGCCGCCATGATGGCCGCCGTGTCCGCCTTTCTTGACCTTTTTGATGATGACGGCTTTTTTATCGGCCATGGTGTCTCACTTTATCCTGCTCGACCATGATCGGGCTATTTCTTGCGCACGGCGCTTTCAAGTTCTTCAAAGGTGGGACGGGAGGAGCTGGGCACAGCGCGGCGGGCGGCCTCCAGCGCCAGGGCCGGAGCCCAGCCCAGGGCGAAGGACATGATGGCGGTCTTGGCCACAGTCAGGAGCGTGTGCTGGTCTCGGACTTGATGTTCGACGTTGGTGGCGAACGGAGCGACGAAACCGTAAGCCATCAGGATGCCGAAGAACGTTCCGACCAGGGCCGCACCGATGTGTTTGCCCAGGATCTCCGGCGGCTCGTTAAGAGCGCCCATGGTGATGACGACGCCCAGAACGCAGGCCACGATGCCCAAAGCGGGCATGGAGTCGGCGAGCTTGTTGATGGAGCCTACTGCGATCATTTCCTCTTCGTGATGCGAATCCATGTCGATGTCCATGAGCGTTTCGAATTCGTGGGGTTCCATACCTGCCATGGCATAGGTCTTCACGTTGTCGCAGATGAAATCGAGCACGTGGTGATTTTTGATGACAAAGGGGTAGGGCGTGAAGATGCTGCTTTCCTTGGGCTTGTTGGCGTGGCTTTCAAGGGCGATGATGCCTTCGTGCTTGGCCAGGGTCAGCAGGTCGTAGAGCGCGCGCAGCAATTGGAGGTATTCGTCCTTGCCCGGAGCCTTGGCCGTGAAGGCGCTGGTGAAGCCCTTCATCGTAAGCTTGATGACCTTCATCGGCGAGGCGACGAGGAAGGTGCCGATCGCCGCGCCGAGAATAATGACGAATTCCGCAGGCTGCCACAGAACACTGAAGTTTCCGTGGGCCATGATATAGCCGCCCGCAACGCACCCTAATACGACTACTAAGCCTATGATCGCAAACATTGCGGTATAACCTGCCCCTCTCTTTGAATTGAAATCCCGAATTCGAATGGCTTCGTGCGACCGTGAAATCGATGCTTGCCACCTAACGAAAACAAAACAGAACGTCTAACAACTCATGACAACTCATTTCCCGGAGCGCAACCGCAATTCCGGGAACGGGAGCGGCCATGTTTGTTTAATTTACTGATTTCATGATCTTAAAACTTAAAATGTCTTCTCGCGGATGGCCTTGGCCCGCGCGTTATATTGGGCCGCCGCAGCCTCGTCGCCCGCGTCTTTCATGGTCATGTCCAGCGCTTCCAAGGTTTCCGCCACGCTCAAGTCCGTCAAGCCGAAGAGTTTTTCCCGGATGCTCAGCGCGCGCGTGAACATGGTCTGGGCCTGGTCCAGGTTCCCGAGCTTGCGGTTCACTACCCCGAGATTGTGCAGCAGTTGAGCCACATCCGCATGCTCCTGTCCGAGATTGTCCTCGCTGATAATAAGCGCCCGTTCATACAAGGGCTCCGCTTCGGCGAAGCGTCCCCGGGCATAATGAACCGCAGCCAGATTGCCAAGGGAAATTGCTATGTCGATGTGGCCCGCTGGCAATGCCGTTTCCTGGAGGTTCAAGGCGCGGATGTAAACACTTTCCGCTTCGTCGAACTGGTTCTGGGCCTTGAGCAGATTTCCCAGGGTCGAGAGGAGCAGGGCCATGCGCACATTGTCGGGCCCATAGGCCTGTTCCCCGATGGCAACGGCTCTGCGCACCACGGATTCGGCCTCCGCCACCTTTCCCTGGGCCAGGAGCGTTTCTCCCAGGCTGGTCAGCGTGTTGGTTAGCCAGGGGTGATTGGGTCCGAGGGCCTTTTCCTGGATGGACAGGGAGCGTTCGAGCAGGAGCTGTGCCTCATGGTTTTGCCGGCGGGCCTGCTTGATTCCGGCAAGGTTGTCAAGAGTCCTGCCGACCTGCGGATGCTGGGGGCCGAGTTCCTTTTCGCGGATGGCCAAGGCCCGTGTGAGCAGGCTTTCCCCGCGATCCAGAAGTCCTTTGCGGAAATAGAGTTCACCAAGGTTGTTCAGGAGGTCGGCGAGATCCGCATTTTCGGGCCCGAATGAGGATTCGCGGATTTCCAGAGCCCGGATGAAAGCGTCTTCAGCCTTGGAGGATTGTCCCTGAGCTTCGTAAAGCTCTCCCAGATTGCCCAGGGTCGTGGCCACTTCCGGATGATTCTGACCGAGTACTTTTTCACGCATGGCCAGGGCCCTTTCGAGAGGGAGTTTCGCCTCCTCGTATCTGCCCAACGCCGAGTAGGTCACGCCGAGATTGTTGAGGGATGTGGCCAGCTCGGAGTTTTCTCTTGGCGAAAAGCCCTGCGCCAGGTCAACTTCCGTCAAGGCCGTACCCAGGGCCTGTTCATAGGCGCCTTTCGTGTAGAGAGTGATGAATTCCCTGTTCAGGGCCAGCCATTTTTCCTGCGAGGCGGACGAGCTGGGTTGGTGAGCAGCACACGCAGGGACCAGAAAAAGCAGCACAAGCATAGGGAAGGCAAATTTCACGGTTTCTCACTCCTGGTTTGGATCGTTGGCAAATCCTATCCATGTCCTGATCCGAGCACAAGAAGCTTGAGCCCCAAAAACCTGCGGTGCGTGCGTCAGGTTTGGCTTGGCGCGGTTCCGCAGACCAGCCAGTCTATGGATTGGCCGGTGCGCAACCCTGAGTCAATGAGCCAATCCGACGGCACACGTTCGTTTTTGCGGGCATTGGAGATGGCTGCGGCGGAGACGTTGAGAAAGGACGCAAGCTCCCGGTCGGTACGGGATCCGGAGGCCAGCTTGAGGCGCTCGATGACCATGGCCGCCTTGCGCAGCCCGACCTGTTCGGAAATGTCGCGCACCACCACATACATGCGCGGTTCCCCATAGATGGCCTCGTTGTAGACCAGCCGGGCCAAGATGGTTGAATAGTTGCCGGCCTGATTGCGGATGCGGCACTCCAGATGCTGTTCGCGATGTTCGCGCAGGGCCAGATGCGTGGCTTGCCGCACGAGGGGCAGGTCGTCAGGGTGCATGAGCTCAAGGACGGGGCGCATGTCCAGGGTGTAGGCTTCAAAGGCTTCCGGCCTGCCATAGATGGATGGGTTCAGGGTCTGCGCGGACCGGCGCAGGATCCGGCCCTGATCGTCAGTGACCACGACCACGTCATCATCGCGGACTCGCAGCTGTTCCATGAAGGCATTCTCCTGGAGGACTTTGGCCGAGATGTCCTGGGCGATGCCCAAGAGCCCGATGACCTCTTGACGATCGTCATCAAAAATGGGGCGGCGGATGACCCTGTACCAGATCTGCGGGTTCGGCAGGTGCGGCACGGCGGGGTGGAGAAGTTCCTGTTTTTCCTCAAAGACCTTGAGGGCCGCCTCGATGGGGAAGCGGGCCTGGGCGGGGTCGAGAAAATCGTATTCGGTCCGGCCGAGGACCTCGTCCCTGGTTCGGCCATAGGCATGAAGATACGCCTGGTTGGCCGCGACGATGCGCAGATCCCGGCCGCAGACCCAGGCCAGGTCGGGCAGGGCGTCCACGATGTGCGAGAATTCGCTGGCGAGCTTGGATGAAAAGGGGAAGGGCCGTTGCTGGAAATAGCCGCTGTAGGCCTGAATGCGGCCTTGCTTGTCTCGGATGGATTCGGCGCTGTACCAGAGGGTGAGGGGAGAGCCGTCCTTGCAACGCAACGTGACGGCGCCGTTTTCGACTTCGCTGCGTTCAATGAGCTGGTTGACGATGCGTTTTCTGGATGACGCCGAATAGTAGAACTGACGGGCCGGTCTGCCCACCAGTTCATCCCTCGAGTATCCGCAGATCTTGCACAGGGCCGGGCTCGCGGCCTGGATGATCCCGCTTGGCGAGACCGTGAAGCCCATCTCCGGTCCGGCGCCCGTGGCCCGAAAAGTTCCCCAGGCCAGGATGATCGCACCGTCCGTGGCCGGGATCGCGACATATTTCCAGTTCACGTGGCGGGTGCCCGCGCCATCGGGGAGGATGACGCGCAGCCTGGTCTCCCGGATCGGCGGGTTGGCGGCTGCGAGCAGGGCGAAGCCTTCGGCGCCGGCTTCGGCTTTGAGCTGTTCGGTGATGTCCTGGGGCGCAAAGTCTCTGACCGGGGCGTTTTGCACCTTGCGCATGGCGCTGTTGGCAAAGAGCATAGTGCCGTCCTGGTCCAGGATCAAGGCCAGCTCCGGCATGTTTTCCAGCCGTGCGGAGTAGAACTCCATAAGATCATTGATTGTCATTGATTCACCGGTGCTGAACGGAGCAGAGCTTTATTCATAAAAAATGAACTAAATAATAAGAATCGTTCATTGACGTTTTATTTTTGCCTGCTACAGTCTGTGCGCCCTGTCAACGTTGGCGGGGCAAATCACAAGCGGGGGAAGAGAAATGCGAAGATGGATTTTCGTGCTGTGTGTCATTCTTTGGCCGTGGCAGGCGTGGGCGGCGGGCTACGGAGTTTATGAATGGAGCGCCAGGGGCAATGCGCTGGGCGGGGCCATGGTCGCCAGGGACGGGGATCCTTCGTCCGTGGCCTATAATCCGGCGGCAATCACGGATCTGCCGGGGAACCAGATCCAGATCGGAGCCACCGCCATAGCGCCCATGGCAACCATGGATGTGCATGAAGCCGGGCTTGAGGACATGGATTTCAATGACTCGGTCTGGGGCCTGCCCACAATGTACTATACGCGCCAGCTGTCGGATAATTACTGGTTCGGTATCGGCATGTTTTCGCGCGTGGGATTGGGGACCGACTATGAGGATCAGGACTCCTGGGCCGGGCGCTACAATTGCTCTCACGCGGCCATCAAGTCCGTGAGCATCAACCCGAATCTGGCCATGAGGTTTTCCGACGCCTTTTCGCTGGCTGTGGGTGTGGACGCGACCTATCTGGATTTCAGCTATGACATGACGCTGGGGGACAGGAATCCGGATCATGACGTCTTGCATGAAATTTCAGCGGACGGCTGGGGCTATGGAGTCAACCTTGGGGCGCGTTACAGGCCTTTTGACTGGCTAGCTTTTGGAGTGCTGTGGCGTAGTGAGATCGAACTAACCGTGCATGGTGATGCGGATTTCACGCAAAAGGGTGTTGTGCCGCCCTCCGCTTTCAGGCTTCACGACACTGGCGTCTCCGGTACGGAGCCCGTGCCTGAGTCCGTGACCATGGGTGTCATGGTCAAGCCCGTGGACCGTTTGAGCCTGGAATTTGATGCAGTGTGGACCAAATGGAGCTCCTACAAATCTTTGATCATTGAATATGACGATCCCCAATTTTTCGGGACCGAGCTTGAAAGTGACAAGAATTGGAGCAATACTTGGCGATTCCAGTTCGGCGCGGAATACGCGCTGACCGAGTCCCTCGACCTGCGCGCGGGCTATGTCTACGACCAGTCTCCGGTCAATGACGATTACGAGGATTATGCCGTGCCGTGCACGGACCGTCAGATAGTGACCTTGGGCGCTGGCTGGAAGTTCAGCGATGCCTGGACCGTGGACGCATCCTACGGGTATCTCTGGATGAAGGACCGGGACTATGAGGCACGGCCTGCCGAAGGCATTGTGGAGTTGAGCCGGGAAGATGCGCATGCCCATATGGTTGGGATGAGCTTAACCTATAAATTCTGAAGACAGCCCCTTCGAAGGCTTTCGCACACAAGGCCGCCGCACCCATTTTGGGTACGGCGGCCTTGTCCGTTCATGCGGGCCCGGTTCAGGAGAACATGGCCGCTATTTTGTCCAACTGTTCGAGGACATCGGCCTTGAGTTTTTCCTTGTCCACTGCGGAGAGGTCGAGCACGTTCCCGTGCAGCCAGTATCCTTCTGGCGCGTTTGGGAGGGCTGCATACCCGAATTCATCGGCCAGATGGCGGGCATGGCGCAGCAGGGAATGCAGGACGCGGGAGTTTGCATCGAGCGCTGGTTCGGGCTGGCAGTAGGAGGCGATGACCGCAGGGAAGAAGTCCGGGAACCCCCAGCGCTTGATCAGTTCCGCGCCCAGTTCGAAATGGTCGAATCCATCAAAAATCTCTTTCTCGCGATCGTATATTTCCGGGAGCGGGCGTGCGAGATCATCGCGAATGAATTTTGCGAACAGATTGTAATAGTTGATGATGATGACCGGGATGCCGATGACGTGCATGAGTCCCAGAGGATAGACCAGGGCCACCATGTCCAGGGGGAGGGCCTTGACCTGCGGGCAGTCCTGGACCAGACGCTGCATGGTCAGGGATACGGCGAGATTCTGCTTCCAGAGGGCGCGCAGGAGTTTGTTGATTTCCGTGTTGTCGGACCGAAAGGCCGACTCCAGCACCACATGAAAGATGATGCGCCGGATTTCCTTGAGCCCCAAACGGTTGATGGCTATGCGCAGGTCCACGATTTCGGAAACAGCGGCGAAAAGAGGCGAGTTTGCGCAGGCCATGACGGAGCCAAAGATGGCCGGATCGAGCTCAATGGTCCGAGCGATGGCGTCCATGTCCAGGTTTTGGGCATTGAGCAGTCGCATGAGTTCCATCCCGACCGCCTTCACGCCGGGTACATTGAAGTCGATGTGCGCAAGTCGTTTGACCGAATGCATGATGATTTCCGTGGCTTGAGGTTGGGTGATTGGGAAAGAATACAGGGTTGGAGGGCATGCATCAAGCACTGATGAGCGCGTACTGAAGAAATGTGGGCGGTTTGGGTTGGATCAATGCAAGTCCGCCTACCTGCCGAATTGGGTTTTGCGGCTTAAAATCACGGCGCTGGCAGGTTTGGGGGCATTTGAGGCCGCAGGCTTTGTGGCGGATGCAAACCTTGTGGTTGTTCGTTTTGTCTCTTTGAAGTATAAAGGCCAAGTGCCGCAAGGTCTTCCTGCAAGAGGGTAACCCATGACGTTTGTCCGTTTTCTGGTTCTGTTCCTCCTGTTCATCCTGCCCGCCTGCACGGAAAATGAACCCTCCGTGAAGGTGGACATGTCGAAGGTCGAAAACATCGCTCCCCCCGGCCCGACCGCGGCAATTACCTACGCATATCTGCCGCAGTATTCCCATGCCGTCTCTTTCGAGCGCCACCGCCGTTTGCTCGAATATCTGAGGCACAAGACCGGGTTGTCCCTTCGGCAGATTTTTCCCAATACATTCGCGGAGCACATCAAGATGGTGGAGCGGGGAGAGATAGACATCTCCTTCACCAATCCGTTCGTGTATACTTCTCTGGCTCGCCATGGCTCCGAGGCATTCGCCCGCATCATGGAGCCCGATGCCGGAGCGGATTTCGAGGGGCAGATCATTGTGCGCGCCGACAATCCGGCCATAAATACCATTGAGGATTGTCGAGGGAAGAGGCTTATCGCCGTGGATCCCAATTCCGCGGGGGGCTACTTGTACCCCTTAGGCCTTTTTTTCGAGTACGGCATAACCCGTGATGATTTTCAGGAGATCGCTTTCGCCACGGGATCGGGGGGCAGACAGGAGGCGGTGGTTCTGGCCGTCTACACCGGCGCCTACGATGTCGGCACCATTCGCAAGGGAACCCTGGATGTGGTGCGGGACAAGATCGATCTGGCTCAGATTCGGGTGCTGGCTGAAAGCCGTCCGTACCCGGGCTGGGTCTACTCCGTGCGCAAGGGTTTCGATCCGGCGGCGAAGCGTAAGATCGCCCAGGCGCTGCTGGATCTGGACATGCGGCGCAAGGGGGACGCCGAGATCCTCGCCGCGGCCGGCATGGTCGGCATCATCGCCGCCAAGGATGCCGACTATGATCCCATAAGGGAACTGGTGCGGCGTCTGGATCTGGATGAGGGCATGCAATGAGAGTGCTCTTTTCCCGGCTCAAATTCGAGACCAAGCTGAACCTTGGCATCCTCGCCATCGTGCTCTCCATGGCCGTGTTTCTCCTGCCCGTGGTGGCTAAAATGACGACCTCCGCCCTGGTCGCCGAAAGCAAGCTGCGTGGCGCGGCCCTGGCGGAGAGCCTGGCCGCGAGGGCCGTAAATCCGCTTT
The DNA here is from genome assembly GCA_002412965.1 of Desulfomicrobium sp. UBA5193. Taxonomy (GTDB): domain Bacteria; phylum Desulfobacterota; class Desulfovibrionia; order Desulfovibrionales; family Desulfomicrobiaceae; genus Desulfomicrobium. The sequence continues at coordinate 461,131 of DHWB01000003.1, forward strand.
TGGCGCAGGACTATCTGACACTGCGCAGCATGGTCGGGGAAGCTGGTGACGTGGTCTATGCCTTTGTGCAGAATGCCGACGAACGGGTGGTCATCCATTCCTTTCTGAGGGGTTTTCCCGTGGAATTGGCCGGTGCCAACAGCGTGGCGAGCACTGAGCGGGGCAGTGTCCAGCTGCTCGATACGGGCGAGATTTTCATCTATGATTTCGCGGCGCCGATCATGGTGTCCGGAGAGCGCATCGGCACCGTTCGGGTCGGCTTGTCCAAATCCAGGCTGAGCGCCACCACCAAGCAGTTTGTTTCGGCTTTGGCGACGATGTTCGCGGGGGTGCTGCTGGCGGCCATGGCGCTGGGCAGCGTATTCGCCCGCACCGTCACGCGCCGTCTGGCCAGGTTGCGCGCCCATGCCGAGGAGCTGGTCACGGGGAGCCTCGACAATCTTTCGGTGTTGCCGGGGGAGCATTTCTGCTGGGAGATCATGCACTGCCAGGAGAAAAACTGCCCGGCCCATCATGACCGGGTGCGAAGGTGCTGGCTGGTGCCGGACACGAAATGCGCAGGGCACGCCTGCAAATTGGGGCCAAAACCTGCGAGTTGTCGTGAATGTCCGGTTTTCCTGCAGAGTGTGGGGGATGAAATTCAGGATTTGGCCGAAACCCTTGATTTCATGGCCTTCACCCTGCGCGATCACATTCGTGGCCTGCGTGCGGCGGAACAGACCTTGACCCGCCAGCAGCGTCTCCTTTCCACGGTCCTCGACATGAATCCCGATCTCATCTCCATGGTTGACACGCGCATGATCTATCAGACCTGCAACCGGGCCTTTGCCCAAAGCGTGGGAAAGAGCGTGGACGAGATCCAGGGCCTCAACGATTTTCATATTTTTCCCGAGGAAGAGGCGGAGCGCAGAAATCTGGAAGGTCGGGAAGTGCTCGTGACCGGGGAGCGTGTGGACAGGCAGGAGCGGGTTGACGGACCGGGCGGTCAAAAATGGTTTCATGTGGTCCAGATCCCCGTGCATGACGAATCCGGGCGCATCTCCGGCCTGCTGCGCATGGACCGGGATATCACGGACATCAGGGAATACGAGGAGCAGCTCATCCAGGCCCAGAAGATGGAGTCCATCGGCAAGCTGGCCGGAGGCGTGGCGCACGAGATCAACACTCCGCTCGGCATCATCCTTGGCTATGCGCAGCTGCTCAAGGAGGACGCCCCTCCTGACAGTCAGCTGGCCCAGGATCTTGCCATCGTGGAAAAGCAGACCAAGGTCTGCCGCAAGATTGTGGCCGACCTCCTCGGATTTTCGCGTCAGGGACAGTCTGACAAGCGTGAAATGTGCTTTAACAATTCAGTCATGGAGTCCGTGAGTCTGGTTCGTCATTCTTTCGAACTGGACAGGGTTGAGATCTTGACCCGGCTTGATGACAGCTTTCCGATTATTTACGCCGATCCGGAAAAGCTCAAGCAGGTCTGGATCAATCTGCTGACCAACGCCAAGGACGCGATGCCAGAACACGGCGGGGTCATCGTGGTCAGTACCAAGCTCAACACTCCGCAGGGCATCGTGACGCTCAAGATCGCGGACAGCGGCATGGGTATCGACGAGGCGTCCGCGAAAAAGATTTTCGATCCGTTCTTCACCACCAAATCCGTGGGCAAGGGGACGGGGCTTGGATTGTCCGTGTCATTCGGCATCGTCAAGGATCATATGGGAGAGATCTCGGTTGAGAGTCCCCTGCCGGATGATTTTGACCTTCCTGTCCTGCCGGATGGCGCCACCAGAGGGCCGGGAACGATTTTCACGGTGGACATTCCACTGGATCACTGTACCGTTGATTAGATGTGCTTTGCGAAGGAAATCCATCCGGACGATGTGCGTGAGGCCATTTTGGCGCATCGAGTCCAGACGGCAACTGTGGGCTCAATTTTTGTGAATGGCGACGTTCGTCAAGGCAGGATTCTTGGCGAGCAAGTGCAGCGCGTAAGGAGAGATGCATGGCATCAATTATAGTTTTGGACGACGTGTCCGATGCGGGAGTGCTGGTCAAAAGGATTCTCGAGCGCCAGGGGCATCAGGTCACGGCCTTCACCGAAGAGGAGGAGGCCATCCGCCATGCGGCCAAGGGCAACACGGCTCTGGCCATTCTGGACATCAAGCTGAAGAAGATGACCGGCGTGGAAGTGCTGGCGGAGATGAAAAAGCATGACCCCAAGATCAAAGTCATCATGCTGACGGGATACCCCACCCTGGAGACGGCCCGCGAGTCCTTGAAGCTTGGTGCCAGCGAATACTGTGTCAAGCCGATCGACAAGGAAGAACTGGAGTCGAAAGTCGAGGAAGTTTTGAAGAAACAGATCTAGCAGGCTGCCCCAAAACGGCGATCTGCTTCGTCACTGCTGAAAATCCAGACCCTCACGTGTGTCTCAACACGTTTCGGCCCTGAATTTTCTTTGTTCCTCGCATCTCGCCATTTTGGAACAGCCTGGACATTTGTAATTTTCAACTGTCTGCTTGGCCCGCTTCAGGGAGGATCCATGATCGCTTCACGGCTGCTGCGGCACTGGTTCACCCGCCTGCTGACTCCGAATCGGTTCATCCGGGAAAAGTACGAGCATTTCAAGGCGCTTTTACGCTTTGATTCCAAGGCGCTTGACCTGATCGCCGATCTCGATGCCCATCTTTACGGCCACGATCCCGCGGACATGGCCAGGATCCGGCTTCTGACGTCACAGCTGGTACAGGCAGTGCGCGAGATGACTGCACGCTTGGTGGACATGAATCCTCAAGCTTACGACCGGCTCGCGGAGTCTCTGGAGCGTATTGACGGAGATATTTCCCGTGTGGTGGCGGATACGCCCTTGGATCTTGCCCCTCCCTATGTCCTGACGCTGGACGAAGCGGTTGGCCATCCCATGTGTGCAGGCGGCAAGGCTGCCAACCTGTCGTTTGCCCGCCGCCACGGCGTGCCCACTCCCCCCGGATTTGTGATCACCGCTTCGGCTTTTGCCCGCTATCTGCGCGACAACGATTTGGAAGGGGAGATCGAGCGACATTTCCAAGACGTCTCCCTGGCCAACAACAACGCCATTATCCGTGCCACCGGAGAGTTGCAGGAGTTGATCCTCGCGGCCGAAGTCCCTCATGACATCGCGGAAGAAATCCGTACCGCGGTCGAAGCGCACAATCTTCAGAATTCCCGCCTGGCCGTGCGCTCCAGCGCGCTGGCCGAAGATGGCCAAATTTCCTTTGCCGGTCAGTACGCGAGCGAGCTTGCCGTTGCGCCGGCCGATGTGCTGGCGGCCTACAAGCGGGTCCTTGCCGGCAAGTACTGTCCCAGGGCCGTGGCCTACAGAATTCGGCACGGACTGACCGACAACGACACGGCCATGGCCGTCCTCGTCCTGCCCATGGTTAAGGCCACCGCGGCCGGTGTGGTCTATACCCGCGATCCGGCCTGCGCGGCGGTCGGAGGCAAGGCTGTGGGGGTTTATGTAGTAGGCGGGCTGGCTGCGGAATTGGTCGATGGATCGCAAACACCCGGAAAATATTATCTGAGCCGGGAGGACGAGCCAAAGATACTGATGGGGTGCGCCTGTGCCGAGTCCGCAATGATTTCGGAGGAGGTCCTGTGCGAGCTTGGGAGGTGGTCCATGCGTCTGGAACATCTTTTTGGCGAACCTCAGGATGTGGAATGGGCCTGGAATGAGGATGGACTCACAATCCTGCAGACCAGGCGGCTGCAGCAGGATCAGGACAGGGAGGTCTTTTCTCCCGAGGAAATCAGCGCTGCGGTGACGCTTGTTTCCGACCTGGATTGCGCCTCGCCGGGAGCTGCCTGCGGGCCGGTGCACCATGCCTCCTCCGGCACCGATTTTCGGACCATTCCTCCGGGCTCCGTGGTGGTGACGGCGACTTTGCGCCCGGCCCTGTCCCAGTTTTTGGATCGCATCGCCGCCATTGTCGCCGGAAGCGGGAGCCGGGCCAGCCATCTGGCCTCCGTCGCACGTGAGCGGGGCGTGCCCGTGGCCGTGGGCTGCGAATCCGGCGTCCTGCTGGAAGGAAGTGTCGTGACGGTCGATGCGGCGGCGGGGAAAATATTTGACGGCTGTCTGCCGAGCATCATGGCCCGCAATCTGGATGCTGAGAAAGCGCACGCCTTGCTCAGGGCCGAAAATACCGAGTTGGCGACACGAACGGTTCATCTGAATCTCACGGACCCGGAAGACGCGCATTTTTCGCCGGAGGGTTGCCGGTCCTTGCATGATCTCGTGCGCTTCTGTCATGAAAAGAGTGTGGCCGAGATGTTCTCCCTGGTTGACCGGGGGGGGCGGGGCATGGGGCGTTCACGAAGGCTGACGACGGGGCTGCCGATGGTCATGTACGTACTTGATCTGGGTGGGGGACTGTCGTCCGAGGCCGGGGGAAAAGGGCCCGTGGACGCAAGGCATCTCGCCAGCGCGCCGCTGAGGTCTTTTTGGACCGGGCTTGCCGATGAGCGTGTTGTCTGGGATCAGAATCAGCTGCACATGGATTGGGAGGACTTTGATCGCGTCAGCGCCGGGATCTTCAGTCTGGATTCCAGATTGTTGGCCAGTTATGCCATTGTCTCGTCCGAGTACATGCATTTGAACATCCGCTTCGGATATCATTTTTCCATTGTGGACGCTCTGTGCGCAAATGAGCCGGGCGCGAATTACATCAAGTTCCGTTTCAAGGGTGGAGGCGCGTCCCTGCTGCAACGCGGACACCGGCTTGTTTTTGTGCAGCAGGTCCTGGAGCATTTCGGCTACGAGACAGGCATCAAGGGGGACATGCTCGACGCCTCCTTCACGCGCATGCCCGCCCCGGAGACCTCTCGCGCCTTGCATGTCCTGGGTGTGGTCCTGGCCGAGACCCGTCTCATGGACATCAAGCTTTCGAGCACCGTGGACGCGCAGCAGCAGGCCACAGCCTTTATCCAACGCTTTTTTCCGGAGGAGAAGGCATGAGTTCCAAAGCGTATGCTACGACGTGGGTCACGGACCAGCTCGCGGTCGGGGCCGCGCCAATGAGCTATGCGCAACTCGACTGTCTGCGCGAGGAGGGGATCGGGGCGATTCTGAACCTGTGCGGTGAGTTTTGCGACCTGCACGACATCGAGTGCGCCGCCGGCTTCGAGGTCTATCACATGCCCCTGGCCGACGAAGAGGCGCCGGAGCTTGCCGAGCTGGAAAAGGCGCTGGCATGGCTTGATGAAGCCATCTATCTGGGCAAAAAAGTGCTCATCCACTGTCGTCACGGTATTGGCCGGACCGGGACAGTGCTCAACGCCTATCTCTTGCGCAGAGGCTTGGGGCATCGCTTGGCATGGTTCAAGCTGCGGACCTTGCGTTCCAAGCCCGCAAATTTTTCGCAATGGTGGACCATCCGCAAGTACGGAAAGCAAAGTCCCAAGCTCACGGTCCGCGAACCATCCCTGGAAATGCACAAGGCCGTTGACCTGAGTCCGTTCTTTCGGGATTACGAAGCATTGCAGGCTAGGGTGGACGACGAAGCCGGAGGCATTGAAGCCCAGTGCGGAAGGGATCATGCACGATGCTGCGGTACCCCGATCCAGCTGTCCATGATCGAAGCCGTATATTTGACCCAAAGGATGAACACCGGACTGACGAGTGAAAAACGTCTGGAGGTCATTGCCCGGGCCGTGGACACAGCCCGGCGGGAACGAGTTGTGGACAGCCAGGTCAGCGCCGAGGCATACTGTTTGTCGGATGCAAATGCCCGCTGTCCTCTCTTGGAATACGATAAATGTATCCTGTTTGGCGGCCGCCCGCTGCAATGCCGCTCCTTTGGCTTGGACGAGGAAAAAGCGAGGACACTGTGGGAGACAGCCTTGGCTCCGGCGCTTGGCAGACTCTCCCTGGAATTGTGGCTTGCGTTTGCCGGGAGCATGGCGCGTGGCGCCTTGCCGCATTTTGCTCTGGCCGATGTTGTATCGGGCAGGTATGTACAGTCTCTTTTTCATCTGATGGTGCCCTCGCAGTAACGAGGCCGCTTGTGTCCACACTCCGGCAGGGAAACGTTGAAAGGATGTAATGCCGAATTTTAGTCAGAATTATTTTGAACCAAGCATGGATGGAAATACATGAATGACACGATAAAGGGAATAATCGCGCAATTTGTGGAAGCCACGACGAGCGTTTTGTCGACGATGGCGATGACCGAGGCCAAGGCGGGAGCGCCGTTTGTCAAGCAGCATGCGGGTGCTCAGGGCGATATCACGGGTGTGATCGGGTTCTCCAATCCCAAAGGAAAGAGCAGGGGAACGATGTCGCTTACGTTCACCACTGCAACCGCGCTTGGTATCGTGAGCGCAATGATTTATGAAGAGCAGCTCGAACTGAACGATGTCGTGACGGATGCGGTTGGCGAATTGACCAACATGATCTCCGGACAGGCCCGCAAAGGCCTTGTGGGCCTAGGCATGGTCTTTGAGGGAGCCATCCCGTCCGTGATCACGGGCAAGGGGCACACAATCAGGCACGTCTCGACGAGCGCCATTTTGGCCATTCCCTTTGAAACACAGCATGGACCCATGATTGTTGAAGTCTGCTTCAGTTGAACGCTTGGCCGCCGGTTTTTGGCGGTTGCGTGATCAATAATCTTTTACTATCCCAAAACCCCGCGAGGGGTTTTATTTATTTGATCGAGGAGAAGACATGAATCGCAAAGTATATTTTATCGAGGGCGACGGTATTGGAAGAGAGGTCTGGGCAGCCGGGCGGCCGGTATTGGACAGGGCCGTCGAGCTGGCTTTTGGAGATGGCCGCTGTTTCGAGTGGGTGGAACTGCTGGCCGGCAAGAAGGCATTCGCCGAGACGGGCACCTATCTTCCCCAGGAAACCTTGGACACTCTGAAAAATGCGGATCTGGCCATGAAGGGTCCCCTTGAGACTCCCGTGGGCAAGGGGTTCCGGAGCCTGAACGTGACCATGCGACAGACGCTTGATTTGTTCGCGTGCATCCGTCCCATTCAGTATTTCAAGGGCATCGAGAGTCCGGTCAAGCATCCTGAGCGCGTCGACATGGTCGTTTTTCGTGAAAACACGGAAGACGTGTACGCCGGGATCGAATGGCAGGCGGGAAGCGTGGAAGCCAAACGCCTCATCGCCTTCTTGCGGGACGAGATGGGCGCGAACGTGGACGAGGAGAGCGGTATCGGGATCAAACCCATGACAGCCAAGGGCTCGAAGCGACTGATCCGTCGCGCGATACAATTCGCCCTGGATCAGAAACGCCGCAGCGTGACCATGGCCCACAAGGGCAATATCATGAAGTTCACCGAAGGGGCCTTTCGCAATTGGGGTTATGAATTGGCTGCGGAGGAATTTGCCGGAAGGGTGATTCTCGAGGGCGAGGAATGCTGCCCTCCCGGCAAGGTTGTGCTGCAGGACAGGATTGCCGACGCCATGTTTCAGGAAGTGCTCATTCGGCCCGAGAAATACGATGTCATCGCCACCCCGAATTTGAACGGCGACTATCTCTCCGATGCTCTTGCCGCCCAGGTTGGCGGGCTCGGGCTCGCTCCCGGGGTGAACATGAGCGGCGAACTGGCATTTTTTGAACCGACGCATGGGACGGCACCGACCATTGAAGGCAAGGACCTTGCCAATCCGGGAAGTCTGATCCTCTCCGGTGCGCTGATGCTTGATCACGTCGGCTGGCATGAGGCTGCCGTCAAAGTTCGTAAAGCGGTGGAATTGGCCATTGCCGACGGCAAGGTGACCGTGGATCTGGCTGCTCAGATGTCCAATGCGCACCAGGTCGGATGCGCGGAATTTGGTCAGATTCTGCTCGCCAATCTTGAAAGGGTTTAGTTCAGGTTGGACTTCAGCGAGATTGTGAGGGCGGTCGTTGAGCAAGAGCCTGAGTTGCCGCCATGGGTAAAGTGGAGTTTGTGCATCGAACTGTTGCATGTCGCAATGGCGATTACGTGCGCTGAGTTGAAAAATGAGTTTTTAATTATGTTTGATTTTAGGATTTTCTGGTAAGGTTGAACGCGGTTTGTCCTGGTGACGCGTTTGAGGTGAATTCAAAATCTTTCAATCTGTGCTCTTGTTTAGGTTTTACATGTTTTGCGAAGCAAAAAAAAGTTTGCGACAGATGACGGCCTCATCATGAAGAACTGGAACGCATACTCAAATCTGTGCGCGGTGGTGCCAATTCACTAAGTAGTTACCGATCGATCGTTGAAAGTCCGTTTCTTTCAGAGAAACGGGCTTTTTTTATGTCTTGAGGTATGGTTCCACGGAATGCGCACAAGAGCAGATCGTTTCGTTTTGTGCAGATGAACTTTGAGTAAACAGGTCAAAAAGGAAATTTTGAGACTTGAGGGGCTCATTTGGATGTCTTTGGGTTAGATAGGGTGAATAAAGTTACGAGGGATTTGATTCGGTCAAGACGTATCGATAAAAATACCGAGCAGTGTTGTGGAGTAGATTTGTACGGGTGAAAAGAAAATGAGTCAGTTTTCTGCCACAAGATTGAGCATCAGGGGTCGGAAAGATATTTATTTTGTGCACTGTTTTTCTAGGCATTATTTCTTGCATGGACTGACAGTTTTGTGTTAATAAAATAACTATCGACGAATAAATGCAGGGTTTTGGGTGAAGAAAAAAATCGTTGAGGACATAACGCAGTGAAAAATTTAGGTTTTTTTTCTAAGAAAAATGCCGGTATAGGTCTCGATCTCGGAAGCGAGTGGCTGAAATTGGTAAAGATTAGGCCAGGAAAAGGCGATTTTGTCTTGGAAAGCTTGGCGCGTTGTCCATGGCAGCCTGGCGATCTTGATAACAACTCAGCCACAGCCAAAAAGATCATGGGGCTTTGGTCGCAGCTTCTTTTGAAGGAGCAGGTAGTCGCGTCCTCAATGGCCGGTCATGCGGTTATTGTGAAGCGAGTCACTTTTGAGTCCGAATCGGTCAAGACGCTTGGCGATACTGTGCTCAAGGATGCGAGACAATATATCCCCTTTGATATCAATGATGTTTACCTCGATTATCAAGTTTTGGGCCCAGGACAGAAGGAAAAGAGCTTTGATGTGTTGCTGGTGGCCAGCAAGAAAAAGGTTGTTCAGAATTTGGGGGACATCATCGGGCAGTCCGGGTTATCTCTCTCGGTCATTGATGTGGATTCATTCGCCCTGTGTAACAGTTTTGAGTATAATTATCCTGAATTGCAGGATAAGCCTGTGTATTTACTGGATATCGGCGGAGCTCAAAGCGTTTTCTGCATTTACCACAATGGACAGCCCGTATTTTTGCGTGAGGTTTCTTTCGGTGGCCGTGCTGTCACCGAATCGCTGGCTTCCATTCTTAATTTGAAGCGCATAGACGCGGAGCGGGTCAAACTGGGAGGAAAGGAAGATCTCGATGATAAAAATAGAAAAGCGATCGCCGATTCTGTGAACAAAACGTTCAAGAATTGGTGTGACGAGCTCAAACGACTCATCGGTTTTTATCAAACATCTTCAAGCAACGTCGTCCCGGCAGAATCTCTTTATTTGTCCGGAGGCGGTGCATTGCTGACTGGACTTCAGACTGTCTTCAAAAAAGAACTCAATCTGGACGTTCATTATCACAATCCTTTCCGTAAGATTTATTATGATCGAGATATCTTTCAAAAAGAATATCTTGAAGAGATAGGCCCGCAAATGGTTGTTCCTTTTGGCCTTGCCTTGAGAGCAATTTAATATTGGAAATTAATTATGATCAAAATCAATTTACTACCTCAGCAGAAAAGAACAAAGTCAACAAACATTGAGAAAAGTGCAGTTTTTTTTGGTCTGGGGATTGTGCTGTTGATTGCTTCAGTTTTTGCTGTTGACTATTACTTCAATTCACATCTGGCTGCTTTGACTGTAACTGTGGCTGAAAAAACGCAGACAAAGACGCTTTTGGAGAAGGAAGTAGCCAAGGTAAATGGCATTCTGCAAGAGCTCAAAGATATTGAGGGCAGAATCAAGACCATCAAGGATGTTCGACTTCGCCAGGGCTTGCCTGTGAAGTATATTGATGAGATCGTGGTTAATATGCCTCAAAATAAGATGTGGGTTGAAACTTTTACGGTCAACGCCAACGGGAATATTTCTCTCAGCGGAGTCGCTTTGGATAACCAGGCTTTCGTCAGTTATGTTGAAAAGCTTCGGCTGTCGAAATACATTGCAAGTGTGGACACGCGTAGAACGTCCCGCAGAGCGATCGACGGACTGGGGCTCGTTTCTTTTGAGTGTTCCGTGACGGGCCAGGAGTATTTCGAGAACATCAATACGAATGGAACAACAAATGGATAAATCTTCTGTTTCAAAAAAATTTGCTGAATTGTCCCCCCTGCACCTTGCGTTGATAGTGCTGGGTTTGGCGGTTTCAGTTTACGGTTTGTATTGGTACTTCATTCTTGATGATAAGCTGATTCAGATCACAAAAGCAGAGCAGAGTATTGCGCAGCTCGACAAGGATATAGATCTTTTCCGAACGCAGGTTGCAAATCTGCCTGAGCTGGAGCGGAATCTGTCATTGCGGAAAAAAGAGCTTTATTACGCCAAGACGCTCCTTCCGGAAGATTCCAGGGCCTTGGAGATGCTTCTTTCGTCATTTGAAAAATTGGGCCGTGATGAAAATGTCGAGTTCATTCTTTTTCAGCCTGGCGCCGAGCAAATCAATGATTTTTACGCGACGCGCTCCGTACAGTTGCAAATCAGCGGGACATTTCATCGCCTCGTTACATACTTTGACCGTCTCTCGCGCTTGGATCGGCTCGTTACCATCCAGGACATCAAGTTCACACCGGTTTCCGACTTCTCTCCCACCGAGAAGTATCTGAATACAAGTCTTGTTCTTCAGGTTTACAGGGCGCTTACTGAGGCGGAAATCAAGGCTCGTGAAGAAGAGAAAAAACAAAAAAAGTGAAAACCAAGCCATGAAAATACTCATTTTGATCCCGACGGTTTTGATTTTTTTATGTGCTGGCGCCTATGCTGACAATTCCACGGTGGGTGATCCCAGTCAGGAATTTCCCGCGTGGATAACGTCGCAATATCCACCTTATGATGCCACCAATAAAATCGATCCGTTTGTGTCTTTTGTGAAGATTCGCGAGTACGAAACGATGCAGGCGGCTCGGAAGGCAAAACTTGAGAAAAAGGCGACAACTCCTCTTGAGACGGTTGATGTCCACAGTTTGAAGCTTATCGGCATTATAAACAAAGGTGGTGGCCGTTCCTTGGCGATGGTCGAACTTCCCGACGGAAAGGGATATTTGATACGCCCCGGGATGGCCATTGGACTCTATGATGGAGTAGTTACGTCTATTGGCAATGAAATGCTTGTTGTCGAAGAAGACATTATAGATGTTTTTGGTGAACCGAAAAAACGTACTATTAATTTAAGATTGCGGCAAGAGAAGGAGTAGGGTGCTATGAAGATCTTCAGAGCGATATCTGGAATTTTATTTTTTGGTTGTATCGTCGTGCTGACTTCGTGCGCAACGCACTCTAAGCCTGGTAACATTGATTCAGGACTGGCAACTGATTCACCGGTTGCTTCTACTCAAGATCTGGTTGTTTCAGAGTCTCTCGGTAAAACCATCATCGACATACCTTTGAGTCCTAACACTCAAATATATGCCGACCATGAGACTGACAAAAACATTAAAGTACTTTTTACGCCGTCCGTCGCAGACTTTGATGTTCCCCTTAATGAGACTTCTCTTGTGAGCAATGTTCAGAAGGAGATGGATGGCGATAAAGTTAAATCCATCAACGTTCTTCTCACGGCAAAAAGCAAGTTTCTTCTTTCCAAGCAGTCAGAGTCCCTTGGACGCCTGATGCTTGTCTCTGAAGACATCCCGAGTCCTCAGTTGCCGTCCAACTACATCACTTCGCTGAATTTCAAACCCAAGAATGAGTCTTTAGAGGTTGTCACCTATTCGAGCTTGCCCTTTGAAGTCACTCCCGAACAGTCGGATAATTTCAAGCTCACCTTTCGCAAAGTTCAATTTCAGAATTCCTTGCTCAAGAAATATTACGTGAGCAAGGTCAGTTCCGCTATAGAATATGTCACTGCGTACAACGACAGCGACGGCAATGCGTACCTGATTTTTGTCGGTGCTCAGAATCCGGCTCTGTCCGTTCTTCGCAAGGGCGATGAAACCCACATACTGGTCAAGGGACAGGGAGCGCCCAAAATTTCCACAGACACGTCCGTGGCCAAGTCCAAGCCCGCAAGCGTGGAAGATGCATCCGCGGACAGCAACAGCGATCTCCAGGAATTAAACACGCTGTATCCCGGCATGAAGGAAAACTATACCGGAGATAAGATTTCTATAGATCTTCAGGATGCGGACGTCGAACACGTGCTGCGCCTCATCGCTGAAATCAGTGGTTATAATCTTATTCTTGATGATGAAATTATCGGCAAGATTTCGCTTCGCCTTGTTGACATTCCCTGGGACCAGGCTCTTGATCTTGTGCTATTGCAAAGAAATCTGGCCATGGTCATCAAAGGCAACATCATGCGCATAGCTTCCACCACGAAGCTTGAAGCGGAGCGCGCGCAGCTGCAAAAAGCCCGTGAAGCCGCGATTCAGGCGCAGGCAAGCATACAAAATCTTGCTCCGCTCAAAACTGAATACTTGCAGATCAACTACAATACCGCAGCGGAGTTCGAAGGCAAGGTCAAGACCATGCTCACCAGTCGAGGATTGGTGTCTTCCGACCCGCGGACGAATATTTTGATCGTGACGGATACGGAAGAGACCCTGAAACGTATCGAAAGTTTCATCAAGAAACTGGATCGCGCGGAACGTCAGGTGATGATCGAAGCGCGTCTCGTGTATGCCACGGATGAATTTCAGCGCAGCCTGGGCGTGAAGTGGGGCACGGCATATAAAACGGAAACGGATGAAAACATGGCCAGCGAGCAGTGGCGAGGCAACTTTGTCTCGACCGGACTGAACGCGATCAATACGGTCAACGGAATCACGCTTGGCGGCACTATCGGTAAATTTCTCGGAGAGGATCTTTTTGCGCTGGATGCCTCCTTGCAGCTTGGTGAAACCAAGAATCTGGTCAAGACAATTTCATCGCCGCGAATTTTGACCTTGAACAACAACCGTGCCGAAATCCAGCAAGGCACGAAGCTCGCTACTGCAACTGAATCGGAGAGCGGCGGCACGACCACCGAATATGAGGAAGCCGTGCTGAAAATCTCGGTTCTTCCTCAGATCACCCCCGACAACAAACTCATCCTTGATCTCGAAATCAGCGACGATAGCCCCAAGAGCGACGGACGCGATATTGATACCAAGCAGACAAGAACGAAGATGATGGTCGGCGACCGTGAAACAATTGTCATTGGCGGTGTCCAGAAAACCACCGATTCAAAGGGCGTCAACCAGATTCCGGGGATTGGGGATGTTCCCGGCTTGGGGTGGCTCTTCAAGAATACCTTTGATACCAAGACGAAGGCTGAGCTCTTGATTTTTATTCAACCTCGAATCTTGTAGTACTCAAATTCTACTTGCGTACAAAAAAGCCACTCACCACGAGTGGTTTTTTTTTCATGCCTATGCGCTGCCGCAGCTTTTTGGATTTGGACGGGTCAACTCGCGTGAAGGCTGATGGTCGCTCAGCATATTGTGTAGTGGCTGCGCTAAAAGCTGGAAGAATTATCGGGCTATTCTTCAAACCTGCTTGGCAGATTGGTTATTAACGCCTAATCAGTCAAAGCATGTATGATGCATTCTCAATGGACGCATGTGATCAAAATAGTTTTCAAAACGCTTCTCTCGCGTTTAATCGATTGGAAACAAGCAGGAGGTATGAACCTATGCGATTGCGAAACTCAGATTCTGGAGGATGGAGCCCATATTTCGCCGGCGCGCTGGTCGGTGTACTGGCGATTCTTTCGGCCTATGCCACGACTGCATGGCTGGGGAAGACAAGTTATTTGGGAGCCTCGACGACCTTTGTGCGCGGTGCGGGAGTGATCGAGCAGCAGTTAGTTCCGGAACATGTGCAGGCCAATGAATATTTCACTCAGCAAAAAATTCGCATCGACTGGCAGTTCATGCTCGTTCTGGGCATTTTTGCCGGCGCGCTTCTCGCATCCGCCACGGATAAAAGTTTCAAACTGGAAAGCGTCCCTCCGATTTGGGAAAAGCGTTTTGGCCCATCCATCGGGAAGCGTGCCGCAGGGGCTTTTTTAGGCGGGATCGTGGCCATGATCGGGGCGCGGCTGGCTGACGGATGTCCCAGCGGGCATGGACTCAGCGGCATGATGCAGTTGTCTGTCAGTTCCTTTGTTGCCCTGGCCATGTTTTTCGCTGTGGGAATAGTAGTGGCTGCGCTGATTTACGGAAGGAGGTCATGATGGGCATTGATCAAATTCTGGGACTGCTTACGGGCATCGCCTTCGGCTTTTTGCTGCAGAAGGGGCGCGTGCTCCGTTTCGAGAAGCAGGTGGGAGCCATGCTGCTCAAAGACATGACCATCCTCAAATTCATGCTCTCGGCGATCATCGTAGGCATGGTCGGTGTCGCCGTGCTGTCAAGCATGGGCATCATCACCTTGAGTCACAAACCCATGAATGTCGGAGCCATTCTGGTCGGGGGCGCTCTGTTCGGCACCGGATGGGCCATCATGGGCTATTGTCCCGGCACCTCCGTCGGCGCGCTGGGAGAGGGTCGCTGGCACGCCATCTTCGCCATCGCAGGGATGGTGGCCGGAGCCGGCGTTTATGCTGAACTTTATCCCTTTTTCAAGACCACTGTCCTGTCCTGGGCTGATTTCGGCAAAATCGGATTGCCGGAAGCCCTCGGCGTGTCACCCTGGATTGTCATCGTGGTTTTTATCCTGATGGTTTTGGCGCTTTTCCGCTGGTTTGAGAGCAAGGGGCTTTGAGGCTTTTTATGTCCGCCTCGTAGCTCGGAGGATATGAAGACAATTAGCTTTGCAAAAACGCGCAATAAGGTTGTTGTCATGAGGACAAACAAAAAAGCCTCCGGCCGAAGTTCGACCGGAGGCTTTTGGTTTGGTTTTTTTAGCTCTCGATCAGTACTTGATGGACGAGAACCGCATCAGCTTGTCCCACTGGTGGGTGGAGGTGATGCGGCGGATGGTGCCGGTCTTGCCGCGCAGGACGAGGGAGTGGGTGGTTGCGCCGGTGCCGGTGTAGGATACACCGCCCAGGAACGTGCCGCCGGAGATGCCCGTGGCCGCGAAGAAGACGTTGTCGTCGCGAATGAGGGTGTCCGTGGTCAGGATCTGCGTCAGGTCAAGGCCAAAATCGAGCACGTTCTTGCGTTCGTCCTCGGACTGGGGGTCGAACTGGGCCAGAATCTCCCCGCCGAGGGCCTTGATGGCGCAGGCCGCGAGCACGCCTTCGGGAGTGCCGCCGGTGCCGAACATCATGTCCACGTTCGATGACGGGTCAACGGCCATGAGCGCCCCGGCCACATCGCCGTCCGTGTGCAGCTGGATGCGTGCTCCCGCAGCGCGGATCTGGGCGATGAGGTCCTTGTGGCGGGGCTTGTCGAGGACAAAGATGACCAGGTCCTCAACCTTCTTGCCGAGGGCCTTGGCAGTAGCCTCCAGATTGTGGGCCACGGGCGCGTTCATGTCCACCACGCCCTTGGCCGGTGCCGGAACGACGAGCTTCTTCATGTAATAGCTCGGTCCCGGATTGAACATGGTCCCGGCCGGGGCCAGGCCGACCACGGCGATGGCGTTGGGGCGGCCATAGGCCAGGAGGTTGGTGCCTTCCACAGGGTCCACGGCCACGTCCACGGCCGCGCCACGCCCGGTACCGATGCGCTCGCCATTGAAGAGCATGGGTGCCTCGTCCTTCTCGCCTTCGCCGATGACGATGCGGCCATCGATATCAAGGGTGTTGAAGGACAGACGCATGGCATCCACGGCCGCGCCGTCGCCTTCGTTCTTGGCGCCCTTGCCGAGCCAACGGGCCGAGGCCAGGGCCGCAGCTTCCGTGACCCGGACCAGGTCCATGGCCAGATTGCGTTGCGGGGCTTCCATGCTATTCCTTGATGAATCTGATCAGGTTGGCGGTGGTGAACCCGTATTTTTCCTTCAGAACCCCTGCCGGGGCAGATGCGCCGAAGTGGTTGATGCCCCATACCTTGCCGTCCAGGCCCACGTACTTGTACCACAGGTCCGTCCTACCGGCTTCGATGGCCACGCGGCTCGTGATGGAGCGGGGCATGACGGCTTCGCGGTACTCAGGGCTCTGCTCGTCAAAAAGCTCCATGCTCGGCACGGACACGACGCGGATTTTCTTCTCGGGACACGCAGCCGCGGCTTCAACCGCCAGATGCACTTCGGAGCCAGAGGCTAGGAGCAGCATTTCCGGGGCGGCGCCTTCGGGGTCACGGACAACATAGGCGCCCTTGGCCACATGCTCTTCCAGGGGCGCGGGCAGCTCGAGCACGGGCAGTCCCTGGCGGGTGAAGATCAGGACCGACGGCCGCGACTTCTGCTTCAGGGCCACGGCCATGCAGGCCGCGCTTTCCCGTGCGTCGGCCGGACGCAGGACCAGCAGGTTGGGGATGAGGCGCAGGGAGCTGACATGCTCGATGGGCTGGTGGGTCGGGCCGTCCTCGCCGACGAAAAAGGAGTCGTGGGTGAAGACGTGCAGGACCGGCAGGTGCTGCAGGGCGGACATGCGGATGGCGTTTCTCTCGTAGTCGGAGAAGACCAGGAAGGTCGCGCCGAAGGGCACTATGCCGCCGTGAAGGGCCAGACCATTCAGGATGGCGCCCATGGGGAATTCGCGTACGCCAAAGCAGAGGTTGCGGCCCTTGGCGTTGGTTTTGGCGTTGAAGATTCCGACTGTTTCGCGGAATTTGACGGTCTGGTTCGACGGATCAAGATCCGCCGAGCCGCCCATCAGTGTCGGCAACTGCTCCATCATGGCGCCCAGGCATGCCCCGAAGGCTTTGCGTGTCGCCACGCTGGCCCCGGTCTCGAAGCTCGGCCAGGTCAGACTGCGTTCGCAAACCGGTGTGGTTGCGCCCTGCCACTTGGCGGCAAAGGCCGCATCGGCAAGCTTGGTCCCCAGAGCCTTGTCCCAGTCCTGCCGGGCGGCGCTCAAGGCTGCGAAACGGGACCGGAAGTGGGTCTGCACCTCATCAGGAAGATAAAAATTTTCATCGGGAATGCCCAACTTGGCCTTGGTGGCCGTGATCTCAGCCTCCGGCAGGGGAGAGCCGTGGGTGGATTCGCTGCCTTCCAGAGTGGCGCAGCCCTTGGCCATGATCGTGTGTCCGATGATCAGGGTCGGCTTGTTCGTTTCGGCCTGGCCGGCGAGGATTGCCTTGCGGATCTGTTCATGATCGTGACCGTCGATCTCGATGACCTGCCAGTGCATGCTCTCGAACAGCGCCTTGTGATCAATGCAATCCACCCGGCTGGTCGGACCGGCAAGCTGAATCTTGTTGCTGTCGTAGAAGGCGATGAGCTTTCCCAGTCCCCACTGGCCGAACAAGGCCGCGCTGCCGAGGCAGATGGGCTCCTGCACGTCGCCGTCCGAGACAAGCACGTAGGTGAAGTGCCCGGCGCTCTGGGCATCCAGATATTCACGCAGAAAGGCTTCGGCCACGGCTATGCCGCCGGCCATCGCAAAGCCCTGGCCGAGAGGGCCGGTGGTGGCCTCGACGCCGTCGGTCATGTCGTGTTCGGGGTGTCCCGGAGTCTTGCTGCCGAACTGGCGGAAGGCCTTGAGGTCATCAATGCTGAGTGATCCCTTCAATGTCAGCAGCGCGTAGAGCAGGGCGGATTCGTGCCCGGCGGACAGCACAAAGCGGTCCCGATTGAACCATTTGGCGTCATTGGGGTCAAAGTTCAGAAATTCCTTGAACAGGACATAGGCGAAATCCGCCGAAGACATTGCGCCACCCGGATGTCCGGAGTTGGAGGCGCGAACGGTGTCCATGATCAGGCCCTTGATGACATTGACGGCTTTGAGATCGATTTGGGAAGCGTTGGTGGTCATGATATTCTCGTAGTGTACCGGAAAAGGCGTTATGGTTTATGCGTTGTGGCCTGGTGGTCGATCAGATCGACGCGGCGCTGATGCCGTCCGCCCTCGAACGGGGTGTCCAGGAAAGCGTCGGTGATGGCCTTGGCCAGATCGACTCCGATGATGCGCTCGCCCATGCACAGCACGTTGGCGTCGTTGTGCATGCGACTCATGCGCGCCATGTATTCGTTGGCGCAGAGGGCTGCCCGGATGCCTGGAAACCGGTTGGCGGTTATGGACATGCCGATGCCGGAGCCGCAGATGAGGATGCCCAGGGCGCTTTTACCGAGGACCTCCCCCGCCAGCTTGCCGGCGATCTCGGGGTAGTCGCAGCTTTCGAGGGTGTGGGTGCCCACATCCACGAGCTTGAAATTCTGGCCCAGGTGCTCCATCAAAATGCTCTTGAGACCGAAGCCGGCATGGTCGGAACCGAAGATGATGGTGCGCATTCTAAGCCTCGTTTTCGTTTTCTTCGACGCGGCCTTTTACATAGTCGGCCCTGGTCGAGGCCAGCTCCTGCTCCAGGTGCCCGAGCTCTTCCTGCAGAAAGCTGATCTGCTTCAAGGTCAGGTCGTTGTCGCTGGACTTGGGATCAAAAGACTCGCCCTTGGCCTGGCTTGCGGCGTAGCTTTTTCCAAGGTTCAGGAATTCTTCGGCCAGCCGTTTTTCCATCTGCCGGATTTCCCAGCGGCGGAACCCTTTGATGAAGACCCATTTGGTTTCGCTGGCGAGGAGTTTGAATCCGGTGGTGACGGGTTTTAGTGTATCCTTGAACATTCACTCCCTCCGATGGTGTTGTCAGTTGTATTGGGGGCTTGATGTGATGCGCATCCACTGCACATCCTGGGGCAGGGTCAAATCCAGATCGCTGGTTTGCCACTCTCCGCCACGCTCCAGGGATTTGACCCGAAGCACGGCTTTGCCATCCCTTGGGGATGAAAATGTATATCTGTCGTAGAGTTGCTGGTCGGGAAAAGAAGGGGAGGCGTAAGCCTTCTCACAGGTCAGGGTCCAGCCGGCCCGGCCGCCCAGGATGAGCACATCCATGTCTTCCGGGGTTTCCAGATAGGACACTGCACCGGCGGCGAAGTTGAAGCGGATCCGGCCGTTCCTGGTGCCGTGAACCGACGTGTACTCCTCGTCGAGGACCGGTCCCATGTCGCCGCTGAGCAGGCTGCTGATCTGCTTGGCGTTGAAGGGCACGGGGATCTGAAAGAGGGCCAGCCCGGCCTGAGCCTGGGCATGGTGGTAGGCCTTGTTTTCCGAAGGAATGTAGGCGGTCCAGAGTTCCGGGGTTTCGCGGATCATGGCCACCGACGCCCCCGTACCCGAGGCCAGGTCCATGCGAATGATCGAGGCCGAGTATCCCCAAAGTTCACCGACAAGCCGGCCGTTGCGGTCCTTGGTTTCCACCTGCAGGGAGAAGCGGGCCGTGATGCGGTCCGCTTCTGACGAGCGGGGATGCAGGATGGACCAGATACGGGACACGGCGGCCGGGTTCTGGACCGGTATTTGCGGTGCGCAGCCAACCAGGACTGCGAGCAGGACGAGGATGATGACGGTCTTCATCGCGTCACTCCTCCCAGGGAATTCAGTTTGGCCCGCACATCTTCGACATTGTCGCCCTCGAGTTCAAGCGACGTGGAATAGCCCTTGCGGGCCTCGGTCAGAAGATTGAGCGCTCTGGCAATGTCACCGTAGTGTTCCCAGATTACAGGATCCTCGTCAGCCAGACGCACCGCCCGCTTGATCTCCTGCCAGGCCAGCCTGAGTTTGTTTTGCTTGAAATAGACCCAGGCCAGGGAGTCCGCAAAATATCCGTTGTCCGGTTCGACCTTGAGGGCGTTTTGGATCAGCACTTCGGCGCGTTTCAGGTCACTCCCTTTTTCAGTCAGGCTGTAGCCGAGGAAGTTGAGGGCGTTGGCGTGTTCCGGATCCTTGGATATGACTTTTTCCATCATGATCATTGCCTGGTCCCGGTGTTCCATGCGGTCATAGATCAGGCCCAGACGATACAGGATGGTCGTGTTTTCGGGCCACATGTTCGTGGCCGTCAGCAGCACGTCCAGGGCTTGAGGGTACTGTTTCTCGCGCTCGTGGATTTCCGCCATGATGATCCGGAATTCGGGCTGCTTCGGAAAAAGCGTCAGGGACGAGAGGCAGAGCGCTCTGGCCTCGGCCTGCTCACCCTTCTGGTAGTGGAGATGGATGCGAAAGATCAGGCTGCGTTCATGGTGTGGATGGCTGACCGGGATGGCTTCCAGATAGGTCAGCGCCTTGTCCGGGTTGTCACGGCCTTCGTATTCCAGGACCGCCAGGTAAAAAAGGGCGCTCGGTGGAATCGGATTTTGCTGCGCCAGAGGGTCAAGGAGTTCCGCCGCATGGTCGTAGAAATCCTGGTTCAGGAACAGGTTGGCCGCTTCCAGGACCAGAGCCTGGTCATCCGCTTCTTGCTGCACGAACGTGAGGGCCTTGTCGGGATTGTTGAGCTTGAGGTTCAAGTCCACCAATCGGAAGATGATTTGCTGGTTTCCGATTCCGGCATCAAAGAGTTGGGAAAAGACCTTTTCCGCGTCGATATAGTTTTTCTGGGCTTCGTAAGTCAGCCCAAGCTCGATCCAGGCGTTGTAAAATTCCGGATCGGCGACAACAGCCTGTTGAAAAGCGGCAATGGCCTTGTCATAGAGCCCGAGGCCGAAGAATGCCTTGCCGAGCAGGAAGCTTGTGGTTTCCGTGGCATCTTTTTCCGGAATCGCGGATAGTCTGTCCGCGGCATCCCCGAATTCGCCCTGCTCCATGCGGTACAGAGCCGCTTCATGGGCCGGGTCGATCAATTCAGGGTGTTTTTTGCGGTATTCGTCCAGGGTCAGCACCGCGTCGTCAAAGCGTCCTTGAGCGGCATAGGTCTTGGCCAGGGTGCTGAGCAGAATTTCCGAGTCGGGGTAGAGTGTCAGCCCCTGGTTCAGTGTCAGGAGGGCGTCTGAAAACCGGGATGCGCGCCAGTAAATATTACCCAGCTCAAGAAACAGTTCAGGCGTGGGTTGGATGGCGATGGCTTTTTCCAACTCCTGGGCGGCCTGATCGGTTTTTTGCTCTTGCAGAAGTTCACGGTAGGCAAGGTAGGAGTATATGGCCTCGGCCTCTTCTGAAGCCGGGGCCTTGGCAGGTGTGGATTCGGGAGTTGGCACGGGGGCCGGTTTTGAGGCGCACCCCAGGAATGCCGGGAGAGCGGCTGTGAGCAGGAGCCAAAAGACAAGCGATCTGATCATGGAATGATGTGTCCGGAACAGTCATTTTTTCTACAAAATGTCTGAATTATATGATAAATTTTTTTGCCCATGACGAGCCCGAGTTCTATGAATTCCGGACCGTAAATTTTGCCTGGGTTCGTGCGGAAGGTGTTCTGCACGGAGGCGACCATTTCAAGTCCGGCGGGAAATTTATCCAGAATCTGTTGCAGGGTCCACTCCTGATAATTGCAGATTTCCCACAGGGTGGTGATGAAGTTGTCAGGCCCCCATCGGAATTTGTCCGCATCGTACAGGGCGTCGGCCAGGATCTGCGTTCCGGTGTGATCGAATTCGGCCGGAGGGGAGAAGGCTTCGTGGCAACGGACGGCGGACGCGATCATGTGTTTTTCTTCGTCCAGCAGCGGGTAGTCCCGCAGGATGAGCAGGGAAAGTTCCGCCCCGCGCGCGGCATGCTCTCCTTCCAGACGACACGTGTCGTGCAGCAGGCCGGCAAGCATGGCCATAAGGCTGAGCCGTCTGGCCCGCTCCAGACCAATCGCACCCGCTTCGCCAAGGACCAGCGCGCATCCTTCGATGGCCACTTTCTTCGAATGTTCGATGCCGTGACCGAACTCGTCGTTCAGAAAAGGCAGTACATCCTCTCGGCAGCGCAGAATCATGGGATGCGAAAAGAAGGTGTCCCGAGCGGAGGCCAGTTCCGCGCCCATGGCGGTGTAAAAGCTGGGCAGGGAGTCAGGGGTGACTGTCGCGCTCTCTTGTCTGATGCGGCGTAAAATCTCATTCTTCATGTTCAATCCACTCGGCGGAAAAGTCTTGGATGGTGCTGGACATCTGTGTCTTGATCTTCTGCAGCAGACGCGCCTCGATCTGGCGCACGCGTTCCCTTGTGATACCGTATTTATCCCCGATTTCGCGCAGGGTGATGGGCGAATCGGCCAGCAGGCGCTGCTCCAGGATGTCGAGTTCCTTTTCGTTCAGCCCGGACCGGATGGCCTCGATGTTGTCGTGAATGAGCACGCTGATCTCATCGGCGGCCATCTGCTCCTCGATTCCGGCTTCAAGGGCCGGAATGAAGTCCATGGGCGTGAAGCTGGAGTCGTCTCCGATTTTCATGTCCAGGGACACGTCGTGCTGTCCCAGACGCTGCCCCATCTCCACGATGTCCGCCTCGGAGACCTGCAGGTTTTTGGACAGGGTGGCGGTGTTCGGATCAAAGCCCTGGGCCTGCAGGCGCTGGCGCTCCTTGCCCAGGTTGTAGAACAGCTTGCGCTGGGCCTGTGTCGTACCGATCTTGACCATGCGCCAGTTGTCCATGATGAACTTCAGGATGTAGGCCTTGATCCAGAACGAGGCGTAATAGGAAAATTTGATGCCCTTGTCCGGGTCGAATTTCTGGACCGCCTTCATCAGACCCACGTTGCCTTCCTGGATCAGGTCGAGCACGTTCTTCATCCAGCGCCGCTGGAAATCCATGGCGATCTTGACCACCAGCCGCAGGTTGGAGGTGATGAGGATAAAGGCGGCCTGTTCTTCCTTTTCATCCCGGTAGCGTCTGGCCAGGTCGAATTCTTCGTCGAGCTCCAGCGGGCGGAATTTCTTGATTTCCTGCAAATAGATGTGAAGCGGGTCCAGAGTGGTCACGTCCCGCCGAGGAACAGTGGCGAGAACCAGCGGACCGATCTCTTCCACATCGATCTCTGCTACATCGATCTCTTCGATCTCTTCCACATCGAGCACTTCCGGATCAAGATCTTCGGCTTCGTCAAGTATCGGAGTTTCGAAGTCTTCTTCCGGGGCGTCTTCTTCTGGTGATTGATTGAGATTCATGGTGGTGCGTATTGGGAAGTGATCCTTGGGCGTCACGTGCTGCAAAAGTGGAAAAAGGGTGCCCGATGGGCCATGCCGAGCGGAGATTTCTTTTCCAAATCACTCCGCTATTTCAGAGTTTTCCACCATAGAGTTTTTGTTTGTCCTTTTCAATGATTTTCAGTAGGGCACTTCGTTCACCGGAATGGAGATTTTTGCATAATGTGAGGTGCTGAAATGCGCGATTTTCGCAGTACACTCAAGGGCCGAAACGTTCTGATTTTCGACGGGGCAATGGGCAGTCTGCTCCAGCGCCGAGGACTTCAGGCCGGACAATCCCCCGAGGAGTTCGGGATGCTGCGGCCGGAAGTTGTCGCGGCCATCCATGCCGAATACGCTCTGGCCGGCGCCCATGTGGTCACGACCAATACCTTCGGAGCGACCCGTTACAAGCTGCCTCGGGGCCTTGATGTTTTCGAGGTCAATGAAACCATGACCCGTGCCGCGCGTCAAGCCGTGGGGGACGCGGTCTTTGTGGCCGGTAGCGTGGGGCCCACGGGCAAGATGATCGAGCCCCTGGGTGATATTTCGTTTCGCGGGTTGGTCGATGTTTTCAAGGAGCAGATTCGCGGCCTGGCGGCGGGCGGCGCGGACCTGATTCTGGGCGAGACGCATTTCGATCTGGCCGAGGCCAGGGCGGTGGTCGTGGCAGCGCGCGAAGTCTGCGACCTGCCTGTCGGCATCAGCATGACCTTCGAGGCCGGCGTCAGCCTGACCGGGACCACTCCTGAAGTCTTTGCGCAGACCATGGCCAACATGGGAGTGGATCTGATCGGCTCCAATTGCAGCGCCGGTCCCGAAGAATTGATCCTGGTGGCCAGGGCCATGCTGCGCGTGTCCGACATCCCCGTGCTCATCGAGCCCAATGCGGGGCTGCCCGAGCTGGTGAGCGGGGCCACGGTTTTTCGTCTGCCCCCGGACCCTTTCGCCACGGCTGTCGCGACGCTGGTCGCCGAGGGCGTTGCCTGTCTGGGCGGATGCTGTGGCACCACGCCGGAGCATATCCGCGCCCTGAACTCCCTGTGTGCCGGAAAGACAGCGTTGCTGCCCGAGCCGGCCGATCGGCCCTGCCTGATCGTCACCTCCCGCTCTCTGGCTGTGGAATTCGGCTTCGACCGGCCGTGCCGCATCATCGGCGAGCGCATCAACCCCACGGGCAAGGCCGAGCTGACCGCCGAACTGCAGCGGTTTGAGACCCGCCAGCTGATGACCTACGCCGAAGAGCAGGTCGCGCGCGGTGCCGATCTGCTGGACGTCAACGTCGGGGCGCCCATGGTCGACGAGGCGCGCATGCTGCCGCTGGCCGTGCAGGCCCTGACCAGCGCCCATTCCATCCCCCTGTGCCTGGATTCCAGCGACATCTCGGCCATTCGGGCCGGTCTCGAAGCCTATCCCGGTTCGGCGCTGGTCAATTCCATCAGCGGCGAAGAAGAGCGTATGGACATCCTCGGCCCCTTGTGCCGCGATTACGGCGCCCCGTTCATCCTCCTGCCCCTGAAGGGACGCAAGCTGCCGGTCACGGCGGTCGAGCGGCTGGCCATCATCGAGGAGCTGCTGCGCAAGGCCGAGGATCTGCGCATTCCACGGCGGCTCATCCTGGTCGATGCCCTGGCCTTGACCGTGTCCTCCAAGCCCGAGGCGGCCAAGGCCTGCCTCGATGTCATCCGTCACTGCCGGGAGCGCTGGGGACTGGGCTCGACCATGGGCCTGTCCAATATTTCCTTCGGGCTGCCGGCCCGGGACCTGATCAACTCCACCTTCCTGGCCATGGCCATGGGCGCGGGCATGACTTCGTTCATCGCCAACCCCAATGCCGTGCGCATTCGCGAGAGCCTGGCTGCGGCGGAAGTCCTTTTGGGCCGCGACAAGCAGGCTTCCGGTTTTATCGCCACGTATGCCGGATGGACTCCGGGCAGCCACTCAGTCTCTGCGGGCAAGGTGGAAGAAGAGGGCAGCCCTGTGGAGCTGGCCGTGCTCAAGGGACAGAAGGATCGCATTGTCGGCCTTCTGCGCGACCGCATCGCGGCTGGCGAAGACCCCTTTGTCCTGGTGGACGGCGAGATGATACCGGCCATTGCCAAGGTTGGGGAAAAATACGAGAGGAAGGAATATTTTCTGCCGCAACTCCTGCTCTGCGCCGAGACCATGCAGCTCGGCTTCGAGTCCATCAAGCACCTGCTCGTGCGCGAGGGGCAGGAGGTCAAGGCTACCATTGTCATGGCCACGGTGGAAGGGGATATCCACGACATCGGCAAGAACATCGTCTGCCTGATGCTCAGGAACTTTGGCTACACCGTCATTGACCTGGGCAAGGACGTGGCGGCCCGCGACATCGTCGCAGCGGCCGTGACCCATCACGCCTCGGTCATCGGCCTGTCGGCCCTCATGACCACGACCATGATCCGCATGGAGGACACCGTGCGCATGGTCCGGGAACAGAATCTTCCCTGCCGGGTCATGATCGGAGGGGCGGTGGTCAGCCAGTCCTATGCGGATCTGATCGGCGCCCACGGTTACGCCGACGATGCCGTCGCGGCGGTGCGGGTGGCCACCCGGCTGTGCGCCGAGGTCCGGTCGGCCTGATTTCAAGCATCAGCAGGAATAAATATGGAAAAATTCACACTCAGAAAGGCGACCATCGCCGACGTCAAGGCCATTCACCGGCTGCTCATGGACTGCGCCAACAAGCGCCTGCTCCTGCCACGATCTTATGGCGAACTGTACTCCCATCTGCGGGATTTCATTGTCGCGGAGGATCGGGACAGCGGTGAGGTCGTTGGGTGCTGCGCCCTGACCATCACCTGGGAAGCCCTGGCCGAGGTCCGCTCCCTGGTGGTGACGGAGCGCGCCGAGGGGCAGGGATTGGGGCGCAGGCTCGTCGAATTTTGCGTCAGCGACGCGCTGACCTTTGGTGTTTACAAGGTTTTTGCCCTGACCTATCAGGTTGCCTTTTTTCAGAAGCTCGGATTTTCGGAAGTGAGCAAGGATGTCCTGCCGCAAAAGGTCTGGGCGGACTGTCTCAAATGCCCCCAGTTTCCGGAATGTGATGAAGTCGCAATGATGATTGAATTATAGATTTCGCAGGGAGAGTGCATGAAATTTGTCCAGCTTTTTGATCGTTCACAGATAGAAAACCGCGCGCGGATTCTGGGCCGGGAAATATCAAGCCATTACGGTGACGAGCCTCTGGTTTGCGTCTGCGTGCTCAAAGGCGCCTACGCCTTTTTCACGGATCTGATGCGCAACCTGACCATCCATCCGACCATGGATTTTGTCCGCCTTTCCAGCTATGCGGACCAGACCTCCAGGAAATCGAAGATGGTCTTTTCCAAGGACATGGAGATCGACATCAGGGACAAGCATGTGCTTGTCGTCGAGGATATTGTCGACACCGGTCACTCCATGAAGTTTCTGACCAAGGTTCTGGAAGCGCGCGGTCCCAAATCCATCAAGATCGCGGCCATGATCGACAAGACCGAGCGCCGCGAGGTGGATATCGTGGTCGATTACGTTGGTTTTCCGCTGGATAAAGGCTACATCGTAGGCTATGGGCTTGACTACGCTGAGCAATACAGAGAACTTGACGGAATCTTCGATCTCAAGTTCTCGGAAGCATAGACTCCCTTCAGACTGAACTCTTTCAAGGAAAGGCCATGCTCGTACAATGCCCTGAGTGCACCACCAAATACAATCTGGATGAAAGCAAGATCGGACACGACGGAAGCAAAGTCCGTTGTACGCGCTGTAAAAACGTGTTCACCGTGTTTCGACCCATGGCCCAGGAGGCTGAGGCTTTTGTTGCGCCCGAACCGGGTCCCGCCCCCGCAACTGCCGTGGACGAGTCATTTGAAGACGAAATGTCGGCCTTGTTCGAGGAGAAAAAGCCCGCGTCGCCTGCCAGGCCTGTCGTGGATGAATCGCTTGAAGACGAGCTGTCCGCCATGTTCGAGGAGAAAGGGCCTGTGCCGGTTGACAAGCCTGCCATGGACGATTCGTTTGACGACGAGCTTTCCGCCCTGTTCGAGGACAAGAAGCCCGCGCCGGCGGCCAAGCCTGTCGTGGATCAATCGTTTGAAGACGAGCTGTCCGCCATGTTCGAGGACAAGAAGCCCGTGCCAGCCGCAAAGTCGCCCGTGGATGATTCCTTTGAGAATGATCTGACGGCCATGTTGAACGAGAAGCAGGCCAAGACGACGGCAAAGCCCTCTGTCGACGAGGACATGCTCGCCGATCTGCAAGGTGCCTTTCAACAGCCCTTGATCGACAAATCGGATAAGGCCCTGTTGCGCGAGGAGGAAGACTCCTCTGCAAAGCCCAAGAAATCCGGGAGCATGGGGCTGATTTTTGGCCTTGTTCTTCTTCTCCTCGCCTGCGCTGGCGGGGGGATTTATTTCTTCCAGCCGGGCCTGCTCGGGCTTGGACCTGCGCAAACCTCCGCGCCCTCCGAGCCTGCGCCGCCAGCCAAGGAAGGGGCTGCCCAGATCGCCCTGGAAAATGTGCGCCAGTATTTCGTTCCCAACGAAAAGGAAGGCCAGCTCTTTATCATCGAAGGCAAGGCTGTGAATCGCTTTCCCGAGGCTCGGGAGTTGATCCGCCTCAAGGCTTCCCTCTTTGACAAGCAGGGGGCCGAGGTCGCCATGCAGGAATTCATGTGCGGAAACGTGGTCTCCCTGTATCAGCTGCAGGTTTCGACCCGTGCGGACATCGAGGCGGCTCTGACTGCAAAGGTCGGCATCCTGACCAACAACACCAACATCCAGCCTGGTGCGTCGGTGCCGTTCATGGCCGTCTTTTTCAGTACCCCGGATACGGTCGAAGAGTTCGGGCTGGAAGTGATTCAGTCCACGGTCCCGCAACAGTAACACCACCTTTGACCCACAAAAGGCAGACGAAAGTCTGCCTTTTTTATTCTCCATGAAAGCAAAAACAGCCTATGTGTGTACGGTTTGCAAGGCCGTGGCCCCTCGTTGGCAGGGGCAGTGCCCGAAGTGCCAGGGTTGGAACACCCTGGAGGCGACCTTGCTGCAGTCCGGTCCGGCCGAGGCTCCGGGCCTGAACCGGCCGGTTGATTTGCGCGCCCTGCCGACGCGCCTCGAAGACCGGGTCAGCTCGCAGCTGTCGGGCCTGGACGGCATCCTGGGCAGCGGATTCGTGCCCGGAGGGGTTATCCTGCTCGGCGGGGAGCCGGGCATCGGTAAGTCCACGCTGCTCCTGCAGGTGGCCGCGTCCATGGAACAGACCGGCAAGGCCGTGATCTATGTGTCCGGTGAGGAATCCCTGTCCCAGATCCGCAGCCGGGCCGAACGCCTGGACATGCTCGGCGGCAGACTCACGGCCATGGCGTCCAACCAGGCCGAGGACATTCTGGCCTGCATGGATGACGGGCCGGCGCTCATCATCGTAGATTCGGTCCAGACCATGGTCTCGTCCAGAGCCGAAGGCCTGCCGGGCTCCGTCAGCCAGGTCCGGGCGGTGGCCACGGCCCTGACCGAGCGGGCCAAGCAGACCGGGGTCACGGTCATCCTAGTCGGGCATGTGACCAAAGACGGGCAGATCGCCGGGCCGAAGCTCCTGGAGCACATGGTCGACACGGTCCTCTATCTGGAAGGGGACAAGGAGCATCTCTTTCGTATCCTGCGCGTGGTCAAGAACCGCTTCGGCCCGTCGAACGAAATCCTGCTCTTCGAGATGAAGGAGCGGGGCATGAGCGTCATCGAGGACCCCTCGACCTTTTTCCTGCAGGCGCGGGACACTGCCCTCTCGGGTACGGCCCTGGTCATGTCCATGGAATCCCAGCGGCCCTTCGTGGTCGAGGTGCAGGCCTTGGTCACGCGGACCTTTCTGGCCTTTCCCCGGCGCACGGCGCTGGGCTTTGACTCCAATCGGTTGCACCTGCTGATCGCGGTCATGGAGAAGCGGTTGCAGGTCAATCTTGGACAGGTCGATGTCTACGCCAAGGTCGGAGGGGGCTTGCGCATGAAGGATCCGGGGCTGGACCTGGGCATTGTCGTCGCCATCCTGTCCTCCTTCTACGACCGGCCCTTGCCCGAGGGAGCAGTGTTCTGGGGCGAGGTGGATTTGAACGGCCAGATCCGGCCGGTGACGGGCCATGAGGTCCGGCTGCGCCAGGCCGCGAATCTGGGCTATGCGCCCATGGTCCATCCCAAGACCGCGGCCAAGGGAAAGGGATGGACGAGGATCTCGGATGTGCAGAAGATGCTGTTCGGGCAGCCTGGGAAGGGTTGAGATGTTTATGGGGTGAGATGAGTTGAAATGGGCTGAGATGGGGTGGTCGCGGTGCGGGCTGATCCGGACGAGGGCCGCCGAAACTCCTTCGCGGGCCTCGTAATGCCGAATCGTTGCGTGCCGAATCGTAAAGCCGGGGCAAGGCGACTGGCAACGATTGGGCAAACGATGCCTGGCTCAGTCAGACAGTCGGCACCCCTCGTCCGGATCAGCCCACCCCGCTCGGATCGGATTTTAAATTGTGCAGAAAGATGCTGTTTTGAAAGCCTTCCGTCCGCTCTGCCAAGATGTCATTCCCGCGCAGGCGGGAATCCATGCCTTTAAATTTTCTTGAATTGCGACTCCGCACCCCTCTCAGCCCATCCAGTCCTTGGCGTCCTTGCCCTTTGGCTTGAGGCGTGAGGCCTTGAGCTTGCGGGTCCACTGGGCCAGGCGTTCCTCGTGGCCTTGCGGCTTGGCTTGATAGAAGACTCGCCCTTTGAGTTCCGGCGGCAGATATTCCTGTTCGACCCAGGCTTCGGGGTAGGCGTGGGGATATTTGTAGCCCTGACCGTATCCCCAATCTTTTTGCAGGCTTGTTGAAGCGTTGCGCAGGTGCAGAGGCACCGCGCGGGGGCCGTTGGTGCGGATTTCCTTCAAGGCCGAGAGATATCCGGCGTAGGCCGAATTGCTTTTGGGAGCCAGGGCCATGTACACGGTTGTCTCGGCCATGGGGATCCAGCCTTCGGGCATGCCGATGCGCTCCACGGCCTGCTCGCAGGCAACGGCCAGGGGCATGGCCATGGGGTCGCCGAGGCCGACATCCTCGGAGGCCGAGAGGATCAGCCTGCGGCAGATGAAACGCGGGTCCTCTCCGGTCTCCACCAGGCAGGCCAGATAATACAGGGCCGCGTCCGGGTCCGAGCCCCGGATGGATTTGATGAGCGCCGAAGCCAGTTCGTAATGGGAATCACCTTCCCGATCCCCCCGCAGCACGATTTCCGGCAGTCTGGTCTTGAGTTGATCCGGTTCAAGATCCTTCACATCCAATCCGGCCGCGAATTCCACCAGATTGAGCATGGTCCGCGCATCTCCGCCCGAGAGGGTGGCCAGGAGCTCCAGGCTTTTTTCCGGAATGAGCGTACCAAGCTTTTCCATGCCCCGCTTCCCCACGTCCACCAGTTCCATCATGGCAAGTGAGCGCAACCGCAACACATGCAGACGGGACAGAAGCTGGCGGGTGACGCTGAAGGACGGATTTTCCGTGGTCGTGGCGATGAGGGTCAGCTCGCCCGTCTCCAGCAGCGGCAGGAAAAAATCCTGCTGGGCCTTGGAGTAGCGGTGCAATTCGTCCAGGATGAGGATTTCCTTGTCCACGATTTGCTTGCGCAGCGCCGTGATGCCCACTTCCGGGGCGCTGACCCGCACGAAGGGCCGGCCTGCGTGCTGGGCCAGGAGCAGGGCCACGGTCGACTTGCCGCAACCGGGAGGACCAAAGAGGAGCAGGCTCGGCAGATCCTTGGACTGCATCAGGGTGCGCAGACGCTGGCGAAAATGGCTTTGGCCGATGAAGTCGTCGAGGGATTCCGGCCGCAGAGATTCGGCGAGGGGGCGTTTTTGGGACACGAAAGTATTTCCGGCTAAATGCTGAATGCGTTGACGACGCAGGTCAGAAGATCCGATGCTTCAGGGCCGAGGGCCGCAAGTTCAACGGATCTGGTTTCCCCCTCAACAGTCCAGACCATCTCGATGTAGGAATCGGGCCGTGACTCTTTGGGGAGGAACTCGGCCCACTCCAGCAGGCAGAAATGGTCCGGCGCGAATAGGGTCTCTTCCAGATCCGCGCCAAAGCCCATGCCCGAGGTGCGGTAGAGATCGAAATGTCCCACGGGCGGAGTCGTTGGGTACAGATTGAGCAGGTTGAAGCTCGGGCTGCTGACCTCGGCGTCTTCGCTTCCGGGCAGGGACTGGACCAGTTCGCGGATGAAGGTCGTCTTGCCCGCCCCGAGCTGCCCGCGCAGGAGCACTGGCGGCAGGCTCGGGCTGCCGGTGACGCAGTCCGCGAAGGCCTTGGCCAGGGCGGCCGTGGCCTCAAGCGAGGAAAGAACCAGGATCATGAACGGGGGATCAGGGTTTGGATGACGTCCTTCATGCCGACCACGCCCACGAGCAGACCCTTGTCCGTGACGGGCAGGGTGTGGAATTTCTTGTCGACCATGAGGGCCGCGATCTCGTCGATGGTCATGTCCGGGGCGATGGTGACCACCTTCGTGCTCATGGCGTCGGCAACCTTGGACGCGGCGATGCGTTTGACCTCGGCTTCCAGAAGCGCCGAAGAGGACAGGGGCACAAAACCGTCCAGCAGGGTGAAGAGCGAGGGGATGGGCAGGCTTTTCTGCATGCGGACCAGATCGCTTTGGCACAGAATGCCCACCAGAAGGCCCGCTTCGTCAATGACGGGCAGTCCGTTGACTCCTTTTTCCAGCAGCAGTTTCACGGCTTCGGTGATGTCGGCTTCGGGGCCGATGGTGATGACCGCCGTGGTCATGATATCTTGAGCTGTACGCATTTTTTCCACTCCTTCAGGGCTGTTGGCAGATAATCGGCAATTTCGAGGGGGGTGTTGCCCCGATACGGAAAATCCGTTGCGAGCAGGGCACCCGCATACCCATGCCAATACACGCCGATCTGGGCAGCGGTCAATGGCGGGTGGTTCTGGGCCATGAGGCTGCCGATGACGCCGGAGAGCACGTCGCCTGATCCGGCGATGGCCAGGTTCGGGGCGCAGAAGGGGGAAATGGAAATGGGATCCTCAAGTCCGGCGATGATCGTCGCCGCGCCTTTCAGAACCAGGTTGACCCTGTGTCCGAACGAGAATTTGCGGGCGAAGCGGGCCCTGGCCAGATTGATTTCTCCCGCCGTGACCCCGAAGAAATTGGCCATTTCACCGGGATGGGGCGTGAGCACCGTGTCTGGCCCGAGGTGTTCCATAAGGTCCGGACGCCGCGCCAGCAGGTAAAGCGCATCGGCGTCGTAGAGGGTCTTTGCGTGCGGTTCGGCCAGGTAACGCTCCAAAAATTCGGCTGCGCCCTTCGTTCGACCCAGGCCCGGTCCAAAAACAACGGCCGAGTATCTGGGCAGCTGTTCGCGCAGGGAGTCGAAGCACTCCGCGCTCCAATTTTCCCCTGTCCCAAGGCCCAGGGTCATGACTTCCGGAAAGCTGCCGTAGGCGCCGGTCAGGGCTTTGGGGCAGGCTATGCTGACCAGCCCCGCGCCGGAGCGAAACGCAGCCCTGGCCGCGAGCATGGGCGCGCCGGTCAGGCCGGGAGAACCGCCCAGCACCAGAAGATGTCCGGCGACGCCCTTGTACATGGTCGTGGACGGTTCGTGCAGCAGGTCTGCCAGATCCGGTCCGAGGGCGACGTGGGTCACGGGGTTTCGGTCTTTGATGTGCCGGGGAATGCCGATCTTGGATGTGACCAGTTTGCCGACGTGTCCCTTGGCAGGGGGCAGGAATAGGCCAAGCTTGGCTTCCTCGAAGGTCACCGTCAGGTCGGCCTTGACCGCGATAGGCATGGGCTCGCCCGTGGTGCCATTGAGTCCAGAAGGGATGTCGAGCGAGAGGACGAAGGAGTGCTTGCCGACCTTGTTGATGGACTTGATCCAGTTTTGGACAATGGGGCGCAGTTCTCCCTCGAAGCCGGTGCCAAGCAGTCCGTCCACCACCAGATCGATTTTGGGAAGCACGTCCAATTCATATTCGGGCAGATACGAGCAGGGAATGCCCATGGTGATGGCAAGTTTGAGGTGGTAGGCGCTGTCGTCCGTGTATTGGGTCTCATGCTTGGCATGCAGGATGAGCACCCTTGCCCCCTGATTGACCAGATGCCGGGCCAGAGCAAAGGCATCGCCGCCATTGTTTCCGGGGCCCGCGAAGACGATGACCGAAGCGTCGCGCACGGGTCCGAATTCTTTTTTGAGGACGTACAGGGCCGCCCTGCTGGCGTTTTCCATGAGGATTTTTCCGGACAGTCCGAATTCCTCGATGGTCAGCTTGTCCCAATGGGCCATTTCCTCGGGAGTGGGCAAAAGGGTAGCCATTCGATCTCCTTGTTGTGACGCCGTTGTTCCGGCCTGATCAGGACGATGTCCACGTTGTTTCCAGCCTGTTTGGCGTGACCGCCTTCTGCCATGATTTCGGGCCGTGCGCCAGACGTCTTCTCTACCTCAAGGTCTTGCACAAAAAAGGGAAAATTATTCTTGACTCCGCATCCTATCTTCTCCAAAAAAAAGGGCTTGCTGGGAAGAGTCGCCACGTCCGCGCCCTGGCAGAATTTCATGTCTGGAGGGGCAATGAACGAATCCGCCACGCAGAGTCTGGCTTCCAACGCAGCGCCCGACTCCGCGCAGAGCCCGACTTTGCCCGTTGTCCAGTTGCGCAATGTGACCAAAGTCTACGATGGCCAGCATGCCCTGAAGGACGTGTCCCTGGACGTGTATCGCGGTGAATTTCTGACCATCCTCGGCCCCTCGGGGTGCGGGAAAACCACCATCCTGCGCCTGGTGGCCGGCTTCGAAGGCGCCACTTCCGGTATTGTTTCCATTGACGGCCAGGATGTCACCAATCTTCCTCCCGAACGCCGCAACGTCAACACCGTTTTTCAGAGCTACGCCCTCTTCCCGCACATGAACGTGTTCGAGAACGTCGCTTTCGGCCTGCGCATGAAGGGCCGTCCGGCTGGCGAGATCGCCCGCAAGGTGGGCGAAACCCTCCGTCTGGTGCAGCTGGAGGGGTTTGACACGCGCATGGTCGGCAAGCTCTCCGGCGGTCAGCAGCAGCGGGTGGCTATTGCACGCGCCATCATCAACCGCCCTCTGGTTTTGCTGCTCGACGAGCCGCTCTCCGCCCTCGATTACCGTCTGCGCAAGCAGATGCAGCTTGATTTGAAGCACCTGCAGCGCAAGCTCGGCATCACCTTCGTTCTGGTCACCCACGATCAGGAGGAGGCCTTTTCCATGTCCGACCGGGTCGTGGTCATGAACAACGGGCATATCGAGCAGATCGGCACTCCGGTCAGCGTGTACGAGGAGCCGCGCAATCTCTACGTGGCCCGCTTCGTGGGCGAGATCAACATCCTCGATGCCGAAGTGGTGGAGCTTGGCGAGGGCCGGGCCAGGGTCCGCGCCCAGGGCCTGGACGTGTTCATGCGCACCAGCCATGCCTTTCGCCCCGGCGACCTGGTGCACATCCTGCTGCGCCCCGAGGATCTGCGGGTCGAGACCCTGAAGGATCTGGCCGAGGACCCGGACCTTGAAGATGTTTTTTCCCGCGACCGCTCCATTGTCGGTACGGTGGAGGAGACCATCTACAAGGGCGCGACCTACGACGTCATGGTCGGTTTGGATGCCGGCGGGGTCATCACGGCCACCGAATTTTTCAACGAGGATGACGAGACCGTCTATTTCCGGGCCGGGGACCGCGTGGCCGTGAGTTGGGTCGAGGGCTGGGAAGTGGTGCTGCCGCATGAAAAATGACGGGTTCTTCAAGCTCGCCGTCATTGTCGGCGCCATTTTCTGGATGGCGATCTTTGCCTTTGTGCCCAACATCCTGGTTTTTCTGGCCAGTTTTTGTTCGACCTCTTCCGAGAATTTCATCGAGCCCGGCTTCTCCCTGCACAACTATGTCCGGTTGATGGACAAGACCCATCTTGAAATCCTGCTGTCGTCGCTCAATCTTTCGGGGCTGGTCACGATCATCTGCCTGGTCACGGCCTACCCCTTCGCCGCCATTCTGGCCCGGACCCGCAAGCCGCTGCGCAACGCCATGCTGCTCCTGGTGGTCATTCCTTTCTGGACCAATTCCCTGGTCCGCACCTACGCCATGACGGCCATGCTCAACTCCAGCGGCATCGTGAACAACGTGCTGCTGTCCCTGGGCATCATCGACGCTCCGCTGGCCATGATGTACACGTCCGGAGCCGTGGTCCTGGGGCTGGTTTACACGCTGCTCCCGTTCATGATCCTGCCCCTCTACGCGGCCCTTGAGCGCCTCGACCGCCGCTACCTGGAGGCGGCTCGGGACTTGGGCGCGAGTCCCTGGCGGGCTTTCTGGAAGGTGATCGTGCCCCTGACCATGCCCGGCATCGTCTCAGGCTGCATGCTTGTCTTTTTGCCGGGCATTGGGATGTTCTATGTGTCCGATGTGCTCGGCGGGGCCAAGGCCATGCTGCTTGGCAATTTCATTCGCGATCAGTTCCTGACCACCCGCGATTGGCCCCTCGGCGCCGCAGCCAGCGTGACCCTGACTGTGCTCATGGGGGTCATGCTCCTGCTCTATTGGAAGAGTTCGGCCCGGCTGGGCAGGGAGGGCGCCTGATGAGGACCCTGCGCATCGTTTATGCAGTGCTGGTCTATGCCTTCCTGTATCTGCCCCTGGCCGTCATGGTCGCCTATTCCTTCAACGCGTCCCGCTTCTCCATGGCCTGGAAGGGTGTGACACTGGAGTGGTATGTCAAGCTCTTCGCCAACGCCGGGCTGATGCAGGCCGCATGGCACTCGCTGCTTATCGCGATCCTGGCGGCGACCTGCTCGAGCATCCTGGGGACGCTCATCGCCATGGCCCTGCACCGTTGGCGGTTTCCGTCGCGCAAGGTCATCCATACCTCTCTTTTTGTCATGATGATGTCTCCGGATATCGTCATCGGCATTTCGCTGCTCGTGCTGTTCATGGCCGTGTCGCTGCCCCTTGGATTCTGGACCCTGCTCATGGCGCACGTCACCCTCTGCGTGCCGTTCGTTGCCATCACCGTTTACGGGCGGCTTCTGGGCTTCGATCCGCATGTGGTGGAAGCGGCTCGCGACCTTGGGGCAGGGGAGTACGAAGTCTTCCGTCATGTGGTCCTGCCGCTGGTCTTTCCGGCGGTTCTGGCCGGGTGGTTCCTGAGCTTCACCCTTTCCATCGACGACGTGATCATCAGTTTCTTCACCACCGGACCGACGTTTGAGGTTTTGCCGCTGCGCATTTATTCCATGGTTCGCCTCGGGCTCAAGCCCGAAGTCAATGCGCTGTGCGCGATCATGATCCTAATAACCGTTGTGGCGGTCCTGCTGTCCCAGCGCTTCCTGAAGGAGAAACAATGAAACGACTCATTTTTTGTGTTTTGTGCCTCATGCTGACAAGTCAGGCGCTGGCCGCGTCCAAGGAACTCTATGTCTACAACTGGTCCGAATACATGCCGGACAGCGTGCTGGAGGACTTCACGAAAGAGACCGGAGTCAAGGTCATCATGTCCACCTACGACAGCAACGAGGCTCTCTACGCCAAGATCAGGATGGTCGAGGCCAAGGGCTACGACCTGATCGTCCCCTCCACGGATTTCGTCGCGCGGATGCGCAAGGAAGGTTTGCTGCGGCCTCTGGACAAGTCCAAGCTGACCAATCTGGGCAACCTGGACCCGCAGCTCATGAATCAGGCCTTTGATCCGGACAACACCTACAGCGTGCCCTACATGTGGGGCTCCACCGCCATCGCCGTGAACACCAAGGATCCGGCCGCGGCCCAGCTCACCTCGTTTGCCGACCTGTGGAAGCCGGAACTGGCGGGCAAGATCCTGCTGCCGAACGACATGCGCGGAGTGCTCGGCATGGGGCTCAAGCGTCTGGGCTATTCGCTCAACGAGACGGATCCGGCCAAGGTTGCAGAGGCTTGCGAGCTTCTGATGCCGCTCATGGCCAGCGTGCGCGTCTTTGATTCCGATTCGCCCAAGCAGGCGCTCTTGAACAACGAGGTGCTGGCGGCCGTGCTCTGGAACGGCGAGGCCTATGTCGCGGCAGGCGAAAATCCGGACATCCGCTACATCTATCCCGCCGAGGGCTTCAGCCTGTGGGTGGACAATCTTTGTATCCCCAAGAACGCGGCCAATGTGGAGAACGCCCACCTTTTCATCGACTATCTCCTGCGGCCCGAGGTGGCGGCCTTCATTTGCCAGGAGATGGGCTACTCTTCTCCAAATCTGGCAGCCCAGGCCACTTTGCCCGATGATGTGCGCGGCAACAGCATCGTCTATCCGGCAAAGGCCGACATGGCCCGTGGCGAGTTCGAGACCGATCTCGGACCTGCGGTCAAGGCTTACGAAGACTGCTGGATGCGGCTCAAAACCCGCTAGCGGATACGTCTTTTAAAATGCGAGCGGCGCGTCTCAACCGAGGCGCGCCGCATTTTTTTTGTGTCCTCCCCACCGGGAAGGGGCCCTATTTTCAGGAAAAGCCGCCACGCGGAGCGCATGACTCCTGCTCTTGAGCGGTTTTCGTCACGCAGGACGAAATCAGTTTGACCACGGCGTCTGCAGAACCGCAGCGGGGACAGTCGGGCAGGGTCTCATGGCTTGACGGAAGGATTTCCTCGAAACAAGTTTGACAGGTTTGACATTG
This sequence comes from Desulfomicrobium sp. UBA5193, assembly GCA_002412965.1. GTDB lineage: Bacteria > Desulfobacterota > Desulfovibrionia > Desulfovibrionales > Desulfomicrobiaceae > Desulfomicrobium. Next base: position 498,976 of record DHWB01000003.1, read on the forward strand.
GAATTCGTAAATGGGCATGGTAGATCATCCTGGTAAAGTGACGGACGGCGGTCATGTATTTCATCAGAAACGTATTCGGGGGTAATCATGGATCCTCAATTGCGCAAGCGCCTGGATGATTTTTTCGATGTGGGTTTCGGCAAGACCACGGGCATCGACACCGCCCTTGAGATAACCAAGATTTATGCCGGGTCGGCCGCGGCCGATCCGGACAAGATTCCGGACCTCTTCGTGCGCCTGGTGCAGCTTTTCGAGCCGCGCCTCGATGTTCGCAAGTGAGCTGAATTGACAGCCTTGCTGAACTCGGCCATGAACCCAACTTTTGCAAGCACTTCCGTGAGGATGACATGAGTTTTTGCGTCAAGGACATCCTGCGCCTGCAGGTTGCGCCGGCCCTGGGTTGCACCGAGCCCGTGGCCGTTGCCCTGGCTGCGGCCGCCGCGTCGGCGGTTCTGCCGGGCAGGCCCGAGCGCGTGGATCTGTGGGTCGATCCGAATATCTACAAGAACGGCCTGGCCGTCATCATCCCCGGCACCGGGGGCCTGAGTGGCCTGGACCTGGCCGGAGCCCTGGGCGCTTTCGGCGGGGACCCGGCCCTCGGCCTGGAAGTGCTCGAACCTCTGAATGAAGAGGCCGTGCTGGCCGCCCGCACCCTGGTCCGGGACGGGGGAGTGACCCTGCACCTCCTTCAGGAGCAGCGGGGGCTTTTCATTCGGGCCGAGGTTTTCGACGGCTCCCATCTGGCCGAGGCCGTGGTCCGCGACATGCATGACAACGTGGTCAGCGTGAGCCTGGACGGCGAAGCGGTGCCTCTTTCCCGGTCATCGTCCAGATCCGCCGCCTCGGAAGACATGCCGCGCCTTGAAGCCTGGATCAAGACCTTGTCCCTGAAGGATCTGATCCGCCTCCTCGACGATCTGGACGAAGACGACCGCGAATTTCTGATGGAAGGGGTGCGCACCAATGTGCGTCTGGCCGATCACGGGCTCAAGTACGGGCCGGGGCTGGGCATCGGCAAGGCCCTGGACAGGCTGGTCCGGCAGAAGCTCATCTGCCGAGACATGATTCTGGCCGCGCGCATCCTGACCTCGGCCGCATCGGATGCGCGCATGGGCGGAGTCAAGCTGCCAGCCATGAGCTCCGCCGGGAGCGGCAACCACGGTCTGACCGCCATCCTGCCCATCTGGGCCATTCGCGAATTCATCACCTGCGACGAAAAATCCGTCCTTGAGGCCATGGCTTTGAGCCATCTGGTCACGGCCTACGTCAAGGCCCACACTGGGCGTCTGTCCGCCATCTGCGGCTGCTCGGTGGCCGCCGGCGCGGGAGCCAGCGCCGGAGTGGCCTATCTTTTAGGCGGCAACCTGTCGCACATCGCCGGGGCCATCAAGAACATCACCGAAGATCTGGCCGGGGTCATCTGCGACGGGGCCAAGGCCGGCTGTTCCCTGAAGCTTGCCACGGCTGCGGGCACGGCCGTGCAGGCCGCTCTTTTTTCCCTGCAGGGGATCAATGTTTTGGATACCGACGGAATCATCGGTGTCTCGCCCGAGCAGACCATGCAGAACATCGGCACGCTCAGCACCGAGGGCATGATCGAGACCGATCGGACCATTTTGAAAATCATGCTGGAAAAACGGTTTTCCGGGTTCTGATCCCGATTCATTCACAAGGAGAATACACCAATGAATATATGCATAGTTGGAACGGGCTACGTGGGCCTCGTGTCCGCCGCCTGTTTCGCCGAGATGGGCAACGCGGTCACCTGCGTCGACATCAATCCGGATGTGGTGGAACGGCTCAAGAAGGGCGAGGTCCACATTTACGAGCCCGGCCTTGAGACCATGGTCCGCCGCAACGCCCAGGAAGGCCGCCTGACCTTCACCACGGATCTGGCCGAAGGCTTGAAGGACAGCCTCTTTGTTTTCTGTTGCGTCGGCACGCCCGAAGGCGAGGACGGCAGCGCGGACCTGCGCTACGTGCATCAGGTCGCGCGCGATGTGGGCCGCCTCATGACCGGGTACACCATCATCGTCGACAAATCCACGGTGCCCGTGGGCACGGCCGACAGCGTGCGGGCCATTGTCCAGGAAGAGCTCGATCAGCGCGGGGTGCAGGTGGAATTCGACGTGGTCTCCAATCCTGAATTTTTGAAGGAAGGGGACGCCGTCAACGATTTCATGAAGCCCGACCGCGTGGTGGTGGGCACGGACAACGTGCGCACGGCCGAGCTGCTCAGGACCCTGTACGCACCCTATGCCCGTAGCCGGGAAAAGCTGATCATCATGGGCGTGCGCAGCGCGGAGATGACCAAGTACGCGGCCAACTGCATGCTGGCGACCAAGATTTCCTTCATCAATGAAGTCGCCAATATCTGCGAGAAGGTCGGGGCCGACGTGCGCGACGTGCGGCACGGCATCGGCGCGGATCACCGCATCGGCTACCAGTTCATCTATCCCGGCGTCGGTTACGGCGGGTCCTGCTTCCCCAAGGACGTGAAGGCGCTGATCGGCACGGCCAAGGGCGTGGGTTACGAGCCTCAACTCCTCGCCGCCGTGGACGAGGTCAACGACCGCCAGAAAGTGGTCATCGCCCGCAAGATAGAAGGGTATTTCGCCCAGCAGGGCGGAGTGCAGGGCAAGACCTTGGCCCTGTGGGGCCTGGCGTTCAAGGCGAACACCGACGACATGCGCGAGGCCCCGTCCCTGGAGCTGATCCGGCATCTGACGGGCCTTGGCATGCGCGTGCAGGCTTTCGATCCGGTGGCCGGTCCCAATGCTCGCCGCATTCTGGCCGATAACCCCCTGGTCACGATCTGCGAGGACCAGTACGCGGCCTTGAAAGACGCCTCGGCCTTGGCTGTGGTCACGGAATGGAACCAGTTCCGCAACCCGGATTTCGCCAAGATCAAAAAAGAACTGACCGCCCCCATCCTCTTCGACGGCCGCAACCTTTACTTACCGACGCTCATGGCGGCGGAAGGTTTCGCGTATTTTTGCGTGGGACGGTAGGATTTTTTCGTCCGTCTTCATGACAAGGCCCCGACCGGAGTGATCCGGCCGAGGCTTTCGCTGGTGAGGGCTGTCTGTCCGTGGTGTTGTGCGTCTGCTACTCGGAAACCCTGAAATGTACGTGTGCCCGCAAGGTATTTGCACATACGTGAGGGTCTGGTTTTACTGCAGAAAAGAAGCAGCTCGCCGTTTTTGGATAGCCTGCTAAAGCACCTTGCCCACCGCAGCCGCGATCTGGTCCAGGTCATCGATGAGGTGGAAGCCTGAGTCGGCCATGGCCTGCAGTTTGACCTCGATGCCGCCCGCGCCTTTCTCCAGGATCGCGCCCGCGTGCCCCAGGCGTTTGCCCGGAGGAGCCGTGCGGCCGGCGATGAACCCGAAGACCGGGAGCTCGAACCCGCTCTCCTGCATGTACTGGCCCAACTCTTCTTCGGCTTTCCCGCCGATCTCGCCCAGGATGACCACTGCGCGGGTTTCCGGATCGTGGCGCACCAGCTTGCACAGGTCCGTGAAGGAGGTGCCGACAAAGGGGTCGCCTCCGATGCCTACGCAAACGGATTGGCCTATCCCTGCGCGGGTCAGGCGGTCGACGCATTCGTAGGTCAGGGTGCCGCTACGTGAGAAGACGGCTACCGGTCCGGGGGTGAAGATGTCCCCAGGCATGATCCCGATCTTGGTCTTGCCGGGCATGACAAGGCCGGGGCAGTTGGGGCCGATGACCCGTGTGGCGCCGCCTTTCAGGCGTTCCAAGGCGCGCAGCATGTCCAGCTGGGGGATGCCGTCGGTGATGCAGATCACCCAGCCGATTCCGGCGGCCGCAGCTTCCAGCACCGCGTCCGGAGCCATGGCGCCGGGCACGAAGATGATCGAGGCGTCGATGTCAATGGCTCGCGCCGCTTCCCGCACCGTGTCAAAGACCGGCACGCCGAGGATCTCGGTGCCGCCCTTGCCGGGGGTGACTCCGGCCACGATCCTTGATCCGTATTCCTGCATCAGCCGGCAGTGCAGCTGGCCCTGTTTGCCGGTCAGGCCCTGGACCAGGATGCGGCAGCCTGCGGGCAGGGGGAAGGGTTTGCTTTCGCTGCGCTGACGAGCCGGGAGCAGGGGGGCTGTGGACGCGACGTGCAGGGGGGCGTGCACGGTTCCGCGTTTGTCCCTCTTGAGCCCTTCCAGCGCGACCCGCGCCGAGGTCAGGTCCGGACAGAGATGCAGTCCGGGCAGGGCCGCCTGGCCCAGCAGCTCCAGCCCCTGCGCAGAGCCGTTGCCCGCGAAGCGGACCACGATGGGTTTGCGTGGAGCCTTGCCTTCCAGGGCGTCGAGCATGGACTGGGCGACCTTGTGGCAAGAGAGTATCCCGCCGAAAATATTGATGAACACCATGCCAACGCCCGTATCGTCAAAAAGGATGTCCAGAGCCGTGCGCATGGCCCCGCTGTCCGCGCCGCCGCCAAGATCGAGGAAGTTGGCCGCCTCAAGGCCGCTGTAGTTGAGTATGTCCATGCTGGCCATGGCCAGTCCGGCTCCGTTGACCATGAGTCCGACATACCCGTCGAGCTTGTGGTAGCTCAGGCCCGCCTCGCGGGATCGGTTCTCCTCGGGGCTCAGGTGCGCGGGTTCGAAGAAGCGGTTCAGGGTAGGGTCGATTCCGATCTGGTGTCCGTCGATCTCGACCTTGCCGTCCAGGGCCAGGAGCGCGCCGTCCGTGGTGATCACCAGGGGGTTGATCTCGGCCAGCAGCAGGCGATGCTTGAGACAGCAGGCGTAGAGGTTGGAGAGCAGCGTAAAGAAGGGTCCGCGCAGCTCCCTGGGCAGGGCGAGATGAAAAATGATGTTGCGGATCTGATAGGGGGCCAGGCCTTCATCGGGCTTGGCCTGTTCGATGAGGATGCTCTCAGGGTCGCATGACTCGATGTCCATTCCGCCCGTGCGGCCCGCAGTGACGCAAAAGGCCCGGCTTTGACGGTCCAGGGTCACGGATAGATAAATCTCCCGGCTGAACCGCGCCTGGGGTTCGATGCGCACCAGCCGCACCCTCTCGCCCTTGATGGTCAAAGAGAAGATCCGAGTCAGTTCGGCCCTGGCCTGCTCCAGGGTATCCGCCATGCGGATGCCGCCGGCTTTGCCCCGGCCGCCGCTCAGGACCTGGGATTTGAGAACCCAGGGCAGCGCAAAGGAAGGATTGGGTTCGTCATCGGGTCCGAGAAGCTCACCCTGGGGAACAGGGATGCCAGCTTCCTGAAAGAGCTGCTTGCTGTTGTGCTCATTGAGCTTCATGACTCTGTCCTCGCATCAACGGTTGTCAAACACCATGCCTTGGACTATCACCGCGCGAGAGCGCGCATGAGGCTTATTTCGGAGGTGGCAGGCCGTGGCTTCACGATCTTGTGTGGTGCATACCTGCCTTATGTTGAAAATCAAGAAAAATTACAGCAACACTCTTTTTTGCTCATGTAATCTGTTAATAATGCAAAAATATAGAATTTTAATCACCTCCGGGTGCTTTTTAGCGCTGAACATTCTTTTGGCGTCTTCGTTGTGGGCCAACTCCATTTCAATCAGCGGTCTTGGAGTGGACAATGCCGACGGAGCTGTCTCCGTGGGTTTCAGCATCGTGGTCAACGACATGGCGCCGCTGATGGAGGCTCTGCAGAACGGTGGAGACTACGAGGTGCTGTGCACGGGTAAATTGTACCAGCGCCGGGCCGGATTTTGGGATTCGTTTCTGTCCGAGGCTCAGTATACCTGCGTGCTTTCCAGCAAGCCCATTGCCAGGGAGTGTCTGGTCAAGGATTTTCGGGGCGATCACACTTTTGATTTTGCGGAGCTGCATAAGGAGCTGAACAACTTCTGGTCTCGCCTGTCCTTGCCGATGGGCAGCTGGGACATGATCGAGCGGAGCAAGGCATACCGGGTCGTGCTGACCTTCAAGATCACCCGCACCAACATTTCGGGCTGGGTAAGCAAGCCGCTCTTTTTTGTCAGCTGGGATCTGGTTCCCGAAGTCGTGTACGAACTGGATTTTGATTACTGAACGTAACCCGAGCGCGAGGAGCATGGACAAGTCATCCCGTTTAATTCCTGTCCAGGAGCGCACCGCCCATGAACGTCGCAAGCGGCAGCGGGAAATCACTTTTGCCTTTGTGGGCATATTCCTCATCGTCATCCTGACCTGGATCGAACTGCGCCTCCTCGGACTCAACTCCTATCTTTTCTTCGCCCTCTTCAACGTCAATCTCATTCTGCTCATTCTGGTCCTGTTTCTGGTCCTGCGCAACGTCATCAAGCTCATTCTGGACCGGCGCAGGCGGGTGCTGGGGTCGGGGCTCAGAACTAGGCTGGTGCTTATCTTCGTGACCCTGTCCATGGTGCCCACCTTCATCATGTTCATCCTGTCCCTGTGGTTTGTGCAGACTTCGGTCGACTATTGGTTTCAGGCCCAGGTCGAGACATCCATGGACCAGGCCTTGGGCGTCGGTCAGGATTTTTACGCGGCGGCGGAATCCGGGCTTGAAGTCAAGGCCCGAGGGATTCTGGATCATCTGCGGGAGAGGCGCCTGGGAGTCAAAGGGAAGGGGGTGGGCGAGGTCTTGCGCAGCAAGGCCCGAGAGTACGATTTGACCTTGGTCGGCGTGCTCACCGCCACGATGCAGGAGAATAATTGGCAGGCCTCGCCGGTGTGGTCCGAAATCTGGCCCCAGGTCCGGGCGGATGTGCCCTGGACCGATCTGACCCGCGCCCCCAAGTATTGGTCCACCCTGTGGCCGCATCAGCGTTCGGATCTGGTTGTCGGCATCATGCCCGTGGACGCCGCCGGATCGGCCTATCTTGTTCTGGGCGCGGAAGTCGGGCCTGGATTCTTGGCTCGTCTCGAACAGATCGCCCAGGGCGTGGGCGAATACAAGCAACTGCGAACCCTCAAGTATCCCTTGAAGATGACTCTTTATATGGTCCTTGGGCTCATGACCATGCTCATATTCCTCGGCGCGACCTGGTTCGGCTTTCGGCTGGCCAAGGAAATCAGCGCGCCCGTCCAGGCCCTGGCCGCTGGAACCCAGCGCATCGCCAAGGGCGATCTCTCCGTGCGGCTCATGGACGAGTCCCGCGACGAGCTGGGTCTCCTGGTCCAGTCGTTCAACAGCATGGCCGAGGATCTGGAGCAAAGCCAGGCGCGCATAACCCAGGCCAACCTCCAGCTTGAAGATCAGTACCAGGCCCTTATCGCCAAGAATCATTATGTGCAGGCGATTCTGGAAAATATCACGGCCGGCGTTGTCTCCCTTGACCGGGGAGGGCGGATCAAAACCATGAACAGGGCGGCCGAAGCCATTCTCGGCCTTGAAGCCGGGGCGCTGCTCGGGGAGTCCGCCCTGGATCTGCTTGGACCAGCCCATCGCGGGCTGGTGCAGGAGGTCAGCTACCTCCTGACCAGCAGTCCCGGCTCCCAATGGCAACGCAGGCTCGATCTGGAGGTGGGCGGAGAGACGGTCAAACTCTTGGTCAACGCCGTGGCGCTCATGGACAGCGAGGGCGGTGACAGCGGCATTGTCGCGGTTTTCGAGAACATTTCGGAGCTGGAAAAAATGCAACGCCTTGATGCCTGGAAGGAAGTCGCCCGGCGCATCGCCCATGAAATCAAGAATCCGCTCACGCCGATCAAGCTTTCAGCCGAGCGGCTGGAGCGCAAGTTCGGCCCCATCATCGAGGATCCGGTCTTTGCCCAGTGTACGGGGTTGATCGTCAAGCAGGTGGAGCACTTGCAGGAGATGGTGCGGGAATTTTCGGCCTTCGCCAAACTCCCCGAGGTGACGCTGAGCCCAGACCGTATCGAACCCCTGCTGCGTGAAGCGATCTCCGTCTTTTCCGGGAGCCACACCTCCGTCCAATGGACCGTCCGGACCGAGGACGTGCCTTTGGTCATGCTCGACCGCGAGGCCATGAAGAGGGTTTTTTACAACATCCTGCTGAACGCGGCCGAGATCCTGGCCGGGCAGGAGGGAGGGCGGGTCGAGACCGCTCTCTACTTGCGCAAACGCAAGGGCCGTATCTACGTCGAAATCAGCGACAACGGACCGGGCATCAAACCCGAGGAGCAATCGCGCATGTTCGAGCCCTACTATTCCACCAAGCGCAGCGGCACGGGCCTGGGCCTGGCCATTGTCAAATCCATCATCAGCGACCATCACGGCCATATCCGGGTCAAACCCAATGAGCCGGCCGGCACTACCTTTGTCATCGAACTGCCGGCCGCCCGCAGCGAGGCATAATGTTCAGCAACGCATCCATTCTCATCATCGACGACGAAAAGGACATTCGCCTGTCCTTGCGGGGAATTTTCGAGGACGAAGGCTGGCAGGTGGCCGAGGCCGGGTCCGGGACCGAAGGCCTTGGGATGGCCCTTGACGGGGATTTCGATCTCATTTTTCTGGACATCTGGATGCCCGGCATGGACGGGATGGGCGTCTTGTGCGCGCTGCGCGAAAAGGGCGTGGACACCCCGGTGATCATGATCTCCGGACACGGGAACATCGAGACGGCAGTCACGGCCTTGAAGAACGGGGCCTTCGACTTCATCGAAAAGCCTCTGTCTTTGGAAAATACGCTGGTCACGGCTGAAAAGGCCCTGGAATTGTCCTCGCTCAAGCGCGAGAACAGGGAGCTGCGCTCCCGTATCCGGCCCGAGACCACACCGACCATCACCGGCGCCTCGCCGGGCATAACGCGGCTGCGGGAGCTCATCGCCCAGGTCGCGCCCACCGAGGCCTGGGTGCTCATCACCGGGGAAAACGGGACCGGCAAGGAGGTCGCGGCCCGGGCCATCCACATGGCGAGCAAGAGGACGCAGCGGGAAATGATCTGCGTGAACTGCGCCGCGATCCCGGAGGAATTGATCGAATCCGAACTGTTCGGTCATGAGAAGGGCGCCTTTACCGGCGCGGACAAGGCCAAGAAGGGTAAATTCGAACTGGCCGACAAGAGCACCCTGTTCCTGGATGAAATCGCGGACATGAGTCTCAAAACCCAAGCCAAGATTCTGCGCATCCTGCAGGAGCAGAAATTCGAGCGGGTTGGGGGGACCAAAAGCTTTCGAGTCGATGTGCGGGTCATTGCGGCCACCAACAAGGATCTGGTCCGTGAAATGGAAGAGGGCCGCTTCCGTCAGGACTTGTATTACCGGCTCAATGTCTTTCCCGTGACCGTTCCGTCCCTGCGTGATCGAGCCGAAGACATTCCGGGCATGATCGAGTACTTTTCGCAGCGCATGGTCGAGGAGCACAGCCTCAGGCCCGTGCGTTTCGATCGCGAAGCTCTCGACGTGCTCAAGCGCTACGCCTGGCCGGGAAATGTGCGCGAGCTCAAGAACTTCGTGGAGCGGCTCTTCATCCTCTATCAAGGCCAGGAAGTCGGCGTTTCCATGCTGCCGCCCGAATACAGGGCCAGCGCGGCCCTGGATTCCCTGGCCATGGTCCCCGAAGGGCTCACCGACTTCAAGGAGGCCAGGGCCAGGTTCGAGGAGGCCTTTTTGCGCCGCCAGTTCGCCCGCGCGAATGGAAACATCGCCCGCCTGGCCGAAATCATCGGCCTGGAGCGGACCTATCTGTACCGCAAGCTGAAGACCTATGGCATCGGCGTGGAAGAGGGACGGCAGCCGGATGGAGATGCAAGATCGTGATGACGTTCTCGGGAGCGCATGCCGGGAATGTCCGGACCCTTCATCGACATGGCTGCACCGCTGCCGCAGGGTTTCGAGAAGGCGTGAGGCTTACGACCCCAGCTTGCCGCGCCTGTATCTGAACGTGTCCCTGGACACATTGAGCAGCCGGGCGGCCTGGGATTCATTCCCGTCCGCCAGGCGCAGCGCCTCTTCGTAATACTTTCGCTCAAGCTCCTGCAGCACTTCCGGCAGATCGACTCCGTCCCTGGTCAGGAGCGGCGTGTCCGCCATCGCCCGCGTGGGCATGCATTCACCAGAAAGCCCCAGGTCCGTGGCGTCCAGTTCCGGGCCGCAGGCCATGAGGGTGGCCCGCTCCATGATATTGCGCAGCTCGCGGACATTGCCGGTCCAGGCATGGCCGAGCAGGGCGGCGGCGGCTGACCGGGTCAGGTCCGTGAATTTTTTTCCGAATTTTTCCCCGTATTGATGCAGGAAGAGCCGGGCCAGGGGCAGGATGTCCTCGGTGCGCCGGGCCAGGGAGGGCACGCGGATGCGGACCACGGCGAGGCGATAGAAAAGATCCTGCCGGAACGTCCCTTGCCGGACCATGTCCTCAAGGTTGCGGTTGGTGGCTGCCACGACCCTGGTGCGCACCGTGCGCTTGGCCGTGGAGCCCAGCGCGTAGAATTCACCCTCCTGCAGGAAGCGCAAGAGCTTGGCTTGGGCGCTCTGGGGCAGTTCCCCGATTTCGTCCAGAAAGAGGGTTCCCCCGGCGGCCTCTTCCACCAGACCGGTCTTGCCCTTTTTGCCCGCTCCGCTGAAGGCTCCCGGCGCGTAGCCGAAAAGTTCGCTCTCGATCAGTTCCGACGGGATGGCGGCGCAGTTGACCGTTATCAGTGGCCCCCTGAAATTGGGGCTGCGGTAGTGGATGGCGCTGGCGATGAGCTCCTTGCCTGTGCCCGTGTCACCTTCGACCAGGACAGGCGTGTCCGGGCTGACCGCGACCTTGGCCACGGTCTGCACCACATCGGTCAGCGCCTCGCTCTCGGCTATGAAAAAAGGGATCTGCTCGCGCAGGGCCTTGTCCTGCAGGAGGCGAATCTCCTTGCCGAGGCGAATGGAGCTGCCCGCCCTCTCCAGGCAGAGCTTCAGCGCGTCCATGCGCAGGGGTTTCAGGAGGTAGTCGAAGGCGCCGCGTTTCATGGCCGAGATGACCGTATCGAGGTCCTCGAAGGCCGTGATCATGATCACGGCGGCATGGGGAGACTGCTGGCGGATGCTGCCGAGCACCTCCAGGCCGCTGATGTCGGGCAGCCCGATATCGAGGAGCACGAGATCGGGAGCCAGGGCGGACAGGCAGGCCAGAGCCTCCTTGCCGCTGGCGCAGGTGCTGACGTGGTATTGTCGCCCCAGAGCCATGGACAGGCTGTCGCGGATGGATTCTTCGTCGTCGATGATGAGCAGGGAATAGTTCATGATTGCTCCGTGGCCGGAACCGGAAATTCCAGGCGGAATTCCGCGCCGCCGAGAGGGCTTTGGGCCACCTGAATGGTGCCTTGGTGGTCGGCCACAATGCGCTGCACGATGGACAGGCCGATGCCCGTGCCGTCGTTGGCCGTGGTGTAGAAGGGGTCGAAAATCCTCTCCCGGTCCGCGGCGGCGATGCCAGGCCCGTTGTCCGCGATGGAGAGGCAGACCCGGTTTTCGGCGCTGAAGATGCGCAGCTCTATCGTCTTGTCCGATTCATGCTGGCGTACGGCCCTGGCCGCGTTGTCCACGATGTTGATGACCGCCTGCTCCAGCTGCATGCGATCCCCCAGAATGGCCGGAACGCGGGAGAATTGCGTATCCACCGCAATGCCCGCCTTGCGTAGGGTCGGTGTCATGAGGCTCAGCCCCTCCTGCACCGGAACAGACAGGTCCAGCAACTCAAGTCTGGGGGTGCCGGGCTTGGAAAAGTCCAGCACGCGGCGGATGACGGACTCCATTTTGCCCGCGGCCTTGCGGATCTTTTCTATGGTCGCGCGCAGGATGTCCACAGGGTCGTCGTCGGGCAGTTCGGCGCACATCTCGTCCATGGCGTAGAGGTAGCCGTGAATGCCCGTCAGGGGGTTGCGGATCTCGTGCGCGATGCCAGCGGCCATGCGCCCCAGGGAGTTGATCTTGTCGAGGAGCATGATCTGCCGGGCCATGCGCCGCTCTCCCGTCACGTCAGCCATGAAGATCGCCACCCGCGTGACCCTCCCGCTGTCGTCGAAGACGGGGTAGAGGTGCAGGTCCAGAGCCCGTTCCTCACCGTATTCGTTGACGGAGCGGGCCTCGCCGGAGCCAAAGACTTCGTCCACGGCTTGCCGCAGCCGCTCGCCTTGTTCGGCGGGCAGGAGGGCGAAGAGGGACAGGCCGAAAAGGGACTCGCGAATTCTGCCTAGGCGGGAAGCTCCCGTTTCGTTGATGTCGAGGATGATCCCGGCCTGGTCCATGAGCAGCACGGTCTCCGTGGGCGCGTTGATCAGCGCCCTGGCCTTGGCCTCGCGGTCGCGGATGTGCGCCTCGGCCAGGCGGCGCTGTTCGATCTCGAAAAGCAGGTCGCTGGTGCGGCGCTCGACCTCGATTTCAAGCCGAGCCCTTGCCTTGCGCAGATCTCCCTCGGCCCGGATGCGCTCATGGACTTCGCGCTCGAGCTCGTCATTGGCCGAGCGCAGGTGTTCGGTGCGGGCGCGGACCGCCTCCTCAAGCTGCTCCTTGTGCCGACGCAGCACGGCCTGGGCCTCCTGGCGGCGGCGGATGGAGCTGACCAGCATGGCCAGGGCCGCCAGCAGCATGGCGACACCGGCGGTTGCGGTCCAGATGTAGCGCTTGTCGATCTGATAGAAGCGGGCGGGCTGGTTCAGGACCAGGCTGCCTGCGGGCAGGGCGGATTCATTGATGCCGAAGCGCTGGAGCTGGAGGTAGTCGAAGATATAGCGCGACGGGGTGGCCGTATGGACGGGAATTTTGTTTGGATCCGCCCCGTCCAGTACCTGCATGGCCAGTTTGGCCACCCGCTCGCCCTCGGTCTCGCCCTGTACCAACTTGCCGCCCACGCAGCCCGTGCCCATCTCAAAGTCCCAGAAGCCGTAGATGGGCACCTTGGCGTGGGTGGACAGGAAGAGATTCTTGCCCCGGTAGTCCACGAGCACGCCCTCCTCGTTGCGCATGACCCCGTGGATGAAGATGAGCTGCCCTGGCCCGAGGTCGGCCAAGCGGGTGCGCAGCTCCTGGGCGGGCAGGTTGTTCCAGTAGGTGAAGCGGATGGACGGGAAATTTTGCTCCAGGCTCCGCAGGGCACGGTCCGTGAGCAGGTCGGTGATGGCCTGGTCCGCGCCGATGACCACGAATTCCGATGCGTCCGGATGCAGCGACAGGGCCGTGCGCATGGTTTCGACGAAGGCCGGATTTTCAGCCAGCCCGGTGATGTCCTTTTGTCCGCGCAGCTGCTCCGGCCTGAAATCGTTGATCCCGCAAAAAACGACGGCCGCGCCGCGAAAAATGCTGTCCCGATACTCCAAAACGAAATCCAGGGCGTCGTTGTCCGTGGCGATGATCAGGTTGAAGACGCTGTCGGCGAGCTTGTGGCGCAGCAGCGCCGCCTGCAGGGACAGGTAGGACGTATCGGTGTTGCGCTTGGTGTCCAGGTATTCGACCCAGAGAAGCGCCTGCGGCATTTCGGTGCGAAAGGTTTCGCGGATGCCGGTGTTCAAGGTGTCGGTCCAGGACAGCCCCGGGTGGTAGGAATGCAGAACGAGCACATTGGGCGATGTGGCCAGGGCCGGCAAGGGCGGCAGTAGCAGGACGAGGAGGATGATGATGCGCAGCATGCTGCCCGTGTAAGCGCAATTCCCGCGACCTTCAAGTCTGCGGGCCAGTGTCCTTGACAGACCTGTGTGATGGGAATAACGGTCTGTGTTTCCTTGCTCACCCGAATGGAATGGGTGGGCTTTTACCCGAAAGGAGGACTTATAATGATGACAAGGTATGAGGAATTGATCCTGCTCAGCCCTGAGCTGGGTATGGAAGAATGTCGCGAGATTGTTAACAATTTCAGCGCCATTGTTGAGCGCGAGGGCGGCACCGTTCTCAAGATCGACGATTGGGGCGTCAAGGATACCGCTTATCCGGTGCGCAAGTTCAACCGCGGCCGGTACATCCGCATGGAAATGAACATGCCCGGAAAGGCAGTGGCGGAACTGGAACGCAATGTCCGCATCACTGATGGCGTTTTCAAGTTCATCACCGTCAGACTCGCCGAGCTCCCTGCTGCGGCAACCGAGGAGGCATAACATGTCCTTTAAGAAGAAATTCGCACCCCGGAGAAAGTACTGCCGTTTCTGCGAGAATCCGGAAATTCTGCTCGATTACAAGCATCCCGAAATCCTGGGCGATTTCGTGACTGACCGCGGCAAGATCATTGCCAGCCGCATCACGGGTTCCTGTGCCAAGCACCAGCGGGCAATCACCCGCGAAGTCAAGCGCGCCCGCCAGATGGCTCTGATGTTCTACACGGCCACCCACAGCACCGACGTGCTCAAAAAGTCTAGAATCTAGGAGATTTGATCATGAAGGTCATTTTGCGAGCAGACGTAGACAATCTGGGCAGACTGGGCGAAATCGTCGCCGTCCGTCCCGGTTATGGTAGAAATTATCTGTTGCCCCAGGGACTTGCCTCCATGGCTACTCCCGGCAACCTGAAGGTATTCGAGCAGGAACGCCGCAAGCTGCAGGCCCAGAACGACGCCGTTCGCGCCGAAGCTGCCGGCTTGGCTGGCAAGATCGAAGCGGCCAAGGTCGTGATCGAAGTGCGCGTGGGCGATGGCGACAAGCTTTACGGCTCCGTCACCTCTCCCCAGATCGCCGCGATCCTGGCAGAGCAGGGCGTGGACGTTGATCGTCGCAAGATTCAGCTGGATGACGGCATCCGCACCTTGGGCGAATACATCGTCGACGTGAAATTGCATCCCGAAGTCGTGGCCAAGCTGACCGTGAACGTGGTCAAGTTCGGCCGGGCGGATCAGGTAACCGAAGTGGTGCCGCAGGCCGATGCAACTGAAGAAGCAGCCGCAGAATAAGTTCGGGCAGCGCCTCGGAACTAAAATCCAACCAGAGGAGGCCTTGCAAAAGGCCTCTTCTGATTTGTTGCGCAGAATACCCCCCCACAACACCGAAGCCGAACAGGCGGTGCTTGGCGGGGTGTTCCTGCGCAACGATATTTTTCACACCCTGGTCGACACGATCACCGACGAGGATTTTTATTCTCCGGTCCATCGCATCATCTACCAGGCCTTCCAGGAATTGTACCGCCGCCGCGAGCCAGTGGATCTGGTCACCGTGGCCGAGTACCTGCAGACCAGGGGACAGCTGGACGAGGTCGGCGGCACCGTCTATCTCGCGTCCCTGGCCGAATCCGTGGCCTCGGCCTCAAACGCCGTCTTCCATGCCCAGATCGTGCGGGACAAGTCCGTCCGGCGCAGGCTGATCCAGACCTCCTCCGAGATCCTGACCAGCTGTTTCGAGGCCGGAGAAGAGACCGAGTCCCTGCTTGATCAGGCCGAACAGCAGATCTTCTCCATTGCCGAATCCAAGGGCAAGCCTGTCTTCATGAGCAGCAAGGACCTGGTCCAGCGTGTCTTCGAGCAGCTGGAGATGCGGGCCGGGCAGGGCGAACTGGTCACGGGTGTGCCCACGGGCTACACGGATTTCGACCGCATGACGGCCGGGCTTCAGAAGTCCGACCTGATCATTCTCGCGGCGCGTCCCTCCATGGGCAAGACGGCCCTGGCCCTGAACATGGGCATGCGCGCGGCCATCCACCACAATATCCCCGTGGCCGTGTTCTCGCTTGAAATGTCCATGGATCAGCTCATGATGCGTCTGCTGGGCTGTCACGGCCGGGTGGACTTGAGCCGGCTGCGCAGCGGCTACCTCAATGACGAAGACTGGAGCAAATTGTATCAGGCTGCGGACGAACTTTCCAAGGCGCCCATCTTCATCGACGACACCCCGGCCCTCTCGACCATGGAAATCCGCGCCCGCAGCCGTCGCCTGAAGGCGGAAAAGGGCGTGGGCCTGATCATCGTCGACTATCTGCAGCTCATGCGTTCCAGCCACAGGAGCGACTCCCGTGAGCAGGAGATTTCCGATATTTCGCGAAATCTGAAGGCTCTGGCCAAGGAACTGGAAGTGCCGGTCATCGCCTTGTCCCAGCTCAACCGCAAGGTCGAGGAACGATCAGACAAGCGGCCCATGATTTCGGACCTTCGCGAATCCGGCGCCATCGAGCAGGATGCCGACGTCATCGTGTTCATCTATCGCGATGCGGCCTACAACAAGGCCGAGGACAACCCGAACAAGAACATCGCCGAGATCATCATCGGCAAACAGCGTAACGGACCCGTCGGGGCCTTGCGCCTGGCCTATTTTGGTCAGTACACCGTGTTTGACAATCTCACGGAGGTCGGGCTGCCGTCGGAAGACGGCGGCGTCTACTGATCGTTTCCGCGCACCTTAAACTTACCAGCGGATGTCGCCATGAAAGCCTATTGTCCGGAAGAGTTTTTTTCGCGCAGCGAACTGCAGGGCATCCAGAAAGCCCGCCTTGTCTCCACTGTTGAGCGCGCGGCCAAGTCCGAATTTTATTCCCGCCGTTTCGCCGAGACCGGCGTGCGTCTGGATGCGATCGCTTCGGCCGAGGATATCTCCAAGCTGCCCTTCACCACCAAGGACGACCTGCGCAGCGCCTACCCTTCGCGCATGCTGACCCAACCGATATCGGACATGGTCCGCCTGCACGCCTCGTCCGGGACCACGGGTTCGGCCACGGTTATCTACTACACCAGAAACGACATTGATTCCTGGGCCGATCTCATGGCGCGCTGCATGCACATGGTCGGGGTGCGGGCCGAGGACACCTTTCAGAACATGTCCGGCTACGGGCTCTTCACGGGGGGCCTTGGCATCCATTACGGGGCCGAGCGGCTGGGCTGCCTGACCATCCCGGCCGGAGCGGGAAATTCCAAACGGCAGCTCAAGCTCCTTGAAGACTTCCAGGTTTCCGTCATCCACGTCATCCCCTCCTACGCGCTGCATCTGGGTACGGTGAAGGACGAGTTGGGCTATACCCCGGATCGCCTCAAACTGCGCGTCGCCCTCATCGGCGCCGAGCCGCACACCGCCGCCATCCGTCAGCGCATCGAGGAGGTCTACGGGATCAAGGCGTACAATTCCTACGGCCTGTCCGAAATGAACGGCCCCGGCGTGGCCTTCGAGTGCCTGGAACAAAACGGCATGCATATATGGGAGGACGCATATCTTCCCGAGATCGTCGATCCGGAAACCGGGCAGCCCTTGCCCGAAGGAGAAATCGGCGAGCTGGTCATCACCACCCTGTGCCGCGAGGGCATGCCACTCATCAGATACCGGACCAAGGACCTGACCCGCTTTCTGCCCGGCGAATGCCCCTGCGGGCGCAAGCACCGCAGACTGGACCGGATCATGG
Source organism: Desulfomicrobium sp. UBA5193 (assembly GCA_002412965.1). Taxonomy (GTDB): domain Bacteria; phylum Desulfobacterota; class Desulfovibrionia; order Desulfovibrionales; family Desulfomicrobiaceae; genus Desulfomicrobium. Next base: position 516,170 of record DHWB01000003.1, read on the forward strand.
GCCGTGCCGACGACATGATCATCATCAAGGGCGTCAACATCTACCCCATGCAGGTCGAGCAGGTGCTGATGAGCATCCCAGAAGTCGGACAGAATTATCTCATCGTGCTGGAGCGGGAGGGGTATCTGGACCAGATGCGGGTCAAGGTGGAGGTCAAGGAAGAATTCTTCGTCGAGGACATGCGCGAACTCAAAAATCTGCAGAGCCGGATCAGCTCCAGGCTGCGTGACGAGATCCTGATCACGGCCCGCATCGACCTGGTGGAGCAGAATTCCCTGCCCAAATCGGAAGGCAAGGCCCAGCGGGTGCTCGATCTGCGGAAATAATTCCGGGATTGCGCATTTTTTGGAAGAAGTTGAATCGTAGGGACGGCCCAAGTGGCCGTCCTTTTTTATTCGTACTGGGTGACCGCGCAGGAGAGCCCCTTTGCCTCAGCCTGTGCGCAATGATCCAGAGCGTCTTCGCGCGAGCGTTCCAGGCCGAACTGGATCTCCACCCCGTTTACCAGTTCGCGTTCAAACGTTCGCAACTCTGCAGGCAATCCTACCGAGGCGCTCGCCCATTTGATCTGTTCCTGATCCGTCAGGGGGCCCACCGTGGCCACAAAGGGCCGGAAAACAACCGGGGCTTCGGTCAGCTTGTTATCCGACGCAAAGCTTCCCGCATGTTCAAAACTCTCGAAGCGGCCCAGGAAAAGTGAAAAGCGAGCATTCTCGCCCCGATCCTGATTCCAGAACAGGGGCTCTTTCTGATCCGCGAATCGGGGGAGATGCAGGAGCAGGGATTCCATGGTGGGGTAGGACCCAAGTTGGAGAGAATAGGCCCCTTCCGTGGTGCGTTTGCGGAACACGGTTTTGGCCACGGCCTGCATCTGGGGTGAGGTTCCGGGCACGGGCTCGATCTTTGGAGCAGGGGAGACGGCCTGGGGCGTGGCATTGGCCTTCGTGTCCTGGGGTGCTCCTTTGAATCCGGAGAACAGGTCTTCCCTGACCGACTGCGGCATCAGCCAGGAAAAAAACAGCAGAAAAATTCCGATGATGCAGGCCATGGTCAGGGCCAGGATGCCTGCGGTCATGGGGGAGAGCTTGGTGACCATCTTCTGGGTGGGCATGTCCTCGCCCGCAGTGTCATCCGGCTGTGGCATCGCAAAATTTCGTTTGAAGTCCAAAGCTTCTTCGGCATCGCAGGATTCTTGCGAATTCAAGGCTTTGAGCGCGAGGGTGATGGTCATCATGCGCAAAATGCCGATGACTCCGGCCGCTCTTTTGGCCAGGACCTCCGGATTGGTGATCAGGTCGCTCGCCAGTCCCGCTCCGTCGAGCAGAAACTGGATATAGGCCATGGACTGTTCCCTGGTGAGCTTGGGAAGGTTCCAGATGGCCCCGAGCAGATTGTAGATGGATCTGTTGTCCGGCCTAGCCAATCTGTGCACGATTTCGCCGTTTCCGATCAGCACGATCTGCAGCACGGTCTGCAGATGTTCTGCGAAAGTGAACAGCCCTCCGATAAAGGCAAAGTCTTCATCCGTCAGCAGATGCGCGTTGTCGATAAAGAGGAGAATCCGCTTTTTTTCGCGGAGCAGGTTGAACAAAACCGCTTTATTTTCTGCTTCAGGTGAAAGTATTTTGTTTATAGTCTGAGAGAGAGTTTGTCCTGAAACTGCATTTACGATGACAGTATGGACTTGCTGTACTGCGTTGAGCCGGTTTAAGAAAAATGTCTTTCCTGATTTTGGAAAACCGATGACGCAACTGAGCGGTCGAAAATTTTGTATGTCCTCCAAGACAGATTGAAAAACATCATCCATCTGCGGAGTGGTAAAGTTCTGCGCAGTCTCGGAGATGTGTTCAAAAGGAGATTCATGCATAAGATATCAATTTTCCGGGAAATTGTTGGTTTGTTTCCGGATACGGATACGCGTAAGGGATTCTTCGTTTTATAAGTAGGTGTTGACGTAATTCTATGCAAGCTTTTTTTTAAAATATACAGCTATTATGCAGGGTTTGGTGGTTCTCAATGACGTTTTTCCACGCGCTCCCCTTTTTTTCTCTGCTCGTGGCCATGTTGCTGTGGGGCAGCTCTTTCGTCGCCTTCAAGTATGCCGTGATGGTTTACGATCCCGTCGTTGTCGTGTTTGCGCGGATGATCATCTCGGCCATTCTTTTCCTGCTTGTTCTCCCGCTGTGGCGACCGCGTGTCGTGCACAAAAAAGATATGGGTTTCATGGTTTTCATGGCCTTGTGCGAGCCGTGTTTTTATTTCGTTTTCGAGGGTCAGGCGCTGACGCTGACCTCGGCGTCGCAGGCGGGGATGGTCGCGGCCACGCTGCCCGTACTGGTGGCAATGTGCGCGGGCTTTTTCCTGGGTGAGCGTCTGACCCGGCGATCCTGGACTGGCCTCTTCCTGGCCCTGGCAGGCGTGGCTTGGGTCAGCATCTCCGGAACTGCCACGGACGCGGCTCCAAGCCCAGTGCGAGGCAATTTTCTGGAGCTGTTGGCCATGCTCTGCGCCGCCGGCTACACGGTGAGCATGAAGAAGCTGTGCGCCACCTATTCTCCCTGGTTTCTGACGGCGGTGCAGTCTTTGGTGGGAACCGTTTTTTTCCTGCCGCTGCTCTTTCTGCCATCGACCGCGCTGCCCGTGGCTTTTCCCATGGGACCAAGCATTGCGGTGCTGTATCTGGGTGTCTGCATCAGCATCGGTGCGTATGGGCTCTATAATTACGGGATCAGCAAGCTGCCTGCCTGGCAAGCGTCGGCTTTCGTCAACCTGATTCCCGTTTTTTCCATGTTTTTGGGCTGGATCTGCCTGGGTGAATATCTCAATTTTTCCCAATTGGCCGGCGTAGCGGTTGTTTTTGCCGGAGTGCTACTGAGCCAGGAATGGCCGGTCGCGCGAAAACAAAACACCCTCGAACTCCATGCGGAGGACGAGGGTGCTTTGCTGAATTCGGAAGACATGCCGCTTTCAGTGGCTTCTTCCCTGGAGAACGCCAGTGTCCCGGTGCGAGGCAAGAACTGACTCTAGGCGGCAAGCCGCCTCGCGGCCCTTTGCGTGAAGAATCCTAGAGGCGATTGAGGCCCAGGGGCGCCTGGACCGAAGGGCTTATTTTTTCTTCACTGACATTTCCGTCTCTGGCCACGATGGCCCGCACACAGGGAATGTCCCGGCCGCTTTGGGCCAGAGCCTGGCTGACGATGCGGGAAAGTCCCGAGCAGCAGGGCACTTCCATCTCAAGTACCGTGACGGAGTTGATGCGGTTCTGCGCGAAGACCTGCGTCAGACGCTCCACATATTCCCCTGCGTTGTCGAACTTCGGACAGCCGAGCATGATGGTTCGTCCGGCCAGGAAGCGCGCGTGAAAATCCGGTGTGGCTACGGGGCAGCAATCTCCGGCGATCAGAAGATCGGCATCCTGCAGAAAAGGCGCGTGGGGCGGAATCAGCCGGATCTGGATCGGCCAATGGGACAGCGCCGAGCCCGCCTGACTGGACGGAACATTGGCCTTTGCACAGGGCTCCATCTGCATCATTCCTGCCGAAGGGCATCCTCCATGGCCGGGGGTGCGGGTCGTGACCTGAGCCGAGGGACAACCTGAATGGTGTCCGACTCCTCCCATCTTGCGCACATGCTCCATGGCCGCTTCCTCGTCGAAGTCATCCGCCTCGCGTTCGATGATGTGCAGCGCGTCTTCGGGACAGTGGCCGATGCAGGCCCCGAGTCCGTCACAAAACATATCCCTCACGATCTTTGCCTTGCCGTCGATGATGGCCAAAGCGCCTTCGGCGCATCCGGTTACGCACTGGCCGCAGCCTGTGCACTTGTCTTCGTCTATTTCAATGATTTTTCTTTTCATGCGTTCCTCCGCTATTTGTTGCGTGAGTCCTGTTTATGGGCTTTGAGATATGACCGCTTTGAGCCATGTCAAAAATGGGGAGATTTCGGGGCAAGATCATTACCATGCCCTATTGTCCTGTAAATGAAGGGGCGGGTATTGTTCAATCACCGGCAAAAATGTCGGTATTCCGAATAAATCGAGCAGGTGCGATATGTTGGAACTCATGAGAAAGCCCCATACTGTAGGATTGACGGATATCTGTCTGCGTGTCCCCTCCGGGGATGCCTTACGGATTAGCAAGGCCATTGCAGGACCTCCTGAACAGGACCGGTGAGCATATGCGCGAGGTCAGCATCGAGGGCGACGAGCTTTTCGCGTTGGACGAGGTGTTCCCTGACAGCACGCCAGGTGCATTACTGAAAGGTGCCCGCTACAAAGAGGACATGACCCAGGCGCAACTCGCCAAGGCTTCAGGGATTGCTCGTCGGCATATTTCCGAGATGGAGAACGATCGTCGCCCCATCGGCAAAGAGCGGGCCAGGCGGTTGGCTGAAGTGCTGAAGGTGGACTACCGGGTGTTTTTGTAGGGGGGCTGCGTCGCTTGCGTGAGCCCCGGCTACATCTGCGGCTCCGGGCACATTACCGTGACCTCGGACAATCGGGAACTTGTTCCGTCCCTTCGGTATCCAGGTCAACTCCGGCACATACTGCAGGGCGCTGCGCAGTTGGAACGGAGCATGATGTCGCAGATCGATTTGACAACGCTTGAGAGTGACTGAGTGGATGCAATGGTCTTGGGCTGTTTGATGCTTTTTTGGGGCGTGCCATGAATCAGGATTCCGTGATCAGGTTGACGATGAGGCGGATGAGCAAGTTCTTGTTGGCCGGCTGGCTTTCGGCCACCAGCAGGGTCAGGGCGGTCAGGGCGGCGTCCCCAATGACACGGACCATGTTTTCCTGGTGTAGGTACAGGATAAAGAGCAGGGACGCGATGCGCTTGTTGCCGTCCGTAAAAGGATGATCCTTGATGATGAAATACAACAGGTGCGCGGCCTTGAGTTCGCGACTGGCGTACAGAGGCTCGCCGAACATGGTCTGTTCGATGTTGCCGAGAATGGCGGCCAAGGCATCACCGCGCTCCAGGCCGAACAAGGACGTGGCATCACCCCGTCCGGCCTGATCGGCTTTTAGACCAGCAATGGCTGACGAGGCGAGGTCATAGTTCAGCACGCCCCGAGCGGGCTGGCAGCCTTCGGGCAGAGCCAGACTGTCCTCGTCGTATTGCAGCAGAAGCCGCCAGGTCCTGGCGTAGCCGGAAATCAGGGCCACCACGGCCTGCCCTGTGTCTGAAACCAGCCTGTTGGTGATCAGGGTGCGGGCCAGCAGGTCCAGCGCGGCCTGGGCTTCTTCCACGCCGCCTTCGGCCAGACGCTGTCGATTCAGGGAATACCCCCTGAGAAGATGGTCTTTCAGAACCGATGTGGCCCATTGCCGGAATCGCACGCCGCGCGAGGATTTGACCCGATAGCCAACCGAAATAATGACATCCAGATTGTAATACTCGGTTTGATAGGTTTTTCCGTCGGCCGCAGTATGTGCAAAAAATGCACGAACTGCCTCCTGGTTGAGTTCTCCATCCCGAAACACGTTGCGAACATGCTTGGTAATGACCGAGCGTTCCCGGCCAAACAACTCCGCCATCTGCGCCTGGGTCAGCCAGACGGTGTCGCCTTCCAGAGTCACCTGCACCGGGTTGGGAGCGTCCGGGTCTTCGTAGATGATGATCTCGCTCATGGCCGCACATCTCTCTGAAGTTCGAGTACTAGTGATGTCATTATATTCTCTCTAACGCCTGCTTCAGGAGCACTACGAACAAAATACGCAGTCAGTTGCAACCCATTTTTATGAAACTATTCAAAAACTGGGCGCATAAATGATCGCTCGAAACTAAGGAAGCATTTGGTTTCTGCGTAGTATTTCATTGCCGCCTGGCAGTCAGGATCTTCAGCCGCTTGCGCTCTATATCGTTCGTATTCGGCGAGATTTGGAAAGGAGAATAAAGCCAAGGCAATATCATTGGCTCCTTCATGTGGCATAAAGTATCCGTGGTGGTTACCACCGAATTTTTCAACGAGTGGTATCCAAAGCTTTGCATAATGCTCAAACTCCTTGAGTTTGAAAGGATCAATGACGTAACGAAGATAGCACGTGACCATTCTTTTCTCCTTTATGTCCTGATGTAGAGCTAATCAGGCGGCGACGGCGCTGCGTATTGCAAACAAGGTGTCCCTTCGAAGATGGGGGAACAGCAAGCACGAATTTTTCCGATGTCTCTAAACGATTTGTCTTTTGGAGAGCAACAACTTCTTTTGCCATACCTAGTTGTACTCATACGTATTTCTGGTTAATAATCACGTCGCAAATTCCGTAGCCTCCATTTCATGGATCACCATCCTCCAGAAATGAAAACGCCCGCCCGAACCTTTTTGGTCCGGCGGGCGTTCTTTCGCTCGGCTTCCCCGTATCTACGCTTCCACAGCAGCCAGCTTGGGAACGGGAGCGGGTTTGGGGGCTGTCTTGCGGTTGATGCGTTCCTGAAGCTTCTGAGCGGCCAGACGAGTGTCTCCGGGCGCGGCCAGGAAGAGCATCTCGCCCTTTGGGGTGAACCAGTGCCAGCCTTCGGGCTTGGTCAGCAGGATGGCTCCTTTCCGTTCGAGATATTCGAGATCCTTGCCTTCTTCGACGGCATGTTGAAGCTGCTCCTGCAGGTTGTCCGTTTCCAGCACGATGGAGGCGGTGCGGAAGAGTTCGAAGGCGCCGTGGGAGATGTCCATGAGCAGGCCCTGGTCCGGGGTCTTCTTGGTGCTCAGGGCTTTTTCCAATTCCAGCAGATCCTTCTTCAAATCTTTCAGTTCAGCAATGGCCATGTCCCGGGCCATGTCTCCCTGTTCCTTGATGGTCTTGGCCAATTGGTTCTGTAACACCTTGCTCATCTCGCGCCTTCCTCGGGTTGTCGTTGCCTGATCAGAGAATCTGTCCCAAAAACTCCTTGGTCCGTTCCAGGGTTGGCGCGGTGAAAAAATGTTCGGGCGCGCCCTGTTCCAAAATTTCGCCTTTGTCCATGAAGAGGACTCGGTCCGCCACCTCGCGCGCAAAGCCCATTTCGTGGGTGACCACGACCATGGTCATGCCTTCCCGGGCCAGGTTTTTCATGACGTCAAGAACCTCGCCGACCATCTCGGGGTCAAGGGCGGAGGTGGGTTCGTCGAAGAGCATGATCTTCGGGTCCATGGCCAGGGATCTTGCAATGGCCACGCGCTGTTGCTGTCCGCCGGAAAGCTGGTCGGGCTTGGCCGCGAATTTTTCGGCGATGCCGACCTTTTCCAGCAGCGCCATGGCCTTGGCTTCGGCCTCGCCCTTCGAGCGTCCGCGCACCGTCATCTGGGCCATGGTCAAATTGTCCAGCACCGTCTTGTGGGGGAAAAGGTTGAAGGATTGGAAGACCATGCCCACTTCGGCGCGGATGGCGTTGATATCGCATTTGGGGTCGAGAATGTCCACGCCGTCGATGATGATGTGTCCGGAATCCGCGTATTCCAGCCGGTTCAGGCAGCGCAGAAATGTGGACTTGCCCGAGCCTGACGGTCCGATGATGACCACCACCTCTCCCGGCGCTACGGTGCAGGATACGCGGTTCAGGGCCTGCAGGCGTTCCGGCGTGTAGAAGAACTTGTCGATGTGCTGAACGTCGATGATGGGCGGTGTGGGCATGTATATCCTCTAGATGGCCTTGCGTTCGAGATATTGCACGAACATGGACAGGGTAAAGGTCAGGACCAGGTACAAAATTGCGCACACGATCCATATTTCAAAAGGCTGCAGGGAAGAGGACACGACCTCGCGCGAGGCCTTGGTCAGTTCGCGGATGGAAATGACGCCGAGCAGCGAGGAATCCTTGACCAGGCTGATGAACTGTCCGGCCAGAGGGGGCAGGATGCGTCGGAAGGCCTGGGGCAGGATGACCTTGCGCATGGCCTGGGGGTAGGTCATGCCAAGGGATCTGGCCGCTTCCATCTGTCCACGGTGCACGGACTGAATGCCGGCCCGCACGATCTCGGCGGTATACGCGCCGGTGAAGATGGCCAAGGCCATGACGCCAAACCAGAGGGGCGAAATCTGCCCTAGGTTAGCCTGGGCCAGTATGCTGTTGATGACCGTGCCGACCACGAAATACCACAGAAAAATTTGCACCAGGAGCGGCGAGCCGCGAATGAGTTCAATATAAGTGATGGCGCCCCAGCGCAGGGCCGGGTTGTCCGAGATGCGGGCCAGACCCGTGAAAAGACCGAGCAGGATGCCGAAGATGATGGCCAGGGCGCTGACCTCCAGGGTCAGCCACAGACCTTCGACCAGGATGCCGGGCTTCCAGTAGGAATGGAAGCCGATGCTGTCACCGACATAGACATAATCGCCCTGGGCCAGCAGGAGCGACGTCTTGGGCAGAACGTGGCTTTCCTCGCCATCGTCCCCGTTGACGACCACGCGCACATCTTCCCCGGTCGGTTCGATGGAGGTTATTCTTCCTTCCATCTCCGCGCGGATGTTGACTTTTTCCTCGTACAGGAAATATTGGGGCACCCGGTTCCATCTCCACGTGTATTCCACTTTTTTCGTGGCGTAGTAGAGCAAGGCCATGGAGCCGCACAGAACCAAAATGAAGGCGGTGCCCCAGAACTGGTAGTAAAATTTGCTTTTGGGCCGATCGAGTCCTGTGTACGTGGCCATTATCCGTCCTGCTGATGATGAATCATAAAAACGAGGGATCCGGCCCAGAAGCCGGATCCCTCAACACGTTCTACTGGATGTCCTTGAGCCACTCGGTGCCCTTGATCCACTTGTCGTAAATATTGTCAAAGCGGCCGTCTTCCTTGATCTGGCGCAGGAAGTTGTCGAGCCAGTTCAGGAAATCCGGGTCGCCCTTCTTCACGCCGAAGCCCAGAGGCTCATAGGTGAAGACCTTGTCGAGCAGAACCAGGTTCTTGCCGCCCTGCTGGGCCATGAAGACCGCGCAGAAGGGCAGGTCGTAGACGAAGGCGTCGGCCTGGCCGTTGACCACTTCCATGGCGCCGTCGGATTCCTTCTCGAAGCTCTTGTACTGGGCCTTGGAGATCATGCGCTTGGCGGCCTGCTCGCCGGTGGTGCCGATGCGCGAGGCGACGATGTACTTGGGATCGTTCAAATCCTTGTAGGACTTGATTTTACCTTCGTGCTTCTTGTTCAGCAGGATGGCCTGGCCGACCACGATGTAGGCATCGGCGAAATTGATCTGCAGGTTGCGTTCCTGGTTCACGGTCATGCCGCTGATGATGATGTCGAACTTGTCGGCCATCAGGGCGGGGATGATTCCGTCATAGTCGGTGTTGACGATGGTCAGCTTGACACCCATGGCCTTGGCCATTTCCTTGGCCATGTCCACGTCGAAGCCGACGATTTCGCCCTTCTTGTCGGTCATCTCGAAGGGCATGTACCCGGCATCGAGCCCGACGCGCAGTTCGCCGCGCTTCAGGATCTCGTTCAAGGTAGATTTCTGGGCCAGCTCGTGGTCCGCGGCCAGGACGGGCATGGCTGTGAACATGGTCAGGAGCAGAGCTACAACAAATTTCGTCACAAAACGCATAAAGCCTCCTCTTTGGTTATAAGACGTGCCGGGGGTTAATATTTGCCCTCGGTCAGGATCTCTTTGATGTTCATCTTCACCTTGCAGAATTCGCAGGTCGGCATTTCTTCCTCGGGCAGGCAGATGATTTTGGTCTGCTTGCACTTGGGACAGGCCACTTCCACAAATTCCCGCTTGTATCTGTTTTTGAACAATTCCATATGATAACCCCCTCGCGTTGCTTCCCGTACGCCGTGATGGTGAAAAACTCAAGAAAGGGGAGTTTCAAGGCGCAAGGACAGGCAGGTCAGGCCGCCGTCCATCTTGCGGTATTCGCTGGTGTCCAGTTCAATGATTGGCATGCCCAAGGGCGTGAGCAGGGCTTTGGTCAGGGGATAGCCCGAGGGCATGATCAGGAAGCCGTTCATGAGCAGGGTGTTGGCGGCGTATTCCTCTCCTGCGGGGCAGATGATGCGCTCAAAATCCGCAATGGCCGGATGCCGGGCAAAGTCCGCCGTGACCAGCATGGTGTTTTCGCCCACGTAGTTGAGGCTGGATTTCAGGTGCAGGCCGGCGGCCACCTCGATGAGCGTGCTCTTGTAGCCGTGCTTCGACAGGATGGATTCGAGCTGCCGGGCGCCGTGTTCGTTGGTGCGGTCCGAGACGCCGATGAAAAAGCGGCGTCCGACCTGCAGGATGTCGCCGCCGTCGAGGGTGCCCGGAGCCTCGATGCGGGCCAGGGGACGGTGCTCGGACAGGGGTTGGATCATGGACTCGACTTCCCCTTGCCGAGAGGGCGCTCCGGGGAGGGATACGATCGCAACCTCGCGGACGACAACGGCCGTGTCCTCCACGAAGCAGGCATCGGGAAAGCCGGGCGCTGGGGGCAGGACCGTAACGGTCAGGCCAAGGGACTCCAGGCAGCGGACGTAGGCGTCGTGCTGGGCCAGGGTCAGTTCCATATCCGGAGCGGCCAGGGCGGAGGTGGTCAGCCCCAGGGAATAGTCCGGGCCGGGAGTGCGGGTGATGGCATGAGAGAACATGGTGGAATCCTTATCTGCTTAATGTTCGAGTTCGGGTTTCCAAACAAGAAAAATGTTCTTTGGCAAGCATTATTGTCCGTCTGAAATACGGTTTTTCAAGGACAGAAGATCCTGGATTCCTTCCGTTTCCTTGGCCGCGATGTCCGCCCGCTGAATGCTCTTGCTGCCGAATTTGTCCCTGATGCGGTCCATGGCCTGATCGAGGAGCTGATTTCGCTTGCGCCCCTCGTCGGGCATGAGCGGCAGCTCGCCCTGGACCAGCCGGAAATTGGATACGCCGGTGCCGATCAGGCGCACCGGTTGAGGAAACTTTTCCTTGGCCAGGAGTGATTTCGCGGCGGTGAAGATTTCCTTTGTCATGTCCGTGGGCCGGGACAGGGTTTTATTGCGGGTGATGGATGTAAAGTCGTGGAATTTGATTTTTAGGGTAACTGTCAGCCCTTTTTTGCCAAGCGCCCGCAGCTCGCGTCCGACCCGCTCGGCCTGAGTCAGCAACCAGCGTTCCAGCAGGATCCGATCGAGGGTATCCTTGTCGAGGGTATTCTCGGCGCTGCAGGATTGCGGTTCGCTGCCGGGCACAACGGGTGAAAGGTCGATGCCTTGGGCCCGGTCATGCAAAAAGGCTCCGCGCTTGCCCAGCGTCCTGATCCAGAATTCTCGGGGTCGTTCCAGCACGTTGGGGATGGTGATCACACCCATGCGCTTCAGTTCCTCCTGAAAGTGCGCTCCGACTCCCGGAATCTTGGCCAAGGACAGGTTTTTCAGGAATTCGGAAACATTTTGCGGCTCGATGTGCGTCAATCCGTTCGGCTTGTTCCAATCGGAAGCGATCTTGGCCAGGAATTTGTTTGGGGCGATGCCGATGGAGCAGGTCAGGGCGGTTTGATCCAGGATTTCACTTTTAAGCCTGTGGGCCACATTTTCAGGCGGTCCGAAGATGCGGCCGGTGCCGCTTATGTCCGCATAGGCTTCATCCACGGACGCCTGCTCGACCACGGGGCAGATGTCTTTTATGATTTCCATGATCCGGCCTGAGATTTCCCTGTACCGCGACATGCGGCCCGGAAGAAATACGGCATGCGGGCAAAGCTTTTTGGCCTGTACAATGGGCATGGCCGATCGAATTCCGTATTGTCTGGCTTCATAAGATGCGGCGGACGCCACGCCGCGCAATGACTGTCCGATGACGACGGGCTTTCCGCGCAATTCTGGATTGTCGGCCTGCTCCACGGAAGTAAAAAAAGCGTCCATATCAAGATGCAGAATAATTGGTTGAAAATCTGGATGATAGGGAGTATTGATTACCATTGAGTCTTATTTTCGGTGCCAAACGGGTCTTGGTCAAGATTTCTTTGTAGAGGTGGGCATTTTTTTACCAGTTCATTTTTTTGTTGCTTTGACAGAAAGTTGCATTGGAGGTAAAGATTCATGACGAGCGTTTCCAAATGAGTCGTCCCTTTTGAGAGTAAATATCAACGTAGAGGAGTTAGCCGAATGAAATTGAACAAATTGGTAGTGTTGAGTCTGTTGCTGGTGATGTTCGCCGCAACAGCGGCAGTGGCTGCGGACAAATATGTACGCAAAGTCGATAACTTCATTATCATGGTGGATCGTTCCGGTTCGATGGACGAGAAGTATGTAGGCACCAAGGAAAGAAAAATTGTTCTTGCCAAGGCTTTGCTGGAGCGCATGAACAAGATGATTCCCGAGCTTGGCTACATGAGCGGCCTGAGCAATGCAGCTCCTGCCAAGGAGCTTCTTGCCCTGGAACCCTATTCCACAGCTTCTTATGGCGCCGGCATCGCCAAGGTTCCGACATTGATCGGTTCCAATCCCACTCCGCTGGGTGAAGGCCTGAAGGCTCTTGAGCCCACACTGAAGACCGCCGTGGGCCGCAATGCAATCATCATCCTGTCCGATGGCCGGGAGAATGAAGGTGAAGGATCTCTGAAGGTTGCAGCCGCTCTGGCCGAAAAGTACGGCGTGTGTTTCCACACCATCAGCTTTGCCGACACCGTGAACGGCAACCAGAAGCTTCTGGACGACATCACCGCGCTGAAGTCCTGCGGCGTGGGCGTTTCCGCCGCCCAGTTGGCCGATGACGCTGCCCTGCAGAAGTTCGTCAAAGATGTGTTCTATGATGCCGCCGGCGCTCCTGCCGATCCTTGCGCCCTCGACGACGATGGCGACGGCGTGAACAACTGCATCGACAAGTGCCCCGATACGATCAAGGGTCTGGCTGTTGACGCCGCCGGTTGCCCGGTTGCCGATATCGTGACCCTCAAGGTCAACTTCGACTTCGACAAGTCCGACATCAAGCCTGAATATCATGCGACGCTGGCTGAGTTCGCTTCGTACATGAGACAGCAGCAGTCCTTCACCGTTGTTGAAATCGCCGGCCACACCGATTCCGTGGGCTCCGACGAGTACAACCAGAAGTTGTCCGAGCGTCGCGCCAAGAGCGTGCGTGACTATATGGTCAACAAGCTCGGCATGGACGACAAGCTGTTCTCCGCTGTCGGTTATGGCGAAAGCAAGCCTATCGCCAGCAATGACACTGACGCCGGCCGCGCCGAAAACCGTCGCATCCTGGCCGAACTGAAGGGCGTTTACAAGAAGAAGTAAGTTTCTCTTCTTCCTTCGAGTCTTGGAAGGCGGTCCCTTGCGGGGCCGCCTTTTTATTTGTCAGGAAGGAGAAAGGTGACTACGCCAACCATGTTGTCTGCGCTTCTGATTGTGATGTCGGATGGAACTGCAAGATAGTCGTCTTCCCCTTGAAGAAGGGGCTCCATGTTTTCATTGCCTGAAAAGAATGAATTCTTCCTGGCGGGCACAAGTCCGCCTTCGCGGGAATACGCTCAGGCTTTTACGACGATTTGCAGTGGACTCATGCCACCTGGCATCGGGTTTTGCGCTGACTGATCACGCTTCAAACGGGGAACACCGCATGCAGGAATATGTTGAAAAAGTTGGGGCCGCGGACGGCGGGCAACGGTTGGACGCCTTCTGGCAGGGCTGCCTGGACGAAGAGGGCGTGGCCCGAAGCAGAGTCCAGGCCTGGATTCGTGACGGCCACGCACGCATCAACGGACAGGTGTGCACGAAACCAGCGACACGGCTCATGCCCGGTCAAACGGTGTCTCTCGCCCCCGAATACAAGGACTCGACCCTTGTCCCGGACGACGGGCCGCTGAGCGTCCTCTTTGCCGATGAGCATCTGGTGGTCGTGGACAAGGATCCGGGGCTGACCGTGCATCCGGCACCTTCGGTCAGCGAACCGACGCTGGTGCATCGCGTGGCCCATCATTTTCCGGTTCTGCTGTCCCAGTCCGGAGAGCGTCCGGGCATCGTGCACCGCCTGGACAAGGACACGTCGGGGCTCATTGTCCTGGCCCTGTCGGAATCGTCCCGGCTGGCCCTGACTGACGCCTTTGCCTCCCGTCTCGTCTACAAGGAATATCTGGCCCTGGTGGCCGGAGTGCCTGCTCCGAGCGGCGAGATCATTTTGCCCATGGGGCGGCACCCCAGCATCAAGACACGCATGTCCGTCGTCGAACGCGGCGGGCGCGCGGCCGAAACCAGATATTCCGTGCTTTGGACCGCGCCCGACAGCAGCGCGTCCCTCGTCCGGGTGCGCATCCTGACCGGCCGCACCCACCAGATACGCGTGCACATGGCCGCCTTGGGACATCCTCTGCTGGGCGACGCGGTCTATGCGGACAAGGCCACGGCGGCCCGCGCGCCACGTCAGATGCTGCATGCCTGGCAGCTGCGCTTCGAACATCCGCAGAGCCTTGAGGAGTTGTCCTTTTGCTCCTCTCCGCCGGATGATTTTCTTCAAGTATTGGACGAACTTTGCCGCGAGCGGGTGTGCATCGGTTTGACCGGGGCCGTGGGAAGCGGCAAATCCAGCGCGCGTGAGGCGGCCGAAAGCATGGGCATACCGGTTTTTTGCGCGGATCGGGTTGTGGCCGAGGCTTACGCCAAGGGCGCCGAAGGCTGCGCCATCCTTGAGCATCATTTCGGGTCCCGCTTCACCCACGCCAGCGGAGGCGTGGACAAGGACCTCCTGCTGGCCGCCATGAGCGAGTCGCAGAGTCTGCGCCGCGAGATCGAACGTCTCATTCATCCCCTGGTCCGTCACGCGCTGCACGCATTCCGGGCCGCGCATGACGAAGAGGTGACCCTGGCCGAGATACCCCTCCTGTGCGAAGCTGGCCTGACTGCGGAGATCGATCTGCTGGCCGTCGTCTTTTGCCCCGACGAGCAGCGCCATGCGCGATTGCTTGAGCGGGGCTGGAGCCCGGAGCGCATCGCTGCGGTCGATTCATGGCAGTGGCCCCAGGAGAAAAAGGTGCGCATGGCGCAGTTGGTCATTGACAATTCCGGGTCACTTTTCGAGCTGCGTAGCCGTGCGCGAGCCATGATCGGCATCGTGCGGGACATGCTGCAAGAACGCCGCGAGCTTTGCCTGGAGACGCTGTGCGCGACGTTTGAAGAACCTGATTCATTCGACGCGGCGGATTGATCCATGTTCCCCCTGCGCGACAACATTCCTTCCCGGCACAGGCCCTATGTGGTTTGGACCCTGCTCGTCCTGAACGCGCTCTTTTTCCTGGCCTGCCTCGGGCTCAGCCCCGCCGAGGAATTCAAGGTGTTCCACATCTTCGGCGTGGTTCCGGCGCGCTACCTCAATCCGCAGTGGGCCATGTGGCAGGGATACCCCGAAGGGTTGCTCATGCCTTTGGTTACGCACATGTTCCTGCACTCCGGATGGCTGCATCTCATTGCCAACATGTGGACTCTGTGGATTTTCGGGGACAACGTGGAAGACGTGATGGGTCCGTTTCGATTCCTTCTCTTCTACGCGCTGTGCGGCCTGGGTGCGCTCGTGGTGCACATGGTCGCCAGCCCCGATTCAACGATACCGGTCGTGGGCGCTTCCGGCGCCATCGCCGGGGTCATGGGCGCTTATTTCTTTTTGTATCCCCATGCCAAGGTCGTGACCTTCCTGCCCATCCTCATCATCCCCTTTGTCTTTGAGATACCTGCTGTTTTTTATCTGGGGGCCTGGTTCCTGACGCAGGTCTTTTCCGGGATGCTGGCCCCTGCCGGAGGCGGTGGGGTGGCTTGGTGGGCGCATATCGGCGGATTCGTGGCCGGCATGCTCCTCCTGCGTTTTTTTCGTGACGATTCGCGCTGCTATTACTGCTACCGCTCCGAATCCTGGAAGGAGTGGAAATAGGTCGGCTGGACATTTGCCCCTGCCTCCATTAAGCGCAAGTTCTTGTCTTACAGCCCCTGCGGGGCGCCACGCCTTCCATACCACAAGGATGACATATGCTTCAGATCCAAAACCTGCATGTCAGTATCGGTGACCGGGAAGTCTTGAAAGGGATCAACCTGAACATCGACGAAGGAGAGACGTTCATTCTCTTCGGTCCCAATGGTTCCGGGAAAACCACCTTGCTCATGACCCTCATGGGCTTCGGCGGATATACCGTGACCGGCGGAAAGATTCTCTTCAAGGGTGTCGATATCACCAACATGCCCGTTTACGAGCGGGCACGGCTCGGCATCGGCATGTCCTTTCAGCGTCCGCCGACCATCCACGGTCTCAAAACCCGGCATCTGGTTTCCATGTGCGCCCGCGGCAGGGAAGTGGATGTCGACGCCATGGCCAAGACCGTCAACTTCGACGAGTTTCTGGACCGGGACATCAACTCAGGGTTCTCCGGCGGCGAGATCAAGCGCTCCGAACTGTTGCAGCTCATGGCCCAGAATCCGAGCCTGATCCTTTTCGACGAGCCCGAGTCCGGCGTGGATCTCGAAAACATGGCCCTCATCGGCAACACGGCCCGCACCCTGCTTGACGGCGCTCCGGCCCCGACGCCGGACACCTGCATGCGCGACCTGCGCCGCCGCAACACGACCTCGGGCCTGATCATCACCCATACGGGTTACATTCTGGATTATGTCAACGCCGACCGAGGCCAGGTCATGTACAACGGCGTGCTGTGCTGCGACACAAGGCCCACCCGCCCCCGCGACATTCTGGATCACATCAGCAAATACGGCTACAAGGAGTGCATCAGATGTCTGAACTGAACCAAACCCTGGTCGATCTGAACTCCTACGCCTTTACAGGTCAGCAGAGCGCCGAGCTGTCCGACCTGTCCACCCTGTCCGAAGAGAGCAAAAGGGAACTGCGCATGGTCGGCGTGGACGTGGACGCAGCCGGCGAGCGTTCCGGCACCTTCCTGCAATTCGATCACTCCACCGTGCATTGCAAGAGTTCCGGCAAGGGCGTGGAAGTGCTCGGCATGCGCCAGGCGCTGAAAAAATACGACGGCCTGCCCGAGTATTTCTGGAAGGCCATGGACCCCGACAAGGACGAGTTCACCCGCGCGGCGGCCAAGGAAGAGCTGCACGGCGGTTATTTCATCCGCACTGAAAAAGGGGCCAAGGTGGCCGAGCCCGTCCAGACCTGCCTGTTCATCAAAGGCCAGAACGTGGGCCAGAACGTGCACAACATCGTAGTGGTGGAGGAGGACTCCGAAGTCCATATCATCACCGGTTGCGCAACGTCGCATGACGTGACCTCGGCCCTGCACCTGGGAATTTCCGAATTTTACATCAAGAAGGGCGGCAAGCTTACCTTCACCATGGTTCACAACTGGGGCGAAGACGTCATGGTCCGCCCGCGCACGGTGGGCATCGTGGGGGAGAACGGTGTTTTGCAGAACAACTACATTCTCCTGAAGAAGGTCAAATCCGTGCAGTCTTATCCGACCATTCACTTGAACGGGGCCGGGGCCGTGGCGCGTTTCAACTCCGTCATCGTCACGCCCACGGGCTCCCATGTGGACACCGGCAACCGCATTGTGCTCAATGCCCCGAACACGCGCGGCGAGATCATCTCCAGAACCATCACCACCGGCGGAACGATCATCGCCCGGGGTGAGATCATCGGCAACGAGGTTCCGGCGCGCGGGCATCTGGAGTGCAAGGGGCTGATCCTCGGCGGCGGGCACATCCACGCCATCCCCGAACTGCAGGGCTGCAAGCCGGGTGTCGAATTGTCGCATGAAGCGGCCGTGGGCAAGATCGCCCAGGAAGAGATCGAATATCTTATGGCTCGCGGGCTGGACGAGGACGAAGCCACGTCCACTATCGTGCGAGGCTTCCTGAATGTGGAGATCATGGGGCTGCCGCTCGAACTACGCGAATCCATCGACAAGACCATCGCCGAACTGGACGCCAGCAACGCGATGTGATCGTTTTGTTTCATCCGCAACGGCCCGGCTTGACCGGGCTTTTGCATTTCTGGAGGACTCACGTGCCCGGATACAAGGGACATCTGGTCGGCGGTGCTTTGATAGGTGCGGTGGTGCTGGGGGGCCTAACGTGGAGCGGAGTCTACAGCCCGGACATGCCTCAAATTGCGGTGCTCGGCAGCCTGGTGCTGCTGGGCAGTCTATTCCCGGACGTGGACACGGACTCCAGGGGACAGCACATTTTTTATCTGACTCTGGCGGCGCTGGATTTCGCCTTCATCGTGCAGGGCGATTACAAATGGGCCGCAATCCTCGGTTTCGCGGCCATGTTTCCCGCCCTTGGGTCGCATCGGGGCTGGACTCACACGTGGTGGGCCATGCTGCTCATGCCTCTGCCGCTGGTGCTGCTCCCGGTCTGGCTTTACGGTTCATCTCCCCAGGCATTGGCCCCTTTTTACGGGGCGGGTGTGCTGGGGTATTTTTCGCATTTGGCGCTGGACAGGAAATGGCGCTGAGGCATCATGAGATAGCTGATTTTTTGACTCAGCCTTTCAGGTGGAGTTTTTTGGTCTGTCCCATCCCTTCCATGTCTTCCAGATACGCGTCCGACTTTTCTAAATAAAAGGCCAGGGCCTTGGAAAAATTCTTGCCCACGAGCCCATCCACGAACAGCTGGCTGATCTCCCGGTAGCGCTTGAGCACATACTGGGAGCGCAGGAAAATGAGCCATTCTTCCTTGGTCATGTCCTGCGAGAGGAGGCAAAGAGCCTTTGAAGCCCTGGGCTGATAGAGCCAGATGTACATAAGGTCCAGGGCATTGACGATGAGCACCTTTTCCAGATCCCGGGCCTCGTAGGAAATGGTTTCCATGAACATTTTCGGTGACTGGAGCATGTCCAACACGTCTTCTTCCGGAAAAAGCACATCGAGCCGGGCAAAGACATCGAACATTGCGATGAGCTTGGCGCGATAGTCGGCCAGCCGGATTCGGATGTTGTTGCGCCGGTCGCCCAGGCCTTCAATGATCGCGGCCACGCAATCCGATGCCAATTTGGAGATGATGGCCGCCCATTTCTGCAGGACTTCTTCCACGCCGGTCATCATGGACATGTGCATTGAACTGGCGAGGACGCCATTGAAGAGGATCGCCAAGGGGATGGACAGGATGCTGCGGAAGAAGTTGGCGACAATCACCGCGCGCGGGAGCCCTCGAAAGGTGTTGTGGCTGGAGATGTAGATGCCGTTGGTCAAGGCCATGGCCGCAAAAAGCAGGACAGGGCTTGTGCTCGTGGTGATGCCGAACCCTTGGTCGAGAATCAGGGTTTTGACCACCAAATCCAGCAGCGGCACCGAGAATCCGGTGTACAAGAGATCGTCCGCCACCCGGCTCCAGCTGACAAGGGAATTCCATTGCACCAAGGGGGAGCGTTTGAGCCCCCCGCCGCCCAGGACCGCTTGCAGGATATTGCGCACACCCGTAATCGCGAACCAGATGAAACCCCCGAGATAGGCCAGCACCCACCAGTCTTTGGTCAGGGCGAAAGTCAGGAAGGCCGGGACGAATCCGGCCAGTATCTTGAGTGCATTCTTGAGGGCCGTGTTCAGGTACCTGAAAGAGAGTGGGCCAGCGGCGTTAGCCTTTGTTTCGGTGAAGCGCAGGCCATTGTCGTGTTCGAGCTGCACTCCGCCCAGCGTGACAATGTTGCCGGGACGTTTGGGATGGATGTCGATGCTTTCCAGAAACCATTGTTTATCCGAGCTGCATCCGGCCAATTCCATGCCGGGAAGCCTGCGTGCCAGCCGTATCAGGGCGGAATCACCGCCCTGTCCGTGGCAAGAGGTGCGGTTGTGTACGGTCATCATGGCCGAGACCGGAAGACGTTTGCGCAGCCCGCTGGTCTGGCTCAGGGCGATTTTTTGCGCCCGCTTCGGCAGGGTCTCGAGGACTACCACGCCCATCCCGAACTGATGCCGGGATTGTCCGGTGGAGCCACTCCCGATACGGGAACCCAGAGGGCGTTTTTTGTAATACTTGTGGAAATTTTCGATATCAAAAAGGATGTCCAGCAATTTGGCCTTGCGATCGTCCATGGCGGCAAGCTCGCCCTGGATCTCGCCGCAGCGGGTGATGTTGTCCTTGCATTTGGCGTGTGCCAGGCTGTTGTTCAATGCCAGACGTTCTTCCTCAAAGGCCCAGATAATGTTCCGGATGGCCCGCTTCAGGGCGATGACGTTGTCATCGTTCAGGGCTTTCTGCAGCTCGCAAATCTGGGCGCATGTCCGCTCCGGGCTCATCAGGTCCACGACATCGCCTGCGCAGGGGGTCAGCGAGGACATGGGCATGGACCATTTTCCCCGGGTGACGTCTTTTAAGTTGTAGAGCTCGATGTTGTTGATATGCCCTTGGCAATCGTACAGGAGCTCCAGAGTGTCGGGGATGGACAGGTTGCTGAGATTCAGAGTGAAGCGCGAATTGGAATGGAATTTGGCCAGCCTGGGCAGAAGTTCACCCGTATGCAGGCGCAGCAGGGGGGGCGTTTCAGGGCTGTCCTGGGGAACCGTTGGATCGTGCAACTCCGGGTTGCGGCACGGCTGCAGGTAGCGGTTGATGAGCAATTCCGAGTCGATGGCATTCAAGGCGCCGAGGCGCTCCTGGAGCTCCTTGCGGCGAACGCTGTCGGCCGTCCGGTACTCGTCTGCCATGACGCGCACAGTTTCCTTGAGCTTTGGTTGCATGCCGCTCTGGATGTACTTGGCCAAGTGCAGCAGGGACGGCTGGCCCGTCCCAACGAATGCAGTAAACGTCTCCTCGTCGAGGGCGTCGAGTTCAAGGCCGTATTCGGTGCAGATGGCGGAGCGGTGCACATGGTTGTAGGCCTGCAGGGCCTCGAAAACATATTTCTGCTGATAGGCCGAGACCTGCCGGCCTTCCTTCATGAAGGCTTTGACCGGCTGCTCTTCAAGAAAGGCCCGGAAGGATTTCGGGTCCGTGTAGCTTTGGGGTTCCCATATCACGCGGACGTATTTGCCCCGAAAACGGGACGACACCTCGATGCCGATGCGGATATGCATGTCGAGGATGGTCGCGGCTTCGAGGAGCTCTTCGGCCACCTTGGGTTCTACGTAATTGTAGTAGACGACGGTCAGAAAGCGCACTCCCTTGATCCAGGCGTCCATGACCAGATGCGTCGGGGATTTTCTCCCTTTGGTGTTGGCGTCGTGGACATGGTGGTCAAAGGCTAGCTGATTCCATTCCTCGGGCATTTCCAGAAGATGATATTTTTCGAGCTCTGCTCGGACTATGCGGGGCTTGCCCGAAGACGCCATGCGAAAGTCATGGGCCAGGAGCAGTTGGGTTTCTTCATCCTCCCTGTGGCGGATCAGCTCCTTCATGATCTGAAGCAGCACCCTGGATGTGTTTTTCTGCAGGTAGGAACTGTTCGAGAGCAGGACTTCGTCTTTGAGGGAGCGCAGCGCGCTGAGGCGATCCGAGGATTTGCCGCCTTCTAGCGAGCCGAGGAGGCTCGCGATGGCATAGGCGATGCGCAGGACTTGGGGCGCCGCCATTTCCTTGATGCCGTGGGGATGCATGTAGGAGGCAAGCAGCGACCGAATGCTGGTGCTTTGCGTGGAGCGGCTGAGAACATCATTGACGATGCGAAGCAGCGTATAGTCGTTGGGGTCAAAGAAGAGACGGGAATGCGCCACATCGAGTCCTGTTGTCGATCGTACCTGTCTAGGCCTGGCCGTTGCCTGGTGTCGAAGATGCCTGTTGCCGCTCGTTCAAGGATTTTTTGCGGTACGCGTCTTCGAGCTTGTAGAGCAGGTCTTCCAGATCGGCGGGCTTCATCAGATAGTCGAAGGCGCCACAGCCCATCCCTTCCATGGCGGCATCGATGCTGGCGTGCCCGGTCAGCATGATGACCTCGGTGGTGGGCCAACTTGCCTTGATCCGTTTCAAAACCTCTAAGCCGTCCATGCCGGGCATTTTCACATCCAGAACAACGACATCCCGGGGTTCCTCGGCCAACATGGCCAGGGCCTGCTCGCCCCGCGACGCGCCCTGGGCCCGCAGGCCCCGCTTGGCCAGCCGCTTGATAATGGTACGCAAGAAGTCTTCCTCGTCGTCCACCAGCAGTACAGAAAATTCTTCCATTTGGACTCCCTGAAATCTTTGAATCGGCCTGGGTCATCCTTGCGGCCGGAATACATGCATAGCCCGAGATGCGGCCGGGAAGCAATGTCCTTCTTGGTCCTCCGCGGGCAGAAGTACGGACCGCTGCGGACGACACTCCTAATGCTTTTTGCTACCTCCGCCCGGAGGAGGTGCCGGCAACGAACATTCCACATCCCATACGCCCCCTTCCCTGGCAGCAGGGGATTCTGGGCTATCTTTGCGGCCTTTTTGCCTGGGCTCACCCCCTTTCGGCCTGTCTTGCCTTCGCCTTGGCGGCGTTGGCCTTTGCCCGTGGCAGGACACTTGGGCTCATGGTGCTGGGTTTTGGGCTTGGGCTGGGTTCGGGTATGATGCAGATGCGCAGTGAAGAGAGTCCGGGTTGGAACACGGTGGTCCGGGTGCGGGGTGTTGTGGACGAGGTGCGTACTCATCCGGGCCGGCGGATCAGCATCAGCGCCAAGGACGTGGTTGCCATGACTACGAACGCTACCCTGCCCGGCCGGTTGCTGTGGACTTGGGAGAGTCCTCCGTATGTGCCTCATGCGGGACAGGAGTTTGAAACCGAGTTGCGCATTAAAGAACTGCGTGGGCGTGCCAATTTCGGCCTGTCGTCCAGTGAAGAGCACTGGAGGCGTCTGCGGATCGGGCACCGGGCTTTTTCACAGGGACAAGTCCCCGTGATCTGGAAGGCGGACGACATGCCGGTGCGCGGGAGGCTTCTGGAGCAGGTGAGCGCCCTGGCGCCGGCCAATCAAGGCGGGGCCACCATCAGGGCCCTGCTCTTCGGTGACAGGCTGCTCTTGGAGACCGATTTCATGGACCGCATTCGCCGGGCAGGACTCTCCCACAGTCTGGCCCTTTCCGGCTTGCATCTCTCCCTGGTGGCCAGCTTTGGCTACTGCGCGGCCTGGGCGGTCGGTTGGCTTTGGCCGGGTCTTCTGCTCCGCCTGCCGCGTCAGAAACTGGGAGTCTTCCTGGCCCTGCCCTTGGTCCTTGTCTATCTGTGGCTGGGCGATTTTTCATCATCCCTCATGCGCGCCTCCCTCATGCTCGGCAGCGTGGCCATGCATCTCTTTCTGGGATCCAGATCCCATCCGCAGGATTCTCTTTTCGTGGCCGTGACCGTTCTGGTGCTGCTTGATCCGACGGCCGCCTACGATCTCAGTCTGCAGCTTTCCGTGCTGGCGGTATTCGGCATCATCCTGTTCATGCCAGTTATCTCTTGTGCTATCAAGTATTTGCGCTGGAGGAGCCAGCTCATGCGGCCGGTACAGGCCATGCTGATGCTGGGCGCTGTGACGGTGTGCGCCAATCTTTTCATCCTGCCGGTTCAGGTTTTGTATTTTTCCGAACTCGCCGCGAATCTGTGGCTCAACCTCCTGTGGCTGCCCGTCTTGAGCTTCGCAGTGCTGCCCCTTTCCTTTCTTGGGCTGGCGGCTCTGTTCCTGCCTCCGGCGGTGTCCGAAGTCTGTTTTTATCTGGCTGCCTGGGGAGCCGAGGTCCTTGATCAGGCTTTGCGCATGCTCGATTGCGCGGGGTTGCTTGATGTCTCGGTCGTGCTGCGTCCGCAGGGTGTCCAGGTGGTCGGGTACGGAGTTGTTTTGGTTGCGGGGCGGGTGCTGCTCGGCGCGCCTCGGCCGCAATCCAAGCCCCTTGCTTTTCTGGGACTTGGTCTTTTTTTGATGCTCGCCCCTGCGGTTTGGCAGGAATTCGGGCGCTTGCGGGGGGAGGTGGAACTGACGGTATTGGACACGGGCATGAGTCAGTCCGTGTATGTGCGCGGCAGTTCGGGGGCGACCGTGCTCGTGGACGGAGGGGGGGGATGGGGCGCGGATTATGATCCGGGCCGAGCCCTGGTCGGTCCGGCCTTGGCCTGGAACCATCCTCCGCGTGTGGACGGGGTGGTTTTGACCCATGTCGATTCCGACCATGTGCGCGGGCTGTTTTACATTCTGGACGCTTTTGATATCGGCTGGTTCGGCTGGTCCGGCCTGGTGGACCACACGAAGGAGTCCGGTCGGCTGGAGGCCCTGCTTGAGCAAAATCGGTGGCCGGTGCGGAAAGTTCGTGCCGGAGATGTGCTGGTCATCGAGCCGGGGCTGTGGTTTGAAGTGTTGCATCCTTCCGTTTCGGAGCAGGGTATCTCCGAGAACGAGACTTCTCTGGTGCTGCGCCTAGTCTGGAAGGGCCGAGGGCTCGCCCTGGTGCCCGGAGACGCGGAAAAAAGAGCCCTTGGGCGGGTTATGCTCGAAAGCGGTTCTCTTCAGAGCGAGGTTTTGATCCTGCCGCACCACGGATCAAAATCGAGCCTGCAAGCCAGCCTGTATGAGCGGGTTGGGGCTGCATGGGCGGTAGCTGCCTGCGGCCCGGCAAACAGGTTCGGGTTTCCTCACCCGACAGTGGTTAGCGCCTGCGAGGACGAAGGGAGCACCGTCATGACCACCGCCGATCACGGAGCCGTGCGTTTTCTGTGGCAAGAGGGGCGGGAGGTTGTGGTACAGAGCGCCCGCTTTGGCCCGTGGCCTGGGGATTGATGTCATTGTGCCCGGCAAGCCTTTGCGGTATGGGCCTGTCGTTACGGACAATCAGAAGGAGATGCCAATGACGCCCATCATGCCCACGGATAAAAACCTGCGCAACGCAATCGCCTGGATCGAGGAGCGTCGCCACGCGGACCCTGATCTGAAACGTCTCATTGCCGAGGCGGCGACCCATTTCAATCTGACGCCGGTCGAGGAAGTGGCCCTGGCCAAGTTCTACCGTGAGGAGACCGCTGCCCTGTGATTCGCGTGAAATTGCTGCAGCGCGAGCTGTTCCGGGAAATGTGCCTGATCGCCAGCATTTGCCTGGGAGGCTTTCTGTGCCTCATTCTTCTTGGCCGCCTCCTGCAGTTGCGCGACCTGTTCATGACCCAGGGTGTGACCATCCTCGATCTGGCCAAGCTCTTTGTCTATCTCAGTCCGTTTTTTCTCATCCTGCTCATCCCGGTTTCATGCATGCTGGGGCTTTTTTTGACTTTTTTACGCATGGGTGCGGATCGGGAGCTGATTTCTCTACGTGCCGGAGGCATCAGCCTTTGGCCGCTCTTACCCGCTCCCATGATACTTTGCGTGTTGTCTTCAGCCTTGACCTTGTGGATTTCGCTTTCGGGCATCTCCTGGGGCATGGACAATTTTCGGCAGACCGTGGTGGAATTGGCGCGGCACAAGACCTCGGTCAACGTCCAGCCCGGCGTATTCAATACCTCTTTCCCGGGGCTGACCGTGTACGCGAGGCAGACGGACCCTGGGAGCGGGCACTTGCAGGACGTGTTCGTCCTCGACAGATCCAGGTCCAAGACACGGGCCACCATCGTGGCGCCAAAAGGTCGGATCGATTCCGACTCGGACCGCGCCCAGGTTTTTGTGCTGCTGGAAGACGGACACGTCTATCGCGAAGAAGGAGGGGAGTTGTCGGTGATCAGTTTTGACCGCTACCTCCTGTCTCTGGACATGACTCGTCTGCTGGGCGGTTTTGAGCTGAGCGACAAGGCCCCCAAGGAAATGTCCTGGGACGCGCTGCGCACTCTGGCTGCAGGCGCTTCTGGGAAAAAGGACCTCGATTTTCAGCGCCGGGTAGAGATTGAATTGCACAAACGCTTTTCCCTGCCTGCAGCCTGCATTGTGCTCGGCTTTTTTGCCCTGCCACTGGCCTTTTTCTTCCAGGGGATGAGGCGGCAATTCGGGCTGCTTGTCTGTCTGGGGGCATTTTTTCTGTATTATGTGCTTCTCTCCGGGGGCATGTCCCTGGCCAAAGGTGGGGCAGTCAGCCCGGCCTTGGCGCTTTGGCTGCCCAACATCATCTTTCTGCTTGCCGCGTGCGTGGGAATGTGGGTGGTCGTGGGAGAGCGCGAGGTCAATTTCCAGGTTTTCACAGCTTGGCTTTCAAGGATCTTCGGCCGTCACAGGGCAAACACATGAACCTGCTTTCACGCTATCTCCTCAGGCAAAATCTTTTTTTGCTGCTCCTGATCTGCGGTGTTGGTCTTGGGGTCTACATCTTCATTGACCTCTTTGACCGGCTCGATAATTTTCTGGACGCCGAGGTTGGATTTGCGTCCATCGCAGTATATTTTTTCTATCGCACGCCGTTTATTCTGGCCCAGATTTTTCCGGCCGTTTTTCTGGTGGCGCTCATGGTTCAGTTGGGGCTTATGCTTCGAAACAGGGAGCTTCTGGCTTTGGAGGCCTGCGCTGTTTCTCCGGGTGTCGTGGCCAAGTCCGTGCTCTGGTATGCGCTGGCCCTGTGCGTGACGCAGCTTCTTTTTTCTGAGGTCCTGGGTGTGAGCGGGCACAAGGCGGCGGATCGGATCTGGACCGAAGAGGTTCGCAATCGTCAGATCGAGAGCAGGACGCTGACCGATATCTGGTTTCGGGAAGACAACCGTATCGTGCATATGGCAGAGGTGGTTCCGTCGTCCAAGAAAGGAAAGGGATTGACGGTCCACGTTCTTGACGAAAATGATGCCGGCAGCATCAAGGAAATCATTCGGGCGGAAAAGTTTCAGGTCACCCGCAAGGGCTGGATTCTGTCGGAGGCGAGCCGGACCGTTCCCGAATCCTTTGCTGTGGAGAACGCAACGCAGCTAGACCTTGATCTGCGCACCGACTTGGGGGGCTTTTTGATCATCGATCCCAAGACGAGGCTCGAGTCGCTTCCTCTTTGGCAACTTGGCCAGGAAATCAGGCGCTTGCAAGATTCCGGTTCCAACATTGAAAGACTGCAGACGGCCTGGCACATGAAAATCGCTTATGCGGGCTCAGTGCTGGTCATGGCGCTTATCGCCCTGGCTGTCGTCTCCGTTTTCGGTTCCCTCTACGTCATCATTCCGATTGGACTGGTGTCCACGTTTTGCTATTATGGCCTGTTCGTGCTCTGCTCCTCTGCCGGTGAGAAGGGGCTCGTGCCGCCGGTTATGGCTGCCTGGGCGGCCAATGCCATCTTCGCAACCGTTGCCGGCGGAAGAATGCTGCTCGGCCGTTCTTTTCACCTGGGCTGAAGACCCACAGGAGGGTGCTATGATCTGGTTGATTACCCTTGGGGGATTCGTGCTCGGATGCCTGGTGACGTACGCCCTGGTCCAGGATTCATCGGATGATGACGATTCGGATCAGGATGATGCGGGTCAGGACAAGGAATCGTAGTCCAGGGACGGGACGTTTTCGAGATATCGGGTGAGGATGCGCAGGATTTCGGGGTAGAAGTCGTCGGTGAAGGACAGTCCCAGAATGTTTTCCTTGGCCACGAGACGGGCCCTTGTGGCGCCGAAGACCGTGGAAAAAATGACGCTGGCCGCCAGATTTGGTTCAAGGTCCGGGCGAATTGATCCATCGGCGATGCCCTTGCGCAAGCTGTCCAGCATTTTTTCCACCACTTGGGCGCAGACGGTCAGAATCTCGGAGTTGTCGGCGCCCACCGTGTTGGCCAGAAATGGTGAGCAACGCAACAGTGTCAGGAAGCCCGATTCTGGGATGGTGGATACTTTGAGGATGCATTTGGCGAAATTGAGCACGCTGCTCAACCCGTCGGATGCGTAGTACTGGCTTTCGTCGATCTTGTTCAGCAAGTCAGAAAGAATGGCGATTTCCACCAACTGGAACAGGTTTTCCTTGCTGCCATAATGATGGGCTATGAGCCCGTCGGCGATTCCCGCTTCCTGGGCAATGCGTTTGTAGGTGGTTTCTGCGTATCCGAGTTCGCCGAAAAGCCGCTTTGCCGACTCAAGAATGCGTTCCTTGTTGCCCATGACCACGTGTCTTCTCCTTTCTTCTCTGTTTTCTGTGCCCTCTCTTAACCAGCCGCTTAAGACCAGTCCATTATTTTTATCCTCCCTTGCTGTGTGATCGCTCAATTTAGGATTTGCGCCCGATGGCAGATTTTAAGAATAATATTCCGCCATCACGGAGTGTTGCAAAACTCTTGACGCATATTCTTTCTTAATTTAGCTCGAATAGCGATGCAGATTGAGTGGGCACTTAAGGTGCCGCGCTGGTGGTGTAAACAGTGCAACCAAGGGGAGGTTGAATGCGAACTTTGAAATCATGGGTCATTGCCTGGTGTCTGGTTGTGGTTACGGCTCAGTTTTGTTCTGCGGCAGGTTTTGCCATCTATGAATGGGGTGCGCGCGACATGGCCCTGGGTGGCGCCACCGTAGGCCGCGCCGACGATCCGGCCGCGCTCTCGAGCAACCCTGCGGGCATCACGCAGCTTGACGGCGTGCAAGTCACCGGCGGCGTCTTGGGCATCCATCCCGTGCTTGATGTCGAGGCCAATGGCAAGACGAAGACCTCGGATGAGGACGCCCTGTACCTGCCTCCGCATTTTTACGCCACCTGGAAGGTCAACGATCATTACAGCCTTGGCCTGGCGACCTTCTCGCGCTTCGGGCTCGGCACCGTGTTCGACGATGACTGGGAAGGCCGCTACAATTCCTATGAGGGCACCATGGAGTCCGTGTCCTTCAATCCCAACATGGCCGTGAAGGTTACGGACAATTTCTCCGCCGCCTTCGGTGTGGAGGCCATGTACCTGAATTTCAACTTGAAGAAGAAACTTGATCTCAGTGGGGCGCAGATTCAAGCTTTTGATGGTGATGCAGATTTGGAAGCAGACGGAATGGGATATGGTTTCAATATGGCTCTGCATTATCAGCCGTGCCAGTATGCAAAACTTGGTTTGGCCTATCGGAGCCCGGTCACAATGAAAGTTACGGGTGATGCAAAGTTTTCGGATATTCCCGGAGGCCTCGAGGCTCTTGGAGCGTTCCGCGACACTTCCGCCAGCGGCACCGTGACCCTTCCCGACTCCTTTGCTTTTGGTGTCGCCATGTACCCGATGGACAAGTTGAGCATCGAGGTCGGCGCGATCTATACTCTCTGGAGTAAATACGACGAACTGAAGATCAATTTCGGGGATGATGTGATCCCGGTCAACGGCAACCCGTTCAATCTGACGGATGAGACCACTTCTCCGAAGAACTGGAACGACGTTTGGCGCTTCAACGTCGGCGTTGAGTACGCGGCCCTGGATTGGCTCGACCTGCGTCTCGGTTATGTTTACGATAACACTCCGGTGCCGGGCGACACCATCGACTACCTGCTGCCCGACAGCGATCGCCAGATCTTCAGCACGGGCCTCGGCTTCCACAAGGACAACTGGGCGGTGGACGTGAACTATTCCTACCTGCTTTTCATGGACCGTGACATCGACGGGCGCGCCGAAGACTACGTCTATGACGGCGAGATCACAAACGCCGACGCTCACATTGCCGGCGTGTCCTTTACGTACAAGTTCTAGTCTCTCTCGTTCACGACAACGCACCGCGCCGCAGGCGGTGCGTTCAGACTGCTGGCAAAGCCACCTCAAAACCCCCGTCAACTGAAGGGGGTTTTGTTATTAAAACAACCCTCGCCGAAATGACGACGAGGGTTTGTTGGTGCTCTGACGCCTCGGCTTGCCCGTTCGTTTTTGGGCTTTCATTCCTGCAAGACGATTCTAGAATTGAAAACAGGTGCATCGGCGAGAATTTCGGATTTCGACTTGTGGGAAGGTTGGTTTGTCAGGTCCAAAACGGCCGAGCGGTCCGTCTATCTGGATCGTCATGAATGGTTGTCTGATCTCGCCGCACGAGCGGGAAAGACGCAAAAAGCCGGTTGCCCGGCTTGTTTCAGCATTGCGTGGGCGAAGCGTCCGGCTTCAAGGGGTCCTTTTCCTTGACCAGATAGATGGCCGGCAGGGAGAGGAGGGTGGTGGCGAATTTGATGATGGTGTTGCTGAAGAAGATGGACCAGACCACGGAGCCTTCGAACAGGCCGCCAAAGGCGATCCAGCAGAAAATGAGGCTGTCGAGCGGGATGCTGACCGCGTTGCTGACCAGCACTCTGGACCACTGATGCCGGCTCGTGACCTTTTCCTTCCACAGACTGTAGATTTCCGTGTCGGTCAGTTCGGAGATGACTTCGGCGATGATGGAGGCGATGACCAGCCGCCACAAAGGGGCCAGCACCTGTCCAAACTCCGGCTGCGCTCCCACGGCCATGTCCGGCGGCAGGATGGAGACCATCCAGAAATACAGGGCCATGAGCAGGTTGAAGCCCGCGGCGGTGATGATCATCAGCCGCGCACCTTGCTTGCCCATGGTCTTGTGGACCATGTCTCGCAGGGTGAAGGTCAGGGGGTAGATGAAGGTGCCGGCGTCGATGGACATGCCACCAAGCATGACGATGCGCAGGGACCCGACATCGGAAAATATCTGCAGGGCGATATAGGACGCCACAAGAATGACGATTGCGTTCATGAAAACTCCTCGAAGGATAAGATCGGGAGCCTTCGTAGACGGAAGCGGGAGCGCTGTAAATGGCGGGCTTGGCGGTTGATTCCAAGCCGTTCTCATTCAAGAGTTGTTTAGCACTCTAAAAATAAAGGATATTTTAAGTCGCGCATTTCCATACGATCTGAAAAATTGGGACATGCCAACAGGCGCATCGCTCAATGTCCACCCATCCCGACGCCAGATCCTGCTCCGAAGGGGTGCGGTGCAGGGACGCCAGATGGAATATCCGGGACACGGCCATCCCCTGGGCCTGATACCGCGCATACGTTTCGCGCCCTTTGGCTGAAAGTTGGCAGACCGGAACGGAATTGGCAAGAATACGAATCCGTTCGCCATCTTGAAATTCAAGATTCACGGCGCT
Organism: Desulfomicrobium sp. UBA5193; assembly: GCA_002412965.1. GTDB lineage: Bacteria > Desulfobacterota > Desulfovibrionia > Desulfovibrionales > Desulfomicrobiaceae > Desulfomicrobium. The sequence goes on from DHWB01000003.1 coordinate 546,893, forward strand.
TGCGTGTCGGAGCATTTCAATATGTTCCAAGGTGCGAACATGCGCGGACCTTCCTGCCGGAAAGGACAGGATGACATCATCGGCTCCCATTTCCCATAATTTGCTTCGCATGTCCCGTTCCTCTTCCGGACTGATCTGGAGGGCGACGTGTTGGATCGTCATTTTGTTCGCACTGTTTCCCGTGATCTCGGAAATAAACGGATGCGTTTGCGGCGCACATACAATCAAGCGGTCCTTGGCCCGGGTCATGCCGACATAGTAGAGACGTCGCTCCTCTTCAGCCTTGGCGCTTGCACGGGGTTCTCCGGCGAGTATGACGGCGGGAAATTCGAGCCCCTTGGCAGCGTGCATGGTGGAGATGAAAATCCCCCGAGCCAGGCTTCGATCGAAGCGGCTCAAGTCCCTTGAGATGTCCCATGTAAAATCGCAGAATTCATGCAGGGGGCGTCGCAGGGCCGGATAGGCGTCCCGGTATTCGGCGGCGATGACGGCCAGATGGCTGAGCCAAAGCCTGTTTCGAACCGTCGTCTCCTCGATCAGTTGCAGAACCAGGGCATGCACCTCCTGACCTGTGCACAGGCATGAGCCATTGCGGGCGAGCAGCGCCAGGATGTCGTGGATTTCATGAATTGCCGGAAATGGAAGAGTGCGCCGACGCACGGGGTGGACCTCGACACCCATGCGTCTGGCCAGGAGCGAGATGGCGAAGGCCTCCTGATTGGTGCGGGTCAGGATGCAGACGCCCTGCGGGGGCATGCCGTCCCGGACCAGCCCTTGGGCTTGCTCCAGCGCATCCTTGAGCATGGCCTGAGCGCTCGTTGTCGTTCTGATCTGCACGTTCGCAGCTTCCTGCATCCGGACGGCCACTACGGGCGGGGTATCCATGCGGTCCCGGTTGTGGCGGATGAGGGCGTTGGCGGCTTCGACAATGGGCGGTGTGGAGCGGTAGTTCTGGACCATGAAGGTCATGTCTGCGCCGTAATCCGTTGTGAATCGCCCGATGAAGCGCACATTGGAGCCCTGGAAGGCGTAAATGTTCTGATCGGCGTCGCCTACGGCCAGCAGCGCCGGGCGCTTTCCCTGCTCCTCCTCGTTGCGTCCGGCCAAAAGCGACAGGAATTCGTATTCGACCTCGTTGATGTCCTGATACTCGTCGACCAGGATGTGCTCCAGACCCAGCAGCCGCTCGCGCCAGTCCAGCGCGGACTCCATGTCCTGATTCCGGTTGTCCCGCAGGTATGCCACCGCTTCGTCCAGGATTTCGCGGAAGACTCCTTCCTCTCCCCGGCTGCCAAGCAAGGTCCGGCCGGTGATGGTCATGGCCAGGCTATGATAGGTATGGATGCGGATGCCCGCAGCGCTCTTGCCGAGCAGGGCGGTCAGCCGCCTCCGCAATTCGGCGACGGCGTTCCGGTTGAAGGCGACGGCCAGGATTTTCCTGGGCCGGATACGGGCCACTTTGAGCAGATAGGCCATGCGGTGGACGATGATCCTTGTCTTGCCCGAGCCGGGACCGGCCACAACCAGCATGTTCTTGTCCAGGGGGGCCTGGACGATAGTCTTTTGCACCGGGCTCAGGTCATGCAGGATAGCGCTGTATTGCTGTTCCGTGACCGGCAGATCCAGAATGGATTTGCGGTCGCGCAGGTGCGTATCCACAAAGGCTTCGCGGGTTTTCTGGAAATAGTCGCGCACGAAGCGCAGGGCTTTGTCGATGCCGTCGAAGACCGCGCCCAGCTCCGCATAGCGTCCCATGATGTGCACTTGCGCGATCTTCTCCTTGTAGAACAGGGAGAGGGGCGAATACTCGGCCAGGCCGAATTTTCCCTTGCGGTCGGTTACGGTGATACTCATGGCCGGCCGGATGATGGAAAGCCCATTCTGCAGGCAGATGGCGTGCATGGAGTGCAGGGCGAACAGACCGATCATGGCCGACTGCGCGTGATCCGGCAAAGCGCTGGTGGTCACGTTGCCGCGCAGGGCACTTTCCAGTTGTGCGGTTCGAAACGACACGAGGAGGTCCTTCCCGCGTGCGCCGGGTGGGAGCAGACCCAGCAGGAATTGCAACAGCACGCTGGAGGCCAGGTTGCGCCGTGCTACACTCTCGCGCAGTACCAGCCATTCCCGGCGCAAAGTCACGGAGTAGGTGTTGGGTGAAATCTGTCCAAGGCGAAGCAGTTTTTCGTCCATGAACAGTTCCAGCACCCGCTGCAGCCGGGCGGGCGTGGCGTCTGCAAGCCCATTGTCCTTCAGTCGCTGGCTGACGTGCCGCATGGAGAGCATCGAGGTCTTGCCTGGCCGGGCGTCGGGCTCGTCCTCTTCCATGAGCCGCAGCAACGCTTCTTCCAGTCCGGTGTACGCGGCGAAGCGTGACAGGGCGTCGTCGCTGATGCCCTTGCGTACGAAGGCGGTCATGTTCAGGTCGTGGTCCAGGATGCGCGCTTCGCGCATGGAGCGCAGAGCGCCCAGAATCCTGTCGGGATCTGCGCCCAGCCGCAGGGCCAAGTCGTCGGTGTTGAGGAGTTCCTTGGGCTCGGCCTGCATCAGGACACCCACCAATTCTCGCCACAGTTCAATTTCCGAGTGCGAAAGATCCAGTTTGGCGATACGCTTCTCGGCTTCTTCGCGGGACGCGACCAGAATGCTGCCATCTATAGCAGTGGTCTTGTTGTCTCCGCGCGTGACTTTCCCGCTTCGCTCCAGCCATGCCAGCGCGGTGCGGACCTTCGTGTCCAGGAGCGGCTCACCCCGGTCCAGGGCGTCGAAGGTGTAGTCGGCCACTTCCTCGGCGGCCATGAGTTCTCCCGAGGTCATGACCAGCGTGTCGGCCCTGCGGGAATCGGCCAGGCTCTTAAGGCCGCTGTAAAGGTATTTGATGTCGCGCATGGACAGTTCCGAGGCCCGGCACAAATCGAACTGGGTGTTCAGGTCCTCGGGGTCGAAAAGCAGGCAGCACATGGCGGGATGGCGGTCCCGGCCCGCTCTGCCTGCCTCCTGCAGATAGTTCTCGAGGGAGCCCGGGGGCGAGGCATGGATGACCACTCTCACGTCCGGCTTGTCCACGCCCATCCCGAAGGCGTTGGTGGCCACGATGACCTGCAGCGTTCCACCCAAAAATCGGTCCTGCACCGATCGTTTTTCTTCGGGGGTTCTGCCCGCATGATAGTAGTCCACGGACCAGTTCCGGTCAGAAAGGAGTTCCGCGTACTCCTGGGTCTGTTTGCGCGTGGCCGCAAAGACGATGCCTCCTCCGGTTTGGCCGGGTGGCAGCATCTCCTTCAGGATGGCGTCCATGCGGTCGAGCTTATCGACGTCGGCGCAGGGGATGACGTCAAAGCGCAGATTGGGCCGCTCGTGGCCGCCTTCGAAGAGGACTAGGTCCCGGCCCATCTCCGTACGGAAATATTCCAGCACTTCATCGCGCACGTCCTGTTTGGCGGTGGCAGTGAAGCAGGCGATTTGCGGCTCGGGATAGGGTGGCGGGGGGACAATGTCTTGCAGGAAGGTGGCCAGGGCCAGATAGTCGGGTCGGAAATCATGTCCCCATTTGGAGAAGCAGTGGGCTTCATCCATGACGACCATCCCTATCTCCCGGCTTTTGAGCACGTCCTTCACCCCGCTGTTGCGCAATTGCTCCGGGGCGATCCAGACGAGGTCGCGATCTCCGAGGCGGATGGCCTCCAATGTTTTTTTCCGTTCTAGCTGGGTGAGGGATGAGTTGATGGTGCATCCCTGCAGGATGCCCTTGCGGCTGAGGCCGTCGACCTGGTCCTTCATCAGGGATTGCAGCGGTGAAATGATGATGGTCAGGGTTTTACGCTGCTCGGCCCGAATCAGGGCCGGCAGCTGATAGCACAGGGATTTTCCCGCCCCTGTGGGCAGAATGGCCAGGCAGTCCAGCCCGTTGATCATGGATTCGACCACGAGGCGTTGCAAGGGAGGGTCCTCACCATGGATGGGCAGAAAATCATCATGGCCGAAATAGCGCAGGAGCTGGGCCTTGGGATCGAACGCCGACATGCAGTAGGCACAGTGCGGGTCGCGGCATGGATTTTCCCGTAACGTGCGCAGGGTGCCCGGAACCAGCGCATGACGCTTCCAGACCCAGGCCGGGAGCACGGAATTGCCGCCGGCTACTTCGAGCCAGGCCATTATGTACCCAAGGCAGCAGGCTTCCTCCTGCTTCGCCCAGAGGGTGTTGAAGACCTCCTTGGCCGCATGCGAACAGGCCAGGCCGGATACCTTCTCCATCCAGAAGGATGCAGCTTCGAGGGCGTTCATGGGTGGCCTTGCCGTTAGACGCGAAAAGAATTCCTTGAATCCGCTGGCCGGATGACTGCGGTCCAGGACCGCGCCGTAAAAGAGGCTCTGTTCTGCGGGGGTGAGCCTGAACGCTTCGACCTCGTCCAGGAAAACCCTGGTGGCCTGGACGCAGTCGCGGACAGGATCGTTCACGGAAGACCGGACGATTTTGTAGTCCTTGACCAGATGGTGGTAGGGATTTTTGGGGAAGGCCAGCGGGGAAAGGATGAGCGTGTCGAGGGCGGGCAGGCGCAAAAAGCCGGTGTCCGGGTGATGCTCACGCAGCCACGGCAGATCGTGGCCGATGATGTTGTGTCCGAGCAAAAAAGGAGCATCGCCGAAGGATTCGTCCAGTTCGGCCAATGCCTGCCGTGGGTCAAACCGTCCTTGAAAGGCGCGACCGGTGCGGGTGGACAGATGCACGGCTCCGATTTTCAGCAGAAGATTATCTTGAGGATGGGTTTCCAGATCAAGGGCCACGCCTTGCTGGATATAGCGGGAGAATTCGAGGGGATCGTGCATGTACCTTGCCCGGAAAAAGAGAAAATTTGTTTGTCTCTACGGGAAGTTGAGGGCAAGCGCAATGCACGCGCAAGGTCTTATGGGCGTTTTTGTCTTTTTAACCGATTCACGCGCATTGTAATATTCGTATGCGTTGTGGGAGGCGGCAGGGGATTATCGTTTCGGGCTTTAAGAATCCTGTCGAATACGTGAAGCTTTCGCAAAGCACTACGCCCTGTCAGAGCGTGCCGACTGCTTGATCCTTCTCCAGCTCCTGGGCCAGCCGTTCCCGCTTGCGTTCTTCCAGGCGCAACTCGCGGCGCATGCTCGCCTCGCGGTTGCGGCGTTCGTGGGTTGGCGTTTCGAGGATCAGGTCCGGCACGGAGGCGGGCTTCTTGTCTGCACCCATGGCCACGAAGGTCAGGTAGGCTGAGGCGGCGTGGCGCTGCTCGCCGGTCATGAGATCTTCCACCACCACCCGCACCCCGATTTCCATGGACTGCCTGCCGACCCTGTTCACGCTAGCATGCAGCAGCATGAGTTCTCCCACCTTCACTGCGGCCTTGAATTCCATGCGGTCGATGGAGGCCGTGACCACGCTCATGCGCGCGTGGCGCATGGCGCACACGGCCCCGGCCAGGTCGAGGTGCTTGAGGATCACCCCGCCGTGCACGTTCCCGGCCGGGTTGGCGTCCTCGGGCAGAGCGCGGTGGGTCATCAGGGTTTCGCTTGCGCTGACTTTGCGGGCTGTGGGCATGTCCATCAGATACGTCCTTCCTCCAGAGCGTGGCAGGCGGCCTGGCTTCCGTTCGGCAGATCGCGCAGGGCCGGGATCTCCCGGCGGCAGCGTTCGTCCGTGTGAGGGCAGCGGGTATGGAAGACGCAGCCCGTGGGCAGATGGATGGGCGTGGGAACCTCACCCTTGAGGCGGATATGGGCGACGCCTTTGCGCCCGAGCTTGGGGATGGCCGAGAGCAGGGCGCGTGAATACGGGTGCTGTGGGTCGCCGTACAGGTTTTCCTTGCTGGCCAGCTCGCACAGCGTGCCCAGGTACATGACGGCCACCCGGGTGCTGATGTGTTCGACCACGGACAGGTCGTGGGTGATGAACATGTAGGTCAGGCCGAAGCGCTCCTGGCAGTCCATGATCAGGTTCAGGATCTGGGCCTGGATGGACACGTCCAGCGCGGAGATGGGCTCGTCGGCAACGATGAACTCCGGATCGACCATCAGCGCCCGGGCGATGCTGATGCGCTGGCGCTGGCCGCCGGAGAATTCGTGCGGGAAGCGACCGGCCCAGGCCGGGTCCACTCCCACCTGGCACATGACCTCGGCCACCTTGTCCTGGACCTGCGAGCCAGAAAGATCGGGAAAATGAAAGTGAGTCGGCTCTTCCAGAATCTGGCGCACGGTCATGCGCGGGTTCAGCGATGCGTAAGGGTCCTGGAAGACCATCTGCATCTTGCGGCGGAAGGGGAGCATCTCTTTGGGCGAGAGATTGTCGATGCGTTGGCCGCGAAAGGCGATCTCGCCGCTCGTGGGCGGGTAGAGCCCGAGCACCGTGCGGCCCAGGGTGGACTTGCCGCAGCCCGATTCGCCGACCACGGAGAGGATCTCGCCCTGGCGGATGTCCAGGCTGACGGAGTTGAGCGCCTTGACCGTGGTCCTGGTCAGGGTGGGTAGGCCTCCGGAAAAGCTGATCCGGTCCAGGAAGCCGCCGGAAATATCGAAGTGCTTCACCACATTGGTGATGCGGACGAGGGAATCTGTTTGTGCTGTCATGGGTTACCTGGTTTGCGCATAAAGATGACAGGCGATGCCCGAGGTTGCCGAATCGCCAAAAAGCGGGGGGGCCACCTGGCGGCAGATGTCCATAGCCTGTTCGCAGCGCGGGTGAAAGGCGCAGCCCTGCGGAATACTGGTCAGGTTGGGCATCATGCCCGGAATCTGGTGCAGGCGTCTGCCGCCGCTTTTGCCCTGGGGCAGGGCCTGGATCAGGCCCCTGGTGTACGGGTGTCTCGGGTTTGTCACGATCTCGTCCGTCAGCCCCTGCTCGACGATGCGTCCGGCGTACATGACCGCGATCTTTTCCGTGACCTGCGAGACCACGCCCAGATCGTGGGTGATGAGGATGAGTCCCATGTTCTCGTTTTTGCACAACTCAAGGAGCAGGGCCATGACCTCGGCCTGGATGGTCACATCGAGGGCCGTGGTCGGCTCGTCGGCGATGATGAGGCTCGGGTTGGTCAAGAGCGAGATGGCGATGACCACGCGCTGGCGCATGCCGCCCGAAAGTTCGTGCGGATACTGGCCGAGGCGCTTGCCCGGAGAGGAGATGTAGACCTTCTGCAGCTTCTCCAGGGCGATCTCGCGGGCATGGGCGGTGCTGACCTTGTTGTGGGCCTGGATGGTCTCGACCATCTGCGTGCCGATGGTCAGCACGGGGTTCAAGGTCATCATCGGGTCCTGGAAGATCATGCTGATGCGGTTGCCGCGAATGTCGCGCAGCTGTTCAAGCGGATAGGCGCTGATCTCCTCGCCTTCGAAGAGGACCCGGCCCGAGGCGATGAAGCCTGGCTTGCTGATCAGGTTGATGATGGAGAATCCGGCCACGGACTTGCCCGCGCCCGATTCGCCGACCAGTCCCATGCGCTCGCCGGGGTTGAGCGTGAAATTGATGCCATTCAGGGCTGTCAGGTCGCCGGCGCGCAACCGGAATTTGACCACCAGGTCCTGTACGTCGAGTAGGTGCGTCATTTCCGGGTCATCCTTTGTACAGTTTGGGGTTGAGGACGTCCTGCACCCAGTCGCCGAGCAGGTTGATGACCAGGATCAGAAGCACCAGCAGAAATCCCGGGAACATGGTGATCCACCACGAACCGCTGAAGATGAAGTCGAATCCCGAGTTGATGAGCGACCCCAAGGACGGCTTGGTGATGGGCATGCCGAGCCCCAAAAAGGACAGAGCCGCCTCGCTCATGATGGCGTGGGCGACCTGCACCGTGGACAGGACCAGGATGGGTGACATGGTGTTGGGGAGGATGTGCCGCCACATGATGCGGTTGGCCGGCAGGCCCATGACGCGGGCCGCTTCCACGTACTCCTTCTTCTTCTCGGCCAGGACCGAGGCGCGCACGGTGCGGGCGTACTGCGGCCATTCGGCGATGCCGATGACCAAAACTAGGAAGGGCACGGCCATGCTCTCGAAGGCCGCCACACCGAAGACCGCCTGGAAGATGGCCGAAAGGAAGATGGCGACCATGAGGGTCGAGAAGCTGAGCTGCACGTCGGCCATGCGCATCAGGAAATTGTCGATCTTTCCGCCCCTGTACCCCGCGACAAGTCCGAGCACGATGCCGATGAGGGCTTGCAGGAACACGGCGCCGACCCCGATGATGATGGAGATGCGCATGCCGTAGAGCATGGTGCTGAGCATGTCCCGCCCTTGCGAGTCGGTGCCGAGGGTGAAGCTCTTGTCGCCGCCGTCCATCCACACGGGCGGTATCTCCGAGTCCATGATGTTGATCGTCGTGGTGTCGTAGGGGTCGTGCGGGGCGATGAGCGGCGCGCCGAAGGCGGCCAGGGTCAAGAAGGTCAGCACGACAAAGCTGCTCATGGCCACGGGGTCATGCAGAAAACTGTACAAAAAGTACGAGCCGCGGAACTGCTTCCAAAGTCTCATTATTTTCTTCCTGTGATGCGGACCATGGGATTGACCAGGCCGTAGATGATGTCGACGACGGTATTCACCACGACAAAAATGATGCCGACAAAGATGAGGTAGGCCACCAGGAGCGAGGTGTCGGCCCGCTCGACCGCTTCCAGGAAGAGAAAGCCGAGGCCTCCCCACTGGAACACCGTCTCGGTCAGGATGGTGAAGGCGATCATGGTCCCGAGCTGCACGCCGCCGACGGTGATGACGGGCAACAGCGTATTCTTGAAGGCGTGCACGAACCAGATGCGCATGCGGGGCAGGCCCTTGGCCCAGGCGAATTTGACGTACTCGCTCTCCAGCACCTCCATCATCTCCGAGCGGATCAGGCGCACGAACAGGGGGAGCATGAGAGCGGTCAGGGCCGTAGCCGGCAGGATGAGGTGCTTTAGACCATCCATGGTCAAAAGGCCCGACTCCCAGCCCCAGACGTTCACGGTCTCGCCCCGTCCGTAGGAGGGCAGCCAGTTCAGCTCAATGGCGAAGACATAGATGAGCAGGATGGCGATGAGAAAAATGGGGACGGAGACGCCGATGGTGCTCAGGCCCATGATCAGTCGCGAAAGAAGCCGCTTGGGATAGATGGCGCTGTAGATGCCCATGGGGATGGACAGGACCACGATCAGGAACGAGCAACACAGGACCAGCTCCAGAGTGGCCGGAGCCTTGCTCAGGATGACCTCCATGGCCGGCTTCTTGTAGAAGAAGGACTGGCCGATGTTGCCTTCGAGCACGGCACCCTTCAGAAATCGGCCGTACTGGGTCAGGAAGGGGTCATTGAGGCCAAGTTTTTCACGGATTGCGTCGCGCTCTGCGGCGGAAACCGAGATGCCGGTCAGTTCACGCACCGGATCGCCCACATTCTGTTTGAGTGCGAAGCCGATGAAGCTGATGATGAGCATGACGACAATGGCCTGAATGATGCGGCGGACAATGAATGCAAACATGGGTGAATCCGTTGCCGTCCGGCGAAGCCGCGCGGACAGGGGTGTTTGTTCAAAAAAGGGCAGGCCTCGAAAAGCCTGCCCCGCGTACACACTGCCGGCGAATGGATCAAGTCATTTGCGTTTCGCCGGTGATAATCGAGTACCGATCACGCCAAATCCGGTCGGGTTTGGCGTGATCGTCTGGCGAACGGTTCTTCAGGAAGACCGTTATTTCAGCACCAGGTCGCCGAGGTAGGGGAAGTCCATGATGTTGACGACGGGGTCAATGTCAATGTCCTTCTTGGCTGCCCAGGACAGGTTCTGCCAGTGCAGGGGCACGTAGGCGGCGTCTTCGTAGGCGAGCTTTTCCACTTCCTGCAGCAGAGCCTTGCGCTTGGCGCGGTCGTTTTCGACGTTGGCCTTGTTGACCAGTTCGTCGAGCTTCGGATTGCAGTAGTTGCCGCTGTTGTACTGACCCTTGCCGGTGTCCTTGTTGGGGCACATGAGCAGGTATTCTGAGTAGTTGGCGGAGTCTTCGGTGTCGGAGTGCCAGCCGATCATCTGGATGTCGGCCACCTGGGCGTCGAACTCATCCCAGTACTGGGCCTTGGGCATGGTCTTCAGGCTGACCTTGATGCCGATCTTGGAGAGCATGGAAACAACGGCTTCGGCGATCTTTTCGTCGTTCACGTAGCGGTTGTTGGGGGCGATCATGGTCGCTTCAAAGCCCTTCTCGAATCCGGCTTCCTTCATCAGGGTCTTGGCCTTTTCGAGGTCGAAACGGGGCTTGAGACCTTCCACATAGCCGTCAAAGCCTTCGGGACCCTGCTGCTGGGCCGCAGTGGCCGTGCCTTTCATCAGCTTGGCCACGATGCCGGCGTTGTCGATGGCCGCGATGACGGCCTGACGGACTTTGAGGTTGGCGAATTCGGGCTTCTTCTTCTGGTTGAGCTGGAAGGTGATGACGCGGCTACCGGCCATGGTCACCAGGTTGACGTCCTTGTTGGTCTCCAGGCGCTCGAAGTCCTGGGGAGGAACCGGAGCGATGAAGTCAACACCGCCGGACAGCAGTGCCGCGGTGCGGGTCGCGTTTTCCTTGATGGGGGTGAGGATGATCTCGCTCACGTTGCCCTTGCTGTCCTTGTCCCAGTAGTCGGCGAAGCGCTTGTAGACGAGCTTCACGCCGTGTTCGCGGGATTCGACGATGAAGGGGCCGGTGCCGGATTCGTTCTGGTTGGCGAAGGAGTAATCGGTCTTGACGATGGCGTCCTTGGGCAGGCCCTTTTCGTCGGTGCCTGTGTAAAACTTGGAATCAAGCGGGAAGATGTACGTGGCCATGTTCTCCACCAGCGGATAGGGCTCGGTGGTGATGATGTCGATGGTGTAGTCGTCGATGATCTTGGGCGTGGCAAAAGAAGTGAAGAGGCCCTTGAAGTCTTCGCTTTTCTTCAGGCGTTCCATGGTCCAGGCCACGTCCGCTGCGGTGAAGGGATTGCCGGAGTGAAACTTGACGCCCTTGCGCAGGGTGAAGCGCACGGTCAAAGGATCGATGCGTTCCCATTTGGTGGCCAAACGGGGCTCGAACTTCATGTCCTTGGTCCAGCGGATGAGCGGGTCGAAACACAGGTGCGTGTACTGCAGCATGCCACCGGAAAGCTGGACATGCGGGTCCATGGACTCGGGGTCGGCGTCAAGGGCCATTTTGAGCGTTTTACCCTGGGCAGCCGTGGCCAGAAAGACGAATGCCAGAGCGAGAAAGAGCAGTTTCTTCACAACGAACCTCCTTTGATGATGAACCGATATGCTTGCCAACACGGAACGTCCGTGCGGGTTTTTCACGTGAGGGTAGGGTGCCCGTTCCTGTAACTCACCGTTGATGCGGGTGAATATGTACCGACATGGAGTCGACGATGCGGACAACTACATAACTGATTATCAAGAATAACTGAAGCGGGAATTTGAGATCTGGAATCGATTATCTTTCGCGGGAGGACAATAAAAACCTGCCATGAGCGGCAGGTATTGCATGGAGAGGGCGCCTGGTCAGTTCCCACTGCAAAAAGTCACGAGACAGGCTGACGTCATACCTGCAAAGGCGGCCTTGTGTCGGCCACGGTGAATCCGTACTTTCCAGGAATTTACAAAGGCATAAAGGGAGGGTGCCCCTTCTTCAAGGGGATGAGGACTTGTTGCAATGACATCTGCTCAGCTCAATCGGGCGTCGAAGTTCGTGAGGCGGGAAACGGTCGTCCGCGTCGCTGGTACTTGATGACCGCATTGTTGTGTTCGGACAGGCTGCGGCTGAAATGGTGCGAACCGTCCTGTCTGCCCACGAAATACAGAAAGCTGTGCTCTTCGGGGCTGGAAGCGGCCAGGAGAGACGCTTTGCCCGGTGAGCAGATGGGACCGGGGGGAAGGCCCGGATGGACGTAGGTGTTGTAGGGGTTGGCAGGGTCCTGCAGGTGATGGCGGCGCAGGTTGCCGTCGAAATTTTCTCCCAGTCCGTAGATGACGGTTGGGTCGCATTGCAGAAGCATGCCTATCTGCAGACGTTTGGCATAGACCCCTGCCACGGTGGGGCGTTCGGAGGGGATGGCGGTCTCCTTCTCGACCAGCGAGGCCAGGATGACCACGCGATGCAGTTCCTGGAAATCTTGCGATTGGGGCAACTGGGCGACGGTGGATTTAAAACGGTCCAGCAGGGCCTTGAGGATGGGGTAGGGGTCCTGTTTCGGGATGCGTGCGAAGAAGTAGGTTTCCGGGAAAAGATAGCCCTCGGCGTCCGTGGCGCCCACGCCCTGGGAACGCAGGAAATCCTGGTCGCGGCACGCAGCCAGGAATCGGTCGGCCGTGGTCAGGCCGGTGGCGTTCACGGCCAGGGCCACCTCGCGCATGTTCAGCCCTTCGGCGAAGTGCAGGCGGTGCAGGATGGGCTGGCCGAACGCCAAGACCTCAAAGAGTTTTCGAGGACTCATGGCTGCCGTCAGTTCAAATTCTCCGGCCTGCAGGGGGTTTTTCTGCATGCGGGCGTAAAGACGGAAGCCTTCGCCCCAGGACACCATGCCTTTTTCTTCCAGGCGCACGGAGACAGCGCGCCAGGATTCGCCCGTCTCGACGACGAAGATCTGTGTGGCATTTGCTGCGGGGTCCAGCGGAGTTTCCACGAAATGCCATGCCTCGAACAGCGCGGCCCCAGCGCCTAGCACCACAAGGGCCAAACCGGCCAAGGTCAGTTTCAACCAAAGTTTCATTGATTCCCCAGATATATTTCCAGAATGCAGACCGCGGCCATCTGATCGAGCATTTCCTTCTGTTTGCGCTCCGGAACTCCGGCCTCGCGCAGACGGTCGCGGGCGTCGAAGGATGTCAGGGCCTCGTTGACCAGATGGATGGGCAGCTTCGTGCGCCGGGCCAGGCTGTCCCGGAAGTTCAGGACCTGTCTGGTGGTCAGGGTCTGCGCTCCATCCATGTCAAGGGGCAGGCCCAGGACGATGCCCTCGACGCCTTCGCGCTCGATGATCCCAAGCAAATCCGAAAACAGCTTGTCGCGGCTGCTCTTGACCAGGGTCCTCAAGGGAAAGGCCATGCCCCCCAGGGCCACGGCCAGTCCGATCCGCTTTTGTCCGAAGTCGATCCCCAGGAGCTTCATGGGGCCAGGGCCACGATCTGCACACCGTTCTCTACGGTGGCTTTGGCCAGCTGCTTGTGGAAGGCCTTGCGCCATGCGTCGCCGTGCCTCAGCTTGGCCAGGAATTCAAGGCTGTGCAGGACCTCGCGCTTGGCGCCCATTTCGAGCAGGGAGCGGCTGATGCCGATCTTGCATGACGGGCAGCCCACGATGACCGGGCTGTCGGCCGGGTATCCGGAGAGGTCCGCCGTGAGCTGCTCCTTTTTCCGGGAGCGCAGGCGATTGTAGATCTTGGGCGAAGTGAGCGCGCCGAGTCCCGATTCGCCGCAGCAGAAGGGCGAGATGCTCACTTCGGAGCCCACCAGCTTGCCGAGCTCACTGGCGTAAATTTCGCCCGCCTTCAAGGGCGGAACCCCGGTCCATTCATGGTGGCAGGCTGCGTGGTAGAGCAGGCGCTCCGGCCCTTGACCAAAGTCGCCCTTGGCCTGCTGGATGATGAACTGGACGACATCCTGGAATTCCACCTGACGGGTTTCCAGCGATTTGAGGCGATAGTTGCGGATGCCCTCCCGGCACGTGCCGCAGGAGGTCAGCACGGCTTTGATGACGAAACCTGCGGCTTCTGCCTGGCGGATGAGTCCTTCGAGGACTTTCTGGTTTTCCGCGCCGATGCGTTCGAACTGATCACGGCAGCCCGAGGCCAGCAGTGGATAGCCGCAGCAGAGGTGGTCCGGCGGCATGACCACGCTCACCCCCGCGTCGAGCAGCAGCCGCACCGAGGCCATGCCGATGGAGCGGTAGAAGAGGCCCGCGCCGCAGCCCGGGAAATAGATGACCGCGCGCTTGCTTCCGGTTTCCTTGGCGGTGATGATGTTGCCTTTGCCCAGGAGCAGCCCTTCCTTCAGGTTCTTGAACTGGGTGGCCGGTCCCTTGCCGCGCAGGAGAGGGCTGTCCATGCGCTCCCGCCATTTGGCCGGCAAGAGGCTCACGGCCCGGTTGCCGAGATCCTGGCTGATCCCGGCGATCTTGGCCATCCTGGGCAGGCTGCTCTGGGGATCCTGGCTCAGGAGGTTCAGGACGCGGTTCTTGAACGGGTGCCCGCCCGCGCCTTTCTCTTCCAGATAGGCCCGCATCTGCAGAGTCACGTCCTGGGTGCGGATCTTGACCGGGCAGACGGCGTAGCATTTACCGCAGGCCGTGCAGTGCTCGAGGATCTTGCGCAGCTCGCCCAAAAGGCGCGTCTCGGGCTCACCGTTTTGCAGCTGCGAGTAGTAGATGGCCTCGACCAGGGCACCCAGGGTGATGTTCTTGTTGCGCGGATGGAAGAGCAGCCCCTTCTGGGGCAGGTACATGGGGCAGACCTGCTTGCACTTGCCGCAGCGGGTGCAGGTCTGCACGTTCAGGAGCAGGTTGATCAGGCTTTCCTTGCCCGGGAGGGCCGTCTTGTTGATGTCCTTGATCAGCCGATTGAAGGAGAAGGTGTACGGCACGACCACCAGGTCGCGCTGGGTCAGCTTGCCGGGGTTGAAGATGTTGTTGGGGTCGACCTTCTTCTTGTAGGCGCGCAGGGCTACGATTTTCTCCTCGGCCAAAAAGCCGATCTTGGTGATGCCGATGCCGTGCTCGCCCGACACCTGCCCCTTGAATTCGAGCACCTTGTGGAAGATCTTCTCCACCGCCTCTTCGGCCAGCCCCAGCATGCGCGGGTCATTGGAGTTGACCGGCAGGTTGACGTGGCAGTTGCCGTCGCCCGCGTGCATGTGGTTGGCGATGACGACGCGGGTGTTCTGCATGTTCTCGAGGATCTTGCTCAACTCCTCGTGCAGCTTGGAATACTTGGATTTGAGGTGCTGGAAGAAGAAGGACGTCTGTAGTTCCAGTTCCTGCTCGGGCAGATCTTCCTTGGAGGTCCTGCCCTTGATGATGGATGAGGCCACATCCATCTCCATCCGCACGAATTCGTCGTCGACTTCGATTCCCGGCAGCGCCTGCACCTGCCGCAGGGCATCGCGATAGGCGATGGCCAGATAGTGGAGGTTCTGCGCTTCCAGAAAATCCGAGAAGTCCGGGATGACTTCAAGCGGGATGACGATGTCTTCGTTGAGCTTGAATCCGCTGGTGCGCTTGGAGATGGCCGAGAGCTGATGGCGGTCGTGCCAGAACACCTCGGCCTCGCGGGGATCGGCCGCCACGAAGCTGTCCACGTTGTCGTACTCTTCGCAGATTTCGACGATGCGGCGCACCGCCGCGAAGATGGCCTCTTCGTCCGTCGAATCGAGCTGGACGATCAGGACCGAGATGGGGATGCCGTCGAATTTCAGGGATTTCTTGGAGTATTCGATGGCCTGGACGTACTTGATCCCGAATTCCTCCAGGGCGGCGAGCTTGACCAGATCACCTCGCGTGCGGATCTCATCGCGCATCGCTACGATATCTTTTATGACATACATGGCGTTGCGCATGGAATTTCCGTAAAATTCCAGACACATGACCCGCGAATGGGGCAGGACGGGGTGGAGGGTGAAGGTGGCCTCGGTGATGATGCCGTCCACGCCCTCCTTCTGCACTCCGGGCAGACCGCCCAGAAATTTGTTGGTTACGTCCTTGCCGAGCGCCGTGCCGCGGATTTCGTCGCCCTTCAGGGTGATGAGGTCCTTGCGGTTGCCGAACTCGTCCAGGATTTCATACACAGCCGCTTCATCGGCCATGATTTTGTGCCGGGGATGATCGACACGCTTGATCTGGATCACCTCGCCCGTGGGCATGACCATCTTGTAGGAGAAGAGGTTGTCCAGCGTGGTCCCGTATTCAAAGGCGAAGGGGCCGCCCGCGTTTTCCGAGACATTGCCGCCGATGGAGGAGGCCGCCTTGGAGGCAGGGTCCACGGTGAAGAGCATGCCCTTGGCCGCCGCCGCCTGGATGGCGGTCAGGGTGATGACGCCCGACTGCACTGTGATAGTCCGGTTTTCCGTGTCGACGTCGATGATCTGTTTGAGGCGGCTCAGGCTCAGGATCACGCTGCGCGGCTTGGCAGGCACCGCCCCGCCGGTCAGGCCGGACCCGCCGCCTCTGGGTACTATGGGAAAGCCCATTTCGTTGGCGAGGCGGATGATTCCCTGGATCTGGGACGTGTTCTCCGGAAAGACGACCAGGGCCGGCAATTCCATGCGCAGGTCCGTGGCATCGGTGGAGCATTCTATCAGGTTGTTGGACGCGGAGACGATCTGCTCCTTGTCCAGGATCGCGGACAGCCGCGAGATGAGCGCGGCCTTGAACTTCTGGTCCGCCTCGAAGCTTTCCCAGAACCGCTCGAGGCACCCTGACAGTTCCCGGTAATACTGTGGGGACAGGGCGGCCCGCTCGGCCTGCAGCCTGGCGCCCACGCTCTGACGAACGTCCTTGGCCGGGATGAATGGGTTGTAGCGGATGATGAACAGTTCTTCGGCCAAATCCAGGGCCAGCTGTTGCAAATATTCGGGCCAGGTCTGGAATTCTTCCAGGGGGAGGCCCAAGACGCGTTTGACCAGACGTTCGGGGGCCAGGGAAATATGTGGTCCTTTTTGAGGCATGACGGTTCCGTATATGAGGCCGGCAAGGGCTGCTGCGGTTGGATACGTGACGCGAAAGCGGATTCGCTGTCAGGCAAAAACTAAATTTTTAAACGCTAGGCGAGGGGTTGGCAAGGCGGAAAAAGAAGGGGGCCGCCCGGCGGCTGGCGCCGGGCGGAAATCTTCTAGAATATGGATGCTTCGCATTCCAGGCTGCGGGCATAGATGTGGTTCGGGTCGGCGAAGGTATCCAGGATTCCCGCCTGGGCTTCAACCATGGCCAGAAGCTTGGAGATGGCCGGAGACTGGGGAGTAAACAGGGTTTGGCCCGTCGAAAACAAAGCCTCCATGAATTTTTCCGGGGACGAGAGCTTCCGGTGCAGGTCGCGGCTGTTCACGACGGTAAGCCCGGCCAGACTGCCAGCGGTTTTGACGGCGTCATCCAGGCCCCCAAGCTGATCGACCAGTTTGCGCTCGAAGGCCTCCTGACCCAGGAAGACCCGCCCTTGAGCCACCTTTTCAACGTCGGCCGGAGCCATCCTGCGGCCATTGGCCACGCGCGAAATGAACAGGTCGTAGCCGAACTGCAGAAGATGCTTGATGGAAGCTTCGCTTTGCGTAGAGAGGGGCCGCAGGGGGTTGCCCAGATCAGAGAGCGCGGTGGTGCCTATGCCGTCGCTGGTGATGCCCAGATCACGGGCTGTGTTTTCGAAGGTGGGGAAGGCCGCGAAAATGCCGATCGAGCCGGTCAGGGTCGTCGGGGAGGCTACGATGCGGTTAGCCCCGGAGGCGATCCAGTATGCTCCGGAGGCGGCCATGCTGCCCATGGAGACCACGACGGGCTTGCCCGCTTCCTGTGTGCGCGCGATCTCGTGATGGATTTCCTCGGAAGCCGCCGCGCTGCCGCCGGGACTGTCGAGCCGCAGAACCACGGCCACGATGGACGGATCTTGCCTGGCCTGCTCGAAGAGCTCCGCGATGGACTCGCTGCCGGTCATTTTTTCCGGCTGCTTGCCGGGCAGGATGGCTCCACGGGCGCGAATGATGCCGACGATTTCCTTGCCCGCATGAGCTTTGGCCTGGGTCATGCCCAGATAGTTCTGGAACTCGACGAGATGCAGATTTTCGGTCTTCTGCCCGATCTTGCCCGCCAGAAGCTGGTCAAACTGGGCGGATGTCTTGATTTCGTCGACCAGCCTGGTGGCGGAGGCCAGGCGTGCCGCATCTCCGCCCACGTCGCCCAGTTTGGTGTCGATGTTGTCTACGTAGTCCACGATTTCGGAGGCAGAGATGCTTCTGTTTTTGGCCGCTTCGTCAAGATAGGCTTTCCACAGCCCGCCCAGCCATCCCCGTGCCGACTCACGGGCCTGCTCTGACATGGAGTCGCGCACGAAGGGTTCCACGGCGGTTTTGTAGTCCCCAACGCGGAAGACATGAAAATTGATCCGGGTTTTGTCCAAAAGACCCTTGAAGTAGGTCTGGTACATGCCAAACCCGGTGATGAGCACTCCGCCCAGAGGATTGAGCGAGATCGTATCGGCATAGGATGCCAGCAGATACTGCCCTTGGGTGTAGACCATGGCGTGGGCCAGTACGGGTTTTCCGGTCTCTTTGAAGTCACGGATGGCCTTGCCGATGTCCATGATCTTAGTGGTGTCGCAGCCGTCCAGATCTCTGGGGTCGATGACCATTGCCTTGATTTTGGAATCCGTGGCTGCCCTGCGGATGGCGTCGATGACATCCTGAGCCTTGGTCTCATCCGCCTTGGACGTCTCGCGTCCCATTTTTTTGAGGAAGGCTTCGGCCGGTTCCGGGGCAGTGCTCTCTTCGACCAGTGTTCCGGACGGATTGATGATGAGCACCGAGTTCTGTTCCAGCGGCTCATCCGTGTCGACAAAAATGGCCGCCACAAGGAAAATGAGCACTGCGAGGAAAAAGATGTTCGAGATGACGTTTCTGGCAGTGCCCAACACCTTCCACAGGATGCTGAAAAATTTTTTGATGGGGGAGAATATATCCACGAGAGGCGCTCCTGTTAGGGTTGCAGTACCAAAGTGCCGTATGCGGCTTGGCCGAGTGAGATGCAGGCATCATTGGGCGGCAGGGACTGATGGGTGAGAACGGTCAGCCCGCTTTGCGCAAGCGCGCTTGGCAGTCCACAGGCCAGGGTCAGGTTTTGCATGACTCCGCCACTCAAGGCCACTGTGGAGCAGGAGGATTTTTCCGACAGGCCGACGCAAAGCCGGGTCAGCCCGTCAATGAGTCCAAGATGGAAACGCCTGCTTATTTTGCTTGGGCACGCCCCTTCGCTCCACTGCGCATGAGCCTGGGCAAAAAGCTCCAATGTATGGAGCTCGATGATGTCATCATATTCAATTATGGGACACGTATAAACACCTTTTTCGTCCTTGTCTTGTATTGCCTCGAGCTTGATGGCCGCCTGGCCTTCGTAGGAAATGCGTTGACACAGGCCGAGCATGGCCGCCACGGCGTCGAAAAGTCGTCCGCAACTGGAGGAGAGGGGAGAGTTGAGGCGGCGGGCGAGCATCTGAGCGACGACCTTGTCCGCTCCGGAATGTTCCGCAAGCCACGGCCACTGTCTGTCCTGGGGTTCGCCAATACCGAGCGCGTGGAGATAGGCCCGGGCCAGCCGCCAGGGTTCGCGCGTGGCTCCGTCGCCGCCGGGCAGCATGACCTGTGAAAAACGCGCCAGACGCCTGTGCTCCAATTTGGCCGTGTTGACCAGCAAGGCTTCGCCTCCCCACAGGGTTCCGTCGTCGCCCAGACCCGTGCCGTCAAGGGCCAGGCCGATGGCCGGTCCGAGGTGGCGGTTCTCGGCCAGGACGGCATGGATATGCGCATAATGGTGCTGCAGGGGCAGGCAGGGCAGCCCGGACTCGCGGGCAAAGCCCGTGCTCAGGAAATCCGGATGCAGGTCGTGGACCACGGCTTTGGGCTCGACGTGCAGGATGTCGGTCAGGTGGGCGCAGATTTCCCTGAAAAAGCCGTAGGCTTCGAGGTGCTCCAGGTCTCCGATGTGCTGTGAGACAAAGGCCTGTCGACCCTTGGTCAGGCACAGGGTGTTCTTGAGCAGCGGCCCGACTCCAAGCACCGTCGGGCCGTCCTGGGCCAGGTCGATGGGCGCGGGCGTGAACCCGCGCGCCCTGCGGATGAACTGGGGTTGTCCGTCCACCACGCGCAGCACGGAGTCGTCGCAGCGGATGAGGATGTCGCGGTTGTGCAGGAGAAAGTGGTCCGCGATTGTTCCCAGGCGGCGCAGGGCTTCGCGGTTGCCGAGGCAGATGGGATCGGAGCTCAGATTTCCGGAGGTCATGACCAGAGCCGCAGGCTGGTGCGCTAATTTGTGCAGTTCTTCGAAGAGCACATGGTGCAAGGGAGTGTAGGGCAGCATGATCCCCAGAAACTCCGTGTCCGGCGATAGCCCCGGCGCAAGGCCCGCGTCCTTCCGGGCTAGGGTCAGGACGATGGGCCGCTCCATGCGCGCAAGCAGCTTTTCTTCGGCCTCGGTCAGGACGCACAGTTTGCGGGCCGCGTCCAGGTCTTTGACCATGACCGCCAGTGGTTTGTCCTTTCTGTTTTTGCGGGTTCGCAGTTCATGCACGGCCTCCTGGTTTCGGGCGTCGCAGACGAGGTGGAATCCGCCCAGCCCCTTCATGGCCACGAGTCCGCCCGCCAGCAGCAGTTCGACCGTGCGGCAGACCGCCTCATCGTTTTCGCCCAGCAGCGCGCCGTGCTTGTCCGTCAGCCAGAGCCGGGGGCCGCAGACCGGGCAGGCATTGGGCTGGGCATGAAAGCGCCGGTCGAGCGGATTTTCGTACTCTTCGAGGCACTCGGGGCAGAGCGGAAAGCACGCCATGGACGTGCTGCTGCGGTCATAGGGAATGGACCGGGTGATGGTGTAACGTGGACCGCAGTTGGTGCAGTTGGTGAAAGCGTAGCGGTGGCGGCGATCAGCGGGATCGCTCATGTCCGCGATGCAGTCTTTGCAGGTGGCCACATCCGGGCTGATCAGCACCTGATGGCCGTGGCCGCCCGTGCTCTTGAGAATCTGGAACGACTCTTCGCCGGGCCGAGGGTCCGTTATCTCCCGTTCCCATGTCACGATGCGGGCCAGGGGCGGGAGGGTCGATGCAAAGGTCTCCTCGAAGGCGCACAACTGTTCCGAGAGGCCCTGAACCTCGATGAGCACCCCTTGCGGCGTGTTCGAGACCTGGCCGGTGACCTGGGCGTGCAGGGCCGCCTTATAGACAAAAGGGCGAAAGCCGACGCCCTGCACCCCTCCGGTGATAATCCATTTCCAGCGTTGCATGAGCATGTAGTTGTCCAATTGGTTGTGAGGTCCCGCGTGTCGATTCCGGCTTACTATGCCTGCCCTGGTCTCGGCGGGCAGTCAGCTTCTTACCCTTAAGGCAGCCCTGGCCGCAACATTGACCTTTCCAGATCGCCTGAGTACGGATGCAAATCCTGAAAATACAATCAACGCAGCCACCAAGGCCAGGAAAGCGTGAATATACAATACTTTGCCGAACTGTACTCCGAATTTTTACACGGTGAGCACCTTGCAAAAGTCCTTGATGAATCCCATGCCCTGATCATGGTTCTCAATTCCGACCGCCGGCTGGTCTATTGCACCCGGGAAGTTTTGGAACTGGCCCGCGCCGCAACGGTCGAGGAATTGTGGGGCAAGCGACCGGGGGATTTTATGCATTGCATCAACGCCTGCCAATCCGGATGCGGGTTCGGGCCCACCTGCTGCGATTGCGGCGCGCATCTGGGTATTCAGTCCGGTCTGAACGGCCTGTCCGGGGAAACGGAATGCGCCCTGACCACTCATGCCAATGATCGCTTCGAGGCCAGGGATTTCAAAGTCAGGGCCATCCCCCTATCCCTTGACGGCAGGACTTTTGTGGCCCTTTCCTTTCACGATTGCAGCCATGAGAAACGATGCCGCGCCCTGGAGCAGGTTTTCCTGCACGATATTTTGAATACCGTCGGCGCGGTCAAGGGGATTCTTCATTTCCTGCGGACGGATCTGAGCGGAGACAACCGGGAGCTTCTGGATACGATTTTGCCGTATTTCGACCTGTGCGTGGATGAGATCGCGGCTCAGCAAAAACTTCTGGCCGCAGAAAACAACGATCTGAGTCTTTCCCTTGAACGCTTTTCCCTTGGTCAGTTGATGCAGGGGTTGGCCAATATTCACGCTCAGCACGCCCTGGGCAGCGGCAAGGACATCCTCGTGGATGTGGACGCCTCGGACGAGCTCATTTCCGACCGGACCATCGTGCACCGCATTTGCATGAATCTGCTCAAAAATGCGCTGGAGGCGACCCCGATTGGAGGAACCGTGCGTCTGCACGGGAGAATGGAAAATGGTTTGTGCCACATCGAGGTGCATAATCCCGGGGCCATGCCCGAGGAAGTGCAGCAGCGGCTTTTTCGCCGTTCCTTCTCCACCAAGGGGCCGGGACGCGGTCTTGGAGTGTACAGCGTGCATCTCTTGTGCACGAACTACCTGCACGGCAAGGTCTGGTTCGAAACCGGCGAGGCGGGTACCGTTTTCCATGTGCGTATTCCCCAAGGCCAGGGACTGCAGCAGGACTAACAATCTAATTTTTGAAGCGTGCAAGCCAGGTGCGCTTGAGCAGGCTTTGCAGCAGAACGTCCGGTCGAAAGGATTCCGGCTTGAGGGTGACGGGCAGCACGAAGTCCCGTGCGTCATAATCTCCGGGTTTTTGCAGGGGGTAGCTCAGGGTCGCGGGATCCGCGCCGGGAAGCCCTGCACTGAGGCATTGGTTCCAGACCGGAAAGAGCTCCACCGTGGCGCCAAGAACCATGCCTGCGGCAGTATCCAGAGGCACCGATCCGGCGCTGGCTCCCAGAAAACCGAGCTTGTAGGCTTCTCCCGCGATGGGCCCCGTGCGGTGCATGGCCTCCACCCCGTCCATGAGGCTCACCGTTGGCGGCAGAACCTTCAAGAGGCCGCAGATCATCTCCGTGAACCTTCCTTCCTTGTCCCCGTGCAAAGCGTGCATCCACGCCTTGTTGACCCCGGTCACGCATCCGAACAGATTTTTCACCGCTCCGCTGAAGCGCATTTGGGAATGGGCCTTGAACTTGGGCAGGTTCAGGATGAGGTCGGCGTCGAGGGCGTCGGCGGAAACTGGGACCCGTACCTTGCCGCTTTGGACCCCCACTCCACGTTTAAGCGTGATGACTTCAACCCCGATAGGTCGCAGCAGTTCAAGCAGGCCTAAGGTCCGGGCTATGGCCTGGGCGGTGCCGAAGGCCGGCGAGTCGCCCACGACCACGCGGGCTCCACGCTCGTGGCAATGGCGCGCCGCGGCGGCGATGACCTGGGCATGGGTGCAGCAGAGGTGGGCATTGCGCAGGGCGACGAAGTTGGGCTTGATCAAGACCCGGGAGCCGGAAATGTTCGGCAGGACGCGCTCCAGCAGGCCCGGTATCTCCCTTGAAGCCTCGGCATAGTCGTGAGCATGGCCTAAAAAGACTTCAATCACCAAAAAACCGGTTCAGGGCTTTGGAGATGACGCGGACATGGGCTTTTTCCTGCTCGGCCAGGAGCAGATAGGTCTCGACTGCCTCGGCATCGCGGTCCCGTTTGGCCAGACCCCGGTAGAGGTCGTAGGCGTAGTATTCGATCTCGCAGGCCAGTTCCAGCAGGCGCAGCACCCGGTCGTCCGGGTCCTTGCCCAGGCGGGCCATCCAGGCGGAGATGGGCTTGCCACCTTCCATGATCCTTCCGTCAAGGTGTTCGAAAACCTCTTCGAAACTCTCCAGCGTCTGCTTCTTGGCGTGCTTTCTCCAGTAGGTGAAGATGCTGCGGGCGTGCACTTCCTCCTTGCCGCCCAGATCCTTGAGCATGAGCCCCAGCTCCGTGTCCTTGTACTCCTGAGCGAGGTCGCTGTAGAAAAGCCAGGCGCCTTTTTCCATGTTCATGGCCCGATAGAGGGTCTGGGCCAGGGGCATGTCGCGCGGGAAGAGCTCAAGATGGGGGATGTCTTTAAGCTCTTTGCCTTCCCAGCCGGTGATTCCGCCGACCAGATTGTAGAGCAGGCCCTGCCTTGGGCCCGCGTCCTTGATCAGGGCGGCGGCCACGGCGGATCTGCCTCCGGTGCGGCAATACAGAATGAGGTTCTTGTCTTCTTCCAGTTCCCCGAGACGGTCTTCAATTTCCGGCAGGGGAATGAGTTGGGCGCCCGGAATATGGCTTTCGGCATATTCGACGGGTTGACGCACATCGACCAGAAGATAATTGCGCTCCCTGGTCTTGGTCCTGAATTCTTCCAACTCGTCAGGAAAGATATCGATCACGTTTCTGTTCATTTTTTGCCTCATGTCGCCCGTGGATGGCTTGATCCGTTGCATGTACGGGAAAGACCTTCATAAATCCAGACCCCTGCCCGCATAGGCCCAGGCTGGCCGCCACGGCCCGTCCCTGTTGCGTCAGCGGGGAAAATGTTATTTGATTTTGTCATCATCTGAGGTAGATAAGCCCGGTTTGAATGCGTATATCAATCCGCGAAGTTGAAAAAACTTACCAGCTCGGTGCAAGATGGCCTGGACGATTTCGGTCAGGGAGTCCATGCGGATGTACCCTCATTCCAGGCTCCCGAGGTGGCGGACAATGGACTGCGCCGTGCGGAGCTTTTGCCGCATGGCGCAGTTTGCCCTTATTTCGATTTTTTGGAGAAGCACATGATCATTCCCGTCATTCTGGCCGGTGGTTCCGGCACCAGACTGTGGCCTCTTTCCCGCAAGCTGTATCCCAAACAGCTGCTGCCTCTGATTGACGACAACACGCTGGTCCAGAACACTCTCATGCGTTTGCAGGACATGGAAGAGATCGCGCAGCCGGTCATCATTTGCAACGAAGACCACCGGTTCATCATCGCCGAGCAGATGCGGAGCATGGGTGTGAACCCGGCCGCCATCATTCTGGAACCTGTGGGCAGGAACACGGCCCCGGCCGTGGCCGTCGCGGCCCTGCGGGTTCTGGCGGAGGAGCCCGAGGCCCTGCTTCTGGTTTTGCCTGCGGACCACCTCATCAGCGATGTGGAAACGTTTCACGGCGCGGTGCGACAGGCCGCCGCCTACGCCGCCAGGGGGCATCTGGTCACCTTCGGCATCGTCCCGACGGCTCCGGAAACAGGCTACGGCTATATCCTGCAGGGCAGGGCCATGGACGATTCATCAGCCAGGGCCATCGAGCGCTTTGTCGAGAAGCCTGATCTGGCCACGGCCGAAACTTATGTCAGCTCAGGACAATATTTCTGGAATTCGGGCATGTTCGTCTTCCGGGCCAGGACCGTGCTCGACGAGCTGGAGCGATTTGCCCCGGCCATTGTGCACGCCTGCCGCAAGGCTCTGGACGCCGCCGGTCAGGATCTCGATTTTCTGCGGTTGGACAAGGACGCCTTTGCCGCGTGCCCCGAAGATTCCGTTGACTACGCGGTGATGGAGCAGACGGACAAGGGCGTGATGGTGCCCCTGTCCTGCGGCTGGAACGACCTGGGCTCCTGGGAGGCGCTGTGGCAGGCCGGGGGCAAGGATGAAAGCGGCAACGTGACCAAGGGGGATGTGGTGCTCTGCGACGTGCGCGATTCCTACTTGCACGCCGAGACGCGCCTGCTGGCTGCCGTGGGGCTGGAGAACCACATCGTGGTCGAAACCTCCGACGCGGTCCTGATCTCGCCGCGCGACCGGGTGCAGGAAGTGAAGAAAATCGTGGACAAGCTCAAGGCCGAGAACCGCATTGAGGCCGTGTCCCACAAGAAGGTCTTCAGGCCTTGGGGACATTACGAGTCCATCGGCGACGGGGTGCGCTATCAGGTCAAGCGCATCAGCGTGACGCCGGGGCAGGTCCTGTCGCTGCAAAAGCATTTCCACCGCGCCGAACACTGGGTGGTGGTTCAGGGCACGGCCGTGGTGACCAGGGACAACGAGGAGATCCTGCTGCGCGAGAACGAGTCCGTGTACCTGCCCCTGGGCGCGGTGCACCGCCTGGCCAATCCGGGCAAGATTCCGTTGGAACTCATCGAGGTGCAGGTCGGCAGCTACCTCGGAGAAGACGATATCGTCCGATTCGAGGACGTCTACGGGCGTTGAGGGGCGAGAAAGGGCCGATGGCTGCGTCGCTGCGATAAAAAACGAAGCCTCATGTAGACGGCTACACTTCGGCTCCGTTTTTTATCGCGCTCCTTGCCCTCGACCCTTTCTCGCCCCTCAACGGGGTGTGAGGTGGGTGAGGGAAGAAAAATCTCCGGTTTGCTGTTGGGCAGGCGGGGATTTTCTTTGGTCTGGACCAGGGGTCAGGTTGTTTTGCGTTGAGGTGGTTTCTGGAGGCTAATCCGCCCGATCTGCCCGGCTCGCAGCTCGTTCAGCAGAATTCCGGCGGCCTTGGTCACATCGACCTCGCCACCCTTGATCAGACAACCTCGTTTTCTGCCGATGGCTTCCAGCATCTCAAGCCCCCCGGCGGGCAGTTCCGTCAATTTGTACCGGGCCAGGAGCAGGTCCGGGTATTCGCGCAGCAGATAGTCTCCGACGCGTGCGGCGACCTCGGCGTTGTCCATGGCGGTCTCGCGCACGGCTCCGCTGCCAGCCAGCATGTACGAGGCCTCCGCGTTGACGATTTTGGGCCAGAGCACGCCGGGGGTGTCGTAGAGGGTCAGTTCGTCATTGACGTGTACCCGCTTCTGCTTAGTGGTGATGGCCGCCTGATTGGCTGCACGGGCCACTTTTCGGCCGACCAGCGTGTTCATGAGCGTGGACTTGCCGACGTTGGGGATGCCCACGATAAGGCAGTTGACAGGCTGCATGATGAAATTGCGGGCTTTGACCATGCCGGGCACGACGGCGAGGATGCGCTTTGCGTCCGCTGGGCTCGTGGCGCTTATTTCCATGGGCACGGTCCCGCAGTCCCGGAAAAAATCTTTCCAGGCGGCGGTCACGACCGGGTCGGCCAGATCGCTCTTGTTCAGAACCTTGAGGCAGGGTCGCGGTCCGCGCAGCTCCCGCAGGAGCGGATTTTCACTGTATCCGGGCAGGCGCGCGTCCAGCACCTCGATGACCACATCCACCTTGGCCATGACCAGGGCGATCTGCTTTCTGGCCCGGTGCATGTGTCCGGGGAACCATTGAATCGACATTTAGTTGTCCTCGGGTTGGGGAAGAAGGCCTTCCTGGCGAAGCAGGGCCTGGGGGTCCGGTCCCCGGCCCCGGAAGAGATGAAAGACATCCATGGGATGGCGGCTGCCACCCAGAGCCAGGATCGTGTCCCGGAAGCGCAGGCCCTGGGCGCGCCGCGCATCCGGGTCTGCAAGCCCCGCGTCCTCGAAGGCCCCGAAGGCGTCGGCGCTCAGCACTTCGGCCCATTTATAGCTGTAATACCCGGCCGCGTAGCCGCCGGAAAAAATGTGCGAAAAGGAGCACAGGAAGCGGTCCTCAGGCAGCGGCGGCAGGGGCAGGATGTCGCGGGCGATGCGCTGCGCGGTCTCCGTCGGGTCCAGTTGGCCGGGGTCGGTCGTGTGCAGGGCCAGATCCGTCAGGGCGAAGGAGATCTGGCGCAGGGCGTTGGACCCGGCTCGGTAGGTGCGGGCCTGCAGGAGCTTGTCCAGCAGCGGTGCGTCCATGGGCTCGCCGGTGCGGTAATGCCTGGCCAATCGGGAAAGCGTGTCGCGCTGATAGCACCAGTTTTCCATGAATTGGCTGGGCAACTCCACCGCGTCCCATTCAATATTTGAAATTCCGGCCACGAAGCCGTGGCGAACCGTGGTCAGCATGTGCTGCAGGGCATGGCCGAACTCGTGGAAGAGCGTGGTCACCTCCTGAAAGCTCATCAGCGACGGCGCATCGTCCAGGGCCGGGCGCTGATTGCAGTTCACGTAAGCCACGGGCATGCGCGAGTCCTGCCCTGTTGGCGCACAGACCGTGCTGCGGCCGCACAGCTCGTCCATCCATGCTCCGCCGCGCTTTTCTTCGGGCCGGGCATAGGGGTCGAGGTAGAATCCCGCGATTTCGAGCCCGGTTGCGTCCGTGACCTGATAGTAGGCGACATCGGGGTGCCAGGCCGGCACCTCGGTCTTGCGTGCGATGCGAACGTCGAAGAGGTCCTCGATCAGATCGAAAAGTCCCTGCAGGATGGCGGGCAGGGGGAAATAGGGGCGGATCAGTTCATCGCGGAGTCCGAAGCGCTCTTCTTTGAGCCGCTCGGCCCAGTACATGACGTCCCACGACTGGATGTCCTCCGTTTGTCCCTGCGCGCGGGCCAGATCTCCAAGATCGATGAGGTCGTTCAGGGCCGGGTCCGTGGCCGCGTGCTGGATCGTGCGCAAGAGGGCGTCGATGCTTTCCACGCCGGGAGCCATTTTGCGGGCCAGACTTAAAGCGGCGTAGTTTTCAAAGCCGAGCAGTCCGGCCAGATCCTTTCGCAGCGCAAGGATGCGACGGATAAGCGGCAGATTGTCACCGTTTCCGCTGGATGCGCGGGTGATGTAGGCCCGGTAGACCTCTTCGCGCAAATCTCGCCGCGCGGCGTTCTGCATGAAGGACAAGAAAGAAGGCAGGTCGAGGGTGATGGTCCAGGGGCCGTGCTCCGCCGTGGCCTCTTCATGACCGCGTGCGCGGGACATGTTCGCGGCCAGACTTAAGGAATCCTCGGGCAGTCCGGCGATGTCATCTTTGAGTCTGAGCGTAAGGGCATAGGACTGGGTGGCGTCGAGGACGTTGTTGGTGAAGCGGGTCGACAGCTCCGCCAGTTCCTGGCTGATGGCGTTGAAGCGCTCCCGGTCTTCGGGCGAGAGTCCCACGCCCTGCAGGGTCGCATCGCGGGCCAGCAGCGTGATGGTCCGCTGTAACGCCTGGCTGAAATTCGAAAATTCCGGGCTCTGCTGCAAGGTGGTCAGGGCATCATACACGGGCCGGCTCTGTCCCAGCCTATTGTGGAATTCCACGACCAGGGGCTGGGTTTGGGCATATGCTTGACGCATGCTTGGCGAGTTTTTGACATTGTGCAGGTGGGTGGCCAGTCCCCAAGCCCGCGAGACGTGATCCGTCAGGCGCTCCAGGGGAACAAGCAGTCCGTGCCAGGTGGCGGGGACGGAGAGTTCCAAGGCATCCAGTTCGGCGCTGCTGAGGGCTATGACTTCCTGCATGGCCGGAACGACATGGTCGGCGCTGATGGAGGGAAAATTGGGGAACAGTTCCCAGTTCAGCATGGGATTTGGCTCGTCGTGCATGGCAGTCCTTGGCATGGATCGGTTTGGTGATGGCTTTGCTGTATAAAAAACGAGAGGCTCGGACAAGAAGAGGCCGGGCTGAATCGGGAACAGGCCGTGAATTTACGTTTGCATCGGGTCGGGAGGAAATGAAAGGCCCGGGTTACCGGGCCTAGTTCTGGGTATTGAGTTCGGTCTGCACCTGCTGGATCAGTTCCTTGGCCTTCATCAGCTTTTCCTGCTGTTCCGGGGATTCGAGCTGGGTGGACATGTAGGAGGTTTTCTGGGTCATCTCCTGCAGGATGCTGCTCATGAGCGTGGCCCGTGTCTTGGCGGGCAGGGTTTCGAGATCGGCGACCTTGGATTCCATGGTGCCCACCTTGGTGTCCAGGGTGGAGACGGTGGTCTTGATGGCGGCCAGATCCTGGACCTGCATGGTCAACTGTTTGATGTTCTGATTCAGGTTGAAATAGAAGCCAAGGAGCAGGATCACGGCCACAAGCGAGGCGAAAAGGGCCATCTTGCTCATGTCCCGGCGCGGAGTTTGCGGGGCGGGCGAGGCTTCGGGGGAGGAGTATTCCTGAACGGGCGTGGAGTGATGCGTCGATTGTGCAGGATCGGCCTTGGCCTGCATCTTCTCCTCGACCTCGGCGTCGGTCATGGATTTTTCCCTGGTCAGGCTTTGGGCCAGAGCCGCATACTCCGTAAAGGACGTGACCTTGGGAGATTCCTTGATCACTTCCTTGAGTTCGGCTTTTTTCGTCTTGCGTTCCAGTTGTACGACTTTTTTCGCGGCGCCCATTTTCATCCTCCATCACAAAAAATAAGATCAATACTATACAAAAAGCCGTCTGAAGACCAGCCCGGAGTTAGGCCCCCAGTGTCTGGATTCCCACGGACTTGCGGATTTTGTCCAGAAAAGGCCGACTGTAGGCACGGGCTTTTTCGGCGCCTTCCTTGAGCACTTTCTCGATGTAAGCCGGGTTCTGCATGAGCTCAGCATATTTCTCGCGCGGTTCGGCAAGCTGGGCGTTGACGACCTCGAACAGATCCTGCTTGACGTAGCCCCAGCCGATGCCTTCGGCGAATTTCTCGCGCATGACGGCGATCTGGTCCGGGCTGGCAAAGGCCCGGTACATGTCGAAGAGGGCGCAACCTTCGGTCTCCTTGGGTTCTTCGGGGGCCTGTGAGTTGGTCATGATCTTCATGATCAGCTTGCGCAGTTCTTTTTCCGGGGCGAAGAGCGGGATGTAGTTGTTGTAGCTCTTGCTCATCTTGCGGCCGTCGAGTCCTGTCAGCACTGCGGTAGACTCGTCCACGCGGGCCTCGGGCATGACGAAATGCTCGCCGAAGTGGTGGTTGAAGCGCTGGGCGATGTCGCGGGTCATTTCCAGGTGCTGGGTCTGGTCCTTGCCCACAGGCACGACATTGGCGTTGAACATGAGGATGTCTGCGGCCATGAGGATGGGGTAGGAGTAGAGCCCCATGGTGATGCCCTTGTCCGCGTCCTGGCTGCCGTTGTCCTCGTTTTCCTGGACCGCGGCCTTGTAGGCGTGGGCGCGGTTCATGAGACCTTTCGCCGTCATGCACGTCAATATCCAGGTCAGTTCGGAAATTTCGGGGATGTCGGACTGGGAGTAGAAAGTGCTCTTGTCCGTGTCCAGACCCAGCGCCAGCCACGTGGCGGCCACTTCCAGACGGGACTGGTGAATCCGGGCGGGGTCGTGGCATTTGATCAGGGAATGGAAATCGGCCAGAAAATAGTAGGAGTTGACGTTTTCATCGCGGCTGGCTTCGATGGCCGGGCGGATGGCACCGACGTAATTGCCCAGGTGCGGCGTGCCGGAGGTGGTGATTCCGGTCAGTACAGTCATTTTCTTCATGGCAAGAACCTTACAGGAGGGGTTTGATGATCATGTTTTGCACAAAGGCAGAGACCGGAGACAGAATCATGCCGAGGCCTCCGGTGAAAGCCAGCAGCAGCAGGATGATGAAGCCGTAGCGTTCCAGTTGCATGAATCGCGCGGCAAGATGGCCGGGCAGCAGGGTGGCCAAAATCTTGCTGCCGTCGAGAGGCGGGATGGGCAGCAGGTTGAAAGTGCCGAGGATGGCGTTGATGAATATTCCGGCCACGGCAATGTTGATCATGGGCCGCAGGATGTATTCAGCCGCCGCTGCGCCGGGATTCTGGGCGATGATGACTAGGATTTTGAGCAGCGCCGCGAAAAAGAGCATCACGCAGAAATTGGCCACGGGGCCGGCCAGGGAGACATACATGATGCCCCGCCGGTAATCCTTGTAATAGGCCGGGTTGATGGGCACGGGCTTGGCCCAGCCGATCATCTGGGTCAGGACCAGGACCAGGGTGCCCATAGGATCCAGATGCTTCAGCGGGTTCAAGGTCAGCCTGCCGGCCAGCTTGGCCGTGGGGTCCCCCATCAGATAGGAAACATAGCCATGTGCGACCTCATGACAGGTGATTCCAAGAAAAAATGGGAGGGCGATAATCGAAAAGTGATAGAGTGTCTGGCTTATATCGAACATAGACTGACTCGGCTATCATCAAGCGCCGCGGCGGGCAACTCTTTTAGCTCCAGCGGGTATAGAGGTCGTGGGGCAGGTCCAGCTGCTCCAGAATGCGGCCCGTGAACTGGGCCACCAGCTGCTCTATGGTTTCCGGACGATGGTAGAAGCCGGGGCAGGGCGGCATGATTACGGCTCCGGCGCGATGGGCGCGGAGCATGTTCTTGAGGTGTATTTCGCTCAATGGGGTCTCGCGCGGAACGAGAATGAGGGGACGGCGTTCCTTCAAGGTGACGTCGGCGGCGCGGTGAACAAGGTTCGTGCCCACGCCCGTGGCGATGGCCGCGAGGCTGGCCATGGAGCACGGACAGACGATCATGCCCGCATGGAGCCATGAACCGCTGGCCGGAGCGGCTGCGATATTGGCGGGATCATGCAGAACATGAAAACAGGCTTCCAGTTCGGCCGGGTCCGTGCTGAGCTCATGGCGAAAAACCTGCCTCGCTCCGTTGGAGATGATTCCATGCACTTCGATTCCGGGCACGGCGCGCAAGGCGCGAGCGAGCTGGCGGGCATACTCCATGCCGCTGGCCCCGGAAATGGCCATGACGATACGTCTGGAAGTGGTCATCAAATACCTCGAGAAATTTCAGTGTGGCCCACCCGGCTATCTCAGACACGAATGCTTGACAAGCGCAGGCCGTCTGCATAGGTAAGCTTTCCTCGTGCGCAATTAGCTCAGTTGGATAGAGCGTTAGCCTCCGGAGCTAAAGGCCGCAAGTTCGATTCTTGCATTGCGCACCATAGAAATCAGCGGGTTACAGATGAAAGTCTGTGACCCGCTTTTTGTTTGTGCTAACTCCTTGCTCGCGTCCGATGGCAAAAAATGCATCTTACGATCATAGCGCTTATGCGTATTTGTCCGTGAACGTATCGTGGCTTCGAGTGGGGTGCAGTTCGGCCCATTTTTTTGGGGATGCCGCATTGTTTTCCCGCAACGTAGGACGTGGATACCTTTTATCCAGTTCATGCGCACGAAGAAAATCGTAATAAGCATCCTCTATGTTGTTCAGTTTCATCAGTGCTCTGGCACGTTGATAGTGATAGTCGGCGATACCGGGGCTGAGAGTTATCAATTTGTTCAGATCCTTGAACGCTTGTCCGTACAGCGCAATTCGCAAGCAGAGTCGTGAGCGGCCGTAGAGTGCCTTGGTGTGATCAGGCGCAATGTTGACTGCGAGGGTGTACCTCAAGAGCGCGTCCTGAAAACGTTTCGCCTTGGTCAAGGCTTCAGCGAACAAAAAGTGGACCTCCGCTGAATCTGGAGCAAGCGCCGCGGCCTTTGAATAGGATTCGATTGCTCCAAAGAGATCCAGTTGTTTTTCCAACTTCAGAGCTCCCTCTATATGACGCTTTGCTTCGTGAGAGGCAAATTTTACCTGATCGTTGGCAGCATTTGTGCTTTGTTCCACGCGCGTCTCTTCGGCTGCAAGGCAGGTGGAAGCGCTAAAAAATACCACAAAAACAAATAGATGGATGGTTTGTTTGAAGGATTTCATTCTCTCTCTCCTGGGCGCGCAAACTGCAGGGTATGGCTTGAAGGCGAACATACAGGTTAACGCGTAGTTTTGGTACAAAAAAATAACGAACATTATTTACATCGTCGTCACATTTTATACACTCTTTATGCCAAGGAGCGTGCCTTTGCGGGAAGTTTTTGAAGTGATTCGAGGTGTGCTCAGTTTGTCTCTGAATTGTTGTTGGTAAAATATATGAATTTTAAAATGTTAAGTTAATTGAAATTAAGATGAGTAGGTATTTTTATAAATAAAAATACACATAAATATGTATTTATCATATATATAAATAATTATTGATGCGAATGTATTTTGTTCAATAACGTAGATAAAAGTTCAATAATCATGAAATAAGATATCAACATACGTACATAGTTTGCGAGATATGATATGCAGAGTAAGGGGGAGGGCGGCGTTAGCCGGTCCAGGAGACGCGATCTGACACGAATCACCGGCGATTTACGGTTTCGTCTCAGGAGGTCGTGAAAATGGGTAAGGGCGCCGCAGCATCAAGAGGGCATGCTAGGATATTCAAGGAGTAGAGTAGAAAGGGGAAGAGAGAGGTCGGAGCAGTTTGCCACCGAGCAACCCATGACCGCCTGCTGAAAAGTTTTGCGCAGGAGAAGGGGGATGCGGAAGAAAGCTTTGAGCTATCCGGTTGTCCCAAAACGGCGATCTGCTTCGTCACGGCAGAAAATTCAGACCTTCACCGGTTAAAATACGTTTCGGCCCTGGATTTTCTTTGTTCCTCGCATCTCAGCATTTTTGAGCATGGCGTCCAGAGAGAGGATTTATGTCAACATATTTGAGCGCTTCCAATTCGAAAACTTCACGCAAGAGAGCGTTGGATTGGCATTCTGCTTCAACCGATGCTTCAAAATCATGCTGGAGTGGGGAAGTCGGCGCTCATGCTCACTCGTTGTCCGCATGTCGAAGTGGAGATGAAACATTGCGATGGTGTGCGCTTTTGAGCGCGTCGAGACAAGATGCGTGGATTTTTCTCAGTTATTTGCTACGAGAAGCCTGGATGTTTTTTCCTCAGTTGACGCTTTCGAGATTGACAACCGTTGGCTTGTCGGTGCCACCATCCGGCCAATGCCCTGGAGAGGTTTCTTTTGCGATTTCACGCCATGTGGCGAGTTCGACATCATGGGTATTGTGCTGCTTTCGCAGCAGTTCGAATCCTTTGTTGATGTCTTTCAGGGAGCGCTCTATCTCTTCAGATTCTCCCCATGCAAAGCCTCTGCCGAGATAGGCCATGAAGTCTTCGGGAGCCAAAGCCAAGGCTCTGGTGTATGCGGCAATGCCCGCGTGCGTTTTGCCAGTCGCAACCAAGGCGTCACCGAGAAGAACGAACGCCCTGAAGCTGTCTGGCCTGTACAGTAATGCACTTTGATAATCTCGGATCGCCTCTTCCCATTGCTGCAAAGACGCCAGAATCGCTCCACGCAGCAAATTGAATTCGTAGCGAAAGGCCCTGCTGGAAGAGAAAGGGTTCAGGATATGAAGGGCGTCTATCCACCTTTCTTCGCTGACAAAAGCAAGGGCTCTGGCAAGAGATTTTCTCGGTTCGATCATATCTCCTTCGCCCTTGCGTGTATATGTGATTGCCAATGCGGGCGCATTGGAAGTATGCTGTCCTTGATCTTTTTTTGAGCGGAGTGCAGCCAGAGATACATCAGGTAGGGTATCGCCATGAGCGGCTTCAATGCATAGAATTGTAAGGTTTATGACAACGAGAATGAGCGTCGTAACAAATATGATGAATGGT
The DNA here is from genome assembly GCA_002412965.1 of Desulfomicrobium sp. UBA5193. GTDB lineage: Bacteria > Desulfobacterota > Desulfovibrionia > Desulfovibrionales > Desulfomicrobiaceae > Desulfomicrobium. The sequence continues at coordinate 581,641 of DHWB01000003.1, forward strand.
GGTTTCATTCTGGCCTCCTCATTTTGTCATACAAATATGTAGTACATATATAGGAAGGGTAAATTCGGGATAGTATGTATTTTATTTGAATCTTTATATGCATTCAAGTAAGTATCTTCATATCATGCTTCTTTATAAGGCGAGATCGGACGCATTTTTTGCAGTATTTACAAGGGATTGTGTTTTAGATGTCGTGACGTCGCCTGCAGTATCAAGGAAGGAAGATGCGTGTTCAAGAGTCCTGCCTCAATATTTAGATGAAGCGCATGGGTGCTCAAAATTTCCTCTCAAGGAGCTGATTTTTTTTGAAATATTATTGTGTCGAATATGCTGACACAATGTGCAAAGCATTAACGATGCAATCACGGACTGAATTTGTTTTTTTTGTAATAGTGATTACATTTTTTTATTTTTGTTGAGATCAAGGAAATATTTATGTCGCAAAATGAGCAAAAATATAAATATATTTTAGAAAATTTACTTGATGGTATAGTCAGAGTTGATGAAAGTTACAGTATTGAGTACTCGAATATTTCAATGGCGTTAATGTTTGGATATAATGATGTTGATAAGTTTATATCTTCGATAAGAGATGTAAGATATGATCTTTTTTGTAATCATGAAGATGGGAAATATATTTTTGATCAAATGTTAAATAATAATATAATTGATCATTATGAAGTGCAAATGATTCGCAATGATAGGTCGATGTTTACGGCGTCACTATCTATGCATATTGTAAAGGATTCCGATACAGGATGTGTGTATTTTGAGGGGCGTGTTGCCGACATAACTGCACAAAAAGAAAAAGAAGTAGCAACTCTGGTGCGGGAAGTTGCTGAACGGGTCAATGATTTCAAGAGGCAGTTCTTGGCCAATGTGAGTCATGAGATACGAACTCCTCTCAATGCCATTATAGGCATGAGTGGAGTGCTTAAAAAATCAGGATTAGTCGATAAACAGCATGAGTATGTTCACGTCATTGATACTGCAAGTCGAAATTTGCTTCACCTTGTGAGTGAAATACTTGATTTTTCTAAAATTGATTCTGGTGAAAATCACATTGAACAAGAGATTTTTGACTTGGAAGAAATGATCGACGAAGTCTTGAGTCTTTTTGATAAACAGATTCTGAAAAAAAATATCGAAATCTTAGCTGATATTGAGGAAGATGTTCCGCGTATTCTCTGTTCTGATCAATATAAGTTGCGTCAAATTCTGACGAATCTTTGTTCAAATGCGTTCAAGTTTACAGTTCATGGTGAAATAATCGTGCGGGTCTTTGTCAAAGACAGGGGCGCTGATACGTGTACACTTCAATTCGAGATTTCTGACACAGGGATAGGAGTTCCAGAAAATAAACGAAATGGACTCTTCGATTCTTTTAGGCAAGTTGATAACTCCACAACCCGTCAATACGGGGGGACTGGACTCGGATTGGCCATATCCCAAAAGAATGTTGAAATGCTCGGAGGGATGATTTGGATTGACCCCGATCATCAAAATGGAAGCAAGTTTTGTTTCACAAGTCTTTTCACACGGCCAGTTAAAGCGGATGTCGATGCCCCCAAGTCGTCGGGTCTGGAGAATGTCAGGGTGCTTTTGGTCGCGGGCAATTATAGCCTCCTCAGAGTCATTTCGCGCTACCTTGCCGGTTTTGGATGCCAAATCAGTGTTGCCAAGTCCAAAGCAGAGCTAAAATCTCTTTTGGATGTTTCGAATGGTTATGACTATGATGTTTTGCTGGTCGATTATTCTCAAGATGGCGAAGAATTGTTTGAATTAATCAATAGTTACCCTGAAATAGGTGGGTGGAGCACGAAAGTCGTTGCAATGCTTCCTTACGGGATACGTATTGATGCATTGTCCTTTATGCGGGCGGATAGCCTTGCGATGGTTACCAAGCCTGTTCGTCGCTTGGTATTGTTGCAGCGCTTGCTTGATATACTGGGAAAAAACAATGTGGATCAAAATGGAATCGGCAACGCCGAAGATATGCGATGGCTATCCGGAAAGCTGATTTTGCTGGTTGAAGATAACGAGTTCAACCAGATCGTTGCGATTGAAATACTGGATGCGTATGGCGCATCGGTTGTCGTGGCTGACAATGGCAAAGTGGCCGTCGATTTGTTGCTGGAAGGAGGTGCCTTTGATCTCGTTCTTATGGATATACAGATGCCGGTCATGGATGGTTATGAGGCAACCAGGGTCATTCGCCAAGAACTTGGAATGCAGTCTCTTCCCATTGTTGCCATGACAGCCAACGCCACGCCCAATGATCGACAAACGTGTATCGAAAATGGGATGGACGAGTACCTTTCCAAGCCCATCGATAGGGCGAGACTTGAAGACGTTTTGCAAAAGTTTCTGATTAACTGAGAGTTTCCGCAGAATAACACTCCCTTCGTCAAGACTGCCAGTATCCCTTCATCCCATCTACTCAGAATGCTTTCCAAACACGTCGTGTGGGTGTTTTGAAATCATTTTTCATGGTTATCATTCTTGATGGTTTGTTATGAAATCATAACTATTTGAATTGAAACTATTCTTCATGGAGAAGAATGCTATTCATACATATGCGCAGTGATAAAAAATACGCATTAATCCTTATTTTGTAATGATCAATATTTCAAATAGATTAAGATTAAAACTAGCTGTGCTACAGGTGTCAGTCGAGGTCAGGGGGATATGGCTCTTTGTGGAAGTACGGCGGTGAAGGTTTCTTTGAATAAGTGGCGGCTTGGAAACGATATTTTCGGAAGTAGTCCACCAAAAATTTAGGCGCGATGTATAAGGGCTTGCCATGGAAGAAAAACAGCACGCATCAAAATCAGCCCTTGAGAACAGTGTTGAGGATCCAATGGTGACATCCACTTTGGGTTCAGACCAGGAGCCTTGTCATGTCGAGGTTCCGCAGGAAGAACGTGCCCGTCATGAAACATTTCACGAAGCAGTGAAACAGGCTCTTGCCCAGCAAATGCAAAATGAGGACGCCTCCAGAAGAGGCAAGAAGGTTGAAAAATCTGATTACAGCAATTTGTTGAGCAGTCAGGAATTGAAATGTTTGCTTAAGTGAACGGACTGTGTTTATGCGCACGTCGACGAATTGTGGAGGTGCGCCTTATTGCCGCAGATGCTGCATAGAATCCCCTGGGAGACACCACTCCAGGGGATCCTTGTTTATAGACACAGCTGCTTGATGGCTACATGCGCCATTGTCATTTCAACCGACGCAGGTTTGTGGCTGCGTCATGCACAGGGCCGTGTGCAGAGCGATTTGTGCCTTGGCGAACTGGTCCCGGTCGACCACGAAAAGCATGTTGGTCTGACGCGCGGTCTGAGACACCGCCAGAATGTTGATATTATCCTTGGCCAGAGCCCCGGCGGCCTTGGCCAGGATGCCGGGCTGCGCGATGTTGGAGCCGATGGCGCAGACAATGGCCACCTGACGGGTGGTGATCTGTTCGAATTTGTTGCTCAGTTCGGTGACCAACTCCGGGCTGCAATCCCGGTCATTCAGGATCATGCCGATGGTGTTGGCGTTGGTGGCCTTGCTGATGTAGGAGATATCGTGCTTGGCCAGGATTTGCATGATTCGCAGGTCAAAGCCCACCTCGCCGACCATGCGCGTATCGTGCACTTCCAGGCAGGTGACTTTGTCCGATCCGGTCACGATCTCGACCATGGACTTAGGCGCGATGAAATCCTTGGTTATCAGCGTTCCGGCGTGGTCCGGGTCGAAGGCGTTCTTGATGCGGATAGGGATGTTGTTGATCTCCAGAGGCTTCGAGGCCTTGGGATGGATGGCCTCCATGCCCACGTCGGCCAACTGGTCGGCCACATCGAAATTGGTGTTGCAGACCGGATGGATGTTTTTCTCGCCCATGAGCATGGGGTCGCCGGAGCAGAGGTGGTATTCCTTGTGGATGATGGCTTCCGTGGCGCCCAGAAGGACCGCGACTTTGGAAAAGGTCACTTCCGAATAGCCCCGGTCAAACTCACGCATGATGCCTTCGGTGCCCTTGGTGTAGCCAGTGGCGAAGCAGATGGTCGAGAAGGGGTCGATCGTTTCGAAGCTGGCCTTGATGCGCTCGTCAATGGTCAACTGCCGGCTGTCTTCCCAGCCGCTCAAGTCCACAAATGTGGCGTCGTAGCCCCGATTTTGCAGGATATTGGCGGAGTTGAAGGCGCTGTGCATTTCGCCAAGCGAGGCCAGCAGTTCACGGGCGGCCAGAAGCAATGCCTTGCGGGACACATAGCCCGAAGCCAGAACGTTATCCATGCTGCGCAGGATATTGATGGCCAGGTCGATATGGTCGCCGATGAAATCGTTGGCTGCCTCCAGATCAAGGCCTGCGGGTACGAAGGTCTTGTTCAGCTCGAACAGGCTGTCGCGCAGGGCCAGCATCTTTTTGGGATAGTTTTCCTGTTCGCGAAAAAGTTGGTATATGCCGGGCTGTCCTGTTTTTTTGTGTTCGAGCAGCTCGTTGGTGACCCCGGCATAGGCCGAGACGATGTAGATTCGGCCAAAGATGTCGGTTGGGTTACGCAAAATGATGTTGTCGATGATTTGCGGAAACCGGGACATGGATGTTCCGCCGATCTTTTCAACACGAAGTTGAGCTTTCATGGACTGTCCTGGAATGAAGTGGATGTTAAGGGGGCGTTGCGGGCCCGGCTGTTGCGCCGAAAGCCCTTGAGGGATATTGCCTAAAGCGGGGGAGCGTCAATACGGTGAGACAAGAAAATCGATTTTCGAAAACCTCGCTTTCCGTCCTGCGGGACCATTTCGCCGAGCCTGTTTGACGCTCTGGACCGGGACGGCTAAAAGGGCGCAAATTCGGCAATTCAAGCAGGTTCCCCATGAAGCATCTTCTTGTCCTTGTTCTCCTCCTTGGTTCTGTCCTGCCTGCGGCGGCGGGGGATTCTTCGCATGCCCTAGCCATGAACGGTCAGCCCCGCTACGCGGCTGATTTCACTCATTTCGAGTACGCCAACCCCGACGCGCCCAAGGGCGGACAGGTGTGGATGGCCGCGACGGGCACTTTCGACAGCTTCAATCCCTTCATCGTCAAGGGCAATTCCGCCGACGGCCTGGGTCTTCTCTTCGACACCCTGACCGAACAGTCCCTCGACGAACCTTTCACAGAATACGGCCTGCTGGCCGAGCGCATCGAAGTGGCGCAGGACCGCTCCTTCATGACCTTCCATCTGCGCGATGGAGCCAGATTCCATGACGGCAGCCCCGTCACGGCCCAGGATGTGGCCTTCACCTTCAAGATTCTGGTCGAGCAGGGCAACCCGCATTACGCGCAGTATTACGCTGATGTGGCGCGGGTCGATGTTGTGGACCAGCAGACTGTGACCTTTGTTTTCAAGCCGGGCAGCAGCCAGGAATTGCCGCTCATTCTGGGGCAATTGCCAGTTCTGTCCGAAGCCTCGTGGAAGGGGCGCGATTTTTCGGCCTCCAGCCTGGACATTCCCATGGGCAGCGGGCCGTATCGGATCGGTGAGTTCAAGGCCGGTCAGCGACTGACCTTTGTGCGTGACACCGGCTATTGGGGAAAAGACCTGCCCGTGAACAAGGGGCGGCACAATTTCGACACCATCATTTACGATTATTATCGGGACATGACCGTGACCCTGGAAGCCTTCAAGGCCGGGGAATACGATTTTCGCCAGGAATACAATTCAAAGCAGTGGGCCACGGGCTACACCGGCCCGGCGGTCGATGCCGGATTGATCCATACGGAAAACATCCCGCACAAGCTCGCCCAAGGCATGCAGGCTTTCGTCTTCAACACCCGTCGCGCCATCTTCGCCGATCCGTTGGTGCGTCAGGCGCTCAATTTCGCCTTTGACTTCGATTGGAGCAACAAGAACCTTTTTTATGGGCAGTACGCCCGCTCCACGAGCTTTTTCTCCAACTCCGACATGGCATCCTCCGGTCTGCCTTCGGCGCAGGAGAAGGCTCTGCTGGAACCGCTCGGCCTGCCTTCGGAAGTGACCACAAAGGAAATTTCCCAGCCGGTCACGGACGGGAGCGGCAACATTCGCGAGAATCTGCGCGTGGCCGCCGATCTCCTGCGTCAGGCCGGATGGAGCGTCGAGGGCGGCAAGCTGGTCAAGGACGGGCAGCCCTTCGTCTTCGAGATGCTCCTTGTGCAGCCTGATTTCGAGCGCGTGGTCCTGCCGTTTCAGCGCAATCTGGCGCGGCTTGGCATCGGCATGAACGTGCGCATGGTGGACACTTCCCAGTATCTGGAGCGGCTGCGCGGGTTCGATTTCGACATGATTGTCTCAAGCTTCCCCCAGTCCCTGTCTCCGGGCAACGAGCAGCGTTCCTTCTGGCATTCCTCTTCGGCGGACATGCCCGGCTCGCGCAATTACTGCGGCATCAAGAGCCCGGCCATCGACAGGTTGGTCGATCTGGTCATCGCCTCCCCGGACCGCGACACGCTTATCCTGCGCTGCAAGGCCCTGGACCGCGCCCTCTTGTGGGGCTGGTACGTCATTCCGCACTGGCATTCCACGTCCTGGCGCGTGGCCTACTGGGACAAGTTCGGCCGCCCGGACAAGCTCGCGGACTATGGGCTTGATTTTCAGTCCTGGTGGATCGACCCCGCCAAGGAGCAGGCCCTTAAGGATAAGCGGCGGGGCCTGGGTTTGAAATAATGTTTATCTACATCCTGCGGCGCCTCGCCCTTATCATCCCGACCCTGCTGGGCATTCTGACGCTCAATTTCTTCATCATCCAGGCGGCCCCAGGCGGTCCGGTGGAGCAGATGATCGCCCAGTTGCAGGGGCTGGACGTGGCCGCCGCCGCGCGGGTCAGCGGGTCGGGCGGGGAGACGGCCGGGCCGAACGTCTCGGCGCAGGCATCCTCCACGTCCGCATATCGCGGAGCCCAAGGCCTGGATCCGGATGTGGTGCAGCGCATCGAGCGCATGTACGGTTTCGACAAGCCTCTTTGGGAACGCTACCTCCAGATGCTGAAAAACTACGCCACCTTCGACTTGGGCGAGAGCTTTTTTCGCAGCAAGGGCGTGCTTGAGCTCATCGGTGAAAAAATCCCTGTTTCCCTGTCTTTGGGGCTGTGGAGCACGCTCATCATCTACACCCTGTCCATCCCGCTCGGCATCATGAAGGCCGTGCGCCACGGCACGCGCTTCGACGTCTGGACCAGCACGTTCATGATCGTGGGCAACGCCATTCCGGTCTTCCTGTTCGCCATCCTGCTTGTGGTCCTTTTCGCGGGGGGCAGCTATTTCAACTGGTTTCCCCTGCGCGGTCTGACCTCGCCGGGCTGGGCGGAATTTTCGCTGATCGACAAGATTCTGGACTATTTCTGGCACCTGGCCCTGCCCGTCACGGCCATGGTCATCGGCGGATTCGCGACCCTGACCATGCTGACCAAGAACTCCTTTCTGGACGAGGTCGGCAAGCAGTACGTCACCACGGCCCGCGCCAAGGGCCAGACCGAGTCCGGCATCCTTTACCGCCACGTCTTTCGCAACGCCATGCTGCTCATTATCGCCGGGTTTCCGGCGGCGTTCATCTCCATGTTCTTCACGGGATCGCTGCTGATCGAGGTCATCTTTTCCCTCGACGGCCTGGGGCTGCTGGGCTTCGAGGCGACCATCAACCGGGATTATCCGGTCATGTTCGGATCCCTCTACATTTTCACCCTCATTGGCCTGGTCACCAAGCTGCTGTCCGACCTGACCTACATGCTGGTGGACCCGCGCATCGATTTTGGCTCGCGGGAGGGGCAATGAACCCCATTACCCGCCGCAGACTGCGCGCCTTCCGTACCAACGGGCGGGCGTTCTGGTCTCTGTGGATATTCCTGTTCCTGTTCATCGCCAGCCTGGGCGCGGAGTTCATCGCCAATGACCGGCCCTTGGTGGTCTATTACGATGGCGGCCTCTACGCGCCGGTGTTCAAGAACTATCCGGAAACCGTTTTCGGCGGCGATTTCGAAACCGAGACCGTGTACCGCGACCCCTTCGTGCAGGACTTGATAAAGGCCAAGGGCTGGATGCTCTGGCCGCCCGTGCGCTACAGCTACAAAACCATCAACTACGACCTGCCCGTACCCGCCCCGGCCCCGCCCTCGCGGGAAAACCTGCTCGGCACGGACGACCAGGGGCGCGACGTGCTGGCCCGCATCATCTACGGGGTGCGTCTGTCCGTGCTCTTCGGGCTGATGCTCACGCTGGGCAGCTCCGTGGTCGGGGTCTGCGTGGGCGCGGTGCAGGGCTATTACGGTGGGGCCATCGATCTGGCCGGGCAGCGATTTCTGGAGATCTGGTCCGGCATGCCGGGGCTGTTCATCCTCATCATCCTGGCCTCCATGGTCGCGCCGGGCTTCTGGTGGCTTTTGGCCGTGACCATGCTCTTTTCGTGGATGAGCCTCGTCGATGTGGTCCGGGCCGAGTTCCTGCGCGGCCGCAACCTCGAGTACGTTCGCGCCGCCAAGGCTCTGGGCCTGCCGGACCGGGTCATCATGTTCCGCCACATCCTGCCCAACGCCATGATCGCCACGGTGACCTTCATGCCCTTTATCGTCAGCGGGTCCATCACCACCCTGACCTCGCTCGATTTTCTGGGTTTCGGCCTGCCTCCGGGCTCGCCCTCCCTGGGCGAGCTGCTGGCCCAGGGCAAGAACAACCTGCAGGCCCCGTGGCTCGGCCTGTCGGCCTTTGCGGTCCTGGGCACGATTTTGAGTCTCTTGGTCTTTATCGGAGAAGGAGTGCGCGATGCCTTTGATCCCCGCCACAGAAGCTAGCCGGACGCCCGCCGCGCCCGGTTCGGGACCAGGCGCGCACGGCGAAGCCCTCCTGACCATCCGTGATCTGAACGTGGATTTTTCCGTAGAGGATCGCACCATCGCGGCCGTGCAGGGCGTCTCTCTGTCCGTGTATCCGGGAAGAACCTGCGCGCTGGTGGGGGAGAGCGGCTCGGGCAAGTCCGTGACTGCCCTGTCGATCCTGCGCCTGCTCCCGGCCCAGGTCGCGCGCACGAGCGGGGAAATCCTGTTCGAGGGCCGGGATCTGCTGCACCTGGACGAAAGGGCGCTGCGCGAGGTCCGTGGCGGACGCATCGGCATGATCTTTCAGGAGCCCATGACGTCCCTGAACCCGCTGCATTCCATCGGCCGCCAGATCGCTGAAAACATAAGCCTGCACCAGCCCGAGGTTGATGCCGGAGCGCGCACCCTGGAGCTTCTGGAACTGGTCGGCATCCCGGATGCGGCCTCGCGTCTGGACAGCTTTCCGCATCAGCTCTCCGGGGGGCAGCGGCAGCGGGTCATCATCGCCATGGCCCTGGCCAATGACCCGGTCCTGCTGATCGCCGACGAGCCGACCACGGCCCTCGATGTGACCATCCAGGCCCAGGTCCTGGATCTGCTGAAGGATTTGCAGCGGCGACTGGGCATGGCCATATTGCTCATCTCGCACAATCTGGGTGTGGTGCGGCATATGGCCGACGACGTGCACGTCATGCAGGAGGGGCGGATTGTCGAGAGCGGTCCTCGGGACGTCATTTTCACCAATCCTCGGCATCCCTACACGGCAACTCTTCTGGCCAGCACTCCGTCGGGTCGGCCGGATCCCCTGGCCGAAGACGCGCAAACCCTGCTTGAGGCAAGCACGATCCGGGTCTGGTTTCCGCAGGGCAAGACCCTTTGGGGCCGTCCCAAAAGCTTCATCAAGGCCGTGACCGACGCAGAGCTTTTCATTCGCCAGGGCGAATCCCTGGGCGTAGTGGGGGAGAGCGGGTCCGGCAAGACGACCCTGGGTCTGGCCCTCTTACGTCTGCAGGCCTGCCAGGGCGAGATCGTCTTCGACGGCCAGCGCCTCTCCGCCATGGGCGAGGGGCAGATCAGGGGGTTGCGCCGCAATTTTCAGGTCGTGTTTCAGGATCCTTACGGCAGCCTCAGTCCGCGCATGACCGTCGGCCAGATCGTGGCCGAGGGGCTGGACGCGCATCGTCTGGCCACAGGCAAGGAGCGGGAGGAGCGCATCGCCGAGATTCTGGAGGCCGTGGACCTCGACCCCGCCGCCATGCACCGCTACCCGCACGAATTTTCCGGCGGCCAGCGCCAGCGCATCTCCATTGCCCGGGCGCTGATCCTGCGGCCCAAATTCGTGGTACTGGACGAGCCGACCTCGGCCCTGGACCGTACGGTGCAGTTCCAGATCGTGGAACTCCTGCGCAGTCTGCAGGCCCGCTTCGGTCTGACCTACATGTTCATCACCCATGATCTGGCCCTGGTGCGGGCCCTGTGCCACCGCATCGTGATCATGAAGGAGGGGCGCATCGTGGAACAGGGGCCGACGGATACGATCTTCGCCGCTCCGGTTCAGGCATACACCCGCACGCTTCTGGCCGCCGCCCTGGAATAATCCCATGAAGCACCTCCAAAAATTTCTCGCGCCGGCCTATCTTCCGGTCTATTTTTTTGCGGCGACCATACTTTTTGGCGGGGCGCTGCTGCGCTTGCCCATATCGCTGAATGGGACCTCCCTGTCCTGGATCGACGCCATGTTCACGTCGGTGTCTGCAACCTGCGTGACCGGGCTTGTGGTCGTGGACACGGGGACCGTCTTCTCGACTTTCGGCCTGACCGTCATCGCCGTGCTCATCCAGATAGGTGGTCTGGGAGTCATGACCTATACGAGCCTTGTCTTCTACATGTGGCGTCGGCGAGTTTCCCTGACCGACCGCATCGCCGTGGGCCAATCCCTGCAGGGGGACCCGTCATTTCATCTGGGGCGGTTTCTCGTGCAGCTTTTCGTGGTCTGTCTTGGCATCGAGGTCGCAGGAGCCGTCGGTCTGTATGCCTTCAGCATGGGCGAGATGGACTGGTTCAGCGCCCTTTTTCATTCCGTTTCCGCCTTCTGCAACGCAGGCTTCAGTTTTTATCCTGACAACCTGATGCGTTTTGCCGGGAATCTGCCCATAAACCTGCTCTTCATGGCCCTCATTTTTTTGGGAGGGATCGGCTTTTACGTGTTGGTGGAGCTTCCCGGATTTTTTGGCGCCGCGCTCAGCGGACGCTCCCTGCGGGGAAGTTTGAGTTGGCAGAGTTCGCTGGTCATCCGCACAAGTTTGTGGCTGGTGCTCATCGGGTGGGTGGTTTTTTTCATCATCGAGCAGAGGCAGGACGGAGTGTTCACGGCAGCGCTGCAGAGCCTTTTTCAGTCCGTCACGGCCCGTACGGCCGGGTTCAACACCATGGATATCGGGATCATGACCGACACGTCCCTGTTTGTCATGATCCTGCTCATGGTCATCGGCGGGTCGCCGGGATCGTGCGCTGGGGGCATCAAGACCACGACCCTGCGCGTGCTCCTCGGGTTCGCCGTCTCCCAGATCAAGGGCCGTGACCAGGTGGTGGTGGAAAGGTGCGGCATGGACGCTTCCACCGTGAACAAGGCCATGACCCTGACCATTTTCGCCTTTGTGCTCATTCTGGCCTCGGTCTTCGTGCTGACCGTGACCGAAGGGGCGAATCTGCCGCATCAGTTGGTGCGGGGGAAATTCATCGAGCTTTTTTTCGAAGCGTCATCGGCCTTCGGCACTGTTGGTCTGAGCACCGGGCTCACGCCGCGTCTCTCAACCCCGGGGAAGCTTGTCATCATGATGCTCATGTTCGTCGGCCGTCTGGGGCCCATTGTCTTTCTGACTATCATGCAGGCCTGGCAGACGAGGGAACATTTTCGGCGTGCAGAGAAGAGCATGCTCATAGGATAGGAGGTTTTATGGCCCGCAAGGAATTCGGTGTCGTGGGTCTGGGCAAGTTTGGCCTTAGCTTGGCCAGTTCGCTCATGAATCACGGTCAGTCTGTTGTCGGAGTCGACTGCGACCCGGACAAGGTCAAGGCCGCCTCGGAGATCCTGACCCAGGCCTATCAGGCCGAGGCGGTGGACAAGGTCGCTCTTGAGCAGCTCGGATTTCCGGAGTTGCCGGAAGTCATTGTCAGCACCGGGCATTCCATGGAGGCGAGCATCCTCATTACGCTCTTTTTGAAGGAGCTGGGCTGCAAGAGCGTGACGGTCAAGGCCATGAGCCGGGATCATGAGAAGGTGCTCAAAAAGGTCGGGGCCGACTCGGTCATTTTTCCCGAACGCTACGCCGCTGAGCAACTGGCTGCCAAGCTGGCCGTGCCGGGTCTTATCGACTACCTGCCCTTGGGCACCAACGTCATCCTCAAGGAGCTCATTGTGGAGCGCTGGGCGGGGAAGACGCTGCGTGAACTGAACCTGACCAACTCATTTGGCATTCAGGTGGTGGCGGTGAAGACAGCGGGCGAGAAGCAGTTCGTGTTCGTGCCTAAGGCCGACCAGCCCTTGCAGAAGGGTGATGTGCTGGCCGTCATCGGCCGGGGCGAAAATCTTTTGGATCTGCAATTCTGATCTTGAAACAAATCACAGGACGAATCATGGCGCGAGTTCAGATTGAAGCACCCCCATCGTGGCTGTTCCATACCACGCTTACCGTTCGGGTCGGGGATATCAATTACGGCGGGCATCTCGGCAACGACCGGGTTTTGGGTCTGGCCCACGAGGCGCGGGTGCGCTGGCTCGCCAGTCACAATTTCTCGGAGGCGGATGTGGGCGGGGCGGGGCTGATCATGGCCGACGCGGCCCTTGTCTTCCGCCGGGAGGCCTTTTTGGGCGACGTTCTGGACGTGGCTCTGGGCGCGGCGGAGGTGCGGCGGTCGAGCTTCGATCTCGTCTATCTTTTGACCCGTCCTGCCGACGGCGCGGAAATCGCTCAGGTCAAGACGGGCATGGTCAGTTTCGATTACACGGCGCGCAAGGTCGTTCGCCTGCCCCAGGGGCTTGTCCATTGCCTGGGGAGCGTCGCCTGATGCATTGCCGGATCGCCCACAAGCTTTTTCTCACCGACATCCCGGAGCCCGTAAAGGATCAGATCATGGTCGAGCTGACCCTGGAAAACCCCAAGTGGCTCGAAAATCTGAAGATGGGCCGCACCAACTACAAGGTCTCGCGGCACCTGAAGTTCTATTCGACGCGCACGAACGGCGGTCTCATCCTGCCGCGCGGCTACGGCGGCCGCCTGGCGAGGCTCTGTGCCGAGCATGGCGAGCCCGTGGAATACGAGGACGATCGTCGCAGCCTGCCGGAAGTGGATTTCACGTTTCGCGGGGAGCTGCGCCCCTACCAGGACGCCGCCTGTCAGACTATGCTCAGGAAACGTTTCGGCACCCTGTGCGCGCCCACCGGGGCAGGCAAGACCGTGTGCGGCCTTTCGCTCATCGCCCAGCGCCGCCAGCCCGCGCTGATCATTGTCCACACCCGTGACCTGGCCATGCAGTGGGTGGAGCGCATCGAGCAGTTCTTGGACATTCCGGCCCGCAAGGTGGGCATGATCGGCAGCGGCAAAAGCACAGTCGGCGAGGCCGTGACCGTTGCCACGGTCCAGTCCGTGTACAGCCGGGCCAAGGATCTCAAGAAACGCGTCGGTCACATCATCGTCGACGAATGCCACCGCGCTCCGAGCCGGACCTTCACAGCCGCAGTGACCGCCTTCGACTGCGCTTATTCGCTTGGCCTCTCTGCCACCCCCTACCGGCGGGACGGGTTGACGCAGCTCATCTTCTGGCACCTGGGCGAGATGCACGCACGCATTGACGGCGAGGACCTGATGGAGAGCGGGGCCATCCTGCGTCCGGAAATCTGCATCCGGCCGACCGCCTTTCAGTGCGAGCGCGATCCGACAGAGGAGTACGGCCTCATCATCGCCGACCTGACCGAAGACATGGAGCGCAACAGCCTGATAGTTGACGAAGTGGCGCGGGAAGTGGCGTCCGGGCGAGGAGTTGGGCTTGTGCTGTCCGACCGCAAGATACACTGTCGGATGCTTCAGGAGCTCTTGGAGGAGCGGCACGGGATCAGCGGGGCGATCCTGACCGGCGACACGCCTCTGCCCGAACGCAAACGCCTGGTGGACCAGATCCAGTCGGGCCGGGTGGATGTGGTCTTCGCCACAGGCCAGCTCATCGGCGAGGGCTTCGACGCCAGCAACCTGACCTCCCTGTTTCTGGCCACCCCCATCAAATTCAGCGGTCGCCTGATCCAGTACTTGGGCCGCGTGCTGCGTCCTGCGCAGGGAAAAGCTCAACCAAAGGTTTATGATTTCGTGGACGAGAAGGTCGGCGTGTTCGACGCGGCGGCCAGGGCGCGGGCGGCAGTGTATGCGGGTATTTTCAGTCCAGATGCAGATCGGCAATAACCTTAAGTCATGGGCTGCTAACCCTGCTTAGCCCTGCGTTGGAAGGCTGCGGATTTTTCGCCAGTTGCGTGTTTTTGGCATGACCGCTTACGGTGTCAATGTCATACCGTGAGCCTGACAATGCTTTCACTGCATGGATAGCTCTTCCCCGAAAAAACGCCGAGTCAGAGTCCGCAGATAAAAAAACTCGAATTCGATCATCTCCGTGTCGTTGCGCCGCAGCCACTCCGCCAGCCAGGCCGTGCGCAGGGCCAGCGTCCAGGTCGGCAGGTGCGGTTCCAGCGTGTTGTCCAGCAGGCCGCAGGTGCGCAGGGTGCCTAAAAAGGCCGTGATGAATGGGCCACTCAGGGCGTCCTCGTCCTCGCTGCCTACGCAGCCTACGATCAGTGCCATGTCGTGCAGGACGCATTTCGGGCCGCAGAATTCCCAGTCGATGGCCGCCAGGATACGGTTCGTGCCCCAGATCATGTTCAGGGGGTGCGGGTCGCCGTGGCAGAAGGCCACGGGCAGGTCCAGACATGCTGCAAGCCGCCGCTCGATGAGGGAGAAGATGGGGGCGAGTCTCGCAAAGACAGCTGGATGTAATCTTTTGGCATCATGTGCGATCTTCATGACATAGCCGCGCAGGTCGAAGGCTTCTTCATTGGCTGCAAGATCCTGGCCTCCCTGCCGCAGATCCCGCAGAAAGAGGGCCAGGGCCTCTCCGCGCCAGGCGTCCCGCCAGGAGTTGCCGGGGTCCGGCGCAATTCCCTCCAGAAATGGCGTCAGCTGCCAGTTCCGCTCACCGACACACTGTGTGAAATTTCCGTCAAGCCCTGCCAGAGGCGCGGCCACGGGCAATCTCTTGGCCGCCAGATGGGCGATGCGCTGGGCGATGAGCTTTTTTCGTGGCAGGCAACGGGAGTCCAGTTCTTCCAGGAAATGACGCGAACCGCTGGCATCCACCACGACCCGGTACAGGCAACGCTCCGGACTGCCCTGGATGGGGATTTCGGGATGAATGCCTTCGAAAACCAGGCCCCAGCGGCTCAGTATGTCGCGCAGAAGTTCGGGCGGATGCATGGCAGATTTTGGGAGAAGTGGGCCTTCACCATTTGCGGTTCACGTAGCGGATGACGAAGACGGCCAGAATGGCGATGACCACGACCATGCCCGCCAGCAGGCCGAAGATGTCCGTGTTCTTGCCCACGAAGCGCAGAGCGCCCATGGTCAGCACGCCGACCACGCCGCCTATCCACAGCAAGATGGTTTGTTTTTTCATTTCGCCCTCCGGATTAAAAAAGGGCGGAACGATGTGTTCCGCCCTGAATACCCAAGGCTGCCTAATGGTCGGCCGGCTGGTTGGTCAGGCCGAGGTGGTCGAGGAGGTGGAAGATCATGGACATGGTCATGCCTACCACGGTGCCAAGGGCCATGCCCTTGAGCTGCACAGTGCCGATGTTCAAGGCCGTGCCGCTCAGACCCACGATAAGAACCACGGCGGTCAGGATCAGGTTGGCGGGCTTGGAGTAATCGACCTTGGCTTCGACCAGCATGCGGATGCCCGAGGCGGCGATGACGCCGAAGAGCAGGATGCAGATGCCGCCCATGACCGGGGTGGGGATGGACTGGATGAAGGCCGAGAGCTTGCCGATGAAGGCCAGGATGATGGAGATGATGGCCGCGCCGCCGATGACCCACACGGAGTAGACGCGGGTGATGGCCATGACGCCGATGTTTTCCCCGTAGGTGGTCACGGGCACGGAACCCATGAAGCCCGAGAGGGTGGTGGCGATGCCGTCGCCCAGCAGGGAACGGTGCAGGCCCGGATTCTTGATCAGATCGCGGCCAACGATGTTGCCGGTGACGACCAGATGTCCGATGTGTTCGGAGATGACGACCAGCGAGGCCGGAATGATGATTATGATCGTATTTATGTCGAACTTGGGGAGGTAGATGGTCGGCATGGCGAGCACGGCAGCGTTGGCGATGGTCTCGAAATTGACCATGCCCATGCCGATGGACACCACATAGCCGACGATGATGCCGACCAGCACCGGGATGACGGCCATGAATCCGCGAAACACGATGGACCCGAAGGCGACGACCAGCAGGGTGACCATGGAGACGATGATCGCATCGAAATTGTAGGCGCCGTCCTTGTTTGGCATGATCCCGGCCATGTCCGTGGCCACGCCGGCCAGTTCCAGGCCGATCAGGGCGACGATGGGGCCCATGGTGGCAGGCGGCAGCACGATCTTGATCCAGTCGGAGCCGAATTTGCCGATGATGAGCGCCACGGCGCAGAAAATGAGACCCGAGGCGATGAACCCGCCCAGAGCATAGGAATAATTGGCGCCCCACAGGGCCGTGTCCGCACCCAGGACGACAAAGACCGGGGAGAGGAAGGCGAAGCTCGAACCCAGGAAAGCAGGTGCCTTGCCCTTGCAGAGGAAGAGATAAATGAGGGTGCCGATGCCGTTCATGAGCAGAACTATGGCCGGGTCGATCTTGAAAAGGGTCGGAACCAGCACCGACGCGCCGAACATGGCGAACAGGTGCTGCAAACTTAAGGGAATGCCTTGGAGTAAAGGTACCTTTTCTTCGACCTGGATGATTCTTCTGCTCATGGAGTTCTCCCTTCAAAGATGATGTGTAGCAAGGCCAAATGGGCCCGTCCCGCGCACATGCCGCATGGGGTTGCCACTGCTAACCCCAAAACTGCAACTGCGTACAAGGCGGGGCAGTTGCGGTCAAGAACGACTGTTGAGGGGAGGAGTCAGGGGAGAAGCGGGAAGAGTTTATCGATAACGGTCAATGAGTTGGGCTCCGGATGACGGAGGTCCGCGATGTGCCCGATCACGCCAAGTACGGCTCGGCCAGAAAAGTTTTCAATGGCTGCGCTGTTTTCCATGCGGTCCCGCTCCGGGACGGAGTTCGTGGGATCGACGAGAATCAAGCCGGTACAGTCCGCGCCTCGGGCCTTGATGGCTTCTAGGGTGAGCAGGGTGTGGTTAATGGTGCCAAGGCCCGCCCGGCCCACGACCAGGATGCTTGCCTTGGCTGCCACGGCCAGATCCAGCATGGTCCGGTTCTGCGTCACGGGAACGAAAACCCCGCCGGCGCCCTCGACAATGGTTATGTCGTGGCGGGACGCTTGGTCGGTGATGAAATGAAGGACTGCCTCAAAATCTACCGGGTCGCCCGCAAAGAGTGGGGCCTTGGGCAGGGGGCGGCAGGAATGGATGCAGCTTGCCGCAGTCATGCCGTGGGGCAGGCCGCCGGTCAGATGGCGATGCACGAAGGCCGGGTCGGAATCGCGTTCGGGGTCCGTGCATCCGGTCTGAACGGGCTTCAGATAAACGGCGTCGCGTCCGGCCAGGGCGTGCATGACCAGCAGGCTGACCACGGTCTTGCCCACATCCGTGTCCGTGCCGGTGATGAAAAGGATCTTATCTCGGTTCATTTGACGGTGACCTCTTTCAAGGCATTGCGCAGGGCGTCTCGCAGTCGCTCGATGTCGGCGAGTCGGTGCTCGCTGGTCAAACAGACGCGCAAAATGGCCTGACCCAGGGGCACTGTGGGATAACGGGCCGCGAAGAGCAGGATTCCCTCCCTGCGCAGGGCCGTGGCCAGTTCCTGGCAACGGAGTTCATCTCCCACTTCCAGGGCCAGAATGTGCGCTTCGCCGTGAACCGTCAAACCGGTTTCGCGCAGGATTTCACGGGCTGCGATTCCAAGCTCGTGCAGATGCGCACGGCGGTCATCCGCGCATCGGATCTGCTCAAGCATGGCCAGCGCCATGTCTCCGTGCCAGGGCGGCAGGGCCGTGGTGTAGATGAATCCCTGTCCGAAATGAATCAGATAGTCGCGCACGATCTGCGGACCGAGGATGAAGGCGCCGAACATTCCAAAGGCCTTGCCGAGAGTGCCCACGGCCACATCCGCCACGTCCCTTCCCAGCCCCTTGCCTCCGCTGCCGAGCACGCCCAGGGCGTGAGCCTCGTCCACGATGAGTAAAAAATTAAACTCTTCCTTGAGCTTTTTCAGGGCGGCAAAATCCGGGCTGTCCCCGTCCATGCTGAACAGAGATTCGGTCAGCACGGCTTCTGGCGGGTGGGCCTCAAGCAGCTTGCGCAGATGGCTCATGCGGTTGTGGCGGAAGGTATGAAAGCGCGCCCGGCTGTGCCGGACTCCAGCCATGGTGCTGGTATGCGCGCGCTTGTCTAGGAGCAGGGTGTCCTTCTCCGAAAAAAGGGTGGCGATGAGGGTCAGGTTGGCCAGGAAGCCGCTGCCCATGATCAGGCAGGACTCGTAGCCGAAGTAGTCCGCCAGTGCCTGTTCCGCTGCCAGGGTGCAGCTCTCCGTCCCTGTCACCAGGCGCGAGGCCCCGGAGCCGCTGCCGAAACGGCGGCAGAGATCCGCCAACTTCCCGGCCATATCAGGGTCCTGGGCGAGGCCCAGAAAATCGTTTGAAGAAAAATTGAGATACTCGCGCCCGTCCACGGTCACGGTCGTTCCGTGGCGTTCGGACACGGCCATGAGGCTGCGCCCAAGCCCTGCTTGCTCGCGGGCCTCGATTTCGGCCTTCAGGCGCTGAAAGATGGGGTGGTGCATAGACGTTCGAACCGGGTGCGAAAAAGGTTGTCCGGAGTGCCGGAGGGGGTGTGGCGGCCCATGAGCATCCGAAAGGCCGGGCCATCGTCAATGTGCACGGTGTAAGCGGCTGCGGCCGTGGTTTCGGCCGTGAGAGCGGCGCGGATGGTCAGCGCCTCCTCGCCGAGCGCCGGCGGGTAGCGCAGATCTGCCATGGATACGAGATATGCCTGAACCATGAAATCATGACGCCGGCGCAGATGCATGCCGCAGGTCTGGGCCATGGCCTCCAGGGCCAGGTATGGAGGCAGGTCCGGCCGGGTGCGGGTCACGATTTCGCGCTCGTCGCAGGATAGGATCGCGTCCAGGGCCAGAGCCGGGTCGAACCCGGAGAAATCTAGGCCCACGGGCGCACTCCGAGGCAGGCGTTTTGCCCGCCGAAACCGAAACTTTGCAGCAACAGATTGCGGGGTTTGAGATTGGCGGGCGTGCGCATCAAGGGCAACTCCGGGCAGCAGGGATTTTCGAGGTTGGCGATGGCCGGGAAATGTCCGATCTCGGCACAGATGAGTCCCAGCGCCAGCTCCGCGCACCCGCACGCTGCGGCCAGATGTCCGATTCGAGATTTGAAGGCGGCAATGGCGATGGCTCCCGGCGTCGTTGTGGCCAGGATGCGGCTTTCCACTTCATCATTCAAGATTGTGCCCGTGCCGTGGGCCAGGACACACAGCGCGTCTTGATCGAGGGTTTTTATGCACTGGCGCACGGCCCTTGCAGCGGCCGTGCCTTGGGGATCCGGTCCGGTCAGGCTTCCTCCGTCCAGGGACGAGGACGCGCCGACAATTTCGGCCAGAATGGTCGCCTTGCGGGCCTGGGCGTGTTCAAGGCTTTCGAGCATGAACACGGCCCCTCCTTCACCCACGGCAAAGCCCGAGCGATCCTGGTCGAAGGGGCGGCAGGCCTGTTCGGGGCGGTCAAAACCCGAGGCCAGGACCCCTGCCTGCTTGTAGGCAAGGATGCCCTCGGCAGAGAGTCGTGAATCGCCGCCGCCGGCCAGGGCCACGTCGCAAAGTCCCAAGGCGATGGTGCGGAAGGCCTGTCCAAGGGCCTGGGTGGAGGCCGCACAGGCGGTCATGATCGTCAGGTTTTCACCGTGCAGGCCCAGGATTTCGGCCATGGTCGCGGTGACGGTGTTGGGCAGGAAGTCAAGCAGCCACAAGGCTTTGTCGCTGCGCGGGCGGGCCTGCAGATTGGGACCGAGGCCAAGGAAGAGGCCAGCCTGTACCAGGGCGCTTGGGTGCAGGCCGGAATTTTCCACGGCCCGGATGGCGGCGGCCAGGCAGAACTGCTGGCCGCGGGTCAGGTAGCGCGCGTTCTTGCAGCGTCCGGTGTGGGCCTTGAGATCGAAGTTGGGCACAGGGCAGACGGCAACCGCCGGGTCTTCCAAAGAGCGCTGGAATGGCCCGTAGGGTTCGCGCAGAGCCGAAACCACCGTTGCCTTGTCCGTGCCCAGCGGGAGCACAAAGCCGCTGGCCGTGATGACCACCCTGCGCGCCGTTTCCATCTAGCCTTCTGCTGCCTTGTGCTGCGCGGCCTGTGCGTAGGAGACGAGATCGCGCACCTGCAGCACGGGTCCGGCGGACAGGTCAGCCAGAATCTCGGTCAGCCGATCTTCGGACAGATGCGGAAATTCGGCCTGCAGTGCGGACAGGGGCTCTGCCCCGCTGCGTTCGGCGCGGGCAAGGGCGATGCGCACGTTTTTGAGGAAAAGGCTGTCGTCGTCCACGGCGATGCCCAACCGATGCTGCATGGCCACCCCGATTTCCAGGAGGTCGATGGATTCGGCCTTGAGGCTCCGGATGACGTAGGTGTCGGGCGTGATTTCGGCCGGGTCCAGGTCCAGGATTTCGGCCAGAATGGAACAGATGGTCGGAAATGGGTTCATGCGTATTTTCGCGCCGTCAGTCCGGCGTCCATGGTTATGGTGGTGCAGGTCAGGGCCAGGGCCTGGTCCGAAAGCAGAAAAAGCAGCGTGTTTGCGGCCTGATCCAGGGTCACGATTTTTTGGGCAAGGTCTTGGCGTCTGTCGTCCTGATCCAGAAAACGTGCGCCGCGGCCCGCGTCCACCAGACCCAGGCGAAGGTTCAGGCTGGTTATTCCGCGTTCGCCAAGCTCCAGGCCAAGGCTCTGGTACAGTGCTTCGGCCGCCCCTTTGGCCGCGCCGTAAAAACCCTGGCCCGGGGCGGGCAGGGCGGCCGCCGTGGAGGACACGTGCAGCAGACGGCCAAAGCGCCTGGAGAGCATGGAGCGGGTCACGGATTTGAGCAGATGCAGGCGGTTTGCGACATGCGCCTGGAAATAGGCGTCCGTGGCGGCTTCGCCCGCTGCGGCCAAAAGCCCTTCCTGGTCCGCCTGGGCCAGATCGACCAGATAGTCGATGCCGGATTCAAGGAAGGGGCGCAGGGACTCCTGGCTGGTCCGGTCGGTCAGATCAAGGCAGGGGCTCACGTCTGCAAGATCGGGAAATTTATCGGCGATGGCCGCTTTCCCGGTTTGGGTCGCATGGGTCGGGATTGCGGTGAGGCCTTCCCGGCGCACGAGGGCGGTCAGAGCCAACCCGATGGCGCTGCTTCCTCCCAGAATGAGAGCGGTGCCGCCCTGGAAATTGAGATTCATGTCTCGATCCTGCCTTGGGCAAAGATGTGTGCGTCCTGACTCAAGGTGCACTGGTAGCCGGCTTCCTGCTCTGTGATACTCAGATCGTAGGCGCCGGGGGAGACGAAGCGGGAGAAGGAGAAACGCCTGATCAGCAACGGGCCGGCTTCGTGTCGGTGGTCGCGGACGGCCTGCATGCACAGCCCCACGACCAGCGATCCCGGTACCACGGGATTGCCGGGGAAATGCTCATGAAAGCAGGAGTCGCCTGGTTCGAAGGTTGCGGTCAGGCGCAGAGGAGTCCTTGAGACGAGGCTTATATCCATTGTCCCTGCTCCAGCATGCGCAGATCCGTCTCCAGATTTCGCCCCTTGGTGGTCAGGTAGTTGCCGATCATGATGCCGTTGGCTCCGGCCAGAGGCAGCCAAGACTGATAGTCGCCCAAGACCTTTTCCCGGCCTCCGGCGATGGTGATGCTTGCCTTTGGCAGCATGAAGCGAAACAGGGCCACGGACTTGAGTGCGTCGTGGGGGGACATGAGCGGGCTGTCCTGCAAAGGTGTGCCCGCAATGGGCGACAGAAAGTTGAGCGGCACCGTGTCGACCTGCAGCTCGGCCAGGGTGGCGGCCAGCTCGATGCGCTGGGCCCATGATTCGCCAAGGCCCAGGATGCCGCCCGAGCAGATCTGCAACCTATGCTTCTTGGCCAAACGGACGGTGGCGATGTCCTCGTCGTAGGAGTGGGTCGTGCAGATGGACGGAAAATGGGAGCGCGCCGTCTCCAGGTTGTGGTGATAGCGGGTCAGCCCGGCTTGCACCAGTCGGTGGACATAGTCCTCGTTCAGCAGGCCCAGGGAGGCGCTGAGTCCGAGCGTCGTGCGGGATTTGAGCGCCTGGACGCAGGCGCAGATGCGGTCGATTTCATCGCTTGAGAGCACGAGTCCGCTGGTGACCAGGGAATAGCAGCTGGCGCCGGCCTTGTGCATGGTCAGACCGCGTTCGATCAGTTCGTCGAGGGGCAGCAGGGGGTGGGTGGGGCTGCCTGTGTTGTAATGTCCGCTCTGGGCGCAAAATCTGCAGTCCTGGGAGCAGGTTCCCGACTTGGCATTGGTGATGGAACAGGTGAAAGGCGCGTGGCCATGTGCCTTGGTAATGGCCTTGGCCGCGAAAAGCAGTTCCGTGGTATGTTCGTCGCCAAGGTCGGCCAAGAGGCGGCCCTGTTCTTCCGTCAGGGGCGTGCCATCGAGGACCAGGCGGGTTAGGTTTGTAATCAATGGATGCAGCATGGAATTCCTGTGAGAGGGGCATTAATCGCGGGTCAAAGGCGTTGTCAAATTGGTGTCACTTTTTGGTGTCAATTGGAAGTGCGCTTTGACCTCACTGGCTGATTAGGCTAACGAGCACCTGTCATGAATGCAAAGAAAAATTCCGATCCAACTCCTCCGGACTACGCTTCCGTGCAGTGGGTGGCCGCTTCCCTGGACAGCCAGCATCCGGCCGACACGGCCGACGAGCTGGAAAATCTGTCTCTTTCGGAACAGCTTGAATATATACGGGAAATGGATGTGGAGGATGCCTCCGAATCCATCACCGAGATGGAACGTCACGAGCGCAACGCGCTCATGAGCAAGCTGTCCCCGACCTTTGCCGCCGCCATTTTGGAATCCATGTCCCCGGATGATGCGGCGGATATTCTCGAGGATCTGGATGAAAACGTGCGGTCCAGGATCTTCAAGAAACTGGAGCGTGAGGACGCGGAAGAAATATCGGATTTGCTGCAGTTTGATCCGGACAGCGCCGGCGGCGTCATGAACACGGAGATTCTGGCCTTGGACCAGTCCATGAATGCGCAGCAAGCCATAAGTCTCATCCGCGACAAGGTCGAGGAAACTGAAATTCCCTACTATGCCTACATCGTCGATGAATACCGGCATCTGAAAGGCGTCCTGTCCCTGCGGGATCTTCTGGTAAGCCCAGGACGCACTCTGCTTAAAGAACTCCTGCACGAACAGAACCTGATCTACGTGTCTTTTGACGTGGACAAGGAAGAAGTGGCCAGGCTCATCAGCCGTTACAATTTTCTGGCCCTTCCCGTTGTCGATCACGAACAGCGCTTGCTGGGCATGGTCACCGTCGACGACGTCATCGACATCATCCAGGAGGAGGCCAGCGAGGACATGCAGTCCATGGTCGGCGCCGGTCGGGATGAAACCGTCGATTCTCCGTGGCTCTACTCCCTGCAAAAGCGTCTGCCGTGGCTGGTCCTGAACGTGCTCAATTCCTCCGTTTCCGCCTATGTGGTGCATCTGTTCGAAGGAACCATCGCCCAGATGGCCATCCTGGCCGCGCTCATGCCCATCGTGGCCAATCAAGCGGGAAATACGGGCCAGCAGGCACTGGCGGTCATGATCAGGCAATTGGCCATGGAGCGCTTCAACCGCAAGAAGAGTTGGGTGGCGGTGCTGCGCGAGGCCAAGATCGGGACTGCCAACGGGTGCATTGTCGGCGCGCTGGTTTTTGTGGGCCTTTTCGCATGGACACATAAACTGGGCCTTGCCGTAGTCATGTCGCTGGCCCTGGGGATAGACATGCTTATCGGAGCCGTGGCCGGTGCGTCCATACCCCTTTTGCTCAAGGAAATCGGCCGGGATCCGGCCCAGGCTTCAAGCATTTTTTTGACAACATTGACCGATAGTATCGGCTTTCTCACCTTCCTCGGCCTGGCCGCCATGTTTCTTTTCTGACTCGGGAGCTACTCTTCGGGTTCGACGGCTTCCATCAGATCGATGGTCAGGCGCAGAAAATCCGCCTCGGTGATGATCCCGCATAATTTTTCTTCGCAGACAACAGGCAGGCATCCGTATTTTTCTTCGAGCAGCAATCTCGCCGCTTCCTTCAGGGACAGTTCCGCGCCGACGGTGACCACATCGGTCTGCATGATTTCGCGAATGGGGATTCCGGATTCGATTTCGTCCTGGGTTTCACGGTCGATGCCGGCCAACTCGGAAATGGTCGCGGCCAGAATGTCGCGGTGGGTCAGTAGACCGACAAATTTACCCTGATCGTCCACGATGGGGATGTGGCGGATGCGGGCAAGATCCATCAGATCCTTTGCCGCGCTGAGGCTTTCGATCTGGTTGAGGGTGAAGACGTCCTTGGTCATTATGTTCTTTACCTGAAACATGGGTAGCTCCTTTTTGTCCGTATTCTTTCCGATTCACGCATCTTGGGCAAGGAAAAGGTTTGCGAGGCACGCCTCTTAGCGCAGAAAACGAGGTCCGTGTTGACTTGGGTGGTGAAATCTGGTTTGCAACCATCTTTATGGTAATGATTTCCAATGAATCGCGCATGCTGAGGAGATCTTCAAGTTGAAGGGTTTGCAACGCAATCGGGAACGGATGGTGCGGGAACAGATCGAGGCCAGAGGAATCACCGATGAGCGTGTTCTTTCCGTCATGCGCCAGATTCCTCGCCACCTCTTTGTTGATGAAGCCTTGCAGGTTCAGGCGTACGGTGACCATCCCGTGCCCATCGGCCTTGGGCAGACCCTCTCCCAGCCATACATCGTAGCTCTCATGACAACGCTCCTGGTGGTTCGTCCACGTATGCGTATCCTCGAAATCGGCACCGGTTCCGGCTATCAGGCCGCGGTGCTCGCGGCCATGGGCGCCGAGGTCTTTACGGTGGAGAGGATCAAGCAGCTTTACATGACGGCCCGCAGTCGACTGTTGCAGATGAAATACTTCAATGTGCGGGTCAAGCTGGATGACGGAACCCTCGGCTGGCCGGAGCTCGGGCCTTTTGATCGCATCATCGTCACCGCCGGAGGCCCTGAAGTGCCTCAGCCGCTCATTGATCAACTGGCCGATCCGGGCATCATGGTCATTCCTGTCGGCGGGGCCAAGAGGGATCAACGCCTACTGCGGATTTTCAAGAAAGAAGGTCGGATTCACCAGGAAGACCAAGGCTCGGTGGCTTTTGTGGATCTGGTGGGTTCCCACGGCTGGTAAGTGCTTCGGCAAGGGCCGGATCGTCTGTCCCGGTGCATGCCGAATGCGCTTCATGTTAAATTCTGTCCGGAACGGTTCGCATGGCCGTCCGCAGGTATCCATATCTCTGGAGGAAGCATGTCCCAAACAAAATCGTCCTGTTCGTCCTGTTCCAGCAAGAGTTCCCTGGGCACGATTCAGGACAGTCCCGAATCAAAGCTCGAACGTCAGGACAAGGTCATTGCCAGCACCCTGTCCAAAATCAAATACAAGCTTTTCGTCATGAGCGGCAAAGGCGGCGTGGGCAAGAGTTCCGTATCCACCAACCTGGCCGCGGCCCTGGCTATCAAGGGCTACAAGGTCGGGCTTCTGGATGTGGATATCCATGGCCCCAGCGTTCCGCATCTGCTCGGTTTGACGGGTCTTTTGGATATTGATCCGGAAAAGGGCATTCAGCCCAAACGCTACAGCGAGAATCTGGCCGTCGTGTCCATGGAGTCGCTGCTCAAGGACCCGGACCAGGCAGTGCTCTGGAAGGGCCCCATGAAGACTTCGGCCATCAGGCAGTTTGTGTCGGATGTGGACTGGGGTGAGCTGGATTTTCTGGTCATCGACTCGCCTCCCGGCACGGGTGATGAACCCATGGCCGTGCTGAAAACGGTTCCCGATGCACTGAGCATTGTCATCACGACCCCCCAAGAAATTTCTTTGGCAGACGTGCGAAAATCGATTAATTTCCTGCAGTACGTGAAGGCGAATATTCTTGGGGTCGTGGAGAACATGAGCGGCCTCATCTGTCCGCACTGCGCGCAAAAAATCGATTTGTTCAAGAGGGGTGGAGGAGAAGAGCTCGCCAAAAAATATTCGCTGGAATTTCTCGGAGCCATTCCACTCGATCCGGTTACCGTGGTGGCTGGAGATTTGGGCAAGCCCGTGGTCATGCTCGACATCGAGTGCCCGGCCAAGACCGCGCTGCTCAAACTTGCGGATCGGGTCATTGCAGCGGCGGAGAATAGTCTGGAAGCGGTGTCGAGCAGTCATGTGTAAACAGGTGACGCAATACCCATGAATTGTGTAGTCTTGCTTTCCTTTTTCCTTTTCTTTCATGCTCTTCTTTTGCCTGCACAAAGTGTAGATGCGAAAGGAATCTATTATATGGTTAAGGAAGATGGTTCGCTATGTATTACAGATATCCCTACTTCAAAAAGATATAAGCCGTACAAGTTTCAAAAATCAATCAATTATATTCGTAATGCGCTTGTGGCATTTAAGCGCGATAACAGAAGCGTCCAGGAAGTGAATGCAATTGTTTCAAGTTTATGTGCCAAGTATGATGTTGACAAGAAACTTGTCATGGCTGTCATTGATGTCGAATCCGGCTTTAATGCAGCTGCTGTTTCGCCAGTTGGTGCTCAAGGCTTGATGCAAATAATGCCTGAAACAGGCAAAGATCTGAATCTTGATGATCCCTTTGATCCTTCTGACAACATTGACGCCGGTATTCGCTATTTGCGATACCTTTTGGATACATTTCCAGATCGGCGGTTGGCTGTTGCCGCCTATAACGCAGGCCCCAATGCGGTTAAGAAATATGGAGGAATTCCTCCATATGCCGAAACTCAAAGCTATGTCCAAAAAGTTTGGGCACGACTCCAACATTACGAATAAAATCACATGATGAATTTACCCAATGCACTTACTGTTTTTCGTATCTTGGCGGTACCCTTTATCGTCGCCTTGCTGTATTTTCCCACGCCGACATCCTGCCTGATCGCCACGCTTTTCTTTCTTGTAGCAATTCTCACGGATTTGGCGGATGGTTTTCTGGCCAGAAAATACAATCAGGTCACCAATTTTGGAAAATTCCTAGATCCGTTGGCGGACAAGATACTTATTGCGTCGGTGCTGATCATGCTTGTTGAGTTGAATTGGGTGCCAGCGTGGATTGCCATCATTGTCATTGTGCGGGAAATACTTGTCACAGGACTGCGGGCCATCGCTGCAGATAAAGGTCATGTTATCGCAGCGGATAAATATGGAAAGATGAAAACAATCATGCAGAGTGTCGCACTGGTCCCCCTTATTTATCATCATCCAGTGTTCGGTATCGACATCGCGTGGTTGGGTTTTTTGCTGCTCCTTGTGGCCCTTGGGCTGACGGTTTATTCAGGTTGGAACTATCTCTATAGTTTTTATCGGGTTTGGGGTGACTGAAGTTTGCGTTTTGTTTCTTTGAATTTTAGTGTATAGGCCACAATGCATGGACTTGAATTGCGGCTTGCTGAAG
Source organism: Desulfomicrobium sp. UBA5193 (assembly GCA_002412965.1). Taxonomy (GTDB): domain Bacteria; phylum Desulfobacterota; class Desulfovibrionia; order Desulfovibrionales; family Desulfomicrobiaceae; genus Desulfomicrobium. The sequence continues at coordinate 609,414 of DHWB01000003.1, forward strand.
TTATTTTTGTTTCCTCTTATTTTTTCCGCTTTGCGAACTGTTCCTCTGGAGGACGGTGTAAATGGCTCAAATAGATGCTTTTTTTAAGATGATGCATGAACTTGGGGCCTCGGATCTTCATCTCTCCGCAGGTTCGCAACCAATTATCAGGCTACATGGCGAAATGCAGCGCATCAAATACAAGTTCCTCGAACACGAAGAACTCAAAAAGATGCTCTATGAAATTACGCCGGAGAATAAGATAAAAACGTTTGAAGAAACGGGTGACGTGGATTTCTCCTACGAAGTACCGCATCTGGCTCGATACCGTGCCAACTTTTTCATGCAAAAGCGCGGCATAGGCGCGGTCTTTCGCGAAATTCCACAGAAAATACTCTCACTGGATGACCTCGGGTTGCCAAGCGTTCTGAAGAACCTTGCGCTGTTGCCCAAGGGGCTGGTGCTGGTCACCGGACCTACCGGCAGCGGTAAGTCGACCACGCTGGCGGCGTTGGTCGATTACGTGAACAAAATTCGCAAGGATCATATCCTGACCATCGAAGATCCGATAGAATTTGTTCATGAATCTCAAAACTGTCTGATCAACCAGCGTGAAGTCGGGCGCGACACGATGTCTTTCAGCGCCGCCCTGCGCGGGGCCTTGCGCGAGGATCCGGACATCATCCTCGTGGGCGAAATGCGCGATCTGGAAACTATTCAGCTTGCCCTCGAAGCCGCTGAGACAGGGCATCTTGTTTTTGCAACCCTGCACACCATCTCGGCATCAAAAACAATCGACCGCATCATCGAAGTGTTTCCCGGCGATCTGCAAGGGCAGATACGCTCCGGTCTTGCGGATTCTTTGCGGGCCATCATTGCCCAAAACCTTTTCAAGCGTATTGACCAGCCCGGTCGCGTGGCAGGTATTGAAGTCCTCATCGCCACACCTGCCGTGCGGAATCTGATTCGCGAAAATAAAATTTTTCAGATCAATTCCGTTATTGAGACAGGACGAAAATTTGGTATGCAAAGTATTGATGATGCCATTTTGAAACTTCTCACCGCAGGCATGATTGATCCGGAACAAGCATACAACAAGGCAGCCACCAAATCAAAATTCAGAGAATTTTTGACAAGTCCTCCTCAAGATTTTACCGAGGTGTAATATGCAGAGAGCGCATCTTGACCATATGTTGCATCAGGTGCTCGATTTTGCACCGGACACTTCAGATATTCTTTTCACCGTCAATAAGCAGGTGCAAGCGGAAGTTCACGGTGAACTGATCAATGCCAAGATTGATCCGAATCCAGGACCACTTTTGCCTATACAGGTTGAAGCTGTAGCCATGTGTCTCATGGGACGAAAACTTCGTTTGTATGAAGACCAGTTGAGAACAGGGTCATGTGACTTGTCCTACGAGTTGCCCGGCCGCTGTCGCTTCAGGGTCAACGTTTTGGGGCAAAAAGGGTCTTTGGCCATTGTCATGCGCAAATTGACCTCCGTTGTGCCGACGATCAAGGAACTCGAACTACCGGATGTCTTTTATGATATGTCCAAGGAAAAATTTGGATTGATTCTCGTCACCGGCGCCACCGGCACCGGTAAAACCACCTCTCTGGCCGCACTCATTGATAATATCAATCAGATGCACCGCAAACATATTGTCACTCTCGAGGACCCGATCGAATACGTTCATGATCACAAGCTTGCGACCGTAAACCAGCGGGAGCTCGGTCTGGACTTTGATACCTTTGCATCCGGGCTGCGCGCGGCCTTGCGCCAGGCTCCCAAGGTTATCCTTGTGGGTGAAATCCGTGACCGTGAGACGATCGGTATTGCCCTTGAAGCCGCGGAAACAGGTCATCTTGTTCTTGGAACACTGCACACCAGCGATACCGGCCAGACCATCAACCGCATCATCGGCATGTTTGAACTGGCTGAGGAGCGCTTGATCCGGTCTCGATTGGCCGAAAGCCTGAAATATGTCGTATCGCAAAGATTGCTGCCTCGGCTGGGCGGTGGGCGAGTGCCAGCTTTTGAGATTTTAAAATCAAATTTGCGCGTCAAGGAAGTCATTTTTAATGGTGAGAGCGAGGACAAGACGTTTTATTCGATCGTAGAGTCAGGTGATGCCTATGGGATGATCACATTCGACAAGTATCTGGCCAATCTTTTCTATGAAAAAGTCATTTCTGAAGATGTTGCGATGCTGTATGGTTCCGACAAGTCGCGATTGGCACAGATGATCGACAAGATCAAAACGGCCCGAGGCGAAAAGGTGACCGACATTGAGGGGCTTGAACTTGATCATGAGTATGAACGAAAAAGTTCGCTTTTTTGAGAGGTATGGAAATGGATATAAGCTGTACTCATTGTAAGAGCAGTTTTGTGCTCCCTGACGATCGCATTCCAGAGTCAAAAAAATTCAAACTCAATTGTCCCAAATGCAGAGAGCTTATCATTGTAGATCAAGAGATTGAAAATGATAAGATTGTGGCCCCTGAGCATTTTCCTCATGATGCTACAGTTGCATTTCTTTTCGTTCAAAACAAAGATTTAGCCAATCGGATAAGCCTTTTCTTGAAACAAAGAGGAATTTTTGTTTCTGATTCAAGCTTGGTTCATGAAGCTTTAGATAAAGTGCGCATCAATTATTATAATATATTGATTCTTGAAGAGTCTGAAAAATCAAAATCAATTCTGGCTATCGTTAAGAAATGGAATGGAATGCGTCGCCGTGATGTAAATATAATACTTGTTGAGACAAATTGTCAGAGCTTACATGCGAATGAAGCCTTTTTTAGAGGAGTAAACTCTGTCGTCGGTGCGCAGGATAATCAAAGAATTGAGAATGTCCTTGATCTTGCACTGGGTGAGTTCAAAAGTTATATTGAGCCTTGGAATATCGCAGCGAAAAAACTCCATTTGAAAGGCTAGCTTATGATTCAGGGAAAGAAACAAATTTTCTTATTTTTACTCTGTGTCGTTAATATTTTCTTGGTTTTTAAAATCTTTGATGATCAAAGTGGCCTGCCGGTGTATAAGGATTTGAGGCTCAAGATTGAGCGCGTGCAGGAAAAAATTAATGATGTCGATTTGCTCAATCGGCAACTCAGTTCCGAAATCCGCGTTCTCAAAAAGAATGACCAATATGTTGAAAGATTGATCAAACGTGAATTATTTTATGTCGCAGACAATGAACTGATGTATATTATGAAATAATATGAGTGATACACTACACCTTTTTGATGAGCTCCTTGAGCACGACGCCGGGTCTAAGATATTTTTTCCTTTAGCCCGTTTGTATCGCAAGCAAGGTCACGTTCAAAGAGCTATAGAGATAGTTCAGAAGGGCATTGCGCACCATCCTGACTATCTCGAAGCGCAGTTGTATCTGATTGATCTTCTGAGCGAAATTGGTGATTCTGTCGCAGCCGAAAGCAAGGCGCACTCCATATTCTCCAAGCTGATGTCGTATGAGAAATTTTGGATTTGTCTTAGAGCACATTATGCAAAATCACAGCAATCCGACTTGGCATTGGCATCATTTTTGGTCGAGCGAAACGCTCACGGTGAAAATGTTGATATTGTGAAGCTCATGAGTTTCGGAATTGCTCACTACTCGGAGATGATGACATCGAGTGCTGCAGTCACAGAGCCTGACAAAGACCTTGATGCTGAGGAAGTCGCCCTTTTTTGTATCAACTCCGGAATCAAAACCAAAACCATGGCCAAATTGTTGGTTGCCCAGGGAGAGTTTGCCCAAGCGATCAAGATTTATGACGATTTGCTGGAAAATGCAGCAAGTGACGAAGAACGAACGGATTTGCTTGATCTGCGGGCAATTGCACATAAGGAATTAGGAAGCTCGCCTGATCCAGAGGCGGAAAAGCACAACAAGCTTTTTCATGTCCTGAATTCTCTTGCCGACCGACTTGAGCAGAAGTCCGTTCCCGAGTCCGCTTAAAGAAGAGGTCGGTTTCATCGCCGCAAATTTTTCTTGATTCTTTTTTCACTCCTCTATAGTTCGTTTTATATTTCCAAGTTTATGTTATAAATGTGTTTTTTTCTTTTCCTGTCATTTATTTAATTCTGATCGATCCCGAGAGATTCTATGAAATTGTTTCTTCCTCTTCTTGTTATTCTGTTGCTTGCAGCTTGTCGGCCTGTTAAGACGACACAGCAATACTATAACGATTATGTGAATCCAACTGCAAGTATTGATTACGAAAACACGGCTTCTGTAGACATACCTGCCGAATTTTTAGACGATTATTATATGATTGATAGCAAGATAGTCCGTCTTGTGGAACAAATTGACCTTTTAGATTCCCGGGTTGATAATTCATGGACTGATTTTCAAAAGTCTGTAAATCCGTGGATCAAAAATATGGTGTTTTTGGATCACGATCTTCTTTTTATGTCAGGTGACGATGCGCTGGGCTTTGACCCAGAAGTTCGCGAGGGCTTGGTCGGTCAGACAACAGAAGAAAAGAAATTTTTCATGTTTAAAAATAATCGTGCTATTTTGGTTCATGTTTCCTCGATTGGGAATGAACAATTCATGACAACGCTTGTTGAGTGTGATATGGCTCTTCTTGCAGAAGAGATTCCCGCTCATCGAACACTCATCGCTTTTGATAATCATATCTTTGGTGATACCTCCGCGAGTTTAACTGAAGCGCTGGCTGAGTTGAAATCTGAAAAAAAATATTCAGGTCAAATGCGGCTCGACGGTAAAGAGTGGTATTGGATTAGAAGCATGGGGTCCGATAACCTTGTCTATTTTTATACAAATTAAGAGAATTTTATGCGTCAGGTAACTGTTGTTGAACACCTGCTTCTGCGGCAAAAAGAAAGGCCCATGGCCTCTGGTCGATTCACCAGGTTGCTGACGGAACTCATTTTGTCGGCAAAAATCATTGGTCGCGAGGTTTCCAAGGCCGGACTTCTGGATGTCCTCGGTGCTACCGGGGAAGTGAACGTCCAAGGCGAAGTCGTGCAGAAATTGGATGACTTTGCGAATCGGGTCATCATTCGGCGAATGGAGCGAGCCGGGGTTTTGTGCGCCATGGCTTCAGAAGAAAATGCCGATTTTATTGAAATTCCTCATCAGTTTCCCATTGGTGACTATATCTTGATTTTCGATCCGCTTGACGGATCCGCCAACATAGATGCCAATGTAAGCATTGGAACAATTTTCAGCATCTATCGCCGGACCTCGTACTCCCAGCAGGCAGTCAGCCTGAGCGATATCCTGCAGAAAGGATCCATGCAGGTTGCTGCAGGCTATATCATCTATGGCTCATCAACGATGTTGGTCTACACTGCCGGAGACGGAGCGCACGGGTTCACGCTCGATCCCAGCGTCGGTGAATTTCTTCTTTCCCATCCAGACATAAAAATTCCGGAGCAGGGCCGGATTTATTCCGTCAACGAGGGATATTCGTCCTACTGGGATGAGCCTACAAAGAAAATCGTCAATTATTTCAAGTCACATGAAAATTCTTTGGGCCACCCGTACAGCTCCCGCTACATTGGTTCCCTTGTGTCTGATTTTCATCGAAACTTGCTCTACGGAGGGATTTTCATGTATCCCGCCGATTCGCGGGATGCGCGCAAACCTTCGGGCAAGTTGCGCCTCATGTGTGAAGCCGCCCCGATGGCCATGATCATCGAACAGGCCGGGGGCATGGCCACAGATGGGACTAGGCGCATACTGGATATTGAGCCCCATGAGTTGCATCAGCGGGTTCCTCTCTTCATAGGATCCAAGTCCGATGTCGAAGTCGTGCTCAAGTACTATGCCGAGGCAAAGTGCAGCTAGGAACAGAGCTTTATTGTATCTTCCAGAATAGACATTTTAGATGATTTGCCTTGGCATCGAAACTTCGTGTGATGAAACATCTGTCGCGCTTTGGGAAGACGGACATATCATCAATGACTTGGTGCATACCCAGATTCCCATGCACTCTGTTTTTGGCGGCGTTGTTCCCGAACTTGCTTCACGTGAGCACCTGCGGCTGCTTGATGACCTCGTCTCCTCCTTGCTTCAGCACTCAAAGTGTCCGTCGGGAGAGGGGATTGACCTCATTGCGGTGACTCGCGGACCTGGTCTGCTCGGTGCTCTTTTGGTAGGCATTGCCTACGCCAAATCACTTTCTTTATCACTTGGGGTGCCCGTCATTGGAGTCAATCATCTCCACGGGCACCTGCTGGCCTGTGAATTCAACGCACCCATCGAATATCCAGCCCTTGGAGTGCTTGTTTCCGGAGGTCATACGCATATCTATGATATGCCAAGGCCTTGTGAGTTTGTTCTTCTCGGAAAAACGCTTGATGACGCGGCTGGTGAAGCCTTTGATAAGATAGCGAAACTTTTGAATCTTCCCTATCCGGGAGGCAAGTACATCGACGTCTTGGCGACGCATGGTGTCTCCAACCCCAGGCTTTTTTCAAAACCGTATTTGAATAACGACAATTGCGATTTTAGTTTCAGCGGACTCAAGACCGCTGTTGCGCAGTATGTTCAGCAGCAGGGTTTCCCCGCCTTGGAGTATTCCACGTTTGAGGTGGACGCGATTTCCAAGCAGATCAAGGATCTTTGCGCTACAGTCAACGAGACCATTGCCCTCACCGTGCTTGAAAAAACCAGACGGGCTGTGGCTCGGTGCAAGGGGGTCAAGACCTTGTGTTTGGCTGGTGGCGTAGCTGCCAATTCCCGTTTGCGCGATACTTTTGCCTCATTTGCGCAAGCTCAGGGACTCAAATTTTTGGCCCCTGCGCAAAACTATTGTGGTGATAATGCGGCTATGATAGCATACACAGGTGTTCAGTGGGCGCGAAAGGGCCTTATGAGTTCCCTGGACTTTGAGGCCATACCACGTGGGAAGAACGTCCCTGATGATTATATTGTAAACCCTTTCTTCAAGGAGTGAATAATGGCTGCACAAGTGAACGATGCCGGATTCGACGCGGAAGTTTTGAAATGTGATCTTCCTGTATTGGTAGATTTTTGGGCACCGTGGTGCGGACCGTGCAGGGCTATCGCTCCTGTCATTGAAGAATTGACCCAGGAGTTTGACGGCAAGGTCAAGATCCTGAAAATGAATGTTGATGAGAATCCCGGCACGCCAAGCAAATATGGCATCCGCGCCATTCCCACCCTGATTCTTTTCAAAAATGGCGAAGTTGTTGAGCAGGTTACCGGCGCGGTCTCCAAGGCCAGTCTCAAACAGATGCTCAGTGACAAGGCTCTCTAGTTCAGCGATCCTTGGAGTTGCCTTATGAGGGTGGCTGCGCGAGCGTAGCGGTCACCCTTATTCTTTTATTTTCGGTGGAATCGTTTTTTAGACCCGGACGTCTTTGTGCCGCTTGAGTTCGATCCACCATTTCCACTTACCGTGAGTTAGGTAATTGTAATGCGCAACTATTTGATCCTTTTTTCCCTTGTCCTGTTTCTGAACGGGTGCGGAGCCATTGATTACTATTTTTTGACTCCTCCCGAAGACACGGCGCAAGAACTTTTTGAAAACGCTCGTGGGTATATGCAGGAAAAGGAGTACGCTGAAGCCATCGACTCTTTGACAAAACTCAACGATCGCTATCCATTTAGTCCATATGCGACTGAAGCCAGGCTTATGGTTGCCGACGCATATGCGCTTGACTCGCAATATGCAGAAGCCGTTGTCGCATACGAAGAGTTTTTGAGTATCCACCCACGTCATGAGTCCATTGACTATGTTCTTTTTCAGATTGGTGTGAATAAGTACAATGCACATCGCTCCATTGATTTGCCTCATAACGAGCTTGCAGAAGCGATTGAATCGTTCAGACGTGTTGTAGATGGTTATCCGAAGAGCGTTTACAGAGAACAGTCTCTTGATTATATTGTAAAATGCAGAACGCTCATGGCAGAGCATGAGATGTATGTCGCTGATTTTTACTTTAAATCGGAATCATATAATGCTGCTTGGACCAGATATAGGTTTATCATCGACAATTTTCCTGAATTGACGGAGATCGTGACGTTGGCCGAGTCAAAAGCCAAAGTGGCGTATTATTATGCTCAGGAGCAGGCCAACGACACCAAACGGCATCCCAGTAAATTGAAGCCTTATTTAGACTGGTTGTGATCTATTAGAGCGCAGTGTAGTCTATGTTATATTGATTTGGGGCGTTTGACGCCCCTTTTTTATTTCAGACTAGCGCCGAAAATTAATCTCCAAAATGGAGAGCATCTTCCGTTGCAAAACAGCGCGAGGTAGGGATTGACACGGTACTGGGCTTCAAGTCGTCACGAAGATCCATTCAGGTCGGATGGCATGGCGCAGAAAGGCATGAGTCTGGACCTTGTCAATTATTCGGGCCTCATCTATGCACTGTCCATCTTGTTCTGGCCCGCCCGGACACGCTGGTTCGGACTATTCAAATTCAAGGAGTCGACATGCTCTGGATTCATCCTCTGCTTCAACTTGTGGCCACCGGTCTGGCTTTGTACGTGCTTTCCCTTGGCTGGGTCCGCTTTCAGGCCAATCACCTCGGAAAAAAGGGCAAGTTCATGTGGATGGAGCACGTCAAGTTTGGTAAATACGCCCATATTCTGTGGATGGCCGGTCTGGTGCTGGGGCAGTTCGCGGTGAGTCAGGAATGGGGCAACAACGGCATCACGGGTAATCATTACTGGATCGGCCAGTTGATGATGCCTTGCATTGCCGCCGGTTATATCACGGGTGTGATGATGGACCGCGACAAGAAGAAGCGTCTCTACATGCCGCTTGTGCACGGGGTCTTCAACACCGTGGCTGTGCTTCTGGCGCTGGCGCAAGTGGTCACGGGCGCGGTTGTGATCCGGGACTTTCTGCTGTCCTGAGTGTGCGGCGGAAGCACCGATCAAGAAGGGCGCTTTTCCTGGGGGGAGAGCGCTTTTTTCGCTTCAGGCCCCGAATTTCTTACTCCCTTGCCTGGTGGAGCCTCTCCCGTGCAGCTAGCGTCTTCTTTCTCTTCCCTTCCTTTGGACATTGGATCCATTATATTGACCTCACGACTCGTGCTCGCGCCCATGGCCGGCTTGGGACATGTGGCCTTTCGGGAGGTTCTGTCCGGTTTTGGCGGCTACGGGTTCATGGTAACGGAGATGTGCAACGCCCGCGCCGTGCCGGCGGAAAGCCGTCATCATTCCGCAGTTTTCCGTTGGCGCGACGAAGAAGCCGGGCAGCTCGTCTGCCAGATTTTCGGAGGCGAGCCTGCGGTCATGGCCGAGGCGGCCAAACGGATCGAGAGCGAGGGTTTTTTGGGGGTGGACATCAACATGGGTTGTTCCGTGGCCGCCATTTGCAAGAAGGGCTATGGCGCGGCGCTGCTCAAGGACCCGCAGCGGGCGGTGGACATTGTGCGGGCTGTGCGACGAGCGGTGCGCTGCCCGGTCATGGTCAAGTATCGCAGTGGATGGGAAAATTCTTCTGATCTGGCTGTAGACTTGGCCGTGCGCTTCGAAGATGCTGGTGCGGATCTGCTGACTTTTCACCCTCGCATCGCCCCGGATCGGAGGTCGCGTCCGCCCAAGTGGGAACATATCCGGGCCGTGGCACAGGCCGTTTCCATCCCCGTGCTTGGCAACGGCAATGTCTTTTCCGCAGAGGATTGTGCCCGGATGCTGTCCCAGACCGGGTGTGCGGGCGCATCCATCGGCCGCATGGCCATCGCCCGGCCATGGATTTTCGCCGAACTGGTCAACGGCTTCGTGCCGGATGAGGACATTTACGTGCGTACGACCCTGGCCATGATCGAAAGCATCTGGCGACATTTCGAACCTGCCCGCGCCATCAAGATGTACAAGAAATACGTGCCCTATCTGGCCGCCAATTTTGTTTTTGGGCATAGCCTTTGGCCTGAGCTGGTGCGCGGACAGACGCGCGAGGAGATGACGCATAACGCTCTTCGGATTCTGGGCAAAAAGCCACAGGTGGCCTCAGCTCCGAACGCATTTTTGTTCACGTCCTGACATGGAGCTGTTCTTTCTCGATTACGGACTTTTAGGGCTTTTTGGGCTGGCCTTTCTGGCGGCAACTGTCTTTCCCGTCGCCTCGGAGGCTGGTCTTGCGGTCCTGATTCTGGCCGGGCTGGACCCGGTGAGCTGCGTCGCTGTCGCCACTGCGGGCAACACCCTGGGCGCAGTGACCACGTGGGCAGTGGGGCGGTGGGGGAGCGAGGCGTTCCTGTCCCGGTTGCTGCGCCTCTCTTCTGAGGACCGAGAGCGCGCTCGGCGCATCTTTGACCGCTACGGAGCATGGAGCCTGTTACTGGCCTGGGCTCCGATCATCGGAGATCCGCTCTGCGCGGTTGCCGGTCTTTTCGGATTGCCTCTGCGCCGCTTCCTGCCGCCGGTGCTGCTTGGGAAGTGCGCTCGCTACGCCGGTCTTGCCTATCTGATGATCGGACCTACAATCTGACCAGGAGGTTCCATGCTTATCCTGCGCTCCCCTCTCGACATGCATGTCCATCTTCGCCAAGGAGATATGCTCAGCCTAGTGGCTCCGCACACGGCCAAAGACTTTGCGGCGGCCGTGGTCATGCCCAACCTGACCCCGCCTGTGACGAGTCTTGAGCAGATTCTGGCCTACCGAACGTCAATTATCGATGCCGTCCGCCACCCTTTCACGCCGCTCATGACTCTCTTTTTCCGGGCGTATTCCAAGCCGGAACTGGAAGCAGCCAAGCCGCACATTATCGGCGTCAAGCTCTATCCCGCCGGCATGACCACAAACTCCGAGGCCGGATTGGCTGATATGGCCGAAGCCAGGGCAACCCTCTCCGTCATGGAGGAGCTCGACATTCCGTTACTGATTCACGGGGAGGGGTGCGGTTTTGTCATGGACCGTGAAGCCGTTTTTCTGCCCGTGGTCGAAGATTGGGCTCGCTCGTTTACCGGCTTGCGCATCATCCTCGAACACGTCACTACGCGCGCGGCGGTCGAGTTGTTGGACCGTTTTGACAATCTCTTCGCAACCATCACCCTGCATCACCTGCTCATCACGCTGGACGATGTGCTGGGCGGACTCATGCGGCCGCACCTCTTCTGCAAGCCCGTTGCCAAGCGGCCCGAGGACAGGGATGCTCTGCGAGCGGCGGCTCTTGATCATCCCAAAGCCTTTTTTGGCAGCGATACGGCCCCGCATCCACGGGAGGCCAAGGAAGCTCCTGGCTGTGCTGCCGGGATCTTTTCAGCGCCCGTGGCCTTGCCAGCCCTGGCCGGTCTCTTTGAAGAATTGAATGGCCTGGACCGCCTACAGGCCTTCGTCTCTGACCGGGCTTGTGCGGCCTACGGCCTGGTTCCCTTGGCGCGGGAGGTACGCCTTGAACGTCGGGCCTGGACCGTGCCTGAGCGGATTGGCTCGGTTGTGCCCTATCTGGCCGGTCAGATTCTGAACTGGCAGGTGGTGGACTAGCATGTACGTGGCTGTTCTCAGGGATAAAAAGCGAGTGCGTTTTGAACTGCGGCGGACCGTGCAATTGGACGGCGGGCTTGGTTTTGAAGTGCTTGCGGACTTGGGGGAAGATCCACGCTGCGCGGTCCATTTTGGCCGGTTCGGCATGTCCTATGCCGAGGAAATCCAGGAGTCGCTGGCTCATTTGGATCTTGACATGGACGAACTGGATGAGGCTTTCGCCCCTTTTGCACCGCAAGGGTTCAGGAGCGGGGCGAGTCGGGGCAAAAAGTGGAGGCGCACGGTGCTCAACATGGCGCAGGAAGAGGCCATACGCGCCATGCATCCTTTTGATCGGAGGCGCATGGCCTATTTGCGCTCTGGCGAGGTCAATCTGAGCCGCATCAACGAGGTCAGCCCCAAGCTCTTTCTGGGGCTTGCAGACAAGAGCCGCGATGAAGTGGAGCAGCTGTTCTTGCGTCTGGAGCGTTCTTTGCCACCGGAAGAAGCGCGGCGCTATGTCCATGCGTCACTTGATCTGCAACGACATTTTGCCAATTTGACGGCCCGGACCATGCCCGAAGCCCTTGATCCGATTCAGCTGGATGAAGCCTTTATGCACGAATTCTGCGCGCTGCAAACCGATCAGGTGTTTGGCTTCGGCCTTCCAGGGGGGCCGCAAGCGTATCTGAGGCGCTATGCGTTCATGCATTTTGATTTCGAGTTTGCCGCGTCGGATGGATTTGGGAGGATTTTCGAGGACTTCATGAATGACTTTCGCCGACCACGCCCGCGTCCGAAAACAGTCATCCCGGAACGAGTGCGGGAGCTTTTTGGGCTGAGCATGGATGAGATACGGCGTTTGTCCCGGAGAGAATTCGCGCGGGTCTTCCGCAAAAAAGCCATGGCCATGCATCCGGACAAGGGCGGGGATCATGACGCCTTTGTGGAACTGCTTGAAACCTACAAACGCCTTGTGACCGCCAAGCCCGAAAACAGTTGAAGGCTTTTTTCGGCGTCAGTTAAGCTACGCCGCTCTCTGTGCCATTGAGCATCGCCAGAACCATGTCCTTCTCCACGTTCATCCGTCCGCGCACGCTGGCTTGCACGCTGGCTGTTGAAGATCCGAACTGCGATTTTCGAGAATCATAAACCTTGTCGATCAATTTCTGCGCAAACTGCTGCTCGGATTCATTCTCCCCCACTGACTTTATGGCCTTCCCAAAGATTTTCGCTGCACCGGCTGGCCCATGCTGGACGGCCGTACTCCACAACGCTTCACGGGCGGCTGGGGGCAGGGTATCCATATCCACTCCGGTTTTTGCCAAAATCTTGTCGCGGGCTGGTTCATAATGAGTTGATTCGATGAATTCGCGCTGCAACTGGCCGAATTTTTCTGGGTCCTTGGCCGCGATGCTTCGCCAGGCATCGGGCATGCGTCCTTTGGTCGAGCCGGTGTCCGCGGATCCTGCGGCTTTGAGCGTCTTGGCCCACGCGGGTTCTTTTTCCTGCAGAAATTCTATGAAACCACGCATGGTGCCCGGTTTGGACGCTATCTGATAGGTGCCGTAGGAGGTGCCGCCATTTTTGTCGTAGCCGATGGCGTTGACTCCCTGGGTGCCGGATTCAAAGGCCGCTGATAGGGCCCCGATCCCCGCGTGCTTGTCAGTTCGGGAACCTTTATGGGCTTTGGCATCGGCTGGCTGCTGTTTCATGATGGCCGCCAGTCCGTGCAGGGCGTCCTGCATGAGGGAGTTTTCCATTCCAGACCCGCCAAGCTCCGAGCTCAAGGCCTGAATATCCTTGCTGCCCATGGCTTGGCGCATATGATTCTGAAATCCGTCGGCCATCGCGGTCTTTCGGCTCTTACGTTCGGGGGCGGTACCCAACATGGTCATCAGTTGTATGGGATCAATAAGGCTCATGCGGCATCTCCGTGTCAAATTCCTGTCGCAAAAAGGGCTTTGTGCATGCTTAGCATGTTCTGGACCATTTGAGGCGTCGGGAGGGTTTTGAAGCTGTATCTGAACTGCCTTCAAGAAGCCGCATGCTTGTCAGGTTTGGTTGCAAATGATATCTGGCTGACTGCTTATCCCCAACACTTCTACAAGGAGAATTTCGTATGAAACGGATCGTGCTGATGCTGGTTCTCTTGCTCGCGGGATCTTCCCTGGCCATGGCCGACACCCTGCAGCTGCTGACCTGGAAAGGGTATGCCCCCAAAGAGCTCGTGGACAAATTTCAGGCGGAAACGGGCATCAAGGTCGAAGTGACTTATTCCAACAACGAGGAAATGATCGCCAAGCTGCGGGCCACGCGCGGTGCTGGCTTTGATCTGGCTCAGCCCAGCCAGGATCGCATCTCCTCGGTTCAGGAAGAGTTCGGCATTTATCAGCCAATCGACTATGCCAAAATCGATGCGGCTCTGTTCATTCCCTCCATGCTCGATGCCGTGAAGAAAAACACTCTGGTTGGCGGCAAGTCCTACGCAGTGCCTTTTTGCTGGGGCACCTCTGGCCTTGTGGTGAATAATGCACAGGCCAAAGGCGCTACATCCTGGAAGGCCCTGATCGACCCTCAGTACAAGGGCCGCATCAGCTACCGCCTCAAACGTCCGGCTCTTATCGGTCTCGGCTTTGCAATGGGTTACGATCCCTTTGCCCTCTACGGCGACGAGAAAGCGTATGCCGAGATGCTCTCCAAAATCGAAGCCGAGCTGATCAAGGCCAAGCCCCTGGTCAAGAACTACTGGGCCAACGGCGACCAGTTGCTCGAATCCGTGCGTTCGGGCGAAGTGACCGTGGCCGAGGCATGGGACAACGGCGGATGGAAGCTGCATGACGACAACAAGGACATCGATTTTGTCGCCCCGAGCGAAGGCGCGCTGGGTTGGATCGATACCTTCACCATCCCTGCCAAGGCCAAGAATGTCGAGGCCGCCTACAAGTGGATCAACTTCATGCTCAAGCCCGAAAACAGCGGCTATTTCACTTCCGCCGAGAAGACGCCCACGGCCTCCAAGGGCGCTGCTCCGTTTGTCGATCCGGCCTTCCAGGCCAACTTCGACCGCTCCTTCCCCCAGGCGGTCATCGACAACATCAAGTGGTATCCCCCCGTACCCGCCAAGCTCGAAGCCATGGAAGGCAAAGTGTTGGACAAGGTCAAGGCCTCCAACTAAACACATTGGTCCGGAGCCTCATGCTCCGGACCACCTTTTTTCATAACGGACACCGCATGCACGCTGATCTGGTCATTACCGGTTTGGTCAAGAATTTCGGCTCGTTTCGGGCTGTGGATGATGTCTCCTTCTCCGTGCCCAAGGGCTCGTTTTTTTCCATTCTGGGCCCCTCGGGCTGCGGCAAGACGACGCTCCTGCGCATGATTGCCGGTTTCGAGGAGCAGACAGGTGGGAGCATCGAGATCAGCGGCCAGGACATGCGTGGGGTGACGCCCAACAACCGCCCTGTGAATCTTGTCTTTCAGCATCTGGCCCTTTTCCCGATGATGGACGTGGCCGAGAACATCGCCTTTGGCCTCAGGCGCCGCAAGGTTCCATCCGCTGAGATCCGTCGCCGCACGGAGGAGATCCTGGAGCGTGTCGACCTGCCGGGCTACGGAGCCAAGCGCATCCTCCAGCTTTCCGGCGGCCAGAAGCAGCGAGTGGCCATAGCCCGGTGCCTGGTCCTCGAACCCAAAGTCCTGCTCCTGGATGAACCTCTCGGTGCCCTTGATTTGAAACTCCGCGAGCAGATGAAGGTGGAGCTCAAGAAGCTGCAGGCCAAGATCGGCACGACCTTCGTCTACATCACCCACGACCAGTCCGAAGCCCTGGTCATGTCCGACACCGTGGCGGTCATGAACAAGGGGCGTTTCGAGCAGGTCGGCTCCCCGCAGGAACTCTACGGCGACCCGCGTACGCCCTTCGTGGCCTCTTTCGTGGGCGACAACAATCGCTGGGCCGGGACTGTGGAGGACATGGACGCCGACACTGTCTTGATCCGCACCGACGAGAATCTCCTGTTTCGTTCGCGCAAGAAATCAGATGCGCGCAAAGGGCCAGCCACTCTTTTTCTGCGACCCGAGGCCATGGTCATTCAGCCCCCGGATGTCTCGGGACTCAACACCTTCGAAGTCACGGTCAAGGCCATCCTCTTCGACGGGGCCAACAGCCGCCTGCTGACCTCGACGGCGGCCGGCCATGAGTTGCTCGTGGCCCTGCCCCAGAACCGCGCCTTCGACCATATCCGTCCGGGTGAGGTCATCACTCTGGGCTGGCACCCGCAATCGGGCATCGCCTTTGCCCGGACCGAGGAGCTGCCATGAAGCGCTCGGCCTTGTTCTGGGTCTTCCTCGCGCCGGTGCTGATGTGGCTCTTTCTGCTCATCGTGCTGCCGCACCTGGATCTCTTGATCCTCAGCTTTCGGGTCGGAAATGACTGGAGTCTGGAAAATTACGGCAATTTTTTTACGGAACCCATCTACTGGCTGACCTTCGTGCGCACCGCCGCCTATTCCATCATCACCACCTTTTTGACCCTGATTGTATCGTTGCCCGTGGCCTTTTACATCACCAAGCTGTCCAGGCCGGGTGTGCGCGGATTTTTGATGGTTCTGTTGCTGCTCCCGTTCTGGGTCAGCGAGCTGGTGCGGGTCTATGGATGGATGCTGCTCTTGAGGGAATCCGGAGTGCTGAACTATTTTCTGCTGCACCTCGGCCTGGTGGAGCGGCCCATCGAGATGCTCTACAACGACGCGACCATGATCATGGGCCTGGTTTACACCTCCATGCTCTTCATGGTCGTGCCCCTGGTTTCGGTCATGGAGAGTCTGGACGACAGCCTGGTCGAGGCCGCCTACGACCTTGGGGCGAGCAAGGTCTGCATCTGGCGCACGATCATCATCCCGCACTGCAAGCCCGGCATCACCTCCGGGGCCATCGTGGTCTTCATGCTTGTGCTCGGCAACTATCTGACCCCCAATCTCATGGGCGGCAAGAACTCGCTGTGGTTCACGGAGCAGATCTACAATCAGTTCATCGCCAGCTTCAACTGGAATCAGGGCGCGGCCTTCGGCTTTTTGCTGCTCGCGCTGAGTACGGGCATCATTTGGGTTGGGCTCAAGCTCTCGGGCCAGCGCCTGGATGAGGTGGCGTCATGATTCGCTCCCTGCCCAGATCCAGAGCCTACGACCGCGCATTTGTCGTCTTCATCCTGCTCTATTTTTTCTTTCTTTTCGCACCGCTTCTGGTGACCTGCGTCCTGGCCTTCAACAACTCCGAGTTTCCGTCCCTGCCCTGGCGCGGCTTCACGCTGGACTGGTTCACCTCGGCCGGACCCAAGCGGGTCGGCATCTTCGAGGATGCCGACAACCTGCGGGCCCTCTGGGTCAGTTTCCAGACCGCGCTCTGGGTCAGCCTTTCATGCGTGGTGGTGGGGGTGTGCGCCGCTTTCCTGTTCGAGCAGGAGAATTTCCGGGGCAAGAATTTTCTCTATTTTCTCATGCTCGCCCCATTGGTCATTCCGGGCGTGATCCTGGGCATCTCCATTCTGCTGGGGGCGACCACTGCGGGCGCGTATTTCGAGGATCACTGGAACCTCGACATTGAGCTGTTCCGGCCGAGCTTCTGGCTGGTGGTGGTGGGACAATTCTCTTTCATCACCACCTTCGTGACTCTGGTCGTCTCCGCCCGGTTGCGCAAATTCGATCATTCCCTGGAAGAGGCGGCCCTCAATCTGGGCGCGACCCGCTTCGAAGTCATCTGGCACATCACCCTGCGCTATCTGCGCTCCTCCATTATCGGTTCCGCCGCAGTGGCGTTTCTGATGAGCTTTGAAAACTTCAACACCACCCTTTTTCTGGTCGGCTCCCAGCCAACCCTGCCCATCAACCTGTACCTGCAGGTCCGCGACGGCTCCACTCCGGTCATCAACTCCATCTCCCTTTTGCTCATCGTGGGCACGTCATTTCTGGCTTTGGCCAATCTTTATTTCGACCGTAAGGACGGGCTGAAATAATATCTTCGCCTTGTTCGGCGGGCGTACTTGTATTCTTCTTCTGTAATAAACTCTAATCATGAGTTTATAGTTTGAACTGTAATTTACGAAGCAGTCCCTCCAAGGCATTTGAGTTTGGAGGGACGCTTTTTTTCGTGCTTCTTTTGATGATTTTTGCGCTTGATATTTGCTCAATTCCGTTTGCCGTTGAACAGGAATGCATGGGCTTGAATCAAGGTGAGTTGTGGTGATTTGCAAAAACAATTCACATTTGTATGTACGTATTTTTAAAATAACTCACATAGCTACGTATTGAAATGAATCGATAATCGGGACAAATAATAACAAATTATGGCCGGATGTGTGTCGAACCGGCTGGAAATTTTCAGTTTGCTGATTTGTAACCCAAACATGAGTGATAACATACCATGAATAAAACTTTTGAGCAGGCTCTTGAATTTGTGTTGCTCAGAGGGGATCGTTGCGTTGATAACATCGAAAATCTGCCCGGTGAAGAGTTCATGGGGATCAATCGTTTTTTTCATCCGGAGTGGATTGGCTGGTACGTAATAGATCAGCGTAAAGACAATATTCATGGCACTTCCATGCTCGCATTATCTGAAAGTGATAGGGCATTACAAAATCTTGTGCGTAATTTTTATTATGAGAAATATTGGAAAGCGCTCTATGCAGACACGATGCCGGAACAACTTGCTATAACAATGTTCGATAGCGCAGTAGTTCATGGATGTAATATGGCTATAAGATTCATGCAAGAAGCGATGAATAATTTTATTGGGTGGAAGAAATTGGAAGAAGACGGGATATTAAGAAAAAATTCAAGAGATATGTTGAGTAAGATACTCGAACGTGATGAGAATTATCTAAAAATGCTTGTTTTTGAGATACTCCGTATAAGAGCTGAATATTGTGATGAAATTTACTGCAGTAATAAGCATGGCAGAAATTGCTATAGAAAAAGAATTTCTGATTTGAAAACAAAAATTCATAACATGTTCAAAAAAGATTTTTTTCTTATGAATATGGAAAAAAGAACGGCACATCATTCAGGATTTCAGAGCTGATATGTGTCCACGCAAGGCCGCTCTCCAACTGCGATAGCATCACTTCATACTGTCTACCTGAATCCAATCCAGAGTTTCCCGAAATATGCTTTTTGCGTGAAGCATGGCGACATGGCTCACCGGAAGAGTCTGAATTTCCTTCCAGCCCGATGATTCGCAGCGCAATGCCGTGTTGGGGAGAACCATGTTGTCCGCCGGAGACCTGATCGCCAGACAGCGCACATGGGCCGGAATCGGGAGTGCCTTGATTCTGCGCACATTTTCTCCCTCGTGCTTCAGATATCTGCCGAGCGAGGTCAGGGCGAAGGGCCAGAGCTTGCTGCCTGCAAAGGGTGTCCCCAGCGTGACCAAGCTGCGGATTTTCCGAGTGTCTTTGACCTGCGTCAGTGCTTCTTTCAGGAGCAGGCCACCCATGCTGTGCCCGATCAGATGCATATCCTGGTTCGGATGGGCATCGAGCAGTGATTGCAGATCTTTCCGCACCCCCTCGACCACGTCTTCCCACTGCGTCCCCCAACTTGAATAGGCAATGCAGGCTGTTGCAAAGCCGTGCGCGTGCAGCCAGCGGCGATACATGATCCAGGCGCTCTGGTTGTGGAAAAGTCCATGGACCATGACCACCAAAGCCTTCCCGCTGGTGGGCGCATTCCAGAGGCGCGGCCACAGCCCGATGGGGTGGAGGAGCACGATCAAGGCTTCGCTGACGATGCTGCGCAGTAAAGTCTTGCCTGCCATTGCCAGAAATCGGGGTAAGGGTTCGCCCGATTGATTGGCTTCTTCATAACAATACAAGGTGTACGTCAGCAGGGTGATCAGCAGTATTGCCGTGATAACGATGGTTAGAAGAAATGTGATCATGGGAGTACCTTTGTCCGAAATTCCGCGTTTCCATCCAGATGACGTACGAGTTTGCGATGCCCGGCCGGGAAGGCCAGGGCTTTTATCTCCGACCATCTCGCCCAGCGGTGTTCCTGGGCGGCGCTCAGGAGCATGTCCGAAGGGTCGGAGATGAGTGTTACGCTGAAGGCGTGCAGGGTCACGCGGTAGCGCGTGTAGGAATGCTTGAAGGAGGCGATGGGCATAGGGTGATTGACCACAAGTCCGGTCTCTTCGAGGTATTCACGGATAACGGCCTGCTGCGGGGTTTCACCTTCCTCCACGATTCCGCCGGGAAATTCCCAAAGGTTGGCCCAGATGTCGTCGGCCATCCGCTTTTGCGTCAGAATCCGTCCGTCATGGACCAGCACGCCTGTGGCCATGGTCAGATAGATCGGGGACAGGGTCTTGGCAGTTGTAGGACGTTCCTCCTGCACACCATTGGCCCTGGCTTGGCAAGAAGCGGCTACTGGGCAGACAGGGCAAGATGGTTTTCTGGACGAGCAGAGCAGGCTGCCGAATTCCATCAAGGCCTGGTTGAAGGCGCGGGCATTTCCCTTGGGGAGCAGGCGCGCGCAATGGCGGCCTATTTCCTCCTGGATCTGGCGCGATTTGACAGGGCCTTCAATATTGAAAATCCGGCTCATGACCCGCTCAACGTTCGCGTCAATGACGCAGACATCCGCCTCAAAGGCGATGCTGGCGATGGCCCGTGCTGTGTAGGGGCCGATACCCGGCAGGGCCTGCAATTCTTCCGGGGCGGCAGGCAGCAGGCCATGGTGACGGTCACGCACTATTTGGGCCGCCTTGTGCAGATTCCGAGCCCTGGAATAGTATCCAAGTCCTTCCCAGAGCTTCAAGACCTCGTCCTCTCCGGCGTCGGCCAGGCTGTGCACATCCGGAAAACGCTCGATCCAGCGCTTGAAATATTCTACTCCGCGTTCCATCTGGGTTTGCTGGAGCATGATCTCCGAAATCCAGACATGATAGGGCGCATACGTCCGTCGCCAGGGCAGGTCGCGCTTGTGACGGGAGAACCAGTCCAGAAGAGCGCTGGCGATCTCAGTGCCCGTGGTCGAAGACGTCCGTGGCGTGGGTGGCATTGACGGTGTCCATGGTTACAGAAATGGGAAGCCAAGGTCTGATTTACCTCGGGCCGGAAATATGAAATCTGTGCTTTGCTTTGGCCAGCGCTTTGCCTGCTGTCAAGGGAAGCGGGGACGTGCAGACACGAAGAGAAACATGGCAAACGGAGAACTTTTGGCTGCATGGACCACATTTTTTGCCGGGGGCATGAAGCTTTCCAGTCTGGTTGAGGCGGTCTTCCCGTATCCGACACTGGGGGAGATCAACAAGCGGGTCGCGGGGACGCTCTTGGGTAGAAAGCTTTTTTCCGATCGGGTGCGAAAGGGGCTCTCATTCATTTTTCAACTTAAAGGCCGGGCCGATATTGACGGCTGCGGCCTTGACGGGACCAGAGAATGATTTCAGTAGTGCTGCCCTGTTACAACGCCGAGGCGGGGCTTGCGGCTTGTCTGGACAGCCTGCTGACCCAGACCTGGGCGGATTTCGAGATTGTCGCCGTCAATGACGGGTCCTCGGACCGGACCCTTGATCTGTTGCGCGGCTTCGAGGGCCGGGATGGCAGAATTCGCGTCTTCGACCGGCCTCACGGAGGCGTGGTCCAGGCCATGAATTTTGGCATGGAGCAGTGCCGGGGGGAATATGTGGCGCGCATGGACAGCGACGACATCTGTCTGCCCGAAAGATTGGCTTTGCAAAAATGCCACCTTGACCGTCATTCCCACCTTGGACTCGTCGGCGGTCGGGTGCGATTTGGCGGCGACCCGGAGCTTGGCAGGGGCTACAAGGCCTACGTGGACTGGACCAACACTCTGGTGGCGGAAGAGGAGATCTACCTGTCCCGCTTTGTCGAGTCGCCCTATGCCAATCCGAGCATAATGTTCCGTAAAGAGCTTGTCAGCCGATGCGGCCCGTTTTATGACGGCGCGTTTCCGGAAGATTACGAATTTCTGCTGCGCCTTATGGCCGCGGGGGTGCGCATGGACAAGGTGCCCCAGGACGTGCTGATCTGGAACGATCCTCCGTCGCGGCTCACGCGCACGGATCCCCGCTACGACCCGGACGCCTTTTACCGCATCAAGGCCGGATATCTGGCCAAGTGGCTCATTTCCCGTGGATTCACGCGGGTGTCGATCATCGGCGGTGGGCGCACCACCCGTCGGCGGGCCTTGATGCTGGAGGAGCACGGTGTCGTCATTGAGCGCTGGTTGGAGGTCGATCCGGACAAGATCGGCCAAAGGGCCAGCGGCCGCCCGGTGTGCTCCTGGCGCGAAGTGGGAGCCCCGCAAGGGGAATTCCTGCTTTCTTACGTGGGGAACAGGGGTTCCGGGGTGCGCATCGCCTCCGAACTGCAGCAGTTGGGATGGGTACCCGGAATACATTTTCTGCTGGCCGCCTGAGGGCCCGCATCACACTTTCACCATGGATGTGAACTATGGATCTGATAAAATTTGCCAAGGATATGGAGGTTGTGCTGCGTAAGGTCGCAACGGAATTCGAGATGGTCTCTCCTGCCGCCGAAGATGGCGCACTGTGGGGATTTGAGCTCGGCGAGGAGGCCAGCGGCTTTTTGTCCCTGGAGTCCAATCAGGGCACGCTCGATGTGCCCACGGTGACCGTGTCCCTGTCCCTGGGTTCCATCGAGGAAGTGACCAAGGAAGACCTCATGGACCTCTTGACCATCAACGGCGACCTGCTGGGCGCATCCCTGACCATCACTCCCCCACTGGGCGAAGAGCAGGAAGAATTCCTCATGCTGCAGACCAAGTTCGTGGCCACGGAATTTTCCGAGGACATGTTCAACAAATCCATCACCTCGCTCATGACCCAGATGTCCATCTTCTTCGAAGCCGAATAATGTCCAAGATTACTGTTCAAGCTGTTTCCAAGTCCTATTCCGGAGTGGATCTGTTCATGGGGTTGTCCATGGAGGTCCATTCCGGGACAAGGCTCGCGCTGGTTGGTCCCAACGGATGCGGCAAATCCACCCTGCTCAAGATCATGGCCGGAGAAACGGCTCCCGACTCGGGCAAGGTGAGCATGCCCAAAGGTTCGCAGATCGGGTTCGTGCATCAGGAGCTTGGCGCGGTCGATCTGGGGAAATCCCTGCAGGATTTTGTGCTGGAGGTGTTGCCCTCGTGGACCGAGTTTTGGCGGGAGTGGCGTGCCGCTCTGGAGCTGAATGACGAGGCCGCGCTGGTGCGTCTGCATCAGCTTCAGGAAGAATTGGAGCATCAGTTCGGGTACAATCCCGAGCACAGGGCTCATGCCATCCTGTCCGGCCTCGGTTTTTCCCCTGCGGCCTTTCCCCGTCCCGTGGGGGAACTCAGCGGCGGCTGGCGGGAAAGGGCCAAGCTTGCCAGGGTCCTGGTCGCCGGGGCGGACATCCTCTTTCTGGACGAGCCGACCAACCATCTGGATCTGGAAGCAGTGGAATGGCTGGAATCCTATGTGCTGAGCTTCGAAGGGGTGCTGGTTTTCGTCGCCCATGATCGTTATTTCCTGGACCGCGTCGCCAACAAGATTCTTTTTCTGGGCGGAGAAAAACCGGTCCTGCGTGAGGGCAACTTTTCCCAGTTTCTGGAATGGAATGCCGAACGCAGTGAACAGGCCAGGCGGCAGGCCGAAAAGCTGCGCACGGAAATCAGCAAGAAGCAGGCCTTCGTGGACCGCTTCCGGGCCAAGGCCACCAAGGCCAGACAAGCCCAGAGCCGGCTGGGTCAGATCGGCAAGCTGCAAAGCGAGCTGGAGACGCTGACCCCCGAAACCCGCGCCCGGACCTTGTCGTTCAGCTGGCCCGAGCCCGAACGCGGCAATCAGACCGTGCTGTCTGCCGTAGACCTGTCCTTTTCCTTTCCTGATGCGGATCTCTTTTCGGATCTGAATTTCAATATCTACCGGGGGCAGAAGATCGGGCTGGTGGGTCCCAACGGCCGGGGCAAATCCACCCTCATCAAGCTCATCAACGGCCAGCTCCAGCCCACCCGTGGCCGCATCGGCATGGGGTCGAGCATCGTGACAGGCTATTTCAGCCAGCATCAGACCGACATCGTGCGCCCCGCTTTTACGGTCATGTCCGAGATAAAGCGTCTGGCCGCCCCATCGGCTTCCGATTTGCAGCTCAAGTCCGCCCTGGGCCTTTTCATGCTCGGCGAGCGCTACTGGGAAAAGAAGGTCGAGGAGCTCAGCGGTGGAGAGAAAAACCGCCTGGTGCTGAGCTCCCTTTTCCTGAGCCGGGCCAATCTGCTCATCTTGGATGAGCCGACCAACCATCTGGACATGGAGAGCCGTGAGGCCCTCATGGACGCCCTGAGCGCCTACACGGGCACCATGCTGGTCGTCGCGCATGACCGCTATCTTCTGTCCGAAGTCGTGAATGAGATCTGGGAACTGCACGCTGACGGCATCGAGGTGCATCAGTGCGGTTTTGACGAGTTTCATGCCCGCAAGAAGGAGCGCGAGGCGAAGGTCGAGCGGGACCAGCCCGACACGACGAAAGTGGTTCGACAGGAACAGAAACAGAAAAAGCGCGAACAGGCCGAGATGCGCAACCGAATCTACCAGCAGCTTAAGCCCATGCGCAAGAAATACGAAAAGCTCGAAGCGGAACTGGAAGTCAATCTGACCGAGCAGGACGTCCTGGAGAAGCAATTGGCGGACCCGGCGACTTACGAGGATGTATCGCTTTCCCGTGAACTTGGACAGCGCTTTGCCGCTCTGCAGAATCGTGCCGAGGAATTGATGTCGGATTTGGCGTATCTGGAAAAGGAACTGCAAGAGCTCGAAGTGCAGAGGGATGCGTGACGATCGGGCGCATGGACGTGGTTGCGGGGATCATCCTGCGCCAGGAGAGGTTTCTGGTGGCCAGACGATCCAGGGCCATGGCTTTCCCCGGCTTCTGGGAGTTTCCGGGTGGCAAGGTCGAAGCGGGCGAGACGCTTGGTGAAGCTCTTGTCCGAGAACTGAACGAGGAATTATCCATTGCAATAGATGCTTTTTCCCTCTGGAAAGTAAAGGAAAAAAAGATTAAAGGGGTTGCAATTCGGCTCTACTTTCATCTGGTGACTGACTTTTCCGGCACACCAACGCCACGCGAAGGGCAGGAATTGGCCTGGATCACCTGTGAAGAAGCACGCGGCTATTCTTTTTTGCCGGCCGACGAAGAGATTTTGTCCGAGCTTTCCTTGTGTCTGCAAACACGCTGAAGCCTCTTCGGATTCAGGGCAGCGACAGGTTATGTTTTTTTCCGACTCAACTTCTGGAGGACGTTCATGCCTATTTTCATTTACAAGGCAAAATCGCGCGCTGGTAGATCGGTCAAAGGCGATCTGGATGCGCCAACCCTGGAATTTGCCGAAAATATCCTGCGGCGAAAAGGCTACGGCAATGTCCGCGTCAAGCCCAAGCCCAAGGATTTGCTGGAAGGCACCTTTCTGGAAGGCGGGGTCCGCGACCGGGACATGGTTGTCTTCAGCCGGCAGTTCGCGACCATGATCAACGCCGGCGTGCCCATCCTGCAGGCGTTGCAGATCATGTGCGAGCAGACCGAGAACCCGAAGCTGCGCCGCAAACTTTATGCAGTGCGAAATGACATCGAGGGCGGCAGTTCTCTTTTTGAGGGTCTTAAAAAACATCCCGATGTGTTCGACGCCCTCTATGCCAACATGGTCAATGCCGGTGAAACAGGCGGTATCCTGGATCAGGTATTGCTGCGTCTGGCCGAGTACATAGAGAAGGCGGCCAAGCTCAAAGCCAAGATCAAGGGCGCCATGATTTACCCCGGCGTGGTCGTGACAGTCGCCGTGGCCGTTATCGCCGTCATCCTCATCTTCGTCATCCCGACCTTCGAGCAGATGTTCCGCGAATCCGGCGGTGCGCTCCCCATGCCGACCCAGGTCGTCATCGGACTCAGCAACTTCGTCGTGAACAATTTCATGCTGCTCGTTGCGAGCATCATCGCCTTTATCGTAGGTTTCAAATTTTTCTACAAATGGGAAAAAGGCCAGATTCTCGTGGACCGCTGGGTTCTTTTTCTGCCCGTCTTCGGCCCCCTGCTGCGCAAGGCCGCCGTTGCCAAGTTCAGCCGGACGCTGGCGACCATGGTCTCTAGCGGCGTTCCCATCCTGAATGCGCTTGACATCGTGTCGCGTACATCCGGCAACAAGACCGTTGAAAAGGGCGTGCTGGAAGCCAAGAAATCCATTGCCGAAGGCCAGAGCCTGGCCGAACCGCTGGACGACACAGGGGTCTTTCCGCCCATGGTCATCCACATGATCTCCATTGGTGAAACGACGGGTGCTCTTGATTCCATGCTCACCAAGATCGCGGATTTCTATGACGACGAGGTTGACGTGGCTGTTGACGCCCTGACCTCCCTCATTGAGCCCATCATGATCGTTTTTCTGGGCGTGGTCGTTGGTGGACTGGTCATCAGCATGTACCTGCCCATCTTCTCCATCGCCGACACGGTAGCCTAAGTTCGAGGAGTTTTTCGTGCATATTGCTCAGCTGCTCCAGCGACAGGAACCTTTCCTGTCGCTGGAGTTCTTTCCCCCCAAGGACCGGGCGCAGTGGCCCGGTTTTTTTGATGTCGTGCGGCAGCTCAAGACCCTTGATCCGCTGTTTTGCTCAGTGACTTATGGTGCGGGCGGAAGCACCCAGCACAACACCCTGGAAATCGTGGCCCGCATGAAACAGGAATACGGGCTTGAGCCCCTGGCTCACCTGACCTGCGTCGGCGCGGACAGAAAAAGGCTGGGAGTCTTTCTGGAGGGCCTGCGGGAAGCCGGCGTGCAGAACGTGCTGGCGCTTCGCGGTGACCCTCCGCGCGGCGAAACGGCTTTTACCCCGGACAGCGAGGAATTCCAGCACGGCAATGATCTGGTTTCCTTTATCCGCCAGGATTTTGTCGGGTTTTCCATCGGTGTGGCCGGGTATCCGGAGAAGCATCCTGAGGCCGCTTCTCTTGACGAGGACCTTGGACACCTGCGGCAGAAGGTTGCCTGCGGGGCGGACTTCATCATCACCCAGCTTTTTTTCGACAACGATGCGTATTTTGACTTCGTGGCCAGGGCCAGAGACGAGGGCATTACGGTGCCGATCATTCCAGGCATCCTGCCGGTTCAGAATCTGGCGGCCTTGAAAAGGATGCTGACCTTCTGCGGCGCGTCGGTCCCGGATGATTACATGCGCGATCTGGAACGCGTGCAGCAGGTGTATGGCGAGAGTGGCGTGCGCGGCCTGGGCCTTGGATATGCCAAGAATCAGATCCGAAATCTGCTTGACCGGGGAGCCCCTGGAGTGCATCTCTACACTCTCAATAAAGCGGATACATGCTTGGATATTTGGAAAGATTTTGCCCGCAGATAGGCTGGCGAGTAACTTTTTTTGGAGGCGACGATGAAAAAAATTCCAGTAGTGGCCGTGGTGGGCGCGACAGGCGCCGTGGGCAGAGAAATGCTCGATACGCTGGTCCGTCGAAATTTTCCCCATGCGGAAGTGCGGGCTTTGGCTTCGTCCCGTTCTGCGGGATCGACCGTTGAGTTCGGCTCCAAAAAGCTGACCGTGCAGGAATTGACCGAAGATTCTTTTGTCGGGGTTGATCTTGCCTTGTTCTCAGCCGGCGGAGCAACGTCCGAAAAATTCGCGCCCTGCGCGGTCAAATCCGGTTGCGTGGTCGTGGACAATTCCAGTGCCTGGCGCATGGATCCGGCGGTGCCCCTGGTCGTGCCGGAGGTCAACCCCGACGACCTGTCCTGGCACAAGGGGATCATCGCCAACCCCAACTGCTCGACCATTCAGATGGTGGTGGCCCTGAAGCCCCTGCATGACGTGGCGCGGATCAAGCGTGTCGTCGTGTCCACCTATCAGGCCGTGTCCGGCACCGGCCAGAAGGCCATCGTCGAGCTTGAGTCCCAGGTTCGCCAGCTCTTCAACGGCCAGGATCCCACCAACGCGGTCTATCCCTATCGTATTGCCTTCAACTGTCTGCCCCAGATCGACGTCTTCCTCGATAACGAGTACACGAAAGAAGAGATGAAGATGGTTCTGGAGACGAAGAAAATCATGGGCGACGACTCGATCCAGGTTACGGCCACGGCGGTGCGCGTCCCGGTTTTCTATGGTCACAGCGAGAGCGTGAACATTGAAACCGAAAAGAAAATTACGGCGAAAGAGGCGCGGGCCATCCTGTCCCAGGCTCCGGGAGTGCGGGTCTACGACAATCCGAGCGAGAAAATCTATCCCATGGCCATTGTCGCCGCAGGCGAGGATGAAACCTTCGTGGGCCGCATCCGCGAGGACGAGAGCATCGCGAACGGCCTGAACATGTTCATCGTGGCCGACAACATCCGCAAGGGCGCGGCCCTGAATGCCGTCCAGATCGCGGAAGTGCTCCTGCAGCGCGATCTTCTGCGCGTGTCCTAGTTTTTTTTCGCGATTCCCGTTGTCTGCACGCCCCGAACCGGAAACGGCTTGGGGCGTGTTTTGCGAGAACGGCGAAAAATTTTGTCTGAACCATCTTCGTTGCGGAGGGTGAAATGGTCGAAATCGGAAATGAACAGCTCTTTTGGGAGCGTCTGCGAGAGCTTCCGCGTCCCGGCGAGGAGAATTTTCTGGCCTTTTACGATCATCGTATGGGGGCCATTTTCACCAATCCCCGTCTGATGCTCATCCCTCTTGACGACCACCTTGTGCACCGTGGTGACGGGGTGTTCGAGGCTCTGCGTTTCGAGGACGGGGCCATCTACCAGTTGGACGAGCATCTGCGTCGTCTGGAGCGCTCCGCCAAGGCCATCGGGCTCGATTTTCCGGTCAATCCGGTCGATCTGGACGTACTCATCCGTCAGGTGTGTCTTGTCAGCGGCGCCGACGAAGGCAACGTTCTGGTCTTTCTGGGGCGCGGTCCGGGCGGGTTCACCCTGGATACGCGTGAATGTCCGCAGCCAAGCCTTTACATCGTGGCCAAGCGTTTTGCCCGCAAGCCCGAATCCTTCTGGTTTGCAGGGGTCAGTGCCGTGCGCACGCGCATCCCGGCCAAGCAGGGCTGGATGTCTAAGATCAAGAGCGTGAACTACCTGCCCAACGTGCTGATGAAGAAGGACGCCATTGAGCAGGGCGCGGACTATCCGCTCTGTTTCGACGACGAGGGCTTTCTGGCCGAGGGATCGACGGAGAATGCGGTGCTGGTCGACAAGGACGGGGTCTTTGTCATCCCCGAGCTCAAGAACGCCCTGACCGGCACCACCCTGACCCGCGCCATGAACCTCGCGCGCGAGTTCATGCCCGTCATGGCTCGTCCGGTACCCGAGGGGGAGCTGTATGCCTGCCGGGAGATCATTCTGCTCGGCACGAGCATCGACGCCGTCAGCGTGGTCCGCTACAATGGTCAGACCGTCGGCGACGGCAAGCCCGGTCCGATCAGCCTGCGATTACGGGAACTGCTCGTGGCGGACCGCAAGGCCCACGGCCAGCCGCTACGGAAATGACAATCCCCGTGTCCTCTAGTGATGGCGAAAGAATGTGCTCCACATCGGAACATCGGATGAATCGGTCCATCTGCCTGTTCAATTCCAATCGTGCCTGGGGTGGGGGGGAACAGTGGTATTACGCCCACGCCCTGCTGTTGGCCGAGCGTGGCTGGCATGTCAGCGTCGTCACACATGAGTCGTCCGTTCTGGGGGATCGTCTCGGAAAGCATCCTCAAATATCGCTTCTGCGCCTGCCCATCGGTAATCTGAGCTTCTTCAACCCCTTTGTATTGGCCAGATTGATCAAGTTTTTTCGGCACAATGCTGTTCAAGCCCTGATCACGGCCTTGCCGTCGGACCTCAAGGCTGGCGGTCTTGCGGCACGGCTAGCAGGGGTGCGGGACATCGTTTTTCGGCGAGGACTTGCCGTGCCGACCAGAAATACGTTGTTGAACCGTTTGCTCTTTCGGCGGGTAATGACAAAATTGTTGTGCAATTCCGAGCACACACGGCGCATGGTCTTGTCTGCCAACGTGAATTTGATCACTCCGGAACGTACTTTCGTTGTCTACAACGGCCTCGATTTGCCAGCCTTTGATACCCTGCCGGGAGACCCGTTGGTTCCAAAACAACCTCAGCGTGTGGTTGTCGGCTGTGCGGGCAGACTGACCAAACAGAAGGGGCACACCTATTTGCTGGAGTCCGTCGCCATGCTTCGCAGCAGAGGGATTGAGGTCACCGTGCTCCTTGCGGGAACAGGTGAACTGGATCGGGATCTGCGGGCGCAAGCGAAACGTCTCGGCCTTGAGCATTGCTTTCATTTTCTCGGGTTTGTCGAAGAGATGAAGAGGTTCTACGCATCCATTGATATCTTGGCGTTGCCATCACTTTGGGAAGGATTCGGGTATGTCTTGACGGAAGCTATGACCATGCGACTGCCGGTTGTGGCCTTCAACACGAGCAATATCCCGGAGGTCGTCGCGCATGGCGAGACGGGCCTGCTTGTTCCGGAACGAAATAGCGGCGCCTTCGCCGATGCGTTGGAAAGCTTGATCCGTGCCCCGGAACTGCGCAGTCGCATGGGACAGGCCGGGCGCAGGAGGGTTGAGTCATGTTTTACCTTGGCAAAGACAGTTCATGAGTTAGAAGAGGTATTGGCAACCTAAAGTCCGGGGAAGTTGTTTATGTTGCCTCTTCCTCGGCTTTTGGAGACTTCTTTATTGCACGCTCATATCGAGATAGCACCAGACCATTTTTCCCGGAGGTCCCGTATGGCCAAATCTACCGACAAATCTACCGAAAAAAACGAATGGTTCCTGCCCGAGGATCAGCGCACAGCCCTTGCCGGATATCTCAAGGACTTCAAGGAAGTGGTGCCTGTTCACCTCTTTGTGAAGCCCGGCCAAAATGACGCCTACGCCGACTTTGCGCAGAACCTGATGAAGGATATGGCGCGGCTGACGGACAAGATCACCCTGGAATTGCATCGGGATGATGCCAAGGCGAACGCCAAATATAAAGTGGAGCGTTTTCCGACACTGCTCATTGACCCGGATCATTTTGCCATCCGCTTCACCGGAGCCCCGGCAGGTGAGGAAGGACAGGCCTTTCTGCATGCCCTGATGATGGTGTCGACCAGGAAAAGTTTTCTGACCGAACCAAGTAAAAAACTTTTGGAGGAATTGAAGGAGCCTCGCCAGGTCAAGGTCTTTGTCAGCCCAACTTGCCCCTATTGTCCGGGCCAGTGCGTCAACGCCATCAAGGCGGCTGTCGAGAAGCCTCTTCTGGTCAGCGTTGAATGCGTCGAGACCGGGGAAAATCCGGAATACGCGGAAGAGTATTCCGTGGGCTCCATTCCGCATACGGTTTATTCAGATGAGCTGTCCACGGTGGGCATGGAGCCGGAACAGCTCTTCATCGTGCAGCTGCTGACCTTGAAGGCCGCCAAGGACATGGTTCAGGAAGACGCAGATCTGGATGAGTCGGACGTGCGGTATCACGATGTGGTCATCATCGGTTCCGGTCCGGCCGGATTGACGGCAGGCATTTACGCCAAGCGGGCCGGTTTGGATGCAGTGGTCCTGGAAAAAGGGATTGTCGGAGGTCTGGTCAGCATCACGCCGGAAGTGGAGAATTATCCCGGTTTCATCAATATCGGGGGCAAGATGCTCATGGACATGATTCATGAGCAGGCCAAGCAATACGTGGACGTGATCACCGGCCAGACGGTCGAGGAAATAAAGGTCGGCAAGAATATGGAGGTCATTACCCATGACCGGATTTTTGTCGCGGACGCGGTCATCTATGCGGCGGGCGCTTCCTGGAAAAAACTCGGGGTGCCGGGAGAAGACCGCTTCATGAGCAAGGGCGTGTCCTTTTGCGCGTCCTGTGACGGGTTCATGTTCAAGGGCAAGAAGGTCGCGGTCATCGGAGGGGGGAACACGGCCCTGACCGATGCCCTGCATCTCAAGAATTTGGGTGTGGACGTCTTCATCGTGCATCGCCGTGATGCGTTCCGGGCTGAACAGCATCTCGTTGATTCCGTGCTGCGGGAAGAGATACACGTTCACTGGAACGCCGTGGTGGAAGAGATCGGTGGCGAAAAGACGCTGGAGTTCGTCGCGGTGAAGGATGTGAAAACGGGCAAAACGGAGCGCATTCCCGTGAACGGAGTCTTTCTGGCCATCGGCATCGTGCCCAATGTGCAGGCCGTGACTCATCTCGGCTTGGCAGTGGAACCCGGCGGTTATCTGCGGGTGGACAGACAGGGGCGGACCAGCATCTCGAGACTCTATGCGGCTGGCGACATCACCGGCG
Organism: Desulfomicrobium sp. UBA5193; assembly: GCA_002412965.1. Taxonomy (GTDB): domain Bacteria; phylum Desulfobacterota; class Desulfovibrionia; order Desulfovibrionales; family Desulfomicrobiaceae; genus Desulfomicrobium. The sequence goes on from DHWB01000003.1 coordinate 641,141, forward strand.
GGGTGCAGCAGATTGTCACCGCCGTCAGCGAGGGCGCAACGGCGGCCATGGCCGTATTCGAGGACCTGACGCGGCGCAAGGCGCAGTTGGCTGCTCGCAAGGAATGACAAAAAAACTGGAATGAGCCCGCAAAACTAATTCCAGGCCTTCAACTTTCCGAATGGGCCGTGAAAAGATAGCGCAGCCCCACTCCATACTCCGCAGTGGAGTGGGGTAAATTTTTTTTCCAGATGACTTTCGCGTAATAGCAGGTTCTTGGAGTCTGATATTCGACTATCGGATCCGGAGCCGCCTCGCTTTGATTCAGCACCTCGATGAGCAGATTGGCGCCGAGCTTTGGAGGGGGATAGTTCAATTCCAAATACATACCCGTGCTACTGTAATTGAACATTTTGGCGACGCGGCACTCGCCCTGGTCTCCGGAGCAATATTGAATGACAGCCATATGCGGGATTCGATCCGCTTCCCGATTTTCTGAATTTTTTCTGATTTTCATACGCTCCTCGTCCTCGCTGCTTCGTCGGGCGGTACGCGAACCCGATTTGCCTACTCAATAAGCAATATCTACGCCAATAATTAAGTAGTTTGTTCTTTGAACTACCTACTTACTCTCGTGTTCCCGCTCATTGGGTGGCGGTATACTTTTTCCAATTTTTCCAGATAACATTTGAAATGTTTTCCAATTTCCATCTGCCAGAGGTACGAGCGTATCTCAGTTTAGTCGATTTTGCCAGGGAATCAAGAAACGGATGTTTTTAAGAGTACACATGAAGTGTCTGCATGATTTCCGGTATTTCCGGATTTTATGGCCTGCGGCTTTGAAAATGAAAGCGGATGCCCGCAGTCTCCACGCAGCCGACCTTGTCGCCAGGAAACTGTATGGTGTGACCACATTTTTTGCGCACCCAGGTCTTGTCGAGGAGCAAAAGATGGCACACCAGAGCTTGACCCGGACCCATGGCGTCAAGGACGGTCTTATAGAGGCGAAGGCGTTGCGCTTTGTGAATTTTGAGTGTTGCCGCCTCCAGGAAGTATTCCTGCACGGGTGAGGTCAAGGATGGCAGGACTTGGTTCCAGTAACTTTCATCAATCTTTGCAAGCTTCCACAAGTGCAGGGCTGTGTTGAAAAAAGAGGGGTTTTCGCGGAGCAGGAGAGGCATAATATCATGGCGGATTCTGTTGCGGGTGTGCTCGGTCGAGGTGTTGGACTGGTCCTCACACCAGGCGGTCCCGGTTTTTTCCAGAACGGTTCGCAATTCCTCTTTGTCCCAATCAAGGAGCGGCCGCAGCAAGTGACGTTTGGGGTCCACGCCCTGCATTCCGCCGAGACCCGGCCATCCAGTGCCGCGAACCAGGCGCATGACGATGTCCTCGGCCAGATCGTCGCCATGGTGGGCGGTCACGATCCAGTCAGCCTGGTGAGCCTCGCGCACGGAGTCCAAAAATGCATAGCGGGCCTGACGGGCCGATTCCTCCAGGCCTCCACCGGAAGCGGCCAGCCTCGCGGGCACATCAAGGCGCGACGTCACGCAGATGATTCCAAGTTTGGCGCAGACTTCCCTTGCATGCTCCAGTTCGCGGTCCGATTCCGGCCGCAGCCCGTGGTGTGCATGAGCCGCGATGAGAGTCAACTGGAGTGGACTGCGCAGCAGATGCAGCAGATGCAGCAGGGCCGTGGAATCCAGACCCGTGGAGTAGGCGACCACAAGGCGCGTGCCGCGCAGATCTACCCCAAGACTCTCCTCGCAGAAACGCGGGATGCCCAGGCAGCGCCTGGCCAACTGGCGGGGGAGATCCTGAAGTCGCATGGCGTAGGATTAAAGGGGGATCTTCAGGTCTTTGAGCAGGTTTTCCAGATAGGAGATCATGTACTCCTGCTGCTCGGGCGTGGCGTAGGCGATGCAGGCGCAGCGTAGGATGCGCTTGGCGCGAACCAGAAGCTCCAGTTTTATCCAGTCACGCCCGGTCTCAACGGCCATGTAAAACGGTCCACACTCGGCGGCGTGTTCCTGCTGCATGGGCGAGAGGAGCCTGGGGGGAAGGTGGAAGTGGTAGAGGTGCTCGATGCTCAGAAGCTCCTGTTCTTTGAGCCATTTTTCGAGCTTTTCCATATCTTCCGGGGAGATTTCGTCGATGACAAAGGAGCGCATGTATTCTCCGTTATTTGACCTTGCGGTCAAGATGGGCTTCGTCGGGGATGGATTCTTCGTCCAGGTTGAACATTCGGCGGGCGTTGTGGATGAAGCGCTGGGCCGAACCTTCTTCCTGTGAGCGGCGTTTCAGGTAGCTGATGGGCTCGTGGTAGATCTTGTGGCATAGGGACTTGGCCAGCCGCTCCAGAATTGCGACCATCTGCGGGTCCGGATTGGGGCCGAGCTGCTTGATGGATTTGCGCAGCTCCTTGCGCGCGATGCATTCCCCCTGGTCGAGCAGGGCGACGATAGTCGGCTGCAAGGCCAGTCCGTCCCTCCAGCGCATGAAGGCGCCGACCTCTTCGGACACGATGGTCCTGGCCTTGCTCGCCTCCTGCTGCCGTCCAGCCAGATTCTCCTCCACGACTTCCTTCAAATCGTCGATGTCGTACAGGTAGACGTTGTCGAGGCCGTTGATGTCGGGGTCGATGTCACGGGGCACGGCGATGTCGATGAAAAAGATCGGCCTGTTGCGGCGTTTGCGCATGACCTCCTTCATGTCCTTGGCCCGGATGATGGCTGTGGGCGAGCCCGTGGAGCTGATGACGATGTCCGTCTCCATCAGGGCCTGCAGAAGTTCTTCGAAGGGAAGGGCGCGTCCGTTGAACTGCTTGGCCAACTCCTCGCCCTTGGCCAGCGTGCGGTTGACCACGGTGAAGTCGCGCACGCCGGCGGAAAGAAGATGGGTCGCGGCCAGCTCGGCCATTTCCCCGGCACCGATCAAGAGCGCGCGGTGGTTGCTGAGGTCAGTGAAGATCTTGCGTGCCAGCTCCACGGCGGCATAGCTGATGGAGACGGCGCTGGAGGCGATGGCCGTTTCGGTGCGCACCCGTTTGGCCACGGAAAAGGCCTTGTGCAGCAGGCGGTTGACGATGACCTTGGCTGCGGTTTTTTCCACCGCGTTGCGGTAGGCGGTCTTGAGCTGGCCCAGGATTTGGGGTTCGCCCAGGATCATGGAGTCGAGGCTTGAGGCCACGGTGAAGAGATGGTTCACGGCTCCGTCGCCGATGTGACAGTAAGTGTGGTTTTCAAGATCGGCCACGGGCTGTCCGCAGTGATCCGCCCAAAAGCGCAGGATTTTGGTCCGGATGTCCATGTGGCTCTCGCCGACAACCAGAAATTCCACGCGATTGCAGGTCGAGAGGATCATGGCTTCGCTGACTACGCCTGTATCGCTGACCAGCCCCTTGGCCGCGGGATCGCAGTCGGGCAGGGCGAAGCGCTCACGGATGTCCACGCCAGCGGTTTTATGATTCAAACCAACGAGATAAATTTCCTGATTCATGGAGTGGTGCGTCTGTGTAAAGATTAAGGCCGAAAGCTGTGGTGCGAGGGCAACAGAAAATTGACCCCGACCAGAGACACCAGACAGAGTACGAAAAGGACAATGGCGGTCTTGGCCGGTTTCCGGCCACGCCAGCCAAGGACCACGCGCTGGTGAAAAAGCAGTGCGAAAAGGGTCCAGATGACGATGGAAATAAGTTCCTTCGGGTCCCAGCTGATAACGCGTTTCCACGTGAAAGATGCCCACAGGAAGCCTGCCAGCAGGCTAATGCTGTACAGGGGGAAGCCGATGCGGACGGCCCAGTCGTTGGCGCGGTCGAAGGTTTCCAGGGACGGCAGGTCCTTGGAGAAACCGGGCAGCTTGGCCTTGGTCTTGATCAAACGTTCCAGGTGCAGATAGGCGAGCCCAGCTCCAAAGGCCATGGCGATGAGCGCCAGGGAGATGAAGATGGTGCCGACGTGCAGGCTGAACCACAGCGCGCTGAAATGTTCGGGCACGGCCAGCACCTGGGTGCGCACGGCCAGGGACGAGGAAAAAAGAATCAGGGCCAGGGGGGCGGTGATCATGGACAGAAAATCGTGTTTGAGTCGCCACCTCAGCACAAAAAAGATGAGCACGAAAAACCAGGCCATGAGGCTCATGTAGAACTGGCCGTGCTGGAGGTTGGCGGCTCCAAGTTCCACGAAGCGCAGCACCAGGTCCACGGTGTGCAGAACGAAGGCCGTGGCGGATGTCCATGCCGCGACGCGCTTCAGGGCCGCGCGACGCAGGACCAGACCCAGCGGGTAGGACACGGAGCCGGTCAGGTAGAGCAGTGCTATGATCAGTTCAAATAGTCGGGAAGCAGTCATCACACCATTCTCCGATTCTGGGATGTAAGGGAGTGGGGAGCAAGGCCCGGAGCAGTTCCAGGCATGCATGCCGGTCGTTTTTTCTGATCAGTTCCGGCAGGGCGGAGGTGGCCAGGTCGCGAAATATTTCCCGGTTTTCGGCGCTGGCGAGGCCGATGGCCAGCAGCGCGGTCCGAATGTTGGCCAGCAGCCGGGTCATTGCCTCGTATTCCGGGCCGTATCTGTCTTCCAGATCCTGGCGGATGACTCTGGCCAGGGCCGGACTGGCGCCGCTCGTGGATATGGAAATGGTCAGGTCGCCGCGCGTGATGCTGGCCGGAAGGACGAAATTGCCGAGTTCCGGAGCATCGGTCATGTTGCACAGGATGCCTCTTTGCACGCAGGCCTGTCCGATGATTTCGTTCACGGAGCGGTTCGAGGTGCAGGCAAACACAAGCTGCGCGGCATCGAGGTCCGCCTCGGTGAAAGGCCGCTGTTCATACGTAAAGTTGTGCCGCCTTGCAAGAAGCTCGGCCAGCTCCATGCCGGGAGGGGCCGGATCCACGGCGGTGACCCGCGCCGGGGAGCACTGGAGGAGGCCCTGTATCTTGCGCAGGCCGACCTCTCCCGCGCCGATCACTAGGCAGTGCATGCCGGTCAGGTCCAAGAGCAAAGGGTAGTAACGCATGCTCGCCGTCTAGCAGAGCCGGCCCTGGTTGTCCAAGTCCGTTCCCGTCTGGGAAGAGGGCTTGAAAATTCGGTGAGTTCTGGACTTTTTCACAATTTTACCGGATGACAAGCGTATGAATTCCGAAGATTTTGAAGGTCGCGCCGACGTCAATCCCGCCTATCTGATCATTCAGCTGGCCCGCTTCGGTGATGTAATCCAGACCAAGCGCCTCGTCCTCTCCCTGCTCGTGCAAGGGCAGGTGCACCTGCTGGTGGACAGATCGCTGCAGGCGCTGGCCAGTCTCGTCTATCCGCAGGTCACGGTGCACGGCATCGCCGCCCATGGCACCCATGGACCGGATGTTCTTGCGCAGGTGCACAAAGATTTGGAAAGCCTTTGCGCGCTGAATTTCCTGCGCGTCTATAATCTCAATTTTTCCGGACTCAATTTCGCCTTGGCCGGAATGTTTCCGGTGGATGTGGTCCGGGGCTACCGCCTGAATAGCGGGCAGCGGCTCATTGATGCTTGGCCAGAGCAGGTCATGCGCTGGACCAGATCCCGCGTGCAGAGCGGTCTCAACCTGATCGATGTGTGGGGCCTGTATGCCGATCAGGTTGTGCCCCCCGAGCGGGTCAATCCGGTCGCGACGCCGCGTGGCGGAGGGCTTGGGGTGGTCATGGCCGGACAGAATGCCCGCCGCTCGCTGCCTGCCCAGATGCTTGCCCCCCTGATTCAGGCCGCCCGTGGACGCGTTGGGCATGGCCCTGTCTATCTCCTTGGGTCCGGCGCAGAGCGGCGGGCTGCCAAGGAGCTGGCGGCGCTGCTGCCTCCGACGCTTCGCGGCGAGGTCCGTGATCTGGTCGGTCAGACGGGGTGGCAGGAGCTCATTCATGTCGTGGGCGGCCTGGATCTGCTGCTTTCGCCGGATACGGGCACCATGCATCTGGCGGCTCATCTGGGCGTGCCGGTGCTGGCCTTTTTTCTTTCTTCGGCCTGGTGTCACGAGACCGGGCCTTATGGGCAGGGGCATCTGGTGCTGCAGGCCATGACGGAGTGCGCTCCGTGTCTGGAAACCGCGCCATGCCCGTTTGAAATATCCTGCCGCCGTGCCTTTTCCGATCCGGCCGTGCTGCGATACGTCAGCGGCCGCACGGACAAGGGGCTCGCGTCCGAGTGCGCGGTCATGGCCAGCGGCTTTGACGCGCTGGGACTGACCTGGACGGCCGTTGCTGGTCATGATCCGCATGCGTCGCAGCGGGTTCGGTTCCGGTCCATGGCCGCGTCCTATGCCGGAGTGGCCATGCCGGTCGGCGCAGAACCCTTGTTGGATGAAATCTGGACGCGGGAGCGCGATTGGATGCTGCCCCAAACACTGCGAGGTCGAGCCCATGAATGAGACCCGGCGAATCCTGGTCGTGCTGCCCCTGTATGGCGGCTCTCTGCCTATTGGCCGCTACTGCGGCAATGCCCTGCGTGAGCTTGGGCACGTGGTGGAATATTTCGAGGCCCCGGATTTTTTTGGCGCGTTCTCCGCCTTGAAGACCCTGCGCGTGGGCACGGACCGGATCGATTATCTGGAAAACAGCTTTTTGCAGGTCATGTCCCAGGCCATTCTGGCCAAGGTCGAAACCTTTGCCCCGGACCTTGTGCTGTCCATGGCGCAGGCGCCCCTTTCCCGGCAGGCCCTGAAGCGCCTGCGGCGCGACAAGGTGGCCACGGCCATGTGGTTCGTCGAGGATCATGAGGTCTTTCCGTACTGGAAGGCTTTTGCTCCCCTTTACGATCTTTTCGCGGTGATCCAGAAAGGGGATTTTCCCGGACAGCTTACCGCCCTGGGGCAGCCCAATTCCATGTATCTGCCTCTGGCCGCCGATCCCCAGGTACATCGTCCGCTGGAGCTCTCTTCCGTTGAGCGCCGCAAGTACGGTAGCGAACTGTCTTTTGTTGGCGCCGGGTATCCCAACCGGCGGCTGGCCTTCAGGCAGCTCTCGGGCTTTGATCTGCGCATCTGGGGCAATGACTGGGACGGGGAGACGACCCTTGCCCCTTATCTGCAGCGCGGCGGCGAGCGCATCGAGACCGAGGAGGTGGTGCGCATCTTCAACGCCACCACCATCAACGTGAATCTGCACTCCTCCGTGCGGCCCGGTGTTCTGGTGGGGGACGGGGATTTCGTCAATCCTCGCACCTTCGAGTTGGCCGCGTGCGGAGCCTTTCAGGTGGTGGACAGACGCGCTCTCTTGCCCGAGCTTTTCGCCGAAGGCGAGCTTGCCCTCTTTTCCGACATGTCCGAACTCGTGCAGGCCATCGAGTTCTACCGGGCCAACCCTGAAGCACGGGCAGAAGTCGCGGGCAGGGGAAGGGCCCGGGTTCTGGCTGAGCATACCTACGCACACCGCATGCAGACCTTGCTGCAGCGGGCAGAGGGGCTCATGCCTGACAAGCAGGTGGCGGCGAGTGGGTGGCAGGCCGAGATTCCTCCTCATCTGCGTTCGGAACTGGAGGCGCTGCTTACCAGATTGGAACTTGCGCCTACAGTGAATTTTGAAGACCTGGTCTGGACCGTGCGAAATCAGCAGGGACGTCTTGATCGGCTGGAAACTGCCATCCTTTTTCTGGACGAGTGGAAAAAACAGTACTCGTCCGCGCGCCCCGGCAAATAAAATTTGCCGCATTGTCCCGAAAAGGGAGCGAAAAAAAGGATTGAAACTCTTTTTGCCCGCAGGTAGTCAGACTATTCCCATTTTATCGACTAGGAGTTTTCATGCACAAGCCATCCATTGGCCTTTCCCTCGAAGGTCTGCCCTTTATCTTTTTGACCGCCATCGCCACCCTCACCTTTGCCATCATCGACTGCTGGTTCATGGCCACGCTTCTTCTGGTGGCGTTGTTCTTTATCCTCAATTTCTTTCGCGATCCGGAGCGAGTGGTGCCGCAGAATCCCGGCGTGGCCGTCTCTCCGGCAGACGGCAAGGTCATCAAGATCGAAACCATGCGTGACCCTCTGACCGGCGAGGATCGCACGGCCATCTGCGTGTTCATGAATGTCTTCAACGTGCACGTGAACCGCATGCCCGTGGCCGGACGCATCGCCCGCATCTCCTATTTCGGGGGCAAGTTCATCAACGCTTCCTTCGACAAGGCTTCCGTTGACAACGAGCGCAACGCCGTGCTGGTGGAGGATGCGGATGGCCGGAGCTGGACCATGGTGCAGATCGCCGGGTTGATCGCGCGGCGCATCATCTGTTGGGCGGAGGAGGGGGATACCCTTGCTCGGGGACAGCGTTTCGGACTGATCAAGTTCGGATCCAGAGTTGACCTTTACGTTCCGACTGATTATGTACCTACTGTTCGCATAGGTGAACAGGTTTTTGCCGGACAGTCCATTCTGGCTCGCAAAAACTAACAACGGATCTTTCCGGGACTCTTTTTCAGGACGACAATGGAACATACCAAACCCAAGCATCGGGGATACTATCTGCTCCCCAACATGATGACCATGGCCAGCCTGCTGACTGGCTTCTTGGGTATTTTGTGGTCCATTGAAGGACGCTTCGAGATGGCGGCCGTGGCCATCATCGTCAGCTGCGTCTTCGACGGTCTGGACGGGAAACTTGCCCGTCTGACCAATTCCGCCTCTGATTTCGGGGTCCAGCTCGATTCCCTCGTCGATCTGGTCGCTTTCGGAGTCGGTCCGGCCGTGATGATCTATCAATGGCACACACACGATTTCGGACGCCTGGGCATCATGGCATCCTTTCTGGTCATTGCCTGCGGTTCTCTGCGTCTGGCGAGGTTCAACATCCAGACCGGCAAGATCAGCAAGAAGTTTTTCATTGGCCTGCCCATTCCCGCAGCGGCCTGCACCTTGGCTACCTTTGTTCTCTTTTCGTCCTACATCCCCGAAACCATGGCCACCTGGGTGCCCAACTTCACCCTTGTGCTGGCTTTTCTGGTTTCCATTCTCATGGTCAGCAATGTCCGCTACGCGTCCTTCAAGGATGCCGAGGTCATTCGCGCTCATCGCTTCAGCGCCACGGTGACGGCACTGCTCATTTTCGTGCTGGTCGCCTCCGAACCCAAACTCCTGAGCTTTGTTTTTTTCATCGGTTACATCATTTCCGGTCTTATCTACACCTACTTCATTCTGCCCCTACGCGGGAAATCCTTCCTACGAGAGTCTTCTCAAAAGATCTCGTAAAGGACACACGTAACCCCCTCATATTCGTTTGCAGGAAACGGCCATCCCGGCGCATAAGCAGCCAGGATCAGTCGCATTCAAATTTTGCCAATCCACCATAAGAAGGAGATCAACATGACAGAAAGAATTTTCATTTTCGATACGACGTTGCGTGACGGCGAGCAGTCCCCCGGCGCGACCATGAACCGCAATGAGAAAGTCCGTCTGGCCCGGCAGCTCGAGCACCTTGGCGTGGACATCATCGAAGCCGGATTTCCGGCCGCGAGCCAGGGCGATTTCGAAGCGGTGAGGGACATCGCCCTGGCCGTGCAGGGCTGTCAGGTCGCCGGGCTCTGCCGTGCACTGCCCTCGGACATCGACCGTGCCTGGGAAGCGGTCCAGGGCAATCCGCAGGGCCGCATCCATACATTCCTGGCCACCTCGGACATTCATATGAAGTACAAGCTGCGCAAGGAACGCCATGAGGTCCTCGACATGGCCGAGGCGGCGGTCAAATACGCGGTTTCCAAGACGTCCAATGTGGAATTCTCGGCCGAGGACGCCTCCCGCTCCGACTGGGCCTTCCTGGCCCAGGTTTTCGAGCGCGTCATCGCTGCCGGCGCGACGACCATCAACGTCCCGGACACGGTCGGTTACACCCAGCCCCAGGAATTCGCCGAGCTGATCAAATATCTGCTGGCAAACGTCCCGAACAGCCACAAGGCCGTTTTCTCCGTGCACTGCCACAACGACCTCGGGCTGGCCACGGCCAACACCCTGGCCGCCTTGAAGGCCGGCGCGCGGCAGGCCGAGGTGACCTTGAGCGGCATCGGCGAGCGGGCGGGCAACGCGGCCCTGGAAGAGGTGGTCATGTCCATGGACGTGCGCAAGGAGTTCTACCAGCTGACCACGAACATCAAGAAGGAGCAGATTTTCCCCTCCACTCGGCTCTTGTCTTTGATCATCGGGCAGCCTATACCCCCCTACAAATCGATTATCGGTGCCAATGCCTTTGCCCATGAGTCCGGCATCCATCAGGACGGGGTGCTCAAGAACCGTCTGACATATGAGATCATGACCCCGGAATCCGTGGGGCGCCAGGAAGAGGACATGGTGCTGGGCAAGCATTCGGGCCGGGCCGCCTTTGACAAGCGTCTGAAAGATCTCGGCTACCGCCTCGACGAGGAGCAGCTGGGCATTGTCTTCACCGCCATGAAGAAGCTGGCCGATCGAAAGAAGGAAATTTTCGTCGAAGACCTCGAAGCGGTCGTGCTCGATGAGATTTTCCGCATTCCGGACAAGTACCGCCTGGAATACCTGAGCGCGTTGAGCGGCAACATGGCCATCCCCAACGCGGTCGTCAAAATGTACGTGGACGGCGAAGAACGGATACTGTCGGATTTCGGGACCGGCCCCATCGATGCTGTTTTCAACACTATCGGCAAGGTCGTGGGGCGTAGCCCCAAACTGATCCGCTATGCCGTCAACGCCATAACCGGCGGCACCGATGCCCAGGGCGAGGTGACCGTCAAGATAGAAGAAAACGGCAAAACATCGGTGGGCCGCGCCTCTGACGCGGACATCATCGTGGCTAGCGCCAAGGCCTATCTGAACGCCTTGAACCGCTTGGCCAAAAGAGAGGAGGATACCATATGCGCCAGACTTTAGCTCAGAAAATACTGCAACGTCATACAGACCAGCCCATCACCGCGGACGGACAGATCGTCCAGTGCCGCGTCTCCCTGGTGCTGGCCAACGATATAACCGCGCCCCTCGCCATCAAGTCCATTCGTGGGATGGGCGTGAAGAAGGTTTTTGACAAGGACCGCGTGGCCCTGGTCTGTGATCACTTCACGCCGAACAAGGACATTGATTCCGCTGAGCAGGTCAAGGTCGTGCGTGATTTCGCCCGTGAAATGGACATCACCCATTATTATGAAGGCGGAAACGTGGGTGTGGAACACGCCATCCTGCCCGAATACGGACTGGTCGGACCCGGCGACATCATCGTCGGCGCGGACAGCCACACCTGCACCTACGGAGGCCTCGGCGCCTTCGCCACGGGCCTCGGCAGCACGGACATCGCCGCGGCCATGGCCCTGGGCGAGACCTGGTTCAAGGTGCCGGAGACCATCCGCGTCAACTTCACGGGCAAGCTGCCCGAGCATGTCGGCGGCAAGGATCTTGTCCTCTTCACCATCGCCCAGACCGGCGTGGCCGGAGCCCTTTACAAGGCCCTGGAATTCGGCGGCGAGGTCATCGACGGTCTGTCCGTCGAGGCTCGCATGACCATGGCCAACATGGCCATTGAGGCCGGCGGCAAGGTCGGGCTCTTTGCGGCCGACGAAAAGACCCTGGCCTATTGCAAGGCTCATGGACGCCACGGCGACACGCCCATAGCGGCCGACGAGGGCGCCGCATACTGGAAGGAGATGACTTTCGATGTGTCGTCCTTTTCGCCCCAGATCGCCTGTCCGCACCTGCCGGACAACGTCCGTCCGGTGGAAGAGGTCAGCGATGTGCGCGTCGATCAGGTCGTGCTCGGTTCCTGCACCAACGGCCGCATCAGCGATCTGCGCGAGGCCGCGAAGATCATCAAGGGCCGCAAGGTGGCCAAGGGCGTGCGCTTCATCGTCATCCCGGCCTCTCCCGGCGCCTACTCCATGGCCCTGGACGAAGGCCTGCTGCGTATCTTCCTCGATGCCGGGGCCATCATCAGCCCGCCGACCTGCGGGCCGTGCCTTGGCGGCCACATGGGCATCCTGGCCGGGGGCGAACGCTGTCTGGCCACCACCAACCGCAATTTCAAGGGCCGCATGGGCAGCCTGCAGTCCGAAGTCTACCTGGCAAACCCCGCGGTTGCCGCAGCCACGGCCGTGACCGGGTTCATCACGCACCCGGCCACGCTGGCGTAAAGGAGAGAGATCATGACATTCAAAGGCAAAACCCACGTCGTGGGCGACAATATCGATACGGACGCCATCATCCCGGCCAGGTTCCTGGTCACGGCGGACACGGCCGAGCTGGGCAAGAACTGTTTCGAAGGTTTGGAGGCCGGTTGGGTCAAGCGCGTGAGTCCTGGCGACATCCTGGTCGCGGGCGACAACTTCGGCTGCGGCTCCTCGCGCGAACACGCTCCTCTGGCCATTCTGGGCGCGGGCATCCCCGTGGTCCTGGCCAAGAGTTACGCCCGCATCTTCTACCGCAATTCCTTCAACATGGGACTCCTGCTGCTTGAACTGGGCGACGACATCGAGCGCATCAAGGAAGGCAACGAGCTGGAGATCGACGTGGCCGCAGGCACGATCAAGAACCTGACCACGAGGGAAACCATCGGCTTCATCCCTGTGGCCCCGTTCATGATGGAGATGCTCTCCGGCGGCGGCCTGGTGGAATACGTGAAGCGCAAGATCGCGAGCTGATGTTTATTTAAATGCCTCATTCCGGTTGGCCAAGCACCCATACCCCTTAAATGGGGTGCAGGGGGCAAGCCCCCTGCCCGCCGGAGGCATTCTTCTACAATACATAGAGTTGGAGCTTTCTATGAACATGAATATCTGCCTCATGCCCGGCGACGGCATAGGCCCTGAGATAGTGACCCAGGCCGTGCGGGTTCTGGAGAAGGTAGCGGCGAAGTTCGGGCACAGCGTGGAAACGCAGGAGGCGCTCATCGGCGGTGCGGCCATTGATGCTGTTGGCAATCCGCTGCCCGAGGCGACAATTGCCGCATGCAAGGCTGCGGACGCCGTGCTGCTGGGCGCGGTGGGCGGTCCCAAGTGGGACACCATCGACCCGGCCATCCGTCCCGAGAAGGGGCTGCTTGGCATCCGCAAGGCCCTGGGCCTTTTTTCCAACCTGCGTCCGGCGGTGCTTTTTCCGGAGCTGGCGGCGGCGTCCTATCTGCGCCCCGACATCATCGGCCAGGGTCTTGATATCATGGTCGTGCGCGAACTGACGGGCGGGGCCTATTTCGGCGAGCCGCGCGGAGAGACCGTGGTGAACGGCGAGCGCGCCGCCTTCAACACCATGATCTACAGCGAGTCCGAGATCGAGCGCATCGTGCGCGTGGCCTGCGAGATCGCCCGCAAGCGCGGCAAGAAGCTCTGCTCCGTGGACAAGGCCAACGTGCTGGACGTGTCGCGCCTGTGGCGCGAGGTGGCCATCCGCACGGCGGCCGAATATCCGGACGTTGAGCTCTCGCACATGTACGTGGACAACGCGGCCATGCAGCTCATCCGCGACCCTTCGCAGTTCGACGTCATCGTGACCGAGAACCTGTTCGGCGACATCCTGTCCGACGAGGCCTCCATCATCACCGGCTCCATCGGCATGCTGCCCTCGGCCTCCATGGGCACTGGTCAGCCTGCGCTGTTCGAGCCCATTCATGGCTCGGCTCCGGATATCGCCGGTCAGGACGTCGCCAATCCCCTGGCCACCATCTTGTCCGTGTCCATGATGCTCAAGTTCGCCTTTGGCCTTGAAGCGGAAGCCGCGGCCATCGACGCGGCGGTCAAGAGCGTTCTGGCCCAGGGCTATCGCACCGGGGACATCTATGTTGGCGAGGGAACCAGGGTCGGCTGCACGGCCATGGGTTCGCTGGTGGTGGACGCGCTTTAAACTTCCTGGCGCGCGCACTGTTGTGCAACGCCTTGAAATATGGAAATGTCGGGCAGGTCATGATGACCTGCCCATTTTTTTTCAAGGAGCGGACTGTGATTGAAGAGCTGCTGGCTGAAAACGGAATTATGCCGGATATTGGCGACGCCATGTTCGGCGACGCCTACGATCGCTGCCCGGCGGTTCAGAAATCCCTGATCAAGAACGCGGTGAGCTTCGCCTATGCCTTGAATCAGCGCGGGATTGAACCCGTCACGTCCACTCTGCGACTCGGCCATGTGGAGCAGACCGTGTGCCATGAGCGTCTGGACTGGGCCTTCTTTGCCGTGGACCTGCGTCGCTTTCCCATTCAGGCCGTTTTTTCGGCCATGGTGCAGGCCCTGGTGGCCAAGGTCGAAAATGTGGTCGTGCATGTTTCCGGACCCGTCACGGAGCCGTTCCTGTTCGGCTGTGATTTCGTGTCCGTGCAGCAGGTGCATACACAAGCGCCGGAGCGAATCCTGGAATTGCTTGCTACCGCAGGTCAGGGCGTGTGCATTGACCTGGCCGGACTGCGGCTGGACTATCCGCGCATGCTGCGTCCCGACCCTGCCGGGTACGGGGTGGAGCTGCTCGTTTCCGATTCCGAATACGCCACCGCTTACCGGGCCATCACCGCCGAGGTCTGCGAGCAGGCCCGCACCTATATTTCCTATGGCGGCGAAGCGGGCTCCGCGCCTGTGGTCATGGCCGAGCGGCTGCTCGGCTGCTGGGCCTGGGATGTCATCACTCCAGATACTTTTCGACGCGTTACATCCACCTTCTCCTGAGCTTGCTACCCCATGAAAAAACACGCCATCGACATCACCACCCGCAACATCGGCATCATTGCCCACATCGACGCGGGCAAGACCACCCTGACCGAGCGCCTGCTCTATTACGCGCACAAGATCCACAAGATCGGCGAGGTCCATGACGGCAACGCGACCATGGACTATCTCGAAGAGGAGCAGAAAAGGGGCATCACCATCACCTCGGCCTGCACGACGGTCAAGTGGCGGGACGCCAGGATCAACATCATCGACACCCCTGGCCATGTGGATTTCAACGTGGAGGTCGAGCGTGCGCTGCGTGTCTGCGACGGGGCCGTGGTTGTTTTTTGCGGGGTCAACGGAATCGAATCCCAGAGCGAGACCGTGTGGCGGCAGGCCCGGAAATACGGGCTGCCGAGACTCGTCTTCATCAACAAGACCGACCGTCCGGGCGCCGATTTCTGGCGGGTCGTGCGGGATATCGAGGCGCGTCTGGCCATCCGGCCCCTGCCGGTGACGATTCCGTCCGCGTCTGTTGAAAGGGGTGTGCTTGATCTGCTGTGCGCCAAGGTGCTGGTCTTCGATGCCAAGGATCAGGGCGC
Source organism: Desulfomicrobium sp. UBA5193 (assembly GCA_002412965.1). Classification (GTDB taxonomy): domain Bacteria; phylum Desulfobacterota; class Desulfovibrionia; order Desulfovibrionales; family Desulfomicrobiaceae; genus Desulfomicrobium. The sequence goes on from DHWB01000003.1 coordinate 656,308, forward strand.
CACGGTTGCGGAACTTGAGCCGGACGCCGCCGATCAGGAACAGCTTGAAATGCGCCGCAAGGATCTCATCGAGGCACTGGCCGATGTTGATGACCTGATCATGGAGCAGTACTTGGCCGATGAGGACATCACCGACTCCGAGCTGCGGCTCGCCCTGCGCCGGGCGACCCTTTCGGGCCAGGCTGTTCCGGTCTACTGCGGCAGCGCCCTCAAGAATATAGGCGTGCAGCCCATCATGGACGGCATTGTCCATTTTCTGCCCTCACCGGACGAGTCACATTCCCACGCCCATGTTTTGGAGCAGATGGAAGCGGAGAAAGTGCAGGCGGAGCAATTCGTGGGCTTTGTCTTCAAGGTTCTTTACGAGGGGCCGCACAAGAAGATATTCATTCGCGTTTACAACGGACGGATCCAGGAAAACAGCGCCGTGTACAACTCGCGGCTGGAGCGGTTTGAAAAGATCCATAACTTGTACACCGTCCACGCCAATCACTACGAACCGATCTCCGAGGCGCGCGCCGGGGAAATCATCCTGGCCACTGGACTCAAGGATTGCGTCACCGGAGACACGCTTTTTACCGGCAAGTCTGGGCTGCGCCTGGAAAACATCGACATCATCCAGCCTGTGCTGAATGTGGCTCTGGTTCCGGGCAGCGCCAGCGACACGGATAAACTTCAAGCGTTGCTTCAAAGATATTGCATCGAAGACCCAACCTTGCAGTCCTTTACGGACGAGGACACGGACCAGCTCATTGTCGCGGGTTTGGGCGAGCTGCATCTGGAGGTCGTGCTGGAGCGGTTGCGCCGCGAGAGCGGAGTCAGTTTCCGCTATGGCAACCCGCAGGTCATCTTCCGGGAGACCATCCTCGTCGAAGCGAAGGGCGAGGGCACATGCCGCAAGCTTATCGGCGATCAGCTGCATCGCGCCCTGGTCAGGGTCGCTGTGCGTCCCGCTCCACGCGGGCAGGGCAATTGCTGTAGCGCGGAAATGCCGCTCACGAATCAAACGACCATCGCCCTCAAGGCCATGGAGGACGCACTGCAGGCCGGTATGCTGCAGGGTTGTCTTGTTGCCGATGTGGAAGCCAGGCTGGTGGCTGTTTCGCATTTCGAGGACGGGCTGACGGATCTCGGAGTACGCATGGCCGCGCTCGATGCCATGAAGGAAGCTCTGGCTCATGCCTCGCCGGTCCTGCTCGAACCGATCATGGATGTAGAGCTGCGCATGCCGCAGGACTATGTCGGGGACTGCGTCAATCTGCTCGGAGCCAAGAACGCGCGCATCCTTGATGTTCGCACCTCAGATTTCGAATCCGGCATCACAGCCACGGCGCCCATGCGCCAGCTTTTCGGTTTCGCCACGGAGCTTCGCTCACGCACTAAAGGCAAAGCCTTTTACTCGCTGGTATTCAGTAAATATGATGTGGTGGGGTAGGGGAGAGAGTCGAGAATAGGTGTTCTCCATGAAAAAGCAAAAGCCACGCGGTTGCCCTGCGTGGCTTATTGCTTTTTGGCAGATCCGCAATCAGCAGGCGTGCTGCAGATTGGGGGCAGGGACGAAGCGCCATTTCTGCAGGCACGAGCTGCCGCAGGAATTGGAGCATTCGCATTCCTCGCCGATGACGACCACCGGCACGGAGCTTTGCTTGCTGACCGTGTCCGTCAGGGATCCGAGCACCTTGCGCGCAGCGGCCTGGCCTTTGGTGCCCATGATGATCATGTCGCAGTCATAGTCATGGGAGGCTTTGACGATGGCGTCAGCAGGCGCTCCGTATTCACCCACGATCTCGAACTCTATGCCGGCCTCTCTGCAGCCTTCTGCGAAGATGGCGAACACCTTGCCCATGCTTTCCAGATTCTTGCGCACGATTTTCTCGCGTCCGTCCGGGCTGATGCGTCCGCTGATCAGGCCGTGGGCGTGGAAGAGGATGACTTTTGCTCCGCATTGCTTGGCCAGCGCGATGGCATAGCGTTTCGCGCGACGTGAGGCTTCGCTGTCATTTACGGGTACCAGAAAAGTTTTGAAACCTGGCAATTTCATATGTGTATTCTCCGTAGGAAGATTTGAATTGGTCAACCAACCAATTTGTGCCATGGTTCACAAAGAGCGTCAAGAAAATTTCAATGACCTGGAATAATGTGGGGTTTGAAAATTAAGTTCGACAGAGCCGCCCTGGAGACAATGCGTCGTAATCGGCAAGAGGGCCGGAGAATATTGTCTCCGGCCCTCTTGCCGATTGGCTTCCACACCCTTTGGGCAAGTCGGACTGGCCTGAACCGCCTTTTCCCAAATAGCCTTGGTTATCGCACCCGTGCGGGCAAGCCATGAATGGCGTGTCGGCAGCTAAGGAAGGAGAACTATGCGGTCCGCTTCGATGTTGATTTTCTTTTGCTTGTAGAGGCGGCCCAGGGCCTTCTTGTAGTTGGACTTGCTGGCCCCGAATGCGGCGGCGATGTATTCGGCCGGGCTTTTGTCCGTCAGGTCCGAGGTCCCGCCGCATGTTGCCAGGTGGGCAAGGATGCGTTCGCCCAGCATGTCCAGGCCGGACATGCCGGGGGGCAAGAGGGACAGGTCGATCTTGTTGTCCCCGCGGATGGCCTTGATGTAGCCTTTCATGCGTTGGCCGTAGCGCAGCTCTCCGGGAGCATCGTCCCGGAAGACCAGCCCCAGGTGAGTGTTGTTGATGACGGCCTTGAAGCCAAGCTCGGAAAATCCGCTGATAAGAAGATCCACTTCCTGGCCAAGCTTGAACCCTTCCCCGTCCTCATTCAGATAGGAATGCAGCTTGGCCGTGCCTGCCAGGCGGCCGGTACGCTCGTCCAGATAGACCAGGATGACGTAGGAGCGTCCTTCTTCCAGCGGCTTGTACTGTTCGCTGGACGGGACAAAGAGGTCCTTGGGCAAACCCCAGTCCACGAAGACTCCCGACTTGGTAACGGCTACGACCTTCATGAAGGCGCATTGGCCAACTTCGGCCTTGGGCCTGGCCAAGCTGCCGGTGAGCACGGTCTCGGAGTCGCGGTACAGGAAGACGGTCAGCATGTCGCCAACCATGGTACCTGCCGGAATCTCACGCTTGGGCACAAAGACTTCGCCCAGGTTTTCGCCATCGAGGTAGGCTCCGCCCGTGACCAGTTTCATGACCTTGAGGGTCGCCGTGGTGCCGATTTGTGTCATTTCAGTTCCTCCCGCGAGATTGTCGCCAGTCCGCTCAAAAATTTTCTCAGCAGCTGATCCCGGCAGTACACGAAATTGCGATGTCCCGGTTTGCGGAACAGGGCGGAGAGTTCGGATTTGGAAATCTCCATGCCGCCCGCGTCCAGAATGCGGATCATGTCCGAGTCTTTCAGTTCAAGGGCGATGCGGATCTTGCGCAGGATCAGGTTGTTGTTCAGGGCCTCGGGCGCATCGGGGGCGGACTCCCGCGCGCCGCGCCTGGAAGCGATCAGCCCGTCCAGAAAGGCGCAAAGCAGCACGTCCGGGCAGTCCACGAATCCGGGGTCCTCATCTTTCTTGAGCAGGAGGTCGAGATCAAGTTCGCTCAAAGGGTGTCCCCCCTGGGTGAAGAGCCTGATGACCCCGGCGTTGTCCAGGTTCAAGGCATAGCGCAATCGGCGCAGAATGTCGTTATTGGTCATGTCGGTCCCTCTGTGAGATTCGTCTGGCCTCGCCTACACGGGAAGCTTTCGCCGGTCATCAGAAAAATGGGGGCAAGATGCCGCCGGTGGGAACCGGAGGCATTGCCGGTCTTTGTTCTTGACCCTTTTTCGTTCGCGGTTACATTAGGTATCCATGACTTCGCCCCGCACTCGCAATTCTTCCCGATCCAGGTCAAAGGCTCTATTATCCTTTGCCTTCAGCGCATTGTGCGTTCTGGTCCTTGGAGCGCTCATTTTTGTGGCCGGTTGTTCCAGCCTTGAAGCTGCGCCATCCGTGGACAAGATCCGCCTGCAGCTCAAGTGGCGCCATCAGTTTCAATTCGCCGGGTATTATGCGGCCGCAGCACAGGGATATTTTCGTGAAGAGGGGCTGGAGGTCGAGATCATGGAGGGGGCGCCTGGCCTTGCCCCGGCGTCACGCCTGCTCTCCGGCGAGGCTGAATTTGCCGTGGATTCCCCGGCGATTCTCATCCAGCGTAATGACGGAAGCCCCCTGGTGGCCTTGGCCGCCATTTTCCAGCATTCGCCAAGCGTGCTCATGACCCTGAAGGACTCGGAGATAAAAACTCCGCATGACCTCCGCGGCAAACGGATCATGCTCACTCCCGCTACGGACCCCGAGTGCCTGTCCATGCTTGTCGGCGAGGGGATCACGCGGGAAAGCCTGGAACCCGTTCCCCACTCCTGGAATATAGACGATCTCTTGGCAAACCGCGTTGACGCCATGAGTATTTATCTCACCAATGAACCTTACCTCATGCAGGAGCGCGGTGTTGCAGCCACGTTCATCAAGCCGGTCAATTACGGCATCGATTTTTACGGGGATTGCCTTGCCACTACCGAGGCCCAGGTCCAGGAGCATCCGGAGCGAGTGGAGTCCTTTCTGCGGGCCGTGCGGCGCGGCTGGCTGCACGCCATGGCCAACCCGGTTGAAACGGCCAGCTTGATCCGATCCCGCTACGCACCGGATGCGTCTTTGGACAAGCTTCTTTTTGAAGCTGAAGCCATGCGCGGACTTGTCCTGCCGGACCTTGTCGAGATCGGGCACATGAATCCGGCGCGTTGGCGTAGCATTGCCGAGACCTATGTGCGGATGGGCATGCTGCCCAGAAACTACAGTCTTTCCGGGTTCATCTATTCCGAGTTGAAGGATGATATTCGCGCCAGAAAGCAACGCGACATCCACCTGTCCATAGCCATTCTGGTTGCGGTACTGCTGCTTGGCAGCGGGGTGGCTGCCTTGCTTTTCATCTTCAACGCCAGGCTGAGCAGGCAGGTGCAGGAACGCACCGCGTCCCTGGTCGCCAGCGAACGCAGTTTCCGGGCCTTTTTTGAAATGGCCAGCGTCGGCGTGGCCCAGTTTGACGGGCTCTCGAATCGTTATATCAAGGTTAACCACAAATTTTGTGACATGATGGGCTATTCACCTCAGGAATTGCGTTCCCTTGCGCCCCGCGATCTGATTCATCCCGAGGATCTGCCTGCTTCCCAAGAGTCCATGCAGACCCTGCGCAGGAAAGAGCGCGCGGAGATCACCCTGGAAAAGCGTTATGTACGCAAGGACGGGGCAACGTTCTGGGGGATGGCGACCATTTCGTCCCTGTGGGGCGAGCATGAGCACCCCGAGTTTTTCCTGGCCGTGGTGAGAGACATAAGCGCATGGAAAACAGCTGAAGAGAAGCTGCTGCTGGCGGCCAAGGTTTTCGAGCACACCATCGAGGGCATCGTGGTCACCGACACCCAGGGGCAAATAGTGCAGGTCAATCCCGGGTTCACGATCATCACCGGCTACTCGGCCGAGGAGGCTGTTGGCGGCAATCCGCGCATTCTCAAATCCGATCGGCATCCGCAGCATTTCTACCAGAACATGTGGATCAGGCTTGTGGAGGAAGGGCACTGGGCCGGAGAAATCTGGAACAGGCGCAAGAACGGCGAAAACTATCCTGAATGGCTGACCATCAGCGCAGTCAGGAACGAGGCGGGCCAGATCACCAACTATGTCTCCATTTTTCACGACATAACCGAACTCAAGCGCCAGCAGGATGCCCTCGAATATCAGGCCCAGCATGACGCCCTGACCGGGCTGCCCAACCGTCTCCTGCTGGGAGACAGGCTGCGCATGGCCTTGGCGCAGCTTGAGCGCAGCGGGGGAAAACTCGCGCTTCTGTTCCTTGATCTCGACAATTTCAAGACCATCAATGACGGCCTCGGTCACGGCGCGGGCGACGCCCTGCTGGTGGAAATCTCCCGCCGTCTGGAGCGACTCCTGCGCGGCGGGGACACGCTGGCCAGGCTGGGAGGTGACGAATTTCTGATCCTGCTGCCCGAGATCGACGCCATTGATGGTGCCAGCCACATCGCGTCCCGCCTGCTGGATGCGTTGAAGGATCCTTTTCATCATGGGGATGTGGAATATTTCGTGACGGCCAGCATCGGCGTGACCATCGCGCCCGATGACGGGGTCGAGGGGCCCACGCTGGTCAAGAACGCGGACATGGCCATGTACCGGGCCAAGAGTCTGGGCCGCAACAATTACCAGTATTTCACGCCGGAGATGGATGTCGCCGCTCACCGGCGCATTTCTTTGGAATCCAAGCTGCGCAAGGGCATTGAAAGAGAAGAATTTGAGCTTTTCTATCAACCCTTGGTGAACATGGACAGCGGCCGGATTCTCGGGGCCGAGGCTTTGGTGCGTTGGCGGCATGGCGGGCAGCTCATCTCACCGGCGGAATTCATCCCCCTGGCCGAGGAATCGGGCCTCATCCTGCCCCTGGGCGACTGGGTGCTGCGCACGGCGGCCCGCCAAGCCAAGCTCTGGCAGGACGCCGGGCACGACCTGAGCATGTCCGTCAACATCTCTTCGCGGCAATTCGCCGGAGCCGGTTTGGCGGATACCCTGCGCGAGGTGCTGCTGAACACGGAATTGCGGCCAGGAAAGCTGTATTTCGAGATCACCGAATCCATGCTCATGGGCGACATCGCCACGGCCGAAGCGACCCTCCTGGGCCTGCGCGAGGCTGGGGGAGCTTTTTTTCTCGATGACTTCGGAACGGGTTATTCCTCCCTGTCCTACTTGAAGCGCCTGCCTCTCGACGGACTGAAGATTGACCGCTCCTTCATCCGGGACATCACCGAGGACGCTGACAGCCTGGCTATCGTTGCCGCCATCGTTTCCATGGCGCAGACTCTCAATTTGCGGATCGTGGCCGAGGGCGTGGAGACCGCGGCTCAGCGGGCATTGCTGGCGTCCATGGGAACCATAACCCTGCAGGGCTATCTGGCCAGCCCCCCTGTTCCGGCCCTGGACTTTGAGGCATTGCTGGACAAGCGGGCGCTGCTGGTTCCTCTTGGGGCATGACTGCAAGGCTGGCGTATCGTCCGGTCGCGTCAGCCGTGACAGATGCATGGCTCTTACATTCGCCGAAAATCGTACATGCTTAAACGCGGAGTAAATATTGATGCGACGAAGTGCTCGGATTGGCGGGATGGCGCTGGTGTGGATTGTGCTGCTGGGCGTAGTCTGCTGGAGCGTGCTGGCCGTTTATTTCGGCGATCTGCCCCTGGCCTGGCGAGGGTTTGCTGCGGCGGGAGCGGGGTGCCTGCTGCTGGGAGCTCTTCTGCTTCGTCCCTGGAAGCGCAGGCTGCCCGCATTTTCCGCGATTTTCGGCCTGCTCCTGGTCTGGTGGTTCGCCCTTGAGCCTTCCAATTCACGGGACTGGCAACCTGATGTCGCCATCCTGCCCAGCGCCGAAATAGAGGGCGACCGCATCACCCTGCGCAATATCCGCAACTGCGAGTACACTTCCGAGACGGAGTACACCGTCGCTCATTATGACAAGACCGTGCTGCTCTCCGAACTGCGCGCAGTGGATCTGTTTCTGGTCTACTGGGGTTCACCGCTCATTGCTCATACCATGCTCAGCTTCCAATTCGGGGAGGACGATTTTGTCTGCATCTCCATCGAGACCCGCAAGACCGTAGGCGAGGAGTATTCGGCGCTGCGCGGATTTTTTCGGCAGTACGAGCTGACCTATGTGCTGGCCGACGAGCGCGATCTGGTCCGGCTGCGCACCAATTTTCGCAATGAGGACGTGTATCTGTACCGTTTGGCCTTCAACCCGGAAGTGGCAGGGGCGGTCTTTCTGGAATATTTGCGTCAGATCAACCGGCTCTTCGAGCGTCCGCAGTGGTACAACGCCCTCTTGAGCAACTGCACGACCAGCATCCGCGGCCACGCCCGCCCTTACACCCGCGATGCCCGCATCGACTGGCGCATGCTCGTCAACGGGTATGTGGACGAGATGGCCTATGAGCGCGGCATGCTGGACATACGCTTGCCCTTTACCGAGCTGAAGCGTTTGAGTCTCATCAACCCGCGTGCCAAGGCGCTGGACAACGCGGCGGATTTTTCCCTGCGCATCCGTGACGGGCTACCGGTGCCGGGAGTCTGATTTTGGCTTTTTGCGCCGCGCGGGAATGACAAAGCCCGGCTTTTGGGCCGGGCTTTGTGACAGGGGTGCGGGCGATGCCGTGCGATGGCGAAGCGGCTAGATCCTGAACTTGCCGACCATCAGGTTCAAATCCCTGGCCAGTCCGCTCAGGCTCTCGGAGCTGCCCTGAACCGCTTCGGCCGACTGCGCGATTGCGCCCGAGGCTTCGTTGACCGAGGCCACCTCCTTGGCGATGTCGCGGGTCACTGCTTCGGCCTGGGACACGTTTTCATTGACCTCCTGCACGCCCTGGGATGCCTGGCCGACATTGTCGGCGATGTCGCGGGTCGTGACCGACTGCTCCTCCACGGCCGCGGCGATGGTGCCGACGATCAAATCCACTTCATTGATGACGTGGCTGACCTGCTGGATTTCCAAAACCGTCACGCCCGTAGCGCTCTGGATGCCCTGGATTTTTCCCCGAATTTCTTCCGTGGCGCGGGCGGTCTGCAAGGCCAATTCCTTGATTTCATTGGCGACAACCGCGAAACCGCGTCCGGCTTCCCCGGCCCTGGCTGCCTCGATGGTCGCATTGAGGGCCAGGAGATTGGTCTGGGATGAGATGGCGGTGATGGTTTCGGTGACCTTGTCGATTTCACGGGCTGCAGAGCCCAATTCGTCCACCCTGCGGGAGGCTTCCGTGGCCTTGCCCACGGCATGTCCGGTGATCTCCTTGGCTTTGCTGGCGTTCTGGGAAATCTCGGCGATGGTGGCCGTCATCTCCTCGGAGGCCGTGGCCACCGTGGCGATATTGATGGAGAACTCTTCCATGGCCGAGGCCACGGAGTTCATGTTGGAGCTCATCTCTTCCGTGGCGGCGGCCACGGTAGTGGATTTGACCGTCATGTCGTTCGATGCCCCGCGCAGCTGCGTGGCCAGGCCCAAAAGTCCGGCCGAGGCCTGGTTGACCTGGCTTGAATTGCCGGCCACCTCGCGGATGATGCCGTGGACCTGCTCCACGAAGGCATTGAACCACTCGGCCAGCTCCTGGGTTTCGGTGCCGGAGTTGTCTTTGAGGCGCGCGGTCAGGTCTCCTTCGCCTTGGGCGATATCCTTGAGCATGACGATCATGCGCTTCAGCGGCGTGATGATGGAGCGGATGAGGAAAATGGTCAGGGGCAGGACCAGGAGCGCGAAGCCCGCACCGATGAAGGAGAGGGCGATGGTCAGCGATCTGGCGGCGGCGCTTTCGAGTTCTTCGGCCACCTTGGCCTGGGCCTCGGCGATATTGTCTATGTACACGCCCGTTCCGATCCACATGTCCGTTCCGGGGATCATCGTGGAGTAGCTGAGCTTGGGCTGATCGCCCTTGCCGGGCTTGGCGAAGACGTAGGGGACAAAACCTCCTCCGGCCTGCGCTTTCTGCTGCAGTTCGCGTACGAAGAAGATGCCGCCGACATCCTTGGTGTCGGCGAGGTCCTTGCCCTCGATCTGGGCATTCGGAGGCAGAATGACGTTGACGGTTCCTTTGTACACGAAGAAGTAACCCGATTTGTCGGATTCAAAGCGAATGTCGTTGATCAGCTTCCTGATGACGGCAACACGTTCATCTTCAGCGCTCACTCCTTTGATGGCTTCCCCGATGCTTGTCGCCATGTTTCGGGTCGCCACCATGATCTTGTCCTGGGCCGACTCGTTCATGATCTGGCCAACTTTGTCGATCATCTGGCCTTTGGTTCCGTTTGCCTGGTAAACAAAGAAAGCGACCACGGCCCCCATGAAGACAAGCATCACACCGACCAAAAACAGCAAACGGTTCCGAATCCCTAAACGAATACTCATCGCTTCCCTCCATGCGCAGGTTTTTTGTTCAGAACTCTTTATCCTATTCATCCTGAAGATGGCAAGAAATGATAAGGAAAAGAGAGTGTTTCATAAGTGGTATTCCCCCTGCGCAGCGAGAGTGGAAGTGTCTCCCCTGCCTCTTGAAACGCAGTGACTTTGGCGGGAAAGGGTTTTCGGGCGGAATGGGCATGGATTTGCATTGCTCTGCAGGCAGGATACTTTCATGGGTCTCGTCCGGGAGTGATGACAGCTATGGCAACCCTTGATCCCGACATGACAAAGCCCGGCTTGGGGTCCGGGCTTTGTGACAAGGGGGCAGGTGTTGGTTCTTTGTGGATGAATCTTTAGATCTTGAACTTGCCGACCATTCTGTTCAGATCGCGCGCCAGCCCGCTGAGGCTTTCGGAGCTGGCCTGGACCGCTTCGGCCGAATGCGCGATCTCGCCGGAGGCCGAGTTGACCGAGGCCACCTCCTTGGCGATGTCGCGGGTCACTGCTTCGGCCTGGGACACGTTTTCATTGACCTCCTGCACGCCCTGGGATGCCTGTCCGACATTGTCGGCGATGTCGCGGGTCGTGACCGACTGCTCCTCCACGGCTGCGGCAATGGTGCCGACGATCGAATCCACCTCGTTGATGACATGGCTGACCTGCTGGATTTCCGAGACCGTCACGCCCGTGGCGCTCTGGATACCCTGGATCTTGATCCGGATCTCTTCCGTGGCGCGGGCGGTCTGCAAGGCCAGTTCCTTTATTTCATTGGCGACGACCGCAAAACCTCGTCCCGCATCCCCGGCCCTGGCCGCCTCGATGGTCGCATTGAGGGCCAGGAGGTTGGTCTGGGATGAGATAGCGGTGATGGTTTCGGTGACCTTGCCGATTTCCTGCGCCGCAGTGCCCAGCTCATCCACCCGGCGCGAGGCTTCCGTGGCCTTGCCCACGGCATGTCCGGTGATCTCCTTTGCCTTTCCGGCGTTTTGGGAAATCTCGGAGATGGTTGCCGTCATTTCTTCCGAGGCCGTGGCCACCGTGCCGATGTTGATGGAGAACTCTTCCATGGCCGAGGCCACGGAGTTCATGTTGGCGCTCATCTCTTCCGTGGCCGTGGCCACGGTTGCCGACTTGGCGGTCATGTCGTTCGATGCCCCGCGCAGCTGCGTGGCGAGGCCCAGAAGCCCGGCCGAAGCCTGGTTGACCTGGCTTGAGTTGCCAGCCACCTCGCGGATGATGCCGTGGACCTGCTCCACGAAGGCATTGAACCACTCGGCCAGTTCCTGGGTTTCGGTGCCGGAGTTGTCTTTGAGGCGCGTGGTCAGGTCCCCCTCGCCCTGGGCGATGTCTTTAAGCATGACGATCATGCGCGTCAGCGGCGTGATGATGGAGCGGATGAGGAAGATGGTCAGGGGCAGGACCAGGAGCGCGAATCCCGCGCCGATGAAGGAGAGGGCGATGGTCAGGGATCTGGAGGCTGCGCTCTCGAGCTCTTCGGCCACCTTGGCCTGGGCTTCGGCGATGTTGTCGATGTAGACGCCCGTTCCTATCCACAGGTCCGTTCCGGGGATCATCATGGAATAGCTTACCTTGGGCTGATTCCCCTTGCCGGGTTTGTCAAAGATGTATTCCACGAATCCGCCGCCTTTAGCAGCCATGTCGCGCAATTCACGTATCAGATACATGCCGTTCGGGTCTTTGAGGTCATTGAGATCGGATCCTTCCAGCGCAGGCTTCGGCGGCATGATCCTGTTTGTCGTGCCTTGGTAAACAAAGATATAGCCTGAATCGTCCTTCTCAAAACGGATGTCGTAGACGAGCTTCTTTATGATCCGGATTTGTTCATTCTGGTCCGGGATGTCCTTGATTTCTGCCGATACGCTTTTCGTGACGGCCTGGGTCAGAACCATGATTTTGTCTTTGGCGTCTTCCGTCATTATCTGACCGACCCGGTCGATCATTTGCGTTTTCGTGTCCGCTGCCTGGTACACGAAAAAGAGGACCACCGAGCCCATGAAGACAAGCATCATTCCAACCAGTAAAAGCAGGCGATTACGGATCCCTAGGCGAATGCTCATCTTGGCCTCCGAGGTAAGGGTAGTCTGGTTTGTCATACATTATCATCATTATAAGGGGTGGCGCAAGAGAGTGTATGACAAAATGGCAAGATTAATATTTCACATGCGGGTGCATGAGTCTTGCGGACACGCCAAAAGATGTTCGAGACCGAGGAGCATGCTGGAAAGACGGTGTGAAGAGGCGGGGAATGTTCGGGAAGGATCGCTGATCAGGTTATGATTTGGCGGAGACTTTTTGTCTGTACATGGACTGGTCGGCCTGCCGGAGCAGGGTCTGCAGATCCTGGGGAACGTCAGGGTTGAAGGCCACGCATCCGTGCGTAAGGCCCATTGCATACGGCTGCAAGCCTGTGTTGTTGGTCTGGCGAATGCTTTCGTCCACGATGTCCCACACACGCCCCACTTCATTTGGCCCGCAGCCGGGAAAGACCAGCACGAACTCGTCTCCGCCGATGCGGTAGATTTCATCACTGGCGCGAATGGAGGAACGAAGGATTCTGACGACCTCTTTGAGGTAGGTGTCTCCATGCAAATGGCCGAAGGTGTCGTTGACCTGCTTGAGCTTGTTCACGTCCACGTAGCAGAGCATGAATCTTTCCTTTTGTTCCGCCGCGAGTTTCAGCTTTTGCGGCATTTCTCCGTCAAAGGCTCCGCGGGTGCAGGCCCCGGTCAGTGGGTCGATGCGCACGGTGCGCTCCAGGGCGCGGCGCTTGCGTTGCTGCCAGCGGTAGATGCAAAGAAAAGCGAGCAGCATGAGGGCGATGACCAGCACCAGAACCCCGATTATCCATACGGCGCGGGCGTATCTGGCGGAGTCCGAAGCGTCGTTGATCAGGGTGGCGTCCGCAGGGAGCAGGCGGCGATCCAGTTCAAAGTTCCGCATGGCCACGGCGTCGAAAATGAATGCGTTGGGACTTTTGGTGATGACGGGCAGATCCTGTGCGCTCATGCCGTGCAGAATGTCGCGGGTCAGTTTTCCGGCGGCAAGTCCCTGGTGGTAGCCGCTGGTGACCATCCCGCCCACGGACCCGGAGCCCAGGTAGAAGTCCCAGAAGGAGAAGACCGGGACGGGGCTGGCCTCGACGATCTTGTTGCAGCTTTCCTCGTAGGAAAAGGTGTTTCCGTCCCGATCCCGATTGAAGCTCATGAGCAGGATGACGCTGTCCGGGGGCAGAGTCGGCAGGCGTTCCAGCAGGCGGGTCATGGACAGGTCTTCGAGCATCTCCACGCGCAGGTGTTTGGGCAAGAGATCGCGGACTTCTTCAAAGCGGTTGTGGTTGCCGATGCCCGTTGGGGTGGCGTCGTTGATGACAAAAAGGTGTTTGGCCTTGGGCGCGAGGCGGGCCGCGGCCTGCACGGTGCCGGCGATGTCATAGGATTCGAGGACTCCGGTGATTCCCTCCGGCGGCAGGGACGCCGGGTCTTGAAGGTAGTTCACCCCGCAAAAGACGATGGGCGCGTCCTGAAAAAGGGACTGGCGGTACTGGCGTGCGAAATTGAAGGCGTTGTCATCGGAAGTCAGCACCACGGAAAATTTCGTGTCCCGGTATTTTTCCTGCAACAGAACGTAGTTGAGGTAGTTGAATTCGGCTTCGGGATGACGTTTGGTGTCCATGTACTCGACATGAACTTCCGTGTTTTTAAGGGTTTCGCCGAGTCTTTCCTTGATGCCGGTCAGGATGTCGTCGGTCCATTTGAAGCCGGTATGGTAGGAGTGGAGGATCAGAATTTCGTGTTTGGTGCTTTTTTTGGCGTTGAAAAACCGGGTTTCCTCCGGAAGCTGGCTCGGGGTGATCCCGAAACGCTCCATTTGCCTGACATCCACAGTCAACCCCGCGCCGCCGTCGAAGGACACGGGTAAGTCCGCAGGCTTCTCTCCTGACATGATCCGTCCGGCCATGGTTCCGGCGATACGGCCCTGTTCGTAGCCGTTGGTCAGAAATCCCCCGAAGAGGCCATGCCCCATCAGAAAGTCCCAGGCTCCGAAAACGGGCACCGGACTGGCCTGGGAAATGGCCGAGATGGCGTCCGTCGTGCCGTAGGTATTGCCTTCACGGTCCTGGAAATAAACGAGGAACAAAAGCCCTGTCTCGGGTCCGATTCCGCGGACCTGCCGCGTCAATTCGGGCAGCGGCAGATCATCGAGAAATTTGAGCGGCAGGTCCGCCGGGGCGACCTTGCGCAGTTCGGCCGCGATGCCCAGGCCGGTGTTGGTTTTGTCGGAGATGACCATGATTTCGCGCATCCGTGGCTGCAGAGCGCGCATCAGGTTCAGGGTGCCGGACAGGTCCGCGAATTCGCCCACTCCGGTCATCGTGCTGGGCAGGCGCGGCAGAGGGGTTGTGTTCACACCGCAGAAAACGGCGGGTGTGTCGGGAAAGATGCGCGCACCATGTTCCAGCATGAAGAAAAAGGCGCTGTCGTCGGCCGCGATCACGATGTCGGGCCGCAGAAAGGCGTACTTGAGTTGCATGAACGCGGGGAGGCTTGCGAGATAGGCCGGGTCCAGATTTCGCTTCATGTCCATGTATTCGGTATGGATGAGCACTTCCGGATCGAACTGGCGCAGGCTGGCTTCCAGGCCGTGCATGAGGTCATCGGTCCATTTGTACCCCTGATGATAGGAGTTGAGGACAAAGACCTGCCTGGCGGCAAAGGCCGGCAAAGAGGAGAAGGCCAGGAGCAGCATCCCGGCCAGCACAGCCATGGCTCGCCCCCTCAGGTTAGGACGCAAGGGGGCGGGCCCGGTATCATTCAAATGTGAAAACTCCCTCAAGGACGCTGCCGCCCTTGATGATGGCCTGGGATTTGCCCGTGTTGACGATGCGCACATCGCCGACGCAGCGAACGTTTGTCTCGAAGCGCACGTCGCCTTCGATGACAAGGCTGGCGCACTCCAGAAGAGAGGGCGGGTTCTTCGGGAATCTCGCGAGGAACGTGTCAATTTTCTTGTAGAATTTTCCATCCAGGGAAACTTGGGGCATGGGCGTCGTGCGCTCCGGGTTGGGGACGATGGTATCCCGATCCGTACGGACGAAGCAGTCGGACATGACCAGGAGCAGATCGTTCGTGGTTTTGACCGGTGCGAAACGTTTTCGAGGCACGATGACAGCCTGGGCGTTCAGGAAATTGGTGATGGCTGATCCCATGGCCGTCTCCAGCTGAAAAACCTTGGGTGATGAAGGATCACGCGGATCCAGGGTCTTGGGGTTGATGATCAGGTCGAGCGGCATCATCCGATGGGACACGAAGACGGACTGCAGGACGTTCAGGTCCACCCAGATGGAGTTGGTGTTGAAGAACTTGTGCTTCTCGATGTCGCAGAAGGAGTCCATTTCATTGTCGGGGCATTGGGCGACTTCACGCAGGGCGAGCTGGTTGTTCTTTTTCAGGCGGCAGAGGTGACCACCCTTCTTGTCCTGCTCCGTTCGCCGCGCGACTTCCATCAGGAAGGGCAGCTTGTGGTGGACCATATAGCCGAGCAGGCGGCGGTTCATGATCGCGCCGAGGTTGTCGGAGTTGGAGATGAAGGCGTACGTGTAGCCTTTGTCCAGCAGGGCATCGAGAATGCCCGAGGTGATCATGGCCGTGTAGATGTCTCCGTGTCCCGGAGGGTTCCATTCCAGTTCCGGGTTCTGGGGCCAGGAGGCCGGGGTGTGATCCTTGGCCGTGATCTTGGGATAGCGATGCTGCAGGAAGGCCAGATCGATGCCCGTGGTGCCGTTGTGGAAGTCTCCGACCTTGAGCATGGTGTCCATGTGGGTCTTGAAGCTGTTCATGAAGATCTGCGGGAACTCCACGCCATAGTGAGAGCGCACGGTCTTGGCCTGCAGCAGGATTAAGTCGAGGAAGCTCAGGCCATCCTTGACGGGGATGAGGGACTTGGCCGACTCCAGGCCCATGCTGGTGCCAAGTCCGCCGTTGAGCTTGATCACCGCCGTCTTGTCCAGGGCAGCTTCGCCAATAGCCTTGAACTGGTCCATCCCGTCATAGTCGGCAAGTTCATGCTCGCTGACGGGCAGAACATCACGGTCGGAGAGCTTGCCTTGGGCTCCGTACAGAAATTGGTTGAAGTAGCACTTGAAGGTGTTGATGACGATGGGCGGCAGGCCTTGCTGCTCCATCTTCAAGGCAAACGGGCGAAAAAGCGAGGAGAGCTTCGGATCATCGACGCTGACGCAACTAAGGGCCTGGGCCATGATAATTCCTTGTTGTTTTAATCAGGTTCAAGAGTGCATGCCCGTTTGTTCCATGCGGGCTTCAGTGAACGCAGATGCGGAACATACATAGTGCATGTACCTGAATTCGTCCATAATGGGGTTGGCCGGAAGAGGAATATTTTCTTCCGTCCGCGCCAGCTTGCCGGATCAGACGGGAAAGCCGGCCTCCTCATCCCCGCGTTCGAGAGGGTAGGGATACTTGGGGATGGAAACGGTCAAGAGCGCGGCGGACTCCATTCGTTCCATGTGCAGATGCCCACCGATGCGTTCTACCAGACGGTAGCAGGTTGCCAGATTCCTTTCTTCGTCTTCAAAGGGCATGATGAGCCGATTTTGTTCCGCAAGCGGGATGTTCACGGGACTCATGGCCAGGGTCAGATGGATCAATCCATTGGAGTGACCTGCCGAGATGCGTATGCTGCCGGACGCTTCGACAATGTCCGTACCGTGGCCGATGAGGTAAATGAAGATTCGATGCAGCAACTCCTGATCTGCGAGGACCGGAGGGAGGTTCTCATCCATGTCGATGTTGCAGGTGATGGATTTTCGTTCCAGTCGGCTCGAAAGAAGGCGCATGACGAAGGCCACGGTGGCGGGCAGGAAGCAATCGGTCAGGGTGACCTCGATGGGTTCGAGGTAGGCGCTGATGCGTTGAACCAGACGCTCCAGGCGATTGCATTCCTCCAGGATAACCATTGTTTCGACGGCTTCCGGGTAGCGGGTGCGAAGTTGTCTGGCAAAGCCGCCTAGAGAAACCAGCGGGTTGCGGATTTCATGGGCCACCTCCTCGGTCATGGTGCGCAGCATGTTCAGCTTTTCGTTTTGCAGGAGGATCTTGTCCATGTAGGAGTTGCGGGTCACATCCACGATCATTCCCTCCACCCGGTCCGGGATGGCGCCTTTCGGGCGGGGAGTGGCGATGGATTGGGCCATGAGCGAGACGGGATAGCCTTTTTTGTGCAGGAAGCGGAACTCCAGATGAAATTCCCCGGCGTCTGGTTCAAGGCTGGCTTTGAGCGTCTCCAGGAATTTTTTGCGGTCTTCGGGCACAATGCACTTGAGAAAGGGTTTGGGCGATTCCAGAATTTCCTGCGGGGAGTATCCCAGGATGTGCTGTGTGGTTTGATTCAGGAATTCGAATTCCAGATTGCGGTTGATGATGAAGATGATGACCGGCAGGTTCTGGATCAGACGGAAAAGATGTTCCTGGGTGTCTTTTACGCGCTGCTGCAATCTGGACTGGGTCAGACAGTTGCGCAGGCTGTTGACGAAGACCTCCATGCTGACGATGGGTTTGGCCACGTAATCCCAGGCACCAGCCTTGAAGGCATCTATGGCGTCGCTGATGTGCGTGCGGCCGGAAACGATGATGACTGGAGTGGCGGGACGGACCTTCTTCATGCTGCGCAGCACATCCATCCCGTCCTCTCCGGCGATGCCCAGGTCCAGCAGGACCAGATCCGGCGAGTGATGCAGGAAGAGGTGCATGGCGCGCGAGGTCTCGCTTGCTTCCATGATATCGAAACCCGCATCCTGCAGATACATGGCCATGGCGGTCCGTACGGATTCATCGTCTTCGATGATCAGGATGGAGTAGGGCATGATCCCGTCTCCGTTTGCGCCGGATTTTTTTGAGGGCTGGGCAGAATGATGTGGAAGCTGTTCATCGGGGCATCGTATGTGTAGCCGACACGTCCTCTGTGCAGTTCCACGATCTGTTTGACAAAATAGAGTCCGTGTCCGGACCCCTCGACCAAGGCCGATGCGTTGGAGCGGAAATCCGCGTCAAAGAGCTTTGGCCAATCTTCGCGTGGGATCTCGCTCCCCGTTGTCGAAACGAAAAGCCTGAATCCGGGATGTCCGGAGCCGAAGGCGTGTGGACGAAACTCCCATCCGTAGAGGAGCAGCTTCTCGATCTGGCCGAAGCCGGTGGGCATGGCCTTGGTGTATTTGACCGCGTTGGCCAGCAGGTTGGCGAAGACCTGGGAGATGAGCCCAAGGTCGGCTTCCAGCACGATGTCCTCATCGATGCGCACATCCGGATCGACCCTGATGGTGATGCCCTGGGCGCGGAGCAGGGGACGAAAACGCTCGATCTGCGGTTCGAAGATCTGGCTCTTGAACTTGCAGGGCCGCAGCAGCAGGTCGTACTTTCCCTTCTCGAAATGACTGCGCCGCAGCAGACTCTCCAGAAACAGGCTTGATTGCTGGAAACGCCGGGAGATGCCTTCCTGCTGGGCCTGCAGGTTCTTGATCAGCATCGGCAGCTCATGCCGGATATCCCGGTCCGGGGCATCGGAGCGGATGGGCGCCAGGGCATCGACCTTGCTTCCGAGCTGGGCGATTTGTTTTTCCATCTGCAAAAAGAGAAGTTTGAAGTGCATGTTGGGCACAATGACGTTGTGCCCGATATCGCGGACCAGGTTGTTGATAAAGGTTAGCCGCTGGCGATTGCTGATGGCGGCCTGTTTGATGGCCATGACCTGGGCGATCCTGCGGGCGTACTCCAGATAGAAAATCTCTTCGGCGGGGAGCAATTGCCTGTGCAGGCAGAGCACGCCAATCAAACGGCCTTCCGGCCCGGCTTCGCAGATCGGGGCGGCGCTGAGATCCTCGTGCTGGATGATGCTGGTCGGTTGCGGACAGGAGGGCTCTGGAAAGGTGATGAATTTCTGGCCCTGCGTGTTGGTGGTCCGCCGCAGCTGCAAGGTACCCCGGGGGCCGCGCATGTACAGGGAGGCTGGAGTGCCAAGGCACAGATCTGGCACTAGGACGCACAATGACTTGAAGTCCCGCAGGGCTTCGTATTCGAGGCTCAGTTCGAAAAAGAGGTTCAGGGCCATGCTCTGCGCCACGGCCACGTCGTCACGCCTGCCGTGGGCGAGCTTCTCAAGGATGCGGGTCCGGATGTGCTTGTGCGTGGGTGAGGGCTGCATGGTCCTTCCTGAGTTTGCCGAGAGTGTTCAGCATACCGCAGGTGCAGCCCTCCTGCAATCAGGGCTTACGTGTTTTGCCCCGACCGTCGTATTTTTTGGGATCGAGGTTGTACTTCTTGATCTTGTAATTGATGATCCGGTAGCTGGCGCGCAGCTCCCTGGCCACTTGCAGCATGTTGCCGCTGCATTTCTGCAGGGCCTCGACCAGAATCTCCTGCTCGAACTTGCCCACCGCCTCGCCAAAGGACAGCTGGTTGTCCGTGGCCGAGCTTTCCGCAGTCTGCAGGGTCGGAGGCAGGTGATAGGTGCGGATGGCCTCTTCGTTGCAGATGAGCGCGGCGCGCTCCATGCAATTGCGCAGTTCGCGCACGTTGCCCGGCCATTGGTACTGGGTCAGGAGGTCGATGGCGGGCATGGAGATGCGTTTGATGTTTTTGGAGTATTCCTTGGCGAAGAATTCCAGGAAATATTCGGCCAGGGGCAGGATGTCTTCCCGACGTTCGCGCAGGGGCGGGATGAAGATGGGGAAGACATTGATGCGATAGTAGAGATCCTCGCGAAATTCGCCGGACTTGATCAGATTTTCGAGCGGCTGATGGGTCGCGCAGATGATGCGGACGTCGACCTTGATGCTTTTTTCGCTGCCAAGGCGCTGGATTTCTCCTTCCTGCAAGGCGCGCAACAGCTTGGACTGCGCCTCGGGACTGAGCTCTCCGATTTCATCCAGAAAAAGGGTGCCGCTGTGGGCCAGCTCGAAGCGGCCCTTCTTGGTGCCCACGGCGCCGGTGAAGGCTCCGCGTTCATGCCCGAACAGCTCGCTCTCCAGCAGCTCCGCGGGCAGCGCCGCGCAGTTGAGGCGGATGAGGGGCTTGGTGCGTCGGGAGCTGGCGTTGTGGATGGCCTCGGCCAGGAGCTCCTTGCCCGTGCCCGACTCGCCGCGCAACAGGACCGACGCCTTGCTGGACGCGACCTGCATGATTTGGCCCATGACAAAGGCCATGGCCTTGGAGGTGGCCACGATCTTGGCCTGGACCATGGCTTTTTCGCGGTCCAGGCTTTCCCCCAGAAAACCCATGGCAGCCCACAGCTCCTTCTGGGCCATGTTCTCCTGCAGATAGGCGGTCTGGCGGGCGATGACCGCGGCCAGCACCTCCAGAAAGGCGCTGTGCAACTTCAGCACATCGTGCGGCTGGCAGGGGATGTCGGCGCTCAAGACCCCGAGCGCTTCCTGCACCCCTTCGGCATTGATCCGGCTTACTGGCACGCAAATGAAGGACAGCTCGGCCAGCTCTTTTTGCGAGCGGCCCATGGCCTTGTTCAGGAAGCGTTCGTCGCGCTCCATGGCATCGATGATTATGGGCTTTCCGCTGTCCAGAACCTGGCCCGTGACCCCCTGTCCCGGCGTGTAGGTGGCCTTGACGGGCCCCTTGTGTCCGTAGGTGAGGTCAAAGCGGATGGTGTTGCTCTTGGGGTCGAAGATCGCCAGGGCCATGCGCTTGTACTTCATGGCTTCAGCAGTCATGCCCAGCAGGGTGTCCAGGCTTGATTGCAGCGGGCTCAAGGGATCGAGATGCTGGACCGTGCTGTGCAGGGTGTGCAGATAGTGCAGGAACTCTTCCGTCGTCATGGGGGTGGTGTCCAAATCATTTCCGGGTGATGATGCGATCGGGGTCCGGCCGCCGACGAGCGGTGGCCGGGGTTTTTGTCAAGAAATGCACTTCGCGGCCGGGAGCTTCATGGTCGCGGATCGAGCCCTATGACTTGGGCTTGAGGGTGCCTATCTTGTAGTCCAGAAAGGCTTCGTTGCCGCTCTCCTTGGATTTCAGAGCCTCGTATTCGGCCAGCGCCAGATCCGTCTGGCCGGCTTTTTCGGCAGCAAAGGCCAGGTTGGCGGAGATGGCGGGGGCAAACTCCTCGCTGGCGTCTTTTTTGAGACCGCTCAGAATTTCCACTGCCTTGGCGTACTCACCCTTGAGGATGAGGGCCTTGGCTTCACCCAGACCGGCGATGACGCGCATGCCCTCATTCTTGCTCACGGCCTGCCAGGCGCTGGCGGCCTTGTCGAAATTGCCTTCGTTCATGAAGATCTGGGCAAGTTCAAGCTGGACGGCCGGGCGCAGCTCCTGAGGGCCGGACTGGGCGAACGCTTCGAGCTTTTCGGTCCGGGCGCTCTTGTCGGCCAGGATCATGATGCTCCCCAATTCGCTGACCGCTTTGGCGTGCTGCGCCTCCTGGTAGGAGGTGACGCCCGAATATATGGCGACCGCAGTGACAATGCCGCCGACGGCGATACCGATAGGCTTTATATTATCCAGAATTTTCTTCAGGAGCGGATGGATGTCGGTATCCATCTCCAGCTCGATGGTTTTCAAAATATCGGTCGGCTCTTTGCGTTCTTCCATGGAAAAGCTCCTTTGATTCGAATTGCCATTATTGTAAAAGCTCCGTCTGTTTATGCGTAAATTCCGAAAAGGTCAAAGAGAATGGTGAAGTAAGAAACTATAGGGTATTTAAGACTTTTTTCAGCTTTATCAGGGGCACTGACGAAGTATTCTTGCCTGACGAAAGCCATTGGTATAGTCCTTGATATAATATATTTTTGCCTATTGGTTTCTTTCAAACGCAGACAGGAGTGAGGGATGAATCTGGAATCACAAATGCGCGAACTGGCCGCGTCGGCTCGGACCGCCGCACGTACACTGGCCACGGCCCCTGGGCTTGCGCGCGACAAGGCGCTCCTCGTGCTGGCCGACCTGCTTCACGAGTCGCGCCAGGAAATTTTCGCGGCCAACGCCCTTGATCTGGAAGCCGCCCGCGCAGGCGGACTGGATGAGGCCCGCATCGACCGTCTGCGCATCACGGACCAGGGCGTTTCGTCCATGGCCGGAGCCTGCCGGCACGTGGCCGCCCTGTCCGACCCGGTCGGAGAAGTGGAGGGGATGATCAAGCGTCCCAACGGTCTGCTGGTCGGACGCATGCGCATCCCGCTGGGCGTCATCGCCATCATCTACGAATCGCGTCCCAACGTGACCATCGACGCGGCCATCCTCTGCCTCAAGGCCGGCAACTGCGTCATTCTACGCGGTGGATCCGAAGCCTATCATTCCAATCAGATCCTGGGTGGCCTGCTGCGCCGTGCCCTGGACGTGGCCGGTCTGCCCGAAGGCTGCGTGCAGATGGTGCCGACCAAGGACCGGGCCGCGGTCAAGCATCTGCTGGCGCTCGACGAATATATCGACGTGGTCATCCCGCGCGGCGGAGAGGGGCTGATCCGGGCCGTGGTCAAGGACGCGACCATGCCCGTGCTCAAGCATTACAAAGGCGTGTGCCACATCTACGTGCACAAGGATGCGGACCAGGATCAGGCCCTGAACATCATCGAGAACGCCAAGGTGCAGCGCCCTGGAGTGTGCAACGCCCTGGAATGCCTGCTGGTCCACGAAGACATCGCGGCCGTGTTCCTGCCCCGACTGGCGGCGTTCCTGGCGCCGCAGGGCGTGTCCTTTCGCGCCTGTCCGCGCTCGCTGCCGCTGCTGGGCGCCACGGCGGCACCGGCTGCGGCCGATGACTTCGGGCGCGAGTTTCTGGCCCTGACTCTGGCCGTGAAGGTCGTGTCGTCCCAGGAAGAGGCCGAAGGACATATCGCGATGTATGGCTCCGGCCATTCCGAGGCGATCTTGACCCGCGCCCACGACCGGGCCATGCGCTTTCTGCGCACGGTGGACGCCTCCTGCGTGCTCATCAACGCCTCCACCCGCTTCAACGACGGGGGAGAGCTTGGCCTTGGGGCCGAGATCGGCATCAGCACGTCCAAGATCCACTCCTACGGCCCCATGGGCGTGAAGGAACTGACCAGCCTCAAGTACATTGTCTTCGGAGAAGGGCAGGTGCGTGTCTAGCCCCTTGTCGGGTTCGGTGGGGATTTTGGGGGGATCGTTCAACCCCGTGCACAACGGGCATCTGCGCTTGGCCATCGAGGCGCGGGAAGCCCTTGGCCTTGCGCGGGTGGACCTTTTGCCCGCCAAGGTTCCCCCGCACAAAAGCGGACGCGGCCTGCTCGATTTCGCCCTGCGCCTGGACCTTCTGCGGCAGGCCGTGGCCGGGGTCTCGGGCCTTGGGGTCTGCGATCTTGAAGGGGAGCTGCCTGGGCCGTCGTATTCCTATGTGACCATGAGCCGTCTGCGCGAGCTTTTCCCGGAGACGAACCACGTCTTTGTGCTCGGCAGCACGGACCTTTTGACCCTGCCGGAATGGCACCGGGGGCTTGAGCTGCCTTTGCTGACGGACATCGCGGTGGTGGACCGGCTTGGCCTGGGGCCCTTGACGGTGGATCGCTTTTTGGACGCGCACTGGAGCTTGGAGGAAGAGGGGCCGGGGATGCGGCGCATTTTGGGCGGTTGCCGCGTGGCCTACGTGCCCATGTCCCGGCTGGACATCAGCGCGAGCATGGTCCGTGAAAAATTTTGCGGGGACAAGGACGTAAGCGGGCTCGTGCCCGAGGCGGTGCGGAAGCGGATGTGGGACGAACCCGATCTTTTCCGGGACTGCTGGAACATATCATCCTGATGGAGGAACCATGGTCGGACATATCGTGATGTGGAAGTTGAAGGAGACCGCCGAGGGTCGCAGCGCGGCGGAAAATGCCCAGACAATGAAGGAGATGCTCGGTGCCCTGCCCGGACTCATCCCCGTAGTGCGCACGCTGGTCGTAAGCACGGACGTCTTCGCCTCTGCTCCGGAGACGGAGGTGGTGCTGTACACAGTCTTCGATTCACCCGAGGATCTGCAAACGTATCAGGTCCACCCGGAGCACAAGAAGTGCGTGGCCTTCGTGTCGGCGGTGGCCGCTGAAAGGCGCGTTGTCGACTATCATTTCTAGAAACAGGGGGCGCTCCCTCTCAAGACTACGGACCCTCGTCATTGATTGTGGCGGGGGTTTCTTTTTTTAGGCGTTTTCTGCTTGGAAGATGGGTTTTCACCCGAGAGGAGGGCGCAGGTGGTTTGCATGAAAAAACCCTCGCCGTCTGACGAGGGTTTTTAAAGGGTGCGCAGAGTTGCGTGGAGTCCCTTTATTAGCTGGCCAGCAGGGCCACCGTGACTTGCTTGACGCCAAATTGCTTGGCCTTTTCCGTGTCTGGAAAAAAGATGTCCATGCGCTTGGTGTAGCGTTTGCTCATCAGATCCGCGATTTCAAAGACACCGTGTCCTTTCACGTAGACCTTCTTGCCAAAGACCCAGCCCTGGTCGAACAGATCCCTGCTGACGGCGATGATGCCGGGCCGGACCTTGACCATGCTGGCCGTTGTTTGCGGATTCGGGCCACACTCTTCCTCGGTGGGGCTGTAGGCCGTCAGTGTCACTTCCTTGATCTTGATATCCTTGAGTTCCGCCATCTGGCGGGTCAGTTGCTGCCGTTCCTCGTTCAACGTCTCGATGCGGGCGACATAATATTCGCGCGCGTCCAACCTGGCCCCGTTATGGGCTGTGAATCCGACCAGGGTGGTGATCATGACGAAGAAAAGCGAGGTTACGACAAAAGCGCCGTGACCATTCATAGATGTACCTCATCGTGCTTGGGTGATGCCGCCGGCGAGCGGGGAGAAGGGGGGAAACCGAGTGAAGAGTGACAGTGAATGCCGGCCGCATGGGCAAAAAAGAATTCATAACTGTACGCTCCTCTACCCGACGGAGCACAATCATGCAACCCCTGCCGATCCGGAGCGGACGGCAGGGTGCATTTGAGGATTAAATGTTTATATTTCGGAATGATATGCAGGTTGCTCGGACTACTTGGGCTCGAAACGCAGTGCCAGCGAATTGATGCAGTATCGCAGACCAGTCGGCTTCGGGCCGTCGGTAAAGACATGTCCCAGATGCCCGTCACAGACGCTGCACGTCACTTCAGTGCGGACCATGAACCACGACCTGTCCTCATGCTTCGTGATGTGCGTTTCATCCACGGGCTTGAAAAAGCTGGGCCATCCCGTCCCGGAGTCGAACTTGGCGTCGGAATGGAACAGCGGCGTGTCGCACCCTGCGCAAACATAGGTCCCGATTTCATGGTTGTCGTGGTACTTTCCGCTGAACGCAGGCTCCGTGCCTTTTTCCCGGAGCACGTGATATTGTTCGGGGGTCAGGACTTCTCGCCACTGGGCGTCGGTTTTCTGAATTTTATCCATGGAATATCCTCCTGTGGGCAACGCAATGAACAGTGCCAGGAGCAAGAAGGCCGGCAATGCTTTGAATCGTATCATGGCTCATCTCCTTTTGTCGGAAATTAAGGTCTGCTTGGAACCTGTAAAGGAGAAGGTTCCTGTCTGGAGTTTTTTGTGGTACATGAAAACTGAATCGCAAAAGAGGAAAGAGGAGGCATAATGGCGGAAAGCAGTCAGATTGTTGAAGACCTCAAGGACGACATCCAGCGGCACGTGGCCCTGACTCTGGGCAGCGACCCGTTTCCACCGCGCAAGGAGCGCTATTATCTGGGCCTGTGCTACAGCGTGCGGGACCGCCTGCTCAGCAGATGGCTGGAAACCCAGCGCTCGTATTACGACTCCATCACCAAGCGCGTGTATTACATGTCCCTGGAATTTTTGCCCGGCCGGTTCCTCATGAACTATATTCAGGCGTTGGGCATGGAGGACGAGTGCCGGGAAGCGGTGCGTGATTTCGGGCTGGATCTGGAAGAGCTGCTGGAGGAGGAATGGAATCCGGGCCTGGGCAACGGTGGTCTGGGGCGTCTGGCCTCGTGCTACATCGATTCCATGGCGACGTGCAAAATTCCCGGCTACGGCTATGGAATCCTGTACGACTACGGCATCTTCTATCAGACCATCGTCAACGGCTACCAGCATGAGGGCGCCGACAACTGGCTGCGTCAGGATTCACCCTGGGTGCTGCGGCGCGGGCAGTTCATGTTCCGGATCAATTTTTTCGGGCGCAGCGAAGCCTACGAGGACAGCACCGGACATGAGCGTTTTCGCTGGGTGGACACCGAGTCGGTCATGGCCATGGCCTGCGACATCATGATTCCCGGCCACCAGAACGCCAACGTGACCAACATGCGCCTGTGGAAGGCCATCTCCACCCGGGATTTCGAGCTGGAGCAGTTCAATCAGGGCGATTATATCGGCGCGGTCCAGTCCAAGGTCGAGAGCGAGAACATCTCCAAGGTCCTTTACCCCAACGACCACAGCCCGCGCGGCAAGGAGTTGCGTCTGCGGCAGCAGTACTTTTTCGTGGCCGCCACGTTCCAGGACATTCTGCGCCGGTTCCGCAAAAACAACTATTCCTCCTTCGACTGCTTTCCCGATCAGGTCTCGGTTCAGCTCAACGACACGCATCCGGCCATCAGCATCGCCGAGCTGATGCGCATCCTAGTCGACGACGAGGCGCTGACCTGGGAGCGCGCGTGGTCCATCTGCCAGAAGACGTTCTCCTATACCAACCACACCGTGCTGCCCGAAGCCCTGGAGACCTGGTCGGCGGAGCTCATCGGGCGCGTTCTGCCTCGGCATCTGCAGATCATCTTCGAAATCAACCGCCGTTTCCTGGATGAAGTGGCCACTCGCTATCCGGGCCGCATTGATCTGATCAGGTCTTTGTCGCTCATCGCCGAAGGCGACGAGAAACAGGTGCGCATGGCCCATCTGGCCATTGTCGGCAGCCATACGGTCAATGGCGTGGCCGAGCTGCACTCCCAGATTCTGAAGAACAGGCTTTTCAAGGATTTTAGTGCCCTGTATCCCGGCAAGTTCGCCAACGTGACCAACGGTATCACCCCGCGGCGCTGGCTTCTGCTGGCCAATCCGGCGCTGTCCGAGCTGATCGGTTCCGTCATCGGCGGGGACTGGGTCCGTGATCTGACTCAGCTCAAGGGCCTGGCCGCATATGCCGATGATCCGTCCTTTCAGCAGCGCTGGCAGGATGTGCGGCGGCGCAACAAGAAGCTGCTGGCGCGCTATGTGTTGCGCAAGCTGGGGGTGGGTATCAACCCCTCCACGCTTTTCGACATGCACATCAAGCGCATGCATGAATACAAGCGGCAGGTTTTGAATGTCCTGCACGTCATAACCCTCTACAATCGAATCCGCTCGGAAAGCCTGGACCACCATGTCCCGCGCACTGTGTTTTTTGCCGGCAAGGCCGCGCCAGGCTATTTTCAGGCCAAGCTGATCATCAAGCTCATCAACTCCGTGGGCCAGGTCGTCAATGCCGATCCGGCTGTGAGCAGCGCCTTGCGTGTCGTCTTTTTGCCCAATTATTGCGTCTCGCAGGCGGAAAAGCTCATCCCGGCCGCGGACCTGTCCGAACAGATCTCCACGGCGGGCATGGAAGCTTCCGGCACCGGCAACATGAAATTCGCCCTCAACGGGGCGCTGACCATAGGCACCCTTGACGGTGCGAACATTGAAATCCGGGAAGAGGTGGGCGAGGAGAACTTTTTCCTCTTCGGCCATACCGAGGAGGAAGTGGAGCGGCTGCGCGCCGGGGGATACGATCCCGTGCGGATCTACGAGAACTCGCTTGAACTCAAAAAAGCCCTGGACATGATCGCGACCGGATTCTTTTCACCGGAGGAGCCGGGGCTGTTCCGGCCCATCGTCGATTCGCTCCTGGCCCATGGCGACTACTATCTGGTCCTGGCCGACTACGAAAACTACGTGGCGACCCAGGCGCGTGTCTCCCGCGCCTACGAGGACAAGGCCTTGTGGACGCGAATGTCCATTTTGAACACAGCCAATATGGGCAAATTTTCCAGTGACCGGGCCATCATGGAGTATGCCCGCAACATCTGGAACGTGACCCCTCTGCCGTAACAGGCTGCCCCAAAACGGCGATCTGCTTCGTCACTGGGGAAAATCCAGACCCTCATGTATGTTTGAATACGTGAGGGTCTGGATTTTCTTTGTTCCTCGCAGTTCACCATTTTTGAACAGCCTGGAATTTCGTAATTTTTCAACAATCAGACAAGCTCTATTCGCGAGCGCCTTGGCCGATCTCCAGGATGGAGGCGGCCCAGGCGCCTGCCTCGCAGTGCAGCGTGCGCAGCCTGGCCGGTTCCAGGCTCAGGTCCTGCAGCATCCTGCCCAGAGTGGCCTCATCCCGTTCCTCGAACGCGGTCATCAGGGTCAGGAGGGGCATGTATTCCGTGGCGCCTGCGCCGCAGAGGGCCTTTTTCTGCGCATCGGTCAGGGGCAGAAAGGCCAGGGCGTCGGCCATGGGGATGCCCAGAAT
This sequence comes from Desulfomicrobium sp. UBA5193, assembly GCA_002412965.1. Lineage (GTDB taxonomy): Bacteria > Desulfobacterota > Desulfovibrionia > Desulfovibrionales > Desulfomicrobiaceae > Desulfomicrobium. The sequence goes on from DHWB01000003.1 coordinate 684,705, forward strand.
GGCGTCGAGGAGCGAAAACAAGCCCAGCAGAAACATCTCGTCTGGTTTGAAATCCCAGTAGTCGTGTCCTGCGACGATCAGTTCCAGAAATTTTCCCCGCCATAGCGAAAGATGCAGGAGTTCGGTCTGCACATCGCCTTGGGTGATGTCCGCCAGCAGCACCGCGCGCAACCAGTTGCGGACATTGATCCAGCCCAGGAGGGTGATGGCCTGGCGGATGGAGTCGATCTTGCGCATGAACCCGAAGGTGGGAGAATTGAGGTAGGTCAGGAGCCGGTAACTCAGGCTCACATCGGCCTGGATTGTTTTGGCCAGCTGGTCCAGATCCGGCGACTCGCCTTCAATGATGCGGATGATCTGCAGGCGCGAGTTCTGGTGCGAGGAGAGTTTTCGCCCCGGTATGATCTCCGCCGTCTTGAAGAACCGGCCCTGGAACAGCGTCAGGCCCTGCTTTTGCAGAGCGTCGAGCTCTCCAAGGGTGGTGACGTTGCGCGCAAGTCCGGTCTTGCCGGCGGCGAAAAGGGCTGCAAGTTCCGCGTCAGCGGCCATTTCCGGATTGGCCAGGCAGAGCACCTGGGCCATGTTGAGCGTCTGGGCCGCCGGGGTGACGTCCGGATTCCACTCCAGAGCGATGGTGTGCCCGTCGGCCGCCATCTGGCTCAAGGCCGGCAGCAGATCCGGGTCGTTCTGCCACTCCGGGCTGATCAGCACAACGGAGGACTGTGCGGGAAAAGCGTAGGGAATCTGCTTTTGCAGCTGCTCGCGCGTATAGGCCAGCAGCATCTTCTTGTTCCGGGCGAGGATGGTGTTGAGCCCGATGTAATCACCGGCGATGACCGCCGCGCCGACGTTGACCTGTTCCGGGCTTAAAGGCAGGCTTGTGGTCATGCTCGAAGTGGCTTGAATTTCGTATCCCCACACGCTTTTGGCGGCGGTGAAAATGGGATTTCTTGAGAGCAGGTGCAGGTTTGCGGCGCTCGAGGCGGATGCGGGCATGGGTGGCTCACTTGTTGGGGTGGTCGGTCAAGGCGACGCTAGCAGAATGCAATTCATAATTGAACTTATATTTGAGGGATGGACGGAGTCGTTGACATTAATGTTCATTGCCTGCGATTGCCGCAGGAGAAGAGGAGTCATGCGTTTACGGACGCGGCGGTCTGTTCAGGCGCGGCCTACACTGGCGGCAAAAATGGGATTGGCGTCATGATTTGCAAAATTGTAATTTGATTCTCGATAATCTCGGAATTGTCAGGATTGCATATTTCAAAAATGTAATCTATTTTTGTCTGGATTTGGTTGAATTCTTATATTTCAACGAGTTATATTTGTGGCATTTGAATTGCTTGAATACTGCAAACGTAATCATGGTTCGATACCACAAAACGCATACATCAACTTGTCCTGGAGGATAACATGAGCGGAATTTCGGCCCGTCGGGACGCCATCAAGGCTATCACCGATTATAAACCCATGCATGCGCCCCTGAATTTCAGCGAGACATCCCTTACGGAAATGTTTGGCTGCAACGTGTTCAATGACAAGGTCATGCGTGAACGTCTGCCCAAGACGGTTTACAAGTCCTTGAAGAAGACCATCGAGCTGGGCGAAAAGCTGGATGCATCCGTGGCCGACGTCGTGGCCAATGCCATGAAGGATTGGGCCATCGAAAAAGGCGCCACCCATTTCACGCATGTTTTTTATCCTCTGACCGGCCTGACCGCCGAGAAGCATGACTCCTTCCTGACCCCCGACGGAAAGGGCGGCGCGGTCGCGGAGTTCAGCGGCAAGATGCTGATCCAGGGCGAGCCCGATGCCTCCAGCTTCCCTTCCGGCGGCCTGCGCGCCACCTTCGAAGCTCGCGGCTACACCGCCTGGGACGTGACCAGTCCTGCATTTCTGCTGGAAAATCCCAATGGTACATTTTTGTGCATTCCTACGGCTTTCGTGTCCTGGACCGGTGAAGCCCTGGACAAGAAGACTCCGCTCCTGCGCTCCATGCAATCCCTGAACAAGCAGGCCAAGCGCGTGCTGAAGCTTTTCGGCGTAAAGACGAAACTGCCCTTGGTCAGCTATGCCGGACCGGAGCAGGAATATTTTCTGATCGATCGTAATTTCGTCTTCGCCCGTCCGGACCTGCTCATCGCCGGCCGCAGCCTGTTCGGCTCCAAGCCCGCCAAGGGCCAGGAATTCGAAGACCAGTATTTCGGCGTCGTGCCCCGCCGCGTCATGTCCTTCATGATGGAAGTGGATCGCGAACTCTTCAAGCTCGGCGTGCCGGTCAAGACCCGCCACAACGAAGTCGCCCCCAGCCAGTTCGAGATCGCGCCCATTTACGAGCAGGGCAACCTGGCTACCGACCACAACCAGCTGGTCATGACCGTGCTGCGCAGCGTGGCCAAACGCTACGGCATGGTCTGCCTGCTGCACGAGAAGCCTTTCGCCGGTATCAACGGCTCGGGCAAGCACCTCAATTATTCCATCGGCAACGACGAAGTCGGCTGCCTGTTCGATCCCGGCGACACTCCGCATGAAAACGCCCAGTTCCTGGTTTTCTGCGCCGCCGCGATCCGTGCCATGCACAAGTACGGTCCGCTGCTGCGCGCCACGGTCGCCAGCGCCTCCAACGATCACCGGCTCGGCGCCAACGAGGCACCTCCGGCCATCATGTCCGTCTATCTGGGCGAGCAGCTGACCGATGTTTTCGAGCAGTTCAAGAAGGGCGAGGTCAAGAGCTCCAAGCAGAAGGGCGTCATGAACATCGGCGTCGACACTCTGCCTCCGCTGCCCATGGATCCGGGCGACCGCAACCGCACCAGCCCCTTCGCCTTTACCGGCAACCGGTTTGAGTTCCGCGCCGTCGGCTCCTCCATGTCCATCGCCGGTTCCCAGGTTGCCCTGAACACCATGATGTCCGAATCCCTGGACTACATCGCCACGGAACTGGAAAAGGCCACCACCGGCGACGCCTCCAAGCTCAACGCCGCGGTGCAGGCCCTGCTGCAGAAGATCATGGTCGAACACGACACGGTCATCTTCAACGGCGACGGCTATTCCGAGGAATGGCACAAGGAAGCCGAGAAGCGCGGTCTGGCCAACCTGAAGTCCACCCCCGACGCGCTGCCCATGCTCTCCGCAGCCTCGACCATCGATCTCTTCACCAAATACGGCGTCCTGACGGAAGCCGAGCTGCGCTCCCGTGAAGAAATCTATCTGGAGCAGTACTGCAAGACCATTGAAACCGAAGCCAACCTGATGCTGCGCATGGCCAAGACCGTGATCTTCCCGAGCTCCTTCCGCTATCAGAACGAACTCGCGCAGGCCTGCGCCAACCTGAAGGCCATCGGCAAGGAATTCGGCACCACGACCCTCGATCAGCTCACCACGCATCTGCGCGGCATGCAGAAGGTCACCTATGAGCTCGAAGCGATGCTTGAAGGCGAGAAGGGCGATTCGACACTGGCGCACGCCAAGTACTTCCAGAAGACCATCCTGCCCGCCATGGGCGAGGTCAGAAAGCACGCCGACCTGTTGGAGACGATCGTCGCCGATGATCTGTGGACTCTGCCCAGCTACCAGGAGATGCTCTTCATCCGCTAACCCTTTTCCGCCGAACCGGCCTGTCGAAGCGCATCCTCCCCTCGCCAGGTTCTTGCCGTAAACCGGCCGGTTCCGGAATTTTTTCAAGGCCGCCCACCCTGGGCGGCCTTTTTCGTGCGTTGACGCCGCGCACCCCTGTGCCATAGATATCTGAAGCATCTTCTCCCCCTTTCAAGAGAGAAACACATGGATATTGTCCGTCAGTGGCTGAGCGCCGTTTTTTCCGACAACCAGCTGGTCATTCTTTTTCTGGTGCTGGTTGTGGTCGGGGCCATTGTCCTCTCGGTGGGCAACCTTCTGGCGCCGGTCATCGCCAGCGTGGTCATCTCCTTTCTGCTCGAAGGCCTGGTGCGTATTCTGGAGCGCTTTCGCTGGCCGCGCATGCTGGCGGTTGGATTGGTTTTCGGGCTGTTCATGCTTTTTCTGGCCGTGCTGCTTCTGGCGCTCATTCCGCTTCTGGTATCCCAGATCACGGACCTGATGGACAACATTCCCTGGATCATCTCCAAAACTCAAACGGCGCTGCAGCATCTGCCCAAGAAGCTCCCGATCCTGTCGCAGTCGCAGGTGCAGGCCATCGTCGACTCCCTGACCGTCCAATTTTCGCAATACGGTCAGCAGGTTCTGGCCTTCTCCCTGTCCTCCGTGCGCTCGGTCTTTTCGTTTGTGGTCTATCTGGTGCTGATGCCGATCATGGTCTTTTTCTTCCTGAAGGATAAGAGCGTGATTCTGGAATGGTTGAGCGGGTTTCTGCCCCAGGACCATACTCTGGCCAGCAAGGTCTGGATGGACGTCAAGACGCAGGCCGGCAATTATGTGCGGGGCCGGATCTGGGAAGTGCTCATCGTCTGGGCCGCGACCTATGCCTGTTTTCTGCTGTTTGGTCTGGACTATGCCATGCTGCTGAGCCTGCTGGTGGGCCTCTCCGTCATTATTCCATACATCGGAGCCGTGGTCGTGACCGTACCCGTGCTCATCATCGCCTACATCCAGTGGGGTTTTGACTCGCATTTCACATGGGCGATGATCGCCTATTTTGTGATCCAGATGCTGGACGCGAACCTGCTCGTGCCGCTGCTGTTGTCCGGGGCCGTGAACCTGCATCCCATCGCCTCCATCACGGCCATTCTGATTTTTGGCGGAATCTGGGGTTTTTGGGGGGTCTTTTTCGCCATTCCCCTGGCCACGCTGGTGCAGTCCGTGCTGTGCGTCTGGAAATATCGGCGGCAGTGCGGTGTCGCGTAGAGTTGAGAGGCCGGAGTGACTGTTTTGATAGGTGCCATAGGTCGTATGGGGCCTATAGGTGCTCTACTAAATAGTTAATGTAAAATCTCAAGAAAATAACCTCACAGGAAGAATTGATGAAGAAATACGACGTGTACGGCATGGGCAACGCCCTGGTGGATATGGAGTTCGAGGTGCCCGACGCCTTTTTGGAGACCATGGGCGTGGAAAAGGGCTTCATGACCCTGGTCGATGAGGAGCGGCAGTTCGAGCTGCTCGAATTCCTGCGCAGCGAACGCAGCGTGCGCTCCGGCGGTGGATCGGCGGCCAACACCATCGTGGCCAACGCCTTCTTTGGTGGACGCTCCTTTTATACCTGCCTGGTCAGCAATGACGAGATGGGCGATTTCTACGCGCAGGAGCTGGTGCGGGCCGGAGTGGACACCAACTTGGCCGACTGCCGCGCACAAGGCGTGACGGGCAAATGTCTGGTCATGATCACGCCCGATGCCGAACGGACCATGAACACCTACCTCGGTATCTCCGAGTCCCTGTCGGTGAGGGAGCTGCGAACTGAGGCGCTCTGCGATTCGGAATTTCTGTATGTGGAGGGTTATTTGGTGACCTCGCCCACGGCCAGGCCGGCAGTGGTCGAGGCCATGAACATCGCCCGTGGCGCAGGGGTCAAAACGGCGCTCAGTTTCTCGGACCCGTCCATGGTCAAGTATTTCCGGTTGGGGCTGGAAGAGATTGTCGGCGAAGGAGTCGATCTGCTGTTCTGCAACCAGGAAGAGGCGCTGATCTGGGGCGAGTGCCGCACTTTGGCCAAGGCCGTGGATCGGCTGAAGGAAAAGGCTGGCGCATTCGTAGTCACCATGGGCGCGCAGGGGGCCTTGATCTTTGACGGCTACTGCGTGCACGAGATCGACCCCGTTCTGGTCACGCCGCTCGACACCAACGGCGCGGGGGACATGTTCGCCGGAGCCTTTCTCCACGGCATCACCCACGGAATGAACTACGTCCAGGCCGGGCAGTTCGCCAGCCTGTCCGCGTCCAAGGTGGTCAGGACTTTCGGGCCCAGGCTCAATCCCGAGCAGTACCGCCAGACCCTGTCCGAATTTCTGGCCTCCTGAGCAGGCAGCGGACACGATCATGTATCCGGGACTGGAAGGGTGGACCGAGGGCTTATGGTGGCTGGCAGCTGTCTCGGCCCTGACTTTCGCGGGTTCGCTCATTGTCATCCCGTTTTTGTGCCTGCGCATCCCGCCGGATTATTTTTCAGCGCCACTGCGTGGGCAAACTCCGTGGCGCAGAAGGCATCCCGTGCTGCGGCTCTGTGTGCTGGTGCTCAAAAATCTGCTGGGGTTTGTCCTGTTCCTGGCCGGAGCGCTCATGCTCTTCATTCCGGGCCAGGGACTGCTGACCATTTTTCTCGGAATCATGCTCATGGACTTTCCCGGAAAATTCAGGCTCGAAAGATATATCATCTCGCGCGGCCCCGTGCTGCGGGCCATTAACTGGATCCGCAGGCGGGGCGGGGTGGAGGCGCTCAAGTTTTGATGGCACATAGGGCTTCCTCGTATTCGAATCTTTCCCCTCGGCACGCGATGGAGGAGGCTTCTGCCACGAAAACCAGCCAAGAGTACTGCAGTCCGTGGTTGCTACTTATTGGATTTTTTTTGATTTTTTCGATTTTCAATGTTTTTGGAAAAAGTTTTTGACAGCGGGCAGTTGCCTCTATAAAGACTGTTTCTCGTTGGATGGACGGGGCGGTTAGCTCAGCTGGGAGAGCGTCGGCCTTACAAGCCGAGGGTCATAGGTTCGATCCCTGTACCGCCCACCACGAAGACAAAGACAGGAATGCGGGGTCGTAGTTAAGTCGGTTATAACGCCGGCCTGTCACGCCGGAGGCCGTGGGTTCGAGTCCCATCGGCCCCGCCAAAAGAGAACAAGGGATTTCAGTTTAACGCTGAAATCCCTTTTTTCTTTGTGGGTTCTGGTGTGGGATTTTGTGATTCCAGCTACCTGTTATTCGACTTGGAAAAAAAGCCATCCGGAGACGGGTGGTTTTTGTCGCATCAGCGGGTTGTGGTCGAAGTTATGAACACAAATATGTGTGACAAAGTAAGCGGCTGCCGTTACCGCAACTTTTCTTGTAGCGAAGAGCACATAATAGTTTTGAACCTCGGGGAAAGAACCGGGTGAGGGTTAAATTCAAGATTCAAGATCATACCATAGATTTCAGGTGTCCAGAATTTGAGGCACAAAAAACACAGAATCAGGCCCCACCATTTGAAAGCAAGGCTCGAGACTGTTGAGTATCAAGCCATTTTCCGAAGAACTCGCCAGAAAGATGTGGAGTCTTCAAAGTTCTCGCGCTCCCAGCGTCTTAAAGTAGTAATCTCCCAGAGCCTCGTGTAGCGCGTTGGCGGCCAGCCGGGTGCAATGGCGGTCTTCTTCGGGCATGCAGTCAGGTCCGCCCAAGGCATCCAGTACGGTCTCGCCCGTGATGGCAGCCACCTCTTCGCAGGTCTTGTTCACTGCCAGTTCCGCAGCCATGGACCCGCTGATCTGGCTGGAGCCGCAGCCGTCGGTGCCGAATCCCGCGTCACAGACCAGATCGTTTTCGATGTGCAGAAAGATGCGAATGGTATCGCCACACGTGCCGGTAGATGCGCCCATGTACTCGGCCTTGGCCGGCCGGCCGTGATACGGCTTGTTGCGCCAGCGTTCAAACCCGGCCTGACCGTAGGCCTGAGCCGCTTCATCAAAAATTTTTTCCTGGAGTTCATTCACTATGTCGTCAAAACTGGGCATTGTCTCGTCCGTTTGCTGAGTGATTCCATGTGTCCCCGCTGGGAACAGACCAATGCGAACTCCTAGCACCCCCTCCTGAAATCGGCAACACCAGTTACCAAAGACTAGAACATATACCAAAATGGTCAGAAAAGCCTTGCACTGGACTCGCCCGCACCCCAATCCCGCAGCCGCATACCCTTCGGGAACCGGCGTGACGTTACGCAGGGTCATATGCGAAAAAAGGCTCAGATCTTGAATTATATTGGGATGCCATATTGGAAAAAGAATTCAAAATTAACAATTTGGTTGCAGAATCGACGCGCATAACAATGAAGCCCTTGCCGTTGCGGAAACTTTTTTTGTAGCGTCATTTTACAAACTCAGCTGATGGGTGGAGTTAGAAATGAGAAATTCAAGAATCAAGATCTGATAATCATTCAAAAGGACACCTCAGAAAATAGCAGGTGACCGATTCCTCTGCTATATAGGAGTTTGAAAACACTCAATCTGAGGTTTCAAATGGCTATATACGCAGGAATCGATTTGCATTCAAATTCAAATTTCTTGTCTGTGGTCGATAGTGCAGGAAAGATCATTGAAAAACGAAAACTTGCTAACGATGTCCAGGAAATTTTGAATCCACTAGCGGCCTATCGGGAGCAGTTTCAAGGAATTGCCATCGAGTCGACCTTCAACTGGTATTGGATCGTCGATGCGTTGATGGACGAGGGCTACCGGGTGCATTTGGCCAACCCGGCAGCTATCCAGAAGTACTCCGGGCTCAAGCACAGCGACGACGCCAGCGATGCCGCCTGGCTCGCCGAGATGCTACGACTGAATGTCCTGCCTGAAGGTTACATCTATCCTAAAGCAGAACGTCCGATCCGAGATCTGTTGAGAAAACGCGGGCATCTGGTACGCTTGAGAACGTCTTTGATCACGAGCTTGCAGGGCATAGTTTCCCGTAACAACGATCTTTCGCTGCCGGGGCGCATGATCAAGCAGCTCAAGACAAACCATGTCGCCCCCTTGTGTGCCGCAAATGAAGATTTGGCCCTTTGCGGAGAAGTCAGCAAAGACACCATCGACTACCTGGGGCGGCAGATAAAGAAGATCGAGAAGCAGGCCGAGGAGCGAGCCGAATTGCGGCCCGCGTATAAGGCACTGCTCTCCATGCCTGGAGTAGGCGTTGTCCTCGGCCTGACGAACATTTTGGAAACCGGCCCAATCGGGCGCTTCGCCAAAGCGGGCAATTTCGGTTCGTATTGTCGGAAAGTGCCGTCCACTTGGATCAGCAACGGCAAGCGCAAGGGGCGAGGCAACACCAAGAACGGGAACAAGTACTTGACGTGGGCTTTTTCAGAGTTTGCTGAGTTCGCGAGGCGTTACGACGCCGCAAGCCGTTCATGGTATGACCGTAAGATGGCCAGAAGCAACAGAATGGTCGCGCATAGCGCCTTGGCCCACAAATTTGCGCGGGCCGCATATTTCGTCATGCGGGAGGGCGTGAACTTTGATCACGAGAAATGTTTTGCATGAATTTGGAGGCGGAGGGGAACCAGCATTGGGGTTGGAATAACCACCAGATCTGATTGGTAGCCATCGCTTCCAGCTTTTCGGATGACTTTGTTTCGCCGACCACTGCATGAGCCAGCAACGGGTTGGTTCACAACCATGAGATCTGTAACAACACTTTGGACATGGCGTGGGATCGAAGATTATCTGGCCGTCGCAAGACGGTGGGGCTGCTTTGGAGGCCTAGATCCCGATGGGTGACTGGTGCAGCGGAATACGCCGACATCGAACGCTGATATTTCGAGAAAGGCAGAAAGCAAAGAAATTCGAGGTATTATCGATTAGTTTTGTCCGAGGCGAGAAAACCTGATTTTCTGGCCCAAGGGAGTACTTTCTCTTGACCTCGGTCCTTTTGATGGGTGACCCCAGATTTCCCGTTTCACACAATAAAGCCGTCATTTCTGACGGCTTTATTGTTCGGCATTCAAAGCTAACTTTGTTTTTCAATCGTTTATTTGTGGAGTAGATCAGGATCGAACTGAGGAACTCTTGAATGCCATTCAAGAGACTGTGAATCTGTTACGAGAGAAGATATTACCTGAACTTGTACATTCCGGCATGTCGGTACACGCACACCCGGACTGAAGTGTCTCACAATTGTCCCAAAGGATGGAGAGTGTGAAGTCTATGAACATCATCGCACCTCTAGTACAAACAAAAAAAGACGGTTAGGCGTCCTTGTTGAGTGTTAAATCCGGCCTGTCACGCCGGAGGACGTAAGTTTTAGCCCGATTTCCTCCTCAAAAGAAGATAAGGGATTTCAGTTGAAACGCTGAGGTCCCTTTTGCTGTTCGTGGATTCTGATTTCATACTCATTCGTAAACCAGCGACAGAAAAGCCAAAAGACATATCACGTTATTATCGATGAAGGATCCTCCCAACTCATAAGCTGATAGGATTATGAGCATTTTCGCTTTAGATATGAACATGGGTGGCTTGGAGATACAAGGGCATGTTTTTTAACGTGCTGAAATTGTGTGGCTTCCGCAATCACTCGTACACATCTGCCTGCTTTATATGTAATTTACTCCAAGTCGTTCAGTTTGCTTAATATAAGTTTGCATTATTGTTCAATATAGTGTAGGGAGTTTACACTTGGGATTTGTAAAGTCCGCCCCATGTCAATGGAAAAAATCCAGGTCACGAAGTCAGGAGGCATCATGTTTCGTTGTCTTGCGTCTGCACAGAGGATTCTCTTTCTGGGTACGGTACTGTGCCTGACTGTCTTTGGCGGAATCGGGCATGCTGCCCTTGCCGACCTTGAGGCGACGCAGGGAAACGCCTCGTCTGACGCTCCCTCCGCTCTGGAGGGGACTGCCGAACATGCTGCCCTGGCCGACCTTGAGGCGACGCAGGGAAATGCTTCGTCTGACGCTCTCTCCGCTCTGGAGGGGACTGCCGGACATGCTGCGGGAGGAGCGCTCGATGACGGAGTCGTCTGCCAACCCGGAGCGCCGTGTCTGGAAGCGGCTACGCAGCTGCCGCTGCGTGTTCTGCCCCGTCCTTTTTCCGCCATTTACCGCGAGGCGGCGGCGAACGAGGACGGCATCGTCCAGGCCAATGTCCAGGCCTTCAAACCCCTCTATGTCTTTGACCGCCAGGGCCTTGATCTGAGCCAGGCAGCGGACCCGCGCGGGTGGTATCAGGTCGGCCGCTCCAAGACCGAGCCCGAGGGCTGGATGCAGGCCAAGGATGTGCTCGAATGGAGGCAGGCCCTGCTGGTCTCCTACACCCATCCCGGCAACGAACTCGAAGGCCGCAGCCCCGTACTCATGTTCCGTGACCGGTCTGCTTTGGAGGCTATCGTCGACGACATGGACATGGCCGGCAAGGCCAAGGCCCTTTACGAGAGCGTCGGAGCAGGGAAGATTCCGGACAGCGTCGTGAGCATGGAGCCCAAGCGCTTCGTCGACATCACCAAACAGTTCTACGTTCTGCCCATCCTGCAGTGGACTCAGACTCAGATAAACGGTGACGACGTTCGCCTCCTGCAACTGGCCGCGGCCGTGCCGGGCGCCCGCGGGGCCGATACGGTCGGCAACGCCGACTACCTGGAACAGGCCCAGGTGGGTCGTGACGCAGGCGGTGCGATCATGCGCGACGTCAAGGCTGACATCGTTTTCGTCATCGACACGAGCCGCAGCATGCAGCCCTTCATCGATATGACCCGCGAGGCCGTGGCGCAGATGAGCCGGCAGTTCATCGCCGAGACGGCCGACCGTTTTCGTTTCGGTCTGGTGGTCTACCGTGACTCCCTTGAAGTCGCTCCCCAGCTTGAATACGTGAGTCGAAATCTCACTCCTGATCTGGTCAGCGCCGACCAACTGGTCGGACTGCTGGAGAAGGAGGGCGGGGCCACGGCCGTGGGCAGCGTCGATTACGCCGAGGAGGCCTTCGCCGGCGTGGATGCGGCTCTGCGCTCCACGTGGCGCGACGGCGCCCTGCGCTTCGTCATCCTGCTGGGCGACGCCAGCTCTCACCCCAAGGGGCACAAGCAGAACACCTCCGGCAAGGATGAGACGGACCTGCGCCGCGAGTACGACGACGCCCAGGTTCACCTGTTCGCCATCCATCTGCAGGATCCCCGGGCCAAGGAGGATCATCCGCTCGCCCTGGCCCAGTTCGGCCATCTGGCGAGGGTGCGCGGCGACGAGTCCAGCTCGGCCATCAAGGAGGTCAACGCGTTTGAAGAGGGCGAATACAAGGCCTTGGCTGAGCACCTGACCGGCCGCATCAACACCCTTCTGAGCCAGACCATGGGCGGTAATACGACCGCCGCAGCGGCCCCCCTGGCCGAGTTCGACAAGCTTTGGGAGGCGGCTCTCATCGAGTACGTGGGCAAGGACGCGAGTCCGCCCAAGGACATTGTGGCCTGGGCCATGGACCGTGACCTCATCAACCCGGCCGACAAGGCCCTGGACGTGCGCGTCTTGGTCACGCGCGAACAGCTTTCATCCCTGTCCCAGACCTTGGACCAAGTTGTGCAGGCCGTCATGCGCGCCGAAGTGACCCAGGGGCAGTTCTTTGAGGCTCTGCAGGGCGTGGCCGGACAGGCCATGAAGCGTCCCGAGGACCTGGGCGGGGCGGTGAAGCTGGCCGACACGGGCCTGCTGCCTGCCTTCATCCAGAGCCTGCCGTACAAGAGCGACATCCTGGCGCTGACGGACGACATGTTCGCCAGCATGACGGCCGAGCAGCGTTCGCAGCTGGAATGGAGCATCCTGGCCAAGCTCGACCAGTACCGGACCATCAACGAGCAGGTCGATGCCTGGTTTCGCGTCAACGACACGGACCCCGACCAGGACATGGTGTACCCGCTGCACCTCGACTACCTGCCTTAGGGGTTCCAGTGTCCGGCATTCCTCAGCCCATGGTCCTCCTGGAAGGACTGGTCAAGACGCGCAGCCAGAGCGAGAGCGTCTTCGAGCTGCGCGTGCCGTCCTTCGAGGTCGGACCGGGACGCATGGTGGCCGTAATCGGCGAGAGCGGATGTGGCAAAAGCACGCTGCTGGACATTCTGGCCCTGGTCATGGAACCAACCAGCGTGGAACGCTTCGAGATCGTCACGGGGCCATCGGCCTCTCCGGTTGACGCAGCGGCCCTGTGGGCTGGGGGCGACGAGGGGGCTCTGGCCGCCCTGCGGCGGGACAACTTCGGCTATGTCCTGCAGACCGGTGGTTTGCTGCCTTTTCTGAGCGTGCGCCAAAATATCCTCCTGCCCGGAAGCTTGAGCGGCGGTCGTATTCCATCGGAGCGGATCGAGGCTCTGGCGGCGGGCATGGGCGTGGCTGGATGTCTGGATCGCATGCCCGCCTCCCTGTCCATTGGCCAGCGGCAGCGCGTGGCCATCCTGCGCGCCCTGGCCCACGGGCCGCGTCTGGTGCTGGCCGACGAGCCCACGGCGGCCGTGGACAAGGGCCGGGCCAGGGCTATCATGGACGACATGCACCGCCTGGCCAGGGAGGAATCCGTGGCCGTGGTGGTCGTCACCCACGATGTGGATCTGGTCATGGACCGGGCCGACACGGCCTACACCTTCGATCTTGAACATGTGTCCGACAACGTCACCCGCTCCGTCTGCCGACCCGTGACGGCGGAGGCGCCGTGAGCCACGGGCCTCTGCGGCGCATCCCGTTCCTGGCCGCGGCCCACCTGCGCCACGAATGGGTCCTGACCTTGTGCCTGGTCATCGCCCTCGCCGCCGTCATCTCGCCGCTTTTGGTTCTGCTCGGACTCAAACACGGCACCATTCAGACCCTGCGTGAACGCCTGGTGGAGGATCCGGTCTTCCGGGAGATTCGGCCCACCCAGACCCGCGAGTTTTCTCCGGAATGGTTCAAAGACCTGTCCGCCTGGGCCGGAGTGGGCTTTCTCACCCCGACCATCCTGCCCCTGTCATCCGTCCTTTCCGTCGTCCTCCCCGAAACTTCCGGCACCGCGCTCTTCGATCTCATCCCCACGGCCCCCGGCGATCCCCTGCTTCTGGAGAACGGCGGGATGGTGCCCGGCGAGAGTGAGGTCGTGCTTACGGCCGAGGCCGCGCGCCGGGCCGGGGTCGACCAGGGCGGCGAAATCGTGGTCAGGGTCACCCGGTCCCGTGGCGGACGCAGCGAAGCCGTAGAGGCGCGGCTGCGGGTCGCCGCCGTGCTGGACCAGCGAGCGGGCTCCTTGCCGAGAGTCTACGCGCCACTGTCCTTCGTGCTGGACGTCGAAGCCTACAAGGAGGGCTACGCGGCCCCGGCGCGGGGCTGGACCGGGGAAACCCCGCAGCCCTATCCCAGTTTCGACGGCGTGGTGCTCCTGCTGCCCGTGCCTTTGCAGCCCATCGTGCGTTCCGGCCTGGCCATCAATACCGGCTTCGGCCGCGTCACGGAGATCGCCCCTGCGCGGGTGCGTGAGCTGCTCGGCTTCGTGCCGCCAGACGGCTTCGCCTGCTACGAATTGCCCGCTCCTGGCCAGCCGGTGACCGCCGCCAGCCTGCGGTCCGTAGATCAGAAGCTCAGGGGCCATTCCCGCGTTCTTTTGCCGTACGTCCGCGACGTGGTCCTGCATGACGGCGAACGTGAATTGCGTCCGGTGGGTCTGTCCTTAGGCGAAACACAGGCGGCCCTGCTGGGGCTGAAGCCGACGCCCTGGCCGGAATTCAGCGGTCACCTGCCTGAGGGCGCAGCGATTGTGGACTGCCTGTGGCCGGCTGCGGACGCCCTTGGCCAGGGGCAGACCGTGGACGTGCGCGCTGCGGGCCAGGCGGAGGTCGGCTTTTTCCTGCGTGTGGCCGGGAGCATTGATCTGGACCGTCCCGTGGTGCCGGCGGAGCTTTTGGGCGTGCTGCGTACGGCCGTTCAGCGCGCCGTGACTTTTGATCGCGAGTCCGAGTCCTTCCACATGGCCCGGGGCGGGTTCCGGGGCTTTCGTCTCTACGCCGGGAGCATCGACAACGTTCCGGAATTGTACCGCAGACTCAAGGACCAGGGCGTGGAGGTAGCGGCCGAGGTGGAGGCCATCGAGCGCATCCGTATCCTGGACCAGGGGCTTTCGCGGCTGTTCTGGCTCATCGCCACCTTGGGGCTATTCGGGGGAACCGGTGTGCTGGTGGCCAGCCTTTATGCGGCGGTGGAGCGCCGTCGCAGGGATCTGGGGGTGCTTCGGCTCCTGGGTTTCGCCAGGCGGCATGTCTTCTTTTTTCCCATGGTGCAGGGTCTCATCATAGCGACTCTGGGGCTTGCGACCGGATTCGGCGGCTACGCCGTCCTGGCCGGGGCCATAGACCGCGCCTTCGCCATGGACCTCGCCCCGGGGGAGGCGTTCTGCATCCTCCCGGTCGGCTATGTCCCCCTGTTCTGCCTTATAACACTCGTTCTGGCGTCCCTGGCCTCCTTGGCAGCCGCCTGGCGGGCAACGTGCATCGATCCTGCGGAGGTCATTCGTGAGCAGTGACGGTTTGTGGAAGCGGCGCCTGGCCGCGACGGTTCTCTTTCTGACGGCTTTCGTCGTGGCGGCCATCCCGGTCCTGGCTGAGGCGCCCGCGCCGACTCCGTACAATCCCAAGCCGGCCGAGGGGGACCTGATCCTGCCCATGCCCGGCGACGCCCACATGGTTTTCCGCCGGGTGCAGGTCCCGGGCAAGGGGTTCTGGGGCGACCAGAGCCGCATCATCCAGATCGGTGACGCCTCGGGAGGCATCTTCGAGGGCCTGCAGCGCACCCAGATCAGCGGTTCCTTCCCAACCGGCGAGCAGGAAGCCTGGGAGATCGTTCTGGCCAAGTACGAGCTGACGCGTGGGCAATTTGTGGCGGTCATGGGCATGGACGCATTGCTTGCGGCCAGCGGCGACCCCGAGGACCAGAAGCTGCCGACCCTGCAGGGGCGCGCCCAGCGCGACGCCCTGATGATGCCCCTGACCTACGTCGGCCACGGCGACGTCGCGGAGTTCATCCGCCGTTACAACCAGTGGCTCTTCGATCCGGCCCACTCCGAACGGGTAACGAACATGCCCAAGGTGGACGGGGTGCCGGGCTTCCTGCGCCTGCCGGCGGAGGACGAGTGGGAATACTGCGCACGCGGCGGCCTTGCGGCCATCCAGGGCGGGACTTTCGACGACAGGCTGCCCTTTGCGGCCGCCAAGGTCGACGAGTTCGCCTGGCACCTGGGCAACGCCAAGCATCAGCTCCGTCCCGTGGGTCTGCGCCAGTCCGACACGGGCGGATTTCACGATCTCTTCGGCAACGCCCAGGAGATGACCTCGGGCCTGTTCCGGCCCGAGATCTGGCAGGGCAAGCCCGGCGGCGTGGCCGTGCGCGGCGGAAGCGTCTCCACCCCGGCGGCGGACCTGCGCAGTTCCCTGCGCGCCGAGCTCGACGTGTACGGCTGGAACGCCGACGCCAAGAAGGTCGAGGAAAGAAAGTCCTTCAACACCGGCGCGCGGCTGGCCATCGGTTCCAACGTCGTTGTCGGCACGGCCCAACGGGGAGAGATCGAGAAGGAGTACGAGGCGTACAAGGCCGACTTGCGCAAGACCATGCCCGTGGGGCGCACCCTGGACAACCTCGTCAGCCAGGCCTCGGTCCAGATCGGAGCGGCCGACCCCATCATCGAGGGCCTTATCAAGGACAATCCGGCCCTGAAGGAGCCCCTGAAAGCGGTCCAGTCAACCCTGGACAAGGCGAGAGAGCGCCTCGAACTGGCCCAGCGCGAAAGCGCCCGCAGCCTGGCCCAGGACGCCGCCCGCAACGGAGTCAACCTGTCGGCCTACCTTTCGCGCCTGACGCGGCTGAAGGAAACTCTGGCCCTGGCCAAGGAACTTGCGGAAACTTCGACGCGCTATCAGGAACAGGTCGCTGCGGTGGAGAAGTCCATGGGTGAACTGGAGACGGCGCTTGGCGAGCAGATGCAGGGCTACAAGGACAAGATCGGCACGCTGGGCGAATACGAGAAGGCGTATATCGACTCTGCCTTCACGGAGCTTGAGGCCAGGGAGATGACCAAACGCGAACGTCTGGTCATGAAATTGCTCAAAGGGCATGTCCAAGGCTTCGCGGAGCAGCGCCGGGCCGACACCGAACTTTGGCTGGAGGAGTTCCGTAAGGGCTTTGCCGAATTTTCAGATTCATAAAACAAACAATTTCAGGAGGATGACATGATGAAAAAGATAGCTAAGGTGCTCGTTGTGGTGCTCCTGGTCTTCGCCCTGTTGCCCGGATGCGCGACGATGTCCGACAAGAACCGCACCCAGGCCGAGGGTACGGGAGTCGGGGCCGTTCTGGGCGGCCTGCTCGGTTATGCCGTGGGTGGGGGCAAAGGTGCGGCCATCGGCGCCGCGGCCGGTGCCGGGCTGGGCTTTTTGGTCGGCAACGAGATAGCCAAGCGCAAGCAGGCCTATGCCAGCACGGAGGAGTTCCTCGACGCGGAAATCTCCAACACGCAGGAGTACAACAAGACGGCCATCGCCTACAACGCGCAGCTCTCCAAGGACGTGGCCACACTGGAAAAGCAGTCCAAGACCCTGCGCGCCCAGTACGACAAGGGCACGGTGGACAAGAAGGTCCTGGCGGCCAAGAGCGACGAGCTGCGGACGAAGATCGACGCCAGCAAGAAGCTCGAAGATACCCTGGCCAAGGAGCTTGAAGTTCAGACCACCATCGTGGCCGACGAGAAGAAGACGCGCCCCGCAGACGATCAGTACATCGTGCGCCTGGAAAAGGAAGTGAACACCCTGCAGAAGAACCTGGACAAGCTGCGTGACGGTAGCACCCAGTTGGCCCAGATCGATCAGAGGCTGAGCGTATGAGGAGGACGATTTTCATCCTGATGCTCTTCGCGGCGGTGCTTTTGGGCGGCTGCGCGGGTCAGCATGACCCGCGCACAGGCGGCTTTTTCGGCGGGGTCGCCGGTCTGAGCGGTGGCGGTTACAAGGACCGCGTGGCGGAACGCGAGGCGCGGCTTGAAGAGTTGCGTGCCACCCAGAGCGAACTCGCTGCCGAAAAGGGCCAGCTGGAGTCCCAGAAATCGGCGGCTCAGGCCCAGCTTGACAAGGATCAGGCGCTGGTGCGGGCCATGCAGATCGAAATCACGGCCCTGGAAAAAAAGACCAAGAGCCTCGCCACCAAGGAGGGCACG
Organism: Desulfomicrobium sp. UBA5193; assembly: GCA_002412965.1. Taxonomy (GTDB): domain Bacteria; phylum Desulfobacterota; class Desulfovibrionia; order Desulfovibrionales; family Desulfomicrobiaceae; genus Desulfomicrobium. The sequence goes on from DHWB01000003.1 coordinate 702,516, forward strand.
GACAAGCAGCGCGTGGCCGACATGCAGAAGCGGGTCACCGACCTGAAAGGGAAAATGAACCAGCAGTCTTCGTCACTGGATGATCTGGAAGGCAGCGGCCTTGGCGACGCGGACATGGACCTGCGCCGCAAGCAGCTCGAAAAGCAGCGCGACGCCCTGCGCAAGGAATACGACCTGCTCATGAAGATGCAGATGGAACTGGCCCAGTGAGGATTGCGGCCTTCTGGATGCTGGCCGTGTTGATGGCCTTTCCTGTCCCTGCGGGGGCACAGTCCGCGCCCCTGCAGGAGATCCGCCGGATCCTGCTTGGCGATGCCCTGGTTCCCCCGTCTCAGGCCGCCCTGGAGACACTGGACGAGGTCGGACTGCCGACGTTTCTGGCGCAGTTTGATCCGTATGCGCGATATTTTCCGGCCCGGGAATATCAGTCCCCCATGTCCGGGCGCGAGGCCTGGATCGGCATCGGCGCGGAACTGGTCGCGCGTGGCGGCGAGATTTTCCTCTCTGTCTATCGGGGGGGCGCGGCGGACAAGGCGGGAGTGCCTGATCGGTCCAGGCTGCGTGAAGTCGACGGCCGGGGTGTGGCCGGGCTCGATGCCCAGGCTGTGGCGTCCCTGCTCAAGGGCGCCGAAGACACTGTCGTGCGCCTGACTTTGGCCCGGCCCGGCGGGGAAAGCTTTGATGTCCGGGTCGTGCGTGAGGCCTTCAAGCCACTGGATGTGGAGCCCGTGCCTCCGGGGGACCGGCAGGTGCTGCGCGTCCGTGATTTCGTTGCCGGGCTGACCAGGCCCGCATTGCAGGCCACCATCGATTTCCTGGCCCGAAAGGGGGCTACCCGGAACGAGTTGCTCATCATCGACCTGCGCGACTCAGGGGGTGGTGATCTGTACGAGGCCTTCGACATGGCGGGCATGTTCCTGCCTGCGGGAACGCTCCTAGGCACCATTCAGGGGCGCGGCGAGGGAAGTCGCGAAGTGCGGGCCCCGTCCGGTGAGAAGTACTCTATGCCATTGGCTCTCATCGTCGGCCCGGATACGGCCAGTTCGGCAGAAATCTTCGCCGGGGCCCTGCACCAGCAGGGCCGGGCCACGCTGGTTGGGCAGCGCACCTACGGCAAATGCAGCTCCCAGACCGACGCCCGCCTTTCAGACGGCTCGGTGCTGCGCTACACCAATCGCGACGTCCTGCTCCCGGATGGCAGCTCCTGCTCGGGCGCGGGACTCGTGCCGGACAGGGAAGTGTCCGGCGCCGAGCTTATGGATCTGGCGGGCCTTGTGCAGGTGTTGGACGGCGTCCTGTCGGGCAGATGATGCGTTGAGATGTCTGCAACGGTGCGCAGGCACGCCGGTTTTGGCATTATTGGAGCGTGATTGGCGGCGGTGTGTGATTTGACAACCGGAGCATGAAAATGAGTAGGGAATGCTGAAGGGGAAAGAATCGCTGAGAGGGTGAGCTTGTCATGTGAAGCTGGAGGTGGTTATGCCGCACTTCGCCGGATTCAGATGCGCAGATGGGGTCAATCGCGGATGGAATAGCTGGACGTTGGCCTTCATGGCTCCTTCACGTCTGGCGGTTTGGGTTCTTGTCCTCGCCACGCTTTTTTTCACAACCCCGCATCTCCTTCATGCCCAGACCCCTGTCGATGCCGAAACGCAACTCGAAACGCTGGACCCGGGCGATAAAGACGCTGTCAAAATGGAGGGTCTTGCCCGCTCCATGGGGATGTCCGAACTGGATACCCGGATCGCACGTCTGCTCTATGAAGTGAACACGGGCAAGCGCTCCCCCGAGGCTTTTTACGAGGGCTTGGCCAGGGCGGGCGGCACCATGTTTGATGTCATCAGGGTGCGCTCGCATCTTGTCAACCATGCGGATCAGTCCTTCGCCAGGCAGATCATGGGGCCGACCTATTCGAGCAATGGCACCCCGGTGGAGGAAAAACTGCTGACTTGGCGCAGACAACAGACGCTGGGGGCCATCGACGAGGTAGTCAAACAGTTTGTCGACGCCGGTCGAATCCCTGCCCACGGCTTTGAGCTTATCATCTCCCATGTCGGCAAGTGGGCCAACCAGGCAGATCGCTCACTGACCTTCACCGGCGACATCGACTTCAGCTTTGTCAGTAACGATGTCGAACTGGCGCAGGCCATGAAAGACGCCTTTGCGCAGGTCATAAGGCGCCGCACGCATCTTGATCCCATAGCCCTCGATTCGGTGGCCACGGCCCACGGCAAGGCCGGTCTGGAGGTCTACATCGGTCGCCACGGCATGGCCTATGCCGAGAAGGAGATGAAAATCAACGAGGTGGTTGACATGACCACCGGCTCGCGCGTCAGGATCGAAGGCGATGATGCCGCCAAGCGCATTGCGGCCATTCTGACCATCGAGCGGCAGTTGGCCGACGCGGCCGGGGTGGAGACCGTGCAGCCGGTACGCAACACCGAGCCGGGCCTGTCCATGGAGATGGCCAGACATTTTCAGCACGACATTGTCGCCCCTAAAATATTCGATCTTGCCAATGCCGTGGTGAAGGCGGCCAAATATCTGGACCGCAGCTACACGTCCCTTCGCAATGCGCATGGCGTACCCAGTGACCCCAAACTGGCGGATTTCGCCAGGCAGATCACCGAACTGGCCAACAAGAAGCCTCAGACCAGGGATACCCGCGAGAGCATGCTTCGACTCATTTCAGAACATATGGGCAGTCCGCCGCAAACCGTCTGGGACTTGGGTGTGAACAAACTCGTCCTGACTATCGATGCCGACGCGGTCGACAGTTTTCATCAGCACGCCACCGAGGCTTTGTGGGAGACAGTCAAGCAGGGGTCCGTCTCGCGCACCAGAGACCTGGAGAACAGGCTGGCCGAATTGCTCGTAAGGCAGCCTCAGGGTCAGGATGTTCCGGAAAGCGCGGTCACGCTGCGTCAGGAAATGGTCGATTTCATCGACATGGTCGAGGCCGAGCTCAAGGCTGCCCACGGCATGCCCATCCCTCCCGAAGTCATCGCGAACAACGTCAGAACGCGGGAGCTGCTCGCCACTCTGAACGAGCGCTTCGGGTTCAGGAAACTCAGCGCCGAGGAACTCAAGGACAAGATATTCATCGAGGAGTTGCTCAAGGCCCAGGCCCGACATCCCGATCCGTCCCGTCTCAGGATGCTGGCCGGTTACATCATGGAGCGCTCCGCACGGGCCGCCAAGCTGTCCATGACCGGGGTGGAGAAGACGAACCAGTTGCTCGATTTCATCGATGACGGGCTGCTTGGCCCTTTGCGCGGGGATTCCGATTTCGCTCAGTTCGAGGCCGAGATGAAGCGGATTCGCCAGGCCGACATGGACCCCCGTTTGCGTTCCGAAGCCGTCAGCCGCCTCTCTGTTTTGCAGACCAGGGTCGCGGAGAAGGTCAAGAACACCAATTTGTATTTAAATGAGAAGCTCCAGGGCACTGCCGCCGGTCGACAGGGAATGAAGCTCATGATGATCTACGGACTGGTCGACGAGATGCAGGCCTATCGTGACGCCTTTCACGACCAGGGCTGGGGCGGTTTCGCCACGGAGATATTCAGGCGACGCATACCTTTTGGGGGAGCGGCGGAGAATTACGTCATGGGCAACACCCTGCGCGCCGGATGGGACGTGGTCACGACCCTGATTCCCCCGCTGGCCCTGCCCGAGGCTGCATACGGACTGGGAACCTCGATCGGCACGCAGGTGCGCTCGACCTACTGGAACGAACAGCTCGCAGTGTTCGCGGACAGCCTTTACGCCGATGCCGTTTTCAAGCTGGTGGACGTCCAGACGTATGAAGGGGCCAAGGTCGGCGCTTACCGTCTGGTGCGCACTTTTTACAACGAGATGCCCTTGGACTTGCACCGCTTCGCCGAGATGCGCTCTAATCAGGTGCAGGCCCTGGCCCAGGAGGTCGAGGCTGGACGTGTGAATTGGCAGGAGTACAGGACGCATTTCAACGGTCTGACCGAATGGCTCGATGTTGACGCCTCACTGAAGGCCAACCTGGCCGCGAGCGACCCGGTCCTGCTTCTGCTGGAGGAAATGGCCAGCCATCCGGCCGTGGGGCCGAAACTCATGGAACGATTGGCCGAAAAAGGGCTGGCCCGCTGGGAGCAGGTCAAACTCGGATTTGTCGTCAACCTGATCCGGCACCTCGAAGAGCGGAAACAGGCCGAGGACGCTCTGGCACGGGGCATGCTGCCCGATCTTTACGCCGAACTGCGCAAGGTCGCAGCCGATCTCGGCATCGAAGAAGAGGTGGTCAAGGGTCTTGATGCCGAGGTAGACACCAGCAATCTCAAGGAACTGGTTAAGTGGCTTTGGGACGCCAAACGCGGCGTCATGGGTCAGGCACCCACGGAGAGCGAAACCGTCCGCGCCGCTCAGGCCGTCAAGAAGTACCTTGATGCCTACAGGACAGTCCTGGCGCTCCGTGATCAGGCTGCTTCGATGCTGGTCGGTAATGCGGCCCACGACGCGACGATTCAATATCTGAGCACGGGCCTGTTCCTGTCGGGCCGCGCCGATTCCGACCTCACGGCCGCAAGTTCCTGGCTTGCGCATATCGAGGACGTACGAAAAAGTTCAGCCGAGGCGCTGCTGGCCATAAAGCGGAGCTTTTTGCCCAGGGCAGGTCTTGAAAGCTCTGATCAGCCGTATCTTAAACGCGTCTTTGCGCATGAATTGTGGATCAGACCCTATCAGGATTCCGGCAGTCGTCAGAGCAAGAAATGGATGCTGGATCGCGCCGCCGGGCATGTCACGGGCCGAGAGAAGGTTCTGGCGGAATACAAGGAATGGATGACCAGACTTGGGCCGGTACAGCTCACTGTCACGGCCGTTGACAGCCGGGACCCTGGCGGAAGCGTCACGGGCCTTAAAATTGAACTCATCCCCACCGAAGGAGCGGGCAGCCCGATCAACGCCGTCGCATCCGGGAATCAGGTCATCGTCAATGTGCCCATGGGGCGTTATCGCCTCTCCGTCAGTGCGGCGGGATACCTCGAATCAAATCTGAATGTTGTGTACGGACGTGGGTTGACAGCCACGCCCGTCGAGATGGTGGCTCTGCTTCCTGCGGATAACGCACCCACGCCCAAGGATGCGCCAGAAACGCAATCGGAGAGCACTCTGTCCGACCTAACCAACATCACCGTCACCGCCCCCTCCATCTGGCCCGGGCCCGTGAACGAGACAGGGCTTCATCTCAAACGGCAGGAGGCCAAGGGCGGGGCGACGCATGAGATGTGCCCGTATCCTGCCGGTGTCTTTGGGGAGGTGTCGGGGAAGATGAATCCGTCTTTCGCGCCCCGCACTGTGGACGAGATCAGCGCGAAGTTCGAGCAGGACAAGCTGACCAATGAAAAATGGGGGCGGACCGTGGAGATCCGTCCATTCTCCATCGGCGACTATCAGGGCCTCATGCTTGAATCCACCATGCGCTACCTGCGCGGCGGGTGGTCCGGCGACGGGTATCGCGACAGCGGGGTCGAGGCTTTTGGCCACGCCTTTGTCACCAAGGGTGGCCGGACCATTGAACTGACTTACAGCGTCGGCTCCGGCGGATGCTGGGACAATTCCCAGCGGGCGTTCCAGGAATCTCAGACCGCAGCGGCCCGGGCCGAGGCGCAGGCCATTCTGGCCGGCATCCGCCTGTCGGAGCAGCCCGCCCTTGTTCAGACTCCCTACAACGGGCCCAAACTTGACGGCTCCGATCTGCCGGTGGTGCGGCTTCGCCCGGATAAGATTCCCGTCCTCAAGGTGGGCGAATCATTCACGGTCGAGGCCGTGGTCGAGAACGCCAAATCCGAGGACTCGCCCTTCAGCTATGAATGGACCGGCACCCATGGCAACGCCGATGACCTGAAGAGCGCTGTTGCCACCATCATGCCCGATGCTGCCGGGAAATTCAGCGTAACCGTGGCCGTCGGCGGTGCAAGGTATCATCTTGGTTCGGCAGCACTCGAATACACTGTGGCCGACTACAAGGTCCATGTTGAACGCGTCCCGGCTGGCGGCCCCGTTGCAGTGGGTGCGAAGGCCGGGTTCGCGGCGCGTTTGACCGTTGACGGCCAGCCCGCTCAGGGTGATTTCATCTACCGCTGGCAGCCCCATCCGGAAGTGTCCTTCGACCGGCTCGACGCCGCCGAGCCCGATGTGCGGGCCGTGTTCCATGTCCCGGGGCGAAACGGGGTCTGGGTGCAGGTCCTGGAGAAGCGCGAGGGACGGGAGATCACCGTGGCCGAGTCGGCACAGCTGGAGATCGAAGTCGTCGCGCCGAAGCTGAGTCTGGCCATGGAACCCGCCGAACCTCTTGTCGGGCAGGACGTGAAGGCCCGCCTCGCTGTTGAACCCGAAATGAAGGAACTCGATCTGCGCTGGGTGCCGCTGCCGTTCAATGCCAAGCAGGGGCCGCTGTCAGCGGGTGGGCGGGAGCTTTCGTTTTATGTGAAGGACGACAAACCTGTGGCGCTCATGGTCATGGCCCGCGTGCCGGTCAGCGGGGAGAGCCTTGGCATGGCCCAGGGCAGCGTCACGGCCAGGAAGTACGCGGTGACGGTCTCCGGACCCAAGGCCATGGGTCCGCCCCCCAGAGTCTGGAAGGAAGGGGTCGGACTGGTGGAGGTGGCGGGGGCCATCGCCGTGGACCAGATCGTCGAATTCGCGGCCGATACGCAGCCCGCCGCCCTGAGCGGGCCGGCCAGATATCAGTGGAAGGTTACCGGCGGAACGTGCAGCATCAGCAATCCCATTTCGCGCGAAGCCCGCGTCACGGCCGGCGAGGCCGGAACATGCGAGCTGTCCGTGGTCGTGCGCGACCGCAACGACGTGGAACTCGGCAGCGCCGTGGCTTCCTTCACGGCCAGCGTGACCAGGGAAGCCGTGCAGCAGGGCAAGCGGAAGGCGATCGGCCAAGGGGACGCCGCCGTACAGGCATCCGGGCAAGGAGACGCGCCTGCCGCCCCATCGCCCGAACCCGGGAGTACGCCCGTCCTTCCGGCGGAACAGGGAGGCACGGCTGCAACGCCAGATTCAGTCCAGGGTGCCGAGGCGGGCGCATCTGCGGCTGGCTCGGTGTTGGTCGGCACATGGATTGTGAACGCAAACAATTACGCAGGCAAAATCGAGTTCCAGCAGGCCGGAGGGCGGATCACCGCAAGCATGTGGCTTGATGGCCATTCCGTCTGGGAGGAACTGCAGGAGGTCGCCTTCGACGGCGTCAACCTGACCTTCACCCGCCCCATTCCAGGGCTGGACCAACGGTACACCGGGGTCATGTCGGGTGATGAGATGCGCGGAACCTTCGATCAGGCCGGAAGCGGAAGCTATCCCTGGTGGATGAAGCGAAATCCGTAGGTTGCGATGAAACCGGACATAACAGTACAAAGCGACGCGGAGGAGATCATGAAACGGTTTGTCGTATTGACGCTGGGACTGGCGATGTGGGTGGTGATGCCAACCCGTCTTCTTGCTTCCATGCCTGCCCACGCCGTCATCACGGGGTGCGTGCAGGATGGCGTTTTCATGTCCGAGTCCACGGATTTCGGCACGCACGTCAGCCCCGGCGGATACGCGATCACCCTGCGGACCGAGGCGGGCGGCCCCGTGGATCTGACGGCCCTGGAAGGCAGGCGCATCATAATGACCGGGGAACTCCTCCCTGGCGACACGTTCTTCGTCGAGGAAGAGACCCTGCTCGACCGTGGCCCTTGCGACGGCGCCAAGGCCGGAGGCGAACCGGCCGGGGACTGGATGCCGGGGGACGCTTCGGGGGAGGGCACGAAGTACCTCGATCCTTTGGTTGACGGAGTGCCACTGGATTATTGTCTTGAATGGGGCAGCGAGTGCGGGGAGCCTGCCGCCGATGCCTGGTGCCGGGCCCAGGGCTATGCCGGGGCAAGCACCTTCGAGGTGCGAAGCGCTTCGCCGCCCACGAGGATCTTCTCGTCAGGACGGATTTGCGACATGGTTTTTTGCGACCGCATCATCTCCCTGACCTGCATCGGTGGGAAGGGGCTGGATCGGCCCGCCAATAACGGGCTCCGGGAAGTACAGCCGTGAGGAAATGGCCCGGCCTCATGAGGCGATCGAACCCGTATGGCGCTGAAAACAGTCAGGTCTTGGGCGGTCCTTGTGTAGGCTTTGCGGCAAGGCCAAACACGTCAATGAAGTGAGTTTGTGTCCGTTTATCCACGGGGCGCCGCCGATCAGGCGCACCCGAGTACTGGGGATGCTCATGAAGCGCATGTTCTCAATGACGAAATTTTTGAGTTTTGTTCTTATCGGTTTGTTTTTATTGGCTGCGCCTCAAGCACGGGCCTTTGTCGATCCCGAAGTGATTGAAGCCGCGCACGCCGTGGCGAGCTTCAAGTCTACGCCTCGGCAGGAAGCCCTTGTTTTCATGCACAACAAGGATCTCAACCTGCTGGCCTTGCAGGGCAAGATTCCTCCTGAAGTCTATCAGCGCAACCAGAGTTTTTTTGAGATGGTCAACAAGGGCTTCGTCACGGACGCAGCGGACAAGGCTGGACTCGTGGCCAAAACCCAGACGCCGAAACCCCAGCCGAAGCCGGATTCGCCCGACACCGTCAAACCTGGTGCGGACACGAACGTCAAGCAACCCGGCGATGCCGACTTCTTCAATCCGGGAACGGACACGGACATCATTGTCGAGAAAAAACCCGGCGCGCCCGACATCACGGAAGCTCAGATAGAAGCAACCGAAAAGGCGTATCAAGACAAGGTCAAGGATTATCTGAAAAAGAACGGGGTCGATCCGCCGGCTGGTAAAATCGAAACCGACACAGATTTCATGCCTCATCCGGATCACACCACTCCCTCGGAATTCACCAAAATCAACGAGGGAATAAATAAAAGGGGTGGTACGGCCTATGAGAATCCCAAGGCCGCCAAGGTCGAGGCCCAGATGCGGCCGCCGGAAGGGGAAAAGATTCCGGAACTCGATATTTCGGATACGGGCGCATATGTGACCGAGATGCAGGATCTCGCCAAACACAAGATAAGTGAGGCCAACAGGATTGAAGCCGAGGCTGCGGCTCTTCGCGATACTCATCCGGCCAGGGCGCAAAAACTCGACGCCGAAGCCCAGCTGCTCCGTTCCCAGGCCAGCAAATACATAGACCGTATCGACAAAGTCACGGATATCATCATCAAGCAGAACGGCCTGCCGCCGGCTATGCCAAAACCAAATGACAGCCTGACCGAGGCTGGCGCGATGATTGGAAAGGGACGTGGGCCGCAAAGCCAGCCCGGCGCAGATGTCATTGGGGACGTCGGCACCTTGGGTGTCAATCGAGGCGTAAAGGATTACGCCGAAACCATGTCCAAACTTGCCGCGAAATATCCGGATAAGGCCGCCGTGGCACAGAAGCAGATCGCCGAGCAGATCAAGCACATGAGTCCGGAATTACGTGATCAGTACGTCAGAAAAGCCAAGGATGCCTATACCAAATCAGGCGGACTTGACCCGGAAGGTTTTGACAAGGGTTTGAAAAAAACGGTGACGGCCACAGCCAAGGACTATCAAGCCAAACACCCTCCCAGTACGCCGGACACGCCGACCAAACCGGGTGCTCCGGATACGCCGACCAAACCGGGGACTCCGGATGCGCCGACCAAACCGGGCACTCCGGATGCGCCGACCAAGCCGGGCACTCCGGACACGCCGACCAAGCCCGGTGCCCCGGATACGCCGCCCAAGCCGGGCACTCCGGACACGCCGACCAAACCGGGCACGCCAGATGCGGCGACCAAGCCTGGCACTCCGGATACNNGCCGACCAAACCTGTCGCTCCAGACGCGCCGACCAAACCCGTCGCTCCAGACACGCCGACCAAACCGGGTACACCTGACACGCCGACCAAGCCGGGTACTCCGGACACGTCGACCAAGCCTGTTGCCCCGGATGCGCCGACCAAGCCTGGCACTCCGGATACGCCGGCCAAGCCCGGCACACCTGACGCGCCGACCAAACCTGTCGCTCCAGACACGCCGACCAAACCGGGCACTCCGGATACGTCGACCAAGCCTGTTGCCCCAGACACGCCGCCCAAACCGGGCACACCTGACACGCCGCCCAAGCCAGTTAAGCCCGGAACTCCGGATGTGCCGGCCAAGCCGGGGACTCCGGATGTTCCCGGAACCGGAGCAAAAATTATCAACACGGTCGGCACGATCATGACCATCGCTGACATTGGCAACGCCTGCGAGACCATTGAGAAATACATTGCCGGTGAAATCAGCGGCAAGGAAGCGGCCGAAACCCTGGTTGATACGACCCTGACCCTGGGGCTGATCGGTGCTGGAAAGAAGGTGGCCACAAGCGCTCAAACCTACTCGGAAATGAACAAGGATATACGAAACGCCAACAAGATGAATGTCGTCAACTATTTTACGCAGTGGGAAATCCAGTTGCGCAAGGCCGGCATGTCCGCCGACGATGCAAGGAGAATGGTCGCCCAGGCCATGATCAGCGGCGATGCCAGCCGGCTTGAGGCTGAAGCCAGCCGTCTGAGCGGGGAAGGCAAAGAATTCAGCGTGCCGAAACTGGTGATTGACAGGATTGAGTACAGCGCGACCGACTACGGCAAGGAGGTCCTCGAACAGACGTGGGAAACCGGCAAAGGCATCGTTGTCGGAGGCTATACGGGCATCAAATATATAGTTCTTGCACCTGCCCGCGTTGTCGAATCCTGGGCGCAGGGCGAACTGGCCGAGGCGGAATTGGAATACAAGAGTGCGGAGCAGGAGGCTTGGATGAAGGCCAAAATATTTCAGCGCCTGATCAAGTCCGGAGTATCGCCGCGCGATGCCCTGAAAGCCGTCAACGATTATTTCAGCGGCTCCGACATGAATACATTGCGCGACACGATGAGAAAACTGGCCGCCAAGCGGAAGGGATATTTGACCTCTCGGCATCAACAAACCGACTGGTACTGCACCAACCGGCCGGTCATAGATGCGCCGGTGACCCTGCCTCCGATCATTTCCACCGCCGAGGAGAAAAAACCATGACCACTCCCGGACACAACACTGCAAAGAGTCGCAACATGCCGCAATCAGTCATTGCTGCCAGCGCCGGAGTTCAGTGTTTTCAGATGCTTGGAAACGTGGTCTCGGCCTTTTTTAACCGAATTGTGATACGTCGCGGCAACCTCTGTCTGCATCGTGAGCGTAATGCTGTTGCGGGAATTCGCCTCCGTGTGCTCCTGACGGTCTTTCTCCTGGTCTGGCCTTCCATTTCAACGGCTTTCGCCTCCGGCCCGCAGGTCGTGCACGTCACCGGGAACGGCAGTGAACCGCTGCCGGAGGTGACCGTGTATCTGGGTGGACGCCACGCGGCCACCGGTCCGGACGGGGTGGCGGTCTTTGATGGCCTGCCCGCCGGACGGCATGAGCTGCGCGTGCCCCATCCCGGATATGACCTGCTTGTCCGGCCGGTCGATGTGCCGGCCGGAGCGCGCCAGCCGTTGGACGTGACCCTGAAGCCGTCCGAGGTCGCGCCGTGGATCGGACGGGTGGTGGTCGACGGATTGGATCAGCCCGTGGCCGGGGCCGTTGCGCGTCTGACACCGGTCGCGGTCAACGCAACCCTGACCGGTCCGGTCAGCCTGGTCAGCGACTGGAACGGTTTTGTGTTTGCGTCGGATCTGGCCGTGGGGCGGTATGATCTGGAGATCAGCCTGCCGGGATATGATCCTCTGCGCCGGGAGATCCAGGTCCAGCCCGGCAGGATCATGGCCGATCCCAAGGTCGACGGTCTGCCTCTGGACCTCTGCCGGACCTGGGGCAACGAATGCGGCGCGCCAGCCGCAGACGCGTGGTGCCAGGCCAATGGTTTTCTGATGTCAGCGGGTCATGAGGTCGGCCACGATACGCCGCCGACCAAGGTCATCGGCACTGGAGAAAAATGCGAGGATCCGAGCTGCGACCGGATTGTTTCCGTGACCTGCGCGGGCCGGACCGCGGACAGTCTTTTCCGTCTGCGGCGGCAATCAAAGCCGGCCAAGGTCACCGTTCATGTCCAGGACAGTCAGGGTCGTCCCGTGCCCAAGGCCCAGGTCATCCTGGCCGAAGTCTGGCCGGACGGAGTGGTCGGCAACGGCACGACCGACGCCAGGGGCGTGATTGTTTTTGACAAGATCGGCGTAGGCCAGATCAACCGTCCTGATGCAGACGGCCGTCTAACGGTCTGTCGCCGGACCCTGACCGTGCGGGCTGAACAGGACGGGTTTGTTCCCACCTCAGCCAGGGTGCTGCTGGAAAAGGATCAGGTCGAGGCGCGGCTGACCCTGTCCGCGCAAGCCGGGGTGCGCCTGCAGAAGCCTGATCCGACCGAGCCCGCGACCCTCACTCCGGGCGTGCCCGTGACGTTGGCCATCGCAACGGTCGGGCAACGTTACCGCTTCCGCCTGTCTCTGCCGGAGCCGGCCCTGCTGCGTCTGGCCGTGGCCGAAGGCGCGCCCATCGAAACCCTTCTGCGCCTGCTTGATCTTCAGGGCCAGCTCATTCAGGAGCTCGGGGCGCATCTCGAACAGCCTAACGGTTTTGACACGGCCCTGTCTGCCGGAACCTATTTTGTTGAGCTCCTTGAATGGGGCGAAAACGGCGCTTCGCCCGATCCCCTGACCCTGACGGCCTCTGTCGATGCGGGGATCGATCCCCTGGAGCCCAACGACAGTGACGATGCGGCCTCCCTGCTGCGATCCGGCGAACTCATGGCCGGCCGGATCTGGGCCAGGGGGGACCGGGACGTGTACCGGATCGAGATCGAACGTCCGGGTTTTCTGCGTGTCCATGGTCAGGGGCATCCCATGGAACGCCATGTCCTGATCCGCAATGTCGAAGGAAATCTGCTTGGCGAGGTCGGCGCTCATGCCAACAATCCGATCGATCTTAGTGTTCAGATTCAGCCGGGCCGGCATTTCGTCGAGGTCCGGGAATGGGGGGAGAATGGCGAGTCCCTGACGCCGTACCGCATGCAGGTCGATGTGCTGCCCGATGACGGGGTCGATGATCCTCTCCCGGCGGCGGGTCAGATGAGCGCTGTGCGGGAACTCAAACTCAGCGCCCAGACTGGCGCGACCTTGCTGCCGGTCGGAGACCTGGACGTCTACCGGATTACGCTTCCAGGCGCGGGCCGGCTCCATGTCCAGAGTCGTGGAAGGATGGAGCGGCACATGCAGCTTTTCGGGCCGGACGGAGCCATGCTGACGGAGCACGGCAGCCATGCGGGGAATCCGGGCAAGCTGGAATGGTACGTGGCAGGGCCGGGTACATACTTTGTTGCCCTGCGAGAATGGGGTGACAACGGCTGGTCCACAGACGCCTGCGCCTTGTCCAGCTGGTTCGAACCGGCGGATATGCTCGATTTCTTCACCCGCAACGATGACTCGGCCAGGGCAGTGCCCTTGACTTCGGGCGAAATCGTTCACGGCAGCTACATGCCACTGGGCGACAAGGACGTTTTCGTCGTGGATGTCGATTTTTCCGGGTACCTGCGCGTCGCGGCGCAATCACCCCTGGAGACCCATCTGCGCGTTCTCGATGCGGCCGGTTCCTTGATCGTTGAACAGGGCGTCCATGCCGGGCAGACTGCCAATCTGTATCCGCCCGTACAGGCCGGGAAATATTACGTCATGATCGGGGAGTGGGGAGACAATTCCGCCTCGGCTCTGCCGTACACCCTCTCCGTGCATCTAGACCGGGCCGAACCGGGCGAGACCGTGCCCTTGGCCGAAGACCCGCCGCGCCCCCTGAAGGACGGGGAGGCCCAGTCTTTCAGCATTGACCATGCGGGCGACCGGGACCGTTTTTTGTTCGATATGCCCCATGCCGGGGATCTCACCGTCAGTGTGGTTTCTCCTCTGGAAACATTGATCAGGATTTACGACCATGAACGCGGCGCGTTGCTTCGGGAAGTTGGCGTGCATGCGCCGACCCGTTTCAAGGAGGTGCTGTCCGTGCCCGGCGTTGCCACTTTACGCCTGGAATTGAGCGAGTGGGGGGAGAACGGCGCCAGCCTGGAGCCAGGTTTTGTGATGGTCGACACCAAGGGCCGAGGAGTGGAGGCGGACAAGGTGGTGGCCAAGATCGATCCCGCTTCACCCAGGCGGGTCACGTTGCTCCGTGAACGTCTGGCCTACGCGGACCCGCCGAAGGAATGCTCGGTGGAACTGGGCGGGGATGGCCGAGGCACAGTGCCGTTGAGAGGCGACGCTCCGGCCCAGGGCGAGTTCCCGGCCCAGGGCGTCTACAAGGTTCAAGCGGTATGCACCGGGTCGGCCGGCCAGAAATCGCGTCAGTTCTTCTGGGTTCAGGCCGTGGGCCAGCAGGACCGGGCCGGCATCCTTGTCACCATGAACAATCTCTCCGAGAACCAGACCGTGGAGACGCCGTTCACACCCCAGGCCCAGGTTGTCAGCTTTGACGGCACGGCCATCCGCCGGGTGGATTTCTCTCTGGATGGCAAGCCCCTGGATGCGGACTTCCAGACGCCTTATGAGGCCCCTCTCAATTGGTCCGTCCTGACAGCGGGCAAGCACGTGCTGACCGTGTCCGCCGTGGATGACGCCGGGACAAAGGCCAAACTGGAACGGACCTTTACCTTGTCCGAATATTTTGAGCTCAACCCGCCCGGCGGAACGACCCTTACGGGAGAACACGTCGCCGTCAGTTGGCAGGCCCCGATGTTTGGCCCCTCCGTGGTGCGCTACCGCCCGCAGGGGGGCGGCGACACGACCTGGAAAGAGGTCACCGGCGAGTCCTCCCGGCGCAAAACGGTGCGGTTGCCTGGACTTGAAACCGGGGTGACCTATGAATTCCAGCCCTTGGGCGGTAGCCAGCCCGGCCCCTTGCGCACCGTGACCCGGGTGAAAGGCCTGGCCTTTGGCCGGCCCCAGTATGCCGCCAACATCCAGCGCGACTACGATCAGCGGGTCGGGATCAGCGTGCGCAATAACGGCGAAAGCCAGCTCCTGGTCCGCCTGGAAAGCGGCCAGCCGGCCGACTCGAACATGCTGGCCAGCTTTGTCGGAGCGGGTTCAGAGGATAAGCCTTTTGCCCTGGCTCCGGGGGAGGAGCGCGAGTTTCAGTTCGCCCTGAGTGCCCAGAACGTGAACACCGCCGAACACCGAATTCCCATCCGCATTGTCTCGGATTCAGGGTTGTCGGATGAGAGCGAGATTCTGGTGAATGTGCGCCTGCCCCATGTCGAGATGCAGTGGACCGAGATCGGGCCTTCTGCCGGAAACATGGGCCGTGTTCTGCGCCTGACCAACCTGGGCGATGCCATCACCGACCTCTCCGTGACCCCGGCGGACTCCAACGCCGTGGTCTTGTCGCCCACCGTGCGTCATGGTCTGTTTCCGCGAGGCGCGACCATGGATTTTATAGTAACTCCCAGGTATTATGGCGGCTTCAAGGGGGTGAAAACCCGGATTCAGGCTTTTGGTCTGAAAAAAAGCTTCGACCATCCTTTCGAGATCCAGCTTGCTCCGGGCGAATCCATGCACAAGGTCTGGCTGGTCCCGGGTCTTGATCCCCAAAGCCCCCAGGCCAGGGACATGGAAATGTCCGTTCAGGCCGGTGGAGACAAGGCTCGGGCCGTCGATCTCGACCGCCTGGATTGGTCAGCGGCAGCGGCGTCGGACACCACGGGCTCCATGGGGCCCGATCGCCTGGTGCTGCAGGCCGACGATATCGAGTGGGTCGGCACGGACGGCGATGGGGACGGCAAGGTCGATCACGTTTTTGCCGACGTGGGCCGCGACGGAGTGAGCGAGTTTGCGGCCCTGAGGGTAGAGGACGGCTGGCGGCAGACCAATGTGGTGGAGGCCTGGCTGGAGATGAGCTTTGCCTTGCGCGGCAGCCGGGACAGCTACAAGACCCACGACGTGGAAGTCCTGTTGAACGGCGTGGCACTGGGCCTGCTCAAGGACATGTTGCCGGAAGGCAATTTCAGCTTTCGCATTCCGCCCGGTGCTCTGCGTTTCGACAGTTCCGGCCTGCCCGGTGACAACCGGGTCGGCCTGCGCACCACCCATCTGCGGGGGGGGCATTACGCGGTCAACAGCGACTTCCGCTTCAAGTTCCGGCTGACAGCCACTCCGGTCTGGACCGCGGCGACGTCCCTGGACGAGGCCCGTGAAAAGGCCGTGGCCCTCAGCGGCGTGTCCCTGACCGCCCCGGACTTGAGCCTGTCCGCTTCCCAGTTGGCCATTGCCGGACCTGAAACCCCGAACGCGGGTGACCAGATGCGCGTCGATTTCCCCATCAGCAATTTCGGCGCAACGGCGGCCGGAAATGTGGTCGTGGCCCTGCAGCGTATCCTCCCCGGCGGGAGCCGCGAGGAAGTCGGGCGGGCAGTAATCGAGGCTGTGGATGTGGACCAGCCCGCCAGCGGCTCCGTTACCTGGAAGATACGTGGCGGGATGAACAATCTCGCCCTGGTTGCGGACCCGGACAGGGCTCTGGACGATCCTGACCTGGCCAACAATGAAGCCCTCTTCATGCTGACCGCCGCGGGTGACGACACACCTCCGGTTCTGCGCATCGCGCAGCCGACCAAGGGTGCGGTCTTGCAGAGCACTGTGGTCATGCTCGAAATTCACGCCGATGACGATGCCGGACCCGTGACCCCACAGGTCTCCATTGATCGCGGGCTGTGGCAGGAACTCCCGGCTACCAAGGGTGGAGCCACCGTGCCGCTGCTCCTGCAACCTGGCCGTCACACGGTTGAGGTCCGGGTGGCTGATGCCTCAGGCAACGAGGCGTCCCAGTCCGTGGATCTGACCGTGGAACGGGACTTGCCCACAGCCAAGCTGAATGCCCCGGCTGGCAACGCCACGGTTGTCGGCGGGATCGTGACCGTGGATGTGGCCGTGCCCTCGGATGTGGGGCTGGTCGCGGCCCGGGCCGCCGGCGGTCCCTGGCACAAGGGCAGTCTGCTGGGCGACAGTGCCCGGATTGAGCTGCCGCTTCGTTTCGGTCCCCAGACCCTGGAGGTCATGGTCGCGGACCGCCATGGTGCGGTGCGCATGCTGGGTGCACAGGTCACGCGCACGACTCAGCCCAAAGCCGGGGACCTCCTCTCCGGTCCTGCCGCATCGGATCAGGGGCTGCTCTGGCCCGATGGGCATGCCTCCCTGGAGATTGATTTGTTCCGTTCGCAAAACGGCGTGTTGCGTCGTCTGGCCCTGGATCCTGAAAACGAGGCCATGCGTCTGTGGGAAGAGGCTCGTCGCCGGCAGGCCCAGGGCGATTATGCCGGCGCCCTGACCATGTACCGCGACAGCCTCATGCTCAAGCCCGATCCCCAGACCGGCGAGCGTATCCGCAAGCTCGAAGTCTATCTGGGGATCAAGCGCATGGGAAAGGGTGCTGTGCAGTAGCCTTTTCTCGATTCGCCAAGAGGCCGAAACATGCTCCAGAACACTGAGGATGGCGATGATATTACGAAGCGACCGTGTTCACATATTCCCCGTGACCCGCGTCGGTGCGGCCGAAGTCCGACGGGATTTTAAATGGAGCGTCGGGATTTGCTTTCGTCACGAGAATGGAGGGCCAGTCCCGCCCAAGGATGGATTTATGATGATTAAGGCTTTACGCACCCTGCTTGCCCTTGGCTGGCTGTGCGCCGCCATGCTGACGGGGCACGATGTCCTGGCGGCCGCCCGCATCGATGCGCCGCCCATCATGCAGCTTGTGTCCCTGCCTGACGGGGAAATATTGGCCCTGACCACGGAAAAGGGCGGCCTGTACATGAGCGAGGCCGGAGGCCGGAAATGGAAGCGCGTTTCTCACGTGCCCGATGTTTTCATTCATCACGTCGCGGTCCTTCCAGATGGGAGCATCCATCTGGCCACCGCAGACGGGCTGCTCCGGCTTAAGGATCATGGCGGGGGCTGGGAGCAGGTGCTGCAGGGGTCCATGGCCAGCATGCACGTGAGTCCGGATGGCTCGGGCGTGCTGCTCAAGGCCTGGGGCAAGGGCGTGTTAGCGCAGCCGGCAGTCGAACTGAACCCGGACACCGTACGCCGGGTCGCGGAGGCAGCCGGCCGCAAGCAGGCTCTGCAGGCGCAGGAAGGGGAGCTTTTGCGCAGGATGGGGGAAAAAAGCGATGGCGCCAATGCGACCGTGGACGAACTGCGGGAAAGAGCGCGCGCCTATGGTCAGTGGCAGGAACTGCAGGGACAGATCCAGGTGGCCGAGGGAGACATGCGGCAGCCCTTCCCGTCCACTCCAGGCGGGCTCGCGGACATGCCGGTCACGTCCGCGTCCATGGCACCCGACGGATCATGGCTGGCGGGAACCTTTGGCTTCGGCATCCATCGCTTCCGCGCCGCCGGGGGCACGTGGGAGCCTTTTTCTCCAGGTCTTGCCTCGAGGTGGGTTTTGACCATGGCGACCGCCCCCTGGGGGACCGTGTACGCCGGGACCTATGGGGCCGGCATTTTTGCCCTGCATCCCGGAAAGAGCGCCTGGGAACAGGCCCATCCGGCATTTTCCGGATCCACCGTGCAGGACATGGCCTTTGGCGCGGCAGGGCAGTGCGTGGCTGCCACGCGTGGGCATGGGCTGATCGTGTCCTTCGACCAGGGCAGAACCTGGTCAGGGATGATCGACGTCCTGCCGGGCATAAGCGTGCAGAGCGTCGCCGTGGGCCGGGACGGGTCCCTGTGGGCCGGAACCTGGGACAAGGGGCTCTATGTCTCCACCGACATGGGCGCTTCGTGGGACTACCGGCCCTTTGCGGACGAATTTCATGTGGCCGACCTCGCCTTTGCGGCGGACGGAATGGGGTATGCGGTCCTGGCCGGGCATGGCCTTTTCCGGACGCTCGACCACGGCAGGCAGTGGATCAGGCTGAAGATGCCCGTGCGTCCGTCCAAAGAGCTGCGGCTGGCAGTCGATGCGGAGCGGCTCTTTCTCGGTTCTCCCGTCGATGGGCTTTGGGTGTCGACGGACAGGGGCGAGTCATGGGTCAGGGACATGCGGGGCTTGACCGAAAAGGGCGTGCTCGACGTGGCGCTGACTGCCGGTGGGGCTCTTCTGGCCATACCGTCGGAAGCATCGGGACTGTTCGAGCGTTCCGCCACGGGGGAGTGGCGTCTGCTGCCCATGGCTGGCGAGGAAGGCCTGGACTACAGCGTCTGGGACATGATCTTCCTGCCGGATGGCCGGGCAGTGGCTTTCGGGCATCAGGATCTGCTCCTGTCCGGCGACGGGGGGCGAACATGGGAGCGAAAGCGCTTCGGACAGCCATTCACGTCTCTGGCCGTGGACTCCCAGGGGGCAATCCACACCCAGCGTCTTTTGAGCGCGTTCACGCTGCATCCAGGCTCCGCAACGTGGGAAGAGACATCGGAGATGCCCCTTGACGCCTATGTCTTTTTTCATCCTGCGGGGCCGGACGTCTGGGTCGGGGCGCGGCAGGACAGCGGGGTGGATGTTCTCGCCGTCCAGGGCGCGAACGCGGAGGTTACACAGAGCGGTCTTGCGGACAAGAGAGTCGTCGCCCTGGGAGTCGCGGGGGATGGAGCCATCTTCGCCGGGCTTGGCGAGGGCCTCATGGTCTCGCGGGACGGCGGTAGGACGTGGCAAAGCGTGGCGGTGCTGGGTGAGTGAAAATAGTGACCAATTCGATTGTCCTTTGACCGGACGGCAGGTCCCGGCCCCAGGACCGGCAGGGAGGAGAGCATGGGTTTGATGCAGCGACAGGTCCTCGCAACCGCCGTCATCGTGGCGGCCCTCATGGCGTGGTGGTTTCCCGCTCCGCTGCTGATCCGGGGCGAGCTGGTGCAATGGGGCAGGCTGTATGAAAACCGTTACGCCCCTCCCGGGAGCAAGCTGGGAGCCACGGCGCTGGGCCGCGCCTTTGTGCAGTCCGTGACCGGACCCATGCCGTTGACGGAATTCATCGCCTCCAGAACCCAGGGCCAGGAGGTGTTGGTCAAGGATCCGGCCTGGGCCGGTATTTTCGCGGAATTGGAAGAACTGTCGGCCTCGGAGCGAAGTGTGCGTTTTTTCGATCCCGCCCTGGCTCCGTTTGTCGGACTCGACCCCGGCCGTCGCTACGTAGAGTGGCAGGACGAGGGTGGAATCAGGCATCTGGAGTACCAGTTTCTGCCTGCCAGGGATTTCGAGGAGCATGAGATCCCGGCGGAGGTGAAGTTTTCCTTGCGTCAGCATTGGGCGTTGATTCTGGCGGCGGGATTGTGCGGCGTCTTTTTCGTGTTTGCCGGCCGCAGCAAGACAAACCTGGTCGAGAGCAGCTCCGCCGGAAAGGGGCTGCGCTGGTCCGCGATCTGCGCGACGGCCCTTACAGGCATGATGCTGTGGCCCTTCGTGCATCAGACCGTGGGTTCGGGCTTCAGTTATGCCGCCATCCTCATGAGTGGTCTCTTCCTGCTGGGGGCCTTTGTCGGTATGTGGCTCTTCGGCCGCCAGGCAGCCATGGTGCGCCGGATGATCGGCGGGGCGCATCTGGCCCATTTCACATACAGTCCCGAGGAATGGACGCGTTTTGTGCACTGGAATTTCGGCGAGGAGGCCTCGGAAAAGAAATCCATCTGGTGGCTTATTTTTGTCATCAGCGTGGTCATCGGGCTCGGCTTGATGGCGGTCATGCGCGACGAGGCCTCGGTGTGGGTGTTCGGCATGCTGATGGCCCTCATGGCGCTCCTGCGGGTTCTGGCCGTGGGCTTGCCTCGCTTGGCCTACCGGCGTCATCTCGGGCGAAACGGAGAAGTCTACATCGGCGAGGACGGGATTTATCTGGACGGGTCCGTGCACAGCTGGAACAGCTTGGGAACGCGCCTTGACGCCGTCGAGTTCCAGGCGTCGCCGTTGCCCCATCTGCGGTTTGTGTATTCGTATCTGATGGTGGCCGGTCGCAGCCTCTATTTTTTTCGCAACTACGTCACGGTTCGAGTTCCGGTGCCCTCGGGACGGGAAGCCGACGGGAAGGCGGTCGTTCAACGGTTGAAGGGAGGCGCGGGCTCCGGGTCATGAAGGGAGCTGGGCGTTTTTGCGGCAAATCCGCTGCCTTTACGAATGCGCGCGTGATAAATTTCAAGGCCCCCGCGTTACGCAGGCCTGTCCCAATGGTCATGAGGAACGGAGGAAAGATGAAATTCTGGATGGGTCTTGTTTTCGCAATGTTCCTTTGGGTCCAGCCCCTGGCCGCCTCGCAGCCGGCCGTGGACACGCTGCCGCCGGAGTTGGTCAGGCTGCGGGATGAAGGTCGGCTCACGGTCAGGGCTTTGTGGGCCTGGAACCTTGTCCCGCAGACCACCGCCGGGATGGCGCTCGAGTTGAAGGCGCTCGGTCTGGACCTCCTCGAAGCGGATCAGGCGCGGCTTACGCAATGGGCCGGACAGGCCGACGCTGGGGAGTTGCAGCTGACTCCCGGGCAGAGGGAAATGCTCGACGTGCTGCTCGGGTGGATGAATTCCGGTGCGGGGGAACCTTCGCAGGCCGAAGCAGTCGTGGCACCCAGTCCTGCGGATCAGATCGCTCAGGCTGATGGCGCCGTTGTCGAACCGGACACGGTTGGGGCCGTGCCCCAGCTTCCGGAAGTGCCGGACCCGCCTGCTGCAGATTCCACCGTGCCAGGCGAGGCGAATGCGACCGTGGCGGCTGAAGACGTTCAGGAACTTTTGCCGACGGCGACAGAGGCCGTGGAGCCTGTCCAGCCAGGGCAAGTGGGCCAGGCGGATCAACTGGGTTCGGTGGATGCCGGGATTCGCGAAGGGGCGACAGGCCCAGGCGACGTGGTGACCATGTACCGGGGCGGGGCTGAGCGCACGGGCGTCGTCGACTCGCCGGGTCCGGCTGGGCCTCCGGCCGAACTGTGGAAGCTCAAGGTCGGCGAGGGAACATGCACTGCTCCCGTGGTTCTCGGCGGCGTGGCGTGCTTCGGCAGCGGGGACGGGCATCTCTATGCGGTCGACGTGGCGGCCGGGGTGTTGAAATGGAAGTTCTTTGCCGAGGATTGGATTGATCAGCCCCCGGCAATGGCCTTGGGCATGGTCTTTTTTGGCAACGTCGTGGGCGACAAGAGCGGCGACAGGCACCTTTTTGCCCTGGATGCGGCTACCGGCAGCGAGAAGTGGAGACTAAGGTCCCTTTATTACAGCGTTGATTCCTCGCCGGCCTTTGTGGACGAAACGGTCTTCTGCGGGGTCGGCAAGCATCTGTACTCGGTGGATCCGCAGACGGGCGTCGAAAAATGGAGCTTCGAGGCGACTGATTCCGTGGGCACCCCGGCCATCGCGGGCGGCGTTGCCTTCTTTGCTCACGCCAACCGCCTCACCGCCGTGGAATTGGGCGCGGACGCGGAGAAATGGACCTTCCGGTCGCAGGCGAACATCAGCACCTGTCCGGTCGTGTCGGATGGTGTCGTCTATTTCGGGGCCAGCGACGAATTTCAGATCTACGCCGTGGACGTGCTGACGGGCCAGGAAAAATGGAAATTCAGCACCGGCTTGATCCATCATCCCCCTGCGGTGCATGACGGTGTGGTCTATGCCGTGAGTTTCGACAACCTGCAAGCTCTGGACGCGCAGACGGGAACTCTGCAGTGGACGGTCAACACCGCGCGGGAGAGTCTCAAGGCGCCCGTCATCTCAGGGGACACGATTTTTGTTGGGGCCGGCAAATTTCTTCTCGCCCTTGATCGCGCCACCGGGCAGGAGAAATGGCGATTCGAGGTAGGCGAAGAGATAACCGGCCCCGCCGTATCCGATGGGACGATCTATTTCTGGAGCGCGGACGGCTATTTCCACGCCGTGCGCTAGTTTTCCGAGTTTGCTGCCACCAGGAGGCTTTCATGCGTTTGCATTCAATGTTTCTGATGCTGGCCGTGCTGTTTGTGTCTGTAACCGGGAGCGCTGTTTTTTCTTGGGAAGGATTGGCATCCGTGGTGGAGACCGCCACCGGTCCCGAGGGCCTGCTGCAGATGGAACAGCAGGGCAAGGTCACTGTGCGCGCCCTGCGAGGATGGGGCCGCCTGCCCGACACGTATGTGAAACTGGCGCAGCAACTGCGCCAGGATGCCGGACTTGACCTTCTGGGCGCGGACCTGGCGCAGATCAGGGCCTGGATGACACAGGCAGAGGCCGGGGATGCGGCCCTGGCCACACATCTGGACGGGCTCAAGGGGCTGGCCGGATTCATGGAGGGGGGCGAGCATCTGGAGTGGAGCCCGGTTCAGGACGCGGCAAGTCTGCCCGAGGGCGCCCTGGTGCGGCAGGAAGGGAAACGCTGGACTGTTGCTTCCGGGGGCGCAACCCCAGTCGTGGAACCTGCGCCGGTTTCGGCTCCACCCGAAGCCGTGACCCAGGGAAGCGAGGCCGTGCCCGCCCCTGTTTCGGAGGAAGGCGTTGAAAAGCCCGCTTCGCCCTCCGATGCGGCGACAGCTGGCATGGGTGCCAGCTGGGTATGGCCTGTGCCCGCGCCGGAGCGCATCGATTTTGATTTGCCGCGAAGCGCCATCGACGAGAAGAACATCCGCCTTTCCGACGACATGCGTCATATCGCCTGGATCGAAGGGGAAAAAAAGGAGAAGAAGCGGCTCGTGCTCAACGGAGTTCCGGGAAAGTGGTACGATCAGATCCGGATATACAACGTGCTGTTCACTCCCCAGGGCGAAAGCATGTGCTACCAGGCCGAGCTGGAGGACAAGGAGATTGCTGTCTGCAACGGGGTGGAAGGGCCCCCCTTCGATCAGATCGAGACTCTGGCCATGACCCCGGATGGAAAGGACGTCTTGGTTGCGGGCAGGGTCGGGCAGGATCTTTACCGTGTATTCCTGAACGGGGCGCAGATCCGGGAGACGTCGGCCACCGTGAGCAAGGGTGTTTTTTCCCCCGACGGAAGCGCGGCCTGGATCGAGAGGGGGCGCGATCCGCAAAGCGGAGCCGAGTTCGCCCGAATCGTGAATTCGGGCGGCCTGGAAGGACGAGAATACGCGGCCATTCACAGCGATCCCGTGTTCACGCACGACAGGCCGGAACTGTATTACATCGCCGCAAAGGAAGACGAGCAGCGTTATCTTGTGCGCAACGAGGAGGAGTTGCTACCGACCATGGGGTATGGGTACAATTTTTCAGTGACTCCCGACAGTTCGCGGTACGCGTATGTCTCTCCCAGCGGGGAGAACGTGAAATGCATGGTCATAAACGGCAAGATCGGACCGGAGTTTACGGATATCTGGGATCCGGCGCGATTCAGCGCCGACGGTGCGCGTCATGGCTACGAGGCCAAGAGGGGCGACGAGGCGTTGCTGATCGTTGACGATCAGGAGGTGTCCCACGGTTACGGGCCGCTCAAGGGCGTGTCGGGGTTGACCTTCAGCCCTGACGCAAAGCGCTGGGCTGCGGCGTTCACGTTCGGCGAGGACGAGTACGCCTTGCTGGTCGATGGCAAGGAGATCGCCCGCAGGTCCGGTTCACCGCGCAAGATCGTGTTCAGTCCGGACGGCTCAAGGGTGGCCTGGCTCGAAAAACAGAAGGATGTTTGGCATGCCCTTCTTGACGGGCAGCCGGGGCCGGACGTGCGGGAGATTTTTGACGAGGAGCCCCCGCAGTTCAGTCCGGATGGAGAAAATCTGGTTTATTTTTTTAGGGATCAGGAAAATAAGATTCATATCGCGATCTTCGGCAAAGAAGAGCGCGTGCATGAGATCATCGCCCCGCGTGCCGCGTTCACGTCCGGCGGCATCGAGTACATGGCCATCGACGGGACTCGCTTCCGGCGTGAGAGCATACCGCTCAAATAGGCGAGAAGGTCCGTTCCACGATTGAGCGGGTCTTCTCGCATCAAAGGAGGGTGTATTGGCTGCTGGCGCAAAGGCTTCAAGGTCCCGCTCAATCAGGAAGGCGTCCGCGAAGGCAGCCCCGCTGACCCCGGAACAGACGCGGGACTGGGTGCAGACCTATGGCCGCCATTCGCGCATCTATGCCTGGGGTTTCTTCGCGCTGATCCTGCCCGTGATCTTGGGCGTGATCTGGTGGGAGATGGGCGAAATAAACGAAGACGTGATGTATTCCTTCGGGTTCGCGGCGGTGGTGACCTTTCTTCTGGCCGGATGGTCCCGCAAGCAGACGACGCAAAGCTGGGTCGGAGTGGTGGAGGAGATGTTCATGAAACAGGTACGGGGGCGCCGAGACGGGGACGATGACATCGCCTACAGTCCCAGGGCCAAAATTCGTACCCAGGGCGGCAAGGCGCTGACCTTGCGTCTGCCCGAGGCCCTGTACGTGTATTTCGCTCCCGGCGACAGGGTGTTCAAGATTTCCGGTCTGGACTGGCCGGAAAAGGCGGAACTGGACCGCGCCGAGCGGGTCTGTCTGGCCTGCGGCAATCTCTACGCCCAAGGCGCGGGGAAGTGTCCCCGCTGCAGCGCCCCGGAGCCGGATCTGGAGACTCTGCTGCGGCTGGTGAAGTGAATTGAGCCGACGCGAAGAAAAAGGCCAGGCCCGCGAACAGCGGCACCCGGCCTATCTTTTTCGCGTCGGCTGCGGCCTCACGACTTTCCGAACTTGAGCAGGACCTCCATGAAGTTGCGCAGGTCATGCGTCACTTCCAGAGAGCTCTTTCCCCCCGAAAGCAGCCGGATGCGGCGGTCTCCTTCCAGGGGGTCCAGGCGGCCGGTGCCCATCTCGCTCAAGACCGAGTTCATCTTCTCCCAGTACTGCCTGTGCTTCAGCCAGGCGTTGTAGTTGGCGGTGTCGGTCTTGGCCGGGGCCTTGGAGTCCATGAGCGGGAACAGGCGCTTGTCGCATTCCTTGGATGTGCTGCGCGCGATTTCGATGTGTTTCTCGATCCGGCTGAAGTTCGGGTTCCCGCGCAGGTGATCCCCCTTGAACTGGTTGACGTCCGCCGTCTGCTCGGCCCAGCGTTTGTTGGCGTTGAGGATGCCGTTCTTCTCGATGACGGCCAAGTCCCTGTAGGCTTCGGGGTGCGCCCCTGTGGTCACCGTCTCCCAGGAGCGTTGCGGATCCTGGCCCGTGACCTCGCGGTAGGACTCTTCCCAGCGTTTCTGGGCTTCGGTCTGCCAGACGCTGTCCGCCACGGGCTTCCCGTTTTTCATGGGCGGGACGGGCCGGCCGCTGGCGTCGAGCTGCACCTCGCGGGCGATGTCGAAATCCATGTTCACGCTCTTGCCGCTGTCGGCGTTGCGTATGGGCGCGAGTTTCTCGTTGCTCCACTCCGTGTCCATCTTCTCGTGGAAGCGTTTTTCAACCTGAGTGTGCACCCGGTCGACGCTGTTCACATAGCGCTTGATCATCTCCTTGTTCTTGGGATCGCGCTGATGCGTCTTCATCATCATCTTGGCCTGGGGCGAGGCGTGGATCTTGGCCGAGCGGTCGTCCAGTTCGTGCAGGATCTTTTTGATATCCTCCGCAGGAGCCTTGTCCTGGCGCGCCTTGTCCAGCTTCTCGAAGGTCTTCTTGTAGGAGTTGACCCTGTTTCGGGCGTCCGCCACCTGCTCCCGATGCGTCTGCCGGTCGGCCTCGGTCAAGGGACGGTTGAAGCCGTCATCGGGCACGCCAGCCGGTTTGCGGGCCAAGCTGACAGCCGGGGCAGGAGCCTTTGTGTCGGTCGTGACCTTTGGCGCGGGAGATGCGTCCGCACCTGTGCCCCTGGCGCTCTTCAAGGCCCCGTAGCCCCTTGACACGCCGCTGGCCCCGATCTGCATGGCCTTGTCCATGACCATGCCCTGCACGATCTCCCAGCCAGCGCCCTTGAAGCCTTCCTCCCAGCCGCCGCCCTGTTCCACGGCGGCCTCGAAGCCGCGATACCCGTCCACGGCGATGCCCGTCAGCTGATTGTAGGAGCCGCCCACACGCAGGAAGGCCTCTTTGGGCCCGCCCTCGATATAGCCGGTCATACCCTGGTAGACGCGATTTACGGCCGAGCCGCCAGCAAAGGACAAGAGCATGAGGGACTTGTCCGCGGCGCTTTTGGCCACGGTCGCGGTCTGCAGGCAGGTGTCGGCCCATTCGGCGTCGGCGTCGGCCTTGGTTTTTTCCACTTCCCAGTGGGATGTGGCCACGGTGTACACTTCCGCGATGACCTTGGAAGCCTTTGCCGTGTCCGTGGCCGCCATGACCTGGGGGTTGAAGCCCTTGCTGACGATCTCGCGCACCTGCATCGCCTGCTCGACGGGCAGGGTGTCGGCCATGGACAGGGCCTTGTGCATGGCCCGGCTGACTTTTTCCATGTTGCGCTGGTCTTCGGCGATATTCTGGATGAACTGGCTCTTGGCGAAATCGTCCCAGGCCGAGCGCGTGTGCACGATAAACCCGGTTTTCAGGGAGTCGATGCGGTCCTGTTCGGACTGCAGGTTGGCGTTGCCGTTCAGGAGCCGCATTTCCAGATCGTTGCGACGGACGGGGTCCGTTTCCTTGTCCAGCTCGGCTTTGTCTTTATCCATATTGAGCTTGATGATGCCCATGTTGGCGGAGTGGAAGTCAATGGCTTCCTGATCGACGGCGAGACGTTCCTCCGCGTTCTTGTCATCGACCATGTGCAGGGGCGTCTCGCCCTGCTCGTTCCGGGCCGCCACCGCTTTCTCTTCGGTCTTCTTCAGCTTGGCCTGTGGTTTTTCGGACACCTCTTGCGGCGCCGCGCCAGCCACCAGGGAGTCGAACTTGCGCAAGCGTTCCTCTTCGCTGTCGGCCATTTCACTCGACATGCCGGCCCATTTTTCGGCAGCGGCATGGAACGCGCTGCGCATGCGGTAATGCTCGAGGGCCTCCTTGATGGTCGATGTCGTCAATGAGTGCCCGAGTTCCGCGCCGATCATCTCAGCACTACGTTTAACAGGATCGGCGATGCTCTCGGCCACCAGAATGCGTTCCTCTTTTTCTTTGAGGCTTGCGGCTCGGGCTTTTTCGAACTGTTCCGGCGCCGCCTCGGGATAGATTGGTAATGGTCCGCCTGTGTACCGCTCGGCAAACACGATCCACGTGTCCCCATCCTCGTCCGTGTGACTGAAATCCAGCTTGTCGCCGTGAAAACTGTCCAGCATGCCCATGCCCTCCAGCTCCACCTGCTCGACGTACTGGTATTCCTTTTCCTCGTAGGTGCCCGTGTCGAGGGCGATGCAGTAATAGCGTTTGGGATCGCCGTGCGCATAGATGAAGAAGTGATGGGGCTGGTGCTTCAGGCCATGCTTGGACACGAACAGATAGCCCTTGGGATGGATGACATAGCCGATCCATTCCCCTTCCGGCCCCTGCTCGTTGACGAGGCTGCTCAGAAATTCCTTGGCGCGGCGGTACTGCTGCTGCCCCTCGGCCATCAGTTCCGCCCCGTCCGGCGGATTGCCCAGGGCCACCAACTCGGCAATGACCTCATCCAGGCGCTTCTGGTACGAGAGCAGCGTGTTTTTGTATTGCCGGGCCACAGTCAGGGATTCCATGGTTTGCAGCGGGTCTCCGGCTTCGGAGGCCCAGGCCACATGCTGCGCGGCCTCTTCGAGGAGAAGGCCCGTGTCGGCGACGGCTCCGCGCAAAGACAAGAATTCCCCAAGCAGCGGGTTGAACGCGTTCATGTACCCCACGGCTTCGGGAGTGGGGTGCTGCCTGAGGACATCCCATGTCGTTCCGAAGGCGTCCTCCTCCTCGGCGGACATGGGCCCGTACACCATGCGCATGCCCTCCATGGCGGCGGTCACCGCGCCGTCCCATTGCGTTTTGCTCAGGGTGTTCATGTCCAGAAAGGGAGTCGGGGGCGCCGAGGGGATGGATTCGGCATCCGGGTTCAGGCTGGCGGCCGCGGGTTGGGGGCGGGCGGGGGGTGACTGCCGGGTCGGGGTTGCAGCCGTCGTCGTGGCCGTGTCATCGCCAGCATCGCTCTCGGCCGTGTCCGGCGCGGCGGAGGGCTGTCCCCCGCTTTGGGCAGGTTCCGAGGCCGCCTCTTGAGCGTCGTTCCCGGAGGCCGAGACGGTCTTCGTCCCGGCCGCGCCGGGCCCATCCGTGTTCGCGCCAAGCACCTGACTCATCTCCTCCTTGCTCAGCACATCGCCCAGATTTTCGGCCGTTATCTGGTCCAATTCCCGGTCAAAGGTCTCCATTTCCTTTTTCAGTTCGCCCTCGGCGCTTTCGGCAGGAGTTGGCTGGCCGACTTCACGCATGGTGGCCAGGATCTGGGTGAGAGCTTCACGTTCCTTGGGGTCCAGGGAAACATTCTGATCCTCCAGAAGCTGCGCGAGCTTTTCCGGAGAAGCGCCGAG
This sequence comes from Desulfomicrobium sp. UBA5193, assembly GCA_002412965.1. Classification (GTDB taxonomy): domain Bacteria; phylum Desulfobacterota; class Desulfovibrionia; order Desulfovibrionales; family Desulfomicrobiaceae; genus Desulfomicrobium. The sequence continues at coordinate 731,794 of DHWB01000003.1, forward strand.
CACGTCGATGCCCCGGCCGCGCAAGCCCGTCAGGGGCGCCATGAGGGAGGAGGGCATGCGGTCGAAGGCGATGAGCGCCCGCACTGTCAGGCCACCGCTTTTGGCCAGCTCGTCGAGGCCGCCCTGATTGCGGGCGTTGGCGGAAACCGCGTCTGTCTTCTGTACCGTCCCGGATGTCTTCGCGTCGGTTTGGGCCAGGACGATGTTCACATAAAGAACACTGCAGAGGAGACAAAAAATAATCGATGTTCGAACAGGCAATCGAAGATGAAAACCATGCGGGATGATCATGCGGCATTGGCTCCAAGGATGAGGTGATCTCAATAATTCAAGTTTGAAGATTGTGAGGTGAAGGCAACATGTTGTCAAGTTTGGTCCCTCGCACGCCGAGCATCACTTGCCCAATGCGATTTATGCAGATAACCGTGGGGGAACGCGAAATTTTGCGGTGTCCAGGGATCAATCGTGCCCTTAGTACGCGCAGTTGTGACGTGGTTGTGCATATTCCGAGGAGGATTCATGTTGGATCGTTTTTTGTTTGTGCAACGAACCTGTGCTGCCTTATTCCTGCTCCTGCGGATTTTCTGCAGCACCGTCTTCATGGCCAGGGCGGAAGCGTACGAGGAATACTGGGCCAAGGTTAACGCCCTCGGCAAGCCTGCCGCTGTTTTTTTGGCCTGAAATCCGAGTCCAGTCTTAAAAACGCCAAATCCATCAAGCCACTCCCCCGGAGCAGACCATGCGAAGCCGTTTTTTTCATATCAGTGTATTCTTTGTCATTGCATTCCAGAGTATTGCGCCGATTCAAGTGCACGGTGCCTCAGCGGATACTCTGGTGAAGGTAGCCAATGCAATTCTGAACTGGGACGGGAAGAGTCCCGGTGATCTCTTCAAGGCGGTCAAGTCCGCCAATCCGGATGCTGCGGCCATCGTTTCCATGCGCGAACTGAACAAGGCTATCGCCGAGAAATCTTTGCCAGCCGAGGTCCTGTCCAAATCCGCCGCCATCGAGGGGAAACAACAGGTTGCTCAAGAGATGGTCCGCAAGCGGGTTTTGGACGTGCGTTCCACCTCTCTTGATGCGTACCGGCGGAGCAATCCGGAGAAGGCCCGCGCCTTGTACGGCATTGGTGATATCGGTTCATGGCCGGACAAGAAAAAGCCAGATGCCTCCATGGACATAGATTGCACCGTATTCGGAGTCGATCCCGAGGTCACGGACACGGCTCGTGACCACTATGTGGCCGATCTTGTGCACGACCTTGTGGGCGAGGATTCGGGGTTGACCCTGCAGGATTTTGATGTGGTGATCACGGCCGAAGGGCACGAAGTGCAGGCCGGGGTCTTCGAGACCGAAGGTGGTATCGACTGGGCCAAGAGGAACATGAAGCGGGTGACCATCATTCACCCGGATGGAGGAAGTCAGGTCTACACCTTGGGTTCCGGAGACCCGGTGGGGCAGATGGCCATGGCCGAAAATATGGCCCGGCTACGGGATATGGCAACCAAGGGCGGTGATTACGACACGCTTTTCGATGAAAAAGGATTTCTCAAAAAAGAGCTTTTCAACGACCCGTCGAACACGGTCGCTTCCGAACTCTGGAACAGGTACATGGACATGCTCTCCAAGGCGGGCATGGATTTCTACCGCTCGAATTCCTCCACGGCCACCGGCGGGTGCCTGGACATGGCCAAGCACCTTAACGAAGAGGTGCTGACAAAGAAATTCGAGCCGCAAGCCAAGTTGAAGAAGACGCTCAAGTATGTTGCCCGTGGAGACAATATTTCGAGAGGCGTACCGGGTTTGGAAAAGATCCTGGCTGCCGATCCGATGCTGGGCGACCCTGCCTACAGGGATGTCATCGATCTGGCCAAGACAGTGCAGAAGTCCAGCGACGCACAGATCGCAAGCATCCTCAAGGATCGTTTCGGCGACACTCCCGACGCCGCCCTGCAGGAACTTGGAAACAAGTCCCGGCGGGCCATTCTGCGCATGGCCGAGGTGTCCTACCAGTTCGAGATGGACCGCATTGTCCTCGACCTGGCGGACAAAGGACAGCGACAGGCCGCCCTGGACAAGCTGGCGTCAGACATGCGCGTCATCGCCGACGAGGGGGGGGATTATTCCGATCTCGCCCGCACCGCGCTGGACCATATCGGCAAGATGACCGAGGCCAACAAATCCGGCGATATCGACGTCCTGCGCACGAACTATCAATCCCTGGAGACGATCCGGCAGGCCGATCAGTCCACCATTTCCAAGACCGCCGAGTTCATGAATCAGACCGAGCTGGGCAGGAAGATGATGGACATGGGCGGAAAGGTCCTGGAACTCGGCAAGACCCCCATCGAGATCATGGAGACCGCGCAGTTCAAGTCCTCCGGCGTGGAGTTTGTGGGGGAGATGGTCGACGGCGCCCGTGCCAATGGCCTCAAGGTCATGGATTATGCCGGTTCCGTGACCATGTGGGCCGAAGTGGTCGACAGTGTCCGCAAATCCAAAAGCGATGCCGAGCTGGCTATCGCTCTGGGCCAGACCCTGATCAACAACACGTTTTTCGGGATGGTGCTGAATACGGCCTATGCAGGCATCGTGCAGGGCGACAACGAAGCTCTGGCCAAGGCCATCATGTACATGCTCATCCCGGAAACGGCTCTGGGTGCGCTGGTGGAGGCTCTGGGCGTGACAGCCATCAACGTCACCGCGCAGACTCTTTTTGATGCGCAGATGGAGAAGGCCTATCTGGCCACTTCCTTTGACAAGGATGGCTCCGTTTCCGATTTCAGCGGCCTGGGGTCGGGTGGTCTGGAGGGCGCCAGGGAGTTTGTGGACATTTTGTGTGATGGGGCTCCGGAGGAGGTGGCCCAGGATCTCGTGGACAAGTCGAAAGCCACGGATTTCGGCAAGGGCGCGAACGTGATCGCCATTCGGACCATTGCCAAGTCCGTGCGCAGCACGGTCGATAACGGCAATCCTCTGGTGTTTACCGAAGACGGCCCGCTTATGACCGCCTGCGCCAGGATCCGCAAGGCAACGGAAGACATAAACGACTGCGCCAAGATCTGGGGCGTGGAGATTGCCCTGGCCGCGAGCGGCGAACGCGATCTGCCCGGCGGATTGGACAAGGGGCAGACCCGTGCCTTCGTCACGATGTTCGAGCAGCGGCAGAAGGCCCGCGAATCCGCTAGACAGGCCATCGCCGAAGCCATGGTACGCACCTTCGAGGAGCGTCATCGGGCGGAAGTTTCCCTGGATGAAGGGGCGGCGGTCAAGGAATATGAGGCGCTCCTGCGTCTTTTCAAGCAGCTCGGGATCGAAACCGAGGGCTCCGCATCCCTGGATCAGGAGGGGAGCCCCTACAACGTCATTTCATCCTGGATGGCCTCGGATCGGGAAAAGCAGGTCAATGCCGTCAAGGCGGTGCAGAAGTTCAAGGACGCGTATTCTTTTGTCCTGCAATCCAGAAACGTCGCGGAAGATACCTACGCCAACATCGTGGGCGCGGGCAGTCAGCCGCTGCCCCGACCGCTGACCGGCTCGCTTCCCCTGACCGCCAAACCGGACATGGATGTGCAGATCGCCCGCGCCTATCTCTCGGAGGTGAGCGGGCTCGGGGCAAAGGTGCTCAAGGACCTCGAACTGATCAAGCAATCCCCGCTGGAAGGGGCGTACGATAAGGAGATGGTCGACAAACTCTATGATGTCCGTTTCAAGCGCGCCTATTGGTCCAGCATGATGCGTGCGGCTGGTGAGGCGCAGAAACTTCATTGGAAGGTTGAGATTTTCGACAAGCAGGCTCTCTACGACAAGCACAAGGAAGCTGCGCTTACGTCGGGCACGCTCAGTGAAGAGGACGCGGCGCTCATGCTCGAATTCCGCAAGCATTATGAAATCGCGGGAGATTTTGTGATCGACCTGTCCGGGCCCGAGCGGATTGAATCGGGACAGAAGGCCGAGCTTGCATGCCGGGTCAGGGTTCAGGCTCCGGGTCAGGAGCCCAGGGACGTGCCCGAGGACATTGCCAGACAGCTTTCTTTTGCCTGGAAGGCCGGAAAGGCCGCACTGGGGGAAGGCAAGGCCGCCACGCGCAGCTACACTCTCGAAACGGTCGGCAGGCATGTCTTCACGGTCACGGTCACGCGTGCTGTTCTGGGAAGCGGAAAGACTGCGGCGCAGGTTGTGGGCTCCAAGGACTGGACGGTGGAGGTCGTGGTCCCGGCTAAACAAGCCGAAGAGGAAAAGCAGAAGCAGCAGCAGGACGAAGAAGCCAAGGCAGCCCAGGCCACCAAGGACGCCCAGAAAATGGCCGAGGAACAGGCCGCCAAGGATGTGCAGAAAAAAGCCGAGGAGCAGTCCGCAAAGGACACGCAGGGCGGCGCGACTTCAACTTCCGCGCAGTCCGTCCAGATCAAGGATGACGGGACCTGGTTCACGTCGGGCCTGGCCGGTGGATGGACGGTCGAGCACAACAAGACCCGCCATTGGTCGGCCAAGATGAAGCGGGAAATTTCGGCCAAATCCAAGGACTGCCCGCCCCAGACCGTGCACGGCAGCGTCAGCGCCAAGCTCGAAAGCAGCTTCCTGCCCAAACCCGAAGAGATCGACGCGAAGCTGCGCGGCTTCGTCGAAGGTAACGGCTGGTATCCGGAAGAGGAATCCATGCAGTCGTTTTCGCTTGGCAAGTTCAAGGGCAAGATGATCATCTCCACGCTCAAGTACAAGGCCGGTTTCGGCAACCCGATGGCTGGCTACCGAGGCGGGACCGCGCATGTTCACGGATATGCCCTCGCCCTGCATGAGAGCGAGCGGCAGATGATCAGTATCAATTTCAGTGTCTATGGCGGAAGCTGCTGGGACAATTCCGGCAAGGATAACGCCATGTCCCAGGCTCGGTCGGGCAAGGCCGAAGCCTTGGGGATCATTCAGGCCTTGAGTCTGCACGAGACCCAGCAGGAGAGTCCGGCCATGGCGGGGGCTCCTGTCGTTGAGTCTGTCCAGGCCGAGGATGAAAAGGAAAAGAAATACCAGCTCACCCTGACCCGCGTTTCCCCTGCGTCCGGGCCGGTCGTGGTGGGGACGCCGGTGACCTACAAGGCCGTCCTGAGCGGGGATAAGCCCGAGGGTGAGGTCCGCTTTCATTTTCAGCCGCATCCAGAAGTGGCTTTCACTCCCTACGACAGTCCCTCCGGTTCGACGACTGCCGTGTTCTCCAAACCGGACACTGTTGGCGTGTGGGTCACCGCCGTGGACAGGACGGGGACCATCGCGACAGCCGACCAACTGGAGATCGAGGTGCAAAAGCCACGCCTTGAGCTTGTGATGGACCCTAGGGAGCCCCTGGTGGGGCAGGAGGTCAAGGCCAGAATCGTTGTCACGCCGGAGGTCAAGGACATCGATTTGCGCTGGATGCCCGTGCCTGGCAACGCCAAGCACGTCATCACCTCCAAGGATAACAGAGAGCTCACCTTCTACTTGAAGGATGAGAAGTCGGCCGAAATCCAGGTCAACGCCCGCGTACCCTTCAGCGGCGAGGATCTTGGCGAGGCCAGGGCGTCCGTCACGGCCAAAAAGTATGCAATCACGGTTTCCGCGCCTAAGTCCCAGGGGCCACCGCCGCAGATCTGGAAGGAAGGGGTGGGGCTGGTGACCGTGGACAAGGCCATCGCCGTGGACCAGATCGTGGAATTCTCCGTGGCCATGCAGCCTGCGGTATTGAGCGGGCCCGTCAAATACCAGTGGAAAGTGGAGAACGGCCCCTGCCGCGTCAGCAACCCCTCCTCCAGCGTGGCCCGTGTCACCGCCAATGCGGCCGGCAGCTGCGAACTGTCCGTGACTGTGCGCGACCGCAATGACGTGGAGCTGGGCAGCGGCCAGGGCGGTTTCAGCGCCATCGTGACCCAGGAGGTGGTGAAGCAGGGGCAGCAGAAAGCCCAGGGCGGCACCGACGCCGCTGCCTTGATCAAAAGCGCCACCGACAAGGCGCGCAAGGGCGATTACGACGGCGCGATCCAGGATGCCGAGAAAGCGGTCGGGCTTGATCCCAAAAATACGGCGGCGACGGCCTTGGCCGACACATTGCGCAAGGAGCAGGAGAAAATCCACGCGCAGCTGGCCAAGACGAGGCAGCTCATGGAGGAGAACCGCTACGGCGATGCACAGAAGGAGCTCATCGTCGCCAAGAACCTCAATGGCTATTATCCGCTCATCCTGGAGGCCGAAGAGGAGCTCCGGGTTCGCTGGAACGCATACAACCAGGAAGTCAACGACACGATGCACGAGCTCCGGAGCGCCAGCGAAAAGAAGGAGTTCACCAAGGCCCTGGAGATCGCAGCCGCGTGGAGGGCCGCGACCAAAATCGATCCCCATGCGGACAAGGAGCTGAAGGAGCAGGAGGACTGGGCGCGCAAATGGAAGACCCAGAAGGATCTCCAGCTCGCCATGCTCGTGTCCGGCATCGAAAAGATGAAGACCTACGAGTATGCGGGAGCCCTGCAGCGCTTCACGGAAGGATTCGCCAACGGCAACAATATCTATAACGGGTCCGAGCCCGAGTACAAGGAAGCCAAGGCCCTGCAGGCGCAGGCTGCCAGCAGTGACAAGCGTCTCAAGGAACTGGTGCCCGTGGTCCGCGCGGCGGTGGAGAACACGGCCGGCACACCGGCCGACAACGAGCGGGGCATCAAGGCCGCCGAGGAGGCGCTGAACCTGCAGCCGAACAACTCGGAGCTCGTCACCTGGCGCCAGATGCTGCTGAAACGGGCCGGAAAAGCGCAGCCTGACAGCGGCACGCCGGGTTCCGGCTTGCAGGGTTCCGCCACACCGGACGGCGGCGCGCCGGTCCAGGCTTCATCGGCGGGGAAAGAGGCCGCCCAGGCCCTGTGGAAGGAGGCGGAGCAGCTGCAGCTCGGCCAAGACTACGCGGGGGCATTGCAGAAATACAAGGAGGGGCTCAATCTCCATGCGGACCCGACCATCGTGGACCGGATCAAGAAGCTGGAGAAGTATGTGGCCCTGACCAAGGGCGCCACGCCCAAGGCTACCCAGCCTCCTGTGCAGGCTGCTCCGTCGTCGCAGGCCGCTCCGGCTGCCACGGAGCAGGCTCCTGCGGTGGAGATCGGCAGTCTGGTGGGCGAGTGGGAGATCGTGGGCCCTCGCAACAGGGGAACGCTGTTGATTCTGGAGCAGAGCGGAGCGCAATTCTCCGGCCGGGCCTATCCCGACCAGGCGATGCACGACACCGTCATAAGCGGCACCGTGTCCGGAAACACAGTCTCCTTCGCCAGAACGGGGTGGAAGCAGTTCGCCAATTTGCGCCAGGATTTTACGGGCACCGTCGGCGTCGACAAGGAAGGGCGGATGTTTATAGAGGGCACATCCTCCCAGAATGGGCAGGGGTCCACCTGGTGGAAAGCGACAAAGCTCGGTCTGCTGAAAAGCGCGCCAGAGGGCTCCGGGCCGGCCCCAAACTCCGGCCAGGGGTTGGCACCTTCACCCACGGACGCGGCTAAGCACGCGGACGCTACGACCCAGAAGCCTGCGGCTCCTACCACGGGATGGAAGCCCGTGACACTCGGCAATGTCAGCTTTGCGATACCCGCGTCCTGGACTCATAAAACCGGGAGTGAACCCGGTGTGGAGGTCCTGCACCTTTTCTGGGATGGGGATTTCGATGCGCCGAAGCATGGCGTTTCCGGCGGGGTGTCCATTGATTACGCCACTGCAAAGAAGGAGATGGTAGGGGCCAAGTCCGTGACGTTGAACGGGGCAAGCGTGCTGCGCGTCGAGGACGGACCGGCAATCAACCTGCTTTTTCCGCCCATGACGGGCAACAAGGGCGTGGCCATGGTCATCTTTCGCGGACCGAGCGGTGCGCAGGCGACCATTGACGCGGTTTTGAAGACCATGGTGGTGCAGTAGGGAAAAGTTCCGTTTCGCTGGATTGCCGCCTCGCAAGGCGGGCATGGTCGCGTGGTGGGTTGGCTATTTCCCTTCCCGTTCATACATAACCACGCCCACCTGTTCGATGTGCTCCCGCGAGCCGGGGGATGGTCACTGAATCGCAATGAGATGCAGTCCGTGTTCAAAAGTTTCATGGGTAGGCTCGGATTGATATTCTTGGAATGAAATCCCAAAGAGATTTTCATCCATGCGGAATTGCTCAAGCACACCACCGCGGCCGACAAAGAATTTCGGATGTTCCTTTAACGGGATCATGCCAAGTTTGAATTTGAAATGGATGTGGTCATTGAGAATGTCCAGGGGCAGTTCGTCAATATCCCCGCAAATGACTCGGTGAGAAACTTGCCACCTGGGCTTGGACTGCCGTACGATGCAGGCGTTTCCGGGTTAAATTTTATTCGTCTGGTTTTTCCAGTTCCGCGTGCCAACCTTTTTTTCGGGAGGGTTCCATCTCATGCTTATCGACACAGCCTGCCCCGATCCCAAACTTTCGCCTTTCCCCGTGATCATGCGTCCCGTGGGGCGGTTTGTGCTGCCTGTGCCCGAGGGCTTGGCGCTTTCTGCGGCATGGTTCAAAGTCAACGGGATCGCCATCGAGGAGTTGCCCTGGAAAAAGGGGCTGGGTCAAAAGCGCAGCGTGGAAGCGCTCAAGGAATCGCTCGGGACGGAAGCGGGAGTGGCAAGCGAGATCACGGGCCTGGCTGTCCGTGAGAGATGGGATGAAACCGATGTCAGCGACCTCTGCGGATTTCCGGCCATGCTGCGCTGCTGCAACGGCAGCAGGGCCGATCACAACCTGGAAGTCTATATCGGCATGCCGGATGTGATATTGTGCCTGACGGAGAACCGGCCCTTCGACACCTGCGGGCCTTGTCTGACCATAAACGGGCCAATCCTGAATCTGTTCAGGCAGTATCGCCATGGCAATGAGAATGTTCTGCCCGACAGCTTTTTTTTCTCCGCCGGAAGAGTCGAGGGTTTGAAAACCTGGAGCGAGCAGGCAGGCATAAGCCTTGAGCGCCCTCCTGTCGGCTCACGGCACAGGATTCGTCTGCGGTTTGCCACGCATCTTTTCGCGCATCCCTGCGATCCGCCTCGAATTACTGAAGTCGTCAAGTCGGTGACCAGCAAGTATCGGATCGAATTGAAGATTTTGCGTTCACGGGAACTTGTTTTGGCCGGTTTGAAAGGCTCGGAGGAGGTTTACATCCTCCAGCCCAAAGACAACGATTGTGCCGATGTTCCCAGGTTGACGGCCTGCTGGGAATATGAAGGCGCGGGCGGGGACCCGCAAAAACCGCACATAGAGCTCAAGATGTCCTGCCGGGTCGAGGCTGGGGAAGACGCGCTACGCATGTGGGACGCCATCATCACGAATTTCAGCTCGGTGCGTGAGCATTGCGCCAAATAACCACGGGTTCCTGAGCCTGAACATTGCTCGGTCGGAAGATGGCTACGGATATTGTGGCTTTTCGTCTGTTGAAACGCCAAAAAGCCTAGTCGTTGCCCACGAATCCATTCAGAAACTCCACCATCTCCATCTCCGTTTCGTCCCGCAGCATGGTTTTGAAAGTAAATCCGTGCGTTACAATGGTATGATTGTCTTCGGAAAATCCATAGCTCAGCATCACAATTTCTTTTTTATTCAGCGTTCCCTCAATTTTGTTGTACATGATTACGGATTTGTTGACTTCGATGAATTCTGATTCGATCAGCTTCGCATTTTTAAGTTTATATTCATTGATCAGTTTTCTGTAAATTTCCGTCATCGGCACGAATTCATTGTAATAAGAGATATGCGCAGTTGTGAATCTGCGTGTGAAAGACTCGATCCATGGATCATCATCTTTTTTGGGAGACCATAATTTGTTATCATAGTAAAATGAGCTTCCTGTCTTTCCTATGGAAACTTTATATGTAGCAGTCTTTGATTTTTGTCGTGTTTCCATGTGCTTGTACAGCGACTCGCTGGATTCTTTCTTCTTCCGGAGTTGCGCATCCCTGTCGGTGGAAGCGCATGACGCCGTGAAAACAAGCAGAATTGCAAAGACAAGATATTTGATCACGCAAGGTCTCCATTGCTGATTTTTTGTGTGCTCCTGGCGGTGACCGCGTTTTCGCAGTTCAAGCCGGCCGCGTGTACACTGCGAAGAAGTGGGGTACCGGTGGATTCTGGTCGTCATCATAGGCCATGAAGAATGATTCTGACAAGCCGACCCGCACGAACCCGTCGATCTCTCCTTTGTCCAGCGCGATCGGAAAAGTTTCGGACATATCGTCGCTGCTGCGGCTACGGCACGATACAATGATCTCACCCCTTGGCGCGGCCAACTCCGCGATGGCCTCAAGCGCCCTGACCCGGTTTTGGCCCGTCAGGATCTGGATGGTGTTGCACTCGTATACGAGGTCGAACCCACGCCGCCACTGCGCGGGAAGATCCAGCAGATCGGCGACACGGTAGTCGACCGTGCTCGCGGGGTACCTTTGCCGACACATGGCGACGGCCGAAGGGGAGATGTCGAAGGCCGCAGTGTCATAACCGTGCTCTGCAAGCGCCTCCGCATCATCACCGAGGCCGCAGCCGATCGTGATGGCCCGCTTGCCGATCTGCGCCGGCCGTTTTCCGATCCAGTCGAGCAGCAGCGGGTTGGGCTTCAGATCGGCCCAGTACACCTTGTTGATGTCACCCTCGGCCCGCGCGTAGAATTCCTCGAACCATCCGTCCGGATTTCCGCGCTTGGCGTAAGACTTTGCCAGAAGTTGCGTTGCGAGCTTGGGGTTCATGGTTTGGTCCTTTGTTTGTTTCTGCGGTCCCGACACGACAATCAAGAATAGTGCACTATGCCCAAAGATCAAAGAGGACGGGGGGGGAGAATTTTTCTGTCTTGCGCGAAAAGTCTTTGACAGCGACCGGGTGTGAATATAGAGACATTTTCTCGTTGGATGGACGGGGCGGTTAGCTCAGCTGGGAGAGCGTCGGCCTTACAAGCCGAGGGTCATAGGTTCGATCCCTGTACCGCCCACCACGAAGACAAAGACAGGAATGCGGGGTCGTAGTTAAGTCGGTTATAACGCCGGCCTGTCACGCCGGAGGCCGTGGGTTCGAGTCCCATCGGCCCCGCCAAAGAAATCAAGGGTTTACGTGAAAGCGTAAACCCTTTTTCTTGTTCACGTGTCCCGCCTGCGTGTCCCAAAAATTTTCGAGGCCAGAATTGACGTGGTTCGATTGGCCGTTGTGACACGATGAATGTAGCGTTGCGTCGTAGTGGCTGATTTGTGTCTGAGGAGCTGCTGGACATCAAAAAGGCCTACCGAGCCGTCAGCGATCGCCACACTCGCCGCAAGGTGGCGAATCCCGTGATAACCAAACGGCTTGACTCCGGCCTGCTCACACAAGCGATATAGCCACCGCCGATTGTCGACGAGTGGCTTTTTTCCTCTTTTGCTGACGAAGACATGATCTACTTCCGGATGTCGGTTCATTTGTTCGCACAAAACCGACTTAAACTCGGGCGGGATAGGTACAAGCTTCAACGTCTGAGTTCTTCCGCTTGCGTGTCCATAAGCGGAGTCGGTTTTCACGCAAATCCACATCGTTGGTCTTCAGCGCGAAGACTTCACTCTTGCGTCCCGCTGAGTTCTTCAGTGGTCTGCGCTACGGGGAATCTTTCGAAGAGGAATTTCAGGTAGGCTTGGGGCTCGATCTCATTGGCCTTGGCGGTTTCAACCAGGGTGAACAGCATGGCGCTGGCATCAGCGCCCTTAGGGACTCCGGCGAAGAGCCAGTTCTTTCTGCCCAGGGCCACAATGCGGATGGCGATCTCGAGTCGCTTATCTTTACAGTGGTGTCGGTAGAGTTGTCAGATTTAATGTACTTTGAGCGCTCATTGAGTGTTCCAATGAGAAATAACAATCTAATATTCCGCAGAAATATTTATAAGGTATATTTTTTGCATTATTTGGCAAGATTTATCTATGATTATTTAAAAATGTTTATTGTAAGGAGAATTCAGCAGGGACAAAAGGGAGGCATATGAAGACTCGTTCATCGAACGTATTGGCAGGGGCAATTCTGGCGTTGGGTCTGGCTCTCGTTTTTTCAAAGGGGGTGGGGGCGGAAATTATTTACTATCCAATCTCCGGACCCGGTTTTACAATAATTGACTATGCGGGCCTACTCAACCCTATCTATTCCAACGGAAATCTCGTTATTGAGGATGATGATATCACCCTCGCAGATTCTCTTGCTATATCGGGTAGTCTTCTTCAAACTTCAGGCAGTCTTGTACTCCAAACTCCACTCACGGTGGGCAATGGGTTTACTTCCAATGCGGGTTATGTGAGCATCGGATTTGGAGGGAAAAAGCCCGGTCCTGTGCCCCCGACGCCAGGAAAAGATGTGCTTTCGATCACGGGTGATTTCACTTTGGGCGAGTCAATGGTGAGTGTGGGCTTTGGAGGGCGCACACCAAAGCCTGTTCCGTCTCCACCAGGTACTGATGAAATGCTCATTTCGACTTCAGGCAGTTTTAAAGCGACTGGTAGCACGGTGAGCCTCGTGTTTGGGGCAAAGCCTCAGCCTTTGCCTGCACCTGGCGGAAATGAGTGGTATGCTTCTTTTTTCTCGGATGATTTCTACTCCTCTACTGATTTCTGGGTACCCAATTCTGGAAATTTAGTTGATGCTATGCCGAATTCGCTCCCTTCGCCTAATATATTCCAAGTCTATGATTTTGCCTACATTGAAAGTAGTCAGTTTTTGTTGGAGGATAGTGCTTTCAACTTCGATCTGAACAATTTAGGCGCTGCATATGGCGACGTCTTTTTACTGGGACTTGCGGACAGTATCTCCATCAAAAATGTCAGAACAAATCTTCCAGACGGATGGGGCTTTTTTTCTGCTCCATACAATTCTTTTCTTTATGGGATCATGCCACTTTCTCCGAACGCCCCCAATCTCGTTCCCGAGCCCTCCACATTGCTTCTACTGGGTGTCGGACTGATGGGAATTGCCAGGTCCCTGTCCCGGAGGAGCAAGAAGATTACGAACTGAGGTCCTCAAAAGGATGGTGCGGGAGGGGAGCATTCCCCTCCTGCTTTTCTTTAAACCTCTAGCTTCGAGGGCAGTATGGTGAGACGACCCTTCCCAACCTGCTTTTTTTGCCTTCTCTTTCTGCTTTGTCTTCTTTTTCTTTCTTCAGCCACCCGGGCCGAAGTGAACCTAGACGGTTCTCTCGGCGGACCGTCGGGAGCTGTTGCCGGTCCCGACTTTCAGATCACCGAAAGCATGGGGATACGTCCCGGGGGCGGGCAGAACCTTTTTCACAGCTTCGGAAAGTTCAATATCGCTGCGAGTGAGAGCGCAATCTTCAGTGGCTCTGCGGACATTGCCAATATCATCGCACGAGTCACAGGCGGCGTGTCCTCCATCGACGGGTTGGTCAGATCCACCATCAATGGTGCTAACCTCTTTCTGCTCAATCCCGCCGGGGTGATGTTTGGACCCAATGCCAGGCTCGATGTCAAAGGCAGCTTCCATGTGAGCACGGCCGATTATCTGAAGTTCAACAACAACGAGAAATTCTCAAGCGATCCTGGTTCGCCCTCCGTGCTCTCTGTTGCCGATCCCGCAGCCTTTGGATTTCTGAACTCGAATCCGGCTGCACTCACTGGAAACGGAGCATACCTCGAGGTGCCCGAGGGCCAGACCCTGTCAATGATCGGCGGCGACATCACCTACAAGGCATACCCGGTTGCACCCGCGGACCTGCTGTTCGCTCCTGCGGTTCTGACCGCTCCCGGAGGGGCGGTCAATCTGGCGAGTGTTGCCGCGTCGGGCGAATTGAATCTTGCGGACATGGACACCTCGGATTTCGCGCGGCTGGGTTCGATTAGCTTCACTGACGGGGCCAAGGTGAGCGCCACCAGTTGGTACGGGTACTACGCCGCAGGAACTGTGGTGATCAGGGGCGGAAACATCCTGTTGCAGGACACCGGAGTGGACGCCTACGGCAATCCCGGCGGACGCATCGACATACGAGGACGAAATCTTCATCTGGACAATGCCTACCTGGTGGGGGCCAACGCCAATTTTTATGATGTCGACTCGCCTGAAGACCATCCGGGCACAGCAGTGCACATTGATCTCTCTGAAGATCTGATCATGACCCATGCGGCGGTCATAGATACGCAGGTCCTGGGGACCGGAAGCGGCGGCTCAGTCGAAATAGCGGCCCGGAACGCTTTTTTAGGTGATGCATCACTGGATGCCACCTCCTACAACGACATCAATTATTACGGCTATATCTCGACCACGGCATTCGGGTCCGGGGATACTGGAAACATTGCCCTCTCTGCAAAAGAGATCGTGGTTCGCAATGGATTTTATATCAACACTCAGACCTATGACTACGGAGATGCCGGCGATGTCTCCATCCAGGCAACGGAGCGCCTGTCCCTGACCGATCAGGCAAACATCGGCACGGGAGCCTATGGGATTGGGAGCGGCGGTATCGTGACAATCACAGCTCCCGACATCTTCATATCGGCCGCCAACAGGGAAGCCGTTGAAAACATCTCGACGGTTACCGGAATCTCGGCTCAGGCTGGATATGCATCGAACGGCGGAACGGTGAACGTCACGGCCGACAGTCTGGAGTTCCGGGACGGCGGACAAATCAGCTCGGTGCTGTACGACATCTGGGGATATGCCCTGGGCCGCGGCGCGGACGTGAATGTCAGCACGGGTGAATTGATCATCTCGGGGTACATTGAAGATCAGAGATACGCTCCAATCGGGTACGCCCTCTCTGGCATCGATTCCCGTGTCCTGGGCGCAGGGGCGACCGGCACCGGCGGAGACATCATCATTGATGCGGACAGCCTTTTCATCGACAACGGTGGGGTCATCCGTACCGGCCTCTATTCGGATGCCTCGGGAACGGCGGGAAATATCGACATCACGGCAGGACAGATCGAGATTGGCGGCCGGGGGCAGATCTATGCGGATTCCTTTCGAGGAACCGGCGATTCGGGCGACATCTCCATCACTGCCGATGGTCTCCAGATAACCGGGGCCAAGGGGTCCCCCAGACCCGACCCGCTGGATTTCGACTTCACCGGGGTGTCCACCTCCACCAGCGCCGGACAAGGCGGAGCGATTGCGCTTTATATCGCAGGAGACATCGCTTTGACCAAGCAAGGCGGAATACAGGCCGACACCCGTGGGACCGGAACCGGGGGGACGATCGTTGTTGAGGCCGGGGACATCCAAATGAGTGATGAGGCCTTCATTACCGCGGCCTCTACCGGGACCGGGGATGCCGGGAACATCGATTTAACATCCGGATATTCGTTCGTCATGCGGGACAGTTCCATTGCCACGGAGGCCTCGGTGGAGGCGGACGGCGGAAACATCAACATCCGCGTGCCCTACATGATCAAAATGGTCGGCAGCACCATTACCTCGAGCGTGGGGGGTGGGCCGGAGACCACAGGCGGCAATATTGCCATCGATCCCGAGTACTTCATCATGAAGGACAGCTCGATCATCGCCAATGCGTTTGAGGGTACCGGTGGCAACATCCGGATCGTGGCCGGAGTTTTTTTGGCCGATCCCGGTAGCATCATAGATGCTTCTTCCGAAAAAGGGATCAGCGGCACCGTGGACATTCAGGCACCGATCCAGAACGTCAGCGGAGTGCTGAAGCCGCTTCCCGAAGAGTACAGCAGTGCCGATACACTCCTCCGGGAGCAGTGTCTGGCCCGTTTGCGCGGGGGAGAATACAGCAGCTTCGTAATCGGCGGTCGCGACGGCCTGCCGGTGGAGCCCGGCAATCTCATGCCTGGCCCGCCCAACTGATCACTCCTGCCAAACTTTTCGTCCAGGACAAGGAGGGACCCCTTTGCAGAAAAGCTGTGCAGGCCTTTATACGTGCAGGTATTTCGGATGCAAACCAGGAGTCGCAACGGCGTTCCTGCTGACCGGGCTTTTTCTGGTGCTCGCGGGCAGGGGGATCTGCCAGGGCCTTCCGGTCCTCGACTATTCGGGCCGGTCTACGGACAGTCGTCCCGAGATCCTGCCTGAGGAGGAGCAGAAGCCGGAAAATATTTTTACGCTACCTCCCGTTGAACAGAAGGTTTCTCCGCAAGATTGGACCTCCTTGGAGTCCGTCTACATCCGTGAGATCAACGTGACCGGGAGCACTGTTTTTCCTGAAGAGGAGATCGCCGAGGTAACCGGCCCCTATGAGGACAGTAATCTGACCATGGGGGATATGGAATCGCTCCGCAGGGACTTGACCCTCCTGTATGTGAACAACGGCTACGTCAACTCCGGGGCCGTGATTCCTGATCAGACGGTCGCAGATGGTGTACTCACCCTGCATATCGTAGAGGGGAAACTGACCACCATCCATGTGGAGGATAACAAGTGGTTCAACGACGACTACCTGCGGAACCGGATCGCCTTGGGAGCCGGAGTTCCGGTCAATGTCCAACCCCTGCAGAAACGACTGCAACTCCTGCAGCAGGACCAGCGAATCCAGCTCATCCATGCTGAGCTTCGCCCCGGCACGACACCTGGAGAAGGAGAGCTTTTCGTCCGGGTGGAGGAGACGCCGCCCATCTCCGTGTGGCTCGGCTTCAACAACTACCAATCAGCCTCTGTGGGCGCGGAGCGCGGGCTTGCAACGCTTGCCCATCAAAATCTGACCGGACACGGGGATATCTTCAGCTTCACCTACGGATTTTCCGAAGGTCTCAACCCGCTTATCGATACCTGGTACGTGGTCCCGGTCACGGTCTATGACACCACACTCATGCTTCGCTACCGCAGAGACGATGCCACCGTTGTGGACAACGTGTTCGGCCCCCTTGATATCGTGAGTGAGAGCAACATTTACGAAATAAACCTGCGACAACCGGTGTACCGGACGTTGAGGCAGGAAGTCGCCCTCTCCCTCGCGGTTGAATACGAGGAATCCGAGACTTCTCTGGACGGCGAGCCGTTCTCCTTTGTGTCGGGCGTGGAGGAATCTTCCACCACCGTTGTCCCCCTCCGCTTCTCCCTGGAATGGACCTACAGGACTCAGCGACAGGCCTTTGCGGCCAGGTCCCGGTTCTCATATGGCATGGACGTCCTGGATGCCACCACCGGCGACGACGGTGCGCCGGACGCGAGATTTCTGGCCTGGCTGGGCCAGGTCCAGTGGGCACAGAATTTCGACTTCCTGAATGCCCAGCTGCTCGCCCGCGCAGATCTGCAGCTTGCGAACGACCCTCTTCTCCCTGTGGAACAGATATCCGTAGGTGGCAGGTACAGCGTCAGGGGATACCGCGAGAACCTGATCGTGAGCGACGAGGCGTTCATCGCTTCGGCCGAGGTCAGGATTCCCCTGATCAGAAACAAGCCATGGGCGGAGTACCTCCAAGTCGCTCCGTTCTACGATTACGGGAAGGTAAATAATGTGGACGGGTTTGAGCCGGACGACCTCTCGAGCATCGGGGTGGGGCTCAGATGGGGAACATCCCTGGGAACACCGAACTTCAGGGCCGATGCAGAGGTGTACTGGGGGCATCAGCTCAGGGATGTGGATACGCCTTCCTACGAAGGACTCCAGGATGACGGGATTCATTTCCAAATAGCCCTTTTGGCCCGCTTTTGACCAGAGAGTGTGGGGGGACCGGTATGACTGCAAACAAGGATAAACAGAAGAACATTCATAACGTTGGACACGGTAGGAACTCCAAGCCTTTAAGACGTCTGATCCTGCCCTTTGCCGTTTTTCTGTTGGTCTCGCTGCTCTCTTCGCTCTCGCCGGCTGATGCCGGCACCGTGCAGCCAGCTTCAAGCGGGAAAATGAACAACGGTACCCCGCAGGAACTCTTGGAGCAAGGTAGAAGGGCCTTGAAGAGAGGTGATTTTGTTCAGGCCTCGGACCGTCTGGAATCGCTTCTGCGTATACAGGACTTGCCTGGTGGAGCATCCATGAGGATCGAGGCCCTCATCAGTTTGGCACAGGTGAGGCAGATGACCGGACGGTATACCCACGCCATCGACCTCCTGAACCAGGCCTTTGGACTTACCGGTGAAGACGGTCAGAAGGGAACGATCGGCCGCATCAAGGGGGGGCTAGGCAATGCCCATCTCGGGCTGGGAAACGAGACCCTCGCTTCCCAGCATATGCTGGAAGGACTTGGCCTGGTCCTTGAGACAGGATCAGGCGAGACCGCCGGAACCATTCTCAACAATTTAGGAAATCTCGCCGCACGACAGGGAAACCTGGAGAAAGCTGAAGACCTTTACCGTGAAAGCATACAGGTAAGCGAGCAGTCAGGGGCCCGGGATGTTGCCGCCTCGGCTGCTATGAACCTGGCAATGGTCGGACTTCGCAAAGGGGTGCCGGACTCCACCAAAAAGCAGCTCTTTGATGCCGTTGCACGGCTTGAGCAGACAGAGGATTCACAGGCCAAGGCCCTCGGGTTTGTCAATGCGGGTCTCCTGTATTCGGAGCTCGGGCAACAGTACCCGGCGAGGAAACAGGAGATGGTCGAGTCGGCCTATAAAGCCTACTCTGAAGCCGTGGCCATAGCCACCAGAACGGCAGATGACAGGACCCGCTCCTTTGGGCTGGGGTACATGGGGAGCCTGTATGAAGGAGAGGGCCGGCTGCAGGAAGGACTGGCGTTGACCCGCCGGGCCATTTTAGCCGCACAGCAGCAACATGTATCCGAAGCCCTCTACCGGTGGCACTGGCAGAGCGGGCGGATTTTCGACCGGCTGGGAGAACTGGACGAGGCGATTGTTTCCTACCGACATTCCCTGCGAGAACTCCTGGCCATCCGTCAGGAGATGGCCTCCTGCTATTCGAGTCCGGACTCCTCGTATCAGAAGGCGGCGAGCGACATCAGTATGGAAATGGTCGACCTCCTGCTGCGGCGTTCTTCCAGGTGCAACCCAGGGGAACCCGTGGAGCCGTGGTTTGAGGAAGCCCGGGACACCCTCGAAGCGCAGAAGGTCTATGAGTTGCGCGATTATTTCAAAGACGACTGCATCGATGCCGCACATTATGAGAAAAAGAGGCTGGACACGATCTCATCAACGATCATGGTCATCTATCCCATTGTGTTCAAAAATCGGACCGAGCTTTTGCTGAGTTCCTCCAATCGGCTCAAACGGGTGACGCTTCCCATCGGAGAACAGGCCCTCAATGAAGAGATACTGAATTTTCGCAGAAAGCTGGTCAAGAGGACGACCTGGGAGTTTCTGCCGCACGCGCAGACACTCTATGACTGGTTGATCAGGCCACTTGAGTCCGATCTCGAGGAAATGAAACCGGAAACACTGGTCTTTGTCCCGGGAGGAGCCTTGAGGACCATCCCCATGAGCGCCCTGCACGACGGGGATACGTTTCTCATCAGCCGGTACCGGATCGCTATGACCCCGGGCCTCAATTTGACCGATTCCCGCCCACTCCCAA
Organism: Desulfomicrobium sp. UBA5193; assembly: GCA_002412965.1. Classification (GTDB taxonomy): domain Bacteria; phylum Desulfobacterota; class Desulfovibrionia; order Desulfovibrionales; family Desulfomicrobiaceae; genus Desulfomicrobium. Next base: position 751,234 of record DHWB01000003.1, read on the forward strand.
GGAAAGAGGCAAAAATCCTTTCGCTGGGGCTCACAGAGCCGGTGCAGGGGTTTCCTGGGCTTCCCTACGTCGGAGAGGAGCTTCAAGGCATCATGAAGCTCTATGAGGGAGTCGTTCTGCTCAATGAGAAGTTCCAGATGGATGTCCTCGAGGAGTTGCTCAAGACCGAGCCGTACAATATGGTTCACATAGCCTCCCACGGGCACTTCGGGGGGGATACCCACGATTCCTTCATTCTGGCCTATGATGAGCAGTTTACCATGGAGCGGATCGGGAAGTATGTCGGATTGTTGAGATTCCGCGAAGAGCCCCTGGACATGCTCACTCTGAGCGCCTGTGAAACGGCTGCCGGCAATGAGCGGGCTGCTCTGGGGCTGGCCGGAGTCGCGGTGCGTGCAGGAGCGCGAAGCGCCCTGGCCACCCTGTGGCACGTGAACGACCCGGCAACTCAGGAGCTGGTCCTTGAGTTCTACCGACACCTGAAAAATCCCGCCGGCTCGAGGGCTTCCGCCCTTCAGGCCGCGCAACTCAAGATGCTAGAGGATCCGCGATATGATCATCCGGGATACTGGGCCCCATTTATTTTGATAAACGACTGGCAATAAAGTGCTGTCCGCCTTGTACCGGCCTGTGGAGAAAATTACTCAGCGACTCAGCAAAACGATGCCTTCTCTTCTCAAGAGGTCGGGGGCGGTGTTCCTCCTGGTGAGCCTGCTGGTCTTCCTGCTGGTGTGGGGGCTTCGCGCGGGGGGGCAGCTTGAGTTACCGGAGTTGTCGGTCTTTGATCTGTTCATCAGGATGCAGCCCAAGATCAATACCCCGGACCAGAGGATCACTATAATCGAGGTCACCGAGGAGGACATCCAGACACTGGGGCAGTGGCCACTTACCGACGCCGTCCTTTCCAAGGCCCTGCAAATCATCATCTCGCACAAGCCCAAAGGGATTGGCGTGGATATCTTCCGCGACATAGCGGTGCCTCCGGGAAGCGAGGAGCTCGAGGCCCTGTTTATCGAGCATCCGAACCTCGTCGGCGTCATGACGGTGGGGGAAAGGGGCGTTGCGCCGCATCCCGTCATCAGGGGTACAGGCCAGGCCGCATTCGTGGATATTCTGATCGATCCCGGCGGCATCGTCCGGCGTGGTCTCCTCTTTCTGGATGACGGTGTAAACGTATACACTTCGTTTGCACTCACCCTGGCCCTGCTCTCCCTGTGGGAAGAGGGAATCGTCCCCAAGGCCGCTCCCGACAATCCCGAGCAGATCCTCCTCAAACAGACGGTCATTCCGCCTCTCGAAGCCGATAATGGCGGCTACCACCAGGCCGATGCACGGGGATACCAATATCTCCTGGATTATAGGAGCACCGGAGCAGGGTTCAGGACGTACGGCTTCATGGATTTACTCTCAGACAGAGTCCCTGTTGATGCCCTCACGGACAAGCTCGTTCTTCTCGGGGTTCGGGCGCAGTCCGTCCACGACTCCTTTTTCACGCCTCTGAGTACGAGCATGGCTGAAGACCAGCAGATGTCGGGAGTCGTTCTCCATGCCCACATGATCAATCAGCTGTTCAGATTTGCGGAAGGAGAGGTGCCAATATCGACATTGCCTGCACCTTGTCGGCCGGTCTGGTTGCTCTTCTGGAGTCTTTTGGGTGGCCTGGTGGGGTTGAGGACACGTTCCGCCTTCCAATTCGTCCTGTTTGGCGGCATCGGGCTCCTGGTCCTTTTCGGAGCCGGGTATGTCCTGTTTCTGTTCCGCCAGTGGGTCCCTGTCATTCCACCGACCCTGGCGTTCTCCACCTCGGCAGTGGCAGTTAGCGTGTATTTGACCGGTCAGGAGAAGCGGTCCCGGGCCCTCCTGATGAATATCTTCTCCAAGCATGTTTCCAAGGAGATTGCCGAGATGATTTGGCAGGAGCGGGAACAGTTTATGGAGAACGGACGGCCCCGCTCCCAGGAAATGACGGTCACCGGGCTTTTCTCGGACATCAGGGGGTTCACCACTACATCCGAGCGGATGACGCCGCAGGAGCTGTTCGATTGGCTAAACACATATATGGAAGGCATGTCCGGTGTCATTATGGAACACCGAGGAGTCATCGACAACTATGTCGGCGATGCGATCAAGGCGGATTTCGGGGTGCCTCTTCCCAGGACAAAAGAGCATGAGATCAGGGAAGATGCACAAAACGCGGTGGATTGCGCCCTGGCCATGGAAAGAGAGATGCTTCAGCTCAATGATCAGTGGAAAAGCCGGGGATTGCCTTCGACGGGTCTTCGTATCGGAATCCATACCGGGAACGTGGTCGCGGGGCTCCTCGGGTCAGCGAAGAGGTTGAAATACACCACACTAGGTGACGCGGTGAACACGGCCTCCAGACTTGAGAGCCTTGATAAATCCATCGGAAATGATCTTGTTTGCCGGATTTTGATCAGCGAAAATACGCGATCTCTCCTGGGGGAACAGTATGTGACCGAACCGATCGGAGAGATGAGCCTCAAGGGCAAAGAAGGAAAAATCGTTGTACATCGTGTTTTGGGTAAGAAGCAACCTGCTTCATATTAAAAGGAGGTCGAGAATGAATATGATCAAATTAATTTGTCTGGTGCTGCTGATTCTCACCATGCCAATGACGTCTGATGCGGCTGGGGAAAAGGAAGAAAGTAAAAGCAATGCGTCGGCAAGTTCCAATCTCAACCTCAGGCCCTCCTATGTGCCACCTTTGCGGGGTGCACCCGCAGGCCGGGTCGGAGGAGGAACCAGAGGGATCACGGAAAACCAGACGTGCACGATCCAAGTCATGGCTCCCGACCATGCGGGCTACACGACCCAGGATCAGCCCTGCCTGTACTGGTATGTTTCCGGGGGATTGAATTTTCCTATTGAGATGACAGTCACGCGCAAGGATGCCGTACAGCCGCTTGTCGAGAAGCAGCTCCCCGGTCCGGTTGAGGACGGCCTGCACACGTTCTGCCTTGCTGATCATGATGTCCGGTTGAGCCCCGACGTCTCTTACAAGTGGTTTGTGACTCTCATCCCCGATACTGAAAATCGTTCAAAAGACATCCTCGCCGGGGGCATAATCGAAAAAATTAAGGTGTCTAAATCGCTTGATGAGAAGCTCGAAGCCGCAGACGGCAGCACGAAGGTGCGCGCCTATGCCGAGGAAGGCCTTTGGTACGACTCCTTTGATTCAGCAATGAAAACGCTTGATAAAACCCCCGACGATCAGACAGCGCTCATGCAGCGGAATTCCCTATTGGAACAAGTGGGTTTGAAGGAGATCTCAGAGCAAATGAAAAAATGACGTTCCTTCTTGTTCGGGCATGCAGAAATGCGGGGTGCGAACTCTCAATACTTTTTGCATTGAACTCCCTTTTCGTTTGCTGAGAGCGGAAACCCCACCGCGGACAGGCAGATCAACCTGACGGATGTCTCGAACCTTGACGCATTGACCGATATTGATTGGGTCGCCTAATTGCGTGGCAAAAGGGCGCAGTTTCGGAAGGTTTCCTTTTCATCTGGACGCGGGTGGAGAACATAAAGAACACTGATGAGTGAAAATACCCGGACATTTCTGCAATTCTCCAAAGGGGGCGGCCATTCATGAAGGTTAAATTCTGGGGGGTGCGGGGATCCATTCCATGCCCCGGGCCGGACACGGTCAAGTACGGAGGCAACACGACTTGCATTGAGATCCGCACCGACTCGGGGCGGATCTTGATCGTCGATGCGGGAACAGGCATCCGCGCCCTGGGCGATCATCTGCTCCGCAACGACATCAAGGATGGGTTGCGAGAGCTCGATATTTTTCTCAGTCACACGCACTGGGACCATATCCTGGGGTTTCCGTTTTTTGCGCCCATGTACATGCCGGGCATGACCGTTCGCATTTACGGCCCCTTGACCTTTGAACAGGATTCCCTGGAAAAAGTGCTCAAAGGGCAATTCGAGTACAGGTATTTTCCGGTCAGGATGGAAGAACTGGCATCGAAAATCCATTTCATCGAGCTCGGAGAAAATGAGTTTGATCTGGGCGATGGAGTCCAGTTGGCCACAAAATACCTCAATCATCCCATCAGCTGCCTGGGATACCGCTTTGACTGCGACGGGAGATCCGTGGCCACGGTGTTCGATACCGAAACATACCAGAACCTTTACGCCCTTGATCCGCAAAATCCGGCCTACGACAGTAAAATCGCGCAGAAGGCCGAAGAGGTCGCGATCGAGCAGAACAGGCTCGTGGAAAAATTTTACAGGGGCGCGGACCTGGTTGTCTATGACGCGCAGTATACAGCCCAGGAGTATCCATCCAAAATCGGATGGGGGCATTCCGCCATGCAGGACGTCATCGCGTCGTGCGGGCGCAACGGGGTCAAGCAACTCGCGCTGACGCATCACGATCCGGATCGCACGGATGCGCAACTCGACTCTCTGACCGAAATTTTTTGCGACAAGAACAGTCCTGAGGGTATGCGTGCTTTCTTCGCTCGCGAAGGAATGGAGATGGTGCTGCAATATATCATCGAGCCCTTCGCCGCCAGGTTCACCGGCGCTACGCAGGAGAGGTAAACCCGTCCGACCGAGACTGAACCGTCATCATTGCCATCCAGAGAGGAGATTCAACCATGTCCGCGCTCATCGATCGCCGTAACTGGCCGAGAAGCATTCCGGAGCAGCAGCTCTTGGGTATCCTACAAGCCAAAGGTCTGGCCTGCGACATCGAGACCTGCGCCAAAGATATTTTGTACATGTTTGTCGATGTAAAAAACTGCTCCGACGGCGGTTTTCAGCTGCAAATTCCCTTTCAATTGGCGGCTGGCACTACGTTCAATCTTTCCGTGGCCGACAGAAGCGCCGGATCCTGGACCACCCGGCCCACCCGGATTGTCTGGACCCGGAAAAATCAGGATGGTTTCTACAACTCCGGCGTTGAATTTCTGCATGCAGACATGGATCCCGCCCTCACATGTCAGTGGGAGACCGACCCCTTGAAACCCAGCCCCGCCGATCTGCTGTTCCTGATAAACGCCAGCTTTTTTCAGGCCATTTCCGAGCAGGGGCTTTGTCTGCTGCTCAATGCGTTGCGCAAAACCGTGGTCAAGTCCGGTGAGCGGATTATCACACAGGGGGACTCCGGCGAATGTCTTTATCTGATTCAGGATGGAGTCTGCATCGTCTTTGTGGAGAAAGACAACCAGGCCCATGTGGTCGTGAGGCTCAAAGCCGGGGACGTGCTCGGCGAGATGGCCGTTCTCACGGGAGAGCCCCGGACCGCCAATGTGGACGCCGAAACAGACATGGTCCTCTGGAAGCTCGACCTCAAGGATTTTGAAGCGTTGGCCGGCAGCCATCCGGAACTGCGGCTTTTTTTGACCGAGATCATGTCCAAACGATTCGACAGCAGCCTGTTCATAGGTGACCGCACCATCGGCAAATACGTCCTCAGCAACAGGATCGGCACGGGGGCGTGGGGCATCGTCTACCGTGGCCAGCACAAGGTACTGAAGCTGCCGGTGGCCATCAAGATGATGAAACACGACATGGCCATGGAGCCGTCCTTTCTGAACACCTTCCGTCAGGAGGCCGAGATCATCGCCCGCATGAGCCATCCCAACATAGTCAGCGTCTACGACATCGAAGAGATCTACAAGACCATCTTCATCATCATGGAGTATTTGGAAGGCAAATCACTCAAAGAACACATGAGCAAGGTCGGACCCTTGCCGGCGAAACGCTGCACGGAGATCCTCCTGCAGGTCTGCGACGGACTGTCCTGCGCGCATTCGCTCGACATCATCCATCGGGACATCAAGCCTGCAAACATTTTTCTGCTGGAGAACGACCAGGTCAAGCTTCTGGATTTCGGTCTGGCCTGCGCCCCCGGAACCGAGGATATGAACATCCGCGGAACGGTGCATTACGCCCCTCCGGAGCAGATCGACGGCTGGCCCGTGGATTCGCGTTCCGACATTTACTCCATGGGAGTCATGGCCTACGAGATGGTCACGGGCACGAAACCCTATCCCAGCAAGAACCTGGCCGAGGTCATGGAACTGCACTGCAGCCAAGACCTTCCAGACCCCGCCGAGCTGGTGCCAGGACTTCCGCAGGCGTTTCGGGATTTTGTCATGACCTGCGGCCGTTGCGCACCGGAGGATCGCTTTCAGAACGTGATCGAGGCCAAGGCCATGCTCGCGTCCATCTCCGAGCGGCGACTCAAAGCCCCGGCGGCCAGTAAAAAGACGGAACGCACTGTGACCTCCCTGCTTTTGATCCATCCATCGGACAAGCAGCAGGCGCTCAAACTGCTGCTGGAGGACTTTGGGAACAGGGCTACGGAACTGGGAATCAACCTGCATGTGAGTGAATTCAAGGACATCTGAAGGCCGCATGTGAAAGAGATAGCTCATTTTTCCGGAAAGAGCGCCTCAGGTTTGCGGCGCCCTGACAATCAGGATCGCATCCTTACCAAAAAACTTGCGGGCGGCGAAATCCTGCTAGCGGTTGCCGACGGCATGGGCGGTGCGGCGGGTGGAGGGCTGGCTGCGGAAATCGCCGTACAATTTCTGGACAACGGTTTACGCTGGGACTCCCTGCAATCCGCCATCCTGGCCGATGCGCTCAGGGCCGCCGGAAAGAAAATCGCGTCGGTCTCCCAGGCAAACGCGAGCCTTGACGGCATGGGCACGACCCTGACCGTGGTCGTTGTTGAAAATGGAAAGGCGTGCTGGGCCCATGTCGGGGACTCCCGTCTCTACCACTTCAGCGCGGGCGGCCTGACGCAGGTCAGCAGGGACCACCGTTTTCTGCAGGATTTGCTCGACTGCGGCGATGTGACCCTCGAAGAGCTTCCCCACCATCCTTTGCGCAATGTCCTCGATCAGTGCCTCGGTTGCTCCGCAATGCACCCCGATAGCGGCAGTTTTCGCGTCACGGCTGGAGATCTGCTCCTGCTGACCAGCGATGGAGTTCACGATCATGTGCTCCGGGAGCGCATGATCGAGCTGCTTCGATCTCCCTTGAGTCTCGAGGAAATAGCGGACACTCTTATCGCCGAAGCCAAGCAGGCTGGCAGTACCGACGATTTGAGTGCCGTGCTGGGCAGGGTCACCGGGCGAACAAGACCCACGGAGAATTCATGATGGATCACCCGTTCCTTTCGATTTTTGAGCCTTCTGCCGCAGCTCGTCTGCTGGATCACAGCAGGATATTGGAGTTTGAGGACGGAAGCGTCATTTTCAGGGAAGGAGATCCGGCGGATGCGCTCTATGTCGTGCTTCAAGGCCAGGTCAGCCTGACCACCAGCGCCGCCGGTCGTCAGGAATATCTTGCCGTAGCCAGCGAGGACGATTTTTTTGGCGAATTCGGTGTGTTGGACGGGGAGTCCCGCAGCGCGCAGGCTACCGCAGTCGGGTGCGTGCGGCTGTTGAGGATTCCGAGCAACGTGCTCATCGACGAGTTGGGAGGGACGGAAAACAACCCCGCCATCAGGCTGATGATCCAAACAATCCGGAAAATGCGGCAGTCCAACCGCATGTATGTGGACGAACTGTTGCGCCGGGAGAAATTATCGCTCCTTGGCCAAGTGGTGCTGGGGGTTGTGCATGATTTTCGCAGCCCTTTTTCCGTGATTCTCATGGCCACGGAACTGATGCAGTCCGGACTTGCCGATTCCAATGCAATGAAGGAATGCTGTGCCCTTATCGTCGAGCAAGTGGAGCGGGTCAACGCCATGGCCGAGGAAGTGCTGGATTATTCCCGGGGCAAGACGAGCCTGCGCCTGGAAAAGATTGAACTGGGGCAGTTTCTGCGTCGATTCGTGGACCTGAACAAGCGCTTCCTGCACAGCAGGGGCGTGGAGCTTTCCGCGGCGGCACCGGAATCATGCATGATTGAAGCTGATCCGGGGCGGCTGCAGCGAGTATTGCAGAACCTCGTCTACAACGCCACAGACGCCATGGGCAAGGGCGGCAGCATCGCCATCGACCTGGAACAGCCGGATGCGGATAGCGTGCGCATTGATGTCAAAGATAGCGGACCGGGAATCCCAGATGAAATCCGGGACCGTCTTTTCGAGCCATTCCAGACCAAGGGCAAAGCCAAGGGACTCGGCCTGGGACTCGCCATCGCCAGACAATTCGTGGAAAGCCACGGCGGCGAACTGACCTTTGACAGCGTGAAAGGGAAGGGCTCCACATTCCATATTCGCCTGCCGATGCGCAGGCAGGTCGCCGAGGGTGCCCCTCCGGGCCCTTGAAATATATGGAGTATCATGAAGAACCCGGACGCATGTGCAAGCCAGGCCGGGAAATGCAGGGTGGGGCAAGACATCAACGAGCCCTTCGCCGCCGGGTTCGCTGGCGCGCTACAGGAAATTAAATCCGACCGCGCGACGAGCCGCCCTTATGTGGATGCAAAAGCGGAGAACTCAGCGAGTATTGGGCGCATCATCTTGCGGCGTCTGCTTTTGAAGCAGCGCTAGCTGTGCCGCAGATCTTCCATCAGATCCCCCGGGCACTCTATTCCGATATGCAGGCAAATGATCGACCGCCCGTGATACACATTCAATGCTTTCAATATCAGTCCGTTAATAATTGCAATGCTCAAAACAAGACGATTGCTGCTCCAATTTAATGCGGTGTAGAAATCCACGTCCTCTGGGCGTGGTCAGAGATATCTGGCTCTGCCTTGCGAGTTCTTACAAAATCGCGGTGGCGAAGCCAGAAATTGGCCAGGAAGGCCACCCCCTATGGGGGTGGATTGGCCAATTTCAGCGATTTTTTTACTGTTATTGATGGACAAACACTTCCGGCATACCGATACACGCGAGGTACCGGTATGCGTGTCCAGCACGTGTCCCAAGGTGTGAAAAATGTGAATTCTGTGAACGAATTGCCATTATGGATATCAATAAAAACAGATAATTAGGCGTTAATATTGTGTGTTAAATCCGGCCTGTCACGCCGGAGGCCGTGGGTTCGAGTCCCATCGGCCCCGCCAAAAGAAGATAAGGGATTTCAGTTTAAACGCTGCAATCCCTTTTTTCTGTTTGTGGGATCTAATATGGATAATATTGGTCAGGATGGCGTATTCTTGGTTTTTCTTGCTCTTGTGATTCTTTGCGGTTCTTGATTACGGACTGCGCCGATCGGAATTGCCCTTGACAAAGAGCCATATCCAAAAATATAAAAATTTTTGAAGGGGAGTAACTCCCAAGGGCAAGGTCAACAATACTGGCGCGAAAGCGCTTGGCCTTGCCGTCGGAAATCCACCGATGAGCCAGACCTTCAGCATGACAAACATGCTGGAGGTCTTTTTTTTTAAGGACCTCCAGCCAACCACTGGAGGCTCCATGAAGAATGTTCCCGCCCCGCGATCCTGCGCAGTCGCTGCGCATCCTGGATTGGCCTATCTATTTTTCCCGCTTATCGCCCTGACCCTGCTTCTTTTCGCCTGGCCCGATCTGGCGGATGCCAAATGCATGGGCGGGGGAGGCTCTTTCGGGAGCAAGCCCTCATACGGCAGCGGCGACAACAAACCCGTCTCCCCATCCAAAGACTCGACAATCATGGCGAAGCAATCCGTCACGAGCACCCCGTCCCGCTTCGGCGGGCTTGGCGGCATGTTCGGCGGCCTGCTCATGGGCGGTCTGCTGAAGCCCTGAACCCCTCAAAACACACACCATTCATCAAGGAGACAATCAGATGGCCGAATCACGCCAAACGTCAGTTCACCCCAATTTCAAGCGCAACGCGTCCAAGCCGAGCAGTTGGGGACGGCGCATAGTCATAGCTCTGGCCTTGACCGGATTTATCGGGACCGCTCTTGTCATTACCTTGACCGTGCTTGCCGCCCGTTTCGTCGGCGGGGCGGTCGATTATCTGCAATCTATGGATGTGACGGCCCTGCAAACGCAGCTTTCTGAAGCAGACCTGAAACTCGGCCAGCAGCAACGCGAAATCATTGAACCCCTTTTGAACAAGCTCAAGAATGAGAACCTGAGTCTTCCGCAGCGTGAGGAGATCGGGCGGGCCATCGTGGATACCCTGAAACCCGAACAGCTCAAGCAGATTGAAACATTGAAAGGCATCGAAGCCGCCGGATCAGGCGCGCTGGACGAGCTGTTGGCATCCTTGGTTCGCAAGCTGGAGGAGTTGGGTGTGCCGATAGGGATGCTGTCGGCCATAATCGGGGGAAACGGTGAGGGTAGTCCCGCGCCGCAATGATCGCGGATCATTCGATCCTTCCGCATGTTTCGGAGAATGCATATTATGCATTTCTTCCAAAAGAATCTTTTGCCATTTTAATGCATCAATGGTGTACCCAACGCACTGATATTGCTCCTTGCTGGAGATTGTGATGAATTGTTTGCATTGGTACAAATCGGCTGCATTGCGCGTCATGGCGATCTTCAGAATTGATTGGCAGCTCCATTTCTTTTGGGGCTTTTTCTTGACGCTTTCTGGGCAGTACTGGACGCCCTTGTATTTGTCAGGATTTTTGGTGACCGTGGTCAAGGAGTTTCTGGACTTGTGGAGCAAGCGGCATTGGTGCTGGATTGATTTTGCGTGCGGTTGCGCCGGATGTCTCGCTGCTCTTGCCTTCGTGTGACACGGTGCCAGAATGTTTCTGCCTGGAGTGCAAAAAAATGAATCTGCCGGAATTCTTCAAAAATTGAGTTTTCCGGCAGGTCAACCCTGCAAAGATGCGTCCGCTTGCCAGATCAGAGTTGTGCCTGTTTGGCCTGACGCTCCAGTTCCATCTTGAAGGACGGCTCGAAATTCAGTTTGCGAGCCAGTTCATCCAGGTACGCACGCTCCATGAAATTTTCTTCGTCCACCATCAGCAGGCTGGCCAAATACATTTCAGCGCCAATCTCTGGAGTTGTGGCGGAAGTTGCGATTTCCGCAGGATCCATTGGCTTGCGCAGCTCCTGGTCAACCCAGAACTGCAGTTCCCGGTCATCGGTCAACTGCGCGATACTCTCGTCGATCAATTGCCGTTCACGATCGTCAACATGACCGTCCGCCTTTGCAGCCGCGATGATCGCCCGAAGAACGGCCTTTCCATGAAATTCGGCTTCGGAAGCAGGGATCCTGTCAACCGTCCGGGGTTGCTGCACTTGGACTGTGGAGGCGTTGTTCTGCTGCCAGGTGTTGAAAGCCTTGTAGGCCACAAGGCCGAGCGCCGCCAGACCGCCGTATTTAAGCGCTGTGCCTCCAATCTTTCGTGCCTTTTTGCTGCCCATGAGCACTCCTATCGCGCCGGCAGCCAAAGCACCGCCTCCCGCTCCCGTGAGCAGAGAACCCAAGGGATTTCCTTGAGCTGGAGCTGGCCCGCGGTTTCCCGTATTCACACCCTGTCCAGACTGCAAAAGTTGATCAAGAAGGCTCAAAACATTCATAAATGGACTCCTCATACATTGAGTGACAGGCTATGATAAAATCGCTCTAAAGTGTCTCTCTATTTGCATCACGTGGGATCACACTCGAATATACAGGAAACGCGCCAGGACCCAAATTTTTTCATTCACATGATCAAAAGCGGTTTCACAGTGGGGATCAGCAAGCTATCATCATTTTGAACTGTTTTTGCTGGGCTTTCGACATCCAAGTCAGCGGGCTGATGGTCACACGAGCGATATACTCATGACAGTGAATGCCTCGTAGGACCCACTCGCGTCAACCACCATGCCTTAATGGACTCTGTGGATAGGTCGAGAGAGATTTCAGTCGAAACGCTGAAGTCCCTTTTTTTAAGGATTTCTGGTGTTGGTTTGCAGGCGCGCGATGTGAATTGAAAAATTCAAGGCATCGGGTTGCGGGTAGTCATTGTCGTCATGGGCTTGTGGTCAGATGGAGGAGTTCATGCCACATCGGGGCCGTGCGCAGGGAATGTGTTTGGCCTGCCCATTAAGGAATCTCTACCTCTCTCACCACCGCAACCACATCGCCTTCCCCCGGTCTGGACAGGTTGAATTCGCCCCGGTAGCGCCCGGGCCTCCAGCCCGCGCCACACGTCATGCCCACGTAGCACATGGTCTGGGTCTCATGGCGTTTCTGTATGGCGTTGGATTCGACCAGAACCTGGCCGCTTGGGTCCAAGAGCCGCATGGACCAGACATCGTCCGGGAGCGGCCCGAAAACCGCAACTCCAAATACAAGCATCGGCGGGTCGCTTGCCTTGCTCTCGATTCCGTCCAGGCGACGCAGAATGGAGACGATTGCCCGTGGAGGCGACGAAAAGAACCCTGCTTCGAGCAGTCCGCTTTTTCGGTATGTCAGGACGGGTGAGGAGAGGGCCTCGGCGCTCCAGAGAGGCGCACGCCTCCCGCCGCACCCTTCGAAATCCGGACCGATGAAAGGGTCAACGGGCTTGCCCTGGTGTCGGACCATTAAACTCAGATGGGGAAAATCCGTGGCTCCGGACATGCCCAGCAGTCCGAGCACCTGCCCGGCCCTGACCTGCTGCTCGGGCCGGACGATCACGGAGCCCCATTTCAGATGGCTGTACTGGGTCTCGAAACCGTCCGCATGCACCACAACCACGGTGTTGCCCTCCTCACGGCCCTTGACCGTTTCCTTGCCGCGCAGGGAAATCTCCCCTTCCAGTTCGCCGTTCCGCACGAAGCGCACCACCCCATCGGCAACGGCCAGCACCGGCACACCCTTCCTCATGTCTGCGTGGAAAACCCGGATGTCGGTGCCTGTGAGCGCGTCGTAGGTCCGAGAGCCGCAGGTGTAGTCGGCGTAGCCGGTGGACGCGTCGTGGTCGAAGTGGTTCTGGACCATGCAGAGACCAGCGCCGGCGCATTTGACGGGCAGTTCCATGGAAAAGCCCCAGGCCAGCGCAGGCAGGAAAATCAGCGCCGCCAGGACGCACCATGTGCGTGGAAGCAATTTGGTAAATCCCGCTCTGAAGCGCAAACCGTCCGGACGGACTCGCAGTTGGCGGCCGGTGTGTTCCATGCCTATCCCCTGCGGACCGATGGGCTGGGAAGCATAACCACAATGCTCCTCCGACCCGTTGATCCCGTCGTATCGTTGAAAGCGATGCCGTACGCGGCAGCCCGGCCGCAGCCCCGCTCGATTCGCCAAGCAACACAGTCAGTCAAAGTGAGTACGTGTTCTCTATGCGTTTGCATCTTTCCCCATTCATAGTTCCGTGGATGGCGTTGATCTCGTCCGTTTCGACTGCTGTTTCGGTTTTGAGGACGACTTGCGTATGAAATTTTTTCTAAGGCTTTCCGGGCAGATACTGCGCATCTCCGCACTGCGTATTCATTTCCCACAAGGAATCAGAGAAGACGAAGTCCGAAACCAAACGTCATTGATTGATCTTCCCAATGTGTTCCTTGTGGAAGGAATGTAAATAATGAATTATGGGAAAAATTAATCAAATTTATACACATTAGTCATAAATTTTGTGGGTTTTGGTGCGGCTGGGGCGGGATTTGATGGACGGGAAGGCCAAGATGGAATTTGGCGGTGGATGACTTGAAGGTGATATATTTATGGGAGGCAATAGTTATTTTGGCGCGGTGGTAATTACGTCCCGAACAGGGCTAAGAACTGGCTTACTTTGTTTGAACATATTTGCCCGTTTCGTAAGCGGAATCTCTGCTTCTCTCACATTGCCAGTCTCACCGGAAGCCGTGGCTTCAGTCGCAAAGACCCCGCCCTCGTCTAGGCCCTTGCGGCCATCTTCCTCATCATCCCTTCCAAGCCCCTCGCAACAAGGCGATCTCTTCCGCGTACCCCGGCAGCTCGTTCGGGGTTTCCAGATAGAAAGGCAGGTGTCGCAACTTTGGGTGGTTGATTATCCGGGTGAATGCCTCAAGACCGATATGACCGTGGCCGATTCGGGCGTGGCGGTCTTTGTGGCTGCCGAGGGGATTGAGGCTGTCGTTTATGTGGATGGCACGCAGCCGCTCCAGACCGATGGTCTTGTCGAATTCCGCCAGCACGCCTTCCAGATCGCAGGCAATGTCATATCCGGCGTCGTGGACATGACAGGTGTCGAGGCAGACTCCCATCTTTTCCGCAAGTTCGACGCGGTCCAGGATCTCGCGCATCTGCCGGAACGTGCCACCAACCTCGCTGCCCTTGCCGGACATGGTTTCGAGCAGCACGGTGGTTGTCATTTCCCTTGTCAGCACCGCATTGAGCTGGTCGGCTATCAGCGCGATGCCGACTTGCGTTCCCTGGCCCACATGGCTGCCCGGATGGAACGTGTACATGTTGCCCGGAAGGTATTCCATGCGCGCAAGATCGTCGCGCATGGTTTCCAGGGCGAAGCTTCGGGTTTTCGCGTCTGCCGAGCACGGATTGAGCGTGTACGAAGCGTGCGCCAGGAGTGGAGCCAGGCTGTGCGCTGCGGCCAGTTCGAGAAATGCCTCGACATCCAGCGGGTCGATGTTTTTGGCCGCGCCGCCGCGCGGGTTGCGCAGGAAGAACTGGAATGTGCTTGCGCCTATTGCAAGCGCGGTTCGCCCCATGGCCAGGAAGCCTTTGGAAGAGGAGAGATGGCAACCGATATTCAGCATGAGGACTCCAAAAAGAGGAAGGGAAGCGGGTGTTGCGGTTTGCGTCGAGCGAATATGGCCACACCTGACGGTCGCAAAATTACAAATGGCCTGGCTGTTAACGCAGCATCTTCATGAAAATATCCACAAGCCAGGCGCCACGGTCCGAAGCAAGGTAGCCAAGCGCCATGATGTTCAGCGCGATGGTGAGCCAGAAGATGCTCCGGAACGGCTGTTTGACTGATTTGTGCCGCAGCAGCTGCTGCGCATAAAGAGCGCCGGGCCAACCGCCCAACAATGCCAGCATGTGCAGCATGTTTTCCGGCGTGCGTTGACCGTCTTTTCTGGCGGACGATTTGTCCATTGCGTACACGAGGAATGTGATGATGCTCATGCAGATATAGAGCAGAAAAAAATGTAACGGCAGAATACCGCGCATAGCAATGGCGGCGAGCACCAACAAGAAGGACGCCGAAAGCACGAATGCCTTGGATGCCGGACCAAAGGCGAATTTTTCGTCAAGCAGGCGAACATCTTCCGCCCTGGAGCGTCCCATCGCGTCATTGGACTCCACGTAGCTTACGCCTGCTCCAATTTCCGGCCTGCGCGCACCACGTGGAAATGCCTTGATATGCACGAAAATATGTTTTCCCCCGCTTGCAGGATCGATAAATCCGAAGCCTTTCTCGTCTTCCCAGCGCGCGATTTTTCCCTGTTTGAGCATTCTCACTCCCGACAAGCTCATATGTTTCATCAGACCAACACAAAAATCAGATGTCTTTCCGGCGAATCCCGGCAGCGCTCTTACGATCGCCAGGGCGGCGGGCTCAGCGACTGGCTTAAGAGTTCCAGGAAATGGCGGGTCCGTGCGGCGCGCATGTGGCGTGGGCCGAGGAGGGCCACCACGGGCGCGTCCGGCGAATTCCAGTCGGGGAGCAGCCGCACGAGCCGCCCGGCGGCCAGATCATCCGCGACATCCCACTCCGAGCGCAGGATGATGCCCCATCCGCCCACGGCCCAGTCGCGGATGACGTCGCCGTCGTTGCAGGCCACGCCCACGGGTATGCGCACGGTCTCGGTCTTGCCTCCGTGGCGCGAGAAGCGCCACAGGGTTACGTCCTCGTCGTTTTCGGGCAGGGTCAGACAGGCGTGTCCCGCCAGGTCCGCCGGAACGCGGGGCTCGCCGCGCCGCGCGATATAGTCCGGCGAGGCGCAGAGGATGCGTTCGTTCGGCGCGAGGGTGAGCATGTGGTAGGGCTGGGAATGCAGTTCACCGATGTGGATGATGATGTCCCAGGCGCTGGGTTTGAGGCGGATGGGGTTGTCGGAGAGGTCCAGGCTGATGGTCACGCCGGGATGCTGCTGGTGGAAGGCCATGGCCACGGGCGCGATGTGGCGTCGTCCGAAGCCCGTCGGGCCCGCGATGCGAAGATTGCCGGCGACCATGCCCCGCCTTTCGCACAGGCGTTCGGCCACGTCGTCGATCTCGGTGAGGATCCTGGCGGACCATGCGGCCAGCAGTTCGCCTTCATCGGTCAGGGTGATGCGGCCGGAGCTGCGGTCCAGCAGGCTGACCCCGAGGCGCGCCTCCAGCCCGCGCAGCCGCTGCGACACGGCGGGCGGCGTGACATTGAGCTGGCGGGCCGCCGCCGCCAGGGATGGCGACTGGGTGACGGCGGCAATGAATTTCAGATCGTCGGCGGTAAGCATTAAGGCTGGACTTAATCTTGGCTTTACGAATTGTAAATTGAACTTTGTCCCAGAGGTGCTATTTTCATGGTAATATCCATCATGGAGCGCACCCGCATGACCAAACTTGCCCCCGCCAACGCCCCCTCGGACCCGTCCCTGTCGTGTCCTCTGACCAGCCTTGAGACACCGTGTCTGCTTGTCGATGAGGCGCGAATGGAGCGCAACATCGACCGGCTGCGCACCCGCCTGCACGAGGCCGACGTCGCCTTCCGCCCCCACCTCAAGACGGCAAAGTCATGGGAGATTTCCCGCCGTCTGATGACCAGGCCAAACGGCCCGGCCACGGTCTCGACCCTGCGCGAAGCGGAGGAGCTGATCTGGCGCGGCGTGACCGACATCATCTATGCGGTCGGCATGGCGCCGGACAAGCTGCCGCGTGTGCAGGTCCTGCGCAGCGCGTTTCTGCGTGAGCGCGGAGGCGTCCTGACCATCTTGCTGGACAGCGTGGAGCAGGCAGTGGCGGTCGCGGCCGCATCCGACCCGGCCGACCCCATCCCCGTGCTCATCGAGGTGGACTGCGACGGCCACCGCTCGGGCGTGAAGCCTCACGACTTCACCCTGCTGCTGGCCATCGCGGGTGCCCTGAGTCCCAGAGCGCGGCTCATGGGCGTGCTGACCCACGCCGGCGAGAGCTACGAGGCGCGCGGGAGCGCGGCGCTGGCGGCTGCGGCGGAGCAGGAGCGCGCGGCTGCGGTCATGGCCGCCGAGATCCTGCGCGCGGCGGGCTGGCCCTGTCCGGTGGTCAGCGTCGGCTCGACGCCGACAGCGTTTTCGGCGCAGAGCTATGCGGGCGTGACCGAGGTGCGGGCCGGCGTCTTCGTTTTCTTCGATCTGGTCCAGGCCGGCATCGGCATCTGCACGCAGGACGATATCGCCCTCTCGGTGCTGGCTACGGTCATCGGTCATCAACGCGAGAAGGGCTGGACGATCATCGACGCCGGCTGGACGGCGCTGTCCTGTGACAGGGGCACGGCGGGGCAGGTCGTGGACCAGGGCTATGGCCTGGTCTGCGACGTGGCGGGGCGTCCCGTGTCCGGTCTCATCGTCACCAGTGTCAATCAGGAGCATGGCATCGTGGCGGCGCGTCCGGGCGCGCCGCGCTCCGATTGCGAGCTGCCCATCGGCACGCGGCTGCGGATTCTTCCCAGCCATGCGTGCGCGACGGCAACGCAGCATGACCGCTACCACGTCATCGGCAGCGGCGGAACCGAGGTGACGGCGGTGTGGCCGCGCTTCACCGGCTGGTAAGTGATTGCCGAAAATTTCAAAACTCCGGGCTGTTCAAGAATGCTGAGCTGCGAGGAACAAAGAAAATTCAGGGCCGAAGCGTAGTTGGAACAACGTGCGGGTTTTGATTTTCTGGAGTGACGAAGCAGATCGCCGTTTTGGGGCAGCCTGGCAAGGGAGGCTGATCATGGAGTTCGTCAGTGAGGAAGTCGCGGCCAGGGTCGTCTCCATGGCCGACGCCATAGCGGCCATAGATGCCATGTTTCGCGAATACGGCCGGGACATGGCCGAGGTTTTTTCGGTGGCCCAGGGGCACGGCCCAGGTGCCGGGACATCGTTCAGCATCAAGAGCGGGCTTATCCGGACGGGCCGGGTCGTCGGGCTCAAGGTCGGCAGCTACTGGCCGGAAAACCGGACTCGCGGGCTGACGGCGCATGCCTCCACGACCCTGCTGCTGGACCCCGAGACCGGTTACCCCAAGGCCCTGGTGGCGGCGTCACACCTGACCTCGCTGCGCACAGCTGCTTCGGACGCCGTGGCCGTTCGCCAGCTCGCGCGGGAGGACAGCCGGACCCTCGCCCTGGTCGGCGCGGGCCATCAGGCATGGTTCGAGCTGCTGGCCGTGCGCGAGGTGCGTCCCATCAAGACGGTGCTGGTGGCCAACCGCTCATCCCAGGCTGCGGAGCAGTTCGCGCGGCGCATCCGCGAGGAACTGGGCCTGCCTGCCGAGGCCACGGCTATGCGGGAAGCCATTGAAAAGGCCGACATCATCGTCACGGTCACGGCCGCGCGCGAGGCCTTGTTCGAGGCCGGCTGGGTGCGTCCGGGCACGCATGTCTCGGCCATGGGCGCCGACGCACCGGGCAAGCAGGAACTGGACCCGGCCCTGGTGGCCGCCGCCAGCCTCTTTGCCGACGTGGTGCGCCAGTCCGTGACCATCGGCGAGTACGAGGCGGCGCACAAGGCCGGGCTTGTCGATGCGGACCGCATCACCCCCATCGGGGCGGTGCTGAACGGCGCGCCGGGGCGCACATCTCGTGAGCAGATCACCGTGTACGACAGTTCGGGCATGGCCCTGCAGGACCTCGCCATCGGCACCCTGGCGCTCGCCAAGGCATCCGAGGCAGGTCTCGTGCAAACCGTCTGAACCCTCCCGTAATGCCTCAAGCCAGTCAGCAGCCGAGGAGGTGCGTCTTGCGCTACGTCCTGACTGGCTGTTGAAAAAATCGAATATGCAGACTGTTCGAAAATGGTGAGATGCGAGGAACAAGGGAAATCCGGGACCGAAGCGTATTGAAACATACGTGACGGTCCTGGATTTTTTGCGGTGACGAAGCAGATCGCCGTTTCAGGGCAGTCTGCTAGCTGAAGGAGAATTCCAGAGTGAATGCCCCGGCTTCGCAGGAAAAAGGGATGACCATGGCTCTGGATGAGGTTCCATGCGAAATGGAGAGGTTCTCGCCCATGATCACGGACGGCGTGGACCCCTGCAGCTTGAGGCCCATGTCAACCAGCCCTACCCGCGCATGCCCGGAGATCATGTTCGTGATCTCGCCCATGGCGTCCTGGACGTCGAGCATGAGGTCCTCGATGGCCTCTCCGAGCATCTGCGTGACGATGTGCACGGCGGTGTTGCGTTCGAAGGAAATGCAAAATGCGCCCTGCCTGTCTCCGGTGATGCCGATCATGGCGGAAACAAGCCCGCAGGTCATATTGTTCTTTTTGACATAGGGCGTGCCGGCCACGACTTCGAGATCAGCCATTGCCGAGAGCACGTCCCTGGTGGCGGTGATGAATGGTCTTGCCAATTCTGGGTCCATGATCTTCTCCTCGGATGTTGAGAGAACGGAAAACGTAACCCCCCACGAAGCCCGCTTGAATTCGCGCAGGCCTATTTAAGGCGCAATGCGTAACCACAAAACTTCAATGCTGATAATTGTCAATAAAATAAGAGTGTAAGACATGAGATTCGTTCGCGCTGGTTCTGGCGGGAAATGGCGGTGTTTTGTCATACGCGGCCATGCTGCGATTGCAACTGGCCAATTTATCGACAGAAAATGAATCCGCGTGGTCCGGGTTGAAAATGGGGCGTGGGCAGGATTCGGGGACGCTGACGGCGCGGAAGGCATCCGCTCACACGGGGTGCCCAGCGCAGAGCCTTTTTCTTTGTGCCATGATTGGTCCGGAGGCTTGAAATGAATGACAATGCGCGGATCTTCTTGTTATGCATGGCATGCAGTCGGAAGTCTGATCACGGCAGCTCACATCCAGGGTGCGAGAAAAGGGAGGACAACATGGCGGTGGAATCGAAAGTTGGAAGGCAGCCCAGCGGGATGCTGGTCTTGAGGACCCTGGCGATGCCGAGGGACACCAATCCGAGCGGAGACATTTTCGGCGGCTGGATCCTGTCCCAGATGGATGTGGCCGGGGGGCTGATGGCCTCGGAGGTTTCCAAGGGCAGGGTAGTGACCGTCAGCGTGGACAAGATGGTCTTTGAAAAACCTGTTCAGATGGGCGACACCATCTGCGTGCACGCGGAGCTGCTGCGGGTCGGCAATTCCTCCATGGACATAAAGCTCGAAGTCTGGGCCAGGCAGCTCGTCGGCGTGTATGAGGCCGAGCGCGAGCTGGTGACCGAGGGCGTCTTCCGTTACGTGGCCCTCGACGAAAAGGGCAAGCCCCGCAAGGTTCCGGACAACCCTCACTTTTTTAAGCGGTGACGCGGGCTGCGTATTCCTGCCCTTCATGCGAAACCGGTCAGGATGGCATGAAGCGGTAGCGGGAGATGTCTGACCAGCCCATGACGGAGTTTGGAACATGACCCAGGATCAAGCAGTCATAATGGCTGTCATCGTCGCGACCATCGGCATGTTTCTCTGGGGCCGCTGGCGTCATGACATGGTCGCCGTAGGGTCGCTCCTGGCCTGCGTTCTGTTCGGGCTGGTGCTGCCGGTCGACGCCTTCCGGGGCTTTGGACATCCGGCGGTGGTCACCGTGGCGTGTGTGCTGGTGCTCAGTCGCGGCCTGCAGATCTCCGGCGCGGTGGATGTGCTGACCAGATACGTGTTGCCCGCCAAGGCCGGGCCTACGGCGAGCATCGCTGCCTTGGCCGCCCTGGCCGCCGTCTTGTCCGGCTTCATGAACAATGTCGGCGCATTGGCGTTGCTCATGCCGGTAGGCATCCAGATCGCAGAGCGTCTGGGCCTCCCTCCGGGCAAGGTTCTGATGCCCCTGGCCTTCGGATCGATTCTGGGCGGCACCACCACCATGATCGGAACTCCCCCCAATCTGATCATTTCCGGTTTTCGCGCCAATCTGGAGGACACGAGCGGTTTCGGCATGTTCGATTTCACGTTGGTCGGCCTGCCGCTGACGCTGGTCGGGGTTGTCTTCATCGCCCTTGTCGGCTGGCGTCTGGTTCCGGCGCGCAAGCACTCCGGAGCCGCCGGGTTTGATACCGGCGCCTACATCACCGAGGTCAACGTGCCCGAGGGCAGTTCCTCCGCAGGCAAGCGCTTGCAGGAGATCGAAACAGTTCTGGACGGACTCGATGCGCAGGTCTTGGATCTTGTGCGAAACAATGTTTTCATGAGGGCTCCCAGGCCGAGCAAGATCGTTCGCGCTGGCGATATCCTCGTGCTGGAGGCCGATGTCGGCGCACTGCCCGATATCCTGTCGCGGCTTGATCTCAAGCTGGAAGAGGACAAGCTCTCCGAGGTTCCCGCCAGGAGAGACAGGCACCCGGAGGATGCTGTCGAGGATGATGAGAGTGCGGACCAGGACAGAGGCCTCGTCTCGGCGGAGTGGGCGGTCGATGCCCGGGAGGATGCGGATTCCGGCGGCGAGGAGGCTGTCAAGGCCGCACCGGCGGGGGAGAGCACGCTGATGGAGGTGGCCGTGCTGCCCGAATCGGAAATCGCGGGCCGTTCGGCCAGCGACCTGCTGTTGCGCACCCGTTACGGCATCAATCTGCTCGCGGTATCGCGTCAGGGCAAATGCAGCATGGCCCGCCTGCGCTCCCTCAAGGTCAAGCCGGGCGATGTGCTGCTCATGCAGGGGGCGCCGGAGACCTTGACCGAGTTCGCCAGCAACGCCGGCTGCGTTCCCCTGGCACAGCGCGAGTTGCGCATTCCGGACAAGCGCAAGGCCCTCCTGGCCACGGGGATCATACTGCTCTCGGTGGGAGTGGCCGCCCTCGGCCTGCTCCCCGCCGCAGTCTCGTTCGCGGGGGGAGTGCTTGCGTCCATGGCGCTGCGCACCGTGCAACTGCGCTCTATTTACGAGTCCGTCGATTGGCCGGTGGTCGTGCTCCTGGGAGCGCTCCTGCCTGTGGCGGGGGCCATGCAGAGTACAGGCACGGCCGATCTGATCGCGCGCCTGCTGCTCGAGAATGTGGCGCAGGGCAACGCCTTTATCGGCCTCGCGGTGATCATGGTCACGACCATGGTGCTGACCGACCTGATGAACAATGCCGCCACGGCGGCCGTGATGGCCCCCGTCGGCCTGGGTGCGGCGATCCAGCTGGGCGTCAATCCGGACACCTTCCTGATGGCCGTGGCCATCGGGGCCTCCTGCGCTTTCCTCACGCCCATAGGGCACCAGAACAACACCCTCATCCTCGGGCCAGGCGGCTTCAGATTCGGAGACTACTGGCGCATGGGCCTGCCCATGGATTTTCTGGTCGTCACGGTGACGCTTCCCTTGCTGGTCTGGTTTTGGCCTTTGTAGCAGGGTTCGAATTTTTTTCCCGTAAGCATGGGACACGGGGAGAGCAAACACGTGGAGGTCGCATGTCATTTTCCTTTTCCACCGCGCGCATTGTCTTTGGCCCTGGCGTCCGCGCCGACATCGCCGTGCAGGCGGCCCGTTTGGGGAGCCATTGCCTGCTGGTGACCGGAGGGCGGCCCGGGCGTTGCGATTGGCTGCTGCGGGAATTGCACATCGTCATGGACTCCGTGCATGCGGTCTCTATCGGGAGCGAGCCCGAAACCGGGATCATCGCCGCCAAGGCCGCCATGGCCCGCAAAGCGGGTTGCGATGTGGTTGTGGCCGTGGGCGGCGGGAGCGTGCTTGATGCGGGCAAGGCCCTGGCCGCGCTCATCACCAACACGCGCGATCTCTTCGACTACCTGGAGGTGGTCGGACGCGGCATGCCGCTGGAGCGTGCGCCCGTGCCCATGATCGCGGTGCCGACCACGGCCGGCACCGGCTCCGAGGTCACGGCCAACGCCGTGCTCCTGTCCCGCGAACATGGGGTCAAGGTCAGCCTGCGCTCGGCGGGCATGATCCCGGATCTGGCGGTCATCGATCCTGAGCTTTCCGTATCACTGCCGCCTCTTCAGACCGCGTCCACGGGCATGGATGCCCTGACCCAGCTCATGGAGGCCTTCGTGTCCCACGCCGCGAGCCCCCTGACCGATCCGTTCTGCCGCGACGGGCTGGCGCGCGCGGCGCGTTCCCTGCGCAAAGCGGTGGCGGACGGGGCGGACCTGGAGGCGAGATCGGACATGGCCCTGGCCAGCCTCTTTTCGGGCATGGCCCTGGCCAATGCCAGGCTCGGGGCCGTGCACGGTTTCGCAGCCCCGCTGGGGGCGGCCTTGGGCGCGGCCCACGGCGAAATCTGCGCGGCCCTGCTGCCGCATGTCATGGAGGCCAACATCGCGGCCCTGCGCACCGCGGATCCCGCCCATCCGGCCCTGGACCGGTACGCCGAGGTGGGGCTGCTGCTCATGGGCGTCCGCGAGGCCATGGCCGGGGTGCGCTTCGTGCGTTCATTGTGCGCGGACCTGGACGTTCGGTCCCTGCGTGTTCTGGGGCTACACGAGGGCGCGGTGCCGGAAGCCGCCCGTAAGGCGGCCGGGGCGTCAAGCATGAAGGGCAATCCCGTGGCGCTGGATCTCAATCTTCTGGAAGGCATCCTGTACCGGGCCATGGACGGGTGACGTCCGTCGAAGCCCTTTTTGGGGCGCTGGGCGCGCAGAGGCCGTCCCGTTCCGGGGCGGGGTCATTTCCGGCCGTCGCCCCACACGGGGTCCTGGCCGAACCTGTCCATCCACCATTCCTCGTCGGATAGGTGCCGTCTGAGCTCCTCCTCGGCGAAGGAGTACTGGTATGTCTCGCAATAGCTGACGACGGTTCTGTAGGCCTCGACGATCCTGCGCGTCATCTCGCAGCACATTTCCCTGTCTCCGGGGTGCGTGTCGGGATGCCAGCGCTTGAGAAGGCGTGTGTACGCGGACCGGATTTCCTCCATGGTGGCCCTGTCCTGCAGTTCGAGGCGGCTCTTGGCCGCGACGAGTTCCGCGTATGTGGGACTTTTCATGCTCGTGCTCATGAGGACTCCTGATACAGCTCCGCAAATTTCTTCTCCGCCTCGGCCGTCGCGATCAGGATCAGTTCGTCATCGTCCTGTACCACGATGTTCGGGTGGGGGTTGATGAGCATTTTCTCATCGCGTTTGATGGCGACAATGCTGCATCCGGTGTCCTCGCGAATTTGCTGGTCGCGCAGGGCCTTGCCGATGATGGTCTTGCCTGGCGTGGCACGGAAGATGTTCAGCCCTTCGGAGATCATCAGCATCTTTTCCGGCTGGAGCAGGTTCAGGATGGTCGCGGTGCACAGGGACGCATAGGACATGACCAGATTGGCGCCGGCGCGATGCAGGGTGTTGATGTTGCGGTCCAGGCTGGCGCGGCTGATGATCTGAACGTCAGGACGCAGGCGGCGGCAGTAGATGGTCAGGAAGATGTTCAGGTCGTCGTCGTGGGTGGTGATGATGATCGACGGGGTTTCGTTGATGCCGGCCGCGACGAGGATGTCCAGGTCGGCGGCGCTGCCCTGGATGATGCGCGTGTCGCCCGGGTTCTTGATCGCCTTTTTTTCCACCACCCGGTAGTCTATGCTCCTTTGCCCCAAGGCCTGGGCCACAGACATGCCAACCCTCCCGCCGCCGAGAACCAGCACGGGACCCTTGTGCTCCCCGCGCGTTCCGTCCGGCCCCATGAGCTGATCGTAGCTGTCCAGTTGCGCCTCGGAACCGGCCAGCACCAGGACCGTCGAGGCACTGATCGCGCTCTGCGGGCCGGGGAGCTGAAATCGTCCCCTTTCCCACATCCCGACGACATTGACGCCGGTCAGCTCGCGCAAGCGGCTCTCGGCCAGGGTGCGCCCCTGCAGCGGAGTGCGCATGGCCGGGGCTTCAGCGATGAGCAGTTCGTCGAATTTGCCGATGACGTTGGCCTGCATGCTCAGGCCAAGCACCCTCCTGGCCAGGACCTGTCCCAGCATTTTGGTGAACTGGAAGGTGTGCGAGCTGCCTGCCAGATCAAGGATGTCGACGGAGTCGTCCTGGTCGGCGTTGGTGACGATGAGGACTTTGTCCGAGACCTCGCGGATGGTGAAGATGATGTTGGTGCTGCTCACATCCTCATTCATGACCACGACCATGGAGGCATCGTGGATGCGCACGCGGTTGTAGGTTTCCGGGTCGTCGAGCTCGCCCAGAATCACATTGAGCCCGGTCTCGTGCAGGTTCAGGGCCTGCTGCAGGTCGGCGATGAGGATGACGTATGGGATGCCGTACTGGTTGAATTTTTCCACCAGATTGAGGGTGATGGCGTCGAATTGGGTCAGGATGACGTGCCGGAAGATGTCGCCTTCGAGGGTGCGCGGCGCTCTGGCCCTGTTCTGTTCTTCCAGCCAGGGCGCGTAAAAAAACTGGATGAAGGTGAATGGCAGGACGATGAGCATGAAAATGACGCCGCTGAGCATGACGACGATGGAAAACAAGCGCCCCAGGTCCGAGGTGAAGGTGATGTCGCCGAAGCCCAGCGTGCTCATGACCGTCAAGGTCCAGTAGAGGCCGGTGATCCAAGAGTGTTTTTGCTCTTCGTAGGCCATCAGGAAATGGAACAGAACTGTGTAGATGCCGAACAGGGCCAGCAGGATCAGCACGAAACGGATCATCAGCCGCGAGTTGTTCTTCCGGTTGGCCTGGCTCACCAAGGCCGCCATCTGGGATACCAAGAATTTCATGAATGTCTCGTTTTGTTGGGGTCGATGTGCATTCCGTAGCTCAGGAGGCGGCTGCGCATCAAGGCAGTCAGAGACAATTATTGCGCGCGGGGCTTCATCCGGCGCAAGTCGGTGAGTGAATTTGTTAGCGTGTTGATCAGTCTTCAGGCTTGATGAAAAAGCTCAATCGGGATTGTGGCGTTTTGCCGGAATCCCGATTGAGCTTTTTCATCAATAGAGTGGACGGTTGCTGCAGCCTTCGTGCTCACCAAGAAATGTTTTGGGGGAGCATGTTCTTTCCGCTTTAATTGATGTATGCGTTGAGGAACCCTTGGGTGCAACTCTCTCGGGCTGGCAGCCTAGGTGGCCATGGCCAACACGGTCATGCACCACTGCGGATACAAAAACGCGATGACTCGCGACACAACCGAAATTAACGAAGGACAATGTGATGCACAGGAAAAAAATCAAGGACGGGGTTTACTGGATGGGCGCTGTCGATTGGGACAGACGCCTCTTCGACTCGCTTGTTCCGCTTCCCGACGGGACGACCTACAACGCCTATCTTGTGGAGGGGAGCGAGAAGACGGCGCTCATCGATGCCGTTGATCCGGACATGGTCGAGACATTGCTCGCGCACCTGGAGGGGGTGGACAGGATCGACTATCTCGTCTCCCAACACGCGGAGCAGGACCACTCCGGGACCATCGCCGTGGTGCTGGACCTGTATCCGGAGGCAAAGATCGTCACCAACGCCAAGGCCAAGTCCATGCTGATGGATCTGTTGCTGATCCCCGAGGACAACTTCATCGTCGTCGCGGATGGCGAAACCCTGTCCCTGGGTGACAAGACGCTCAAGTTCATCCTCACGCCGTGGGTGCATTGGCCGGAGACCATGTCCACCTATCTGGCGGAGGACAAGATCCTGTTCAGCTGTGATTTCTTCGGCTCCCACATAGCCAGCAGCGACCTCTTCGTCCGTGACCAGGGTCGGGTGCATGAGGCAGCCAAACGCTATTTCGGTGAAATCATGATGCCTTTTCGCAGCATGATCACCAAGAATCTCGAAAAGATCGCTCCCTACGACATAGCCATGATCGCGCCCAGTCACGGGCAGATTTATGATCAACCGGGCTGGATCGTGGATGCCTACACGGATTGGGTTTCCGGCGTGCCGCACAACCTGGTGGCCTTCCCCTTCGTCTCCATGCACGGCAGCACGCGTCTCATGGTCGATCATCTGACGGCGGCCCTGTCCGAGCACGACGTGCGGGTGGAGCTTTTCAACCTTGCCGTGACCGACATCGGCAAGCTGGCCATGTCGCTGGTGGACGCGGGCACCATTGTGTTAGGTACGCCCACGGTCCTTGCCGGGCCGCATCCCCTGGCCGCCTACGCTGCGTTCCTGGCCAACGCCTTGCGGCCCAAGGCACAATACCTGTCCATCGTCGGTTCGTTCGGGTGGGGCGGCAAGACGGTTGAAACCCTGGCCGGCATGATCCCCAATCTCAAGGTACAGGTTTTGGATCCGGTGTTGTGCAAGGGGCTGCCCCAGGACGAGGCCTTTGCAGCTTTGGACCGGCTGGCGGACGCCATCGCACAGAAGCACAAGGAAAGCGGTTTTCGAAAGTAACCCTAAAAACTCTTTTTCAGCGATTGAGGTGCGCTAAGAATCGCGCAGGACGTTACGTGCATTGTAACAAGGAGGTCATCATGTTTTGCTTCCAGTGTCAGGAAACTGCCAAGAACACCGGCTGCACGGTCAAGGGCATGTGCGGCAAGCCGGAAGAAACCGCCAACTTGCAGGATCTGCTGATTTTCGTCCTGCGCGGCATCGCGGTCTTCGGCGAGAGACTCAGAGAACTTGGGAGCCCGGATCGTTCCAATGACGACTTCGTGCTGCAGGCCCTTTTTGCCACCATCACCAACGCCAACTGGGACGACGCCCGTTTCGTGACCCTGATCCAGGAAGGCCTGGCTCGTCGCGAGCGTCTGAAGGCCGCCTTTCTTGCCGCGTTCAAGGCCAGGCACGGGCGTGAATTTTCCGATCCCCTGCCCGAGGCCGCTACCTGGAGCGCAGATTCGGCATCCTTCGCCGAAAAGGCCAAGAGCGTGGGCATCCTGTCCACCGCCAACGAGGATGTGCGTTCCCTGCGCGAGTTGCTGATCATCGGCCTCAAAGGCTTGGCCGCCTATGCCGAGCACGCTGCGGTGCTGGGCTTCCGCAAGCCCGAGATCGACGACTTCATGCTTGAGGCCCTGGCCTCGACGACCAAGAATCTGTCCGTGGACGAGATGGTCGCCCTGGTCTTGAAGGCCGGCGGCATGGCCGTGACCACCATGGCCCTGCTGGACGAGGCCAACACCACCACCTACGGCAATCCGGAAATCACCACGGTCAACATCGGGGTGGGCAAGAATCCCGGCATCCTCATCAGCGGCCATGATCTCAAGGACATGGCGGAGCTGCTGCAGCAGACCGAGGGCACGGGCGTGGACGTCTACACCCACGGCGAAATGCTTCCGGCCAACTACTATCCGGCATTCAAGAAGTACCCGCATTTCGTGGGCAACTACGGCGGCTCCTGGTGGCAGCAGAACCCCGAATTCGAATCCTTCAACGGCCCCATCCTGCTGACCACAAACTGTCTGGTGCCGCTCAAAAAAGAGAACACCTATCTGGACCGCCTCTACACCACGGGCGTGGTCGGTTACGAGGGCGCCAAGCACGTCGCTGACCGTCCTGCGGGCGGAGCCAAGGATTTCTCGGCGCTGATCGCCCAGGCCAAGAAATGTCCGCCGCCCGTCGAGATCGAGACCGGCAGCATCGTCGGCGGGTTCGCCCACCATCAGGTCATGGCCCTGGCCGACAAGGTGGTGGAGGCCGTCAAGTCCGGAGCCATCAAGCGCTTCGTGGTCATGGCCGGGTGTGACGGACGGCAGAAGGCTCGTCACTACTTCACGGAGGTGGCCGAAAACCTGCCCAAGGACACGGTCATCCTCACGGCCGGTTGCGCCAAGTTCCGCTATAACAAGCTCAATCTGGGCGACATCGGCGGCATTCCCCGCGTCCTCGACGCAGGGCAGTGCAACGACTCCTATTCCCTGGCCGTCATCGCCCTGAAGCTCAAGGAAGTCTTCGGCCTCAGCGACATCAACGACCTGCCCATCTCGTTCGACATCGCCTGGTACGAGCAGAAGGCCGTGGCCGTGCTGCTGGCGCTCTTGTTCCTCGGCGTGAAGGGCATCCGCCTCGGGCCCACGCTGCCGGGCTTTTTGTCCCCCAACGTGGCCAAGGTGCTGGTCGACAACTTCAACATAAAGCCCATCGGCACGGTGCAGGACGACATCGCGGCCATGATGGCGGGAAACTAGTGTCTCAAGGGACAGGCGAAGGCCAACCTTTGTCTGCACGAAGATACTACAGGAAGGCCGGCTGTTTCCGGCTGGCCTTCCTTCTCGATGTGTGCGCGTCAAACGCTGCGGCTTGTCCTCTGTGTCCACGTCCGGCATTGAGGCATTCCCGCGAAGGCGG
The DNA here is from genome assembly GCA_002412965.1 of Desulfomicrobium sp. UBA5193. Lineage (GTDB taxonomy): Bacteria > Desulfobacterota > Desulfovibrionia > Desulfovibrionales > Desulfomicrobiaceae > Desulfomicrobium. Next base: position 780,291 of record DHWB01000003.1, read on the forward strand.
GACGACAGAACCTCAATGCATCACGTGCAATCCTCCCCATGCTCTATTTTTACCGGTCAAAACCGGAAGAATGGCCCGTTGCAAACGTGCGTAAAAAATAGGGGCGAATCTGTACATAATAACAACGAGTTGTGGATTCACGGATATTTCATGGCAGGTTCAAACCTGAAATTTTAAAAACGGGAGACGTCATGGAAGATTTTCTGCGCAGCATGACCATGAAAGATATCGGCACAAGCCTCATTTCGGCTGATCAGTTTGTGACCCTGTTCAATGGGGGGGAAACCGTTCTGCTGGATATTCGCTATCCTTTTGAGACACGCTTGTGGGGCATGTCGTTTGCCGTTGAAATCCCTCTGAACGAACTGCCGGATCGCTTGGCTGAATTGCCTCGGGACAAAACGATTGTCTGTGCATGTCCGCTTGATATCCGGTCCAATATCGCTTGCCAGTATCTTCTCCTGCAGGGATTTCAGGCCAAGATTCTTCTTGGCGGACTGGTCGCGCTGGCAGACAGATTGCGGGGCGGTGCGGCCAATGATCTCAAGCTTGATCGTCCATGACCCTCTATATCGCCAGCTTTTTCGCCACGCTGTTCTTTTCGGCTCTTTTCGCCACAGGCGGAATGGGGTCCTCCATTGTGCTCATTCCGATCCTGGGGTTCCTCGGCGTTGATTTTAATCTGGCCAAGGCTGTCGGCTTGTTCATCAACTCCATGACGACTTCAACCGCCAGTTTCTTGAACTGGCGGCGACAGTTGCTTGATTTTTCCACCATCACGCCATTTCTTATCGCATCAGTATGCTGCGCTCCGATCGGAACCTACTGCGCCAGCATCTGGAACGTGGATCATATCAAGTTGGCTTTCGTTATCTTTTTGTTTTTTTCCTCGGCAATGATGTTTTTCAGAGGTCGCACGCCGCGCGAGGAAACAGTAAAATGTAAATGGGCCATGTTCCCGCTTGGTCTCGGTGTCGGTTTTCTGGCCGGACTTCTGGGCATCGGCGGCGGCGCGCTCATTGTTCCGGTCCTTTACGGCATGGGCTTTTCGCCCAGACAAATTGCCATCAACGCCAGCTTCATGATCCCTTTTTCGACGATGTCCGCTTTTCTGAGCTACGCCGGACTCATCACGATTGACTGGACGCTCATTGGCGTGACGACCATCGGAGGCATGTTGGGCGGACTTGTCGGCAACCGCATCATGCACGCGAAACTCAAGAACACCGATATCAAAAATGTGCTGTGCCTTGTTTTGTGTTTGGTCGGCCTCAAAATGCTTTTCGACATTCTGGCGGTGTAACATGTCTTTAGGAAAAGAAGTGCTCGCGACGTATGACTCCATGCTCACCGGGGATATTCTTTTCGAGCGCAGCATCACGCCCATGGTGATCGTCGATAGTCAGCGCATCATGGTCAAGGCGAACATCCGCTTCTGCGATTTGTTCGAGTATTCGCGGGGTGAAATTCTCGGTCGGTCCACAGCAATGCTGACTCCATCCCTGGAACACTTTGAGAGCTACAAGCAATGCTTCGAGCGAACACGCGACGGATCCTTGCAAAGCCGCGACCTGCTTTACAGGAAGAAGGACGGCGCGCTTTTCTGGGTCAAGCTGACGGGCATACCCATAGTGACTGACGCGCAGCAATTCGTGCTGTGGTCATTCGACGATATAACGGAAGAAGTTCACGCCCGTGAAGAGATCAGGGACCGTTACCGGGAACTCGAGATCATCTTCGAGAAGGTTCGTGCGGGACTTCTGTTTGTGGTTGACGGGGTGATCAGTCGAGTCAACCAGTCTTTTCTGAGTATGCTCAACGAAAAGCACGAAAATGTTGTGGGTCGCAACGTGACGGTCTTTTTGGACTGTTTTGAGAAATGCAAGACGGAGGGAACAAAAAAGATCGTTCGTTTTCGCAATCGCGATGGCCACGTGACGATCGTCGAAAGGGAGATTGTCCCCGTCATCGAGAACAGCCACATCATTGTCTTCATCGACATCACCGCGCATGTGCAGGAGAAGGAGGTGTTGACGAAGAAATCTCAGATCGATGGTCTGACCGGAATTTTCAATCGCAACACGTTTGTCCAATTCGCTCAGGAGATGCTCCTCAGCCCTGCGCACGAGTATGCGTCCTTCATGCTTTTCGACATAGATCATTTCAAGGAGATCAATGACACCTATGGCCATGACATTGGGGACGAGGTGCTGATCGAGCTTGTGCGTCTGATCCAGCAACTGCTCAGGCGGGAGGAGATTTTTGGCCGCTTCGGAGGCGAGGAGTTTGGCGTTCTTTTCCCCGTTGCCCAGGATCAGGCCAAGGTCATAGCGCTGCGGCTGTTGGAGGCCATTCGTCAGCACAGGTTTACCCGTGGGAAGCTCTCCGTGACCGTCAGCATGGGGCTGGTGGACAATACGTTTTCCAATGTTTTTGAAACGATGTTCAAGGAGGCTGACCGCCTGCTGTATATCGCCAAGAACAGCGGACGCGATTGTCTGGAATACCGTTAATTTTCTTCGCGCCAAGGTGTAAGGTCCGCCTTGCATGCGGACAAGACAATTGCGCGGCATGTTTGCGATGATGCCTACTGGGGCAGGGTGACCCGGCAGTGTTTTGTTTCGCCCCCGCCTGACGAGTGCGATTGAACGGCGCAGGCCGCATCCTTGTCCCGCATTGCCCGCCGCAGGCCGTAATTTGACCCTTGCCACTTCACGCAATCGCGCATAGCTCCAATCCTCATGAAAAAAGCACAACGACCCAGCGCGGTCCTTTTCGATATGGACGGACTCCTGTTCGACTCCGAGGCAGCCCTGAAGGTGCGCTGGCAGCGTGAAGCCGCGCGCCTGGGCTTTGATTTGAGCGATGCGCTGTACGCCGAGATGGTTGGTGTTCCCAACGTCCTTTGCGAACAAAAGCTGATGCAATGGTTTAAGGATTTTCCGCTCGATGAGTTCAGGAGCGGCTGGCGTGCCGCCGCGCTGGAAGAGGAGCGCCTGTACGGCGGCATTCCGCCCAAGACGGGGGCTTTGGAGCTTGTGGCCTGGCTTGAGGGCCAGGGCGTGCCCATGGCCTTGGCGACCTCCTCGTCGCGTGCCTCCGTGGAGCGCAAGCGATCGAGCTGTCCGCAGATGTTCCGCTTCGCGGCCATCGTGACCATCGAGCACATCATCCGGCCCAAACCGGCCCCGGACATCTATCACAAGGCCTGCGCCGAGCTCGGGGTGGAGGCGCGGGACTGCGTGGTCTTCGAAGACTCCAATCCAGGCATGCGGGCGGCCATCGCCTGCGGAGCCCGCGCCATCATGATCCCCGATCTGGCCACGCCCGAAGCCTGTGTGCGGGAAGGCGCGGCACGCATTTACGAATCCTTGGCCCATGCCTTGGACAGCCGTGACGAGTGGTTCTGAAAAAATTTCAATACGGAGACACCTATGGAACTTTCACATGTCGATCTGCTGGTGGAGCCGGACAATATTGACGACGCCCAGTATGTCAGGGCCCAGGCTTTGGCCAAGGCCGGTCTGGAGGATGACGGCCTGATCCGGGTCCGGGTGGAGCGCCGCTCCATCGACGCGCGGGCCAAGATGCCCCGCTTTCAGCTGCGGGTGGCCGTGGGCGGAGTGGATCGCGCCGCCTCGGTCTTTCAGCCCAAGGCCCTGGGCGGCAAGCGGGTAGTCGTGGTCGGGGCCGGTCCCGGCGGCTATTTCGCGGCCCTGACCCTGCTTGAGGCCGGGATCAAGCCCGTGCTGCTGGAGCGGGGGCGAGCCGTGCGCGCGCGCCTCAAGGACATCAAGAAGATCTACAGCGAAGGACTGGTCAACCCGCATTCCAATTACTGTTTCGGAGAGGGCGGGGCGGGTACCTATTCCGACGGCAAGCTCTACACCCGCTCCAAGAAGCGTGGCGATGTGGACCGGATTCTGGATCTTTTCGTGGCGCACGGCGCATCTGCCGACATCGGCGTGGACGCGCACCCGCATCTGGGCTCCAATGTGCTGCCGAGGCTGGTCCGGGCCATGCGCGAGGCCATTGTCGGCGCGGGCGGGGAGATTCATTTCGAAGCCCACGTCGATGATCTGCTGCTGGACGCCGGACGGCTGCGCGGAGTCCGCCTGGCCGGAGGGGAGAGCGTCGAGGGCGACGCCGTGATCCTGGCCACGGGACATTCCGCCCGCGACATCTATGACCTTTTGCTGCGGCGCGGAGTGCTCATCGAGGCCAAACCTTTCGCCTTGGGCGTGCGCATCGAACATCCGCAGACGCTTGTCGATCAGATGTTCTATCACCACACCCCGCGCCATCCGGCCCTTCCGGCGGCCAGCTATCGGCTGGCCTGCCAGACCGGGGAACGGGGAGTCTTTTCTTTCTGCATGTGCCCCGGTGGGTTTGTGGTCCCGGCATCCACGGCTCCGGGCGAGCTGGTCTTGAACGGCATGAGCCTGGCCAGCCGCAAGGCGCCCTTCGCAAATGCCGGTCTGGTGACGGAGATCCGGCCGTCCGACGTGCAGGGCGACGACCCGCTGGCGCTCCTGCGCTTTCAGGCCGAAGTCGAGCAGACCATGTTCCGTGCCGGTGACGGCAAGACGCAGCGCGCCCCGGCCCAGCGGGCCGATGATTTTCTGCAGGGCAGGATTTCGGGCAGCCTGGGCGCGACCTCGTACATTCCGGGCGTGTATGCGGCTCCGATCCACGAGCTGTTGCCCGGCTTCGTGACGCAGGCGTTGCAGGAAGGGCTCGCCATTCTGGGAAAGAAGCACAAGGGTTTCGACAGCGCGGAGGCTACGCTCTTGGCGGTGGAATCGCGGACCAGCTCGCCGGTGCGGATTCCGCGTGACCGGGAGACGTTCATGCATCCGCAGGTGGCGGGACTTTTCCCGTGCGGGGAAGGGGCCGGGCAGGCGGGCGGGATCGTGTCCGCGGCTATGGACGGGGTGGCGGTGGCCACGGCAGTGGCCCTTCAGTTGAAAAAATAGGTCCTATGGGTCGTATGGGACCTATAGGACCTATGGAAGGGCAGGGCGCTCCCGCTATTTTGCGAAAGACTTCGCGAACAGGTCGGAAATGGCCTGGCGGCCGTTGTCTTCCAGGAAGCGTGTTCCGGTGCCGCAGAAATGATGGCTGGTGATGGTGGGGGTGTCGCAGCGTTCCCAGATCTCACCGGTCCATTTGTGCCAGGAGTTGCGGACCTGGCCGAAGGCGTACAGCGGCTTGTTGCAGATCTTGGCGAATTCCGTGCCCCAGCCCGTTCCACCCTTGACCGTGCCGTCTTCCATGATGGTCCCGACGACGAAGATTTCGTAGCCGGATTCGATCTGGTACATGACGGTCTGCAGAATGCTGCGCATCATGGGGGCGTTGGTGAAGGTCCTGTTCAGGAGCTTGGACACATAGCTCAGGCTCACATCCTTGCGCATCAACTCTTCGGGGGTCAGCACGCGCAGCCCTCTGCTCCGTTCGATCTTGTGGCCTTCAAAGGTGTAGGTCACTTCCTGCAGGCCGTACTGTTCGGCCAAACGGCCAAATTCCGTTTCCGCTCCCTGGGCGCCGCCGCTGAAAAGCGTGTATTCCGATGTGGGCATGAGCCCTCCTGTGAGTGGTTGAAGTTGAATACGAGGATTCTGTCAGCCGCAAACGCAGTATGCCCGCAATACGGCCTTCAATCAAGTTCCTGCTTTGTTTCGATCCATTGAAGCGCAAGCGGCGCTCGTTTTTTGTTTTTTTGGCCGGATTGCTCTCCGGGGTCAAGCGCTGCTTGACATGAAATTTTGATCGACCTAGAAGATTGACAAGTCGATACTCGATTACCGCAACCCCCAAGGAATCCCCCATGAACCGCGCCGCCACCAACGTCTCCGTAAGCCTAGTCGTAGTGGTATGCGTCGTTATGGACGCCTCGACGCTGTAACGGGACCAGGACGACATCTTCCCCCCGCCAGCGCAGGCGCCGGCGGGGGTTTTCTTTTTTCAGCTCACCCTCCGCCGTTCATCAGAAGAGCTGTAAAAAAGGAGTGCACGATGTTTTCCATGACCGGCGCAGAGTTGACCGTAAGCCTCCTGGAACGCCAGGGCATCCGCACCATCGCGGGCATCCCCGGCGGCGCCAACCTCCCCCTCTACGACGCACTTTCGCGCAGCACGCTCATTCGTCACGTCCTGGCCCGCCATGAGCAGGGCGCCGGATTTATGGCCCAGGGCATGGCCAGGGTCACGGGCCGCGTGGCCGTCTGTTTCGCCACCTCCGGTCCGGGCGCGACCAACATCCTGACCGCCATCGCCGACGCCAAGCTCGATTCGGTGCCCGTGGTCTGCATCACGGGCCAGGTGCCGCGGGCCATGATCGGCACGGACGCCTTTCAGGAAGTGGACACCTACGGGATGAGCATTCCCGTCACCAAACACAATTTCCTTGTGCGTCAGGCCGAAGACCTGCTGCGCATCATCCCCGAAGCCTTCGCCATTGCCGCCAGCGGCCGCCCCGGTCCGGTGCTGATCGACATCCCGCGCGACGTGCAACTGGAGCGGGTCAACTTCGGGCAGTGGCCGGAGGCAGGCTGCTGCGAACCTGTCCCGGCCTTTTTCGACGCGGACCTGGAAGCGGCCGTGAACATGCTCAATGCCGCCCGGCGTCCCATCCTCTGGATAGGCGGCGGCGTCGTCGCCTCAGGAGCGGAGCGGGAGATGCTGGCGCTGGCCGAGCGCGCGTCCATGCCCGTGACCTCGACGCTCATGGGGCTCACGGCCATTGCCCACGACCATCCCTTGAGCATGGGCATGCTCGGCATGCACGCCCAGCGCCACACCAACATGGCCCTGGAAGCCTGCGATCTGATTTTGGCCGCCGGGGTGCGCTTTGACGACCGGGCCACGGGCAAGGTGCAGGAGTTCTGCCCCCAGGCCAAGGTCATTCACATCGACATCGACCACAGCGAACTGGACAAGCTCCGGCCCGCGACCGTGGCCATCCTGGGCGACATCCGCGAAGTGGCGAACGCCCTGCTGCCCAAGGTCGTCCCTGTCGAGCGCCAGGAGTGGCTGGACTACATCGTGGCCCTGAAGCGGGCCTTCCCCTCCCAGATTCCGGAGCGGGGCGGACACGCCACCCCGCAGGAGCTGATCCGGCGGGTGGGCGAACTGGCCGGGGAAGAGGCCATCGTGGTCACGGACGTCGGCAAGCACCAGATGTGGACGGCCCAGAGCTATCCCTTTCATCCCGGCATCGCCTGGCTGACTTCGGGAGGCCTCGGCACCATGGGCTTCGGTCTGCCCTCGGCCATCGGCGCGGCCCTGGCCGCCCCGGAGCGCAAGGTGATCTGCTTCAGCGGTGACGGCAGTCTGCTCATGAACATCCAGGAGATGGCCACGGCGGCCGAGCAGGACGTGGACGTGACCGTCATCCTCCTGAACAACGTCTGCCTGGGGCTGGTGCACCAGCAGCAGGAGCTCTTTTTCAAGGCCAACTATTTTTCGTCGATCTACGAGGTCAGCGTCGATTTTCCGCGCATCGCCTCGGGCTTCGGCTGGAAAACCTGGGACCTTGCCGGAGCGCAGGACCCCGACGCCGTGCTGCGCGAGGCTCTGGCCCACAAGGGGCCGGCCCTGATCCATGTCCCGGTGGACCGGGACGAGAAGGTCTGGCCCATGGTCCCTCCAGGGGCCGCCAACCGCACCATGCTCGGAGGTGAATGTCATGCATAGCCCAACTCGTACCGTCCTTGATGTGCTGGTCAAGAACCATCCAGGGGTCATGTCCCATGTCTGCGGCCTCTTTTCCCGCCGCGCGTTCAACGTCGAGGCCATCCTCTGTCTGCCGGTCAACGGCTCGGAAGAGAGCAGGATCTGGCTGCTGGTCAACGAGGACGAGCGTCTGGAGCAGATGATCCGGCAGATGCGCAAGCTCCAGGACGTGCACGACGTGCGCCTGCGGCCCGGCGCGGCGGAGACCTTCGTCCAGCTCGGCCAGGTCATGAGTGAATGAGGAACCGGTGCCCCGGCTGGGTGATGGGCCGTGACCCGGACAGATTTGTCCCGGCCCTTGACCGGCTATTCAGGATGCTCTAACAAGAGTTTTGGTTGAATTTGAAAACGATGCTTCGCTTTGCCCGCCACAAGCCAATTGGTGGGCAAAGCATCTTTTTTTTTATTGGCTTCATACGATTTTTGCACATTAAGGACGACGATGAACAGGATTCCCATTTCAGTCGAAGGCTTCAAGCGTTTGGAAAAGGAACTGGAAGATTTGAAGAAAGAACGGCCAGCCATCATCCAGGCCATCAAGGAGGCCAGGGAGGAAGGCGACCTGAAGGAGAACGCCGGTTATGACGCAGCCCGTGAACGACAGGGCATGCTGGAAGCCAGAATCAGCCACATTGAGTCGCGGATGATCCGCTTTGACGTCATCGATCTCGACACCTTGCAGAGCGACAAAGTGATCTTCGGATCCACCGTGACCCTGGAGGATATGGAGACGAAGGAGCGCAAGACCTACACCCTGCTCGGCCCGGACGAGGCCGACCACACCAAGGGCACCATCTCCATTGAATCCCCCGTGGGCCGGGCCATGCTCGGCAAACAGGAAGGGGATGAGATTTCCGTGCAGATCCCGCGCGGCCGTGTGGATTACGAAATTGTCTCGGTCAGTTTTTTCGGCACTGCCGGACTGAAATAGACTTTGCCCCGAATCAAGCTGCAAGGCCTCCGTGGGGATTCCCGCGGAGGCCTTTTTTGCGTGCTTCAGCCAAAAAAGCTTTGCAGCAGTTCGCGCAGGCGTTCCTGATCGAAGGGCTTTGACAGATAGGCGTCCATGCCCAGGGACAGGAACCGCTCCTTGTCTCCGGCCATGGCGTGCGCGGTCAGGGCGATGATGGGCACGTGGGCGTAAGGAATGAATCGCGGGTCGTTTCGAATCATGCGCGTCGCTTCGACACCGTCCATTTCAGGCATCTGGATGTCCATGAGCACAAGTTCGAGGCCCGGTAGCCGCAGGCAGTCCAGAGCTTCCACGCCGGTGCGGGCGCAGGTGACGTGGTGCCCCATTTTTTCCAGCACGCGCTTGGCCATGGTCATGTTCACCACGTCATCCTCGACCAGCAGGATATGGAGCGGGCGCATCCGCGTTTTGACCCTGGCCATGGGTATTGGGGTCGCTTTGTGCCGTGACGGTGCATTCTTGAGCGGCAGGACAAAGAAAATGGACGTACCCTCGTTCTCCACGCTCTCCAGGGAGATGTTGCCTCCCATGAGGTGCACCAGGCGCTTGACGATGGGCAGGCCCAGTCCGGTGCCTTGGTAGCGTCTGGAATAGGTGCCGTCGACCTGGGTGAAAGATTCGAAGATGTAATCGAGTTTGTCGGCAGGGATGCCGATGCCTTCGTCCCTGACGTTGAACAGGATGCGCTGTTTTCCGGTCTCCGTGCCCACAGGCCAGGATTCAAGGGTCACGGTGCCGCTGTCGGTGAATTTGAGCGCGTTGCCCATCAGATTGAAGAGAATCTGGCGCAGTCGTCCCTCGTCTCCGACAAATCGTCCCAGATTGGGCTGAGCCTCGAGCGTGAGGCTGATTTTCTTGTCCATGGCCAGCGCCTTGAAGAAATTCACGGCCTGGGACAGCAGTTCGTCCAGATCGAATTCCCGCTCCAAAAGTTCCATTTTCCCCGCATCGACCTTGGTGAAATCCAGCACGTCGTTCAAAACCCGGAGCAGGTTGCGCGAAGACCCCAGGGCCGTGTGCAGATAATCGGAGAGTTCGGGGATGCCTTCGGACTGTATGGCCAGCTGCAGCATGCCCATGATCCCGTTCAGGGGCGTGCGCACCTCGTGGCTGATGTTGGCCAGGAATTCGCTCTTGGCCCTGTTGGCCGACTCGGCTATTTCTTTGGCCTGGATCAAGGCCTGCTGGACGTGCTGACGGTCCGTGACGTCTTCAAAGGCGACGGCGAGCTTGTTTCCTGGCAGGGGGAAGGCATGGATGCGGAAATATCCCCGGATGCGGTCGTCTTCGTAGAGATGCGGATCAACGTCGAAAGGTTTCCCGCTGAGCAGGCAATTCACATAGCTCTTGAAAAGTTTGCCGCGAGGCCAGATGTCCTTGAAGCGCATCCCCCTGGCCTCTTCCAGGCGCATGCCGATGAGGCGCAGCGCAGCAGGATTGGCGTTTTCCAGGATGAGTTGCTCCGGCGCTTCGTACTTGTAGATGAAGAGCCCTGAAGGGATGTCCTGAAATATTTCTTCGGCGGTCTGAGAGATCTCGTCATGGCGCTGGCGTTCAATGGCCAGGGCGATCTGTTCGGACACGGCCAGCAGGATGTCCAGATCGTCCCGCGTGTATTGCCTGCCCGAGGCATATCTCTGAACGATGAGCGCGCCGATGCCCTTGCCGCGCACCTGCAGGGGAACGCCCATCCAGCTCTGCGGGATTTCTCCCACCAGCCGGATCGTTCCCGTCTCGACCAGGGCCGTCATCTCCGCGGCGCTCAGGATGTTCGGGATCTTTCCGCGCAACAGCTCCAGCGTCAGCCGGCGGTTTTCCGGGTCGTTCAGGTCATCGATGCGCGGGGCCGCTTCGTGGACAGAGGTCGTCTCGTCGACCCAGTAGGGAAATTCCAGGGAATTCCTGTCCGTGTTGATGACCGCCGTGATCAGGTTTCTGGCATCGATTACTTCGCCGAGAATCTCATGCACGGCGCGCATGAGGGCTGTAAAATCCGAGTTCGAGTGAGCGGCGTTGGCGATTTGCAGGCGCATGGAGTGCAGCAGGGCGCTTTTGGTCAGGGTGTCCTGGGCCTTTCTGATCTCCGTGATGTCCACTCCCATACAGGTCACGCCGGTGGTTTCGCCCTGCACGTTCATGTCGGCCACAGTGTTCCAGCGGATGAGCCGGCGCTGCCCTTCGCGGGTCAGAATTTCCGTGTCGGTCGTTTCCCTCGACTCTTGGCGGAAGGAGGGATGCAGCACTTTGCGGGTGACTTCGCGTTGGTCTTCAGGGACGAAGACTTTAAACCAGTTCCGGCCCTTGAGTTCTTCCGGGCTCCATCCGGTCAGTCGCTGCAGGTAGGGGTTTGAGAAGATGATCTGTCCGTCCGGGTTCAAGGTCACGGCGATGGAATTGATCCGCTGCAGCAAATTCCGGAAGCGCTGGTCCGACTCGACGAGGGACAGCTCAAGCTGCTTGCGGGCGCTGATGTCTTCCATCGTCCCGAGCAGGCAGATTTGCCCGCTGCCCGCGTCACGAATCAGGGTGGAGTTGAGGGAGACCCATATCTTGCTTCCATCCTTGCGGCGCATCTGGGTTTCAAAGCCCATGACCCGGGTGTATTCGTGCAGGAGTTCGAGGTAACGTTCCCGGTCTTCGTGGTTGACGTAGAGGTCATGGTCAATGTTCTTGACGTTCTCGATCAGGTCCTTCGGGTCGTCATAGCGCAGGATTTTGGCCATGGCGGCGTTGGCGCTGAGGATTTTGCCGTCCACGGTGGTCTGGGAGATTCCTTCCAGCGCATTGTCGAAGATGGAGCGATAGCGGGCCTCGCTTTGACGCAGGGCCGTTTCCACGGCCCGTGTGCTGGTCACGTCCTGAAACGTGCCGGAAATGATGCGGATTTCGCCGTGTTCGTCGGATTCGAATTCCGCCCGGATCTGGGCAAGGCGTGGCGTGCCGGTTTGTGGCGTGTATCGCAGCTCGATGCGCAGCTCCTGGGCGGTTTTGAAGGAGAAGCGCACCTGTCTGAGAAAGCGGTCCCGGCTTTTTCTTTCCAAAAAATCAAGGAAAATATCGAGGGAAGGGGTGACCTCACCCGGCTTGAATCCGAGCAGCCGATACTGTTCGTCGGACCAGAAGGTCGCGCCTGTATGCAGGTCGTGTTCGAAGGAGCCGATGCGCGCGTGGTGCTGGGCTCGATTGAGATGGTCGAGTTGGCGTTTCAGGGAGATGCTGGATGCCATCAGCTTCCCGACTTTTTGGCGGAAATGCCGAGTGCGGAGAGGACGGCCAGCAGCGCATCGCGGTGTTCACCCTGAAATTCGAGGGTCCCGTCTTTGAGCGTGCCGCCGCAACCCAGGCGTTTCTTGCAGGTCGAGAGCAGCTCCTTGAGCTCGGCCTCGGACATGACCAGCCCGGTGATGACCGTCACTCCGGCGCCTTTGCGACCCTTAGTTTCGCGTCCGATGCGCACCGGGCCCTGAGGCCTGGGACGGTTTTCGCCGCAGCTGCAGACCACGCGCCCGCATTTGCGGCACACGGGTTTTTCCGTGGAATAAACAGTCGTGAAAGAATCCCGGGACATGGTGTCATCCTTGAGTTTCGTCAAACGGAGTGGTCATCGGCAGGGACAATGCGGGAAAGTTTGCGCGCTGACAAGAGGCGTTGCGGCCGCGCGCGGCTCGCATCCGGCATCAGGGCAAGGCGGGGATGAGGCTTCGCAGGTCGCGCATGTACAGGCTGATTTTTTCCCAGGTCTGGGCATTGGTCAGGGTGCGGGAAGCATGGGAATATTCGTGATGGGCCATGAAGCACCAGGACAGGCCGCGCAGGATGATGACCTGCTCCATCACCGCGCAGAGGCGCAGAATCTGCTCCAAGGGCGGGGCGTCGGTCAGCAGGTGTTGGTATGCTTGAAGAAAAGCCTGCTTTTGCTCGGGGGTGAACACGGTCTCGGTTTTCCAGAGCGTGGTGGTTGGGGCCAGGAAATGGGCCAGATCCTGATGGCGGCTTGAAAGCACTGCTTTTTCCCAATCCACAAGATACGCACTGTGCGAGGAAATGAGAAAGTTTCCGGAATTGACCTCCGTGTTGACCACGCAGAGGCGGTCCGCTGCGAACAGGGCGCGGTTCTCCTCGCCCAGGCGCAGGATGCGCTCGTGGTAATCGAGAAGAATGCCGCGCTCGCGGACCAGGGTGTGGTCCGCATAGCGCTTGATGAGGGCCAGGCTTTCCGCGGCGATGGCCGCCACGGGATCAGGCTGCACCAAGAGGTCCGGACAGGCGGGCAGAGTGTGGATGCGGGCGAAGATGCCGGCGGCCTTTTCCCGGTCGCGCTCGTAAACCAAGGCCTCTCCGGGCAGGTATTGCATGAGCATGACCCCGCCGCCAAAGGGTTTCCGAGCGGAGTGTACATGCAGGGGGAGCGGCGTGACTCCCGACGCGGCCACGCAATGCAGGACCTTGAATTCATAGCCGATCTGGTCGGTCAGTCCGAGCTGGCTGCCGTGATTGATGCGAAAGACGAAGCGCCCCACATCGCTCTCGACCAGAAAATTGCGGTTGTATTCCCCGGCGGCCAGGAAGCGGACCCGAGGGGTGCCGCTGACCCAGCCCTTTTCCAGAAGGAAGGAGCGGATCAAGGCTTCCATGCGTCTGCCGCCAGTTCGTGGGCGCGGATATAGTTCATGGCATGGGTGAGTGCATGTCTGTTGCGGTGAGCGTAATCCAGCAGGTCGGGCAAGGTGTCCACATCCGGCCAGGGGGCGAGCAGCTGGGGGTGCAGTCCTCTGGCCTCGCAATTGGCCAGCGTCCGGGTCAGGACTTCGGCGCTGCCCCAGGGCACAGCCTCGAAGATTCCGTGAGGCAGGGGTTGGCTCAGACCCAGCAGGTAGAAGCCTCCGTCCGGAGCGGGACCGAGACACAGCGGCGCGGTTTTGAGGGCGGCGAATGCCTGGCGCAAATGCGTGGCCGGGAGGTCTGGCAGGTCGCTGCCGATGAGGACCGCGCCGACGCTTTTTTCCAGGGCCGAGTGCAGGGCATGGAGCATGCGCTCGCCAAGGTCCGCGCCGTGCTGGATGGCATAGAAATGATGAGGACCGAAGAGCGATCGGTACTCGCTGAGGGGGGCCAGGGGATCGCAGCACAGGGTCACGGGCGCACCCAGCGTCCTGAGCATGTCGAGCTCGTCGCGGATGAAGGCGGTCTGCAGGCCTGCGGCATGTTCAAGCCCGATTGATTTTGCAAGTCGCGTCTTGACCCTTCCGGGCGCAGGATATTTTGTGAACATGAGGACGCGCATGCATCAAACTCCGTGTCTGCGGTACAGCGCGGCCAGAAGTGATGGCCGGACTCCGCAGTGGTAGAGCAGCCGCAGCAGCAGGTTGCGCAGGGTGCAGCGCAGGATTCCCTCGCGCAGGTGGCGGCGCGCTGAGGTGCGCACGGTCATCGCCAGGATGCTGATCCTATGTCCGTGACGGCGGAGCCTGGTCATGAATTCCAGATCTTCCATGAGCGGCAGGGGCGAAAATCCGCCTAGTTCACGAAAGACACTGTGTCGCACAAAGATGGCCTGGTCCCCGTAGGGCACTCTGGTCCGTCGTGAGCGCAGGTTGGCCGCCGCCGCGATGAAGGAAAGTCCGGGCGTGGCCGGGACATAGGCGAGGCTGAAGGCTCCGCCCGCAAAGGCCGGGTTCGCCAGAGCCTGTCGAATGAGGGTGAAGGCTTGGACCGGCAAAAGGGTGTCGGCATGCAAAAAGAGCAGGATGTCTCCGCTTGCGGCCTCGGCGCCACGGTTTTGTTGCACGCCGCGTCCGGGGGAGGAAGTCAGGCCGATGATGCAAGGGGCCGTGGTGCGGGGGGGCGTGACCCGAAGGTCCGTGACCCGAGGGTCCGCGATGCGGTCCAGGGTGTCGTGCTCCGGCGCGCCGTCAACGATGATGAACTCCGCATCGTAGGCATCCTGCCTGGTCAGCAGGTCGTCAAGCAAGGCTGCGATGCCCTCTTCACGGAAGACCGGAATGACGACGGAGATCTTCATTCCACCACGATGGCCTGCCCCAGGCTGCGGCAAAGGCAGAGCCGGCCGGAGCGGACCATGATCAGCAGGGGGCCGCTGGCGTTGGAGATCATCTCGATTTCCGTGCCCGGGGTGATGCCCATGGCCGCGAGCTTGCTCAAGTGGCAGCCCTGGGATTTGGACAGGCAGCGGACGATGGCCTTTTCCCCGTCTTTCAAGTCGCACAGGGTGCGGACTCCGGTCCCGATTTCTTTATGCTTGCAGAAAAACATCACCACCCCATGCGCATGCCGAGTTGATAGGCGGCCGCCGCCAGGGCAAAGGCGAAGCCGGTGTTGAAGATCACGCTGAACGCGGCCCAGCCCCAGGATGCCTCGCGGGCAATGGCGACGACGGTCACGAAACACGGGGAATAGAGGAGCACGAAGATCATAAGGCTCACGGCCACGCTCGTGTTCCAGCCCGGAGCCGTGGCGATGCGCTGGGAAAAACCCTGCTCGTCATCGTCGCTCAAGGAATGTGCCGTGGCCAAGGTGGAGACGATGACCTCCTTGGCCGCGATCCCGCCCAGCAGGGCGATGTTGGTCCGCCAGTCGAAACCGGCCCAGGCGGTGACGGGTTCGATGCTCCGGCCCAGGCGTCCGGCCAGGGAATTGGCCAGGGTCTGTTCCTTGAGGCGCAGTTCGGCGCTTACAATGCGGTCTTCAAGTTCCTGCCGGGCCTCGTCTCCGTTTTCAACGACCAGTCGCTGCTCCAGATTGTCGATCTCGGATTGGATGGGTGCGGCCACCTGCGGGGAAAGGGCCGGAAAGGTCATCATGGCCCAGATCAGGATAGAAATGGCCAGGATCACGGTGCCGGCCTTCTTGACGTACTGCCAGCCGCGTTCCCAGGTGTGCAGGACCAGACCGAGCGCCGTGGGCATGCGGTAGGGCGGCAGCTCCATGACGAAGGGCGTGGACGGTCCGCGTATGACGGACGAGCGCAGGAGCTTGGCCACCACCAGGGCCGCGGCCCAGCCTCCCAGGGTGATCAGGAACATGACCCTGGCGCCGTGACGCGGAAAAAAAGCGGCCGAGAGAAGAATGAAGACCGGGACCTTGGCTCCGCAGACCATGAACGGGGCCGTGAGCAGGGTGGCCAGCTTTTCCTTGGGGCTGCGCAGGGTGCGGGCGGCCATGACGCCGGGCACGGCGCAGCCGCCGGGGATGCCGCCGGAAATGATGAAGGGCACGACGGAGCTGCCATGCAGGCCGAAGGACCGAAAGACCCGGTCCAGCATGTAGGCCATGCGGGCCATGTATCCGGAATCTTCCAGAAAGGTGATGCCCAGGAACATGATCAGGATGAGCGGCACGAACCCGAGCACACCGCCCACGCCGGCGATGATTCCGTCCATGACCAGGGATCTGGCGAGGCCTTGCGGCATCTGCCCCGCGACTCTGGACAGCCAGGTGAAAAACGACTCCACCCAGCCCATGGGTATCTGCCCCACGGCAAACGTCACGCTGAAGAGACCGTAGAGAATGCCGAGCATGATCAGCGGACCGGCCACCTGATGGGTCAGCACGCTGTCGATCTTGTCCGAGAGGTCGGCCCGGTTGTGCAGGTCGGGCAGGATGGTCAGCACGCCCTGGCGCAGAATTGAGGAGATGTAGCCGTAGCGGTAGTCGGCGACAATGAATTCGGGCTGGGTGTTCAGCGTCTTTTCGCAGTGCCGGGCGACATCCTCGGCCATGTCGCGCATGAGGCGGTGCAGTTCGTAGTCCGCTTCGAAGAGCTGGCGCACGACGAGGTCGTTTTCCAGAAATTTGAGGGCCAGCCAGCGGGGAGGGTAGGTCTGGGTCAGAAAATTGCGGGCCATGATCAGGTCGGTCATTTCCTGCAGCACCGGATCGAGGTCCGGGCCATAGGAGATATGCAGCGGCTCCCATGATTTTTGGGGGTGATCAAGGGCCGCGTCCAGCGCTTCGCGCACGCCCTGGCCGTTGCGGGCCACGGTGCGAACCACGGGCAGGCGCATGAGGCTCGCCAGTCGGGCTTCGTCGATGCGCATACCCTTGGCTTCGAGGGCGTCGACCATGTTCAGGGCCAGGGTCACGGGGATGCCCAGTTCCAGAAATTGCACGGTCAGATAGAGATTGCGCTCCAGACTGGTGGCGTCGAGCACGTTGATGACGCTCTGGGGCCGCTCATGGATCAAAAAATCGCGGGCCACGAGCTCTTCCTGGGAATATGCGGTCAGGGAGTAGGTGCCGGGAAGGTCCACGACGCGGGTCACGCCTCCGGGCGTGTTCACGTAGCCTTCCTTTTTCTCCACGGTGATGCCGGGATAATTGCCCACATGCTGCCGCGAGCCGGTCAATGCATTGAAGAGGGTGGTCTTGCCGGCATTGGGGTTGCCGGCCAGGGCGATGGTCGAGGTGACGACAGGTTCAGACAAGGTCAGTATCCGGGAGTTCGACGGTTATGAAATCGGCTTCACTGTTGCGCAGGGTCAAGGTGAAACCCTTAAGCCGCAGAGCCACTGGATCCTTCAGGGGAGCACGCCCGCGAACGGTTATCTCCGTGCCGGGAACAAGACCCATGTCCCGGATCCTGCGGCCGAGCTCACCCTGGGCTGCGATGGTCTTGATGATGCCGTGCTGGTCCACGCGCATTTCACGCAAATTGACAATGGTGGGCACAGGTTCTCCTTGATGCATTCTGATTCGATCGAAAATTCCTAACAAAACAAATTATTTAGTCCGTCTAATTTGTCAAGCCGCGTGGAGCAGGTGGTTTCCCATGTTGCTAGTTGCAATGGTTTGAATTTAAGCATGTTTTGTGCAGAGCGATTCCCTGATTTTAAAAAGCCGATGCGGAATATTTTAGACGCGAGTCAGGGATGCTTCCGGCGATCACAGGTTTTTGGAACACTTGTCGTCCTGCCGTTCGAGACAGGTGCGGATGCATTCGCTGCAGTTGGTGCAGGTGTCGCGGTCATTGCAGGTGCGGGTGAAAGCCTCCAGCCAGTCCTTGCCCGTGCGGGGGCAGGTCATGATGAAGCGGGCGAATTTGGTCAGCGTTTCCAGGCTCTCGTCGTCGATGTGGTGTTCGAGTTTGCAGGCTGTGTCTTCGGCCACTTCCGGGCGGATCTGCAGGAAGGTGTGCAGAAAGTCGAACAGCACCTTGTGCCGGTGCACGATGCGGGTGGCAGTGCGGAAGCCCTCGGGAGTAAGGGTGACCGAACTGTAGGGCTGATAGTTGATCAGTCCGCGCTGGGAAAGTTTTTGCAGGGCGTTGGTCACCGATGCCCGCTGCACGCCCATGGCGTCGGCGATATCCTTGGCCCTGGCCTCTGAATGGAGGGATTCCAGGGAAAAGATGACCTCGAGATAGTCTTCCAGATTGGAGGACATGTGATCCATTGTTGCCTGTTTCCTGTTGGTGTTGCGAAAATTGTTAGACAAGACTACAAAGTTCACTGGGAAGAGGCAAGGGGAAGATAGATGCGGAAAGTGCTTTTCAGGCCATGCAAAAATAAGTAGAAATTGGCTTTGTGTTTTTGTTAATGACGAACGAGGAGAGTTATTTTGTCGACAGCACCACTGTTATCCATGGATGAGACTTTGGAGCGCATGTCCGGAGACCGGGAGCTCCTGGGCAATCTTTTCCAGCTTTTCCTTGATGATGCACCTAAGAAACTGAGCAATATCGAATTGTATGCCGAGCAGGGGGATTTCTACCAGATCGAGCGCTCCGCCCACTCTCTGAAAGGGGCGTCGGCCACTGTCGGTGCTACGCTGCTTTGCGAGCTTGCGGCGGAGCTGGAGCGGGCCGCCAAGGCGGGAGCTCCGCTCACGGAGTTGCGGCGGGAGCTGGCCCATGTCTGCGACCAGACCCTGGCGGCCATGCGCGAATTTCGCGCATAGCCGGTTTTCGGCAGGTTCTTAGTTCCGGGCGGGCATTGCGAACATGCCGTCCCCGTAAATGACCGTTTTCGTGCCGTCGCGCAGGAAAGCGGTCACTTTTTTGGGCTCGGTGTTGACCAGGTCCCAGTGCAGGGCCGAGTCATTGAAGCCGAGCTCCTTTTTCCGTTCTTCCGTCAGCTCCGCCGGGTCTCCGGCGTAGGTGTCCGCATAGGACGCCCCCACCGCCACATGGCAGTTTCCGTTCTCCCCGCCGTAGTTTTCGTCAAAGAGCGTATGGGCCATGAAGGCGCTTATGCGTGAAAAGCGCTTGTCCGTAAGCGAGAACTCGCCGAGCTGACAGGCTCCGGGATCCATTTCCAGTTGCGAGCGCACGAACTCCTCGCCCTGATCAGCGCTGACTACCCGGGCCTTGCCCTCGGAAAATTCCAGGGTCACGCCACTGACCAGATTGCCGCTGCGATAGGATGGCTGGTCAGCATGGTAGGTTCCCTCGGTCAGGCGGTGGTCCGGGGACATGAACAGCTCGAAGCTCGGGATATTGTGTCCGGACACGCCGATCCAGCGCCGCGATTGTCCGGGATAAATCCTGACGTCGGTGGACGCCGACTGCACACGGTAGTGGTCCACATCCATGCCGTTCAGCCACTCCTTGACCCCTTCGGCCTGCTGGAAGATGCCCTCCCAGGCAGCCACCGGATCAGGCTCGTCCAGATAGGAGGCGCGCACAATCTGCGCGGTGTAGTCTTCGATACTCATGGCCGCGTTTTCGGCCAGGGCCGGGGTGGGCATGAGGCACAGGGTCCAGCCGAACTCGCGCGTTGACTCGCGCTTGTCGAGGATGTCGCGCAGATATTTGCGGGCCAGGGAGAAGGTGGCGATCTTGGTCGGGGGGATGTCCTTCAAATGCGTGATGGAGTCCGGGGCGAGCAGGGACACGAGACCTCCGAGGCGCTCGTAGAGCTCGCGGTCGCCGGGGATGACGAAAGAGAGCTGCTCCTGCTCGGCCAGGGAGAAATAGCCCTTTTCCAGGGTGCTTGGCGGATTCATGCGCAGCACCGGGTTGAGCCCCTGCTTTAAGACCAGGGCCTGCATCTTTTCCGCCAGAGGCAGGGCCGCGATGTCGGTGCGGATGAGGACGATGTCGCCCGGTGCGAAGGGGGTGACTCTCGCTTTTTGCATGCCCCAGAAAAGAACCTTGGCGTAATTTTCAAGCTGGATTTCAGTCAGCATCAATGTCTCCTTGAAGCCGGGCGTTACATCCCAGAAGAATGGTCAGCCGTTTGTGTTCGGATTCGGTGAAAACGAAATCGTCCATGGGCGCAAGGCCGTTTTCCGCGCGCCATTTCTGGTGCAGGGCGTGATAGCTCCCGTCCATGGCCGTGCCTGGATCAAGGCCGAGCTCCTCCGCGAGGCTCCCGATGGCCTCCGGACTGGCCTCGATTTCCAGGAAATGACCGAAGGGCAGGATGTCGAGGCAGATCAGCCCACCGCGCAGCTCCCATTCGGCCCGGAATTTTTCGTAGCGCAGCCTGTGGGCGTAGCCAAGGCCGAGCAGGATGGCGTCCATGTTCCCAGGATCATCGACCCGGCATTCTCGCTCGATGCGGCTCTTGACCCCGACGGTGTTCGCGCCGGTCACGGGCTCCTTGAAAGTCAGGGTCGAGGTCAGGGCGCGGCGCAGCCGCAGCAGACGCCTGGAGCGGGCCAGTTCGCCTTCGCGGTCGTAGACGGTGTTGGATTCAAAATGCCACGGCGTGTGCAGTCGGCCTGAATTCCGAAGACGGGCTTCCATGTCCAGACATTCGCGTAGCCTGAATTTGGCTTCGTGTTCGATGCTCACGGTCTCACCAGAAAATCCAGAGCACGATGGGGGCCAGCGCCAGGCGATACCAGGCGAAGGGACGCAAGGTCAGGCGGCCCAAAAGGGCGATGAAGCCCTTGACCGCGATCCAGGCAGAGACAAAGGACACGGCGAAGCCCACGGCCACAAGCAGGAAATCGTCGGGGCTGAACAGCCGCCAACTCTTGAGCAGGTCGTAGCCCGTGGCGGCGATCATGATGGGCACGGCCGCGACAAAGGAATATTCCGCAGCCGTGCGGCGCTGGGCTCCGAGAATCATGCCGCCCATGATGGTCGCGGCGGAGCGGGAAAAACCCGGCCACAGGGAGAGGCACTGGAAGCAGCCGATGCCCAGGGCCAGCGCAGGAGTGATCTCGTCCAGGCTGCAAACCTTGTTTCTTGCCGGCAATTTTTCCACCACCAGGATGGCTAGGGCTCCGGCCGCCAGCGCAAAGGCCACAGTGACGGGGGTGAAGAGATGCTCCTTGATGGCCGAGTGCGCGAAGAGTCCGAGCAGGGACGCCGGCAGGGAGGTCAGGAAAAGCAGGAACAACCCGTTCACGCCGCTGAATCTACGTCCGTCCGGGCGGATGAGGCCCAGAAAAGTCTGCCGATAGAGGACCGCCACGGCGAGGATTGCTCCGAGCTGGATGACAATCTCGAACGTTTCGGCTTTGGGTCCCGTAAAGTCGAGCAGATGGCCCGCGATGATCAGGTGGCCGGTGGAGGAGACGGGCAGAAATTCAGTCAGGCCTTCGACGATGCCCAGGATGATGGCGTTCAGGTATGATGTCATGTGATTTTGGGGATGAAAGTGAAAAGCATGTCCTACTCATGGGTGGTGGAGGGGTCAATACTCCCTTGCCCACGGCATGGCCTTGGGATAGTTTTTCCTTTTTTGACCACAGTGGAGATAAATGTGCGTACTCTGCGATTCTACAAGGTCAGCCCGGGCGGCAACGCGACCATTCTCATCCTCGACCCCGTGCCCAGCCTCAAGCGGGCGGAAGTGTCGCGGCTGCTCATGGATGCGGGGCATCTGCAGGCCGAACAGGTCGGTTTCCTGGATCTGCAATCGCAGCCGGTGCGGCTCGACATGATGGGCGGGGAGTTTTGCGGCAACGCCTGCCGTGCGGCAGCGGCCGTCATGGCCAGGGAAAGGGTGGGGCTGGTCCCGGAGGGCGCGGAGCTGCGCGGTGAGCTTTCGGTTTCGGGCGCCAAGATGCCCGTGCAACTCAAGGTTGCGGCGGATGGTGAATTCTGGGTGGAGATGCCGATGCCGGAAACAGCGGCGCAGGGTGCAAACGGCATCACGGAACTGGAACCGGGCATCGGACTGGTTCGCCTGCCAGGCATCACCCACCTTTGCCTTGATGAGGAGCGCCATCCTTTCGCGGAGGATTTTGCGAGCGCTGCCGCCGCGCTGCGCACCCGCTTCGGTCTGGACGGGGATGCCGTGGGCTGCATCTGGTACAAGGCCAGCCCAGTCTGTGCCATCAAGCCCGTGGTCTGGGTGCGGTCGACCGCCTCGACCCATTTCGAGACCGGATGCGGGTCCGGCAGTCTGGCTCTTGCCCTGTGGCTGACACGTGGGCAAAATTTTCCTACGGACCTTAAGGTCCTGCAGCCCAGCGGCAGCCAGATCGGAGTCCGGCTCCGCGCGGATGGCCCTACGGCCTGGATTTTCGGCCCCGTGACCCTTGTGGCCCGCGGCGAGGCCTTCCTTATTTCTTCATCTGAATAGCCGTCTGCGCGACCTGATCGCCCGTGGTGATGGTCTTGCTGTTGGCTTCGAATCCTTTCTGGGTGATGATCATGTTCACGAACTCCGTGGCCAGATCGACGTTGGAACCCTCCAGACTGTTCGAGGCCACACGGCCCAACCGGCCTTCACCGGCCCAGCCCAGTATGACGTTTCCGGAATCCTTGGTAGCGGAAAAGAGGTTACCGCCCTCGCGATGGAGCCCCTGGGGATTAATGAAATCGGCCATGGGAATCCTGTAGAGCCCTTGATCCTGGCCGTTGGAGAAATTGCCGATGAGGTTGCCGGACGCATCCACATTCACGGACTGCAAAAAGCCCCGCTCATAGCCATTCTGGGATTGATAGATGGTGCTGGACCCTGAATTGAAATTGGTCACCGACAGGATCTGCCTGTCCGGATTGAGCATGGACGGCAGCGCCGCTCCCTGAGTGCCCAGATCGTCCAGGGTGGCGGTGCCCGCCGGCAGATTCCATCCGTCAGCGGAGCGCAGGCCCATGTCCAGCGCGGTTGAAACGCGAGGCGCGCCAACGAAGCTGGCATTGAGGACAGGGTAGCCGTCTTCGGAAAAACCGACCGGCACCCAGGAGCTTTTCGCATCGGAGGTGCCTTCAAAGCCGCTCATGTTGAGCAGCTCTCCCGACGGAGAAAAGGTCAGAGTCCCGGCCATGAGCACGCCCTTCTTGGTGCCAAGTCCGGATGCGTCTTCGGCGGGCGGGATGGTGAACAGATATTCCCAGACCCGGTTGCCGTTGCTTACCGTCGCTCCGTCCTGGACGGGATCGAAAAAGGCCCGGACCGCATGGGCCTGACCGTTCGCGTCGTAAATTTTGAGGGATGATTCATAGGTGAACGCTCCGGCAGACAGGGGCTCCTGCTGGGTGGCATCCCACTTGTCGAACAGGGCGGTGAATGGATCGGCCGCATTCGTGCTGCGATCTTCGGAACCCGAGTCCAGGTTGATCATCATGCGCATTTCCGTGGTCGCCTCTGGCTCGGAAACAACGCCGCCTTCCTGCATGTTGAGATGGATATCCCCCAGAGGAGCGCTGGCCGCAGGTGGAATGACCAGGGGTTTGTCCAGGATGGATTCCGCAGGCAGCGGATACCCCTGCAGGATGTTCCCCTTCGGATCGCGCAGGTAGCCATCGGCGTCAAAACGGAAATTTCCGGCCCTAGTGTAGTAGGCATCGGTGGAATTGTCCGGCGAGACGAGGAAGAACCCGGTGCCGTTGATGGCGATGTCGGTGCTGGTGTTCGTCGTTTCCATGGAGCCGACGGACATGTCGTTATAGATGGAGCTGATGCTCACTCCCTGGCCGACCTGGTTGCCGACAGTCGCTCCAGTCATCTGTTCACTCAGCAGATTGTTGAAGAGCAGGCGCGAGGATTTGAATCCAAGGGTGCCCACATTTGCGATATTGTCGGAAATGACCGACATGTTTTCCTGCTGGGCTATGACACCTGTCGTGCCGATATAAATGGAAGAGGAGATACTCATGGACGCCTCCACGGCTGAAAAAAAGCATGATCAACGCGGCAGATTTTTCCCGCTTGCGCTACAAAATGCAGGAATGGGTCCACGCGCGATTTTTGCCCTCGCACTCCTGGCCGCCGCCCTGGCCTGTGCGGTCTGGGCTGGCTCCCTGCCGGAGCTAGCCGTTTCCGGGCATCCGGGATGGAAGGAAAAGGAGTTTGCGGGCCGCACCGTCTATACGCCGCTACCCGAAGAAGGGTTGCTCTTGGCCGAGAGCAACGGGACCGCCTCGGGCCTTTTTTTCGAGCAGCCCGTGGACCTGCGCCGCACCCCGTGGCTCAACTGGTCCTGGAAGGTGGAGAACGTGCTGAATGGAGTGAGCGAGCGGGAAAAAAAGGGCGACGACTTTCCGGCCCGGATTTACGTGGTGGCCAAAGGCGGGCTGGCCTTCTGGAAAACCAGGGCCCTGTCTTATGTCTGGGCCAGTCATGAGCCTGTGGGCAGCATGTGGCCCAACGCCTTCACCGCCAACGCGCACATGATCGCCGTGCAGAGCGGACCTGGGCGCGTGAACCAGCTGGTGATGGAGAAACGCAATATCCGGGAGGATTGGAAGCTGGCCTTCGGAGAGGACATCGAAGAGCTCGACGCCCTCGCCATCATGACCGACACGGACAACTCTGGCCAGCGGGCCAGAGCCTGGTACGGGCAGCCCCGGTTTTCGGCGGAGTGACGAGGTGCCGCCGACCAGAACCAGGGTCGGCAACTCGTGTGCTCAGGCGTCTCCCGGCGTGATTATCCCGCTTCCCGGAAGAGCTGCACATTGGCCCTCAGCATCTCTCCCTTGAGCAGATCATCCAGGGCCTGTTCATAGTGGGCGGAAGTCAGCCCCGGAATCAGATTCCTGCGGCTGATTCCGGAGAGCACGGCGATGTTCTGCATGCGCGGATCTTTGAGGCCGTTCCGCACCACCGCGTGGACGGCAATGCCTTTTTGGCTGGCGGCACGCTCGATATCCTCGTTGCTGGTTTCCGCCATCTTGCCGAGCCGTACTCCAAGCGGTTGCAGCACAGTGTCGTAATAAATGAGGGTCCCCCCGTCTTTCAGGGCCACGTTCATGCCCCGCAAGGCCTCGTGGCGTTCGAGCCCGACCACCAGATCGGCCATCCCTTCGGGAATGAGGGGGTTGTGCACTTCCTGACCCAGACGGATCTGTGAGACAACGATCCCACCGCGCTGGGCCAGCCCATGCGTATCCACCGCCTTCGCCAAATGGCCCGCATGATCGGCTGCCCGGAGAATGGTCTCGCAGAGCAGCCCGATACCCTGACCGCCGACGCCGCAGAGATATATATTGAAAGGTCGCATGTTCATTCTCCTGCTGGGATGATCGCCTGCTTCGGGCAGGTCTGGATGCACGAACGGTCGCCGATGCAAAGTTCCGGGTTGACGGTGACAGAGCCGTCCGCCGACCGGGTGAAGCTCGGGCAGGCGAATTCTTGCACGCAGGCGTGGATATGGGTGCATGCGCCCTGGTCGATGCTGACGTGGCGGTCCACATAGCCGCTCTTTTTGCGCTGCTTTTTGGCGAAGAGGAGCATGCAGGGATGGCGGGCGATGACCACGCTGAAGGTATTGAGCGCGAGGGCTTCCCGCATCATGCCGGTCAATTCCTGCTGGCGGTAGGTGTCCGTCTCGAAGATGTGCTTGACTCCCAGGCCTTCCAGCACCCGGCGGACCGGAATGGCCTCGGTCACCTCGTTGAAGTTTTTCCCCGAAGCCGCGTGGTCCTGGTGCCCGGTCATGGCTGTGGTGCCGTTTTCCATCAGCACCAGGGTCAGGTTGTGATTGTTGAACAGGGCGTTGATGATGCCCGGAAGGCCGGCATGAAAGAAGGTCGAGTCGCCAAGAAAGGCCACGACCTTGCGTGCCTCGTTGAACCGGGCCAGCCCTGCGCCGATGCTGGTGGATGCGCCCATGCAGAGCAGTATCTCGCCCATGCGGTAGGGTTCCAGAAACCCCAGGGTGTGGCAGCCGATGTCGGCGACGGTGATGGTCTTGTCGGGCAGGGCCTGCCTGATGGCGTGGAAAGCGCTGCGGTGGCCGCATCCGGGACACATCTGCGGAGGCCGTGCGGGAACCGGGGCCACGGTCTGCGCGTCCGCAACCGTGCGGGCCGGAATCTGGTCCGGCCAGGTCCGGTGCAGGATGTCCTGAACCTTGTCCGGGGTGTATTCGCCAACCCAATCCTCATCTCCCGCCTTGCCCATAATTTTGGTGGAGAGGCCGCGATCGTAGGCCATGGCCTTGATCTCCTTTTCCAGTGTGTCGTCCAGTTCCTCAAGCACCTTGACTTCCTCATGGGCGGCAAGAAACTCGGCGATAACCCGCGTCGGCACGGGGTAGGGCATGGCCAGCTTGAGGACGTCCGGCTTTTCCGTCAGCCCTTCCAGCACTTCTGCGACCGAGAGCGCGACCATGCCGGAAAGGATTATCCCGCGCGTGCTGCCGCTGCCTGTGGTTTGGTGCAGGTTGCGCTCGTCCACCCATTTTTCGACCCGTTTCAGCCCTTCCAGAGCCGCGAATTTTTTCGGGAATACGGCGGTGGTCAGCGGGATGTACGGGCCGTTGGCCGCATCGAAACGGGGATTGTGCTCGAACCGCTCCGGGGTCCAGCCAGCAAAGGCGACCCGCTCCTTGGCATGGCAGACGTGGGTGGTCAGCCGCAGGATGATGGGCTTGCCCATGGTTCTGGCGAGGGCCGCCGCCTCCTTGTAATAGGCATAGGTTTCGGTCGGACTGGCCGGCTCGAAAACCGGGGTGTAGCTCATGTAGGCGTAATGGCGGTTGTCCTGCTCATTTTGCGACGAGTTGGCCCCCGGATCGTCGCCGAGCACGATGACCATGCCGCCCAGACAATTCATGAGGGAGAGCTGCACAAAGGAGTCCGCGGCCACGTTGAGGCCGACACTCTTGAAGAAGACCGTCGAGAGATAGCCGTTGAGGGAGGCGCCGAACGCCACTTCGGTGGCCACCTTTTCATTGCTGGAAAATTCAAAATAAAAGGGCCGTCTGTCAGGCGCAATGGACTGGATCGCCGTGGCGATCTCCGGAGTCGGCGAACCGGGGTATGAGGTGATCACGCGTGTTCCAGCCTCGATCATGGCCCGCACAAGGGCAGTGTTTCCCATGACGATTTCCGAAAAAGCCGTCCGGGTCAGCAGCATCTCGCCCATGTCCTTCATATGCGCCTCACTGTGCAGTGGATTTTATCCCGTTTGAATTCCTGTTCCCGCGACCCAAGCCAGCTTCGCGTGTTTGTACGGGACGATATCGTACGCGATGGCTCATGGCAACGCTTGACGGATTGATCTGGGATTCCCTCTTTTCGTCCGTTTTCATAAGAATAATCAATACGCTCCATTTTGGTTTTCAGGTCAATGGTGAACCCGCCTGTCACCAATCTGTTTCCGAATTGTCATCATTTTCCGACATTTGCTGCGCACAAAGCGTCTATCGGTTTTACGGAGTACCGGATCATTCATCTTTTTGCATAAGGTGCGCGCACGCATGGGAAAGAATCTCGGATTTCAGGTCAAACTTTCTGTCGTCACAATCGCCATTGTCCTTGTGACGGTTCTGTGTCTTTGCGTTTCGCAGATGCTGATGACGCGAAAGGATTCGCTGCGACAAGGACGGGGCGGGCTGACGAGCATCTCGTCAACCCTGGCCGAATCCGTGGACCTGCAGCATACACTCATGCAGCGCAAGATCATGATCGACCGTGACATCATGCGCACACAGTTCGAGTTGGGCGGTTTCCCCGTTCCCGAAGTGCTTATGGACGCGGAATTGGACGTGGTGGATCAAAATGGAGGAGAGGTCCGGACCGCGGTTTTGCCCGCCATCAAGCACGGCGCGGTGTATCTCCACGAGGACAACGCGGTGATGCGCAAGGTCGCGGATCTGACAGGCGGGGAGGCTTCGGTGCTGCAAGTCTTCGATGACAAGCTCGTGCGCATCTCCACGTCGCTGCGAAATCCGGCATCGTTCTGGGGCAAGGGGTCGTATGTCGGGCCTGAATCCCCGGCTCAGACCGCCATCTTATCAGGCCAGAGCTGGGAAGGGCTGGTCTGGCTGGGCGGGGCATGGCGCATGGCGGCCTATGTCCCGTTCACGGATTTGAGCGAGGGCAGGGTCGTCGGCGCATTGGAGATCACGCACCCGCTGGTCAGTGACGCTTTTGCGGAATTCGTGCGCAAAGTTCGCGTTGGCGGTCATGGAGGGACCATGGCCTTTGATGCCCAGGGGCGCGAAATAATCGCCTTGAAGGATGCCGCCATGGAATCCGGGGCCATTCTCAAGGCTGGCGCGGGCAATGGACAGAAATCACTGCTGGCGGAAGATGGCCGGCATCTGGAAGTGGCGCTGCACACCTTTGAGCCCTGGAACCTGACCTTCGCCACCTGGGTCGCCACCGAGGATCTGATGGCCGGAGTCAACGCCCGCTTGATCAAAAACGCCTTGATCAGCCTGATCCTGCCCCTGGTCCTGTCCGTTGTCCTGATCGGGCTGACCAGTCGGATCCTGCTGGCCCCGGTCAAGCGCATGGCCCAGTTGGCCGACGAAGTGGCAAACGGCGATTACACCGCGACCATAACGTATCCGGCCAGGGACCCGATCGGGCATCTGGCCGGGGCGCTGAATTCCATGGTTGCCCGGAGCAGGGAGATGCTGAGGGAAATCGTCGCCGCCACCGGATCGCTGTCCGAAGCGTCCACGGAGCTCAGCTCCATATCGCGCTCCCTGACCGACAATTCAACAGGCACGACGCGCATGGCTCATGCCGTGCACGATTCCGCCAAGGCCGTCAGCGGGAACATGCATTCGGTCTCCGCCGCCATGGAGGAGGCCACGATCAATGCCGGCATCGTGGCCACCGCCACGGTGGATTTGGCCACGACCATCCGGGGGGTGGCCCAAAGCGCCGAATTGGCCAAGAACACCACGGCCAACGCGGTTCTCAAAGCCGGAGAGACGACGCGACACATGGCGGAGCTGGGTGTGGCGGCCAAGGAGATCGGCACGGTGACCGCGACCATCGCCGCCATCTCCTCCCAGACCAACCTGCTGGCGCTCAACGCCACCATCGAAGCCGCCAGGGCAGGTGCGGCGGGGCGTGGTTTCGCCGTGGTCGCCGGAGAAATCAAGGAGCTCTCGCAGCAGACGGCGGCAGCCACCGAAAACATCCGCCGCGCGGTATTTTCCATCCAGAACATGACGACCGTGACGGCGCGGGAAATTGGCGAGGTCATTGCCGTCATCGAAGACATGAATCAGATTGTGGGTTCGATCGCCGTCGCCGTGGAAGAGCAGGCGGTCATGACTCGCGACATCGCCGAGAATGTCGGCCAGGTTTCCACCGGAATCGCCGAGGTCAGCGTCAATGTCGCATCCGGGTTCGCAATGACCCGCGAGATCAGCGAGGAGATTGAAGTCGTGCGGACCGCCTCGGAGGACATACAGGGCCAGAGCAGGAACGTGATGGAACGCGCGGGCGGGCTTGCCGGTCTGGCCACGCACATGCAGGGATTGGTTGGAAATTTCAGGTTCTGATGAGCCGAACTTCAGCGCGGACATTTTTTTGCGCCCCGTCCCGTCTCTTTTTGAACTATTTTTTCCGGCCGTCGGAGAATCCCTTATCAAATTCGCGCTTGGCTTTGGCAAAGCTGTCCTTCCATGTTTGAAGCGATGACCGCATTCCCTGCTTGAGCTCCTCCCAGGCTGCTTCGCCCGCGTCGTGCACGGCGCTTATCCTGTCTTCGGCATCTTTGACTTTTGCCTGCAATGCTTCAACCTTTTGCCTGCATTGCGCTTTCAACTCGGGATGCTCCTGCTCCGTCTTGGCGGCCAATACGTCAATCTCGGCATTCCACTCGTCGATTTTGGCTTTCAGTTTCCGCACGTAGGCGTCTTTCGTATCCGGCATGAGAACTCCTTATTCACGTCCTGTTTTTTCGGAAAAGTTGTCCGCCCCCCGCTGCATGACAGAAATTCCACCGTGTGGTACAAAGACGCATCTTGTCCATTTTGAATTTTCCGTAACCGGGCATGAAAATGCTCATTCTGCTCCGATGGGATGGAATGGGAATGATGAAATCAGGCGGAGAGGGTGTCGCTGTTTTGAGATCAGGAACTGCTGCGCGAGGCAGTGAATTCATTCATGAAGAGGCGTGATTTCCTGTGCGTTTCAGCGGCGGCCGCATTATCGCTGTTTCTTGCGAATAATAGGAGACGGGGTCACGCGGTGCGCTCTCTTCCTTCCCCTGAGTCGTCCCCGAGGGTGGTCAACGAATTTCCTCATGATCCGGCAGCCTTCACCCAGGGGCTGATCCATCATGGCGGATTTCTTTATGAGAGTACGGGTGGCTGGGGCTCTTCCTCGCTGCGTCGGGTCGAGCTTGAAACCGGTCGGGTGCTGCAAGAGATCAAGCTGCCAGGGCACTATTTCGCGGAAGGATTGACTCTGTGGCGCGATCGCCTGATACAGCTCACCTGGACTTCCGGAATGGCCTTTGTCTACGACCTGAAGACATTCGAGCGTGTTGGTTCATTCCCCTATGCCGGGGAAGGCTGGGGGCTGACACACGACGCAGAGCATTTGATCATGAGCGACGGGAGCAACACGCTGCAGCGTCTTGATCCTGAGACATATCAGGTGATTGAGCGTCTCGATGTCTTTGACCAAAGAGCCCCCGCTCCTTTGCTCAATGAATTGGAATACGTCGACGGACAGCTCTGGGCGAACATTTTCGGTCAGGATCGGATCGCGCGCATCGATCCCTTGAGTGGAGATGTGCTCTCGTGGCTTGATTTTGCCGGAATTCCGCCTCATCGCAAGGTGTCCCCGTCAGCCGTCATGAACGGGATCGCTTTTGACGCCGATTCGGGGCGAATTTTTGTGACAGGCAAGCTTTGGCCAAAAATGTACGAACTCAAGCAAGAGCCTTTGAAGGAGCCGATGAAATGAGCATCACCATACGAAGCGAGACACCACAGGATGCGGCCGCAATCGAGAGGCTGACCGCGGCAGCCTTTTGCGACGCTCCGCACACCAGCCATACAGAGCATTTCATTGTCAACGCCTTGCGCAGAACCGACCGGTTGAGCATCTCGCTCGTTGCCGAAGACGGTGGTGAGATCGTGGGGCATGTCGCCATCTCACCGATCTCCATCTCCGATGGGAGTGATGGATGGTACGGACTCGGGCCGATTTCCGTGGCTCCCGCGCGTCAACGGCAAGGGATCGGCGGACGGCTCATGATACAGGCGATGGCCGCGTTGCGCAGGATGGACGCCAGCGGCTGCGTCGTGCTGGGAGATCCCGACTTCTATCATCGCTTTGGGTTCAAGACGGAATCCGCGCTCGTCCTGCCCGATGTTCCATCGGAATATTTCCAGGTCGTGACACTTCAGGGTCCGGTCCCGTCGGGAACGGTGTCATATCATGAAGCGTTTCTGGCCGTGGAGTGAAGATGCCGTCCATCCGTTGGTGCGCCTGAATTCAGGCGGTTAGGGCTGATGAAAGGCTTAATTCTTAGGTAATGGTTGAAACATTGTGCGCGCGGTGTGCATGGAGCATTCCGTTGGCCGGGACTCGGATCTTTTGTTCAGGACAGCCGGATGCGGCAAAGGGATTTCAGCGATTGTACTGAAATCCCTTTTTTAGGCCCTGGCGCCGGGTTGAAATGGCTCAAGCAGGATGCATGTTATGGAGTGGAAAAGCCGGAATCTGCGCTTTTTAGATAGGAGAGCCCCGGCTCAAAGAAAAAACTCCGGTTCTCTGCGCTGGGCGTATTGCGCATGCAGGGTGCGGCCGAGTTCCAGAATGCGCGGGTGCAGCATGACGCGTGAACCGGTGGGGCATGCCCTGATGCATGCGCAACAACGAAGGCACAGCATGTTCTCGGTCGTGACGCTGTCAGCGTGCAGACTAATGGCTGCGCTGGGACATGCTTGTGCGCATTCCCCGCAAAGCACGCAGCTTTCGCTTACGGTTTCCGGGGAAATGGGCGCGGCCTGCACTCCTTCACGGTAGGGAAAATTTCCGGGCACCTGCAATTCGGGAAGATTCCGCAGCTCCGCCTCATGTGAAATTCCGTCGAGCTTGTCCCGCACAAGGCGGCCAAAGGCGGTGGCCCGGTCGCGATCCGTCACGTCAGGCCGTCCCTCGGCCACGGGGAACTCCGGAGTCGAAAAGGAGTGCTGACCTATGAACGCGGCGCCTGCCACGGGAACAAATCCAAGCTCCCTGGTCAGATCGCGCAGCTCCAGGAGTGCATCGTCAAAGGCCCGGTTGCCGTAAACCGCGACCAGCACCGCTGGCCTTCCCATGCCTTTTATGGCGCGCATCCGTTCGACCGCCAGGGTCGGCACGCGTCCGGCATGCACCGGCATCCCGATGAGCGCCAGGGTCTTGATTCCGGACCCGCTTTGCGCGTGTTCGGGCGCATGCGAGGGGGCATGTGCGGACCGAGTCAAGTCCAGGCGGGAAATCGACTCCGGCTCCAAGCCTTCGGCAATGGCTTCGAGAACTGTCCGGGTCGTGCCGGTGGGAGAGAAGAGGATGAGTTCGGTGTGGAGATTGTGCATGCGATCCCTTAAAGCGTTTGAAGGGGGATGTCTTGTGGGAAAAGACCCTTTCAGTCCATGGGTTCCAGACGCAGCAGCTGGCCCGGGTCATGGTCTGTGAGCAGCCATATGTTTCCATCCGGGCCGACGCGCACGTCGCGGATGCGTTTTCCGAGATCTTCGAGCAGGCGTTCCTCTTCGACCACGACCATTCCGGCCAGTTTCAGCCGGGCCAGATGACGATGCGCCAAGGCGCCGACAAAGAGGTCTCCCTGCCAGCGGGGAAAAGACTCTCCCGTATAGAAGGCCATGCCCGAAGGGGCGATGGAAGGGGTCCAGTGGTGCAGCGGGTCATCCATGCCCGGCATGTGCTGCAGGCCCTCGCCGATGGTAAAACCGGTGTAGTCAATGCCCAAGGTCACCACGGGCCAGCCGTAATTGGCGCCGGAGCGGATCAGGTTGATTTCGTCTCCGCCCCTTGGGCCGTGCTCATGGGTCCAGATCTCGCCTGTCTGCGGATGCACGGCCATGCCTTGGGGGTTGCGGTGCCCGAAGCTGAAAATTTCCGGACGCGCGTCGCTTCTGCCCACGAAAGGATTGTCTTCGGGGATGCGGCCGTCGTCATGGATGCGGATGATCTTTCCGGCATGATCATCCAGCTTCTGGGCGCGTTGCATCTGGCCCCGCTCGCCCACGCTGATATAGAGATACCCATCTTTGTCAAAGCTCAGCCTGGACCCGAAATGCACCCTGCCCGAGGAGGCGGGTTCGGCACGAAAGAGCACATCGACATCCTTGAGCGCTCCGTCCTGCAGTCGCCCACGGGCCACGTGCGTGGTCACGCCTTCGTCAAAGTTGGCGGAATAGCTGAAGTACAGGAGACGGTTTGTCGCAAAATCCGGGTGGGGCAGAAGATCGAGCAGCCCGCCCTGGCCCGTGGCCCGGATCTGGGGCAGGCCCTGCACGGGCTCGGGCAGCAGGACTCCGTTCCGGATGATGCGTAGCCGTCCGGGACGCTCGCTGACCAGGATGTCACCGTCAGGAAGAAAGGCGAGGGCCCACGGATTTTCGAGCCCGTCGGCCACGACCGCCAATTGTATCCGGTGGTGCCGGGACGCAAATTCCTGGGCAAAAGCCTGGAAGCACGTGAGCACAAGGAGCAGTGCGATGGCGGCGCCGTAACGCCACGATCCGAGGAAGCGAGTCATGGATGCGTTCATTGGGTGACTCCCGGGAGCGGTTTTCTTCGCGCCCCAAGCAGACATCGCTCTCTTGGCGTCAGAATTTGGGGCGAGGAAGATTTCTGTTAAGCATTATTTTGCAGTGCGCAAAGCTTGCTCTTCAGCGCACCGGGGAACAGGGCTGCAGCGACCGGAAAGGCGTGAGTGGGATGAGGCCGCACAAAGAAAAGGCCGCCGGGACCTGAAGTCACAGGGCGGCCTTGAGTTTTACAGCTTTTCGACGTTTGAGGACAGGTATTCGGCCACGCCGCTGGCATCGGGCTTCATGCCGATGTCGCCCTTCTGCCATCCTGCCGGGCAGACCTCTCCGTATTCTTCCGTGAACTGCAGGGCATCGACCAGACGCAGCATTTCATCCACGTTGCGGCCGAGCGGCAGGTTGTTGACCACCTGGTGCTGAACCACGCCGTCGCGGTCAATCAGGAAGGACGCGCGCAGGGCCACGCCCGCGTCAGGGTGTTCTATGCCGTAGGCCTTTGCGATTTCGTGCTTGACGTCGGCGACCATGGTGAAGCCGACAGGCCCGATGCCGCCCTGTTCAACCGGGGTGCTGCGCCAGGCGAAGTGAGTGAACTGGGAGTCTATGGACACGCCGACGACTTCCACGCCACGGTCGCGAAACTCCTTCAATCTGCGGTCATGGGCGATGATCTCCGTGGGGCAGACAAATGTGAAGTCCAGTGGCCAGAAAAAAAGGACCACGTATTTTCCGCGCAGGGATGAGAGGGTGAAATCTTCGATGCATCCGCCAGGGCTCACCGCCGCTGCAGTGAAATCCGGGGCCTGTTTTGTGACGAGTATGCTCATGATATGCTCCTATCTTTATTGTGGTTTATGCAAAGAAAGTAATCAGGAATTATTCCTGATTGGCTATAACGTCAAGAAAATTTACCTTGTCTAATTTAATTTTCCAACTCAAAGCGAAATACCCGGCAGCGTGGGTGCCTTGCTCTTGGGGGCGTCCAATGGTTTGCTTGTGCGGCCCCAACGGGGCGATTTATCAAGCCGATCACGCTGTCTGAACCCGTCCGCTCAAACCTCGACCGGACGAGACAATGAACTCCAAGGAAATCATCGTGAAATACAAAGCCGTTGTTTTCGACATGGATGGAACCCTGCTCGACACCCTGGCCGACCTGGCCGACGCAATGAACCGGGTGCTCGCGGAGCGCGGGTTTGAGGCACACCCCATCGATGCCTATCGTCACTTTGTTGGCAGCGGGGCATCTGAGCTTGTGGCCCGCGCCCTTCCTGCGGACAGGCAGGACGAACCCATACGCACGCAATGCCTGCAGGCTTTTCTGCGGGAATACGAGGTCGGCTGGAAGATCAAGACGTGCCTCTATGACGGGATACCCGAACTGCTGGACGCCCTTGCCGCCAGAAACATCCCCATGGCCGTGCTGACCAACAAGCCGCAGGCCTTTGCCGAGCTGTGCATGCGGGAATTCATGCCTGGATGGCGCTTTGAGATGACCTTGGGACAGATGCCGGGCGTTGCGGTCAAGCCCGACCCGGCCGGGCCGTTGCAGGTCATCCGACAGCTGGGCGTGATACCAGAGGAGATCCTCTATCTCGGTGATACGGACGTGGACATGTTCACGGCGGTCAATGCGGGCATGTATCCTGTGGGCGTGCTGTGGGGTTTTCGGGCGGAAAAGGAGCTCCTGGCCGCCGGAGCCGCAGCGACTTTACGTCATCCCATGGAACTGATGCGTTTTCTGGACTGAGAGGGATTGTGCGGGCGGAGCGACATTCGCCGCCAGCGCATTTATCTGCGACGCGAAAGACGAGACCCTTCAAAAAGACCCTGAAAGAAATTTACCGCATTCACGCCAAGCGAGCGGATGCGGTATCCCCCTTCCTGCACGACCACGGTGTGCTTCCCGAGCGCCCCGATCAATTTCCCGTTGTGGAAGAAATCCCTGGCCTGAAAACACCATGTGCCGGTGGGGTCTCCCTTGGCCGTATCCAGTCCGAGCCCGACCACCAGAAACGCAGGATCGAAGTCGGTGATGACGCGCAAGGCCTGGCGCAACACTTCGGCATACTTTTCCCCGTCCACCGCTTCGGGCAGGGCATAATTGAAGTTGAAACCTTCGCCCTGGCCCTCGCCCTTTTCTTCGGGGAATCCGCTGAAATATGGGTAGGCGAACTTGGGGTGACCGTGAATGGAAACGGTGAGCACGTCGCTCCGGTCATAGAATATGTTCTGCGTCCCGTTGCCGTGGTGGTAATCCACGTCGAGGACCGCCACCCGTCCCTGACCGCTCAGATGCTGGGCAATCACGGCTGAAGTGTTGAAATAGCAGAACCCCCCGAAGGCCCGGTGCTCCGCATGGTGGCCCGGCGGCCGCACGAGGGCGTAGGCCAGGCGGCGGCCGTCGAGCACTTCCTGGGCCGCGGTCATCCCGCAATCCACTGCGCGGCGGGCAGCAACGTAGGCATTGCCGTTCAGGGGCGTGAAGGTGTCGATGCAATAATAGCCCGCCCGCACGGCCAGATCCTTGGGTGGCCGGGCCGCGTTTCTGATCGGGAAGACATATGGATACACCGACTTGTTCTCGGGCAGCGTAGCGCAAACGTGCTTCAAATACGCGACAAATTTCTTGTCGTGGACGCTTGTTATGAATTTTTCAGAGAAGTGTTTTGTGTCCTTTTGAGCGAATAATTCCGTCTTTCTGATTTCTCTCAAAATTGAATCTATGCGCACCGGGGATTCGACATACCCACGTTCCCGCACGTGATGGATCATGTGCTTGTCGTTGCAGATCAGCGCTATTTTCCGATCGGCGCTGATGCTCTGCATTTTGGGCGAGATCGTCTCCTTTTGGTAGCGGGCGTCGCGCAACTCCATGGAGCGCAGCGGTATGGAGTCGAGCACCATCTGCACGTACTTGGGAGAACATGTTTGTGCGTATTTTCTCTCCAGAATTGCGCGCATGATGTTGCGTGTCCGTTCCCTCGACAACTGGAACGGCTTGTCCAGAGGGTCCGCAACCAGATACGGAGGGCAATCGTCCGTCGGTGACAAGGGGGTTTCGTAAGCAGTATTGATGATCGGGCGCGCGCCGTAGCGCTCGTAAAAACGCAGCCGGGCGATGTTTTCACGCAGCAGGGTCTTGTCCCGGCACAGTTCGGGGTCGTCGGGCAGGCATTCGAAAAAGAGAGCCGTGTTGCCGAGGGCGCGCGCCTCTTCACGCACCCGCTCGTACAGTGCGGAGCCGACGCCTCGTCCACCGTGGCTCAGGCTGACCGAGAGATAATCAAGGTAGCAGAAGCGCAGGTCGGAAAAATGGCAAAAAAGGGCGAACCCCTGCACCATCCTGCGCTGTCCCTCGGCCACGAAGACGATGGTCCGGTAACCCTTGGCCAGGGGATTTTTGAGCGTGGCGGGCAGGTTTGCCACCTCCTCCGGCGCAAGCGACGGAAAACGCTCGGCCAGGATGGCCTGGACCTGTTCGACGCTCTGGCTGTCGGCAGGGACTGTCGTGTCATAGATGGGGCGTATGCGAAACATTTTTTGTATCCCTGTAAGACTTCGTCTGGGTTGGCCGTAAATGCAGTTTGCCTGTCGTTGCGGCTTGATGCCGCGATTCTATTCCACGACAGGCGTTGCGTAAACGCAAAGATGGGGATCCTCTAGTCTGGGATAGGGTTTTCTTGGACACGAAACTTACATGACGATTTTGGGCCATCCAACCGACGAGCTGACTGTCATATATGGCACTTGCGCCGCATGTGACGGCTTTCGGTTACTAATTTTTCATGCCTGTACCCATCTCAATCTCTTTTAATCTTGAAATCAGATAGTTACGCACGCGTAGCCGTGATGCGTTTCAGGCGCGAAAGTTGCTATTTGGGTTTAGCTGCAGTTCGCGCTGACTTGGGGTTCGTGTACAGTTCATTAAAAAACGAGTGTGAGAGCAGAATCGATTCATTTTTTCAGTCATTACGGCTTCGCTTCGATCACCCAAAATTCAAGTATCAAGAAGACAAGAGGAAGATGAGCAATCAATAACTTTAGGAATCCTCTCAGATGAGTATTCAATTCTTCGCATGGTCAGAGAATAAAATTAGCACCGCCAACCACAAGGAATTGCAAATTGAAAGCCACTCTACAGCCTCTATTATTCGATGAAACAAGTGCCGGGGGGGTAAAAACCCCGAGTTTAGGCGTAGATTCTCACGTTGCTGGTCTAGAAGATGGCGTATACGCAATGGACCTGAATACGATGCACCGCGAGGAGCTTTTACGATTAGCAATGATTGGGCGCTATTTGACTACGTATGCTGAGGAGTTACTGTTCGAGCGAGATGGAGGTTTGAAATTATAGGCCTGAATCCGTGAAAGCAATATGACTCAATTCATTAATAAATAAAAATCAACGATTCTTGCGCAGAGAAAATTGTATATAAAAACTTGTCAAAGTTTTTTCGAGCTAATACTTTTTTTTTATTTAAAATGATAAAATAACTGGGGCTATTCAGATTGAATAGCCCCAGTTTCAACATTCGTGAATGGCTGGATGCATGATGGCGAGGGCTTGTCATCGTTGATGAACTCAAGGCCCAAGGGCGTTA
This sequence comes from Desulfomicrobium sp. UBA5193, assembly GCA_002412965.1. Lineage (GTDB taxonomy): Bacteria > Desulfobacterota > Desulfovibrionia > Desulfovibrionales > Desulfomicrobiaceae > Desulfomicrobium. The sequence goes on from DHWB01000003.1 coordinate 818,451, forward strand.
CATGGCCATGAGGCGTGTGACCCTGTCTTCCGTTGACGGATGGGTGGAAAAGAGGCTGGCCAGCTTGGACGCCGTGAGGGGATTGACGATGAACATGTGCGAGGTGGCCTGGGTCGCTTCCTGCATGGGCGCTGCCGTGGCGGACTGCTGCAGCTTCTGGAGCGCGCGGGCCAGGGCCTTGGGGTTACCACACATTCTCGCTCCTCCTTCGTCGGCCATGAATTCGCGCGAGCGGGACACGGCCATCTGGATGAGCATGGCCGCGATGGGCGCGACGATGGCCATGACCAGGCTGCCGAGCACGCTGCCCCCGCCCTCTTCGTCGCTGCTGCGGCCCATGCCGAAGATGGCTCCCCACTGCAGCATGCTGCCGAGCATGGAGATGGCTCCGGCGATGGTCGCGGCGATGGTCGCGATGAGCGTGTCGCGGTTCATGACATGCGTCAGCTCGTGGGCCATGACCCCCTCAAGCTCGTCCCTGGACAGGATGCGCATGATGCCTGTGGTGGCGGCCACGGCTGCGTTCTCCGGATTGCGGCCCGTGGCGAACGCGTTGGGGCTGTCCGAAGGGATGACGTAGACCTTGGGCATGGGCATGTTCGCCTTGCGGGCCAGGTTTTCGACGATGCCGTAAAAATCCGGGCTCTCGGAGCGGGTCACTTCGCGAGCCTTGTACAACTTGAGAATGATCTTGTCCGAGTTCCAGTAGGCGAAGAAGTTCATGCCTCCGGCGATGACGAAGGCGATGACCATGCCGGACTTGCCGCCGATGGCGCCGCCCATGGCGACAAGAATCAGGGTCAGCAGGGTCAAGAGAAAAGTGGTCTTGAGCACGTTCATTATTTTCCTCCGTGTTGAGCCGGGGTAAAGAAAAAGACCTTTATCCGCGACTGGGTTGGGATAAAGGTCTGGCTGATCTGACACGTGTGTCGGATTCCCGGGTCCGGGCGGTGACGCCGTATTGACGAACCTCGGGTCGGCTGCTTGCGCTGTCCGCGCCATGAGCCGATAGCTACTCCCCTTTGAGGGCTTTAAAATAAGATCCGGGTCGGGGGGTGTCAAGGGCGTCGTTCGGGCATGTGATGATATTCTTGACCCTTGCGGCGCTGTTGGGAGAGGACGGCTTTATGAAATTTGTCCCTCCCGCCAAAATTCTCATCGCCTCTGACATCTTCGGGATGACGGAGGCCTTCCTGCGCCTTGCGCGCAGCCTGGGACCGGAACCGGTGCCGCTTTGCGCGCATGAGGACCAGGCCCTTTCTTTTGAATCGGAAGCCGAAGCCTACGAGAGGTTCATGCAAACGGGCGGGATTGACGCTTACGTCCGAAGAATGTGCGCGGTGCTGGCCGCTGATCCGGCGATCACGGCTCTGGTCGGCTTCAGCGCAGGCGCGACGGCGGGATGGATCATTTGCGGCTCGGTTGAGGCCCCCCGGGTCGGAACAGCAGTTTTGTTCTATGGATCAAGGATTCGCGATCACGCAGCGTTGAGACCTGCATGCCCGGTCCGGCTCATCTTTGCCGAGCACGAGGTTGGGTTCGATCCCGGACCATTGGTCCAGAGCCTTGCCACGCGGGGCATACCGGCCGAGCTGGTGCGGGGTGCGGGGCATGGCTTCATGAATGAATTGTCCACGAAGTATTCCCCACAGCTGTACCGGCACTTCCTGGGCGAGCTGCGCAGGCACATGGCCGCTTCGGACCAAGGCTGAAAATCGCGACGATGTACCCCAAAAAAAGGCCCGAAGCGTTCTCGCCCCGGACCTTTTGCGGAAGTATTCAGACAAGGCAGGCTAGTTGACCGGATCCGCGTTCAGATCGTTTTCTCCGTTCTCCCCGTTGCACTCGCAGTGCCCCTTGCGCTCTTCCTCCTCGCGGATGACGCGGCGCAGCACCTTGCCGACAATGCTCTTGGGCAGGTCTTCCCGGAATTCGACCTGTTTGGGCACCTTGTAGCTGGCCATTTTTTCGCGGCAAAAGGCCAGCACGTCGGTTTTGCTCAAGGTCGCGCCATCATTGAGCACGATGTAGGCCTTGATGATCTCGCCGCGGGTAGGGTGCTTGATGCCCACGCTGACGGCTTCCTTGATGGCCGGGTGCTCGTGCAGCACCTCGTCGATCTCGCGCGGGTACACATTGTAGCCGCCGGTGATGATCAGGTCCTTCTTGCGGTCGACGATGAAGAAATAGCCGTCCTCGTCCATGTAGGCGATGTCGCCGGTGTAGAGCCAGCCGTTCCGGAGCACGCTGGCCGTCTCGTCGGGCCGGTTCCAGTACCCCTGCATGACCTGCGGCCCGCGAATGACCAGTTCACCGATCTTGCCCACGGGCAGGGGCACCGAGCCGACCTCCATGTCCACGATGGCGGCGTCCGTGTCCGGAAAGGGCAGGCCGATGGAGCCGTTCTTGCTGTTGCCGCGCAAGGGGTTCAGGTGCGTGATGGGCGAGGCCTCGGTCAGGCCGAAGCCTTCGATGATGTTCGCGCCGTTGCTCAGGCTGTTGAACTTTTCCATGACCGGCACGGGCATGGGCGCCGAGCCGGAGATGCAGTAGCGCACCGAGGACAGGTCATATTTTTCAAGGTTCTTCTGTTGCAAGAGGGCGATGAAGATGGATGGTGCGCAGGGGAAGATGGTTGGGCGTTTCTTGTCGATGGTTTTCAGCACGTCCAGGGGCACGAACTTGGCCATGGGCACGAGGGTCGCGCCGATGAGGGTACCAAAATTGACGCAGACCGTCAGTCCGTAAATGTGAAAAAAGGGCAGCAGGCCGAGCATGACCTCGCCGGTGTCCTTGATAGTGTGCAGGATGGCGCTGGCCTGCTGGGCGTTGTAGCCCAGATTGGCGTGGGTTAGCATCACTCCCTTGGAAACTCCCGTGGTCCCGCCGGTGTACTGCAGCGCGGCCAGATCCTTCATGGGATCGACGGGATGCGGAGCCTCGATGGCGGCTCTCTTGAGCAAGCCCTTCCAGGGCAGGACGGTTGTCCCGTCGTAGGGGATGGCTTTAAGCTTGTACTCGCGCCGGGACTTCAGGGTGTAGAGGACATCGAGCGGGAAGCGCAGGCAGTCGGCGATGGAGGTCACGAAGATGCGCTTCAGGTGCAGCTTGGAGCGCAAGCCGTCTATGCGTTTCCACAACAGATTCAAGGTGATGAGGGTCTTGGCCTCGGAATCGTTGAAATGGTGGACCAGCTCCTTTTCCATGTACAGCGGGTTGGTCATGACCACCACGGCCCCGATCTTGAGGCAGGCCCAGTAGGTGATGACCGCTTGGGGGCAGTTGGGCAGCATGATCGCGACCCGCTCACCGGGCCGGACACCGGCCTTCTTCAGGTTGGCCGCGGCCAGATCGACGAGGTGCTTGAGCTTCCTGTAGCTTACGCTCCAGTTGTTGAAGACGATGGCCGGACGGCTCGGATAGCTGGCCGCAGTGCGCTCCAGGATCTCGAAGAGCGGGATGGTTTCATAGTCCAGATTCGGACTGACTTCCTGATCGTAGTGCTTGAGCCAGACTCTGTTGATCCCCTCTGCAATCATGGTCTCCCCCGTCGGATAAGAAGTGAAGAAACGTACCTACAGGTCTCCGCCTGCGGCTGCAACCCTCATAGAGCACAGGCAAAATCTACAAACTTCCAGTTATGGGCGATCCAGAATCATGAGCACTTCCATGTGCCAAGTGCCGGGAAACATGTCGAAGAGAGTCAGGGACGTGACCTTCCAACCGGCGTCGAGGAGGGGTTTGGCGTCGCGGACGGTGTTGACCACGTCGCAGGATACCCAGACCAGCCGCCGCAGGCTGTCGAGCCCAAGCAGGGTGCGGCCGATGCCTTTGGCCCCGGTGCGGGGCGGATCAAGGATGGCGGCTTCGGGAGCGAACTCGCTCACCATTTTCCAGGCGGCGGGCTTGGACAGGTCTGCAGCGCGGAATCGGGTTGATTTAAGGCCCAGCCGTTTGGCGTTGCGCGTGCCCGTGTCCACGGCAAGCGCCGATCCTTCCACAGCCAGCACGGTCTTGCCGCGACTCGCCAGCGGTAGGGCGAAGTTGCCGGCTCCGCAGAAGAGATCGGTGATGCGCTCGAAGTCGTCCAGCGCGTTCACGGCGGAGAGGACAAGCGTCTGGTTCAGTGCCCAGTTGGCCTGGAAAAAGGTGCCGGGCGGAAGGAGCAGGGTCAGCCCGAAATTCGGAAAGGAGAAGGGCAGATCATCCGTGTCGTGCTCGGTGCGGGCCGCGCCTGTGTCGGGGCTGGCCGCGATGGTGAAGCGGCCGTCGGGCAGGCTGGCAGCCAGGGCCGGCATGGCCTTGGCCAGGGGTGCGGCCAGGAGGTGGCAGTCTGTCAGGGGCACGAGGACGTTGCTGGCATGGCCCATGGCGTGGGGCAGGCCGCCGCGCACATGGATCTGGCCGCGCCAGCGATAGCGCCAGCCCTGGGGGCTGGGCACGACCTGCAGCTCGGGCATTCGCGCCCCGTGCTCACGGCCAAGGGCGCGCGAGAGTGCGTCGCGCAGCATGTCCGCTTTGAGGCTGGTGCCCGCCTCGGGGCTGACCATGCCGAAACGAGAGCCGCCACAATCCCCGGCGTGAGGGCAGGGATGGACTCCGCGCAGGGGGGAGGGGGTGACGATGTCTACGGCTTCGGCCTGCAGGAAGTCCTTGGCGGTCTTGGTCACGCGTGCGGTGATGGTCTCGCCGGGGAGTACGCCGGGTTCGATCATGACCACCTGGCCGGAATCAAGCCTGGCCAGCCCCCGGCCTCTCCAGAGAAGTTTTTCGACCTGCAGGGTCAGGAGCTCGTGGCTCAAGGCATCCATGCCTAGGCCAGCCCGAGCCAGGCGGTGAGGATGCGCTGGATAAGCTTGACCGCGGCGGTTTCGGAGGCCTGGGAGCCGTGGATGGGCGCGAGCTCGCACATGTCCATGCCGACCAGGCGCGGACCGAGGCCGTCCTTCCAGAGTTCCTTCCAGAAGCGGCTCATCCAGGCGTACGCGATGCCGCCGGGTTCGGGCGTGCCCGTGCCGGGGATGACGCTGGGGTCCATGCCGTCCACATCAAAGGACAGGTAGAGCGGGCGGCTGCCAACAAAGGTCCTGATCCGCTCCGCCGCTTCAGCGGGGCTTGGCAGTTCCCAGGCAAAGATGGTCATGAGGTCCAAGGGAGACTGAGCACGCATGAAATCCCGCTGTTCCCGGCACAGGGAGCGGATGCCGAGCTGGGCCAGGGGGATGCCCATCTCCCGCGCGCGCGCCATGATGCAGGCGTGGGAATAGGGCGTGTCCCCGTAGCTTTCGCGCAGGTCGGCGTGGGCGTCGACATGCAGGATGACCAGATCTGGATGGGCCTTGTGATAGAATTCAAAGAGCGGCAGAGGCACGGAATGCTCACCGCCCAGGGTCAGGATGAAATCGCGGTGGGCGTCCAGGCCCTGCAGGCGCTCGCGCATGAGCTTGTGCAGGGCTTCGGGTCCGCTGACCGGGGGATGGATCACGGGCAGGGGAGTGAAGTAGGCCAGATTGCCCAGGTCAAGGTTCAGCTCCGCATCATAGGATTCGATCTGCACGCTGGCCCGAAACAGGGCTTCGGGCCCCAGGCGGGTGCCCGTGCCATAGCTGACCGTTCCCTCGTAGGGGACGGGCAGCACAAAAATGTTTCGGCCCTGCTGAGGGCCGAGATCGAAAAATTCGTTGTGCATGGAAGACTCCTTCAAATTGGGTCGGACGGATATGACCCTGGATCAGAGCGGGGTGCGGGAACGCAGCAGGATGCTGCCGATGCCGCTGCCCTTGAGCTGCTCTTTGAGAGCCATGGTGGATTCCACCGTGCCCTGATGATGAACGTAGATGCGGTACCAGGTTTTGCCTTCATGGGTGGCCGTGACCACCGATGTCTTGAAGGTCCCCGGGTCAAGCTTTTTCAGAAAGGTCTGGGCCTGGTCCATGGAGGCCAGGGCCGCGACCTGATAGTTGAAGACAAAGACCTCGTCCTTGCCGCCAGGCGCGGTCGCTGCGATCGCTGCGGCCGGCGTCACTTGAGCCGCCGGGGCGGGGGGAGGGGTCTGCGTGGCGGGTTTGGCCGCAGTCGCGTTCTGGGGTTTGGGCGTCTCGACGGGTTTGGCAGGGGCCGCCTGGGCCATGGGCACGGAGCTTGGCCCCTGTTTCAGCTTGTCGAAGAATTCGAGTTCCTCACCCTTGAGTACTTCCTCGTTCTTTTCGGTCAGCAGGGGGAAATCCTCGGGCAGGACCTTTTGAGCCATCTCCATCGCCATTTTTTCGGGCTGATGCCCCCGGCCGACGATGACACCCAGAATGAAGGACCAGGCCATGCCGATGATGACCAGCGCGGCCAGGGACAAAAATCCGGATAAACCCAGCTGGAAGCCGAACTTCTTGTTCTCTTTCTTGGTGGTGCTTGTTTTGCGTGTAATCATGGTTTCACGGATTCGGGCTGCGCTTACATGCGCTCGGGAGCGTGAACGCCCAAGAGATCAAGACCGTTCTTCAAAACTCCGGCCACGGCCCGGAACAGCAGGATGCGGGCGCGCAGCAGATCCTGATCGTCTCCGGACAGGATGTGGTGCACAGTGTAATAACGATGCAGCAGTCCCGCAAGTTCCATCAGGTAGTAACTGACATGATGGGGGGAAAGGGTGCGGGCCGCCAGCTCCAGCGTGTCCTCGAAGGAGTCCAGGGCCTTGAACAGAGCCTTGTCCTCGGGCGTGGTCAAAAGGGCCATGAGTTCGCGGGAAGGTTCGGGCAGCAGGACTCCCTGCTCCTCGGCCTTGCGCATCAGCGAACTGATGCGGGCGTGCGCGTACTGTACGTAATAGACCGGGTTGTCCATGGACTGCTGCTTGACCACGTCCAGGTCAAAATCCAGGTGCGAGTCGCTCTTGCGCGAGAGGAAGATGAAGCGGGCTGCGTCCACGCCCACCTCGGCGCAGACATCGGCCAGGGTCTCGAACTTGCCTGCGCGGGTTGACATGGCGATCTGCTCGCCGCCCTGGATCAGGTTGACGAGCTGGACCAGGATGACCTGCAGGGACTCGCGGTCCTTGCCCAAGGCCTCGATGGCGGCCTTCATGCGCGGCACGTAGCCGTGATGGTCCGCGCCCCAGATGTCGACCATCATGTCGAAGCCGCGCGCGATCTTGTTGTCGTGATAGGCGATGTCCGAGGCGAAATAGGTCAAAAGACCGTCGGACTTGCGCAGCACCCGGTCCTTGTCGTCGCCGTGGTCCGTGGACCGGAACCACAGGGCGCCGTCCTTCTCGTAGGCGCGGCCTTCGGCCAGAAGTCGGTTCAACGTCTCCTCGACCTGCCCGCCGTCGACCAGGCTTTTTTCCGAGAACCAATGCTGATGCTCGACCCGAAAATCGATCAGGTCCTGCTTGATGCCGTTCAGGATGTCTGTCATGCCGCGCTCGTAGCACAGGTCCAGGGCTTCTTCTTCGGGCAGATCCAATAGCGCCTTGCCCTTTTCGGCGAGTAAGGCGGCGGAGATGTCTTTTATGTATTCGCCCCGGTAGCAGTCCTCGGGAAATTCGATTTCGATGCCGCAGGCCTGCTGGTAGCGGACCCATACGGCCAGGCCCAGCAGGCGCATCTGCCGGCCTGCATCATTCAGATAATACTCGGTTTCGACCTCATGACCCGTGAAACGAAGGATGCGCGTCAGGCTGTCGCCCACGGCCGCGCCACGGCCATGGCCGATGTGCAGGGGGCCGGTGGGGTTGGCGGAGACGTATTCGACCTGCACCTTGCGGCCCTGGCCGACGTTGATCCTGCCGAACTCGGCGTTCAGTTCAAGGGCGTCGAGGGCCACGTTCTGCCAGAATATGGGTTTGAAGGTAAAATTGATGAAACCCGGACCGGCAATTTCGATGGCCGCGATCTCGGGGCATGCGGCCAAAAGCTCGTCCTTGAGGGCTTCGGCCAGGGCGCGCGGGTTCTGGCCCTTTTCCTTGGGCATGACCATGGCGATGTTGGTGGCCATGTCTCCGTGCTGTTCGCTCTTTGGGGCTTCGATGGTGGTCTTGGCCGGGAGTTCGAAGCCCTTGGCCGCCATGAGGGCCGTCAGTTTGTCAAAAATATATTTCTTGGCTTTCATGCCAGGGTCTCCTCGAGGGCGGCGGTCTGTTCCAGGGTGCTGACGGACAGGGTCTTGACCCCGTCCCGGTCCTTCAAAATCTGCGAGATCATGCGCGACAGGGTGCCTTTGGGGCCAAGTTCAACGAAGGCGCGCATGCCGTCCGCGTATTGGTTTTCAATGGTCTGGGTCCAGTGCACGGACGAGGTCATCTGCCGTTTCATGATGTCCTTCAGGGCCTGGCCGCTTGGTTCGGGCTTGGCCGTGACGTTCAGGTAAACGGGGATCTTCGGGTCCCGCCATTCGAGCTTGTCCATGTATTTTGCGAGTTCCAACCCGGCTTCGCTCATGTACGGGGAATGGAAGGCGTTGCTGACCGGCAGGACCATGGCCCGGCCTTTGAGCGGCTTGACCCCGGCGCAGACGTGGTCCACGGCCTGGGCATGTCCGCTGATGACGAACTGGCCCGGAGTGTTGAAATTGGCGATGCGGATCTCCTGTCCGGTCAGCTTGGCGGCCGCCGCGACCAGTTCTTCGACCTGGGCCTGTTCCAGCTTCAATATGGCGGCCATGCGACCGTCCTGGTTGGTGGCGTCGCTCATCAGCTTGCCGCGCAGGCAGACCAGCTCCAGGGTCTGATCGAGGGACAGGGCCTGGGCCGTGAAGAGGGCGGAAAATTCGCCCAGGCTGTGCCCTGCGACTCCGCAGGGGCGCAATCTTTCGGCCAGGCAGCACCACAGGTTGATGTTGACAACAGTCAAGGCGGGTTGCAGATTCCGCGTCACCGCCATGGCGTTTTCGTCACCGTCCCAATATATTTCTCGCAGCGGCAAGCCGCTGAAGCGTTCCGCTTTTTTCCACAAATCCATGGCATCGGACCAGTGTTCGGCCAGATCCCGGCCCATGCCGGGCTCTTGAGACCCTTGGCCGGGAAAAACTATACTTTGCATGCTCATCTTCCTCCAATCAAAAAACTGTGCTGCTTGTATCCGCAGCACCCCCGCAGGTAAAGGGGAAATCCCCCACGGGGAGCGCCCCGCCTCGGGCAAGGAACGCCCATGAACCCTACTCCTGACGCAGATCAGGTCGCCAGTTCGGCCGCGCGGCTTGGCCGCGTCCTCTCGGCCGAAGAGGCCCGCCTCTTGACCGTGTACCTGGCCCTTTTGGTCAAATGGAACAGTCGCATGAACCTGGTCGGCCCCGCGACGTGGCCCGAAATTCTGGAGATCCTGATTCAGGATTCCTGGCATCTGGCCGACCTGCTGCAGACCCTCGCGCCCCAGCCGGGGCAGACTCTGGACCTGGGCGCTGGAGCCGGCCTGCCGGGCATTCCGCTGCGGGTCTTTTGGCAATCCGGCGAGTATTATCTGGTGGAACCCCGGCAAAAACGCGCCATCTTCATGGAGCAGTCGGTTGCGCATATGAAGCTGCCGCGCACCAAGGTCATCTGCGGCCGCATGGAGACATTGCCTGCGGCCCGCCGTCAGGCGGATCTGATCGTCAGTCGCGCCTTCATGCCCTGGAAAAAGCTGCTGGCTGAAGTCCGGGGGTACCTTGCGCCGCAGGGGCGGGTGCTGGTCATGAGCAACGAAACTTCCGACGAATCCGTGGAAGGGTATGCGCTGGAGCAGGTTCTGGACTACACGGTGGCCGGAAAGAAGCGCTTCTTCAGGCTATTCGTTCTTGGCAGGGAAGGCATCTGAAAGATTGGGCATGAGCAGTCGAGTGGCGACCTTGTCGACCTCCTCGGCCAGATCCATGAAGCGCTCAAGATATTCGAGAATCTCCATCTTCCGATCCTCGGCGGAGTAGCCGTAATCCTCCTCCAATTGGCCGGAGGTCAGGTATTCTTCGAATTCGTTCAGGAATTTTTCATTGATCATGGGACTTTCCTTGCGATCTGGCGGCGTTTCAACCGGCCCTACCTGCCACAAGAGTCCCGCGTGGTCAAAGAGCCCGCATGGGGTTTTTCAAGAATCTTTTTGAGTTAAGGCGGTTGTAATTTTCACCCAAATTTTTTTTGAGGCCTCGATCGAAGGTAAGTCAAAGGAAGACTTGATACCTTTCGACCCTTAATATGCTGCCGCCGGGCACGGAGCCGAAGGGGGCTCAGGGGGAGAGCGTTGCCGAAGGTGGGGTTTAATTATTGCGTGTTGTAAACTCCGCACTGCTGATGAAAAAATACCGCCGGACTGTATAGGTTCGGCGGTATTTTTTTGGCTGAGGTGTGGAGTTGTGGACGTATTGTTTGGGAAAATGTTTTTTTGCCATGATTATCCGTTAGAAAAGTGGCTTGATCGAGAGATGATCCGGCTTGATGTTGGAATCGGGGCTTTAGATGAAGACTAAAGAATCGCTGTTTGCGCTGTTCCTCAAGGAGAACAAGGACTGCGTCCGCATAGGTGCGTTCATAGGCGCGGCGGAACTTGCATTTTTATGTGCGTAATCTCTCCGCGTTCATCTTGGGAAATCTAACCGTCCCTTCAGGAAATCCTATTGATTTTTCCTTCGCTGTTCCTTAATTTAGGATGTGTTGATAAGATAAAATAAACGAGAGCCTTATTTTAGGTTCGTGGAAGGCGGGATGAAACGGGAATTCCAAGGCAGATATGTGATCATTTCGACGGTGGGGGAGAAGGCTCAAGCCTTCGTACCGGCCAATCTGCCTCCGCGTCCGCCCATCGACTGGACGCCTGAGTTGCGGAACAAGTTCGACCAAGCGCTGCTGGCACTTGGGCGACTGGACAGCGTTTCGACCCTGCTGCCGGATACTTCACTCTTCCTCTACATGTACGTCCGAAAAGAAGCGGTGCTCTCTTCCATGATCGAGGGGACGCAGTCCTCACTGTCCGATCTGCTGCTCTACGAATTGGACCAGGAACTCGGCGTGCCGTTAGATGACGTGAGGGAAGTCAGCAATTACGTCGCGGCTCTCGACCACGGCCTTCGTCTGCTGGAGGGAGGACTGCCGCTGTCGCTACGGTTGTTCCGCGAGATCCACGGTGTGCTTCTGACCAAGGGCCGCGGCAGCGGCCTGACGCCGGGCGAGTTCCGGCGCAGCCAGAACTGGATCGGCGGCACCCGTCCGGGCAATGCGGCTTTCGTCCCGCCCCCCGCCGAATATGTGCTTGAGTGCATGAGCCGGCTTGAGCTTTTCCTCCACGACCAGCCCGAGCCGACCCCGGTGCTGCTTAAGGCGGCGTTGGCTCATGTGCAGTTCGAGACTATCCATCCGTTCCTCGATGGCAACGGCCGTCTGGGGCGGTTGCTCATCACCCTGCTTCTTTGCGAGCAGCACGTACTTCGACAGCCGATGCTCTATCTCAGCCTCTACTTCAAAGCTCACCGTCAGTACTACTACGAGTTGCTCAACACTGTGCGACTGACCGGCGACTGGGAAGCCTGGCTCGACTTCTTCGCCGAGGCGGTCATCGTCACCGCCACCCAGGCGGTGGAAACAGCGCAGCAGCTCCTCGACCTCATAAACCGTGACCGTGACAGGATCATGGACCTCGGTCGAGCGTCGGCATCCACTCTGCAAATTCACCGGGCACTCATGGAACACCCCATCGCCACTTCCAGGTCGCTGGTAGAGAAGACCGGCCTCACCCCGGCAACCGTCAACAAGTCCCTCGCTCACCTGGAACAGCTCGGCATCGTCAAGGAGCTGACCGACCGGAAGCGCAACCGGCTATTCAGTTATGCGGACTATATCGAGATCATGAGTCTAGGCACGGAACTGCCAGACAGATAGGTACTTTTTACAATGGCCACAGTGTATATTTGTCAGCCGGCCTATCCAAGCCCAGCGCTCATCACATAGACAATCTATCCATGTTCATTATTTACGAATGTTCAAAAATCATGTTCACAACTCAACAATGAACACGCACTGGTCCAAGTGAGCTGCCTGCGCGCTTATATTTTACAAGGGTCATGACCCAATTGAAAATAAGATTCTGAAAAATTTATTGCGGCTCCAGTCGGAGGTAAGTCAACGGCAGACTTAACCCTTTTTGCGAGACGGAAGTGATCGAGACCTTGGGGAGCTTGGAGAAATGTGACTTCAAAGGTGACAAAAAAGAAGGGTCTGCGACCTGTTAAGCTCGCAAACCCTTGATTTTGATGGTACCGGAGGCGAGACTCGAACTCGCAAGGGGTTGCCCCCGGTGGATTTTGAGTCCACTGCGTCTACCATTCCACCACTCCGGCGTGAGGAGCAGTTCTTATTGAAGCCGCTTTTCAAAGTCAACCGGATTCATGGAAAAAATTCCCGCAGGCCTCAATTATTATCCGCACTCTCGTTGAATTTTTCCGCCAGTCGCCGCCAGGCGAGCCGCTTCATCAGATTTCTCATCGAAGCACTTTTCTCTCCACAAAAAACTTGTGTGTTCAGCCGAGTCCATTTTGTCTTTGATCTGCATTCATTCAAAATACACGTTTTGCAAATGGTCATGGATTTGTTATTGTTGACGAGCGGGCAATGCCTGGATCAGGAATCTGCTCCCGGACAATTTTCACGAAAACACTTGGGCGCCGACCCGAAAACCGGTCGAACACAAAAAGACGGAGCACAGAATATGCAAAGAAATCGGGCATTGACTCTTGTCCTGTTGGCCGTCCTCATGACCTCCGGTGGCTGTGCCTATCGCTACTATCTTGGCATGCATGGCCCATCGATCACCAGATCACCGGAAATTCACACCGCTTCGATTAAAGAAGACGCCCAGTGCCTTGAATGCCATTCTCCGGTGAATCATTCCGGGAATGCGCCGATTACCAGTCATCCGGATTTCACAGGCTGCATCAAGTGTCACCAAGGCCCAGTGAAATGACGGCCGAGCAAGAAGGCTGGGTGTCTGCGTGATGCTGGTAGTTGAACATTTGAACCGTCCTGAGGCGATGGTTTTCCTTCAGTCAGTTGAACAGAGTCGTCAGACGAATTAAACAGGGCGGCTTCCGCTGATAGGGAGTTTCCCCAAGGGAAGGCCGGATTCAAAAGTTGCTGACTTGCGGGCCGCCTTTCCAAAATTTATCGGAGTTGTGATATGTTTCTTGCGATTTCAGCGGTCGTGGTTGGTTTGGTGCTCCTTGTCTGGAGCGCCGATCGTTTTGTGGATGGATCCGCTTCGACAGCGCGGCATTTTGATATGCCACCACTTTTGATTGGCATGGTTATCGTCGGTTTTGGTACTTCCGCTCCGGAGATGCTCGTTTCCGCGCTTGCGGCCATGCAGGGAAATCCCGGCATTGCCCTTGGGAACGCCTATGGTTCCAACATTACGAATATCGCGCTCATTTTGGGCCTGACGGCGCTCATCAAGCCCATCAACGTGCATTCCCGCATCCTGCGCCAGGAATTGCCGATCCTCGTCGCCGTGACGCTTCTGGCCGCCGGGCAACTCTATGATGGCGAAGTCTCCCGCATGGATGCATGGGGGCTTTTGGGCGTATTCGGAGTGCTCATGGCGTGGACCGTTTGGCAGGGCCTGCGGGAAAAATCGGATGCCCTGGGCATCGAGATGGAGCAGGAGATGCGCGACAGCGTAATGCCGTTGCGCAAAGCGCTTGTCTGGCTGGTTTTGGGGCTGGCCATGCTGATCGCCAGTTCCCGTATCCTGGTCTGGGGTGCCGTTGAAATTGCCAGTATTTTCGGAGTCAGTGACCTGATTATCGGCCTGACTGTCATCGCCGTCGGCACTTCGCTTCCCGAATTGGCCTCCTCGATCATCGCCGCGCGCAAAGGTGAGCATGACATTGCCCTGGGGAACATCATCGGTTCCAATTTTTTCAATACGCTGGCAGTGGTCGGCTGTGCGGGAATCATATCCCCCATGGCCGCAGGGCCGGAGGTTTTCTCCCGGGATATCATGGTCATGACGGCGCTCACCGTGTCGCTCTTTGTCCTCGGATATGGGTTTCGAGGCCCGGGATTGGGGAGAATCAACCGGTACGAGGGGGTTTTTCTGCTGGCGTGCTATATCGCCTACAACGCAAGCTTGGTCGTGAGCGTTTTCGGGGGCTGATAATTCAAACGCCGTCCGTAACCGCCAGATTTACGCAACAACAAAGCCCCCGGATCATCATGACCGGGGGCTTTGTTGTGTGGTGCCGGTTACATGTCCGGCACAGCTCTTTGGGATGATTGAGTTACTTGACTTCGCCGATGGGAAATCCCGCGCCCTTCCAGGCGAAGATCCCGCCGGGGAAGCGGTAGACATTCTTGTAGCCGAGCTTCTTGGCCCAGATCGCGCCGTTGTGGCTGCGTGTGCATTTGACGAAGCCGCAGTAGATGACGATGGGCTTGTCCTTGTCCGGGCCGAGCATGGCTTCGAAATCGGCCTGGGTCTTGCCTGCGGTCTCCTTGACGTCCCATTCGGGCATGGCCGGGATGGGGAAGAGAAACTGCAGTGCGCCAGGCACATGCTCTTTCTTGTAGCTGTCCTCGTACGGCATGGTGTCGATGATGACCATGTCCGTTTTGTCGTCGGTCATTTTCTTGAGTTCCGCCGTCGTGACCAGATCATAGCCGCCTGCATTGGTGTCCCGGAAAAGCTTCACCGCTTCGGCTTCCTTGGTTGTTTCGGCCTCGAACTTGGAATCGAAGAGGGCGAAGGAGGGGCTGGCGAGCAGCACGCAGGCCATGGTCAAAATGAGGGCGATCGTCTTTTTCATGCGGCTTCTTCCTTGAAAATAGAGGTTTTGATGGACTGATATTTATTGGCAAAGTTACCTGGACGCACGCCCAGAAACCTCCGCCACAGGTACAGTGTTCCCGCGCATCCGAGCATGATCAGATCCCGCCACAGTGCGCCGCGAATGCCAGCGTAGGCTTCGCCCTCAAGGTCGCCGGGACCGTAGCAGCCGCAGTCGATGTCCAGGCCCATGTGCATCCCGTAGCCGAGTACGGTGATGAACATGAGGATCATGAGGGTGATGAGCCCAAGGCTGCCCCGGATGTCGAAAATGAGCGCCACCGCGCCGATAATCTCCAGCATCGGCAGGAAAATGGCCACGGGCAGGACCAGCGGTCCGGGCAGGATGCCGAAGGCGTCGATGGTCACGGCGAAGGTCATGGGGTCCTGAATCTTGATGATTCCGGCCACCAGGAAGGACAGGGCCAGCCCGACCCGGACCATGGCGTAGGACCAGTGTTTCCAGCAAAAGGGGATCATGGGGAGAATATCTGACCTGACGGAGGCTTGCGGTCAAATCGTTCTTTCGGATCAAAGAGGCGGATTGATATTGATTTTACTGATGATTGTCGGCGTGTGGCGATTTATGGGTAGCCGAGAGCTCGCTGAAGGCAGGTTTATCGCTTTCGCTGGAATCCCATGCCTCCGGCTGCAGCCGTTATGTTTCGGAAATGGAATCAGGCGTCGAGGGCTCAAGAGGATCAAGCGCAACCGGGGATATGTGCGCGGCGAAGTCGCACGCGGCGTGGAACACGGTCCAATCCCCGCTGTAGGGATGGAAGAGGCCGAGCTGGCTCGCATGGAGCATGAGGCGCTCTCCTGGCCTCTGCTCGCCATAGAGATTGTCGCCCAGGATGGGGTGGCCAAGGCTGGCCATGTGTACCCGCAGCTGGTGCGAGCGACCGGTGTGGGGCCGCAGGAGGACGAGGGTGAAATGCCGGGATCTTTCCAAAATCTCGTATTGCGTCAGGGCCGGTTTGCCCGTGGCGTGGCAGACCATCTGGCGGGGGCGGTTGGGCCAGTCGCAGATGAGCGGCAGATCGACCAGTCCGGAATCTTCGGACATCACTCCCCGGACCAGGGCCAGATAGACCTTGCGGGTCTTGCGGTCCTGGAACTGCTGACGCAGGACCGCCTCGGCCTTGCGCCGGGTGGCTACGACCAGCACGCCGGAGGTGCCCAGATCCAGGCGATGCACGGCCTGGGCGCACGCGTGGATTTCGCGCACCCGCGACAGGGCCGAGTCGAACAGGTCCGGGGTGCGGCCGGGCACGGACAGCAGGCCGCTCGGCTTGTTGAGCACCACCATGTCCCGGTCTTCGTGGATGAAGACCAGCCTGGGTTCTGTGGGGGGGGCGTAGAGCAACGGTTCCAGGGGCATGGTCAATGCGGGCTGGGCGCGAGCAGATGCTGCTGATCGGTCAGGGCGGTGATGGCGGCGTTGATGTCTTCGATCATGTCCGGGGGCACGCTCTTGCTGAAGATGAGATACCGGGGATTTCCGCTGGGAATATCCTTCACGTGCAGGGCGACAAAGTCGCTTGCGTTGACCTGCGCGGAGCGCAACAGGTTGGGGATCTCTTCCGGGGTCACCAGCATGTACGAGGCCCGCTGCGAAAGCAGCAGCTTGAGCAGGACGTCGTTCGTGGTGGGGATGACCACGGAACGGACCGGGATGGACTGCAGCAGACGGTCGACATAACTCCCGTAGGAAAAAGACGCCATGCGGGCCATGATCAGGGACTTGTCCCAAAAGATATCCGCCAGGGTTTCGTGCTGGTCGATTTTTTCGGCCAGGGCGCGGGTGGTCAGCACGACCATGGGGGTGTCCCGGTAGATGGGAAGGCTGAAATGGGCGAAGGATTCGCGCTCGGGGTTCTTGAACCAGCCGATTGAGCAGGTGGGAGACTGGTTATGGCGCAGCTCCTCGAGGATGCGGTTGGGAGGCAGGGGGGCGTAGGAGGCCGGGACGCCTGCCTGTTCAAGGATGCGCATGGTCAGTTCGAGCAGGAAGCCCCTGGGTCGGCCGCTTTCCGTCCAGTAATAGGGCGGGCGTTCCAAATAGGACACCTTCAGCTGGATTGGCTCCTGGGCTGTGGCCGCGCCAGGAATGAGCAGGAGCAGCAGGGGAAGCAGAAGCAGCGCCTTCCGCAGTGCTCCACGTGTCATTGCAGGAGCTCCGAAGAGACTGCGGGTTCGAACACTCCGAGCTGGTCCAGCTGCCAGGCGACATTCTTGCCGATCATCTGCCGTTTGCGCACGGTGATCCACCAGATCCCCTTCCAGCGCCATCCGGGTATGGACATGACATACTTGGCCTGGCGCTTGAGCGAAATGGCGATGAGCTCCGTGGTGCTCTCCGTCCTGTCCTGGGGTGCAAGGCCGGTGCGCCGTTCCAGCGTCGCGCGGCCCTGCAGGTGCAGTTCGAGGAGTTGGGTCAGCGAGGACGCCGGAAAGCTCTGAATGAAGGCGCCGGGTACGGCTGGAAGCGTATGGGCATCCGGAGCGTTGGTCGTGGTCACTCCGGTTTTGTCATCATAAATGGTGACCAGTTCCACGAAGTGCTTGCCTAGGCCGAAGTAGAAAACCAGATAGGTCTTGTCCCCGGTGTTTTTCCAGGTCCGGCAAAAGAGGGACTGTTCCTTGGAAGCAATCTGGAAATCGAACATGACGTCTTCCTCGAAGCCGTGTTCCCCGGCCCAGTCCTCTGCCTGCCGCAGAGGGGCGCGCATGTCCTGCTCATGCGGGACATGGGTGCGCAGGATGATGCGTTCCGAGGGGTTGGCCAGGGCGTCGACCGTGACCTGCATGATTCTCATGGAAAGATACCATACTCCGGCGAAACCGGCCAACATGAGGATGGGCAGGATGGTCATGATTTCTCCAGCATGTAAGGCCGGGATTGCATTGTGGTCATGAACGGCTCTTCTCCAGGATGTCCAGTTCTTCCAGAACCAGGGGCAGGATGCCGTCCACGATGCGCGCCACTCCCGAGGCATTGGGGTGCAGGCCGTCATCAAGGACCATCTTCTGCTCCCCTATAACTCCTTCCAGGAAAAAAGGGTACAGGGTCAGCTCATGCTTTTCGGCCAGATCGGAAAACACTGTCTGGAATTGCCTGCGATATGCCTCTCCCCAATTGACCGGAGCGCGCATCCCGGCCAGTATGACCCTTGCTCCGGCCTGTCTGCATTGCTCGATCATGGCGTCCAGATTGGCGTGCATGGTGGCCGGGTCCAGGCCGCGCAGGCCGTCGTTGGCGCCAAGCTCCAGCACGACCAGGTCGGGCTTGTCCTGCAGGGACCACGCCAGCCGGGCCAGGCCGCCGCTGGTGGTATCGCCGGAAAGACCGGCGTTGGTGACCCGAACGGACCGGCCCTCGCCTATGAGGCGTTTCTCCAGTTGCGCGGCGAAGGACTGGGAGGCGGGCAGGTTGTAGCCTGCGGTCAGGCTGTCACCGAAGGCGAGAATGTGCAGGGTCGAGTCCGCGCTGGCGGGCCGTGCCGGGCAGATCAGAATGAGCGCCGTGGCCCAGGCGATACCCCATAAAAGGATGGATGACATGAATATTCCTTCTGTTGTGCTTGAAGACGTTCATTTGACGCTAACCGCCGGCTCGGGGCCGGTCAACATCCTGAGCGGGGTAAACCTGCGGGTGGAGCAGGGGGAAACCCTGGCCGTGGTCGGGCCGTCGGGCTCGGGCAAGACGACCATGCTCATGCTCATGGCCGGCCTGGAACGCCCGTCGTCCGGCCAGGTGCGGCTGGCGGGAGTTGATCTGACGGGCATGAGCGAGGACGAGCTGGCGCGTTTTCGGCGCGAAAATCTGGGCATCGTCTTTCAGGCCTTTCATCTCATCCCGACCATGACCGCGCTCGAAAACGCGGCCCTGCCTCTGGAGTTCGCCCACCACCCCAATGCCAAGACAAGGGCCATGGACGCCCTGGAACAGGTCGGCCTCGGTCATCGCGGGACTCATTATCCGGCCCAGCTGTCCGGCGGCGAACAGCAGCGCGTGGCCCTGGCCCGCGCCTTTGCCGCGCGGCCGCGCATCATCCTGGCCGACGAGCCCACGGGCAACCTCGACGAGGATACGGGCGGGCGCGTCATGGAGCTGCTCTTTACCCTGCAGGCCGAAGAAAACGCGACTTTGGTCCTGGTCACCCACGACCGCTCCCTGGCCGAACGCTGCGACCGGGTGGTGACCATGCACTCGGGCCGCATGGAGGAGCGATGAACCGCCAGGACTGGGCCTTGGCCCTGACTCTGTGTCGCAGGGAGTTGCGCGGGGGCCTGCGCGGTTTCGGCGTGTTTCTGGGCTGCCTTTTCCTGGGCGTGCTCGCCATCAGCGCCGTGGGATCCCTGGGCCGCGCCTTGGAGGCGGGGCTGGAAGGCGACGCCAAGGCCATTTTGGGCGGCGACGTGAGCGTCAGCCTGACCTCGCGTGATCTCAGCGAGTCCGAACGCACCCATCTGCGCGGCCTCGGCACCCTGAGTCAGACCCTGTCCACGCGGACCATGGCCAGATCGCAGCGGGACGGCAAGCCTGCTTCCGTGCTGGTGGAGCTGAAGGGTGTGGACAGCCTCTATCCCCTGTATGGCCGGGTGGAGCTTGAGAGCGGCGGCGAGGTGCGGGAGCTGCTGGCTGTGGATGGGGGCCTGCCCGGAGCCGTGGCCGATCGCGACCTGCTGGTGCGTCTGGGGCTTGAGGTCGGAGACGAGCTTGCCGTGGGCGAGGTGCGTTTTGCGCTGCGCGGCGTCGTTGTCCGCGAACCCGACCGGGTCATGGAATTTTTCAGCCTGGGGCCACGGCTCATGGTCGGGGCCGAGGCTTTTCGTCAAACCGGGCTGGCCGAGCCGGGCAGCCTGTTCCGCATTGAGTACCTGCTGCGGCTTGACGGCGACAGGGCCGCGCAGGTGGCGGAGGGAATCCGCACGGCATATCCCGATTCGGGCTGGCGGGTGCGCGACTATGCCCGCGCCGCGCCGCGCGTGCGCACCATTCTGGAGCGCATGAGCGTGGACCTGACCCTGGTCGGCCTTGGTGCGCTCCTGGTCGGAGGGCTCGGCATCGCGGGCGGGGTGCGCGGGTATCTGGGCGGGCGGTTGACCCACATGGCGGCCATGAAGTGCATGGGCGGTTCAAGCAGTGTCCTGTTTGTGTCCTACCTCATGCAGGTCCTCTTTCTGGGTTTCCTCGGCGCCTGCGCGGGGATGCTCGCCGGGAGCCTTGTGCCGTGGCTGGGAGCCCGCTTTTTTGCAGAGATCCTGCCCATTCAGGTCCAAAGCGGGGTTTATGTCGCGCCCCTGGTCCAGGCCGCTCTTTTCGGCCTGGGCACGACCCTGGCCTTTTCGATGCAGCCCCTGTTTCGAGCGGTCATGGTCCGGCCTTCGGGCATTTTCCGGGGCTACATTTCCGCTGACATGGAGCGCATGCCCCGCGCCGCCATCCTGCCCACGGTCTGCGCTTTCGTCCTTCTGGCCGTGATGGTCTTCTGGTTCGCGGGCAACACGAAGCTGTCCTCCTGGTTCGTGGGCGGCACGCTCATGGCCTTTGTGCTGTTCAAGGGGCTGGCCCGCGTCATCCGCTGGCTGGCGAGCAAGGCGCCGCGGCTGCCCTGGACAAGCTGGCGCATCGGCGTGGCCAACATCCACCGTCCCGGTTCTCCGGGCGTGAGCCTGGTCTTCGCCCTGGGCTTCGGCCTGACCGCGCTGGTGGCCGTGGTCATGGTCAACGCGAGCCTGACCAGAGCCCTGACCGACGAATTGTCGGAGGAAGCGCCCGCCTTTTTCTTCATGGACATTCGGCCGGATCAGGTCGCCCCGTTTCGAGCCATGATCGAGGGCACGCCCGGCGTGTCGCGCCTGGATCTGCGCCCCATGATCCGTGGCCGCATCGTGCGCATCGGCGACACGCCCGTCGAAAACGCAACCGTGGCCGAGGACGTGGCCTGGGCCGTGCGCGGGGATCGCGGCCTGTCCTACAGCGAGAGCTTCCCGGCAGGCAGCACCCTGCTGCGGGGCGAGTGGTGGGAGAAGGGCTATTCCGGCCCGCCGCTCATCTCCCTGACCTCGGATCTGGCCAGCGGCTTCGGCGTCGACGTGGGCGACACGCTGACCGTCAACATCCTGGGCCGCAACCTGACTGGGACCATCTCAAGCATCCGCGAGGTCAACTGGCGGACCCTGGCCATGCAGTTCGCCATCATCTTTTCCCCCGGCACCCTGGACCAGGCTCCGCAGACGTGGCTCGGGGCCGCCTACGGCGTGGATGAGGAAGACGGGCTCTTTGCCCGCGCCACGGCGGCCTTTCCGGAAGTGGCAGTGGTCACCATCCGCGACGTGCTCGACAACGCGGCCGTGCTCATGACCCGCACGGCCCGGATTTTCCAGGTCATGGCCGGCGTGGCGCTCCTGGTCGGGTTTCTGGTCCTGGCCGGAGCTTTTTCGGCGGACCAGCACCGGCGCATCTACGACAGCGTCATCTACAAGGTCTGCGGGGCCACACGCCGGGACATCCTGGCCATCCTCGTGGCCGAGTTCTCCCTGGCCGGACTGTTCACGGGCCTGGGCAGCCTTGCCCTGGGCACGCTCACGGCCTGGGGCGTGGTTCAGGGGCTCTTGCGCATGCAATTCATCCCGGATCTGACCATGGGCCTCCTGACCGTGCTGGCCGGTGTGGCGGTGTCGCTGGTCATGGGCCTGCTCGGAACCTGGCGGGTGCTGGGCAAGAAGGCCGCGCCGTTCCTGCGCAACGAGTGAGGCGGGGCTGAGCGTTCAAATTGCGGGGAGTGCGCATTCCCGGCGAGCGGTTTCGGATCCGGTCACCTGAACACGCGTGCGATAATTCAGGATCAGTCTTGGCCGACCGATCCGCTTTCCAGGTCGAGCAGCAACCTTTCCGCCTGTGCGCGCTTGAGGGCATGGGCCTGCTCAAGGGCGTCGAATACGGATTCCTCGACCGTCCGGTCCGTATCTAGAGAAACAAGCGTTTTTCGCAGATCGGTCGGAAACGGTTCGCGCTGTTTGAGCATGTCATCGAAATGCATCAGGCGTGCGTCGGACGCGCCGGTCGCGGTTTCTCTTTGCGTCAGCCGCGCCTTGATGGTTTCGGGAGCGCAGGAACATTCCAGAAAAATGAGGCCCACATTCATGTCCTTGGCCAGATCCGCCGCCGCACGCCGCCACGTTGTTTCGGAAAAGGTGGCGTCCAGAGCCACGGATTTTCCCTTTTTGAGCTGCTCCTGGGCCAGGTTCAGCATTTTGGCGTAGACCCGGCCGCGCAGCACCGGCCGGTACATGCCGGTATTGAACGGGACAATCGTCGCGGCCTGAAAATCCGGATCCTGTTTGCGGACCGTGTCGGACTGGAACAGGGGCATGAACAGCGCCTTGGCCACACACTGCGCCAGGGTCGATTTGCCGGAGGCGGGCAGGCCTGAAAATATCCACAGCGTCGGGCGGCCAAAGCTCAGGGCATACAGGCAGGCCAGACGCAGATGACTGCGCATGCTCCGCATGAGCGCGTCCCGGCCGGAAGCGTCGGCCTGTTCCAGGGAAAGGCAGGCGACCTTGAGCCGGACCAGGGCGCGGTACGCGGCGTAAAAGTCGAGCAGGGCGTACATTTCCGGGTCGTCGGAAGCTCGCGCGCAGACGGCCAGCAGATTGCGGCCGATCCCGGCATGGCCGCGATGATCCAAGTCCATCAGCAGAAAGGCCAGATCAAGGGCCGCGTCGCCATATCTAAAGCGTTGGTTGAACTCTATACAGTCGATGATCTGCACGCCTTCCTGGAAATAGATGTGATCGGTGCGCAGATCCCCGTGCCCGTCCCGGATCTTTCCTTCCTGCACGCGGTGGAGAAAGAGATCCTTGTGGTTCCTCCAATACGCCCGCCAGACTTCGCACACAAAATCCCAGCTTTCCCGGCTCAGCCTGTTTTCGACATACGGGCCGATCTGTTCGAAGTTCTCCTCCATGTTGAAGCAGATAACTTCCGGGTCGCCGAAGGCATCGATGTCCGGGCTTCCCTCGGCGTTCGCGTGGAACGCGGCCAGAGCGCTTCCCAGCGCGGCGATGTGTTTGGCCGTGACCTCCTCGTTTTCCAGCAGCGTGGCGAAACTGGATTCTTCGGACAGCTGCCGCATTTTCACCGCGTATTCGACGGTTTTGCCGACGGGACTCAAGGACAACCGCCCGGACGCATCCTCGAAGATGCCGACCACCTCCTCATAGACGCCGGTGCTCAGGCGCTGATTAAGCACGACTTCCTGCCGGCAAAAATGCTCCCGGTCCGAGAGTTCCCGGAAATCGAGAAAGCCGAGGTTCTTGGGCTTCTTGAGCTTGTAAACCCAGTCTCCGGTCAGAAATACGGCCGAAATGTGGGTCTCCTTGAATTCGATGCGGGAGACGGGGTGCGGATAAAACGCCGGATCGGACATGGCCCGGCAGATTCTTTCAAGCGGTGTGACGGCATTCATGATCCCACGCCCTTTTTGCAGATGACGGATGCGGATTGCGCCTTCCGTATAGCACGAATCGACCGGCGGGCAACCAGGGTGAAATCGGCGGAATGTGGGCGGGCCTCAAGCTGCGATGCATATAGTTAGGATCAGTTGCGAGCTTGATGCGTGAGACGGGGATGGTTCTGCGGGCAGCGGCCTATTTTTCTTCCCGTTCATACAGTGTCTGCCCTACGCGCTCGATGTGCTCCCGCAGTCCGGGGTGATCGAGGGTGGCGAAGATGGACAGGTCGATGAGCCAGGGCAGGAGCAGATCGTCCAGGTCGGACATGAGGCCCAGCAGGTGATTGTGGGTCAGCTTGTCGCCCACCAGGGTCAGGTCGATGTCCGAGCCCTGCTTGAAATTGCCCATGGCGCGGGAGCCGTAAAGAATCGCCTTTTCCACTTCGGGATACAGGGAGAAGACGGCTTGGATTTCGAGTATGGCCTCTTCGGGCAGTCCGAAACGCATCAGGTGGTTTCCTCGTTCATGGCAATCTTGAGTCTGGCCGCTAGAGCCTGGAAGGCTGGATAGTAAAGCGTCAGCACGTTGCCCGCGATGCGGTTCGCCACTTCCAGATGGTAGGTATGGGAACTCAGGTTGCGGTCCTTGATCATGTCCATCCAGGTTTGGCCATCTTCGATCAGTTCATTCTTGAAGGCCGTGCGCGTAGCGTCGCGTGAACCGATAAGCCCGGTGATACCCTTGTGCTCAAGAAAGTCCTTGAGGGTGTTCCAGGCCAGTTCGTGCGTGAATTCAAACCCCTGAATCAGACCCTGCTGCTCCAAATCGCTCAACGGGCGCTGGCTTGCGAGGTGCGCCGCCTGTTCCAGAGTGTCCAGCGCACGGACAAAGTTGTCAAAGCGTTGTTTCCAGCGGATGTCAGGATTCATGTATTATCTCCGTTCCATGAGACTCGATCAACACAAGTACATTGTCAGTCATAAATTTTTCCCCGCTCGCGGATATCGGCCAGCAGACCGGCCCTGGCTTCATCCAAGGCCATCGGGGGCAAGCATGGCGTGATTGTCGGGATTGGTCTGCTGGTTCATGATTTACCGCTGCACAAGGTTGCACGATACATTTCACAATCTTGCGACAAAACGAGGAAAAAGGAAACAGGCCGCGACAGGGATTTTATGCAGCATTCGTGCATCACAATCATCGGTCCCGGTTGATCCGGGCCAGGTGGCTCAGCTTGACCGGTAGGCCAGCTCGGCGCCGAAGCGCTGCCAGGCCTGCGGGGCGACGGTGGGGTTCACTGCCGGTCCAGCTCTTCCTTTTCTTTGAACACATCTTTAGCGGCGCGAAATCCGCCTCTTTATATTCCTAAAAAGTCAGTTTCCTACATAGGAATGACCTCAGTAACGTCCAATTTTCTGTAAAACATGGATTTTCGATTGATCCAAACAACAAGAAGAGCAGCGGCTACAAAAAAAAATGTGTCATAAGGCTGTGCGTCAGGCCAGAGGGGATTGATAAGCTGAAAATGGAACAGCGCGGGGAGCAGGATGCTTCCGCGCGACGCGTTGAACAATTGGGTCACTATGACGCTGACTGCAACCGCGCCGATAAAAAAGGGTGTGAATGACCAGGCGCTTTGCGGCGTGCCGCTCAACAGGAAGGCCGGAAAGTGCCAGATGCCCCATATGACTCCAAGAATAATTCCGGCCCAAAATGGCGCTAACTTCCGGAGCAGCAGAGGCAGCGCCAACCCGCGCCAGCCAAATTCTTCAACCGGGCCTTTGACGGCCATGAAAAGCATCGCTGCAACCATCGTATGAAATGAAGAAAACAGAAACGGCTCAGCGAAAAGGTTTCCTTTCATTGCCGACCCGCCGAAAAAGAGCACCGGAATACCGATAATCAAAAAGGCGTACCAAGCCCAGGAGCAGCGCCAGAGCAATAGCCTGGCCAGGAAACGTTGCAGGCCGCCAACGCCACCGTAATGGGTGACAACGAGGAAAGCAGCGATTGCCGGCGCGTACACCGCCAAGAAAAAGAGCGGATGTTGACCGGTCAACTCGCCAAACAGCTCGGTCATCTGGTCCGGGACAAAGATGAACAATCCCAGAATTCCCCACGCCAAGCCAAAAGCAACAAGCAGAAAGGGCACGAGAGCATTGAAGGGAACCTTTGCTCCGTCTGCGTTTGATGATTCTGTGATCATGATTTGCCTGCTTGTGGGATTGGTTGTTGCAATGCTGGCTGAAGCCGCGTTTCATAGTCAATAATGCTCTGACCAAGAGGGAATTAGTCCAGATCGTTAATCTTGAATTTTCCCGAAAGGCAAAGGGGTCGGGTATTCTTTTGACGAACCGAGAGCAAGGGGTCACCGAGCAAAGGTCACCCATCAAAAGGACCGAGGTCAAGAGAAAGTACTCCCTTGGGCCAGAAAATCAGGTTTTCTCGCCTCGGACAAAACTACTTGATAATACCTCGGATTTCTTTGCTTTCTGCCTTTCTCGAAATATCAGCTTTGCGATGTCAGCGTATTCCGCCGCACCAGTCACCCATCGGGATCTAGGCCACCGAAGCAGCCCCACCGTCTTGCGACGGCCAGATAATCTTCGATCCCACGCCATGTCCAAAGTGTTGTTACAGATCTCATGGTTGTGAACCAACCCGTTGCTGGCTCATGCCGTGGTCGGCGAAACAAAGTCATCCGAAAAGCTGGAAGCGGTGGCTACCAATCAAGTCTGGTGGTTATGCCAACCCCTTTGCTGGTTCCCCACCGCCTCCAAATTTATGCAAAACATTTTTCGTGATCAAAGTTCACGCCCTCCCGCATGATGAAATACGCGGCCCGCGCAAATTTGTGGGCCAAGGCGCTATGCGCGACCATTCTGTTGCTTCTGGCCATCTTGCGGTCATACCATGAACGGCTTGCGGCGTCGTAACGCCTCGCGAACTCAGCGACCTCTGAAAAAGCCCACGCCAAGTACTTGTTCCCGTTCTTGGTGTTGCCTCGTCCCTTGCGCTTGCCGTTACTGATCCAGTTGGACGGCACTTTCCGACAATACGAACTGAAATTGCCCGCCTTGGCGAAACGATCAATTGGACCGGTTTCCAACATGATCGTCAGGCCGAGGATAACGCCTACTCCAGGCATGGAGAGCAGCGCCTTGTACGTCGGACGCAGTTCGATTCGTTCCTCGGCCTGCTTCTCGATCTTCTTTATCTGCCGCCCCAAGTAGTCGATGGTGTCTTTGCTGACTTCTCCGCACAGGGCCAAGTCCTCATTTGCCGCGCACAAGGGTGCGACATGGTTTGTCTTGAGTTGCTTGATCATGCGCCCCGGTAGCGAATGACCGTTGTTCCGGGAAACTATGCCCTGCAAACTCGTGATCAATGAGGTTCTCAGACGTACCAGGTGTCCGCGTTTTCTCAGTAAATCCCGGATCGGGCGTTCCGCTTTGGGATAGATGTACCCCTCAGGCAGGACATCCAGTCTGAGCATCTCAGCAAGCCAGGCGGCATCGCTGGCGTCGTCGCTGTGCTTGAGCCCGGAGTACTTCTGGATCGCCGCCGGATTGGCCAAATGCACCTGGTAGCCTTCATCCATCAACGCATCGACGATCCAATACCAGTTGAAGGTCGACTCGATGGCAATTCCTTGCAGCTGATCCCGGTAGGCAGCTAACGGATGCAGGATTGCCTGGACATCGTTAGCAAGTTTTCGTTTTTCAATGATCTTTCCTGCACTATCGACGACAGACAAGAAATTTGAATTTGAATGCAAATCGATTCCTGCGTATACAGCCATTGGACACCTCCGATTTGAGTGTTTCCCAACTCCTATATAGCAGAGGAATCGGTCATCTGCTATTTTCGGAGGTGTCCTTTTGTATGGTTATCAGGTCTTCTTTTGACGAACCTTTTCCAGCGAGGTGGGGTTTCGAGATAGAATGCTAGCGTAAAATTGACTGAACGCCGCGCTTCGGTTCATGCGCCGTCCAAGACAAGCGCGTGGCAAATCCTTGGGACTCAGAATCCGGATTCGATATTAATCAGTTCTGTTCGAGAACTTGATATACTTGCTGTACAACGGAAGTGCCATCGTCGCGGCACCCACTATTACCAGGAAGATAGAGGCCGGCACATAATTTTTTGTCCCGCCACGGGCTGGCATGAGCACCGTGAAATCAAGAGGTGCTGTGCAGGCGTATATTATTATGAAAAGTCCGCCGAGCACTGTGAATATCTTGAGCATGTATTGGAGCATGACATGGTGGCTGAATTTTCTCTCGATGAAGAGATAGAGAGGAAAATATATAAAAGGGATAAAAAAGAAACTCGATCCAAAAAATAAGGCAAGGCTGGACATGTTCGATATCCTCCCGTGTTCCAATGATCTTTTATGTCCACAGCGCTTTCATGAAACGGTGCGCATTACCCTGTGAGATAATTCAGCTTGGCCGAGCATTCTCCTCTCTACCTCGTGCGATTGTGATCGCACTTATTGGGGAGCACTACGCCGTCCCGTGAAGTGCTTGGTTCGGCTTCACCGTAATGACTCTTACATCCATTTTTTTCGCTTGAACAGCGACACCTGCCACGCAATGAGCAGCAACAGGACGCAGACGTAATAATAATTTCTCAACCTTTCAAAAAGCAAAGGGGGCGGGTCAACTGTTTAGTCCTTCTTGCAGTCCCTTAACCATAGCCTGACGGAAGCATCCAGAACGCGTCGAGGGTTCAATGCACATGACGTCACCGCCAGAAATGATGGCGTTGAAAAGCCGATAGGCAAACCTGGGCGATGTGGTTTACAGAAATCATCATGGAGGCAACATGATGCTGCCTCGTGCATCAAAAACAATTATGCGAAGTTGTTCCGAGACTTCGATGAAATAACCAGAAAGGAACGGGTGGGGCATGAAACATTATGATGTCATCGTCGTCGGCGGTGGTCCGGCAGGCGGCGGGGTAGCCAGTCCTTTGGCTCGTGCGGGGAAGAAGGTCGCCATGATCGAGGCTGCTGCGTATGGAGGGGTCTGTCCGCTCAGTGGCTGCAACCCGAAGAAGGTTCTCATGAGCGGTGCCGAGGCCATGCACATGGCCGCCGGCATGACCGGAAGCGGTGTTTCCGGCGGCATCACCATCGACTGGCCGGAGCTCATGCGTTTCAAGCAATCCTTTGTGGACCCTGTCCCCGAAGGTGCGCGCAAGGCATACGAAAATCAGGGCATCGAAACCTGGCTGGGTTTTGCGAAGTTTGTCAGTCCGTTTGCTGTGGAGGTCAACGGTGAGACGCTCATCGCGCCGAATATTTGTATCTGCGTAGGGCAGGAATCGAGCCCGCTGTCCGTTCCCGGCGGCGAGGGATTGCCCGTCAGCGACGATTTTCTGAACCTGAAGAATCTGCCGCGCCGGATCATCTTTATCGGCGGCGGATTCATTGCCTTCGAATTCGCGCACATCGCCCGAATGGCCGGTGCAGAAGTGATCCTCCTCAATCGAACCGACCGCGTTCTGCGGCAGTTCGATCCCGAACTGACCCAGGAGCTTGTCGAAGCTTCACGAGCCGCCGGAATCGACGTCAGGCTGGAAAAACCCGTCCAAGCCGTCGAGCGTGCTTCTGGCGTTTTCCGGGTTCGTTGCGGGGAGCACGGCTCGGATATCATCGAGGCCGACATGGTTTTCAACTGCACTGGCCGGAGAGCCGCCGTCTCAAGGCTTGATCTCAATAAGGCAGGGGTTGAGTACGGACCCGCAGGAATCACGGTGAACAGCCGCATGCAGAGTGTGTCGAACCCGCAGATCTATGCTGTTGGCGACGTCGCGGATCAGGGATTGGCCCTGACGCCTGTGGCCACCATCCAGGGTCGGGTGGCTGCCGCGAACATCCTGCATCCCGATTCGGTCGAGGTCGATTACGCAGGCATCCCGAGTGTCTGCTTCAGCTTGCCGCCTCTGGCGAGAGTGGGGTTGCTGGAAGCCGAGGCCCGAGAGCGCGGTCTGGAATTCAAGGTCAAGGAGACCGATCTTGCGGACTCGTTTTCGTGGAAGCGGCTGAATGAATCAGTCGGCAGGGCGCGGGTGCTCATCGACGAACGAAACGACCGGATCCTCGGCGCGCATATTCTCGGGCACAACGCCGAGGAGATGATAAACCTCTTTGCGTTGATTGTCCGTCAGGGGATTCCCGTCTCCAAAGTCATGGAGACTGTGTGGGCATACCCTACCTGCGGATATGAACTGAAGTATATGTTGTGATGCCGAGGAGATGGCTGACAAGGTCGTTTGGGGATGGAGATCATGCTCGGACTCGTCCCGACGTCAATGTTCTGAAGGCTTATGGATAGAATGCAGTCATGCGTCCGGTCTTGGGTAAAATTGCTGATCAATACTGTTGCGAACCTTTTTGATCATTCACCCACCAGGAATCCCTTGTCCGTCGATCCCTATAATTATGATCGCACTTCGCGAACAGGGCAGGCCGCTCAGCCTGACAGCGCCGTGGTGAGAGTCTGACACCAGCAATCACGAATCTATCTGGACCCGTCTCAAGGGATAGGATATGTGACATGCAGGGAATTTTCCGGATACCGCGCTTTGACGAAAAATCTTCTCGAGAAAATAACTCCCTAAAATCCGGGAAGTGGGCCCGGCGACGACCCTTTCTGCCATTCCCGCCAGGAGGTGCGCTCATGCGTCGAATTTGGATTGCGACCTGCATTGTGACCATGTTGCTCATGGGCAGGGTTTTCGCGGCCGAGCAGAAGGCTGAAAACGCCGAGAACAAGGCGGAGGTGCTGGAGCAGAACGCCGGATCCGAGGGTAACAAGACGCCCCCCGCACCGTCCGAAATCATCACCAAGCCCGAAGCGCAGGCGGTCGATCCCGCAGGTGAAGAGCCTCTAGACGACGCGATCACCTGCCTCGCACGCTCCATCTACTGGGAAGCCAGGAGCGAGGGAACTGCCGGCATAGAGGCGATCGCCAATGTGGTCATGAACCGGCTCGGCCATGAAGGCTTTCCGGACAAGGTGTGTGACGTCGTCAAGCAAGGCAGCGAACAGGGTGCCTGCCAGTTCTCCTGGTGGTGCGACGGGAATTCGGACGAAGCCGAGGAGGATGAGGCGTATGCGGCCGCCAAGGAAATCGCCCGGAAAGCGCTCAATGGGCAACTCCCGGACCGAACCAATGGCGCCATGTATTTCCATCACAAGAAAGTCCGCCCCGCCTGGTCCGACGAATATATCAAGACGGTCCAGGTCGGAGATCATATATTCTACAAACCTCGCCACGGCGAGGCACAGTAGCACCTTGGCCACTTTCCGCGCCATATTCTTGACTGTGCGGTGAATTATTCCTCAATCACCGCGTGAAACGCGGAGTTTATGTCCGCTTGGCAGCACGAAGATGAGCGACGACGTCATGTTTGGCGGTTTTCGACTGCCAATCATCGTCGGACGCCTTCCATTCCCGCCATCAGCCACAAAAAAGGGGGAAGTTGCCTCCCCCCTTCGTTTCATTCATTTTTCAATCAGCTATCCTAGCGGTGTGTTCGGGATCAAGGTCCAGATTCCGCAGGGGCAGGCCCCTGCGCAGAAGCCGCAGCCGATGCATTTCTCGTTGTCGCAGACCATGGCGAACTCGTTGTCCGGCAAGGCCTGACGGGTGATGGCTCCGCGCGGGCAGACCGCCTCGCAGATGCCGCAATCGCGGCACACGCCGCAGGACGAGCACTCTTCCGCGCACTGGTCCAAGCTCTGGAATGCGGCGAGGCGCGGGTCGAAGTAGGCCAGATTCATGCGCGAATAGTCGATGGTCTCGGACATATGATTGCCCGGATCCATGTATTCCAGCCGGGTTTTAAGTTCCTCCATCATGTGCTCGGTGGCCGAAAGGGGCCGCCTGCCGCTGATAATGTCGTCGATGGCCTGGGCCGCCCGGCGGCCGTCGCCGATGGCCTGGGTGAGTAAGCCCAGCTTGACCAGATCGCCGATGGCGAAGACGCGCGGGTCCGTGGTCTGGTTGACATCGTTGACGGTGATGAAGCCGCGCTCGCGGGCGATGTTCTCCGGGAAGGCTTCAAGGTCCGGGGTGTCGCCGATGGAGATGATGACCGTGTCGGCGGGCAGCAGACGCCCGTCGGTCAGGACCACGCCCTCGTCCGTGATCTCCTTGGTGAAGCAGGGCCACAGGAACTGTGCTCCGGCCTTCTCCGCTTCCTCGCGTTCCTTGCCGAACGACAGGGGCTTCTGCACGTCGATCAGCGTCAGGCTGGTGGCGCCCAGGCGCGCCGCTTCCGTGGCCACGTCGCAACCGACATTGCCCGCGCCGATGACGACCACGCGTTTGCCGACCTTGGCGTCGCCGTGCTTGCAGGCCTTGAGGAAATCAAGGGCGGTGATCAGGCGTTCGTTGCCGGGCACGGGCAGGGTGCGCGGCCGCTGGGCGCCGGTGGCCAGCACGACGAAGTCATAATCGTTCTTGATGGCCTCGAAGTCGTCGCGGTTCAGCTTTTTCTCAAGACGAACGTGGGGAATGACTTCCCGCGCTCGGTCGAGTTCGGCCGCGAGCACCTCGGGCGGGATGCGGTTGGCGGGAATGGACGCCTGCAGCTTGCCGCCGAGCTTCTCATCCATGTCGAAGACCGCCGCCTTGTGACCCATGAGCCTCAGCTGCCAAGCCACGGAGATGCCGGAGGGGCCGCCGCCGATGACCGCGACCTTCTTGTCCGAGGACAGGGGCAGCATGGGCGGATGGGCGTTGATACCTTCCTTGCCGAGCATCTTGGCGTCCACGGGCTTGAGGTTCCCCAGGCCGCGGGTGCAGCCTTCCATGCACAGGTTGGGGCACAGGTAGCCGCAGACCGTGGCCGGAAAAGGCGTGTATTCCAGGGACAGATCCACGGCCTCGGCCAGACGGCCTTCGCGGATCAGCTGCCAGCGCTTCTGGACCGGAATGCCCGATGGACAGCTGGCCTGGCAGGGGGGCATGTACTTGCAGTTTTCCCAGACCGGCACGAAGCGGCGCAGCTCGCCCGTGGTGATGAGGCCGATGGGCGAACGGTCGATGGAGGTCAGGTCGCCGACAAGGCCGCCGCGTCCGAGCTCCATGTCCCAGACCTGGGAACGGAAGTCGGACATGCTCTTGCGCTTCTTGGTCACCTTTTCAAAGGGCGACTTGGCCGTGACCAGATGCCACTGGTCGCGGGTGGCGAGCAGGTCGAAGAGGTCGGCCTTGTCTATTTTCTGAAGGTAAGACTTGAGGTTTTCCGTCAGCCAGGCCCAGTCCTCGTCGGTGATAGGCGCATGCTTGGCATCCGCCGCGCTGACCGTCTGTTCCTGTCCACGGTAGAAGATGCGGCCGCTGACCATGCCCACGCAGGGGCGGTATCCGAGCACGCTTGGCTGATCGATGTCCACGCCGCAGATCACGGCCGTGCCACCGGCCATGAATTCGGCGAAATAATCGCCCGTGTCGCCCAGAACCCACAGCTCGGGAGCGGGGAAGCGCGGGTTCTGCTTGGTCATGGTCATGCAGCGTGAGCCGACATTCCCCGCGATGAAGACCTTGCCCTGGGCCATGGCGTTGCAGATGCCGTTGCCGGCGTTGCCGTGGACGATAATCTCGGCGCCCGCATTGAGCCAGCCTATGTCGTCGGAACCCGGCCCCATGACCTCGATGGTCGTGCCGGGGAAGCCGAGGGAACCAAGCCGCTGTCCGGGCGCGCCGGTGACCGTGACGGCGATGGGCTCTTCCTTTGAGCTCCACAGCCGTCCGCCGATGCCGTGCTGACCGCAGGCGTCGATGGTCAGTTCCCGGGCTCCGGCCTTGACGGCATCCTGAATGCGCTCCTCGAGAATGCGCGACTCCAGGCGGACGCCGTTTTCCTTTCCGTCAATACGTATATTCATATCTGCTTCTCTCCCTAGACCACGTATTTGATGGACAGTCTGTCCGCCGCGTTCTTGTCGGCGATGCCCAGCGCATCGGACATGCCGATGGGCAGGGATGTGGACCTGCCCAGGGGGGCGAAGATCTTTTTCAGTTCGGTATCGAAGCTGACGTAGAGATCGACCAGCCGCTGCGCCACCATTTCCGGATCGAGCCTGCGATACACGCGCGGATCCTGGGAGGTGATGCCCTTGGGGCAGACGCCGATGTTGCACACGTTGCAGCGGTCCGATTCCGAGCCTACGCAGCCGGCTGCGGCCTGCATGGCGTACTTGCCGATCTGCACGGCCGAGGCCCCGAGCATGATCAGCGAGGCCGCATTGGCGGCCAGGTTGCCGTTCTTGCCGATGCCGCCGCCGGCGATGAGCGGAACCTCGTTCTGTTTGCCGATCTTGCACAGGGTCAGATAGGCGTCGCGGATGTTGGAGGCGATGGGGCTGCCCATGTGGTTCATGGACACGTTGTAGGCCGCGCCCGTGCCGCCGTCCTCGCCATCAACCGCCAGACCGGCCGCGTAGGGGTTGCGGCAGAGGTTGTTCAGCACCGCGTTGGTCGTGGTCGTGGCCGAGATCTTGGGATACACGGGCACGCGGAATCCCCAGGCCATGGACATGGACTGGATCATCTTGGCCACGGATTCCTCGATGGAGTACTGGGTCTGATGCGTGGGGGGGCTGGGCAGGCTCACTCCCGGAGGCACGCCGCGAATGGCCGCGATGAGCTTGTTGACCTTGTGCCACATCAGAAGGCCGCCGTCGCCGGGCTTGGCGCCCTGGCCGTACTTGATCTCGATGGCGCAGGGGTCTTCCTTCATCTGCGGGATGGCGTGGATGATCTCATCCCAGCCGAAATAGCCCGACGCGATCTGCAGTATGACATATTTGAGAAAACGCGATCTGAGCAGGCGTGGCGGACATCCGCCCTCGCCGGTGCACATGCGCACGGGCATGCCCAGCTCCTCGTTCAGGTACGCGACCCCCATCTGCAGGCCTTCCCACATGTTTGGCGAGAGCGCGCCGAAGGACATGCTGCCGATCATGAGCGGATAGATCTCGCGCACGGGCGGTGCCCAGCCGTGCTCCTTGATGGTGGCGAGGCCCTCCATGGGGCTCTGGATGCGGCCGATGAGGGTGCGCAGGTCGAACTCGTGGCGACCCGAATCAAGGGCCGGGTCGGTCAGCATGGAGATGCGGATGAACTTGATCTGGTCCAGGAGCGAATTGTTGTCGTTTCGCCGTCCACCACGGGTGCGGGGCTGGCCGCCGAGGTTGACGTGGAAGCGCAGCTTGTCCTTTTCATCGGA
>DHWB01000002.1 GCA_002412965.1 Desulfomicrobium sp. UBA5193
GGATATGTAGTTTCTGCCATGAATATCTGAAGCCGGAAATAAGATCAGTAAATACCGATTTACCGCTGGCACTGATGATTGCAGGATTGACTTTCATGGCGATCAGGGTTGCAATAACAGCCAGCCGATGTTTCTCTTCAGCCAGGAACCCCAGATCTTGATCCTTACGCATGAGCGCGGCTTCAAGGCGACCAATCATCTCTGGATGCCAGAACGAGAACCGGACTTCGAGACGAATGTCGTTAAACAATTCTAATGTAAGAGTGGTCGAGGGCCTACCAGTCACCAACTCCTGCAGTGTTCTTTCACGCTGGACGTAGTCTGGTAAGTCCTCGATACCCAAATCGATACCAATATGGCTTGCCAGATCAAAAACCAGATCCCGAATCCGGAGTGTCCCCCCTTCAACAGGCCTAGCCACCGAAGTGACACCGAAAAAAGATAGACCCAGGCTGCGGAAGACTAGAAATCCCAACGAGCAGGCTTCCGACTGCTGCCACTCCTGGTCAATGAACGAGCCTGTTCCATCTGTCCTGATGATCAGGTTGCGCGGAACCGCATCGAAATAACTGCCCGCCAAGGAGGTCGTCTTGTCCAGACGCCCGCGCTCTCCCAAATGCGCATGCTCAAAAAATACCTTGTACCAGCATTCGGCCCATTCTTTGAGCGACTCGATGGACCACCCCGGACGATTCAGAATGTGGATCAATTCTGCTTGCCAGTGCCGCCCTGAAACGAATGTCGTCTCTTCAAATTCGATGCTCAGCGCCCCCGCCTCTTCAGTATCCTGCACCTCGAAAAGAGGCTGGTGTCTGACACAGACCCTGCCCGCTTCATCTTCGAAGAAGGCTACCTGCTTTGCAAAAGCTTCCCTGCGCCCGCTGGCATAGTGGTAGGCGAGGATTTTCGGGTTCGTTGTGACCAAAGGCTGATCACTCGCCAGAACCGCGAACGAATTTGCGAGCGCTCCAGCCAGACCATTCCTAAGGACCGGTAGCCAGGCCGTTTCGAGCGAAAAACTCGTCGGAGCACGCTGGTAATCTGTCAGCACGGAGTTCTGCAACAAGGGTGAAAGATCGCAGGATCGGGTTTGAACACCCCGCTCGGAGATGATGGATACCGGAAACTTGTAGTCCGGAAACGGGTACCACCACTGCTGTTCTGTCAGGCCTGCGGCGCTCAAAAGACGACGAAGCTCGTCTTCACCAAAAGTTACGACATCATTGGCGCCATACAGATCTTCGACGCCATACATCGGGATACCGTTGTGATCCTCAGGGCTTCCCGCCAGATACTTCAAACCCAATTGATTTTCGATCGCCAGTAGCAACACGCCTCCCGGGCGCAGGAATGAGCGTGCTTTGTTCAACATTTCCAAGACAGGATCGCCACAGGATGTCGTCTTGAAATACTGCCTTGCATACTCCAGAACGCCGATAAGCGTCACTACATCAAAACCCTTGTCGTGTTCAAAACGATCAAAGGAATCGTTAACCACGCTGACATTTGACAGTCCTCTGCAACGGCTGGCGGTGATCTCCGAACGGACAAAGCTGCCCTCGAGCGCCAAAACGTTCGCGCCGAACTCCCCCAGCGCTCGCGTCATAGCACCACAGCCACAACCGATCTCCAAGATGTCACCAATAAGGACGGATTTAAAAGGCCACATAAGATTCAAGCGACCCCGGCCAAGGTGATAGAGGCTGGGCCAGTCGGTTATGGCGTTTGCAATCT
The DNA here is from genome assembly GCA_002412965.1 of Desulfomicrobium sp. UBA5193. GTDB lineage: Bacteria > Desulfobacterota > Desulfovibrionia > Desulfovibrionales > Desulfomicrobiaceae > Desulfomicrobium. The sequence continues at coordinate 1,735 of DHWB01000002.1, forward strand.
CTGGCGAAAAAAGGCCGGGATCCTTACATTCAGCAACAATCCGCTTGATACGCTGCTCGACAGCGTCACCATCGGTGTATGCGAATTCGTGAACTTCCCCTCGGCGCCAGACCGAAAGCTCCTCGTCCAATCTGTACGCCTCAGACAACTTCATTGCCCCCCCCTTCCGTCCGACCAACTGCAAGCAGGTTCTGATGAAAATCCGGAGTCATCCTGACGCCCAGGTCGAAGAAACCTGTAAATTCAGTTGGCTTACTGGAGACAACCGCCAGCTGAATCGAGTCATAACGCCGATCATGAGGCACAACCGTGCCATCCGGACGACGCGAGGCGACGCCGACGGATATGAAATACTCACCAGGCGCAAGCAGAGCCCTGAATGAAAAAGAGATCCCCAAGACGTCACCCTGTCGGCTGGCAGCATTGATCTCGCTAAAGGACTGCAATTCAGAATTGGTATTGTAAAGCGTTATGCCTTCCTTAGTCTTGATAGTGAAACCCAAGATCGGTCGTACAACCTCCAGAGAGAACGCAATCGACACGCGTAAACGGACTTGATCGCCAACATCAATCGTTGAAGGATTGATGTTGCTCCCAACGACAAGTGAATAATCAAGAATTCTGGCTATGCCATCACCCCATCTGTATTCATGTTGGTTGTAAGTTTGATGTGAATGAAATAAATCTTCACTCATAGACAAGATTTCATCACTCGTAGTGATCTTGTCTGAGGCGTCCAAAATCAAGCTCGCCTGATCGCCTACACGCTCAACCCCAAACATGTAGTCTAGATAGGTATTAATGACATCACGCGGTTTTCCCGAAGTAACCATCCGTCCATTATTCAAAAAAACAGCTCGATCACAATGCGTTGCGATCTGCTCCGTCGCGTGCGAAACTAGAAGAATTGACGTGCCGCGTTGCTTGAGTGCCCTAAGATGTGCAAAGCACTTGGTCTGAAACTTGGCATCACCAACGGCCAACGCTTCATCAACGATCAACACATCGGGGTCCGACTGGGCCTGAACCGCAAAGGCAAGGCGTACAACCATTCCGCTGGAATAAGTCTTCACCGGCTGATCAATGAAATTTCCAACTCCAGAGAAGTCGACGATACGGTCAAAGCGCTGGTCGACTTCTTCCTTAGCAAGCCCAAGCAAAGCGCCGTTCAAGTAGACATTTTCCCGCCCCGTAAACTCAGGATTAAAGCCAGAACCCAGCTCGAGCAGTGCGCCAATGCGACCACAGACCTCAACACTGCCGGCAGAGGGAGCGAGGGTGCCACACACGATCTGTAGCAACGTCGACTTTCCGGCTCCGTTCTTGCCAACCAATCCAACCGTTTCACCTTTCCTGACTTCAAAACTGACATCGTGCAGAGCCCAGAACTCCCGAAAATAATTCCTGCGACCTTGCATTAACATCTGCTTCAAGCGGTCACGGGGATTCTCGTAAATCTGATAGCACTTGCCCAAGTTGACGACCTTGATGGCAATATCAGAGGACATCGGCAAACCCCTTCCTTGTCTTCTGAAACCAAACAAAACCTATCCAGGCCACACAAATCGTGACCATCCAGTAACCACCAAGAAGCAGCCAATCAGGACTTGTCCCAAAAAACATGACGGCCCTTGCTTGCTCAATGGCCGGCATGAGGGGATTCGCATAAAGAAAAATGCGATAGGATTCAGGAATTGCCGTGACTGGATAAAAAATCGGAGAAAGGAACATCAATACCGTACTGAGAATTCCAACAACTTGCGATAAATCACGCAAATAGACCCCCAGTGCTGACAAGGCCCAAGAAACCCCGAGGACGAAGAATACAAGAGGGATTACTATTAAGGGAAAGTAGAAAACAGTTGCGTGCGGCATTCCAAAAAACACAGCGTAGGCCAAAATCCACACAAAAAGACTTATAAGAGTATGGAAAATGGCAGAACCCAGCGCAACAAATGGCAAAATTTCCAAAGGAAAAATTACCTTCTTCACATAATTAACATTTGATAGAATCAGCCCAGGAGAGCGATTAAAACACTCCGCAAAAAGGTTGAAAACAATTAATCCAATGAACAAAACCAAAGCAAATTCTGTTTTGGATTCAGAGCCTGCCCCCCAACGGGCTTGAAAAATCACGCTGAAGACAAATGTGTAGACCGCAAGCATGAATAACGGATTGAAAAAAGACCAAAACAGGCCCAGGAAAGAGCCGCGATAGCGGCCCACAATTTCTCGCTTGGTCAATGCCACAACAAGTGAACGGTTTCGCCACAAGCTTGCGAACATCTCTAGCGGGGATATTGAAAAATTACGCATAAATTACTCTGATTCCAAGAATGGCAACATCCTTCGTGGTCAAAAATTATACTGTGTAGCCATCCACTGCCTATACTCGCCATTCTGCACCGCACGCCACCACTCTTCATTTTCCAAATACCATTGTATGGTCTTGGCAATGCCCGTTGCAAAGGTCTCATGCGGCGCAAATCCCAGCGATGACTGCGACTTAGTCGCGTCTATGGCGTACCGACGATCATGGCCGGGGCGATCGGCCACAAAGGTGATCAGATTTTCGGAGTTTCCGGCATGCGCTTTTTTGGCCTGCGGAAATGCCTTGCTCCAGCCCTCATCCTTCATCGCCTCGTTCATCAGACCGCAGACAAGCTTGACGATATCAATATTTGCCCATTCATTGTTGCCGCCAACATTGAAGCATTCGCCGACCTGGTTTGATTTAAGGATCAAATCTATAGCCCGACAATGATCCTCTACGTAAAGCCAATCACGAATCTGTTGGCCATCGCCGTAAACAGGAAGCGGGAGGTCGTCCAGAATATTAGTGATTACCAGAGGGATGAGCTTTTCCGGAAAATGGTAGGGCCCGTAGTTATTGGAGCAATTACTGATGGTAACGGGCAGGCCGTATGTCTCCATGTACGCTCGCACCAAATGATCCGACGCCGCCTTGCTGGCCGCATATGGAGAATTGGGTGCATAGGGTGTTTTTTCGGTGAAAGCGGCATCGGCTGGCCCGAGGGTGCCATAAACCTCGTCTGTGGACACATGGTGGAAACGGACATCTCTTTTCCCTTTCCATTCCTCCAACCAGACTGCGCGCGCAGCCTTGAGCAAACTATGCGTACCCACGATATTTGTTTCAATAAAGGCATCCGGTCCAAGAATGGAGCGGTCCACGTGGGATTCGGCGGCGAAATGAACCACGGTGTCAAGTTCGTAAGAACGGAGCAGATCCTCAACCAGGGCTTGGTCGAGGATATTTCCATGCACGAATCTGAATTTTCCAGCTTCTTCTATGTCTGCCAGATTGGCCCGATTTCCTGCATAGGTCAGGGCGTCAAGGACAACGACAACGTCTTGCGGATATGTAGAGCGCCAATAACGCACAAAATTGGAACCGATGAACCCAGCCCCACCCGTAACGAGAAGCTTCTTCACTGAGCGCCCCCTGAGACGAACCCCGCCGGAAACACATCCGCATCCGCAAGCCGCAAACCGTTTTTATCCTTATTTGAAAGTATCGGTTCGCCGTGAAGAGGCCATTCAATATCCAGCTCCGGATCGTTCCAAATAATGCATCGCTCATATTCAGGCGCATAAAAGTCTGTGCATTTGTACACAAATTCCGCCTGCTCGCTCAGCACATAAAAACCGTGCGCAAATCCTGGCGGCACCCAGAACATGCGCTTGTTCTCCGAAGAGAGGGTGGCGCCGACCCATTTGCCAAAGAAAGGGGACCCTTTGCGGATATCCACCGCCACGTCAAAAACCTCACCGGCAATGACTCGCACCAATTTCCCCTGCGGCTGACGAAGCTGGTAATGCAGGCCGCGCAAGATCCCTTTGCCGGACAAGCTGTGATTGTCCTGTACGAAATCAAGATCAATCCCGTTCTCGGCAAAAGTTTTTCGCTGCCAGGTTTCCATGAAAAAACCTCGTTCATCTCCAAAGACACGGGGCTCGATGATCATGGCATCTGGAATTTCGGTTTTGATGATTCGCACTGCCTATTCCCCACTCACAAGCAGATTAAGCAAATACATGCCATACCCGCTCTTCTTTTGCTCTTCGCCCAGTTTGCAGAGTTGCTGCGCATCAATGAAACCTTGACGATAGGCTATCTCCTCGGGACAAGCGATCTTGAGCCCTTGCCGCTTCTCGATGGTCTGCACGAAAAGGGAGGCTTCCAGAAGACTATCATGAGTACCGGTATCAAGCCAGGCACTGCCTCGACCCAATTTCTCCAGGCACAGACTCCCCATTTCCAGATAACGACGGTTCACGTCCGTGATCTCCAACTCCCCGCGAGGCGACGGCTTGATGGACTTTGCGATATCCACGACCTGATTGTCGTAAAAATAAAGCCCTGTCACCGCATGGTTGGATTTGGGTTTTTCAGGCTTTTCCTCCAGGGAGGTGACATTGCCGTCCTTGTCAAACCCGGCCACGCCATACGCCCTGGGATCAGAAACATGATAGCCGAAAACTGTGGCGCCTTGCGTACGGGCCGTGGCCCGGCGCAACTTTTCGGACAATGTGTGTCCAAAAAAAATATTATCCCCCAAAACCAGTGCAGAATGTGCATTACCAAGAAATTTCTCGCCAATCAAAAATGCCTGCGCCAGGCCATCTGGAGATGGCTGCTGGGCATACGTCAGAGAAAGCCCCCACTGACTGCCGTCACAGAGCAAGCGTTCGAAGAAAGGAAGGTCCACCGGCGTGGAAATAATAAGGATATCCCGTATTCCCGCCAGCATAAGCGTGCTTAGCGGGTAATAAATCATAGGCTTATCATATACAGGCATAAGCTGTTTGCTCACGCCTTTGGTCAGAGGATAAAGCCGTGTCCCTGATCCTCCGGCAAGAATAATACCTTTTCGTTCTGAACTCACGTAATACACTCCATTAATATTCAACACGACATCGGCCCAAAAATTATTTTGACCTCCAAACTAAACTCGCAGCCTGCGCGTCAAGAAAGCTTAAAATAGGAAACAGCGTTAACCATGCCACAGCGGACGCGTCAATCCATTCATAGACCGTAAGACAAACTTTGCCTTATTAACTGTTTTTAATGAAAAAAGAGATTTTGTCGGACATGAGCGAAAAAGAGGGGAGAATGCAAGCAGTATTAAGGCATCTCCATAATCCGAAAAACAAAAATAACCAATTACCGCACCACAAACCACGGATTGAGCAAATTCTCCTTGTTGTATGCAAGCTCCGCCCCTATCTCCCAGCATGTCAAGCCCTTGCCTGCAAACTTGGCGATGGCGTGTCCGGCCGCCGTGTCCCATTCCATGGTAGGTCCCAGGCGCGGATAGACGTCCGCCGAGCCTTCGGCCACACGGCAGATTTTAAGCGAGCTGCCCGCTGGAACGAGCTCAACCTGGGCGTGTTCGATGCGCGCCTTTGCGACAAATTCTTCCATCTCCGGCGAGCCGTGCGATCGCGAGCCCATGATCACGTAATCCGTTCGATCACAAGATTGGGGCAGGCGGGTGGAACTGGCCAGCACCGCGTCAAGACCCGGATATTCGCCAGCCATCTCGATGCGAAATGAGCCCAGATCTTGCGCCCCGAAATACAAAAGGCCAGTTACGGGCACAAAAATGACCCCACATACCGGCACCGCATCCTGAACCAGGGCGATGTTGACCGTGAACTCCCCATTGCGTTTGATAAATTCCTTGGTCCCGTCCAGCGGGTCCACGATCCAAAACGGATTCCATTCCCTGCGCTCGGCATAGGGAATAGACCGCCCTTCTTCACTCAGGACCGGATACGGCGTCTCCTTCAAGAATCGCATGATTACGTCATGCGACGCCTTATCCGCACACGTCAGCGGCGAATTGTCGGACTTGAGTTCAACGGTGCACGCAGCGCTCTCATATACCGCCATGATGGCCCGCCCCGCTTCCAGGGCCGCGGGAATGGCAACATCCAGACAGGATCGAACGTCAATCTTCATTGCCGCTCCGCGTTCAGCGTCTCGAGCACAAAATCCACAACAGCCTGCACGCAATCATTGATCGTGCATTTGTCCGTTTCAAGCACCAACGCAGGGTCGCGAGGTTCGTCGTATGGAGCGGACACCCCCGTGTAGTTCTGAATTTTCCCGGCCCTGGCCAGTTTGTAGAGACCCTTCACATCCCGCTCTTCACAAACTTCAATGGGGCATTTGACATAGATCTCAAAAAAATCGTGCTCGCCGACGATGCGCCGCACCTTTTCCCGGTCTCCCTCCAGGGGAGAGATGAATGCGGTCAGGCACAGAATGCCGGCATCGAGGAACAGTTTGACCATCTCCGCGATGCGCCGCAAATTTTCCGCCCGCGCCTCGGGCGAGAAGCTCAGATCCCCGCACAGGCCATGCCGGACATTGTCGCCGTCAAAGACGTAGGTTCGTATGCCTTGCCCGTGGAGCGCTTCCTCCACGAGATGAGCCAAGGTTGATTTGCCGGAGCCCGAAAGCCCTGTAAACCAAAACACCTTTGCTGCGTGATGATTGAGCGTTTCACGTGCCTGACGATCTATCTTGCCGCGATAACTGACTGTATTGGGAGATTTGAGTTTATGCATGTGCTTCTTTAAGGGTTAAACTTAGGGTATTATCCCCTAGTATTCCAAAAGAGGTTAATCAAGGCAAAATTCGCGATAGCAGAAACCCGTGTCATCATCTGCTTCAGGCCCCCCCCGGATTCGCATCAACAGCAGGAGAATATTCGGGCACCAGCGTCTCAAGCTCTCGCCGCACCCCATCCACATCAAAATGACGCGCCGCCTCGAACAACGCATCCAGCGTCTCATCCTGACCGACGGCGTCCCTGCCTGAACGGAGCACCATGATCTTGTCATGCCCGGTTTCGAGCACGTCCTCTCCTGCGGTGATGAGCTCCTCGTACAGCTTTTCGCCGGGTCGCAGGCCCGTGAACTTGATCTCTATTTCGGCCGGATCCTTGCCCGACAGGATGATCAGATCCCGCGCCAGGTCCGCGATACGTACAGGCTTCCCCATCATCAGCACGAAAATCTCTCCGCCCCGGCCAAGAGCGCCTGCCTGAACGATGAGCTGGACCGCCTCGGGGATGGTCATGAAATAGCGGGTCACCTCCGGATGCGTGACCGTGACCGGTCCGCCGCGTTCGATCTGGCTCCGGAACAGCGGGATGACCGAACCAGAGGACCCGAGCACGTTTCCGAACCGCACGGCCATGAACGTCGTCTTCCCGCCCTGAAACCCATGCATGAGCAGCTCCGCCACGCGCTTGGACGCGCCCATGACATTGGTCGGACGCACGGCCTTGTCCGTGGAGACGAGCACGAAACGCTGGACGCCGTGCCGGGCGGAGGCTTCCATGACCGTGCGCGACCCGACGATATTGTTGGTCACGGCCTGCCAGGGATTACATTCAAGCATGGGCACATGCTTGTATGCGGCGGCATGAAAGACGACCTGCGGCTGATGGGTTTGAAAAACGGACTCCACCAGGGCCGCGTCCTGCACTTGCCCCAGCACCGTTATATAGCGGGTAAAGCCCCGCTGGTGCAGGAGCTCCATTTCAATGGAATACAGATTCTCTTCACCGGCGTCGAAAAGAACGAGCATGCGCGGCTCAAAACGGATGATCTGACGGCAGAGCTCTGAGCCGATGGAGCCGCCCGCTCCGGTCACCAGCACGACCTTGCTCTGAAGATAGCCCTTTATCTCCTCCTCATCCATGTGCACTTCCTCGCGTCCCAGCAGGTCTTCATAGCGCACATCGCGCAGAGCCTTGACCGAGACCTTTCCGCTGACGATATCCTTCAAGGCCGGGAGCTTCTTGATGCGAATCTGGGCCGCTTCGCAGGCGTCGAGCACCTGCCGCAGGCGTCCACCCGTTTGCCCGGCGTTGACCAGGACTTCCTCGGCGCGGGTCATGGCGGCAACGCCGACCAGTGTCGCAAGGGGGCCATAGACGGGTAAATCATGGATCTTGCGGCCGATGCGGGCGGGGTCGTCATCCACAAACCCGACCAGGCACAGGCCGGAATCGCGAACATCCAGAATTTCCTTGGCGATGCGCGCACCATCGGCATCGGCGCCAACGATCAGCGCCCTGATGCCGGACACGGGCGTGCAGAGTCTTTCGGGCAGGAAGGCGGACAGCCAATCCCCCGGATGTGATGAAATCTCATACAGAGAGCGAATGAGCACCCTGGCTCCGCAGGCGAAAACAAAGGCCAGAAGAGGATCGAGGATGAAGACGGAGCGCGGGTGTCCCTGAAAGTGCGCGGTAAAGGCGACATAGAGGACGAGCGTGATCTCGGCCATGAAGACTGCCCGCCCAATCTTCCACAGATCAGAAAGGCCGGTGTAGCGCCACATGCCCCGGTACAGGCCGGACACCCAGAAGAAGGCCACTTTAAGGCCAACGGCAGCGGGCATCATCCTCAGCATCTGGAGAAAGAATTCCGGAGAAATTTCGAACTCAAAGCGCAGACCATAAGCCAGAATCAGCGCCAGAGCAAAAAGCCCGCTCTCGCCAAGGAGCATAAGGTAGAGATTTTTGTTGCACCAAAAATTCATTGTGTGTTGCTCGGAGTTGCACTTCGCATGGCTTTTCTTAAAACATCACCGACCACCACTGCATAGGCTTCAAGATCTTCGGGAGAAATTGTCGGGTGCACGAGCAAGAGAATACTTCTTTGGCCCAAATCATAGGCAACAGACAAACTTGTAGCAGGGCCCAGCCCGATTCGCACAAAAGCCTGTTCGCGGTAGATCTCAGGGCAGATACCTGCCAAGCAAGGCATTCCTTGCGCGTTGATCTCAGCGACAATCCGGTCCCGATTCCAATCTTCGCGAAACCCAGCGGCATCCAACGTCAGGTAAAATTTATAGTAGGAATGAAAAAAATCCTTTCCAGGCTCGGATACTTTCACCCAAGGCAGTGAGGACAACCTCCGCACCAAATACTCTGCATTTTTCCTGCGTAAACAAACCCAGGTATCGAGCTTCCCGAGCTGAATACGCCCGATAGCCGCTTGCATTTCAGTCATCCGCCAATTGGAGCCAAAGGATTCGTGCAACCAGCGAAAGCCCGCCGGTTGTTCCCTGCTGTATACTGCGTCCCAACTCTTGCCGTGATCCTTGTATGCCCAGGCGCGTTTCCAGGCATGCTCATCATCCAAAAGGAGCATGCCTCCTTCGCCGCCAGTAGTGATGATCTTGTCCTGACAAAAGGAAAATGCAGCAGCGAGGCCGAAAGAGCCCACAGGCATCCCCTTGTACCGGGCACCATGGGCCTGGGCGCAGTCCTCAATGACGACAAGATCGTGCTTGCGGGCCAATTCCATGATGGGGTCCATGTCACACGGCCACCCAACCAAATGCACGCAGATGATTGCCTTTGTCCGGGGAGTGAGAACCCGGGCAATGGTTTCCGCCGTGATGTTCCGAGAAAAGGGATCTACATCGGCCAAAACAGGCACCGCCCCCCTAGCAACGGCGCAGCTGGCTGAAGCGATGAAGGACCAGCAGGTTGTCACGACTTCATCACCCGGCCCAACACCAAAAGCGTGCAAGGCCAACTCCAGCGCCAAGGTGCCATTGGCCAAGGCTATTCCATGCCTGCGACCAACATATGCTGCGTATTCAGTTTCGAACAGACGGCACTCGTCTCCCGTCCAATAATTGACTTTCCCGGATTGAAGCACACGCCGCACGGCCTCTTGTTCGTCAACATCGAAGAAAGGCCAAGGAGCTAAATATTTCATGTGTTGTCGAATATCTTTAGAATATTGATGTTTTGATAACCTTAAAAATTTCCTAACCAATTCAGTCGAAGCGCAATGGCACAAAGTGCAGACAAGCAGAAACACACACCCCAATCAAGAAACGCCACTTCTTATCGAAACGCCTTACAATGATGCAAATCAACCATACAACCAGCCCAGGAAAGACCAACTCCAAAACCAACTAACATAAATTTGCGGAACGAAATATCAGAATGAGAAAAAAGAATGTCACATAATGCTATCGGCACAGAATTAGAAACCGTATTTGCATACTCTGAAACGTTATTCCAAAAAAAACAATCTTGCAAACCGCATTTTTGCTGAAGATACTCTAAAATAAATTTATTAGCCTGATGAAAAACAAAATAATTCACATCTTTTCGATGCAAGCATGTCTTATCCAAAACATCTTCTAAAATAGATGGAACAACATCAAGAGCGAATTCACTTATCGCAGAACCATTCATATATATATTTCTATTAGTACGAAAATTTCCGTACTTATCAACCACGTTCTCAACAGCGGTAGAATCATATGGGTGCCGAGCACCTCCGACTGGAACTATAAGATTGTTTCCACCAGACCCGTCAGTGCCAAAAGAAAATCCGTACATCCCATATTGATCTTTATCCGCATCAAATTTATCGATAAGTGTTGCCGTGGCGGCATCTCCAAATAGAGTAGCCACTGAGCCGTCTTGAGGGTGAAGATACTTAGAATAGGTTTCCGATGTCAGCAAGAGCACTCGTTTTGCCTGCCCGGTTTCCACAAGTCCCTTTGCCAAGCTCAATCCATAGATGTAACCGGAACAACCAAGGTTGAAATCTAGCGCCCCACAAGACCGAGAAAGTCCGAGTCGATCTTGAATGAGGCAGGCCGTTGTTGGCAAAAAATAATCAGGAGATTGCGTGCATAGCAGCACAAAATCGACAGTCGCCCTATCTATACCTTGGAGAAAGATTTTTTCAGCAGCCTTGACAGCAAGATCTGCCGCGGTCTCCCCCATAGTCACCACATGACGGCGACGGATACCTGTTTTTCTGGTAAGTCTATTCACCTCACACTCTACGACGAGTTCAGGCAAATAATATGCAATATTCGTAATATATGCCGCTGAATGCATTCCAGTATCCCCATCGCCATTCATGCCAAATAGCCACCGTCAACAACGATATCAGTCCCTGTCATCCAGCTTGTCCGGTCACTCAACAAAAACAAAACAACCCCGCTTACGTCTTCAGGCTTCCCGCATCCGAGCAGATGCCGGTCTTCAACATTTTCAGTGTCCACAACCTGCGATATCTGGCCGGTCATTCCAGTCTTGACCCACCCAGGCGAAACACTGACAACGCGATGGCCCTTTGGAGCTACTTCCTTTGCAAGAACTTTAACAGCAGTCCTTACACCTGCCTTTGCAGCTGAATAAGCAAGCATTCCTTTTTCCCCTGTTGAGGCGCTCACAGAGGAGATCAGCACACTGGATGTTCCTTTTTCTGAGTATTTTACCTTTGTCACTATCTGAACTAATTTCACCGCACTCCACAAGCTTACTTCCAATATACGTTGAGCCAAAACAGGATCAAAAACTTTTAACGGCGTCAAACCAGAAATTCCAGCTGCATGAACACAACCATTCAATTTTCCGCATCGTGCTACAAACGAGCTTATCGCGGTTTCCAAATCTGAAAATATTGTAACATCACATTGAACTGCGAAAATTTTGTCTGGAAACTGTGATTGAATAGCAGCCAGAGCGTCTGTTCTCCGCCCTATCCCGAGAACCATGGCTCCTGCTTCTGCTAAATCAAGCGCAATCTGCCGGCCAATCCCAGAGGAAGCACCTGTGACTACAATATTTTTTCCGCTGAAGTCGAACTTAACCTGACTCATGATTTCACTGGTGGAAAAAGTACTGTCAGAAAAAGAACCAGAATTCTAAACAAATATACACTGTACATAGTATTGAACATGAATTTTTCCTCAAACTTCAGCCATTATGGCCACGATATCAACTCATTGCAACAAAAGAGCGTAAAGATCTCCTATCGTTCTGGCCTCTTTAACGTCTTCAGGAGAAACCCTCTTTCCATAGACAGCGTTTCCCATAGCTAAAAATGCAACAAAGCTCAAAGAATCCCACTCTTCGATATTCGATAGCAAAGTATCTGCAGAAATTTTAGCTTCAGTATCCAATAAATCAACCATTTTTTCAATAAAATCTTCCACATCTTTCTCCTAAACTAAAATTAAATGTCGTAAACTTTCATAGCTGGAGACCCTACAGCGAGCACATTATTTTTTATTCTCTTGTAAACGACACTTCCAGCTCCAATTTTATTTCCAGAGCCAACTCTAGAACGAGGAAGCATACTTGCGTGCGTTCCAAAAAAATTTCTATCACCGATTTTAGCATAACCCGTAATGTCACAATGAGGGCTCAAAATATTGAATGATCCGATTTGTACATCATGACCAATTGTTGCTGCCACATTGAATAAATTACAATCTCCTAAAACAACACCGGGTCCAACAAATACATTATGACAAAAAATATTTCCACAGCCCAGTTTGACAGACGAACTGATCATTGCCGTAGACGCGATGAGTGTGAAAAATTCAACTCCTCGCGAAACAAAAAGTTCAAACAAACATTGGCGACTATCGGGGGATCCGATACCAATGACGACTCTGTCATTTGGCGCGAATGCATAATCATCATAATGCCCATGGAAATACTCAGACAATCCGTACTGATCAAGATTTTGACTTTCCGCCAGAAATCCTCCAAACGCAAGAGCACTGTCTTGCCGAATTACTTCATGCAAATACAAATGACACTCCGCTGCAAAACCACCAGCACCGATTATTATAACGTTTTTTTTCACAAGACATCTACCTTATTTATCTCACTATATTATAAATTTATTTTCCTGTAAATTTTGGCATGGTCGCATACCCATTTGCGCTTATACCCTCTTTTTTAAATACACTTTTTACAGTCATGAAAATAATTTTAATATCAAGACACACAGATCTATTCTCCACGTACCACACATCAAGCTTAAACTTCTCTTCCCAACTCAATACATTACGACCATTGACTTGGGCCCAACCAGTGATTCCCGGGCGAACTTCATGACGCCTAGCCTGCTTTGGAGAATATAGAGGCAAGTATTCCATCAACAAGGGCCTTGGCCCTACGAGACTCATTTCGCCTTTAAGAACATTCCAAAGTTCGGGCAATTCATCCAAGGAGGTAGCCCGCAGAAATCGCCCAAAGGAGGTCAGTCTCTCCGCATCAGGCAACAACCGTCCAAACCTGTCTTTTTTGGCGCTCATGGTCCTGAATTTATACATCGTAAAAGGTTTGCCGTGCAAGCCAGGTCGTAGCTGCGAAAAAAAAGGCGGCCACCCCATTTTGAGCCAGACCAGGACTCCGATCACGACCACGAGAGGCAGCAGAACGCACAATGCAACCGCTGAAACCATAACATCCATGAAACGCTTCATCATTTGGCTCGGTAAACCCGGGTCCAGGGGAATTTGTCGTCCACAAGCTCAAAGTGGGGCTCGAAGGATTTCGTATTCCCAATGAGCATCTGAACCATCATGGATCTGTACATCTTGGAGTCCATCAGGAAAACCTGCTTGGAAAGCTGATTGATAAGTACATGCGCGTTCGCATTTTTTGGCCATTCGAATTGCCGAATTCCGCCTTGCTCCACCACGTCGATGGAATCGACGGGCACCTGTCTTTCATTGACCAGAATAGCTCCAGAAGTAGTATCAACCTTGACCTCCCCCCTTACCTGCTGAATCTTGCCTTGGGTGGCGGCTCCTGAAACCAGATCCCAGTTGCCGTAATAGCTGATCCAGCTGCCCAGACGCAGATTTTCCCAGGAGAGCACCAAGTATTGCGGCGGCAGGTCGATCGAGAAATTCTCTTCACCAGCAGCAAGATTGTCGACAAAAGTGGTCGCCGCTGGCGCACCCATGAGTTCAAGTCCGGCTAAGGGGTTGGACCAGTAATATGCAGCCGTGTCTGGATTATCGGAATTTTTACGCTGAGCCTGAGTCACATACTTCATAAGCTGGCTAGCCTGGAGCGCTGAGTCGGTGCTGTGCACGCGGGCCAGCGGGTACAGCCACTTCCCGTCATGTGCCCCGCCATCTCCGAAGGTCAGACGTTCCGCGTAATACTGCCCTGCGTATCCGTAATCCCACCACTGCCAAAGTCTGGCGTCGGGGTCGACCCTGTCGCGCAAATCCAAAAAAGTCTGGGCGTAGATTCTGGGCAAAACAGGGACCGGCTGCATCTGGCTCATCATGTCTCCCGCCGGCCAGAAGACGATACAACAAAGGGCAAGTTGCGCAATCCAGCGCCTCCCTTGCGATTGCCCGAGTAGCCGCATCAATTCTGCCACCCCAAAACCGAAGCCGACGCCAAGAGTAACCCCGCCGTACATGGCAAATCGGTTTCCAAGCTTCACGCTGGCTATACCCAGAACTAGAAAAGGTAAGAACACGAGGAGTTGCGGTTTGCGGACCACTGCAAAGACATACCCCACCACACCAAAAGCAAACAAGGCAACATGGCCGGCAATACGCTCGGCCATAACGAACCACTGAAGATTCTGCGCCTCACGGACGCTTTGAACTATATCCGGTAACTGCAACGAACTGGCGTTACTTGCCATTTCTATGGGCTGAGTTTTTGCATAAGCAATAACCATATTGGAATAGGTGATCATCTTCGTATGCAGTTCAGTGTAGAAAAAAATCAGAATGGTGGCAAAAAGCAAAGCCAGCAATCCATAGTGCTGCTTGAAAAAAAACGGACGCAAAATCAAGGTCAGTGCCAGGGCAAATGCCAGAGCCAAGCCAAGCAGACCACCGAAAGTCAGGGCATAGACCAATATCAAAACAGCCCACACATGCATCAACTGCCCTTTGGGGGCGAGCCCAAAACCCAGCAGGGCTGACATGCCGAGCACAGCCAAAAGAATGCTGCCGCCCTGCGTATAGGTAAGAAAATTCAGCGCTCCACAAACTCCTGCCAGGAGCGCTAGTGAAACCGAAAGCTTGACATGAAGTTCGGACTCATCTGTCGACCTCTTCCAGTTCTGTCCAGTCTGGACAATCAACCAAGCGGTCAAGGCACATGCAAAAGACAGTGGAAAAAACAGGGCGAGAAGATCCGTGTCACAGAATCCCAACCGCGTGCGGACTAGGAACCCAATACTTGAACCTGACATGACTGCGAAAATGACACCCGCTTCAGTCATGCGCATGAACCGCGCCAACAAACAGGCGGGCAACGCGAGCCAGGGCACGGTCAACACCGGCAGCCAAAAACCTATTGTCCCGAGTTGCAGTCCGGTTAATTGATGTATGAATCGGATGAGCCCCGCCAAGGCTGAATCGACATAACTGCCAATTCCCTTGGCTCCCGCCAGCCAAGCATAGGCGTCATGGGTAGCCATGAGCGGCTCGCCGTCAATAAACAAATGTTCCGCCTGCCAGTACTCCAGTTCTATCAGCCTAAGCGCCACGCCAAGCGTAAAAGCCAGGACAAAAGCAAAAAGAGCCTCCCCATTCGCAGGAACATCTAAAATTGTTCGAGAGGCGAGACTCGATTTTGATCGGCCAACTTCGACCTTACTCATGTAAACACTCCATGTATCTTAAAGCAAAGAAGCATTCTTGACGTCACTGCAAAATTGTCCCGAAAGAAGCATGGGTGTCGTTCCCGCGAAGGCGGGAATCCATTCTTTTCAAATAGTTAAAAAGGCATGGATCCCCTTTTTCAAGGGGATGACGACTTTTTGCAGTGGTGTCATTCTTGATTGACCCAGATTGTAAAATCTATCCTAGGCGTCATAACGAGGGCAAAGTATCTTCGTGCATGAGACCTGAATAAAAACGCATCATTTCGGATGTTACATAATCCATCGAAAAATTTGTTACCGCCCTCTCTCGCGCCTTCATGCCCATCTCGACACGCATGACTGGGTCATCATAAAAGCGCAACAGACTATCTAGCAATTTCTCGATATCACCAGCAGGGTAAAGAAGCCCGGTTTCACCGTCAGCGACAGCGTCAGTAAGGCCATAGATGCAGGACGCTACTGCTGGCACGCCACAAGCGGCAGCTTCGATAATGACGCTTCCAAACCCCTCTCGATAGCTGGGCAAGACGAAGACATCTGAAGATGCCATGTAATTTTCAGGGGTTGAAGTGTAATCTACGCGGATGACCCGATTCTGCACAGATCTACATCGGTCATATATCTGAGCAGAGATACCAGCCTCATCAGGGCCGACAATAAGAAGCCAAGCATCATTGCACTTCTGAGCCAACATAGAAAATGCCTGCGCAAGGTCGAGCACGCCCTTGTCGCGATTTAAGCGCCCAAGATATACATACAGGAGCGCATCTTGCGGAATACCAAGTTCACGTCTGATCCTTTCACGGACCGCACTGTCCGGACAAAAACGGTCATAATCAACCCCTGATATCGAACCGTGTCCAAGCACAACTCCTTGGCCTGAACTCAAAACTCCTTCAGCTTCGAGGAAATCACGCTGAGAATAACTGTCCGTGAGAACATGCGTGGCACATGAAACAATAAGCTTGTCCGCTCGCTTTAACATTTCACGAGCTAAGCCATTCCGAGTTGCCCAAACCTGACCAGTAAAGCAATGAATTCGTAGCGGAATGCCGGCCATCAAGGCTGCAAGCATTGCCAGCAGACCGGCTTTCGGTGTTATGGAATGAACAGCGTCGTAACGGTTCGTTCGAAAATGGCGATACAACTCAATAAGCGACACAATGTCTGACAAGGGCCGAATAGGCCTGGCGATGGGAATACTCACGCATTGAATACCTGAACTCCAGCCTGAACAATCACCTTTAGAGTGAAAATCTGAGATTGCGGTTAACACGTACAAACCAGAAAGCGCTCTGAAATGATTGGACATGAAAGCACGCATTGTCATTGGGGTAGATGTAACAAAGCATATTTTTTTCATGAATAATTTTTCCACGCCTCAACCAGTTCGGTGACGCCTTCCTCAAGACTGATGCGGTTGCGGTGCCCCAGCTCAAGCTCAATTCGGGTTGAGTTGTAGCGTACGGCATTAGTCAGGGCGTCGATCCGCGATTCACGCAAGGGGAAGCCGGGCAGACACTGCCCGACACGCGCCAACATTCGGACCGGCCATTCCGGCAAGCGGCAGCGAGGCGCTTTGCGGCCCAGCGCCCTGGCAATCAATCCGACAAAGTGCTCCATCGGGCATGAGTCGGAAACGATGTATGCACGCCCTGCCTCAGGCGAACTGCTGTCTGAGCACAACACCAGCGCATCAATGACATTGCTGACATGAATATAGTTGGCCACGGTCTCCCTGGGGCCGATATGACAAAACAAGCCCAGATCGATCATGCGAATCAACTGAAACAAAGATTGATTGGGCATGTCCGGACCATAAATATTCGAAGGGCGGAGAATGAAGCACCTCAAGCCGTTCTTAGCGGCCGCCTGAACCAGTGCATCGCCCGCTGCCTTAGTTCGCTCGTACGAATTGACCGGAGCAAGAATATTCTCTTCATCAACAACACCGCTGCGCACCGGACCATATACACCCGTACTGCTCAACTGCACCCAAAGCCCGACTTCACCTTGGGCAGCGGCCAACAACAGTTCTGTTCCCCGCACATTAACCTCATCCATTATGGACGCATCATGCAGTTCCGCCGCACAGTGATAAAGTACATCCACGCCTGAGGCAAAAAAAGTCAGCCCTTCTTTAGAACATAAGTTGCCGACATAAGCCTGCGCGCAGGGAAATATTGGTGTTGAACCCGACCGCGTCAGATAGCGGACCGTGTCGCCAAGTTCCAAATGCCTAGCCACAAGATGACGACCAACAAAACCGGTTCCCCCGGTGATCGCAACGACCTTACCCATTTTCAGCAACCTGGCTTACATTCACTATGAAGATATGCGACAAGGCAACCAAACAAGAACTGATCGCACAAGAAATTTTAATATAAACATCGGCGACCAAATGCACACCCATTTTTAAAACATTTTCATATGAAATGCGGAGCAAATAATCCTCAACAGCAATAATACGCTTTGAAAAAATATGGTGCGACCAAGCGCAACCTGCACTCGAAAAATCTCTGTCGCATTGCCTAACAAATCAACACTGCTTACTCCAGACATGCCCACTTCACCTGCAAAAAAATCCGCCCTGACTACGTGAACTCCTTTTTCGCACATATTCAGGACAAAAAATTGATCCGCAGCAATAGGGTATTTATTTGAGTAATAACCAAATTCATCATGTAAATCTTTTCGAAAAGCGGTTGATACGACATGTGAATATATATAAGCAGCATGCCCAAATACGGCCGGGAAATACATTTTACTCTTTATCACTCCGTCATAACTAACTTTTGCAGACAATATTTTCGGCGCAAATTTATCTACGTGACATAAAAAATTCTTGACTGCATCCTTATGAAAAACATCATCACATCCAGCGACAATGTAGTAATCTCCTGAAGACTTTTTTATCGCACGATTCAACGCATCATAAATTCCAAAATCTGGCTGAGTATCAACCACAAGAGACATATCATTAACCTGATTCAAAATTGCAAGAGTGCCATCTGTCGATCCGCCATCGGCCACCACCCATTCAAAATTTTTACACGTTTGGGTACGCAGGCTGGCGATGAGAGCGGGAAGGTGCTGCGAAGCGTTATAAGTAGCCGTGATTATGGATATCTTCAATTTAATAACTCCAATCGCTTGATGACTATCGCCAAAGCCTTCGGCGAAGGTCAAAACATGACAAGACTCTCATAAGTTTTTCCTCAGCGGCGTTGCGCTCGGATAGTATTTCTTCCAACCTGCCATATCCCCGGCGCACAAACTCTTCGCGAATCTCTGACTGCAACATCGCCTCTATTCCCGCAGCCAAGCTTTCTGCCGAATCCGGGTCAATCAGCCAGGCCGCTTCACTGGAGTGCGCATGGAGATGCTTGGAGTAAATTAATGGCTTCCCCTTGAGCCACGCTTCGAGGGGAGGAATATTGGTCGGGCCATAATACGTTGGCATCAGAACGGCGAGGCAATTGTCATAGAGCGCATTCATTTCCTCCGGCGAGACGAAACCCAAAAAATGGACCTGACCTTCCACATCCAACTTGTCAGCCTGCTCACGCACCCAATCAAGGTTGCCGTAGTCCTTACCACAAAAAGCAACCCGAATCAGAATGTTTCGATCCTTGAGCAGACGTATGGCTTCCAGAATTCGAACATGATTTTTATGTGACCAGAACTGGGCCGGATAGAAAAAATAGTCGTCTGAAACAAGTCTCTTACCCGTGCCTTCACCATCTCCTCCTTCTAAAAAGGGGGCTGGCGAAAATGGCATCGCGAGAATGCGTTGCTCATCTATGCCATAGCGCCACGCAATCCGCTCAGCCAGTTTCTCCGAATCGGCAATAACGAGCACCGCTTTCGGCAACGAAGACCGATAGAGTACCTCGCGCGTTTCAAACGCCCCATCAATACGGGCTTCCGGAAATTCGGGCATGTCTCGGTGGCACAAATCCCAGATTGTAGCTATATAATTCAGCCGAGTCAGTGAAACGGAGTAAACTGTCGGCGCAGTGAAAAACACAAGATCCACGCCATCAGCAAGCAACAGTCGCTCAAATCTCCCAACTGGAAACAATGAGCGCACAAAACGACCAATCAACGGGTTAATGTTTGCAATAAGCGCAATCCGATCAGTCAGACTAAATTGAAAACTTTTTGCTGAAAATCCAAGCCGTTTCAAAAATGGCAGGCTTTCTTGATGATAGCAGTAGACTTCAATTTCAAAACGACCAGCACATAAGCGCCCCATCTGCAACACGGCATTAAGCGCTTGGTTGAACCCCCCACCGGATTGAAGCAAGTCAACGACAACTACCCCAATTTTCATGGAATCACTGCCCGTAACGAGTTTGCAACATGTTCAACCTGAGAACCTGTCAAGCCTAGGCCGCTTGGAACATAGAACCCGCGCCGCGCCAGACGCTCTCCCACCGGGTATGACTCGCCGGCAAACAGTCCCATCTTCCGGAACACAGGCTGCTCATGCATCGGCCAGAAAAAAGGCCGAGTGCCGACCCCGGCCTTCCCAAGCCTGGCCATAAGCTCCTTGGCGTCAAAAGGAAGCTCATCTTTCAAAACCACGCCAAACACCCAATAGATATTGTCCGCGTAATCAGTTTTCTCCAGCGGAAGTTGCAGCCCCGGAACGTCGCAGAGTCGTGCCGCATACTCTGCGCCCATCCTTCGCTTGATCCGGACAAATTCGTCGAGTCGTTCCAACTGTGCGACTCCGAGCGCAGCCTGCAAGTTGGTCATGCGGAAATTCCATCCCAGCTCGTCATGAACGAAGCGCTGCTCTGGCTTGAAGCACAGATTGCGCAATGAACGGCAACGATAGGCCAATGCAGGGTCATTGGTGACAATCATTCCGCCCTCGCCGGTGGTGATGTGCTTATTCGGGTAGAAACTAAAGGTGCTGAGGTGCCCAAAGCTGCCACATGGACGGCTTTTATAGGTTTGCCCATGCATTTGGGCTGCATCTTCAATAACAAACAACCCATACTTTTCGGCAAGATCCAGAATGGGATCAATATCCACGGGCAGGCCAAAAATATGCACCACCATTATTGCTTTGGTTTTCGAAGTGATTTTTTCCTTCACTTGTTCGGGCACCATGTTCCAGGTGGATGGATCGCAATCAACCAGCACCGGCATTGCCCCGGCACGCACAATGGCGGCGGCGCAGGAAATAATCGTGTATGTCGGCATGATGACCTCATCACCCGGCCCCAAACCAAGAGCGACTACGGCGGCGTCAAGAGCGACAGAACCATTGGCGACTGCTATGCCATATTTTCGATTCACACGCTCAGCGAAGCGATCCTCAAACATTTTGACAAATGGCCCTTCAGACGAAATCCAACCCGTCTCGATGCATTCGATGAGGTATTTCTTTTCGTTCCCATCCAATAGCGGTTCATTGACTGATATGAAGTTAGCCATGTCACGTTCTCCTTAAAATCAGGCACACTCCCCAAGTATCATCCCCCGGAGTCTTTCCGGTTAGAAACTCTTCTGCAGCAACTCGTTCAAAACCACTCCAGGCAGCCAACATGTCTATTTCCGGCATGGAAAAATAGCGCATTGGATGGATTTCCGAAAACTGCTCCGTCGATCCGGAGACCTTGTCTCTCACGATGATCGTATAGTGGACATCAACCCGATTCTCATTGAAAAAAATGATTGGCTCAGCGATACGGGTCACATCCACTGCGTCATCGCTCATGCGCTTGATACGAATTGAAGGTCGTTGAACCATGACGGCCGGCGAATACCAAATATCAAACACAAACACCCCCCCTGGGCAAAGATGCTGCGCTGCCTTGGAGAACACGGCCTCAATGTCCGCGTTTTGCGTTTGATAGCTCATCACATGAAATAGCGACACGATAGCGTCGAAATGACGCGAAAAATCTATCCTCCGGATATCGCCCTGCACGCAGCTAAAATCAACGCTTTGGCAAGTTTGGGAGACCATCTCCGCGCTTTGCTCTATTCCCAAAACGCGAAAACCGTGTGCGGCCAAAATGCGACCGTGTTTTCCCGTCCCGCTCCCGAATTCCAAAATATCTCTGCCGACAACGCCATGCTTCCGCAAAAGTGTACTGACGTACTCGGCTTCAGCATCGTAATCTTTGTCACGATACAACAGATCATAGTATCTGCTGTATGCGTTAAAAACCCCTGGACTCATCACTCTTCCTCGCCGAAACAAAGTTTGCTTGGATCACATGGAGCGAAGCGCGTTTTATCTGCCTCACCAGCGTAAGGCCCCTGTTTTACCTCAATAATCTCGCTGGGCTCAAGCATTTCGAATCCATGTCCACCGAATGCCAGCAGGATGACGTCACCCTGGTTCAGTATACGGCTTAGCAGGTAGTTCTGCTCTTCATCATAAAAATCGACTCGAACCTTTCCAGACTTGATGAACAAGACTTCTTTGGTGAACTGCACTTCGCGTAGAACAGAATTATGAACATGTGGAGGAATGACATAACCTTGGGGTCGATTCATGTAACCTAGTTGTTGCGAGAACTCGCCTGATGTAAAAAAATGAATTCCTTCTTTTTTGAAATCAGCATATAATATAACAGCAAGCGTTATTCCAAGATGCAGTACATTTTCTATCATTTTTCGATTTCCAATATAAAGTGGCAGTAAACGTTTTTACCAAAATCCTTTTTATTCCTAAGAACTCGTAAACGATATTTCATCCCATGTTTTTCAATAGCATCAAGCACTCGACTCTTAAGATTAATCGCGGCGTACTTTCTTGAGGATGGCCTCAGTTTCTCAGAAAACTTTTAAGCTGTCAGTTATAAAACGTCGCTTGCGCCTGTCATAACATTGATTACAGGTAGTCCGCGGATCAACTCTCGTTCGCCAAGCAGATCAAGAAATACTAGGCGTCCTTCCGTGTTTCGCGACTCTCGAAAACGCGCAACCTCGAATCCAGATTTCAAGTTGCTTTTTGGAATAACAGCCTGATATTTCTTAGAAAGAAAATAAGCATTGTTGCCCGCTGAATTGCATCCAATGAAATAATAGCCCTTTTTCTCTGCAAGATGATTCAATGCGGGCAGACTGGCGCCGAAGTACTTCCCGGAATAATGAGCGTCCATTCTCTGAAAGTTTGGATCATAGGGGATAGATAAAGGATCCTCATCTCCAAAAACTGCATTGTATTCCAGAACGAGAATATCTGGAGCCAACGTAGTAAGATCAAGAGCATCCAGAATCCAATAGTCATTTCCATCAAGATCGATATGTAAATAACCAATTTTGTCGAAACAACTTGCAGCAACTAATTGATTTATGTTATGCTTATCAATGAAAGCTTGTTTCGCTTTAAGTGAAAATCGCCAATAGATATCAGCATTCTTTATTCGACTTATATTATATTCGGATCCATCCATTATAAATCCTTTCCACGCATTATTCACAAGTAAAAAATGGCTATTGCTCTCAAAAAAATCACCCACACCGAATTCGACAAAATTATTCTGACCTAAATTTAAAAAAAGTACTAACCACTGGACAATCCCATCATCGTTAAATTGCGAATATACTCTGAACTCTTTTTCCTGAATCCATTTGGGATTAGAAAAGTCAGGAACCTTCCTCCACCAATCACTCGCCATCAAACTTTTAGCCTGGAGGATAAGAGTTCTATCTTCCCAAGAATTCGCGTGCGCCTCTGATACTATTTTTTTTACCATTCGTGATATGATTTTTCTGATAAATGGCTCAAACATTGTGAATAGCTCGTTTTGGTTAAATTGCACAAACGCTCTAGTAGTCAACCATATTGAAGTGCGACAATAATGATAGCTCTTTATCCTGTTTGTTTAAATTCACTATCTACCCTATTCATAATAACTGACCAAAAATATTTTTTTGAATTATTTATCACTTATTTATTGACATCGTCACAAAATCTCGACTGCAATGTTTTTGTCCACGACGGATGCATCATTACAAACAAATAGCCTTCACTTTCAGCAATAGACAGCTTATTATCCAAAATATGACCATGAAAATTTTGTATATAACTATTAGAGTTATTATTTGGGACGTAATATTCAAAAAAATACGGAAAGGCTTCATTCAAGGTATACATAAATTCAGGATATGATTGCTTATTAGAATTTTGCCAAAACTTACTATCATAATCCGTAGGCGCACGTCCATCAAAACCCCACATGTATATACGACTAGACAACGTACAAGCCAACGGAATTAGCAGCAATGGCAAAACATTTCCTAATGCCGGAAGGCGAAAGTCAATTAATAAATTGACATTAACCCGAGAGTGCCCACCCACCGGAACAGGCACCAACTGATTACGAACAGACGAAAACTCCCTTTGCACCATTACGTCAAACTGATCCGGGTAAACAAAATATGTTCCAAACTCTTGAAGACAGATCAACAAATCTTTTCGAAATTCTACAGCAAATTTAGTATGACTAAAGTGATAAACAGCATCACCAGCAACGACAAAATGAGGACTTATATGAAAAAATAAATCCAAATCTCTAACTATAGTATTACAAACAATACGATACCCATCGTCCCATTGCAATGAACTTGCACGAGCCAAAGAAGGACCTGTGCCAAAAATATAGGACTTATTATAACCTAAGGGCATAAGCATCTCGACTCTTTTTCTCAAATTACTCATTGCTAAATCTGTATCAACCTTATAATCATAATAATCATTCACAAAACGAACCCACTCCCATCCTGAAACATGCCTCCTATGATCTACAGCATACGAATTGCTGAATATGGATAAAATATGATCAGTGAAAACACCAATTTTAAAATTCATTACATAATCACCAGCAATTAATCTAATCCAAGGAACACTCTCAACCTTGCAAAACAAATTCTCCGTCAATTCTGGAACATAAAAATTAAGACGCAACTTGATATCATCTAAAATTATTGACTCAAAGCTATCAACAACAACAAATAGTTTTTTTTGTTTTTTCCCTATCAATACTCTTTGAATATAAAGAATCACCCTCTTCAAAAAGCCGCCCAGTCGACGAATAGATATTGCGGAATATAGCAACTGCCTAGTTTTTTTAAATATTTCAATTATCATATAAAATATTAACAAGGATCATGAAGTAATTTTGATATACCACCATCAAGCGACAAACACTCTCCATGAATAAAAGCCGACGAACTTGATGACAACCAAAGTGCAGCCCTCGCAACTTCCTCCGGAGTCCCAATACGTTGCATTGGATGAAATTTTTGAAGTTGCTGATAAGCTTCTGTTGATTTCTCAAATCCAGCCTTTAACATGTCCGTGTCAATCGCAGCTGGCTCAATTGCATTAACCCGAACCCTCGCTTCCAAATCAACGGCCATGGCTCTAGTCATTCCACTAAGCGCGGCCTTGCTTGTAGCGTATGCAACATAATTCTTCTTTGTTAACCTTGCATGAATGCTACTTATATTGATTATACACCCACAAACTGACTCAATGTGAGGAAGCAATGCCTGAACCCATATAAACGGAGCAAGCAAATTTACAGATAATGTATGTTGCCAATTTTCGCGCGTTAAACTATCAACACCTCCAAGTATTTGCACCGCTGCATTATTAATCAAAACACTCAATCCATTCATTTTTATAATTTTACTTAAACAATCAAATATATTATTCGCATAATTTTTGTCATAGACTGTTTTTGACAAATCAACTTGCAGATAATGATTACAGCAAATATTTTTTGGATCTGAAACGCTGTCAATAGCAATAACGCAAAATCCAGCATCAACAAAAACCTTCGCTAAGGCACGCCCTATCCCACCAGCAGCACCTGTAATTAGACAAGTATTATCTTTCTTTGACACCTAAAAACTCCATTAATTTGGTGATAGCAATCTGACTAGTACGCACTACGGCATCTGCGGTATTGGATGCATTGTGCGAACCAAAAATGCAGCGCGGTTGTTCGCGCAGGCAAGAATCCATCGGCAAGGGTTCGATTTCAAATACATCAAGTGCTGCGGAATAAACCTTCCCCGACTTGAGGGCGGATTCAAGGGCAGACTGGTCGATAACCGGACCACGGCCGACGTTGACTATACGCACTTTGTCTTTCGCTTTTGCCAGCACATCGGCATTGATCATGTGCCAACTTCCGGGGGTAAGAGAGCAAGTGACTACGATAAAATCGGCTTCTTCGACACGGCTCGGCCATTCAGCACGCTGAACAGTGGTAAGTTCCGGGATATCTAGCGCGACAGGATCGTAGGCGATAATATTCATGCCAGCGGCCAACAAGCGCATGGCCGTACTCTTGCCAATGTCTCCATAGCCGACAAGGGCAACGGTTTTTCCTCTGAGCGAGATACCCCTGGGCTTGGGCCAATGACCTTGGCGCACACCGTCATCGATCTGGAAAGTTT
Source organism: Desulfomicrobium sp. UBA5193 (assembly GCA_002412965.1). GTDB lineage: Bacteria > Desulfobacterota > Desulfovibrionia > Desulfovibrionales > Desulfomicrobiaceae > Desulfomicrobium. The sequence goes on from DHWB01000002.1 coordinate 27,643, forward strand.
CGCGAGCCAAGGCGATAATGTAGCCCACAGCAATGTCTGCGACCTCGCAGCCGAACATGTTCGGGGTGTTGATGATGGGGATGTCCAGATCCTTGCACGCAGCGAAATCGACGTTGTCTACGCCGATGCCCCATTTTACTGCGGCCTTGAGCAGTCCGGATTTCCCAGCGGTGAACACTTCGCGGGTGGCCGGGTCGTCACCAATGATCCAGCCGTCGTGCAAGGGCACAATACCCTTGAGTTCTTCAACACTCATCGTTTGAACGACATCGGGAGTCGTTACTTTCACACCGTATTTTTCGAAAATTAGGCTAAAACTGTCGATCATGCCAAGCATTGGCGGGCAAGTGACTAACACTTTCATGGTTTTCTCCCTTTTTTCTCAAGCAAATAGCGTGCGGCCACCACGGCAAAATCCCAATCTGCCGGCGTGTCAATGTCGATGGATTCGAAGAATGGCCCTTCGTACATCATCGGCTGCTCACCGATGCGCGCATTGGTCTTGGCGAAACTGGCTGCCGTAAAAAGGTAAAGGTTAGAGTTCTCTTCGAACCAAGGCTCAAGGTGCTGGGTCGGGATGAGATTATCAGGGTCGTGGTTTACCGGACTGCAGTCGGCTCGGTAGAAACGGGTTTGCACCTTATCAACTGTAAACAGGGAGTCGGCCTGACCCGCAGCCTTTGATTCCCGAAATGCGGCAAGTGCTTGGCGGATCGTTTCCGCACTCATTAGCGGATTTGTGGTGTGAGTCATCAGATAAATATCGGCCGCAATGTTGGCGACATCGTCGGCAAGCACGAGGTTCATGCTGACCAGATCTCCACAGATTTCGGGTTTGCGGTCGCGTATGGTAATGCGGTCAGTGTCGGTCAAGCCGTTTCCTGCAAGGATATGGCGGGCGTCCGTATTGATAACTATCTGGTCGATTTCATCTACCTCGAGCAGAGTATCGAGGACCCAGCGAAACAACGGCTTGCCGCAGAAGTCACGAAAGTTTTTACCCAAGACTCGCTGGCTATTAGCCTTCATCGGCAGCAAAGCAACTACTTGTTGTTTGACCATATTCGCCCCTTCAGTTCATTCAGGATAGAAATATTTTTCTTTATCTGCACGTGAAAGCTTGCAGTGCTGGCGATTACCATTATATACTCCACTGTATTGGCCAAATCTATAACGTATAATATCAAGATAACTATGCCTAAATTTGCCTTTTTGAGCAAATTTAAAGTCTTTTACAATACTAGTTAGCGTGCAGTAGATGGCATCAAAAATATTTATGTGAACCTGCGGCATAATTTTTTGCAAAGCAATGGATTCACGTTCAAAACGACGGCGCACTTGGGCCCATGTTTCATTGTGATGGTGATAAACTTCTGCTTCGGCGACATACGCAACTTTGCCGCCATCCTTGACGAGCCTATGGGCGAGATCCATGTCCTCTAAGCCCGTTAGGTCTTCATCAAAGCGATATTTCTCCCAAGAGGACCTCGCCAGCGCCGAATTGGCGTTATTACAATAAAATCCGTCTTGGGGAATTTGAGATTGCACACTGAAATACTTCGCAAAAATACGCTGCTCACTGAAATGACATTCTGGACCACCAATTTGCCGACCGTAGACATATTCCGCTTGCCCTTCAATAATCGGACGACAGAGCCGCTGAAGCCAATATTCATCTGTGGGCACGCAGTGGCCACTGATCATCACCAAAATAGCGCCCTGCGCAGCTTCACAACCTATATTTAACGACCGACCAAACGAAAATTCCTCACGTTTTATTTGGAGAACGTGGCACCCGTGACGTGCAGCGATTTTGAGCGTGCCATCTGTAGAACCAGAATCTACGAGAATGACTTCGTATTTGATACCATCATTTTTCTGCGCAGCAATGACCGTGAGCAATTCATCCAGATAGCGCCCTTCGTTGAGAGTACGGACGACGATACTGATCCTAACGTCACCAAGATTAATGACACTTGGACGCAACAACAGCTTAAACCCCGGATCCATACGCTGGTAAATGAAATTAATTTCTTCTGAATCGACAGCATTGATGGCAAACATATCCCAATGCACGGCAACGACCTGCTTGACGCCAATCTCTTGCGCGAACAGAAATGCTTCCCGAACAGACATGTTGCCAATGATGCCACGCCGAGCCCTAAAGAAATTATGTTCGTTAACCGGCAAGAATGCGGTATGTATGGGGGCATGCGAATTCACGACATCAATGATTATCTGCCGCGCAAAGGTGTCACCAGCAAGGTAAATTTTCTGACCCGCATAATTAAGTATGTATCCAACTGCCGCAAGATTGCCATTCTCGTCACGTTCGATTTCAGGATGCGCCGCTGGAACGGCGTGCACAGAAAATTCGGGAGTCAATTCGACCCCGCTTTCAGACGCAAGAATGAGACGACTTGGAGCGATCCCCCATTGACGCAAAATTGCGATGACTGGAGCCGGGCCCATAAATTTAGCGTGAGGCGAGGCCATGGCGATTTGTGGCACAGTACGCGGATCACAATGATCAGTGTGCTTATGAGTAATAAGCACAATATTTGCGTCAAATATCTCACAAGGTTCTATTTCAACAGGTACCAACCTCTCTAAATATGGATCGTCAATCTCTTTGACGGAATTTGACAAATAAAGATCCACATAAACAATTACTCCTGGAAATTCAAATCGGCAACCGGACTGTCCAAGAAGCTGTAATTGAATCTTCATATTATTCATTACAAGCTCAACATCATACGATTGTAACAATGAAGAACGTCCTTCTCTGGCACTATTGCAAAATCATGCTCAACAAGTTTTTCGAGCAAATATCGAGAAGAGCATGGCGAGCCCATTGAATCATGAATTTCTACCGTTAAAAAGGCAGTTCTATTTAACCAATCAGACTTTCCCAAGAATAATTCTTCTTCTCCTCCTTCTATATCCATCTTTACCACCGCTATAGCTGAAGAGCTATTACTTAAGTATGTTGAAAAAACATCAGAAATGGAAATTTTTTGATGCGCAAATTCTAAGACTACGTTATTTTGCAAATTTTCTGAATTTTCAAATTGACTGACAGATTGTGCGCCGCTAACAAATTTAAATGTGCCCGAAGCAGACAACCCGCCAGGGAGCCTTGTGGCCAACACATTAGCAACGTTATTATCGCTATCGTTACTTGCAATTGCATATATTGGGAAAAATTTGGTTAATTTTGTGTTTTGAAATTTTACGTTAGTTGACCAGTTCTCATAATTCAATTTTAAAACTTCAAAATTCTCCTTTTCAGCTTCAATACCCACTACCTGCTGAACGCTTGGAAAACTTTCAATCAATGACAATGAGCTAAATCCAATATTTGCACCAACATCTACTAATAATTCTGGCTTAAGATTTTTTACCGCAACAGTTAGTTGGTTATCAGGAACATAAATTGAAGATAGATATTCTCGCAGTCGTACCCAATCCGAAAAGCTTGGTCTTAGAAAGACTGAAATGCCATTCTCAAGAAAGTAGATTTTTGAAGTGGTCGAATTTAGATGAACATTTGGCCAATGTCTTGCAAACTTATTTTTTATTTGCGCTGTTATTCGGCGAATTATTGAGTATGCGCTCATTTGTAGTCTTTCTTACCTAAATATTAATACAAATATTAATTGTCTGCCATCAAGACGACCGACTGAAACATATTTTTAATTCTTTCAACAGGCTATTTTGACCAAGAAGAACGAACGAGATTATAAGAGAAAAAAAACTCGCAGTAAAAGACAATACCAACCCAAGTAATTCTGACATATGGAAGAATATTGTTACAAAATTAGCAGACATAGCAAACACAAATCCCAAGCCAATAATCAAACATCCATAAGACAATAGTGATCGAATAGATAGTTTCAATATCATGCAAATGAGCCACAAATGACACATCATCGACATGATCACAAGGACTAATCTTCCATATACAAATGCTGTAAGATTAATTTTTGCTAAAATTAAATACGATGGTATATAAATCACTAGAGAAGCAAGAAGAATAATTGACTCGTATTGTGGCCTCCCTATTGCTCGATACACCTCTCCATTAACAGAAGACATCCACGCAAAGCTTTGACGTAGCGATAGATAGCAAATTACTATCCCCAATCCCGCCCATTCACTGCCGAATGCTAATCTTTCGATGCTACCTCCAAATATGAAGAGAAACGCGCCAACTGGGAATGATATCCACATTGTCAGCTTTAACATTCGCTCTACAAGGAAACTCATATGCCTGAGATCATGAGATATTAGCGACAAATAACTATAGAGCACAGGAAGAATTGGCGAAAAAATTATTACGTAAATTAAATCAGAGAATTGATGCCCCATCCTATATAGTCCCAAATCATGCATACCTAGAAACCTACCGATTACCAGGGTATCTCCCCATGCGTAAAACCAATTGAGCAATCCGGTTGCCGACACCCATGCACCAAAAATAGAAATTTCTCTCGTTACTTGCTTTGAGATCTGAATTTTTGGCTTCCAGCGACTCAACCTCCATAACATAACAACTTGAGCAAACTGCCCAAGCAAAGCACCACAAACTAGCGCCCAATATCCCCATCCACACAATGCCAGTGGTATCGATGCAATACCAGGCATACTAACTGTTGAAAAACGAACCCAGAAAAGTTTTTTAAAATTCATTTCTTTTAGAAGAAGTGCTGTATGCACAGAAGACGATGCTCCGAGCAATATTTGCAGAGTCATGACTTCCAAGACTGCTGTGACTCGTTCGTCTTGAAAAAAAATGTGGGCAATTGATTGAGCAAATAGATAGAGAAGGCCGGCAATCAGCCCCCCAAAGCACATATTGATCCAGAACGCGGCATTCGCAGCTTCCTCAATATCTTTCTGGCGCTGAATCAGCGCCTTGCCCATGCCGGCTTCCCAAAAAATCTGCGAAAAACCGATAACCATGAGTGCGGCTGTCATCACTCCGAAATCTTCAGGCGCGAGCAATCTGGCCAAAACGATAAACACAATAGGTTGAATTGCTTTTGCCGCCAACTCGCCCAAAAAGGACCACTTCAACGCATTAAGAACAGACAAAATGTCCTACCTGGGGAGGCAAAGAGATCAAGCCTTCCTTTGGCGAAACTACCGCTTTCATGCGGACCCCGCCGACGGTGTGGAGCTTCATATTGTTCTTCCCGCTTCTAAATGCCCCTGCGCCCGACGCGACATCCCCGCCAAAATTTCGATTAATCTTCTGGCCGCGCCCATGGCCAACTGCAACCTCGCCAAGCGCAGTTTCAGGATTCTCCGGGAATCATGGGCAAATTCATTGCTGATACGACACAGCTCCTGCCATTCATCCACCTTCTGTATCCAGCCAAGCTGCTCCAGCCGATTCAAATGATCGATCATGGACATGGCGGCAATCTCCTCGCCAAAAAAATGCACGAGAGTCAGAACAAGACGCCCACCCATGTCGTCTTGCAGACGTGTGGACCTGTAGGCAAACTGATCCAACATTCGTCGATCATAACCCGACAGGTCGGAAAGATTCACCGCTGAAAAGTGCTTGCCCAAAAAATCATCCAAGGCTTCAGTCAAGGCATCCGCATGCTCAACGCACACACCAAGGACCTGCTCAAGCTTTAAGTGTTCAATGTTCAGGCTCAGAAACGAACTCCCGTGGACATTGATGCTTGCCGAAATCACAACTCCACCCCTTGAGCCCGCGCGATGCGCAAAATTTCAGGAAGACTCTTGCGCTCCGGGGAGTCCACAAGCACGTCTACTTTTTGTTCCCCAAGGGCCAACTCGACCTTGGCCAAAAACTGGAGTTGGGATGCAAAAATGGTGGCATGCCCCCTTTTGCCGGTCTTCACCAGCAGATCGATGTCACCGCCTCGCCGAGCACCATCCACGCGTGATCCGAAAAGAAAAACTTTAGACTCTGCTCCGAAAGCCTCTCGCGCCGCGTCACGTTGAACCCGGCACTCTGTTTCAGTAATACGCATGTTTACTCCTTGCGGCAGGATCACCTTTTTGCCCGCACATCCCTACACCACCTTCCAATGAGGACGCTGCAAATACGTCTGCCGAGACCCTTCAAACTCCTCCGCTCCAACCACCATCACCCGCAGCTTTCGCCGGATCTTGCCTTCGGTGATGCGTACATAGTCCTGCAACCTGTCGGACTTGACCTGGCCGACGATCAAAAGGTCGATAAGGCCTGAGTCCTTGCCCAGGGCGTAGTCGTCCAGAATATAGACCGCCTGCACTTCGCCCAGATCCTGGCGGACCTCTTCGATGACCCGGTCGATGCCCAGGCTCTTTTTGACGATGGAGTGCAGCTCCGGAAAAATGGGATGGCTTTTGTTCGCCCGGAAAAAGAGGGAGCGGCCCTTCTTTTTCTTCTCCAGATACCCGGCCTCGGTCAGACTATCCAGTTCTTCCTTGACGGCATTGGGCGAGACCGCGAATTCCGTGGCCAACTCCCTCAGATAACAGGAAACATCCGGATTGAGAAACAGCTTGAGCAGCAATTGAATGCGCGTCTTGGATGTGAAAAGTTGCGAGAGCATGTCCATTTCGTACAAATTTCCTGAACGATATGCAAGTCCCGATACAAAAAAAACGGCCCCCGCCGGATGGACGGGAGCCGCTGGTAAAAAATCCTTAAACGAATCCGCAGGAAAGGTTACTGTTTAATGACCGCCGCATCCCCGACGCGGATCAGTCCCTTGATGGCCTCGAATTTCGCAGGGCCGATGCCTTTGACTTCCATGACCTCTTCGACCGTGGCAAAAGGATGAGCCTCGCGATACTCCACGATCTTGCCGGCAATGACCGGCCCGATGCCCGGCAGTGCGGTCAACTCCTCAACTGTTGCGGCATTGATGTTGATGGTGTCTTGCGCAAAAGACGGAGCAGCCCAGAAAAACCCGACCAAGAGCACGCAAATAACTACTTTGAGAACGCCTTTCATCTGAAAACCTCCTTGTAAGTATTGCGTGCGCCTTAGCATGATGTTTTTCACCAGGACAACATTGATTTAATCCTGTATGTTAAAAATATAACATTATAAATTTTAATATACATGAATTTAGTTTATCCTGCGAAATTCTACGCGCAAAATCAAATCTCATTGTGCACAAAACACTTATAAATGAATGTCACTACGTACAGGGCTATGGACAAAAAAAAGAGCAGGCAAGATATGACATCAAGCCTGCTCCGTTTCCACAGCAAGGAAAGGTTACAACATTTTCAGGTCCCAGTTCCAGAGCCCCTGGCGCTCCTTGACCGCGACCTTGTCGGGCACGGGTTCGTGCAGACGCGCCAGGAGGGCGTAGCCCGCCTTTTCCAGCTCCGTCCATTTCTCGCTCAGGTCGATGCCCCAGTTGGGAAAGGTCCAGACCAGCTCGCCGTAGGTTCTGGACCAGAACTGTTCGCCCTTGGGGCTTTGGAAAGGTTCACGCTCGCGCAGATTCTCCGAGCGGATGCGCGAGACGCACAGCGGGTGGATGCCCTTGACCAGGATACCGAGCGGCAGCGGCGAAAGCGTGGGCAATTCCAGAAAACCCTCGCGGTCCAGTTCGGGACTGACGAAGGCTCCGGCAAACCCCATGCGCGCGAGTTCGGCCAGGGCCAGAGGATTGGCCGTGTTGCACATGGGCCCGGCCCAGAAGGTCTGGCGCTCGGGCTTGTCAAAAAGCCCTGTCTGCCAGGGAGCGCCCAGCACGAAGTGCCTGGCCCCCAGGCGAGTCATGTTCTCAAGGCATTCGACCCAGGCCTTCTCCTCGCCGGGCCAGATCACGGGCGGCAGCCACCACCAGATGCGACCGAAAATATTGCGGGAGATGCCCCGCTCCACTCCGGGCGTGAGCCACACCGCCTGCTCGCTCTGATTGCCCAGACGTGCGGGCAGCGAACGCCAGACATCCATCTCGCGGGCCTTGCCCTTGTGCCGGACCCGCTTGGGCAGCGTGGGGGAAAAGGTGGACTCCGGGGTCGGCCGGTCGAAGACAAGATCTTTCTTCAGGTCCGCCACCAGGGCCTGCAGTTCCCGCTCGCGGCGATCCACGAGAAAGATCGGCGCGCCCTGCGGTGCGGGTCGCCCCTGACCCTTGGGCAGCTCCAGACGCCCGCCCTTGGGGATGTCGCGGCGGATCTTCACGGTCTGATGCCCGGCCTGATCCTCGTAGCCGATGCGCAGCAGATCCCCGCTCTTGAGCGGCTCGCGGGGCGAGATATAGGCGGCCTTGAATCCGCCCTGCACCTTGCCGACCATGTGCCCCGAAGCGGTCTGCTCCCGGTCGGCGATGGGGTTGCTGGGCCGATGCCCCAGAAAATTGTAGTGTGAGGAGGGCCGCCCAAGCGCCATGTCCAAAAGAGCCAGGGCCGATTTGCGCTGGGCCGGATCATCGCCCGCGTCGCGAAGCATGCGGTAGGCCGTGACCGTGTAATAGACATAATGCGGCCCCTTTTTGCGGCCCTCGATCTTCCAAGACTCCACCTTGTCCACGCCGCTCAAAGGGCGCACCAGAACATCGAGAGACAGGTCGTCGCACGAGAACAGCGCCCCTTTCTGGTTCTTTTGCTGATACTGGCGGCGACAGGGCTGGACGCAGCGACCGCGCAATCCGCTCTTCCCACCCAGATAACTCGACCAGTAGCAACGTCCCGAGACCGCGTAGCACAGGGCGCCGTGCACGAAGACTTCCAGGCTCAAACCTTCGGGGCAGTGGGCGGCGACGGCCTTGATCTCGTCTATGGACAGCTCCCGGGGCAGGACCAGACGGTTCACGCCCAGCGCCAAAATCTGCGGCAGGCCGGCAATGGTGCCGCCGTTGGCCAGGGTCGAGAGGTGCAGCTCGCCCGTGAATCCGGCCTGCCGCGCCAGAGCCGGCAAGCCCAGATCCTGCACGATGAGTGCGTCCGGACCCACTTGCCGGGCCAGGCGATGGATGAGCCGGCCGGCCTGGTCCAGCTCCGAGGTCTTGAGCAGGTTGTTCATGGCCACGTGTACCCGGACGCCCTTGGCGTGCGCCAACTCGGTCAGGGCCGCGAGCTCGGACAGAGAAAAATTCTCCGCCTCCATGCGTGCGGAAAAGTTCTTGAGACCGCAGTATACGGCGTCGGCTCCGGCAGCGATGGCGGCCAGAAAGCTGTCGGTGTCACCGGCAGGGGCGAGAATTTCGGGATTTTTCTTGATTTCCATGAGGAGGCCAGCGGCCCTGGGGCCGAAAGTTGATATCCGCTGGCAAGAGGCCGGCGGCGCTGCTGCGCAAGCGTGATTGAGCCGGAGGCAGGCGAACACCCCACGGGTAGCGCAGCGAGGCGGGGGGCTGTCAAGGACCAATGCGGGCAAACCCTGCCCGGCCCTTGTGAACAATGGGGGAATGTCATACAAAAGGCACTGGGCAAAAGCCCGGACATGAAAGATAAACAGGACATGCCAACACAATGGGAATGACTGATCTCGTTTTCGTCGCCACGAGCCAGGATGCCTTGTTTCAGGAAACCAGGGATCACCTGTCCACGCTCGGATACCGTAACTGCGCGCGCTTTTCCTCGGGCAAGGCGGCCGTGGAGTTCATCAAATACAACCCGGCGCGGACCATCATAGTCGATACCGAGGTCGAAGACCTGAGCATGGCCGAATTCGTTGCGGCTCTACGCGAGGTCCGGCAAGCGGAATTTCTGCACATCCTGGTCATCTCCTCCGATCGCTCGGAAGGATTCGTGCTCGGCATCATCTCCGCAGGCTGCTCCGGCCTGGTTCTTCGCCCATATACGCGCCCGGCCCTGGAAAAGCACATGCTCCAGTCCGAAAAGCTGGCCCCGGTCCGTGACGCCGACCGCGAGGCCGTGGACCAGGCCTCGACCATGATCGCCCAGGGCCGCTTCGAGGACGCCATCGGCGACCTGACCCTGGTGGTCAGCCAGGAGGACGAGCAGGCCAGCCAGTTTTTTTTCCGGGGCTGCCAGCACTTGGTCGAAAAAAAATGGTCTGATGCCATCCGCGCCTTCAATCAATCCCTGGAACGCAACCAGACCTTCATCAAAGCCTACGAAGGACTGGCCAAAGCCTACTTGGGCAAGAACGACATCGACCGTTACCGCTACTGCCTGCAAAAAGCCGCTGAAGAATACGCCAAGCTGAACAACTTCTCCAAGGTCAAGAAAATTTTCGTCGAAATCGTCAAGTATGACGTCAACGCACCCAATCCCTACAACACTCTCGGCATCAGGCTGCGCCAGGAAAAGCAATACAAGGAAGCTATTCAAGCCTATTTTCAGGCCATAGAGCTCAGCCCGAAGGACGAAAACATCCACTACAACATGGCCAAGGCCTACTACTGCGATGCGCAGCCAGCCAAGGCCCTGGAATGCATCAGGCTCGCCCTGTCCCTGTCCCCGGAACACCTCGAAGCGCTCAAGATGTACCGCATGCTGACCGGCATATCCTGGGAAGACAACGCCAACGCCCCATTTCAGCCTCCACAGGGGACGTGAGACATGGCCCAATTCAGCACCTGCTCCGTCTGCGGAAAGCTGGTCGACATCGACCAAGAATCCCATACTCTCTTTCACTGCCGCAATTTTCTGCTGCGCTCCTTTTATGGCGAAAAAAACGAACATCGCCGCGCACGCCTGCAGGAACGCATCGACGCCTTGAACGTCCGCATGCGCGTCAAGGGCAACAATCTGCTCGACACCTGACCGCTTTCACCCACGGCACGACCCTTCCCCCTCAACCCTTTCGAGCGGGCCAGGGCAGAGCGTGCAGTGGCCCGAGCGCCTCGATGGCGCGTTTGGTCTGCTCCTCCAGAAACATGGCCCCGATGGTCGGCGCACACGCATAAGCGAACAGTTCCCCGCCCAGGGAAAAACGCAGGGTATGCGCGTGCAGATACATGCGATCCGGCCAGTCCTGGACAAGCGGATGATAAAGCGCATCGCCGAGGATAGGCGCGCCCAGGCTCTTCATGGCCACGCGCAGCTGGTGAGTGCGGCCGGTCAGGGGTTTCAAGGCAAAAAGGCGCAGCCCTGGACGCACGGGCCAGCTCAGAAACCGGGTTCGCGTCGGCCGCTCAATGGACCGCAGCAATTTCCAGCTGCCCCTACGTGAGCGGGCCATGTCGCCCTGGACGAAACCCTGTTTTTTGCGCGGGGCAAGATCCGACAGGGCGAGATAGTATTTTTCAATGGCCCGCTCCCGGAAAAGCGCGGCCAGGGCGGCGGCGCAGTCCCGGTTCGTGGCCAGGAGGAGCAGGCCGGAGGTGGCCTTGTCCAGACGATGCACGGCAAATACCGCCTGCCCAAGCCAATCCCGCACCCTGCTGCACAGTCCCGGCTGGCCGTCGCAGTCGTGAAAATCAAGGCCCGGATCCTTGTTGACCACAAGAAATCCGGACCCCTCGCCTACAAGAGCAAAGCCGCGTTGGCTCATTTCCATTTCTTGTTCTTTTTCTTGCTCTGTCCCGGAGGATACTTATGCCGGTGCTCGTCATATCGGGAATACGGCTCGGCATACTCCATTTCAATCATCACGGGCCCGTACAGGCGGGCTCGCAGATCACGCGGCAGGTACGTAGATCTGTGCCATCCCCCATCAAGATAGAAGTAGAACCTGCGGTCCAGATCAAAGTAGACCCCGGCATCCGGATAATACTGATACCGGTACTTGCTCCGATAACCATGGGCGGGCGCATGGTCCGGCGGCCCCTGGCGGGGGTACGAGGGCGCTGCGGGCACAACGACGCAGCCCGGGATCATGGCGAGCATGACCACTATCAACATCCACTGTTTAACACGCATGAAGGCCTCCTTTATGATCGTTGCAAAACCTTGTTGCGTCGCCGGGCCAAAACATGGCGCAGAAAAAAGAACCCCGACAGAAGAGAAATCGCGCTTCCAGCCATGACCGCCAAACCGGCTCCTCCCAGGTTAACTCCCTCCGCAGCCACGACGCCGAGAAAAGAATTCACAGTGAAACCCGCTCCGCCGAGCAAAGCCGTCCCAAAGACTTCCTTCCAGCCGAGGCCCGGCGGCAGGGTACAAACCCTCATTCGCACGCCAATCCAGCACAGCATGAAAATGCCGAGTGCCTTGGCCGGGAACAATCCCAGCATGATCCCCGGCACACCCGGTTCCATCATGGCGGTACTGGCATCGCTCAGGGAAAGACCGGCATTGGCCAGGGCAAGCAATGGCAAGACAATACAACAGACCAAAGGTAGCAAGTCCTGTTCCAGCTCCAAAAGCGGAGAGCGATTCTGCTCACGATTTGTCGCGGGAATGAAAAAGGCAGACACAAGGCCAGCCAGCGCGGCATGCGCGGCTGACCCCGCCACCGCCACCCAAAGCACCGTGGCCGTGAACAGGTACAGGGAGATGGCCTCCATCCTGGCCAGATTCATGAGCACAAGAGCCGCGAGGCACGTCCCCGCCAGCGCCAGTTCGGACCAGGTGGGTTGTCCGGCCTGCGATCCGGCCAGAAGGACGACCGATCCGATGAAGGCGAACATGGACATGGAGGTCCAAAAAGCCTTCAACGCGCCCGGAACCCTCTCCCCCAGCCAGGACAAGACAGCCAGCCCAAGAGCCATGTCCATGCCCAGGGGGATGACCCACCTTGAGCCCCACTCCTGATCGACTCCGGCCAGACCGGCAAACACCGCGGCCGAGGCCATCATCCCGCCGAGCGCCGCCAGAACGGGCAGACGCAACCTATCCGGACCCGTCAGTTCCCCGTCCAGCATGGCGCGCTTGCATTCAAGCCCCAACACTAAGAGAACCACGGTCATGCCGACCTGATTGATCCACACCAGAAGCGGCTTGCTCACGGTGGCGGAACCAAGAGAGATGCCCAGGAGAGGCTCGCGGGCCATATCGTACCAGAACTTCAAGCCCGTATTCGCAGCTATCAGCGCAAGCGCGGCGGCGAGGAGAATCAGCATCCCGGCCACGGACTGCCAGCGCATGAAATTTTTAGAACCTGTCGATATCATGAACAAACCTTGATGGGTTGACGGTTGATGCAGTGTCTCGTCCGGCCGGACAAACCGGCCGGGACAAGAAGGAGGCATTTCCCCCTTCACGTCTTGAAGATTGCCATTATGTTCTCTAGTCAGTAAATACTTGTTTTTTCGACGACCAAACACAGCCCAGCCTAAGGAGCGCCGCATGGAATCCTTTCTTGAAAAGCTCTGGCATCATCTTCCACTCCGAGAAGCGACGACCCTGCTCGAAACAGACCTGGAAAAAGGTCTCGACACCTTTGAAGTCAAGCATCGGGCCGAGCATTTCGGTCCAAATGCCCTGACCGCGACCAAGGGCAAGACCAAGCTCGAGCGCTTCATGCTCCAGTTTCATCAGCCCCTGGTCTATATCCTCATCGCGGCCGGAATCGTCACGGCGGCCCTGGGCGAGGTGGTGGACTCCTTCGTCATTGTCGGCGTGGTCCTGGTCAACGCCGTTGTCGGATACATTCAGGAAGCAAAGGCCGCCGGCGCACTGGATGCCCTGGCCAAGGCCATGGTCACCGAAGCGGTGGTCATCCGCTCCGGCGCCATCAAGCGCGTGGCGGCTGAAGAACTCGTGCCCGGTGACGTGGTCGTCCTGCGCTCTGGAGACAAGGTCCCGGCGGACCTGCGCCTAGCCGCGATCAAGGACCTGCGCATCGACGAGTCGGCTCTGACCGGCGAAAGCGTGCCCGTGGGCAAAAGCGAGGCCGAGCTTCCGCACGAGACTGTCCTGGCAGACCGCCGCAACATGGCCTACGCCTCCACCCTGGTCACCTACGGGCAAGCAAAGGGAATCGTCGTGGCCACGGGCGACCGCACCGAAATCGGCCGCATCTCGACCATGGTCTCCGAAGCCGACGAGCTGGCCACCCCACTCACCCGCAAGATCGCAAGCTTCAGCCACATCCTGCTGTGGGCCATCCTCGCCCTGGCCGCCCTGACCTTTGTCGCGGGTATTCTACGCGGAGAAAAGGCGGCCGACATGTTCATGGCCGCAGTGGCTTTGGCCGTGGGCGCCATCCCCGAAGGCCTGCCCGCCGCAGTGACCGTCATCCTGGCCATGGGCGTCTCGCGCATGGCTGCGCGCGGAGCCATCATCCGCAAGCTTCCCGCCGTGGAAACCCTGGGCGGCGCCTCGGTCATCTGCTCGGACAAGACCGGCACCCTGACCGAGAACCAGATGACCGTCACGACCATTTACGCCGGCCGCAAGGAACACGCGGTCAGCGGTACAGGCTACCGCCCCGAGGGCGATATCGAAGGCATTGAAGAAGACAACCAGGCTCTGCGCACGACATTGCTGGCTGGCCTGCTCTGCAATGACACCCGCGTCGAATATTCCGAAGACGGGGAGAACGTCATCGGCGACCCGACCGAGGCTGCCCTGCTCGTCGCGGCAGTCAAGGGTGGCCTGACCCTGGAGGTCGAGGCCGGGAGACTGCCACGACTTGACACTCTGCCTTTCGAATCCGAGCACCAGTACATGGCCACGCTGCACGACCAGGGAGCCGGTGTCCCTCGCTTGGCCCTGTTCAAGGGCTCAGTGGAGGCCGTCCTTGAGCGTTCGACCCGCGAGCTCCTGCCCGACGGCAAGCTCGCCGCCCTGAACGCGGAGGACATCCGCGCCGAGGTCGAACGCCTGGGCCTGGACGGCATGCGCGTCCTGGCCATGGCCTGCAAGGAATTGCCCGAGAGCGCCACCAGCCTCGGGCACGCCGATGTCGCATCCGACCTGATCTTCATCGGCCTGCAAGCCATGATCGATCCGCCCCGCCCCGAGGCCATCAGGGCCGTGCGCGCCTTCCATCAGGCCGGCGTCAAGGTCAAGATGATCACCGGCGATCACGCGGTCACGGCGGCGGCCATCGGCGTGCAGCTGGGCCTGGGCATCGAGACCTGCCCCGGACGGCCGACCTGCCAGGTCATGAGCGGCTCGGACATGGCGCTCCTGTCCGACGACGAGTTGGTGACCAGGGCGGCCCACACCGCGGTCTTCGCCCGCGTAGCCCCCGACCAGAAGCTGCGCCTCGTCATGGCCCTGCAGAGCCGGGGCGAAGTGGTGGCCATGACCGGCGACGGGGTCAACGACGCCCCGGCCCTGAAGCAGGCCGACATCGGCGTGGCCATGGGCAAGGGCGGCACCGAGGCGGCCAAGGAAGCCTCGGACATGATCCTGACCGATGACAACTTCGCCACCATCGGGGCCGCCGTGGAGGAGGGACGCGGCGTGTACGACAACCTGCTCAAATTCATCGTCTGGACACTGCCGACCAACGTCGGCGAAGGACTGGTCATCCTGGCCGCTGTCCTTCTGGGGGTGGCGCTGCCCATCCTGCCGGTCCAGATATTGTGGATCAACATGACCACGGCCGGATGCCTCGGCCTCATGCTCGCCTTCGAACCCAAAGAGCCGGGCCTCATGGACCGCGATCCGCGCGATCCGCGCCTGCCGATCCTGGACACGGAGCTCTACATCCGCATCTTCCTGGTGGGAGGCATCCTGCTGCTCGCGGCCTTCGGGCTGTATGAATGGGAGCTGCTCACCACCGGGAGCCAGGAACAGGCCCGCACCGTGGCCGTTAACGTCTTTGTCATGGTCGAGGCGTTCTATCTCTTCAACAGCCGCTCCTTCACCCGCTCTCCCTTTGCCCTGGGGCTCTGGAGCAACCCCTGGGTGGTTGGCGGGTTTGTGCTGATGATTGCCCTGCAGCTCGGCTTCACCTACGCGCCGTTCATGAACACCCTCTTTGGCAGCGCGCCCATCGGCCTCTTGCCATGGCTCAAGATCCTCGGCGCTTCGGTCCTGGCCTTTGTCATCGTCGAGGCCGAAAAATGGCTCCGCAACCGGCCGGCCAAGGCCTCAAACCCCGCATGAACCGACTCCTGGCCGCTTCAACCCGGTCCTTCAGCAAACGCCTGTCCGCCGCAACGAAAAGCGGCGGGCAGCACGCTTAAAGATTGACCCCGAAGCCTCCTTGGGTCACTAGTCCGGCTTTTACCAATGCCACGGGAGTATGCATGAGCAAGACCTTCGGAATTATCGGCGCCGGACTGGCCGGGTGCGAGGCGGCCTGGCAGCTGGCCAGCGCAGGGTGCGATGTGGTGCTGTACGAAATGAAGCCGCAGCGCTTCTCCCCGGCGCACCAGAGCGAATACCTGGCCGAGCTGGTCTGTTCCAATTCCTTCCGCTCGGCGGAACCCGAAACCGGCATCGGTCTCCTGAAGCTTGAAATGGCGGAGCTCGGCAGCCTGGTCATGGATGTGGCCAAAGGCACGGAAGTTCCCGCCGGCAAGGCCCTGGCCGTGGACCGCGACCTCTTCTCCCGCGAGATGACCCGGCGCATCCTGGAGCATCCGCGCATCACGCTGGTGCGGCGGGAAATAGCCGCCCTTTCGGAACTGGAAGGGGAGGGACACGCGGCCCTGATCATCACCGCCGGCCCCCTGGCCAGCGACGCCCTGTCTGCGGACCTGGCCCGCATCGTCGGCCGGGACGCGCTGGCCTTCTACGACGCCATCGCCCCCATCGTGCTCACGGACTCCGTGGACATGAGCGTGGCTTTCTGGGCCTCGCGCTACGCCCCGGAAGAAAAGGATTACCTGAACTGCCCCATGAGTGAGGAAGAATACCTCGCGTTCGTGCGCGAGCTTGTGGCCGGGGAAAAGGTGGAGCCGAGGGAGTTCGAGAAGGAAATCCATTTCGAGGGCTGCCTGCCCATCGAGATCATGGCCGAACGCGGAGAGATGACCCTGTCTTTCGGGCCGCTCAAGCCCGTGGGCCTGATCGATCCGCGCACGGGCCGCCAGCCCTACGCGGTGATCCAGTTGCGCGCGGAAAACCTGGAAAAGACGGCCATGAACATGGTCGGGTTTCAGACAAAGCTCAAATACGGGGAACAGAAGCGCATTTTCGCCATGATTCCGGGCCTGGAGCAGGCCGAATTCCTGCGCCTGGGCAGCATTCACCGCAACACCTATGTGCTGGCCCCGGAAGTGCTGACCCCGACCCTTGAGCTCCGGAACAGGCCCGGCTCCTATCTGGCCGGCCAGATCAGCGGCGTGGAAGGATATCTGGAGTCGGCGGCCACCGGCCTGTGGCTGGGACTTCATCTGGCGGGCAAGATCGACCTGCCCCCGCAGGAGACGGCCCTGGGCGCGCTGCTCGGCCACCTGCGCACCCCGGCCAAGCATTTTCAGCCCTCCAATGTCCACTTCGGACTCATGCCCGCCCTGAACAAGAAAGCGCCCAAGAAAAAGCGCAAGGAACTCTACGCACAGAGGGCACGGGAAGTCTGGAAAATGTGGATCGAGCGAGAATAGGGGATGCCTCCGGCGGGCGGGACACGTCCCACGGGGACGCATCCCCTGAACCCCTTTCATGGGGAATGGCTGGTGACACCACTGTGGACACGGCAAGATGGATTCCCGCCTTCGCGGGAATGACCTCGGGGCTTGGTCCTGTTTGTTCGTCATCCCCGTGAAGACGGGGATCCATCTTCGTGTTGCACCGCCGAAAGGCATAGCAGGCACGGCTTGCCACGCTGCGCTCGTAATGCCACTCCAAGACATCATTGCGAGGAGTATTCGACGATGCAATCCATCCTTTTTTGATTTGAGTATAACCTTTTCTAGGCCTCCGGCACGGCCAGGTTCAGCAGCTGGCACAATTCCACATGCACCCCACGGTTAGGCGCGGCCATGACCATATTCTGGACCTCCCACCAGTAAATGGAAAATCCGAGGCGGCGCGTGCGCGTGATCAGCTCGACCAGGGAGTGGGCATGCTCGGGCAGGGTCAGCGCCATCCCGGTGCCGTGCGCTTCGACCAGACGTTCCAGAAGCTGGCGCACACCCGCATTGGCGGCGAACCATCCGGTCAGGTAGGCCTGTATGTCCCTGGGCAGCTCATCGCCTTCGAAAAGCCAGTTCCAGACCATGCCGGGAATCTGCAGGGCCAGAAGCTCCTGGGGCTGTCGCTGCCCTTCGGTGAAATTCGCCAGCAAGGGCGACATCGCGCGGGCCAACTGGCAGGACAAGGCCAGCAGTTCACGCTCATGCTCCTTGGAGACCTGAAAGCCGAGCTCGGCCTTATGGCGGGAATGCGCCGTGAATTCAACCTGTTCAGGCAGCTCGACCACCAGCTCCTCCAGAGTCCGCGTCCAAAAACAGCGCATCCGCGCACCTGACTCCGAATTCTCAAGCGCAAGCCGCAAACCCGGCCAGGCCATCTCCTGCCTGCCGCCCGCCGCCGGAAAATGACGCAGATGCGCGCCCAGTTCTTCCAGAGACGGACGCCTGGTCGTGACCATGGACTCCCACAGCGCCGCCCCGTCCAAGTCATCGCGCATGTTGGACTGAGCTTCGGACAGGATGCGCACCAGCCCGCCCTCGACATCCGGCCCCCCCGTGGCCTGCAGCAGATCCAGGGCGCGCCGGGCCGAGGTCAGGCCATTCAAGGGTTCAAGCCTCGCGATGTCGTCGAAAAACCAGGCGCAGCTCGAAAAGCTGGCCAGGGCCAGGCGCTGCATGAGCAGAAGCCGGCAGGCATCGGTGCGTTGCGCGGAGTCAAGGCCGGGCAGGCAGTGCCGGTCCAGAAAATCGACGAGACTTTCGCTGCCGGCCAGAGTCAGGCCGTATTCCAGCAAAGCCAGGGAAGAATCGAGAAAAAACGCGGGGCCGCGTTTGAAAAAATGCTCGTCGGCGTAGTATTTCAAATAATTGAGACTGCGTCGCAGGGGCCGCCGCCAATCCTGAATCCAGTCCGCGTGGCCGCCGTCGGAGCAACCGCAATGGGTTTTCCAGCGCTCCACGCCGTGCACGCAGCTCCAGGACGTGTTCTCATGGATGCGGGCCTCGTCCCTGGCCGGGTTGGCCGCGAGGTAGGCGGCGTAATTGGTCAACACGACATCATCGCGGCCCTCCTTGGCCTGCTGTATGACATAGGCCAGGGCCATTTCACCGAACATGAAGTGATGCCCGTAGGACTCTCCGTCCGTTGCGATGTTGCGCAGGCCCTCGGAATACGAGCCGCCGAGCCGGGTCCAGAAATTTTCCCCGCTGCCCAGCAGCCGCTCGAAGGCCACGGCCCGGGAGACGGGACCGTCGTAAAAAAACACGGTTATGGACTTGCCTTGAGGGAGGCGGACCAGATAGGGGCGCGTGGTGTCGAGGCTGTCTTCGGTCACGGGACGAAATTCCGCGCCGTCCAGGGCGCGGACCGCCTGGGCCTGCCGGGGAGCCAGGATGGTGAAGCCGATGCCGGCCTCCGCGAGGGCCGCAAGCGTGGGAAGGTCCACGGCGGTCTCGGCCAGCCACATGCCTTCGGGAGCGCGGCCGAAACGAGTCCGGAAATCCTGGACAGCCCAGGCGATCTCCAGGTTCTTGTCCAGTTCCGTGGCCAAGGGCATGATGGCGTGATGATACACTTGGGCCAGGGCGTTGCCGTGCCCCAGACGCGTCAGGCTCTGCCGGTCCCCGTCAAGGACGCGCGTATACGTTTCAGGAGCGTGCAGTTCCATCCAGCGCAGGAGCGTGGGCCCGAAATTGAAGCTCATCCAGGCATAGCAATTGACAAGCTCCTGAATCATGCCCATGCCGTCAAGCCTGCGCGCCCACGCCAGGGGAGCGTAGCATTCCCTGGTGATACGCGCGTTCCAGTCGTGCTCCGGGGCGGCGCTGCCCTCGGGCAGCACGTCTTCGAGCCAGGGATCAAGACGGGGCGGCTGATAAAAGTGGCCATGAATGCACAAGGCTTTGCTCATACGGGCTCCGAAAATTTCAGTGTGGATTTGATAGACCTTTAAACAAAACCAAGATGCCGTCAAAGCGCAAACCCGCGGGCGGCAGGGGAGGATGCCTTGGGATTCATGTCAGCAAGCGTGGGACTTACCCGCTACCGCATTGTGGAGGAGGATATCCCTTCGTCCCTGTGGCACGAGGTGGAAGACCGGCTCAAGCGCAACTCGTTTCGGGATATCGACGCCAGCGCCGAGGAGCGCAGCTTCGGCTGGGTCTCCTTCGACAACATGCTCGATCCGGACTTCATCCTGTGCCCGCCGGAGAAAGGCCCGTACCTGACCTTCACCCTGCGCCTGGACACGCGCCGCGTACCTCCGGCGGTCATGAAGAAGCACTTCGCCGTGGCCGTGAACGAGGCCATGCGGGTCATGCGTGATCAGGGCAAGAAATTTCTGACCAAGGAACAGAAGACCGAGATCCGCGAGCAGGTCGAGCTGCGGCTTCGCGCCCGGACCCTGCCCATCCCGGCCTGTTTCGACGTGGTCTGGGATTCGACCCGCCAGCTCGTCTATATCGCCTCCACCCAGTCCAAGCTCACGGAGCTCTTCGAGGAGCTCTTCACGCACACCTTTGGCCTGCATCTGGAGCCTCTGACCCCGTATTTTCAGGCCTTGAACATCCTCGGCGCCGAGCGTCAGGCTGAGCTGGACGATTTTGAAGCGACCGTTTTCGCCCTGGGAGGTGCATGATGGATCTGGAACGCGCAGAAACAGTGAGCCTCGTCCTGGGACAGGAATTTCTGACCTGGCTGTGGTTTGCCAGTGAAACAAGCAATGGGCTTTTTCGGACAAAGGATGGCGAAGCGTTCTCCGTGACGGTGGAGCAGAAGGTCTCGGTCCAGGGTGGCGAAGGCGAAGCCAAGGAGACCGCCGTGTGCAGCGGCCCCATGGCCGAATTGCGCGAGGCCCGCATGGGCCTGAAGACTGGAAAGAAGGTCAACAAGGCCAAGGTGCGTGTCGAAAAAGACGAGGTCAGCTGGCAGGTGTCCCTTGATGCCGCGAACTTCACCTTGCAGGGCCTCAAGACGCCCAAGGTGGAGATGAAGCTGGAAGAAGGCGAAGATCCGGACGGACGCATTCTGGAAAAGATCTATCTGCTCGAAAAGTGCATGGATTTTCTGGATGTCGTCTTCGCGCGCTTCCTGGACCTGCGCTTCGGCCCGCAGTGGAAGGCGGAAACGGAGCGCCTGCGCAAATGGCTCGAAAACTGACCCGCTGAACAAGGTCCATCCAGTCCATTTCGTCCATACCGTCCACCCAAACGCAAAATCGCCCCGGGACAACACCGTGCCCGGGGCGATAAACCATGCCCAAAAAGCTCAGTAGAGGTAGCTTTGCAGGGCCTGATAGCTGTCCAGATCGGCGTCATCAAAGCTCGCGCCGACCTGATAGCTGTCGTGGGTCTGGAAAATCCGCTTGCCCTGGCACTGGATGGTGATGGGCCGATCTTCCTGCGGCAGGGCGAAGACAACATCGAAACAGCCCAGCTCAGCGTCGCACAAGGCGCTGTTGTGTTCATTCTTGGGCACCATGAGGTTGATACCGCCCAGGGAGAGATTAGTGATCTTGCTGGCATGGAAATGCTTTGCCCCGCCGTTTTGACCGCTAATGATGGCCGGAATGGCTTTGTGTTGACGCGGGAATCTGCGCCTGTCCTGCAACAGAATCTCCTGCCCGGCCTGAGATGCGATAAACTCCTGCAAAATGGCGTCAATAAAGCCGGAAAGGGTGACCTTGTTCTTCTTCGCTATTTTTTTCAGCGACTTGCTGAATTCTTCCGTTGTCCGAAAACTGATCATCGTGTCTTTGGCCATGTATCCTCCGTATCAGTGCACGAAACTACCAAGCGAATGTAAGACACTATGATAAAAACGTGCCGAGTCCATCGATACTCTTTTATTTCAAGATATTAAAGAACTTTGTTCGATGACGGGCAAGCTTCTGCCTACGTATTTTGTCTGACTTTTTCGGATTTTTCACGGAGATGTCAACATCTGTCTGACATTTGTCCATTTTATATGGATGGCGCAGAGGTTTCCTGCCTGTTGCCAGCCTTCGGGGTATTGGCTATGTGCCATGTGCTTGGTGCCCTCCCCATGATCGGGCATTGTGCCTGTCGGGACACTCTACTCTTGCAGAACCACATTACGGAGGACGGATGATGCGAAAATGTTTGCCCATGTTCCTTTTGGCCCTGCTGGCCTTGGGATCGACCTGCTTCGCCGAAGATTTGAAAGTAGGCTTTGTCTATGTCTCGCCGGTGGGCGACGCCGGATATTCTTATGCCCATGACCAGGGTCGCCTGGCCGTGGAAGCCATGGACGGCGTGACCACGTCCTTTGTCGAATCCGTGGCCGAAGGCCAGGACTCCGAACGCGTCATCATGAACATGGCCCGCAAGGACTATGACATCATCTTCGCCACCAGCTACGGCTACATGGACCCCATGCTCAAGGTGTCCAAGGAATTTCCCAAGGTCAAGTTCCTGCATTGCTCCGGCTACAAGAACTCCGAGAATATGGCCAATTATTTCGGGCGCATCTACCAGGCCCGTTACCTGACCGGCATGGTCGCCGGAGCCATGACCAAAGCCAAAGTGCTCGGATACGTGGCCGCGTTCCCCATTCCCGAAGTCATCCGCGGCATCAACGCCTTCACTCTGGGCGCGCAGGCCGTGAACCCGAACGTCCAGGTCCGCGTGGTCTGGACCAAGACCTGGTATGACCCGGCCACGGAAAAGGAAGCCGCCAAATCCCTGCTCGACGTGGGCTGCGACGTCATCGCCCAGCATCAGGATTCTCCCGGCCCGCAGGAAGCGGCCGAGGAGCGTGGGGTTTATTCCGTTGGTTACAATACCGACATGGCCAAGTTTGCTCCCAAATCCCACCTGACCGCCGCCATCTGGAACTGGGGTCCGTTTTACACGGAGATGGTCCAGCAGATCAAAGACGGCACCTGGAAGAGCCAGTTCTACTGGTACGGGCTCGACAAGGGTATCGTCGACATCGCTCCCTTCGGCGCCATGGTTCCTGCCGAAGTGCAGAAGACCGTGCTGGCCAAAAAGGCTGAAATCGCCTCCGGCGCATACAAGGTCTTCACCGGCCCCATCAAGGATCAGGCAGGAGCCGAAAAGGTCGCAACCGGCGTAACCATGGCCGACGCGGACCTGCTTGGATTCAACTGGTTCGTGCAGGGCGTCGTAGGCACCCTGGAATAAGGGCCGATCATCCATGTTTGAATTCTCTGCCGTGAGACGACAGGAGCCCTTGGGATGGGGCTCCTGTCTTGTTTTTTTCGCCGCGCTTGGACTGGCGTTCGCGCTCGGCGGGGCTCTTCTGGCCGTGCAGGGCAAACCGGCCTTGACCGGCTTGTGGCTGCTGGTGGAAAGCGCCTTCGGATCACGGCACGCCCTTGAAGACTGCTTGATCAAGGCCATCCCCATTTTTCTATGCTCTTTAGGCGTGGGCCTGACTTTCCGCCTGCAAATCTGGAACATCGGGGCCGAGGGCCAGTTCGCCCTGGGCGCAGTGGGTGCGACCTGGGCGGCCCTGACATTTCCCCAGTGGCCCTGGTACGCCCTGCTGCCGACAATGCTGCTCTGCGCATCCCTGACCGGGGCGCTGTGGGGCGTCATCCCGGCGGTGCTGCGTCTTAAACTCAAGGCCAACGAGATCATTGTCACCCTCATGCTCAATTACGTCGGCATCCTCATTCTGGACTTCCTCGTCTACGGAATCTGGAAGGACAAGGGCAGCTTCGGCTTTCCCATGACCAGCGAGTTCGTGCCCGCCGCCGTGGTGGCGCGCATCGGCGACACGCGCCTGAACTGGGGACTTCTGCTCTGCCTGGTGATCGGGGTGCTGATGACAATTTTTCTGCGCTCCACCCGCCTGGGATACGAACTGCGGGCCTGCGGCGAAAACGTGCGCGCGGCCCGCTACGCCCGCATGCCCTACGGGCTGCTGGTGATCCTGGTTATGGCCGTGAGCGGCGCCCTGGCCGGGTGGGCCGGGTTCCTGGAAGCCTCCGCCATCTTGCAGCGCCTGCAGCCAAGCATCATGTCCGGTTACGGGTACACGGCCATTGTCGTGGCCTGGCTGGCCAATCTGAACCCCGTAGTCATCGCGCTGGCCTCCTTTCTGCTGGCGGGCCTGCGCGTCGGCATGGAGACCCTGCAGCTCGACCTGCAGATCCCGGCGACTTTCGGCGGCATCATGGAAGGCGGCATTCTGTTGTCCGTGCTCGCCGGGGGGTTCTTTTCCAGATTTCGCCTGCAGCTGCGGAGGCTCGGATGACCCCCGAAATTCTGCTTGCCCTGCTGGCGGCTACGGTCCAGGCAGGGACCCCGATTCTCTACGCTACGTTGGGCGAAATCCTGACCGAGAAAGGCGGTATCCTGAACCTGGGCGTGGAAGGGATGATGCTCGTCGGCGCCCTGGTCGGCTTCCTGACCGCCCTGCACACGGGTTCGCCCACGCTCGCCTTCGTGGCCGGAGGGCTGGCCGGCGCGGGCATGGCCGCCCTGCACGGCGTTGTGTGCATCTGGTTTCTGGGCAATCAGGTGGTCTCGGGTCTGGCCCTGACCATCTTCGGCACCGGTCTGGCCGGATTTTTCGGAACGCCCTACGTCGGGCGCACCGCGCCCGGTTTCGATAAATTCCCGTTGCCCGGCTTCAGCGAACTGCCGGGCCTGGGTACGATCTTTTTCCAGCAGGACGCCCTAGTCTACGTCTCGTACCTGATCCCCCCGCTCCTGTGGGCCTTCTTCCGCTTCACCCGCTGGGGCCTTGGCATCCGCGCCGCAGGGGAGAGCCCTGCCGCGACTCGGGCCGCCGGACTGAACGTCCTGGGCTATCGATGGGCGGCGCTCTTGGGCGGAGGAATGCTGGTCGGGCTTGGCGGCAGCTACCTGAGCCTGGCCTACACCCACCTGTGGACCAACGGCCTCAGCTCCGGACGCGGCTGGATCGCGGTGGCCCTGGTCATCTTCGCCTTCTGGCGTCCGAGCCGGGCCATGCTCGGGGCCTATCTTTTCGGCGGGGTCATGGCCTTCCAGCTCCGCCTGCAGGCCATGGGCACGACCCTGCCCTCCTCCATCCTGCTCATGTTGCCCTATGTATTGACCATCGCGGCCCTGGCGCTGTCGTCATGGCGCGGCGAACGCACCGACGCCCCGGCCGCGCTCGGTGTGAACGTGGAACCCTCTGAATAGGATACATTTATGACTGAAAACAGATACCAGCGCACCTATCCCATCTCCTGGGATCAGCTGCACCGTGATTCCAAAGCCCTGGCCTGGCGCCTCCTGGACAAGGATTTCTTCAAAGGCATCATCGCAGTGACCCGTGGCGGCCTCGTGCCCGCGGCCATCATCGCCCGCGAGCTGGACATCCGGCTGGTGGATACGATCTGCGTGTCCAGCTATGACTGGAAAAACCAGAAGGGCGAGGTCAAGCTTTTAAAGGGCATCGAAGGCAACGGCGAAGGCTGGCTCATCATCGATGATCTGGTCGACACCGGCCGCACGGCCAAGCTCATCCGCGAGCTGCTGCCCAAGGCCCATTTCGCCTCCATCTACGCCAAACCCGCCGGCCGCCCGCTGGTGGACACGTTCGTCACCGAGGTCAGCCAGGACACCTGGATCCTCTTCCCTTGGGACACGGAATCGCAGTTCGTGCAGCCCATCGCCGGGATGCGGCAGGGATAGGACGTGACAGCTTCAGTGCCAGCGGTCAGCCTGCGCGGCATCACCAAGGTCTTCGGCGCGGTGCGGGCCAACAACGACATCAGCCTCGACATCCATGCGGGCCGGATCAAGGCGCTGCTCGGCGAAAACGGGGCGGGCAAGAGCACGCTCATGTCCATCCTGGCCGGTCATTATCTCCCCGACAGCGGCGAGATCCTCATCGACGGCCAGCACCGCACACTGCGCTCCACCAAGGATGCGATCATGGCCGGAATCGGCATGGTCTATCAGCACTTCATGCTCGTGGAAGCCATGACCGTAGCCGAGAACGTTTTCCTCGGCCAGGAGCCGGGCTTTTTCCTTTCGCCGCGCGCCATGCAGGAACAGGTCCGGGTTCTCGGCCAGGGCTTCGGCCTGGATGTGGATCCGGCCGCCCGCGTGGCGGACCTGTCCATGGGCGAGAAGCAGCGGGTGGAGATCCTGAAGCTGCTGCAGCGCAAGAGCCGAATCCTCATCTTCGACGAGCCCACGGCCGTGCTCACCCCCCAGGAAGCCGAGCAACTCTTCGGAGCCCTGCGGAGCATGGCGGCGCAAGGCAAGGCCATCGTCTACATCTCCCACAAACTCGGCGAGGTCATGGCCCTGGCCGACGAGATCGCCATCCTGCGACGCGGAGAAGTGGTGGACGAGGTGCCGGCCAGCGAGGTGCATTCGCCCTCCGACCTGGCCCGGCGCATGGTCGGACGGGAGGTGCTGCTTGAAGTGCGGCGCGACCCCGTGGAGTTGCGCCAGAACGTGCTGCGCATGGAGAACGTGGGCTCCGGGATCCTGCGCGAAGTTTCGCTCAGCCTGCGGCAGGGAGAGGTCCTGGCCGTGGTCGGCGTGGCCGGCAACGGCCAGAAGGATCTGGTCGAAGCCATCTGCGGCCTGAGCGAACCGGATAAGGGCGAGATCACCGTGCTCGGCAAGAGCTGGAAGAACTTTTTCTCCGATCCGTCCTGGCAGGGGGGCCTCAGCTACATCCCCGAAGACCGCATGGGCCTGGCGGTTTGCCGGGGCATGGACCTGGTCGACAATTTTCTGCTGACCACCCGCCAAGGGTACTCCTCATCCATCTGGCTGCAGCGCGACAAGGCCAGAACCGTGGCCGAGGAGCTGGTCCGGCAGTTCAAGGTTTCCCCGCCCGACGTGTCCTGTCAGGCCCGCCAACTCTCCGGCGGCAACCTGCAGAAGATGGTCCTGGCGCGGGAATTCCACCGCAGGCCGCGCCTCATCGTGGCCGAGCAGCCCACCCAGGGCCTCGATGTCTCGGCCATCGAGGAGGTCTGGACCACCCTGCTGGCGGCCCGCGAGGAAGCGGGAATCCTGCTGGTCACGGGCGACCTGTCCGAGGCCCTGGCCCTGGCCGATCGCATCGCGGTCATGTACGGTGGCCGCATCGTCGACACTTTTGCCGCCGACGACCAGCATCGCGTTGACCGCATCGGCCAGATGATGGCGGGCATGAAACCGGATGCCGACGACTGAGATTCCCGAATCATCCCAGCGCATCAACGTGCAGGCCGCCGGACGGACCTGGCTGCTGGAGCGTCCGGCGGATCTGGAGTCGCTCTGGCAGTCCATGGACGAGGACGATCCGAAGGCCGAGGAGCACATCCCCTATTGGGTGGAGCTCTGGCCCGCGACATTGGCCCTGTGCGGCTGGCTGGCCCGGCAGGAGCTGCGCGGGCGCAGATGCCTGGACCTCGGCTGCGGGCTGGGGCTGTCCGCCCTGCAGGCCTCAAGCCTGGGCGCACAGGTGGTGGGCATGGACTTCGAGCGTGCCGCCCTGCGCTTTGCAGCCAGAAACGCCCGCATAAACGCCGTCGCCTCACCGCTCTGGGTTTGCATGGACTGGAACTGGCCGGGATTTAAACCCGCTTCCTTCGACCGTATCTGGGGGGGCGACGTTTTTTACGAGCAGAGATTTTTCGATCCCCTGGAGAAGCTCCTGCTGCACTGCCTGGCCCCCGGAGGCCGGGTCTGGTTCGGTGATCCCGAGCGGAGCGTATCCAATACAGTTTGGGCCAGGTTCATCCGTCGGGGCTGGCAGGTCAAGAATCAGGGCCGTGAGGTGGTTCCCTATGACCAGGCGCAAATGACGGTCAATGTCTGGGAACTCTCCCGTCCGTAAAGTTGAAAGGAGGAAGCATGGGTCAGACTATTCGCTTCGGAGTCTCGCTTGACTCCGAGCTGCTGGAAAAATTCGACGCGCTGTGCGAGGAGCGCTGCTATCAGACCCGCTCCGAAGCCATCCGCGACCTGATCAGGGGCACCTTGGTGCAAAAGGAATGGGAAGACCTGAACAAGGAGATGGTCGGCACCCTGACCCTGGTCTATGACCACCATCACTCCGATCTGGCGCAGAAGATGACCGAAATCCAGCACTCCTCGCTCGATGTGATCGTCACCTCGCTGCATATCCACCTCGACCACCACAACTGCATGGAAGTGCTCATCCTGCGCGGTCCGGGCCAGGACATCAAGGCCACGGCCGAGCGGCTCATCTCGACCAAGGGTGTGAAGCACGGCAAGCTGAGCCTGGCCACCACCGGACAGGACCTGACCTGATGCGTGACATACAAAGCGGACCGGCCGACGTGGCCCTGCGCATAGACCGGGTAGGCGTCAAGAACCTGTCCATCCCCCTGACCGTGCGCGACCGCGCCAAGGGCCGTCAGCAGACCGTGGCCCGCGTTGACCTGAGCGTGGACCTGCCGGCCGAATTCAAGGGCACGCACATGAGCCGTTTCCTGGAGGCCCTGCGCGACATGGACACGGCCCTGGACGCGGCCAGTTGCAAGAACCTCCTCCTCGACCTGCGCGACCGCCTGCAGGCCCGCAGCTCCCATCTGTGCTTTCTCTTCACCTATTTTCTGGAGCAGCGCGCGCCGGTCACGGGCAGTCCGGCGCTGATGGACTATGCCTGCTTTCTGCGCGGCGTGCTGCTGGGCGGCGAGGTCGAGCTGATCCTGGGCGTGGAGGTGCCGGTCATGACCGTCTGCCCCTGCTCCAAGGCCATCTCGCGCGAAGGGGCGCACAGCCAGCGGGCCATGGTCCGCATCGAGGCGCAGTGTTCGGGCATGCTCTGGCTTGAAGACCTCATCGCCATTGCCCAGGAGTCCGGCTCGTCCCCGGTCTATGCGCTCCTGAAGCGCGAGGATGAGAAGTACGTCACCGAGGCCGCCTTTGCCGCGCCGACCTTCGTGGAGGACGTGGTCCGCAATGCCGCGTCCCGGCTCAAAGCCCATCCCAAGGTGCGCGGCTTTCGCGTCGAGGTGGAATCCTTCGAATCCATCCACAACCACAGCGCCTACGCCTGCATAGACCAGATGGATGCCGAGCAGCACCTCCTTGACGCAGGCCCTGTTCTGGATACTATGTAGTCATGAGCGGAGGTGCCACATGATGGAAAGCGTGCAGGCCCTGCAGGCCATAAGTGTATCCCAGCAGGTCTCGGCCAATAATGTGGCCAACATGAACACAAGCGAATTTCGCTCCAGCCGCGTGGAGTATGAGACCGGCCCCGGCGATCAGGGCGTGCGGGCGCGGGAGGTGACGGAAAACACCGATTCCGGACCGCTCGTGCGGGGTGAGGAATATGACGACGAGCGCTTGCGCTCCGAGGAGATGCTGGTCGAAGGCTCCAACACGGACCTGGCCACGGAGATGGTGCAGATGGTCGAGAACGAGCAGGCCTTCGCCGCCAACGCGGCGGCCCTGCACACAAGCATGGACATGACCGGCGTGCTCATCAACATGATGGTTTGATGTTTTTGAAGATGAAAGGCTACAAGGCCGCCTTCCGAAAGGGAGGCGGCTTTTTTCGTACCAGGGGACGGCATCCGCTGAAAGACATGGATCCCCGCCTGCGCGGGGATGACATCGTGGTCAGGCGGAGCGACTTGCTCTCTTCCTTCTGAACGAAAAAATTCGGCATGAACGACCGGAAAAGGCCTGGATCCCCGCCTGCGCGGGGATCCAGGCCTTTTCGAAAACAAGGCACCCCGTGCCTCTGAACCCAACACCTCCCTGATCGGGGTGCAGGGGGCCGCGCCCCTTGCCCGCCGGAGGCATTCTCTTCCCCTCTCCCTCTCCCTCTGCCCGCTAGTGCCGTTCGTTGGCCAGCCGATCCAGGTCATCGGAGGTGAAGCTGTAAGGTTCCCGGCAGAATTCGCAGGTGATGACGGTGTCTTCGGGCTGGGCGGCCAGGGACCGGATTTCGTCCACGCCGAGCGTGATGAGGGCCTGCTCGATGCGATCGCGGGAGCAGCCGCAGTGAAAAGCGACGTCCTGGTGCCCGAGGATTTCGAAAGGGATGCCCCCGAAGATGCGGTCCAGAATCTCCTTCGGAGTGGCTCCGTCCAAAAGCAGCTTGGCCAGCGGAGGCAAGGTTTGAATCCTGCCGTTAAGGACATCCAGCGCCTCGTCATTGGCCGGAGGCAGGGACTGGATCAGGAAACCTCCGGCGACCACGATGTTGCCGGCGTCATCGGGGATGGCGGTCAGGCCCATGGCCGAAGGGGTCTGTTCGGAATCAGTCAGGTAATAGGCAATGTCCTCGGCGATCTCGCTCGACACGAGGTTGACCACGCCCTGATAGGGGCTCTTGAGCAGGAGGTCCTTGGTCACGGTCAGCAATCCCGCGCGTCCCAGGGCGCCGGGGATGTCGAAACGTCCGTCCTTCAGGGGCAAGTCCACGGCCGGGTTGCCGACATAGCCATGCACCAGACACATGGGATCGGCCTCGACCACGATCTTGCCCAGGGGGCCGTTCCCCTCGAACTTGAGGGCAACCCGCTGCCGCCCTTTCAAGAGCGCGCCCAGAAGCACTCCGCCCGTGAGGGCGCGGCCCAAAGCCACGGAGGCGGTTGGCCGGGTACGATGCCTGGTGCAGGCGTTCTGCACGGTGGCCGTGGTCACGCAGGCCAGGGCGCGAACGTTGGCTTCGTCGGAGATGACACGGATAAGATGGTCGTTCATGTGCGATTATCCCAATTTTTGTTTATTGCGTCGGGCCTTAAGCGTGCCGGTGAGGGCGTCATCGCAAGTCCCGCGTGAAATGACAGGCAGACGGCGGCCCAAGGCAATGCCCTCGGGACTGGCGTGCACGACATGAGGCAAAAATTCCACCCCCTTGTCCATGGCCTGCCAAAAAAGCTCGGCGAACCTGGCATCGATGAAATCCGCAGGCCCGAAACACGCCCCGTCCGGCCGCTGCACCGCCAGAAACACACCCACGCGCACACCCTGCGCGGCCAGGTCCATGAGTTCGCACAGATGCTTCTGGCCCCGCTCGGTCACCGCGTCCGGGAAGCAGGCCACATCATCCTCGACCATGGTCACGTTTTTGGCCTCGATCCAGAATTCCCCGTCCGGTCCAGAGAGCCTCGCATCCAGGCGCGAAGCACCGTGCATGGCTTCGGGCAGAAACTCAGGGTACCCGCACAACTCTGCGATGACGCCCGCCTCCCAGGCTTTCTTGAGCAGGCGGTTGGGCGTTAGGGTGTTGACCCCGACCCAGTCCCCGCATGGGCGAACCAACTCCAGCGTGTAGGGCAGCTTGCGCCCGGGGGCGGCGGCGGGGGAGATGAACACGTCCATGCCCGGCCGCAGCAGCCCGAGCATGGAGCCGGAGTTGTTGGTATGCACGGTCAGTGGCTGGCCGTCGATGAGTACGTGAACCAGAAAGCGCTTTTCGCGGGAGACAAAGACGGCGGTGCGGCTTTGGGGTGGAAATTTCAGGAGGTGATGCATTTTTGGAGTTGCTTTTCTGTCATAATCTTGACAGTTAGGCAGAATCGGAACAGCGTTGATTCCATCCCCGTTCCAGGAGAATCTATGTCGTTTGATACGTGTGGAATAATTGGAAAGAGTTCCGCCTTGCAAGAGGTATTTCGGATCCTGGCCAAAGTGGCTCCATCGGACAGCACGGTCCTGGTCACGGGCGAGTCGGGAACCGGCAAGGAGCTCCTCGTCCGCGCGCTGCACCGCAACAGCAAACGGCTGGGCAAGCCTTTCGTGCCCATCAATTGCGGGGCTATCCCTCGCGAGCTGCTCGAATCCGAACTCTTCGGTCATGAAAAGGGTGCCTTCACCCACGCCATCCGCACCAAGATCGGCCGCTTCGAGCTGGCCCATGAAGGAACCGTTTTCCTGGACGAGATAGGGGAAATGGACCTGTCGCTCCAGGTCAAAATCCTGCGCGTGTTGCAGGAGCGGGAGTTCGAAAGGGTTGGCGGGGCAAAAACCATCAAGACCGACGTCCGCGTCGTGGCTGCCACCAACCGCGACCTGGAGGAAGAGGTCCGCAAGGGGACGTTCCGGGAAGACCTTTTCTACCGCCTGAACGTCATCCCCATCGCCCTGCCACCCTTGCGTGACCGGGGCCAGGATGTGCTCATTCTGGCCCGCTATTTCCTGCAACACTTCTGCGCAAACCGCCGTCAATGCGTTTTGGAGCTGGCCGAGGAAGCCAGCGACATCCTGGCCCGATACTCCTGGCCCGGCAACGTGCGCGAACTGGAAAACTTCATGGAGCGCATGTCAATCCTCTGCGAGGGGGACCGCATCGGCCTGGTCGACCTCCCGGACAAGATTCTGCGTGAAACCGGGATCGAAGTGCCCAAACGCCCCGTTGTGACTTTGGACGCGTGCTTTCGCTGGCCCGAGCTCAAGGACCTGCGCGACCAGAACCTGGGTCTGAAAGAATTTCTCGATACGGTCGAGGAACGGCTCCTGACCGAAGCCTTGGGCGAGGTGGACGGAGTCAAAAACAAGGCCGCCGAAGTTTTGGGCATCAAGCGCACCACCCTGATAGAGAAACTCAAAAAGAAGAACATGTTATGACATTGTGCCCAATTCTTGCTAGCAGCAGACCGTGCGCACACGCCCCCTTGCCAGCCTGATCTGGCTTCTCGTCCCGGCCATACTGGGCTTTTTTCCTCTCCATACTGCTTTTGGAGCGACCTTGACGTGGAAGAAGCTCCCCACAAAAGAAGTGCTCGTCTTTAAGTTCGAGAGCCGTCTGCCCTCGGCGGAGCCCAGACAGCGGGGCCTGACCCAAATTCAGATCCCCATCCCCTGGAGCTTTTGGCAAAAGGAGCGCAAGCCGAGCAACCCGGCGTATTCCGAGACCTCGCTGATCAAGGAAATGACGATCACCCAGGACGGAGTTCTGATTCAAACTCGCTCAGACGACTTTGTTTATTCCTCTTCGGCCGCCCCCAAGCTCAAAACGCTGACCCTTGAATTTTACCCCCCCGCAAAAGAGGAAGAGCCGGATTCGCGGAATGACACACGGGAACAGGCGGGCGAGGCCGAAAAAATATCCGGCAATGCAACGCAAACCAATGCCTCTGTCCCTGAAGAACCTGCCCAAACCTCCGCGCCAGGAGCGCAGGACAACGAGACGCAGCCTGTCTCCCCCGCGCAACCCGGCTCTGCGGAATCAAGCCTGAACACAACCGCCCTTTCCGACCAAACGCCGTTGTTGCCGAAAACGCCGTCATTTCTTTCAGGAGCGTCGACCTTGCGCAGCAAGATCATGCGCCCCGGTCAGGAAGACCCGCAGCAGGCCGGCACCGAAGCAGTCGCGATTTCAGACTTTCAGGTGCGCAGGCCCATTGACCGCAACGCGCCGCCTTCTCTTCAGACGCAGAACACCACCGCAAATGAAACGGCGCCCCACGCCAGCAGCCCGCCCGCTCAAAACCAGTCCGCAGCCCTGGCCACCGAGAATGAGGGGCAGCTCCCACTCGACACGACCGCCAAGGCCCAGGACGAAAACGTTGCATCGCCCCCGGCCATGCCTGAAGGTGCGGCCGCACCGATGCGAGAGGATGTGCCCCATCCCGCACAGGCTGACCTCGCGACGCAAGCGACAGCCGGAAACCTGACTGTAAGCACAACCGTTGATCCGACCCATGCCGAACCCGAAAAGAGCCAGCCTGAGCCGCAAGCCCAGAACAATTCGCTCACGACCCTGAACGCCACTGCTCAGGACAATGGCACCCTGGACAACAGCACAGCGGAACTGGAAGCCTTGTACAAGACAGCCCAATCCGCCTTGATGGCAGGCGACATCAAGGCTGGGCGGGCGGCCGTGACCGCCATGATCGAACACCCCAAAGCCCCCGCACCCCTGCGTGAGGAGCTGCTCTACACTTTGGCCGACGTCGTCATGCAGGAAGGCAAAGAGGATATGGAAGGCAATTTCACCGCCATCCTCGATGCCTATGAGACGGCCAAATACGCAAATCCGAATTCGCCCAACGTGCCCGAAGCCCTGTCCAGAATCGGCTACCTGCACCTTTCCGTGGGCAATGTGCCCGAGGCCAAGGGGCACTTTGACCTGCTGCGCAGAAAATACCCGGACAATCCGCGGGTCGCCTTGATCGACTACTATTGGGGCGAGCATTACATGCGGCGCAAAGAGTACGCACGCGCCGCTGAACATTTCCAGTACGCGATCCAGAATTTTCCCATGAGTGCGACCGTTCAGCCGAGCACCGTGGGGCTGCTCAAGGCCTTCACGGAGCTCGGCTTTTTCGAGAAAGCCATGGAAATCGTGAACAGCATCGAAAAGCGCTGGCCGAAATATTATCTGAGCGACCCGTCCTTTCTGATGGCCGCCGGATATGCGGCCATGCTCAGCGGCAACCTGGACCGCGCGAAGGATTTTTTCTGGGCCTACACCAACATCGTTCCGCAGGCGCCTGATGTCGATGTGGCCATGGCCCGCATCGGCGACATCCACCTCAAGCAGGGGAAATCGGATTCTGCCAGGGAGATCTACCACCGCACCGCCGAGATGTATCCCGACCGGGAAGGCGGACTCATTGCCCAGATGCGTCTGGCCGAGGAAGGCGTCCTCGACGCCCCCTCCATCGCGGACATGGACCCCGTGTTTGGCCGCCCCTCCGCCAATCCCGAGCAGATCTACTCTCGCATCCTGGAGCACGCGGACAGCCCGCTGGCGCCTGTGGCCAAGCTGAAGCTGGCCATGTGGCAGCTGTGGAACAAAAAATTCGCCGACAGCCTGGAAAGCATCCGCCGTTTCCAGGAAGACTATCCCGGCCATGAACTGTTGCCCAAGGCGCGGGAAGTGGCGGACAAGGCTCTGCGGGATTGGATCATGCAGGATCTGGAACAGAAAGATTTCGCGGGAGCCGCCCAGCACTGGACCGAGCATGAACACATGTACCAGGGCAGGGAGCTCGATCCACAAATCAGATTGGTCCTGGCCACCGCTTTCATGCAGACCGGAGAGCCGCAAAAGGCTCTCGACATGGCTAGGCCCTTTGTCTTTGGGTCCATCCCACGCGGAGAATTCTCCGAAGCAGGCCTGGACCTGACCCTGGCCATGCTCGTGGATTTGCAGCAGTGGCGTGATATCCTTGACCTCGCCACGCGTGTCGCGCCCTGGAACCTCGGGATTGAACGACAACGCCAGGTCGACTATGCCGCCGCCTTGGCGCACGAAAAACTGGATCAGCCTTCCAGGGCCAAGCCGCTGTGGACCAAATTGGCGACGGATGTCGGTTTGACCGATACGCAGCGGGGATATGCCCATTATTTCCTGGGCCGGGGATCCATGATTTCCGGCGACATGGAACAGGCCGGCATCCTCGGCCAGGAGGCCTTGGAACTCCTTAAGAAGGAGAAGGCGGACCTGTCCAAAATCAAGGAAACCCTCGAACTTCTGATTCAGGCCGCAGACAGAAGCGGACGCGCCCAGGAAGCCCTGGCCTGGAGCCTGGAGTACGACGATTACGTATCCGAGGATGACCGGGATTGGCCTGCGCACACCTATCGCACGGCAATTCTCTACAAGAAGAACGGCGAGATGAAGAAGTGGTCGGAAAACTTGAACAGGCTGAGGGAGCTCTTCCCAAACTCGCTGCATGGTCGTATGGCTGCCGCTGAGTTGGAAGGGGTACGCCTGGAAAAGGAAGCCGGGAAATTTCGCTAGGAGGATGACATGAGTTTTGATCGCGAGCCCGTTGTCGCGGGCCAGTTTTACGCCGGCCGGCATGATCAGTGGCTGGCAACGGTGCGGGCATGCATGCGCGGTGAAAAGGAACGTGAAAACTTGACGCGGCTGGCCATGGTTCCCCATGCTGGCCACGTGTTTTCCGGAGGCGTCGCGGGTCAGACCCTGGCCCAGGCCAAACTGACCGACACGGTGCTGCTGCTTGGCCCCAACCACACGGGGATGGGCGCGCCCCTGGCCGTGTGGCCCGACGGCAAGTGGCTGCTCCCGGGAGCGGACCTAGAGGTCGACGCCGAGCTGGCCGCCGCAATCCTGGCGGCCGAACCCGCCCTGACCGCGGACCGCACCGCCCACGTGCAGGAACATTCCCTGGAGGTGCTGCTGCCCTTCCTCTGGGCCAAAAACCCGGACATGCGCATCGTGCCCATTGCCGTTGGCGACCCAAGGCCCCACAAGCTCGGCGGGGCCGCGGCCAAGATCGCCGAGGTTCTGGCCACGCTGGGCCGCGAGGTGTCCATCGTGGTCAGCTCGGACATGAACCACTTCGCCTCCGACGAAAAAACCCGCGTCATCGACCAGCACGCCCTGGAGCGCGTCCTGGCCCTGGACCCCATGGGCTTTTACGGCACGGTGAAGGCGGAAAACATCTCCATGTGCGGCGTGCTGCCCATGACCCTCGGCATGCACCTGGCCAACATTCTGGGCGCGAAAAAAGCCGAACTAGTGGCCTATGCAACTTCGGGGGATGTGAACGGAGACCTGTCGCGCGTGGTGGGCTACGCGGGGGTCATCATCGAGTAGGCCCTGGCCGAAAAATTCTCTGACAAATGCGAAGGGGCCTTTTGGCCCCTTCGCATTTCGAATTTCTAACGATCCGAATCCATGCCGGATCGGACAGACTTTAGCCGGTAACATGCTCCACGTAGGCTTCGAGCGTGTTGACCAGGAGTTGGGCGATGGTCATGGGACCGACCCCGCCCGGCACCGGGGTCATGGCCGAAGCAACGTCCTGCAGTCCCGCAAAATCGCAGTCCCCGACCAGTCCGGCCTCGGTCCGGTTGATGCCCACATCAATGACCACGGCCCCCGGCTTGACCATGTCGCGAGTCACGAACTTGGGGATGCCCACGGCGGCAAGGACAATGTCTGCGCTGCGTACCTCTTCGGCAATGTCCCGGGTCCGGGAATGGCAGACCGTGACTGTCGCATTCTTCTGCAGGAGCATGAGCGCCAGAGGCTTGCCAACGATGTTGCTGCGACCGATGACCACGGCTTTCTTGCCTGACACCTCGATGCCGTGACGCTCCATCAGCGTCATGATCCCGGCAGGGGTGCAGGAACGCAGGCAGGGCAGGCCCAGGGCCAGACGGCCCATGTTCACGGGATGAAAGCCGTCCACATCCTTGGACGGGTCCACCAGATCCAGGCAACGCTGGCTGTCCAGGCCCTTGGGCAGGGGCAACTGCAGCAGAATCCCGTCAATGGCGGAATCATTGTTTAAAAAGGTGATGGTGTCTTCCAGCTGGGGCTGCGGGATGTCCGCCGGCAGCCGGAAGCCCTTGGAAATGATGCCCACGTCCTCGCAGGCCCGCTCCTTGTTGCGGACATAGACCTGGGATGCGGGATGGTCCCCGACCAGAATGACCGCCAGACCCGGTGCCCGGCCGTGCCTGGCCGTCAGCGCCGTGACCTGGTCTTTGAGTTCCTGACGGATGATGGCGGCGGTCTTTTTTCCGTCGATGATATGCATGATGTCCTCGGCTCAAGATAAAAAAAGGCGCACCGAAGTGCGCCGTCGCGGTTACTCTTCTTCGTCAAACCAGTTGGCGGCCATGGCCGGTCCAAAGTACACGCCCTGGGAGTCCAGATCTTCCTCGATGCGCAGGAGCTGGTTGTATTTGGCCGTGCGGTCGGAACGGCACAGGGAGCCGGTCTTGATCTGGCCCGCGTTCACGGCCACGGACAGATCGGCGATAAAGCTGTCTTCGGTCTCCCCGGAGCGGTGGGAGATAACCGTGGCGAAGGATGCTTCCTTGGCCATCTCGATGCAGTCCATGGTCTCGGTCAGGGTGCCGATCTGATTGAGTTTGATCAAAATGGCGTTGCCTACTCCGCGCATGATGCCGTCGGCCAAGAGCGCCGGGTTGGTGACGAAGATGTCGTCGCCGACCAACTGCAGCCGATCGCCCAACACGTCAGAGAGAACTTCCCAGCCGTCCCAGTCCGCTTCGGCCAGACCGTCCTCGATGGACACCAACGGGAACTTGCCGGCCAGATCCGCGTAATAGTCGGTCAGTTCGCGCGCGGTCAGGATCTTGCTCTCGCCGGCGAAATGGTACTTGCCATCCTTGTAGAATTCCGAGGCGGCGGCGTCGATGGCCAGGGCGATCTGGCTGCCAGGCTCATATCCGGCCTCTTCGATGGCCTTGATGATGTACTTGAACGCCTGCTCGTGGCTGGCGAAGTTGGGCGCGAATCCACCCTCGTCGCCGACGGAGGTGGCCAGCCCATCCTTGTGCAGGATCTTCTTCAGGGCATGGAACGTCTCGGCGCCCATGCGCAGCGCTTCCTTGAAGCTGGCCGCGCCCAGGGGCATGATCATGAACTCCTGGATGTCCAGGTTGTTGGCCGCGTGAGCGCCGCCGTTGATGATGTTCATCATGGGCGCGGGCAGAACCTTGGCGTTGATGCCACCGATGTATTTGTAGAGCGGCAGACCCAGAAATTCGGAAGCGGCCTTGGCCGTGGCCATGGACACACCGAGCATGGCGTTGGCGCCCAGGCGGGACTTGTTCTCCGTGCCGTCCAGATCAATGAGGGCCTGGTCCACTTCCA
This sequence comes from Desulfomicrobium sp. UBA5193, assembly GCA_002412965.1. Classification (GTDB taxonomy): domain Bacteria; phylum Desulfobacterota; class Desulfovibrionia; order Desulfovibrionales; family Desulfomicrobiaceae; genus Desulfomicrobium. Next base: position 66,025 of record DHWB01000002.1, read on the forward strand.
CCTGCCGGACGGCTTCGAGGCCGACAATTTCGGAAGCGATATCCTCCATGATGTTGCGCACAGCCTGCTCCACGCCCTTGCCGTTATAACGGTCGGCGTCGCCGTCACGCAGCTCGAGGGCTTCGCGTGTGCCTGTGGACGCGCCCGAAGGCACGGCAGCGCGGCCCGTTGCGCCTGATTCGAGGGTGACTTCCACCTCGACGGTGGGGTTGCCTCTGGAATCCAGAATTTCCCTGGCCCAAATTCCTGTAATGGTGCTCATGATTGCTCCCTTATGTTCTGCGGTGAATGTTTCTGGAAATATGCGGCCAAGAGGCCCTGCATGAGCAGGTCCGGGGCCAGATTGTCGATGCATGAGGTGATGGCTGAAAGGTGCGGCGCAAAACCGCCCGTGGCGATGACGCGCGCGCCCGGATCGGCCAGACGTTTTTTCAGCCGCGCGGTCAGGCCTTCCAGCATGGAGGCGAACCCGAACAGCACGCCGTGATTGAGACTCTGCCGGGTGCTGGTGCCGATGTCCAGGTCTTCGCTGTCGAGCTCCAGGCTGATTTGCGGCAGCTTGGCGGTCTGGGTGCCGAGCGCCGTGACCGAACTGAGCACGCCCGGACAGATGAGACCTCCGAGATAGGCGCTCCCCTGCACGCAGTCGAACGTGGTGGCCGTGCCGAAATCGACCACGATGAGCGTCGGATCGTCAAAAAGCATGCGCGCCGCAAAACCGCCCAGCAGGCGGTCCGCGCCTACTTCCTGCGGCCTGGCGTAATGGTTCTCAAGCGGCAGGGCGATGTCGCCGGGCACGAACAGGGCCGGACAGGAAAAAAAGTCCTTGCAGGCCGCCCGCAAGAGTCCGTTCAGGGGAGGCACCACCGAGGACAACACCCAGGCCTGCACAGCGCCTTCGGCCACGCCTTCGCGGGTGCAGATACCCGCGATCTTGAGCCCGAGGGAATCGGAGGTTTCCCTGTTGGTCGAGGGCAGCGAATACGTCCGGCCAAGGCCGTTTTCATCCGCGAGACAGAGCTTCACGTTGGTGTTGCCCACATCAAAAAGCAGGACCGGACCTGAAGCCGGTATGTTTGTGCCATGCATCATGGGTGTGGTTGTATCGCATTGGTTTGAAAACTCAAGGACCGGGTGCCACTTGTCCGCTTGTAAGGTGTTTTTGATCAGGATAAGCCCGTCTTCGACATTACACTGATTGCAAGCGGAGGAATCATGGCGCTTAACAAAGAACTTTTGAAGATTTTGGCCTGTCCCAAGTGCAAGGGCGACCTCGAACTTCTCCCTCAGGAAGAAGGCCTCAAATGCAGAGCGTGCGACGTGGTCTATCCCGTGCGCGAAGAAATTCCAGTCATGCTCATCGACGAAGCCGTTGCCGTGGCCAAATGGGACCAGGGCGTGCGCGAGAGCAAGGGGTGAGCAAGAAAAAGGAACGCCAGCTCCCCGAAACCCTGGGGCTGGCCCCCGTCGGCGCGGACAGCCACGCCCACCTCGACGGCAGGGATTACGACGTGGACGCGGTCCTGTCGCGGGCGCGGGCCTGCGGGGTCCGCACCGTGGGCAACGTCTTTCTGGGACCCGAAGCCTACCATGCCTCCCGGGCGCTGTTCGAGAGCCGGGAGGACGTCTTTTTCCTGCTCGGGGTGCACCCACACGACGCGGCGAAGATGACCGAGGCCAACCTTGAAGCCATGCGCGAGGCCTTTCTGGCGGATGCCCGGTTGCGGGCCGTGGGCGAGGTGGGACTTGACTATTATTACGACTTTTCCCCGCTGAGGGACCAGCAATATTGGTTCAGGCGTCAGCTCGAACTGGCCTTGGACCTGGACCAGCGCGTGGTCATCCACTGCCGCGACGCCGAGGACGACTGCCTGGACATGCTCGATGATCTGGGCTTTGGCGGACGCTCCCTGCTCTGGCACTGCTTCGGCCTCGGGCCCGACTGGGCCGAAAAACTGCTCATTCGCGGCTGGCACATCTCCGTGCCCGGCACCGTGACTTACGCCAAAGCCGAAGGACTGCGCGAAGCGGTCAAAATCATCCCGGCGGACCGGCTTCTGCTTGAAACCGACGCCCCCTACCTCTCCCCCGAACCGTATCGCGGCAAGACCAACGAACCCGCCCTGCTGGGCTTCACGGCCAGAGAGCTGGCCCTACTCAGAGGCGAGGACCTGCACGCGCTGTGGGAGCGCTGCGGAAACAATGCGCGGGAATTTTTCGGTCTAAACGGCTGACCGCCCAGGAGGGTCGATGATGAGTGCGCCCTGGGCGTGGAGCAGACCGCGCAGGTTTTTTTCCGCGTCGGGCATAAAACGCAGCTTGATCACGGCCCGATAGCGGTCGACCACGCTCATGACGGCCAGATTGTCGTAGCCTTCGAGCAGGAAGCGGTAGAGGGCGATCTGGTTGCGGGGCACCTCGGCATAGAGGACCTCGCTGGACCGCCTTGGCGGCGCGAGGGGCCACTCCCGCTTGGTCTTTCGCGGTCGTGATTTGCGGGGCTCCATTGCTGATGGCTCAGAGCACTTCATGGCCATCCTCGGTCACCACCACCATGTGTTCCCAGCGCACTCCGCCCCACTCGGGGTAATACAGGCCCGGCTCCACGGTGATGACCATGCCGACTTTAAGGATCGTCGGCCGGATGGGACCGACTCCCGGCGCTTCGTGGGTCTCAAGGCCGATGCCGTGACCCAGGGAGTGGGTAAAATGCTCGGCCACGCCATGGCGGGCAAAAAAATCCTTGGCCGTTGCGTGCAGCTCATCCGTGCTCACTCCGGGAGCAACCCTGGCGATGGCCCGGGCCTGGGCCTCCTGCACCAGCTCCAGGGTGCGCCGAAAATCATCCGTCGGCCTGTCCCCGATCCACCACGTCCGGGTCTGGTCCGAGCAATACCCGTTCAGCCGCCCGCCCATGTCGATCAGGACCGGAGTCTCTGGCTCAAGACGCGCATCCCCCGGCGTGGCATGGGGCAGCGCCCCGTTGGGGCCGAAGCCGACGATGGGCGCGAAGCTGAGGCCCTCCGCCCCGCCATCCCGAAACGCCTTCTCCAGCATCCAGGCCACGTCCCTTTCCGTCAGCCCCGCCGCAAGCTGCGGCCGCAAGACATCGTACACCGCATGGTTCAAGGCGCAGGAAGCCTTGATCGTGGCCAGCTCCTCGCCATCCTTGACGGTGCGCAGCTCTTCCACCAGCCGCGGGGCCGGGTGCAGATTCAGGCTCTTGCCCAGCTCCAGATACATTTCCGCGCACATGGCGTGGGTCTCGACCCACAGGTCGCGGATGCCCAGGCTCTGCGCGAAGGATGCGATCTTCTCCATGCGCGGCGCGCCGTAAACATGAACGTTTTCAGCTGGCCAGTGACGACGAGCCTCCTCCGTAAAACGGGCGTCGGTCAGCAGCCAGTCCGGGCCACTTGCGAAGATGAGCAGACAGCCCGAACTCTCGTTGCATTGGCCGTCATGCAGCTCAAACCCGGACAGATAAAAGCGGTTGGCAGAATGAACCACCAGCATGACAGAAATCTCCTGCCGCGCCATGAGCTCCTTGAGGGCCAAAAGACGATGTGTATGGGACATGAGTTGTACCTTGATGAACTTGAAAACAAGAATCGGCGCCTATTTCTTCTCGGACACCGTCGCCCCCGGACAGCATGGCTCTATCGGAGCATAGACTTCCACGGGTTTGAACAGGCGGCGATAAAAAAAATCATCCCCCAGCCACGTGACCATGCGCACCAGAAGAGCCACGACAATCAGGGTGAAGCTGACTCGCGCCCACAGCAGGCCCGAGACATGTCCTCCGAGCACGACCATGAGCAAGGTGTCCTCGAAAATCGAATGGGACAGGCCCATGAGGCTGAGCGACGAGAAGATATCCTTTGACCCGACCTTGCCGGAATGGGCCTCGTGCATGATCATGCCTCCCCCGTACGCCAGGCCCATGACCATGCCGACGATGGTCAGGGTTCCGGCCTCGGGGCCGATGCCGAGCACGCGCAGGACGGGGGCCAGCAGACGCACGCACAGCCCCGTCAGACCAATGGCCGTGAACACGCGCATGACGGAACTCAAAGCCACGATGATGACAAATATCATGACCAGATTTCGGACCTGACCCAGCCCCCAGGCCAGAAGGTCCTCACTTTCCGGCTGGGGCTGCCAGAGAATAACGTTGGCGTCCTGCAGCCACCCGCCCCAGGCATAGACCCGGGACAGGAGCCAGCCCAGAAGCAGGGCACCGCCGATGCGCAGCAATGCCTGGAAACCGATCCTCGGGCCTGACTTGCGAGCGATCTGCAATTCCACGGGCAGGCCGTGGGCGACCAGGATCATGGTGCCGAGCACCGTGACCTGAGCCACGCTCAAGTCATGCTGGCCGGCCAGGGACACAAAGACGATCATGCTCCCGTAGATGTTGTTGATCATGGCCGTGGCCCAGACCAGGCCCATCTCCGGAGGCAGGCCCACCAGGTGCATGACCGGCGAGAGCGGCAGGGCCAGCCAGGCGATGAGCCCGAACTCCTGCATGATTTTGACCGCGATGATGATGGGGATCATGATCTTGTAGAGTTCGAGGCTGATGCGCCCGGAGCGTCGCAGGATGTCTTTTGTTTCTTCGAGGATGTTCATGCGCTTCGTATTTGAAAAGATGCAAAGGCCGGAAGAGCCGGCTTCGGACGCGCACGCGTCCGAAGCCGGCTCCGTGTCCCAAACCTAGAAAATCTGCTTGAGCAGGCTTTCGCCGCCAGCATTCGACGAACCCGGATCGGCGTCCAGCTCGTCCATCCCTGCGGACTGAACAGGCTCCGTGCCATTCTGGAACGGCAGCATGAATGCCTCGGACGTGCCTGGTCCGGCCAGACGGCCGGTGCGTGAGTCAACCCGCGCCATGACTATGCCTTCGGGGGGCTGGAAATCCTCGACCGGATACTTGGGTTCAACCTTGGTCCGATAGTCGAGCCAGATGGGCAACGCGGCCCGGGCACCGGTCTCGTACTTGCCCATGGGCCGCACCTGATCGTAGCCGACCCAGACCCCGGTCAACAGATACGGCGAAAAACCCATGAACCAGGCGTCGATTTCGTCATTGGTGGTACCGGTTTTGCCCGCCACGGGGCGCCCCAGAGCCTTGGCCCGCGTGGCCGTCCCGTCCTGCACGACCTGCTGCAACAGATTGGTGATGATGTAGGCCGTCTCCGGGGGCATGGCCGGAGTGGCTTCCTCGGTGGACGTAAACAGCTGCTCGCCCCAGGGGGAGACCACGCTCTCGATGAAGCGGGGCTTGATGGCCGTTCCGCCGCGAGGGAAGGCCGAATACGCCTGGCACATATTGAGCGGCGTGAACTGCCCCGAGCCCAGGGCCAGGGACAGGTTGGGCTCCATGACGCCCGTCAGGCCCAAGGCCTTGCCGCGCTCGATGATCTTGCTCATCCCAAGTTGTTGGGCCACGCGGATGGTGACCAGGTTGCGAGACTTGACCAGCGCCGTGCGCAGGAGCGTCGGCCCGTAGAAAATGCCTTCGAAATTCTCGGGCTTCCAGGGCTTGCCGCTGCCATCGTCAAAAATGATGGGTGCATCCAGAACGATGCTTGCCGCCGTGAACCCGTTGTCCAGGGCCGCGGAATAGACGATGGGCTTGAAGGCCGATCCAGGCTGGCGCATGGCCTGCGTGGCGCGATTGAACTGGCTGCGGAAAAAGTCGTAGCCTCCGCACAACGCCAGGACCTCGCCGCTACGCGGATCAATGGAAACGAGCGCGCCCTCGACCTTGGGCTCCTGTTCCAGGGCCAGAGTCCAGGGCTTGCCGTCAGCGGGCTGCGTCACAGTGGCCCAGACCACATCGCCGGGTTTGACCACCCTGCGCGCATCACTCACCTTGCCCGCCTCTTCGGGTGCGAGCTTGGGGTTGAGCTGGCGGGCCCAGGCCATGGTGCTCACGGGCACAATGCCGGAATACTTGCCAAACCGAACGGTGGCTCCGCCCTTGTCCACACCCGTGACCACAACCTGAACCCAGTCCCCCGGTTTGAGCGCGCCGATGTTCTGGCCCTGCAAAAAGTCGTCGTACTCGCCCACGTTGAGGTTCTTGAGCGGTCCTTGCCAGCCGTGACGCTTGGAAGTTTCCCGCAGTCCCGTTTTCAGCGCCTCATCCGCGATGGCCTGATGATCCATGTCCACGGCTGTTCGCACCTGCAGTCCGCCGGCGTAAACCTTGTCCTCGCCATACATCTCCACCAGCTGACGGCGCACCTCTTCGAGATAATACGGTCCGATTTTCCAGGAAGGATCATCCTGTGCGCCAAACTTCAAGGGTTCATTGACGGCCGCCTCGAACTCCTCCCTGCCGATCCAACCCAGATCCCGCAGGCGGGTCAGGACATAGAGCTGGCGTTCCCTGGCCCGCTCCGGGTTGCCATAGGGCGAATAGCGCGAAGGTGCCTTGGGCAGTCCGGCCAGAAGGGCGGCCTGAGCAAGGCTCAACTGCGAGGCGCTCACGCCGAAATATTCCCTGGCCGCCGCTTCCACGCCATACGCCTTGGACCCGAGAAATATCTGGTTGAGATAGATGGTCAGAATTTCATCTTTGTTCAGATATTTTTCCAGCCTGTACGCCAGGATGATTTCCTTGATCTTGCGTTCGTAACTGCGCTCCGGAGTGAGCAGCATGGACTTGATGACCTGCTGGGTGATGGTGCTGCCGCCCTGGACGATCCCGCCGGCGATGAAGTTCTTGACCGCGGCGCGGAAAATTCCGGGCAGATCCACGCCCTCATGCTGATAGAAACCCGCATCCTCGGCCGCCAGGAAGGCTTTGACCGTGATCGGGCTCATCATGGACAAAGGAATCAGAAACCTCTTTTCGCGGTAAAAATACCCCAGAATGCGGCCATCCCGCGCCCGGACAGTTGTCGCCAGGGAAGGGGAATAGTCGCTCAGCTTGGTGAATCCGGGCAGATCTTCCTGCGCCCAATAATAAAGGCCCACGCCGGCGCCGACGCCAAGGAAGATCATGAGCACGAACAAAACCAGAAATATCTTGAGTATCTTCATAAAATCACCTTTGCAGGGAGTTCAAGCCCAAGCCGTGCGCACATGTCGTGAAACAGGCACCTCGCCTCGGCGCTGTCGGTGGACATGGCCTCCAGCATGGCCGAAAGCGAGGCGCATTCCTCGTTGGCCAGACATTCATCGGCCGTGAACCACGTCAATTGCCCGTGGAATAACCACAGCGGAAAAAGCCTGCAATACAGAGGCCGGACATTGCGCTCAAGCGTGCAGCCGCTCTCGCCCAAAAAAATGCACCGCCCCTCGGCGGTCGTGGCCAGCCTCCAATGAGAGCCCTGCTCCGGAAAGGCAGCCTTTATGTCATGGTCGGGCATCAGAGTGTCCAGTTGCTCCACGAAACCGGAGGTATTGGGAGCAAGCACGAAGCACTCCCCGCCCCCCTGCCCGGCCCGGCGAATGGCTTCCATTTCAGAGATGGAGATGGGAAAACAGAACTCCTCGTCGCCGCTCTCGACAGTGCAGCAGGTCCGTCCTCGTTCCGCACAGCGGCGGCAAACATCTGGATGAAGAATATGTGTATCGTTCATAATAATTGGGAAAAAGGTGACTGGAAAGGCACTGGACCTTTCAAGAGTGGGAAAATTTGACCCGGCCCTGACCCAGCACATCGTGCATGTGCACCATGCCGGCCAGGGTGTGGTCCGGGGCGACCACGGGCAGAACGGTGATGGCTCTGGACTCCATGAGATCAAGGACTTCGGCGGCCTGTTGTCCCGGAACCGCGTACAGGGGGGACGGATTCATGACGGAGTTGACCACGGAATCCATGTCCAGCCTGCCCGCGCAAACGAGACGGCGCACATCGCCGTCGGTCAAAAGGCCCAGCAGGTGCCCCCCGCCGTCCAGCACGCACACGCAACCCAGGCGGCCGTCATTGAGAACCTCCAGAGCCTGCGCCAGTGATGCCCCGCTGGGTACGACCGGCAACTGGGACGCACGCATCAGCTCTTCCACGCGCCGGACCAGCCGCTGACCCAGCGCCCCTCCGGGATGGAACCGGCGAAAATCATCCAGGGCGAAGGATTTCCAGTCGATGAGGCAGACCGCCAGGGCGTCCCCCACGGCCAGAGTCGCCGTGGTGCTGGCCGTCGGGGCGACCCCCAGCGGACAGGCTTCGCAGGGCACGGAGGTGTCGATGACCACGTCGGAGAGCCGGGCCATGGTCGAATGCATTCCTCCGGTCAGGGAGATGACATGCCCGGCCAAGCTCTTGAGGCTGGGCAGGATGTTGTTCAGCTCGTCGGTCTCGCCGGAATTGGAGATGGCCACGATGACGTCTTCCCGGCGGATCATGCCCAGATCGCCGTGAGCCCCTTCCACCGGATGCAGGAAAAAGGACGGGGTTCCGGTGCTGCTGAGGGTCGCCGCGATCTTGCGCCCGACCAGGCCGGATTTGCCCAGACCGGTGACCACCACCCGGCCCGCGCACCCGGCCATGATCTCCAGGGCGCGCACAAAGGATTCATCCAACCGGTCACGCACGGCGGCCAAACCCCGGGCCTCGATATCGAGCACCTCCCGGGCCTTGGCCAGCCAGTCCGTCTGCGGGGAGCGCACTGTCATCTAGCAGCACTCCAGGGACAATTTGCCCACGCCCTCGTCGGGCAGGACCGGATAGGCCCCGTTGAAGCAGGCCAGACAGAAGTTTTCAGGCCCGCGCACGGCTTTCAAAAGCCCGCCGATGGTGATGTAGTGCAGGCTGTCGAGGCCGAGATAACGCCCGATGTCGGCCACGGAATGGTTGGCCGCGATGAGCTCGCCCTTGGAGGAAAAGTCGATGCCGTAATAGCAGGGGTAGCGGATCGGCGGGCAGCTGACGCGCATGTGAATTTCCTTGGCGCCCAGCTCGCGCAGTTGCTTGACGCGGGTGCGGATGGTCGTGCCGCGCACGATGGAATCCTCGACGATGACCACGCGCTTGCCCTTGATCATGGACTTCACGGGGTTGAGCTTCACGCGCACCGAAAAATCGCGCATGCCCTGGGTCGGCTGGATGAAGGTCCGGCCCACATAGTGGTTGCGGATCATGCAGGCCTCAAACGGCAGGCCCGACTCTTGGGCGTAGCCCACCGCCGCGTACACGCCGGAATCCGGGAAGGGCATGACGAAATCCCCGTCTACCGGACACTCCTGGGCCAGGATCTTGCCCATGGTCTTGCGGGCGTTGTAGACTTCCTGGTCGAAAACCAGGGAATCGGGACGGGCGAAATATATGAGTTCGAAAATGCAGGAGCTCTGCTTCTCCGCCGGTTCCATGTAGCGGTGCGACATCATCCGGCCATCCTCGATGACCAGCATCTCACCCGGATCCAGACAGCGCAGGTATTCGGCCTCAAGCAGGTCGAAGGCGCAGGTTTCGGAGGCCAGCACATAGGCATCCCCGACACGTCCCAGGGACAGGGGGCGAAAACCCCAGGGGTCACGCACGGCGATGAGCTTCTGGTTGACCATGAAGAGCAGGCTGTAGGAGCCCTGGATGCGGCTGCAGGCCTTGGCGATGGCCTCTTCGGGGGTGCCGCCGTTCATGTACTTGGCCACCAGGTGCATGATGACTTCGCTGTCCATGGTGGTCTGGAAAATGGTGCCCTGGTTTTCCAGCTCTTCACGCAGGGAGATGGTGTTGACCAGGTTGCCGTTGTGGGCCAACGCCAGATTCATGCCCTTGTAGGTGACCTTGAAAGGCTGGGCGTTGCGGATCAGCGAGGCTCCGGTGGTGGAATAGCGGATGTGGCCCATGGCCACACTGCCCTTGAGCTGATGCCCCAGATGGCGCTCCTGAAACACGTCGGCGACAAGACCCATGCCGCGCTGTTCGCGAATGGTCTGGCCATCCCAGGTGATGATGCCGGCGCTCTCCTGTCCGCGATGCTGCAGGGCGTAGAGGCCGAAATAGGTCATGCGCGCCGCTTCCGGATGCCCATAAATTCCAAATAAACCGCAAGCTTCCTTTTTCATATTGGTTCACGTTCCGTGTAGGTGTTCTTGAATGTGCAAAAGCCCAGGGCCGCGAATGGCCCTGAGCTTTGCACCAAAATCCCTGATCTCCGCGAGGCGGAGGTTAGAAATCCCGGCCAGGCTCCTTGTAGTACTCCTGCAGGCATTTCACATCGAGCCCGGCGGTGCTGCGCTCCTTGATGGCCATGGCCANNGCCTTGGCCGCGGCCAGATTGGTCGTGTAGGGCAGGCCGTACATGACCGTGGTCCGCCTGAGTTCCGAGGAGTCCTCCTTGGTGCGCTTGCCCGAGGAGGTGTTGATGACCAGCTGGATGTCCCCGTTCTTGATGTGGTCGATGACATTGGGCCGGCCCTCGTAGACCTTGTTCACCACCTGGCATTCCACCCCGTGCTCTGCCAGGAAGGCGGCCGTGCCCCGGGTGGACATGATGGTGAAGCCGAGCTTCTGAAATGTCTTGGCCGGGACGATGATCCCGCTCTTGTCGTGGTCGTTGACGGAGATGAACACGCAGCCGGAAGCCGGCAGGAACTGCCCGGCGGCAAGCTGGGCCTTCATGAAGGCCAGGCCAAAAGACGGGTCGATGCCCATGACTTCGCCGGTGGAGCGCATTTCAGGTCCGAGCAGCGCGTCCACGCCCGGAAAGCGGTTGAAGGGCAGGACCGCCTCCTTGACCGCGTAATATCCGCCTTTGCGCATATCCCAGGGCTTCAGGTCCCTTAATTTCTCGCCCATCATGACGCGGGTAGCCAGCTTGGCCAGAGGCACGCCCGTGGCCTTGGAGACGAAGGGCGAGGTGCGCGAGGCGCGGGGGTTCACTTCCAGAATGTAAATCTGCTCATCCTTGAGGGCGAACTGGATGTTCATGAGGCCGACCACGCCCAACTCCTTGGCCAGGGCCTTGGTCTGACGCTCGATCTCCTGGATCCACATCTTGCCCAGGGTGTGCGGAGGCAGCACGCAGGCGGAGTCTCCGGAGTGGATGCCCGCCTCCTCGATGTGTTCCATGATCCCGGCCACATAGGTGTCGTCGCCGTCGCTCACTGCGTCGACGTCGATCTCGATGGCGTTCTCCAGGAACTTGTCGATGAGGATGGGATGATCCGGAACCACGGTCACGTGCTTCTCAAAATAGGTACGCAGGTCCTTTTCATCATAGACGATGTCCATGGCCCGGCCGCCCAGCACGTAGGAAGGCCGCACCACCACCGGGTACCCGATGCGCGCGGCCACGATCACGGCCTCTTCGATGCTCATGGACGTGCCATTGTTGGGCTGCAGCAGGTCGAGCTTTTTCAAGAGGGCCTGGAAACGCTCGCGGTCTTCGGCGCGGTCGATGGAGTCCGGCGAGGTGCCGAGGATCGGCACGCCTTCGCGCAGAAGGGGCACGGCCAGGTTGAGCGGAGTCTGCCCGCCGAACTGGACGATGACGCCCTCGGGCTTCTCCTGTTCGATGATGGCCAGCACGTCCTCGCGGGTCAGGGGCTCGAAATAGAGGCGGTCCGAGGTGTCATAGTCGGTCGAGACGGTCTCGGGGTTGGAGTTGACCATGATGGACTCGATGCCCATCTCGCGCAGGGCGTAGGAGGCATGCACGCAGCAGTAGTCGAACTCGATGCCCTGTCCGATGCGGTTGGGGCCGCCGCCGAGGATGACCACCTTGCGCTTGTCCGAGACCCGTGCCTCGTTTTCCGTCTCATAGGTCGAATAATAATAGGGGGTGTACGCCTCAAATTCCGCCGCGCAGGTGTCGACCAGCTTGTAGGACGGGATGATGCCCGCCTCCTTGCGCATGGAACGGATGTCGCGCTCGCCGCGCTTCCAGATCGTGGCCAGCTGCCGGTCCGAAAAGCCCATGGCCTTGGCCTCGCGCAGGACGGTCACGAAATCCGGGTTGTCCACGGAAAGGTTTCCTTGCAGGCCGACGTTCTTGAGCACGGCCTCGAAATCGACGATGTCCTTGAACTGGCGGATGAACCAGGGGTCGATAGCGGATGCGGCGAAAATCTCTTCTTCGGAGACCCCGGACAAGAGGGCGTCACGCAGCTGATAAAGGCGACGGGAGTTGGGCTTGCGCAGCCCGGCCATGGTCTCCTCGATGTCCGGCACCTGCCCGTCAAAGGTCTTGCCGAGGCCAGGATAGCCGGTCTCCAGGGAGCGCAGACCTTTTTGCAGGGCTTCCTTGAAGGTCCGCCCGATGGCCATGGTCTCGCCGACGCTCTTCATGGCCGTGGTCAGAAAGTCTTCGGCACCGGGAAATTTTTCGAAGGTGAAACGCGGAATCTTGATGACCACGTAGTCGATGGTCGGCTCGAAGGCGGCCATAGTCTCGCGGGTGATGTCGTTCTGCAGCTCGTCCAGTGTGTAGCCCACGGCCAGCTTGGCCGCGATCTTGGCGATGGGGAAGCCCGTCGCCTTGGAGGCCAGGGCCGAGGAGCGCGACACGCGCGGGTTCATCTCGATGATCATCATGTCGCCGTTGGCCGGGTTGAGGGCGAACTGCACGTTGGAGCCGCCGGTTTCCACGCCGATCTCGCGCATGATGGCCAGGGAGGCGTCGCGCATCTTCTGATACTCGTCGTCGGTCAGGGTCTGGGCCGGGGCCACGGTCACGGAATCGCCGGTATGCACGCCCATGGGGTCCAGGTTTTCGATGGAGCAGATGATGACGCAGTTGTCCTTCTTGTCGCGGACAACTTCAAGTTCATATTCCTTCCAGCCCAAAAGCGACTCCTCCAGCATGACCTCCGTGGTCAGACTGGCGGCCAGGCCCTGCTGGGCGATGCGTTCCAGGTCTTCCTTGTTGTAGGCGACGCCGCCGCCTGTTCCGCCGAGGGTGAAGGCCGGGCGGACAATAATGGGAAATTTGAGTTTCTCGCCCCATTCCCGGACGTCGTCCAGGGTGCGGGCTATGCCGCTTATGGGAACCTTGAGGCCGATGTTTTCCATGGCCTTGCGGAAAAGCTGGCGGCTCTCGGCCTTCTTGATGCTCGGCAGGGATGCGCCGATCAGCTCCACGCCGTACTTCTCCAGGACCCCGTTCTCGGCCACGGCCACTGCCGTGTTCAGGCCAGTCTGGCCGCCAAGGGTCGGAAGAAGGGCGCACGGGCGTTCCTTTTCAATGATGCGGGCCACGGTCTCGGGTTCGATGGGTTCGATGTAGGTCCGGTCGGCCAGGTTCGGATCGGTCATGATCGTCGCCGGGTTGGAGTTGATCAGAATGACCTCGTACCCCTCTTCCTTGAGGGCTTTCAAAGCCTGGGTCCCGGAATAGTCGAACTCGCAGGCCTGTCCGATGACGATGGGGCCCGAACCGATGAGCATTATCTTCTTGAGATCTGTTCTCTTGGGCATTGGTATGTAGGTGGGTTATATGTTGGGAATCTCATCAGGAGCGCGGGCGGCGTTACAGCCGTCAAGCCCACGCCGATGAGGACGCAGCACTCTAAACACTGAGTACGGGAAGGTCAAACACTGGTTGCCGACACTGCAGCCGACGTTCCAACTGCGCTCAAAATTTGGAAAAATCATGAAGATGCTCCGGGCCGCCCCTCATTTCCCACAATTCGCAAAAACAGGCACCTCGCCTTCTTTTCCGCTCAAAATTTAAAATCAACCCACGTTCTCCGGGATCTTTACATTATTTATTCTTTTCTTTGACACTCTTTGCGAATAATCTTCTTGACGTCGCGCAGAGCAGATTTGCCGGAGTCAACCTCACAGCGCCCGGCAGACGCGCAAAACCGCATTTCTCCAATAATGGCAATCTTCATTGACGAAGATCTTATCAAGAATTATATTCCTAAAAAATGAGGCTACAAACAATGTTAGACAGCACAGACATTCAGATCCTGAATATCCTTCAAGGAAACGGAAAAATCACCAACGCCGAGTTGGCCCGCCAGATCGGCATGGCCCCTTCCGGTGTGCTGGAACGCGTCAAAAAGCTCGAACAGAAAGGCATCATTGAGAGTTACGAAGTCCGGCTGAGCCCCAAGGCCCTGGGCATTTCCCTGTCCACCTTCATTCAGATCAAGACCTCGGATGCTGTGGGCAGTTCGGAAATCGGCAAACAGATGGCCGAAATTGACGAGGTGCAGGAAGTGCACTGGACCGCCGGCGAGTACAACTATCTGGTCAAGGCCAGGGTCAGCAGCACTGAGACGTTGGCCCAACTCATGAAGAAATTCGGTGAAATCCCCGGAGTCCGGGACAGCCGGACCACGCTGGTCCTGGACACCCTGAAGGAAACCCAGGCCCTGTCCCTGCGCTTCATCGAATGCAAACAACCCAAGAAATCAGCAAAATAATACTGCTGCCAAACCGAGGAGTCAGGAATGGAGAGTTCGTTGTTGGACAAAAAGATCACTGATCGCGGCAAGGAGTTCTTTGCCAGCATTTCCGGCGAAGCCCCGTCCATTTTCAACAAGGGCTGGTGGACCGGCAAGGTCATGGACTGGTCCATGAAAAACGAAAGCTTCAAGGTGCAGCTGTTCCGTTTTGTGGACGTCTTGCCCTACCTGAACACATCGGACTCCCTGACCCGCCACATTGACGAATACTTCGCCGGCGACGACCAGGATGTGCCCAAGGTCCTCAAAATGGGCGCCGGCGTCATGGGCACCGGCCTTGGCGGAAAGCTGGCCGCCGGCATCATGGCCAAGGCCATCCGCTCCAACATCGAGGGCATGGCCAAGCAGTTCATCATCGGCGAGAACACTCCCGACGCCATGAAGAACCTCAAGAAAATCCGCAAGGACGGCTTTGCCTTCACGGTGGACATCCTGGGCGAGGCTTCGGTCAGCGAAATCGAATCCGAGGCCTACCTGAAGCAGTACATGGAGCTCCTGGACGCCCTCAAAAAGGAGCATTCGTCCTGGCCTGGCCTGGCCGGAGGCACCCTGGACTGGGGACACGCACCCAAGGTCAACGTCTCGGTCAAGCCCACCGCTCTTTTCTCCCAGGCCTCGCCCAGGGATTTTGAAGGCTCGGTCCAGGGCATCCACGACCGACTGGCCGCCATCCTGCGCAAAGTGAAGGAAATGAATGGGTTCATGCGCATCGACATGGAGCAGTACAAGTTCAAGGATATCACCCTGGAAGTGTACCGCCGCCTGCGCGATAGCGACGAATTCCGCGACTACCCGCACCTGGGCATCGTGCTGCAGGCCTACCTCAAGGACACCGACCAAGACCTGGCCGACCTTTTGGCCTGGGCCCGCTCCAAGAAGCTTCCCATCTCCATCCGGCTGGTCAAAGGCGCCTACTGGGACTCCGAGACCGTCATCGCCAAGCAGAACGGCTGGGACATCCCGGTCTGGACCATCAAGGCCGAGAGCGACGCCGCCTTCGAGCGCCAGGCCCGAGTCATCCTTGAGAACCAGGACATCTGTCATTTCGGTTGCGCTTCGCACAACATCCGCACCATCGCGGCGGTCATGGAAACGGCCAAGGCCTTAAGCGTGCCCGACGAACGCTATGAATTCCAGGTGCTCTACGGCATGGCCGAGCCCGTGCGCAAAGGCCTTTTGAACGTGGCCAAGCGCGTGCGCCTCTACGCCCCCTACGGCGACCTGCTGCCCGGCATGGCCTATCTCGTCCGCCGCTTGCTCGAGAACACCGCCAACGAGTCCTTCCTGCGCCAGTCCTTTGCCGAAGAGGCCGAGGTGGAGCGCCTGATGGAAAACCCGGCCGTGACCGTGGAACGTGAAAAAGCACAGCGTCAGCCAAAGGCCGCCGCCGAGGTCAAGGGCCTGCCCCGCTTCGAGAACGAACCCTTTGCCGATTTCACCAAGCAGTCCGTTCGTCAGGCCTTCGTGGACGCAGTGGCCCAGGTTCGCGGTCAGCTCGGCAAGGAATATCCGCTCATCATCGGCGGCCAGGAAGTGCGCACCGCCGACAAGCTGCCCTCGGTCAATCCGGCCAACCCGAGCGAGGTCATCGGCACCATCTGTCAGGCCTCCACCAAGGAGATCGACCTGGCCATCGAGGCGGCCAAGAAGGCAGCCCCGGCCTGGAAAGCGCTACCGCCCGAGGAGCGTGCAAGCTACCTGCTCAAGGCCGCCGACATCGCGCGCAAGGAAACCTACACCCTTTCCGCCTGGCAGACCCTGGAAGTGGGCAAGCAGTTCGACCAGGCCCAGGCCGATGTGGCTGAAGCCATCGACTTCCTGGAATACTACGCCCGTGAAATGATCCGCATGGCCAAGCCCCAGCGCATGGGCCGCGCACCGGGCGAAATGAGCCAGCTCGTCTACCAGCCCAAGGGCATCGCGGCCGTCATCGCGCCCTGGAACTTCCCCCTGGCCATCAGCTGCGGCATGAGCGCGGCCGCTATCGTCGCCGGCAACCCGGTCCTCTACAAGCCCGCCGGCCCCTCATCCGTGGTCGGCTTCACCCTGGCCGAAATCTTCCGCAAGGCCGGACTGCCTGCGGGCGTGTTCAACTATGTTCCCGGTCGTGGCTCGGTCATGGGCGATTATCTGGTCGAACACCCGGACGTGGCCCTCATCGCCTTCACCGGCTCCATGGAAGTAGGGCACCGCATCATCAACAAGGCCTCGACGGTCAAGCCCGACCAGAAGCAGATCAAGAAGGTCATCGCGGAGCTCGGCGGCAAGAACGCCATCATCATCGACGATGACGCAGACCTCGACGAGGCCATTAGAGAAGTCCTGCACTCCGCCTTTGCCTTCCAGGGCCAGAAGTGCTCGGCCTGCTCCCGGGTCATCGTGGTCGAACCCATCTACGCCAAGTTCATCGAGCGCCTGGTGGAAGGGGCCAAGTCCCTGGCCATCGGACCGGCCGAGGACCCGACCTATTTCATGGGCCCGGTCGTTGACGACAAGGCCCAGCAAAACGTGCTGAAATACCTCGAAATCGCAAAGGCCGAAGGCAAGGTCCTGGTCTCCACCCCCGCCCCGGCAGGCGGATATTACGTGCCCCTGACGATTGTCGATGGCATCACCCCCGACCACCGCATCTCCCAGGAAGAGGTCTTCGGCCCGATCCTCTCGGTCATGAAGGCCAAGAACTTTGACCAGGCCATCGAATGGGCCAACTCCACGCGCTACTCCCTGACCGGGGCCGTGTTCTCGCGCAGCCCCAAGCACCTGGAAAAAGCCCGCGCGGAATTCAATGTCGGCAACCTGTATCTGAACCGCGGCTCCACCGGAGCCCTGGTGGAGCGCCATCCCTTTGGCGGGTTCAACATGTCCGGCATCGGCTCGAAGGCAGGTGGCCCAGATTACCTGCTGCAGTTCATGGACCCGCGCCTGGTCTGTGAGAATACCATGCGTCGTGGCTTTGCGCCCATCGAGGCCGACGACGACTGGATCATCTAGCACGCTCCCTGGCCGGCTCACGGCTCGCAGAGGCAAATTACCGCCTCTGCGAGCCTTTTTATTTTCTCCCCTGCGCACGCCCGAAAAAACGCCCTCGAATCGATTCTCTTTTAAACAAAATCAGGCCTCGATTGCCGCCGCGCGAGCACAAACAGGCAATGCTCCGGAAAACGCCGTGCGCCAGCCCGCTGTATTTGAATAAAATTCAAAATTATTCTTAAAAACTGAACAACACCCCGGCATACTCGCTACACCGCGACTTCCTTTCTCTTTTTGGAAAGAAATTGATTTCCAAACGGTTCTCATGTAGTAGATTTTAACAATTTTTGCATAATAGTTCCTGCGTTATCGCTTCCATCCTATGTTTTTTCTCCAAAGGGGTAATCCGGACACTCCGGTTTCATATCTCACCAACAACCGGTTCGCAGCCAGCGAACCCAAGGGCTCTGCAACCTTCAAGGAGGACTTCATGAAGAGAAAACTGTTTACGCTTGGGTGCCTTACCCTGGCCCTGGTACTGTTGACCGTGGGCTCGTCCTGGGCCAAAACCATCCGCATCGGCCTCATGTGCCCCCTGACCGGCTCCTGGGCCAGCGAAGGCCAGGACATGAAGCAGATCGTCGAGCTGCTCGCGGCCGAGACGAACAAAGCCGGCGGCATTAATGGCGCGCAGGTCGAGATCGTGGTCGAAGATGACGGCGGCGATCCCCGTCAGGCAGCCCTGGCCGCCACCCGCTTGACCACCAAGGAAATTTCCGCCGTTATCGGCACCTATGGCTCCTCCGTCACGGAAGCCTCCCAGAACATCTACGCCGAATCCGGCATCCTGCAGGTAGCCACCGGATCCACGGCCATCCGCCTGTCCGAAAAGAAACTGCCTCTTTTCTTCCGGACCTGCCCTCGCGATGACGAGCAGGGCATGGTCGCCGCCAAGGCTCTGACAGACCTCGGTTTCACCAAGATCGCCATTCTCCATGACAACACGTCCTATGCCAAGGGCCTGGCCGACGAAGCCAAGGGTCTGCTTGAATCCGCAGGCAAGACCATCGCCTTCTATGACGCGCTGACCCCTGGCGAACGCGACTACAACGCCATTCTGACCAAGATCAAGTCAGCCGCTCCTGAAGTCATCTTCTTCACGGGCTACTATCCTGAAGCCGGCATGCTCCTGCGTCAGAAGATGGAAATGGGCTGGAACGTGCCCATGATCGGCGGCGACGCGACCAACAACCCCGACCTCGTCAAGATCGCCGGCAACAAGGCCGCTGACGGATTCATGTTCCTTAGCCCGCCGGTGCCCGCCGACCTCGACACACCCGAGGCCAAAAAATTCATCGCCGACTACAAGGCCGCTTACGGCAATGCTCCCGGCTCCGTCTGGGCAGTATTGGCCGGTGACGCCTATCGCGTCATCGCCGAGGCCATCGCCAAGACCAAGGAAACCTCCGGCGAAAAACTGGCCGCCTACCTGCAGAAGGATATGAAGGACTTCTCCGGCCTGACCGGAAAGATCTCCTTCAACGAGAAGGGCGACCGTGTGGGCGACCTGTACCGCGTGTACAAGGTCGACGCAGCCGGCGCTTTCGTCCTGCAGCCATAACAAGCTTGGGCTCCTCCACGGAGGAGCCCTTTTTTTATTCAACATCTTTCCCCGACGCACACTATGGAAGAATTTTTTCAACAATTGACCAACGGCCTGGCTGTTGGCGGCATTTATGCCCTGATCGCCCTTGGGTACACCATGGTCTACGGGGTCATGAAGCTGATCAATTTCGCCCACGGTGATCTCTTCACCATCGGCGCCTATCTCGGCCTGACCCTGCTTGTCTCCATGGGCCTTTTTGACAAAATTGGACCCTTGCCCGCCGTGATCCTCCTGGCCGTCATGGTCATGATCCTGGTGGCCATCATCGGCGCGGTCCTCGAACGCGTGGCTTATAAGCCGCTGCGTCAATCACCCCGGCTCTCGGCGGTGGTCTCGGCCCTCGGTGCGTCCATTTTCTTTCAGAATGCGATCATGGCCATCTACAGCCCAAAATTTCTGGTCTATCCCCATGACATCCTGCCCAAGACGGCCATCAACGTCATGGGGCTCGATATTCCGGTCATGCGCATCATCATGTTCATGACCTCGCTCGTGCTCATGGCCGCCCTGTATTTCTTCATCCAGAAGACCAAGACAGGCACCGCCATCCGCGCAGCGGCCATTGATCAGGGCGCGGCCAAGCTCATGGGCATCAACGTCGACCGGGTCATCATGCTGGTTTTCTGCATCGGCCCTGCGCTGGGCGGCGCGGCGGGGCTCATGGTCGGACTTTATTACGGACAGATAAACTTCAGCATGGGCTGGATGTTTGGCCTCAAAGCCTTCACGGCGGCCATTCTGGGCGGCATCGGCAACATTCCCGGAGCCATGGTCGGCGGCCTGCTGCTGGGCGTCATCGAAGCCCTGGGCGCGGCCTACATCTCCATTGCCTGGAAGGACGCCATCGCGTTTTGCGTCCTGATCCTCATCCTCATTGTCCGTCCCACCGGCCTTCTGGGTGAAAGGGTGGCTGAAAAAGTATGAAATCGACCAATATCCTCTACCTCGCCTTCGGCCTGCTCATGGCTTTGTGCCCCTTGTTCCTGAACTCCTACTGGACCGACGTCTTCAATAATGTCGGGCTGTACACCATCCTGGCCCTGAGCCTCAATGTCATTCTCGGACACGCCGGCCTCTTTCACATGGGACACGCGGCCTTCTACGCCATCGGCGCCTATACCGCGGCCATTCTCAACACCATGTACGGCATCCCGATACTCTGGATCATGCCTCTGGCGGGAATCATGGCCGGCCTGTTCGCCATGATCGTGGCTCGCCCGATCATCCACCTTCGTGGAGATTACCTCCTGATCGTGACCATCGGCATCGTCGAGATCGTGCGCATCGCGCTCATCAACAATGTCTTCGACATCACCGGCGGAGCCAACGGCATCTTCGGCATCAGCCGGCCGAGCGTTTTCGGATTCAAGATCTCCAAGCCCGATCAGTTTTTTTATCTCATCTGGGGATTCGCGGCCTTGACCATTTTCCTCCTCCTGCGACTTGAGCATTCGCGCTTTGGCCGGGCTCTCATGTACATCAAGGAAGACGAGGTCGCCGCAGGCGGAAGCGGCATCGATGTCGCCCATTACAAGCTGGTGGCCTTCGTCATCGGCGCATGCTGGGCCGGCATGTGCGGAACCATCTATGCTTCGAAGATGACCATCATCGCCCCGGAATCCTTTTCCTTCGCCGAATCCGTCATTCTTTTCACCATCGTCATTCTCGGCGGATCGGGCAGCATTCCGGGTGTCATCCTGGGCGCGTTCCTGCTCATCGGCCTGCCGGAGGTGTTCCGCGGATTGGCTGAGTACCGCATGCTGGTCTTCGGCGCGGCCATGGTGCTGATGATGATTTTCCGAAATCAGGGTCTGCTTCCGCCCGGTCCGAAGAATTACAATATTGCAAGCCTTCTTCCCGCAGGAGGTGCCAAATGACACTTCTCGCCGTGGAAAATCTTAGTAAGAGCTTCGGTGGCCTCATGGCCGTGAACGAGGTCTCCTTTGACGTCGAGGAGGGCAGCATCGTCGGCCTCATCGGCCCCAACGGTGCCGGCAAGACGACGGTCTTCAACCTCATCACGGGCAACTATCAGCCCAACACCGGAACGGTGCTCTTTGACGGTCTGAACCTCGTCGGGAAGCCCACCCACACCATTGTGGAGCGCGGCATCGCACGCACATTCCAGACAATTCGCCTGTTCCAGAACATGAGCGTCCTGGAAAACGTTCTGGCCGGGTGTCACTGCCGCATGAAGGCGGGCTCCATTTCAGCCATGCTGCGCACCCCGGCCCAGCGCCGAGAGGAAAAAGACGCCATGCGCCACGCCTTGGCGGAACTGGAATTCGTCGGTCTGGTCCATGAATGGCAGAACAAGGCCAAGAACCTGTCCTACGGCAATCAACGCCTCCTTGAAATTGCCCGGGCGCTGGCCACCAAGCCCAAGCTCATCGTCCTTGACGAACCGGCTGGCGGCATGAACGACCAGGAAACCCAGGACCTCATCCGCCTGATCCGGGCCATTCAGGAGCGGGGCATTACGGTCCTCTTGATCGAACACGACATGGGCCTCGTCATGCGCGTCTGCTCATCACTGATCGTCCTGGAGCACGGAGCTAAAATCGCTGCCGGCAGCCCCGCTGAAATCCAGGCCAACCCTCGCGTCATCGAAGCCTATCTTGGCGTGGACTCCGAATAAGGGAATTCTCATGCTGCTTAAAATTGAAAACCTGCGCGTGAACTATGGCAATGTCGAGGCCCTGCACGGGATCAACCTCGAAGTCAGCGAAGGTGAAATCGTGACCATCCTCGGCGCCAACGGTGCGGGTAAATCGACCACCTTGAACGCCATCAGCGGACTGGTGCAGATCACGGGAGGCGGGATTTTCTTTCACGATACCGCTCTGCACAAACTCCCCGCCCATGAGATCGTCAAACTCAAGATAACCCAAAGTCCTGAAGGACGACGAGTCTTCACAACGCTGACCGTGCACGAAAATCTCGTTCTGGGCGCCTTCACATCCACCAACACCGAGCGCATCCAGAAAAGCCTGAAGTGGATCTACAACCTCTTCCCCCGTCTCGAAGAGCGGCGCAAACAGATGGCGGGCACCTTGAGCGGTGGCGAACAGCAGATGCTGGCCATCGGGCGGGCGCTGATGGCCAACCCCAAGATCCTGCTCCTCGACGAACCTAGCCTCGGTTTGGCGCCCATATTGGTCAAATCCATCTTTGACACGGTCAAGGAGATCAATAAAAGCGGCGTGACAGTCATCCTGGTCGAACAGAACGCCAAAGCGGCGCTCAAGCTCGCGCATCGGGGATATGTCATGGAAGTTGGCAACATTGTCCTGGCCGACACCGCCGCCAACCTGCTGAAAAACGAACAGGTCCAGCAAGCGTATCTCGGCGGCGGACACGGCTAGTTTTTTCAAGGGAACACCAAACAAAGAATCCACGCCGGGAAACCAACGTGGATTTCTTGTTTGATGAACCTTTTTGCATCCAGTCCAGCCGCCCCGATTGACTATTCCTTCGCCAGGCGCATGATGATCTCGAACTCTTCCCTGGACACCGGCATGACGGACAGCCTTGAGCCCTTTCTCAGGAGTTCCATCTTCTCAAGTCCCTTGATTCCGCGCAGAGCGCCCAACGCAAGGGGACTTGAGAACTTCTCCACGAACTGCACGTCGACCATGAACCAGAGCGGCTTTTCGGTAGTGGAACGGGGGTCGTAGTGCTGGTCTTCTGGATTCCAGGCCGTGTGATCGGGGTAGCTTTCGCGCACGACCTTGGCGATGCCGACCACTCCAGGGTTCGCCACGCTGTGGTAAAAGAGCACAAGATCGCCTTCGCTCATCTCATCACGCATGAAATTTCGAGCCTGGAAATTGCGCACCCCGTCCCAACACGACGTCCGGTTCGGAGCGGCGGCAAGATCGTCAATGGAAAAACATCCGGGCTCGGTTTTCATCAACCAATATTTCATCACACCTCCATCACGACTTTGCGGCTTATCAGCTTTCCGGAAATAACCATACCAAGCAATCTCTTGCGCAATCATCTCCGTCTGATGAAAGAAAAAAGGCTTCCCCCGAAGGAGAAGCCTTTGAATTTCAGCGTGCAGCCAATGCTACCATTTGGAGTCGGCGAAAGGATCCTGGGATCCACCGGAAAAACCGAAGTCGGAACCGGGGCCGGCATCGGCAGGTCCGCTTGCGGCTTCAGCGGCAGGAGCGGCACCGGTGGCGGCAGCCACACCGGCGACGCCGGCAACAACTACGCCGGTCTTCTTCACTTCTTCGACTTCCTTCAGCAGGGCTTCGAGTTTGCCGGTGAATTCGACAATGCGGGCTTCAGTGGTCACGAACAGAGCTTCGGCTTCGCCCTTCTTCTGTCCTTCGAATTCCTTGACCTTGGCGCTCAGAGCCGCAATCTCGGCGTCCTTGGCAGCCAGCGCCTTGGTCAATTCGTCGATCTTTGCACCCTTGGCGTTGATCTGGCCCTTGTAATCAGCCAACTTGGCGAACACTTCATCCACTTCGGCCTTGGCCTTGACAGGCATCGGAGCGACGGAAACAGACTGGCCCAGCTCGACCATCTGTCCCTTGGACATCTTGGTCAGTTCGGGATGCTGCTCGTAAATCCAGGCTTTGGCCAGGGCGGCGGCGAAAGGAGTGGAATCGTCGTCGAGGTCTTTCTGGGTCAGGTAGCCCAGCATTTCGGCAACGGAAGCGGTGCCATCACCCTTCAGATAGGCCACAAAAGTATCCATGGGAAAAATCTTGCGAGCTTCAGACATGGTGTCCTCCTTTAATTAAATAACAAAGATTTTATCGTCTTCGATGAGCTTTTCGCCAATGGGCAAACGACCAACATACCGTGCATAAATGAGCGCTGTGGTGCGGTACACCAAATGCCCAAGCTTGGACCAAGGCAGATACGCAATCAGCATGAAGATGCTGACCAGGTGCAGATAATACGTGAAGAAGGCCAGAGGAGCGACACCGGCCAGGCGGAAGACCTGCGCGCCGATGCCGGTGAGGGTCACGGCCCAGATCACGCCCAGCAGATACCAGTCATAGTAGTTGGACACGGACTTCTTGGTGTCCGAGTTCAGGCGGCGACGGGTGAGCAAGGTCAGACCGACCACCAGAAGCACGGCACCGACGTTGGCCAGAATCTTGACCGGATGCCACAGGGGCATGGGCGTATGGCCGACAGGGGCCAGCATTGGGATGACCTTGCCACCCCAGTGCGCTACGGCCACGATGGAAGTGACAATGGCGCAGGCCACGAATCCGTAGAACAGGATCTGATGGCCCTTGACCCGCTCTTCATCCGCAGGGCTGTCCACGCAGTTCTTGAAACGGGAGTGCTGTAGCACATCGTACTTGATCGTCGCGATGATGGCATCTTTCAAGCTCGGCTTTTTATATCCGAGAACGAATGTCTCGGAGACCGTACTCTTGAATCCGTCGATCATGTTCTTGATCCCCAGACCGAAGCAGATGGCCACGAAAATGGCGACCAGCCCGAACAGCGGATCAATGGTGAAATCGCCGGGGAAGAGATTACCGTAAACGATCTTGCCGTCTTCCGTGAGAGGGAAGAAGGTGCCGACAATGGCGGCACGGATCATCCAGATGAAGGCGAAAATACCCATCGGGATACCTGCCAGAATGGGCAGATGTTTTGGCGAACTCATCCACTCGCCAATGATGGCGGGCTTCACCAGCTTGCGATAGGTCATGTTGCGCAGCGCCGCCAGCAGATCGCCGGGCTTGGCTCCTCGCGGACACAGTTCGGAACAGGTTCCGCAATTGTGGCACAACCAGATATCAATGTCGTTCACCAGCTTGTCTTTGAGGCCCCACTGCGCCCAGACCATTTCTTTGCGCGGGTAGGGATTATCGGCAGGAGACATGGGGCATGCGACAGAGCAGGTAGCGCACTGGTAGCACTTCTTGAGATCCGCACCACCCACCTCCTGCAGCTCCTTGACGAACTGCAGATTAGGCTCAATCTTAATTGTTTTGGACATCATGCTCCTCCTAGTATCCCTTGAACGGGTTGGGACCAAGTTTGGTGATTTCATCAACAAACTGGTCGATCATCGCGGGAACCTTGTCGTATTCGTCAATGGCAACCTGCAGCTGCTGGACCCGTTCGGCTTCAATGCCAAGTTTGCCCAATGTTTCACCAATGTTGTCCATGCGGCGATTACACAATTCCGACCCCTTGACGAAGTGGCACTGATAATCCTCTCCGTATTTGCAGCCCAGAAGCAGACAGCCGTCCGTGCCCTTGGACATGGCATCGGCAATCCAGATGGTGTTGACCGAACCAAGACAACGCACCGGGACAATACGAACGTAAGGGCTCCATCTCTTGCCGCGCAAGGCCGCCATATCCAAAGCGGGATATGCATCGTTCTCACAGGCCAGAATAAGCATGCGCGGGCCACCCACGGCCATGTCGTCAGGCACTTCAACCTGCTTGATCATGGAGCCGATCTGGTCAACGTTATAGTTGTCGAAGAAGATGACGCGCTCCGGACAGGCGCCCATGCATGTTCCGCAACGACGGCAACGCGAGGTGTTGGGCATCGGATTGCCCTTTTCGTCCTCATCAAGAGCGCCGAAGGGACATTCTTCCGTACAACGCTTGCACTGCGTGCAGCGCACCAGGTTGAACTTGGGGAAGGACAGATCGCCCGAACGGGGGTGAACAGCCATGCCCCTATTCGCGGACTCAAGACACTGAATTGCCTTCAAAGCCGCGCCTGCCGCATCGACCTCGGCCGTGGCCATGGTCATGGGCTGACGAACTGTACCGGCCGCATAAATGCCGGTTCGGCGTGTCTCGTAAGGGAAGCAGATATAGTTTGAGTCGGCATACCCGTTGAACATATCAAGATCGGGCATGGCCGGTCCCTGCCGGTATTTGAGCTTCAGAATCGGATCAAGGGCGGTTGTCGGCACCATGGCCGTGGGCAGCACAAGCATGTCCACTTCTATCTCCACCTTGGCTCCGAGCAAGGTATCTTCCAGGACCACAACGATGTCTCCATCGCCGCCATCGCGGACTTCCTTGATAACGCCCTTGGTCATCATGACACTGGGATCGTTCTGGGCGGCCTTGTAATAGAGCTCATTCAGTCCGGGCACCATCATGTGCTCGTAGACCACCATGGCGACACCGCCGGGAAGGAACTCACGCACGTAATTGGCCTGTTTCAGAGCGGTCAGCGAGGTCAGCTCGGAGCTATATGAGAGGTGCTTGTACGTGTCCTGCTTGATGAAGTTGGTCTTAGGCGTGTCATCTGCTTCCTTGTTCTCGGCGGCAGCCAAGGCAGCGGCGCGCGCTTCCTGCTCCTTGACCTCAAAGGGAGCGAGCTTGTCGCCAAAACCGAGCAGGAACATGACCTTGGTCGGTTTTGCGCCATCGCTCGGACGCGCAATCGAACCTGCTTTGGCCATGGCCTCGAATTCGCGGGACGTGATGACGTTTTTGAGCTTCCCATAGCCCAGAGGCTTCAGGAACGCGGTATCCTGTGGGACCCAGCCCGTGGCCACAACCACGGAACCAATGGCCATGACGCGCTCTTCCTTGCCAGCAGCCACGGTCACTTCATAATTACCGGGAGCACCAGCTATACTGGCAACTTCACTTCCGAGCAAAACCTCGATCTTGTCACAAGCCACTACGTCGGCAATCTTCTTTTCCACACCAGTGGCATGGGCCGCGTCATAGGGAAACGTGAACGGTACGGTCTTATACATGCCTGCGGCTGCGCCTCCAAGCATGTCTTTTTTCTCGACCAAAGTCACATCGTACCCGACGGCGGCAACATCCATGGCTGCGCTAAGGCCTGCCCAACCGCCACCGATGACTAAAACCCGATTGACGACTTCAATATGCTCGCTCTCGGGAACAGCGGCCTTCTGCAGTTTGATTACGCCCATGTTCACATAGTCGTTGGCCATCTTGTGCAGCAGTTCAGGGGTCTGTCCCGGGACGACAGGAGATCCGCTGGGGTCGTTGTAACACAGTACGCAAAGTTCGCGCAGATTGACGCGGTCAACCAAAATGCCCTGCCCAAACTGATAAAAATCCCAGTCCACGCGTGGAGAAGAACCGCATACACAAACAGCGTTGATCAAGCCGGAATCTATATCCGCCTGGATCATAGCCCGGCCTTCGGCAGTTGCAAGCCGAGGATGAACCTTGATCACGGGACAGGCATCTTTCCATTTTTTCTGCACGCCATCGCACAGCTTCTGGATGTCAAGAACCCCGCCAAGGCTTGATTCGTCAAAATATACACCAATCTTGTCGGCCATGTCCTACCTCCCCCTCACCGTCTGGATCGCTTTCATCGCTGCCCCGGTGGCAGACTGGGCCGACTTCATCACGTCCAGAGGTTGTTTGGCACAGCCCGCGGCGAAAATACCTTTTTCCTCCCCGCCAACGATGAACCCTTCGGCATCAACCGGGACATCAATAGGCAGGGAAGCGCCGGCCAGGCTGGGCTGCATTCCTGTGGCCAGAACCACGAGATCGAAACGTTCGACAGACTTGGTGCACGACACCGCATCTTCCACTGTGAGCCACACATCATCGCCTGCCTTGTCCTGTTCGACGGCGGCAACCTTGCCTTTGACGGCAAAGATTTTTTCATCCGCCAAAATCTTCTTGGCGAAATTGTCGTAGCGGCCAGGAGTGCGCAGATCGATGTAATAGATAGTCACTTCGGCATCAGGATACTGCTCGCGCACATACTGAGCCTGCTTGAGAGAGGCCATGCAGCAAATGTATGAGCAGTAGTGGAGATGATTTTCATCTCGTGATCCTGCGCACTGCACAAATGCCACTTTTTTCGGAGCACGTTTGTCGGAAGGGCGCACGATCATACCGTTTGTGGGACCATAAGGAGATGCGAGACGTTCCATCTGCATATTGGAAATACAGTTCTTGACCGCACCCGCTCCCAAATTTGACAGATTGGTGACGTCATAGGGCTTCCAACCTGTGGCGATAATGATGGAACCGACGCTCAAGGTGATCGTCTTTTCTTCTTCGGTCAGATCAAGAAAATCGCACTTCTGAACCTTGCTCTTATCCCCGTCATTCAGATTGGCCTTGTCAACGACATAGCGCTGAGGAAAAGCAAATGGCGCATCCATGTACACAGGCTTGCGCGTGGACAATCCAAATTCGAAATCGTTGACTACTTCAGTGGAAAGATCTTCACACAAAGCAGAAAGATCAGGGCTGCTTGGACCAGCGTAACGCGGCTTGATCCGAACAGTAACCTCATAATTTCCAACGGATCCGTCCACCTTGGTGACTTCGGCCAAGGTGAAAAACTTTACTTTGGGGTTATTCTTGATCCGCTGATACTGAATTTCCAAACCGCACGAAGGTGGACACAGCTTCGGAAAATATTTGTTCAGCTGCATAACACGTCCACCCAGAAAAGGGGTCTTCTCGATAATGAAGACCTCATGACCGATTTCAGCGGCCTCAAGGGCGGCGGTGAGCCCGGCGAAGCCACCACCTATGACAAGTATGCTGTTGCTAGCCATTCGATTCCTCCCAGAACACTTATGTTGAAGGCCATAAAAATGAATAAAATGGCCCAAGCATAATCTATAACTACCAGAGGTTACAGATCATGCATAGACCATTCTATTTCCTGATAGAGAAAAAAGGCTGCGGGTTGGACCCGCAGCCTTTTGGCCCATAAACTAGACAGGGATGATCTGGTAGTAATGTTTCTTGAAGATGTTGGTTACACCAGTAGCCGGGTCGTACTTGGAGTTAACAAAGCACTTCCACTTGTCATCGTCCAGACCCATGAAGTCGGCACGATAGTAGAAACCGGGGTAACGGCTTTCCTGACGGAAACGGATATGCTGCATGTGCAGACGAACGGTCCACAGTCTGTGGTACTGTTCCCAGCAACGGAGCAGCTCGTGCAAGTCGCGGGCGGCCAGCTTCTTGGAATCTTCTTCCAGCATGTCGAGCAGGGCAAAGCCGGTGTCGAGCAGTCTGTCGGAAGTGGTGTACAGAGTTGCGCAACCTCCGCCGTATTCATCGGTGCACTTGATGAGGCGCATCATGAAGTTGTTGGGGGAGATGTAGTGCGGGTTGACTACCGGATCTGTGGAAGCACCCTTGAACTGCTCGAAGGTGTACCAGGGCTGGTAGATTTCCTTCTTCAGATCAGCAGCGGAAACAGCCAAAGTGGGCTTGAAATCCTTGTGATCGACAACCCAACGGACCATCTGCTTGCCAACAATGCGGCCTTCAGCATGGGAACCGGAGGAGAACTTATGGCCGGAAGCGCCAACGCCGTCAGCACAGGTCCACAGACCGTTTACGGTGGTCATGCGGTTGTAAACCTTGCCGTTATCAGCCTTAACCTTGTATTCTTCAGGAACCCAAGGCTCGTTCGGGCCGGAAACCCAGATACCGCAACAACCGGAATGCGAACCGAGCAGGTAAGGTTCAGTGGGCATGATTTCAGAGCCGCGTTCTTCGGGCTTGATGTTCATGGCGGCCCACAGGTTGGCCTGACCAACACACATATCCAGGAAGTCTTCCCAAGCTTCGGACTCAAGATGCTTCTGCTCGGCCTTGGACAGGTCCTTGAAGGTGGTCTGCAGGGCGGTAGCGGTGTCCATGTAGATGGGACCGCGGCCTTCGCGCATTTCGCGAAGCATCATGTGGTTGCGCAGACAGGTGGGGATGACGTGGCCCTTTGCGTAACCGCGATCTTCGTAAGGCTTCAGCATGGCGCGGTTGGTGACACAATAGTCTTCACCCTTGGCGTTGGTGGCTTTGGCCTTGAAGAGCAGGAACCATGCGCCGACCGGACCGTAACCGTCTTTGAAGCGGGCGGGTACGAAGCGGTTTTCCATCATGGTCATTTCAGCGCCAACCTGGGCACACATGGTGTAGGTGGAACCGGCGTTCCATACTGGATACCAAGCGCGGCCGAGGCCTTCACCAGTGGAGCGGGGACGATATACGTTAACGGCACCACCGCAAGCCACGGACATGGCGCTAGCTTTGATGACGTACACTTTGTTTTCACGAACGGAGAAGCCGACGGCACCGGCGATACGGTTGGGCGTCTTGGCGTCAAGCAGCAGCTTAACGATAAAGATACGCTCCAAGTAACGATCGGAACCAAGGGCGTTCTTGGCGGCTTCAGCAACGATGACCTTGTAGGACTCACCGTTGATCATGATCTGCCAACGTCCGGAACGGACAGGGGCATCACCCTTGCGCAGAGACAAACCTTCTTTGTGCGCCTGAGCGCCGTCCAGGTTTTTGCCGTCTTTCTTGATCCAGCAAGGCAGGCCCCACTCTTCGAACAGATGAACGGAGTCATCCACGTGACGGCCAAGGTCGTAGATCAAGTCTTCGCGAACGATGCCCATGAGGTCGGTGCGGACCATGCGGACATAGTCGTCAACATCATTTTCACCGATATAGGTGTTAATGGCGGAAAGGCCCTGAGCAACCGCGCCGCCGCGATCAACCGCAGCCTTGTCGACCATCAGAATCTTGATGTCACCACCGACCTTGTCGGCCCAGCGCACTGCTTCAAAAGCAGTACCGCAGTTACCCATACCACCACCGACCATAAGAATGTCGGTATCAATCTCAACGACTTCGGGCTCTGCGCAGGCAAGGCCCTTGATCACGTCTTTAACAGGAATCTGAGGCATATGTTCCTCCTGAAATTTCTTTCGTTTAAAGCGCCGAATTAGGCGACGGCCGACTTGAAGGTGACCTTCAGGTCTGCTTCACCGATTTCAATTTTCTTGCCGAGAGCTTCTTTGGGGATCGCCAGAGCGGTCTCGGTGAACAGAAGTTCGTCTTCCAGATTCCCAGCTTCTGGTTTGCCTTCGAAAGGCTTTATGGAACCTTCAACAGTGGTGCGGATGGGGAACTTGAAGCGTTTTACTTCGCCATTGCGGAACTGAACGGTCCACATGATGTCTTCGGCGCCGCGCAGCGGGATACAAGTGCCGCCCATGGGAGCAAAGTCAGCGTAGGGACGAGCAGTGATCGCACCCTGGGGACAAATTTTGATACAGGAGTAACATTCCCAGCAAGCGGCCGGCTCCTGATTGTAAGCCTTCATCTCTACAGGGTCCAGGATCATCAGGTCGTTAGGACAGATGTACATACAGGCAGTCTTTTCACCGCCCTTGCATCCATCACACTTTGCTGGATCAACAAAGGTTGGCATAATTCCTCCGAATAAAGAGTTTAAAACAACTTAGCCACAGGCCCGAAACAAACAAAAAAATACCTAAGCATTTTGCTTGTGAATCTTTTATCAAAGCATGTTTGTTGTGTCAAGCCGCACGTTGACAATCATAGGCCTCGCAAGACCATGCTCGAAAGGCCAAATCAGGGAAGCGGGCTTCGACCCGCCCCCCTGGCTATGTTCAAAAACTACATGTTAGCGCCGGAAGCGGCACCCTGCATCTTCACTTCAACTTTTTCAGTCAGAGTGGAGTAGTATTCGCGCAGGATCACCAGGACTTCATCGCGGCCAAAGTGATCAACAACCTCGGCGCCTTCGGACAGTGCCTTGCGCAGCTTGGTGCCGGACAGGACAACGCGGTCATCCTTGCCATGTGGGCAGGTGCGCAGAGAAGCCATACCGTCGCACTTGTAGCAGTAGAAGGTCCAGTCGATCTTCATGGGCTGGGTGATCAGGTCCTTGCCAGCGCCCAGGTTCTTGGGAACGCGGTCAAAGATTTCCTGGGCTTCGAACAGACCGTAGAAGTCACCAACGCCAGCGTGGTCACGACCGATCAGCATGTCGGAAACGCCGTAATTCTGGCGGAAGGTAGCGTGCAGCAGGCCTTCGCGAGGACCGGCATAGCGCATATCCAGGGGATAGCCGCCCTGAACGACGTTGGCCTTCACAAAGTACTTATCAATGAGCATGTCGATGCACTTGATGCGCACTTCGGCCGGGATGTCGCCGGGCTTCAGGTTGCCGACCAGAGAGTGGATGAAGACGCCGTCGCAAACTTCAACAGCGATCTTGGCCAGATATTCGTGGGAGCGGTGCATGGGGTTGCGCAACTGCAGAGCGGCGACCTTGCTCCAACCCTTTTCTTCGAAGGTGGCACGAGCTTCGGCCGGGGACATGTAGCATCCGGGGAATCTGTCGCGGTAGTCGCCTTCGGACAGGACTTTGACTGGACCGGCTACATTGTACTTCTTCTGAGCCATGACCATAATTACGCCGGGATGATCCTTGGGTGCGATTTCCCAGAACTTGTCGCCAGCGGACTCTTCGCCCTCGCCCTTGTAGACCTTCTCGCATTCCCATTTCTTGTCAGCGTCGGTCATTTCATAAACTTCGGTGACCTTCATGGTAGCCATGAATACGCCCTTCTTGGGGTCGAACAGCGCGATCTCTTCGCCAACCTTAACTTCTTCGTCCATATCCAGGGTCACAGGCACGGGCCAGAAGGTGCCGTCGGCCAAGGTGAACTTTTCGCAAACGGACTTCCAGTCAGCCTTGGTCATGAAGCCGGTCAGCGGGCTAAAGCCGCCGATGCCCATCATGATCAGGTCGCCCTTGGCGCGGGGGCTGATGTCGATCTTCTTCAAACCAGCGGCCTTTTTCTGCTCGGCAGCCAATTCGGCGCCCTGAAGCAGACAGCAAACCAAACCTTTTCCACCATGCGGGGGTACGAGAGCCATAATGCGGATCCTCCTAAATATAGTTTGTTTTTATTTTCACAAATAACAGAATGGAGACACTTATTTGCTTCGCAACGGCGAACTTGTCAACCATTTTGTGATTTTTTTATCAACCGCGACTCTTTATGACACAACCACTCATTTGAATATCCCTGCCAAACCGCCACGTCCTCGCCGAAGCGACTCACTTCGGCGCTTATCCCTTTTATTTCAATGTGTTATGCTGACATCAAACAATAACCGCTTGCAATGCATACAATCTTATTGTTAAAGGCAACACACACGGAGCCATCGCGCCCTCTGCGTTCATGCACCCATGAACAATTAAACCCTAGCCCCGACATTACTTGCATGGCTGAAAAACATAATTCCCTTTCCTTGACGCAAGAACTTGCGCACCTCGACGAAAAACTCGTCTCCCTGCTTATGGCTCGAACCAATCTCCTGTCACGGGCGGCATCTTCCCGACGGGCCAAAAACCTCGGCATCACCGATCCCAGTCAGGAAAAAGTGCTGTGGCAGGTCTGGAGGGATTCATCCAAAGCCGACAACCTCGAACCCCAAATTTTAAAGAAAATCTTTCATCTGACCAACAACCTCTCGTATGCGCGGGTCGAACGAAATACTTCCAACGAAAAGCCGCTGTGTCTCTTTCCCAGGCGCAAACCTGTCGACATCGACTTGGAAGCCCCACGGGATCAGATTCTGCGCAGCATGATGTTCTTTCTCGGGGCCACGAACTCCACCCCACTGACCGTAGCGCCCTTCCAGGGAAACGACATTTCACTGGAACTGATCAACGCTCTCAATCTGTGCGGGTTCAACCTCACCTTCCATAACAGGCAATGTGAAGCTCAGCCCGTCCAGTCCTGGTCCATGGACAACAAGATCATTTACGCCGGGCAAAGTAAATTTCACTTTTATCTGCTCCTTTGCCTTGCGCTTGGCCAGGTTACCAAGGCCAAGTTTACCGGGTCAACCAAGCTGAAAATCCACGATGTCAGGCCCGTGCAGGAGCTTCTGCCACAACTCGGCGCACGTCTGACCGTCGTCGAACCGCACAGCAACGGTCTCCCGGTCAGAGTGGAAAGCAGTGGCCAGCTTCCTGAAACTATTACCATAACACCTGGAATTTCCAAGAAGTTTGTCCTTGCGCTGGTTGTCGCGGCCACGACATACAAAGCTGGTTTGACCATCCGCCTGCACGAATCCTTCGCAAGCAGCAAACTGCTGCGCAAGGGAATCGGATTCTTGCAGCAGTTTGTCCCGGAGTTGCAGTTTGAAGGCGTGAACATCTCCGTCCCTCCGGCGCCGCTCAGCCTTGATCTCTCGGCGGTGGACATCCCCGTTGACCCGCTGATGAGCCTGCACCTGCTCGTTCTTCCGTTCTTTACCGACGGCAGGGTGGTTCTGCATGGCAAATGGCCGGAGTACGCGCAGCATCTCCATGATATCATGGATATCCTGCATGAATTTGGCCTGCGCATCAGCACGGACGGGAATCAACTCACCGCCAGCATGAGCAACAGACCTCAAAAATTATCCATTGATATCACATCCTGTCAGGAATATCTGCCCTTGGTGCTGGCCATGTCCATGGGCCTTCGCGGCAAATGCTCCATCACGCTGGACACCGCGCGTGAGGATGTGGAACACGCTCAGGACCTGCTTGAAAACCTCGGCGCGGGCTACTCCATAGAACCTGGGCTTTTACAGGTCGGCCTGCTGGATGCCAAGAAAGTCAGCGAGTCCCCTTGGCAAAGTCCTGGACCCTACTGGACCCTGGCAGGTGCCCTCATCTCCTTCACCCATCCGGGAGTCTGCATGACCAATGCGGACAACATCTCCTCGGCATGGCCCTGGTTTTGGAAGATTTTCATGAACCTTCCAACTCCGCAAAACTTTATCCACCCTCCGCACAGCGAAGAACAGGTAGACGAAATTCAAGATGACAAGCCCAAACGAAAGCGAATCAGAATCACAACAGATTAAGCGCATCGAACAGGAAATCGACAATTTCCGAAAAGAACAAGCCCAGGCCCAAGCCAAGGCCAAAGAATTGCTGCAAAACGAAGACCCTGCACGCGGCATCACCTTTCATGAGGACATTTTCCGATTGCAGCAGGACAAGCTGCGCCTGGATACTGAAATCCAGATCCTGCAGGTTAAACTTCGACGGCTTAAATCCACCTGGTAAACCAGACAATTCAGGCTCCCAGCTTCGGCTGGGAGCCTTTTTTCAATGAGCACGAACTTCCCAGAAGGAGCACGCATGAAACTCAGCCTCACCCGAAAGATCATCGCGTCACATCTCGTAGAGGGCGACATGACGCCCGGCAGCGAAGTGGCCATCAAGATAGACCAGACCCTGACCCAGGATGCCACGGGGACCATGGCTTATCTGCAGTGGGAAGCCATCGGACTGCCGCGGGTCAAGACCGAACTTTCCGTCAGCTATGTCGATCACAACACCTTGCAGATGGGTTTCCGCAACCCCGACGACCATCGCTATCTGCGCAGCGTAGCAGCCAAGTACGGCATCATTTTTTCGCCCCCCGGCACGGGCATCTGTCACCAGTTGCATCTGGAGAATTTCGCCGTGCCCGGCAAGACCCTGATCGGATCCGATTCGCACACGCCCACTGCGGGCGGCATCGGCAGTCTGGCCATGGGGGCTGGCGGCCTGTCAGTGGCCCTGGCCATGGCCGGTGAACCATATACAATAACGATGCCCAAGGTCTTCAATATTCGTCTGGAAGGCCAGCTGACCGGGCATGCCTCCGCCAAGGACGTCATTCTGCACCTGCTGGGCATCCTGACCGTCAAGGGCGGCGTCGGCGCAGTCATGGAATACAGCGGTCCCGGCGTCGCTACCTTAAGCGTTCCTGAGCGGGCGACCATAACCAACATGGGCGCGGAGCTCGGCGCAACGTCCTCCGTCTTCCCCAGCGACGAACAGACCCGAGCGTTCCTGAAGCTCATGGGCCGCGAAAATGACTTCGCCCCGCTGGCTGCCGACGAAGACGCGGAATACGACCGGGAAATCATCATTAACCTCGGCACCCTCGTGCCCCTCGCCGCTCAGCCGCACATGCCCGACCGCGTCGTGCCCGTGGCGGAATTGGATGGGCTGAGCGTGGATCAGGTAGCCATCGGCTCCTGCACCAACTCGTCCTATTCCGATCTGCAGAGCGTGGCCCAGATCCTGTCCGGCAAACACATCGCCTCAAACACGGACCTGCTCCTTTCCCCTGGCTCCAAGCAGGTGCTGAAAATGCTCATGGCCGAGGGTTTACTTGACCTCATCCTCGATGCAGGCGGACGGCTCATGGAATGTTCCTGCGGTCCGTGCATCGGCATGGGCGGCTCGCCCAGCAGCGGCGGCGTCAGCGCACGGACGTTCAATCGCAATTTCGAAGGCCGCAGCGGCACTCAGGACGGGCAGGTCTACCTGGTCAGTCCGATCACCGCGGCCTTCTGTGCCCTGCATGGCAAATTCACGAACCCCTCGACCTGGACCAAAGCCGCTTCCAAACCGTCCCTGCCCGAGGCGGCGCCGTCCATTCGCCATCTATTCGCCTTTCCGCCTGAGGATGGGAGCAATGTCGAAATCCTGCGCGGGCCGAACATCGTTGCCCTCTCGCCTTTCGACAGGCTGCCCGAAACCTTGGAACTGCCTGTGCTGCTCAAGGTTGGCGACAACATCACCACCGACCACATCATGCCGGCGGGCGCAGCCATTACAGCCCTGCGCTCCAACATCCCGGCCATCAGCCGGCACGTGTTCGAACGAGTGGACAAGGGCTTCGTGGCCCGTGCCGAGGCCGCCGGACAAGGCCTCATCCTTGGCGGAGAAAACTACGGCCAGGGTTCCAGCCGCGAACACGCAGCGCTGGCCCCCCGTCATCTGGGAGTGCGCGTCGTGCTGACCAAATCGTTTGCCCGCATTCACAAAGCCAACCTGATCAACTTCGGCATCCTGCCCCTGGTTCTCGCCAACCCGGCGGATTATGAGGCCCTGAACCAAGGCGACTCGCTACGTCTCGACGTCACCCACCTTGCCGCAGGTGCGCCCCTGAGCGCCACGACGTCATGCGGGAAGCGCATCACATTGACCCATGATTTGACGGGTAATGAAATAGCCATTATCAAAGCGGGCGGTTTGCTGAATTACGTTAACGACAGACAAAAATAGCAAGGCCCCTTGGGGCCTTTTCTTCCCATTTTAACCTCAGACTACTTGTCGGAGATTCCATGCTCGAAATCCTGCGCCAGGGCGCCCAAAGTTGGGGAATTAAAATTCTCTTCGGCATCATCATTGCTGTGTTCGTTTTGGCCTTTGGCATGAATCGCATGCAGAATGACCAAACTACCGTCGTTGCCACGGTCAACGATTCCCCTATTCTCTTCCAGCACTTTCAGGAGCGACTGCAACGCAACGTCGAACTCGCGCGCAGCCAGAACCCGAATATTACGTCCGAAATGCTTGCCCAGATGGGATTCAAGCGGCAGATCCTCGAGCAGATGGTCATCGAGGAACTGATGCTACAGCAGGCAGACAAACTTGGTCTGTCCGTATCCAAGGAAGAGCTGGCCAAAGAAATCCATCTCATTCCCGCCTTTCAGAACGAGACCAACGTTTTTGACGCAAATGCATACCAGAACGTGCTGCGCGCCAACAACCTCACACCAGGCAAATTCGAATCCGAATACATGCGCGGCATGCTCATGGATAAGCTTCGGACCTACATCGGCCTTCCCGGACGTCTTGGCGAGGGCCAGGCCCGCGACTTCTACGAGTATGGCCGCAGCACTGCGATAGTCTCCTATCTGATGTACCCGTGGGAACGTTACCAAGACCAGGCCAACGCAACCGAGGAGCGCATCGCCGAGTACTATGGCGCACGCAAGACCGACTACACCGTGCAGGCCCAGGCCAAGATCGACTATCTGCTGCTCAGCCCCAAGACCCTGGCCGACGCCGCAGCGGTTTCTCCTGAAGAGGCCGAAAAATACTACACGGCCAACAAGGAAAAATTCAAAATCGAGGAGCAGGTCAAGGCTCGTCACCTTCTGGTACGACTTGAAGAGAACGCCACCGAGGCCGACGTGACCAAGGCCATGGACGTGATCAAGACCGCCCAGGCAGACCTGAAGGCCGGCAAATCCTTCGAGGATGTGGCCGCCAAATACACCCAGGACCCTTCCGGCAAACAGACCGGTGGCGAGCTTGGCTGGTTCGGACGCGGCAGAATGGTCAAGCCCTTCGAAGAAGCCGCCTTTGCCTTGAAGAAAGGCGCTGTCAGCGAACCGGTACGCACCCAGTTCGGCCTCCACCTCATCAAGGTGGAGGACATGAAGGCGGCCGGTTATGAAGAATACAAGGACGTGTCGGAAAGCATCATCAATGACATCGCCCAGGACCGGGCGGCGGAAACGCTGCAAGACCGCCTGGATCAGGCCCTGGAGATGGTTCTGGCCGGCGAAACCTTGGCCTCCGTGGTCAAAACCATCGGACTCAAGCTTGAAGTCCAGGAAACGGGCCTCTTTACCAAAGCACAAGGTCCGTGGGAACTGGCCGGACTTTCTCCCGAAAACGTCGCGACGCTTTTTGATCTGGAAGTCAATGCCACGACCCCGTCCCCGCTGCCCATCGCAGATGGCTATCTGCTGGCAACAAAGCGTGAGCAGCTCGCTGAATCCGTAAAGCCTCTGGAGGCAGTCAAGGCGGAAATCGTGACCGCCATCATCCAGGAAGAGGCGCTGAAAATCGCCAAAGCCGCTGCCGATCAGGATCTGGCCCGTCTGCTCAAGGGAGAGACTTTGTCCGACGCAAACGCCACCTCCGCCGAGACGGAGCCCTTCGGAAGACAGGACGCCATCGCCGGCTTGGGCATGAACCAGATGCTGTCCGCGAAGGCATTCGAGACCAAACCCGGCTCATGGTTGCCGGAGTCGTATGCCTTCCCGGCAGGTTATGCCCTGGCCAAGGCCGTCAAGG
Organism: Desulfomicrobium sp. UBA5193; assembly: GCA_002412965.1. GTDB lineage: Bacteria > Desulfobacterota > Desulfovibrionia > Desulfovibrionales > Desulfomicrobiaceae > Desulfomicrobium. The sequence goes on from DHWB01000002.1 coordinate 104,724, forward strand.
TCACGCCACCGACCGAAGAAGAATGGAATTCCGAAAAGGAGCTGTGGCTGACCACACTCAACCAGCGTGCCGAGGAACAAACAATGCAGGCCTTCTTTACAGACCTGCGAGCCAAGGCCGACGTGCGCATCACCAACCCGGCCCTGATCGAAAACTAATCTCAGGCTGCGCCACCAACGCATACAAAAAAGCCCGTCTCGCTGGAGACGGGCTTTTTTCGTACCGGTTCAATGCTGCTCATCCGTGCAATGGCGTCATGCGCTCAAAGCGTAATCCACATCACTTCCGGAGCCTTTCCGGACTGCAAAAATAATTTAGCCATGCCGCCCTCGCCGGAGCGGGGCCAAAAAAGGGATCCAGGATTGAGCAGCCATGTTCCATTGTCCAGCTGCCGCCAATCCCGAATGTGGGTGTGGCCGTAACAGACAATGTCCACGTTTGAAAACTGACGGGCAACGACTTCGCCCACCCGTGAGCGAGGCCCCCACCCATGCCCCATGCCCAGGCGGAACCCTTCAAGTTCAAGCTCCCGCAGAGAGGGCAGGGCTCCGCACAAGGGCGGCAGATCGCAGTTGCCTTGCACGGAGTACATGCGCGGGTGGGCATTCAAAAATGACCAAGTCTCCTCGCCCACGCAGTCTCCGCAATGCAGAAGAACGTCGGCAGTGAGGCAGTGACGCTCAAAGACAGCGGTCAGCAGGGCATCCGGCTGGTCGAGATGAGTATCGGAGATAACCGCGACAATCATGACCCGTCCTTGCGCGCACGAGGCTGAACCACAAACTCGCACTCGATCCACAGCGCGTCGCCGGAACCGGCCATATTCCCGTAGGACACCTTCAAGGCGGACAAGAAGGAGAGCAGGAAGGATTGGAACTCCTCATCCCCGGAAATGCGGTTGACCACAGACTCTCCGATGCTGCCGTCCTCCAGAATGTTCAGGCTGACCAATGCATACCCAGGTCTCTCGGGAGACATTCCCTCCCAAAGAAAACGGATGGCGCGCTGCACGGACCGGGCCCGAATCAAATCCTCTTCACTGCGCGGCTTGGATACTCGTTTTGCGCTCTCCGGGCGAGCCGGCATGGATATGGAAACGTGCAACAACGGCAACGACTCCGACTCAGCGAGCCTCGCGGCCGCAGTGTCCCTCAAAATACGTTCGCGATACAAGTTGATGGTGTCCAGATTGATTTCAAGAACGTCCGGCAGGCCATAAAGCGGACCGAAAAGAACGAGCCAAGCCGGGACGACATGCAGGCATAGGGCGAGCAGAAAACTCGCTATTGCCCGACCAGTTCGGGGTGTCCGCGGCGCTGTCTCTGTCATGGTCCTCTATGGGCGGGGCTTGCCGTTCCCTTTGCGCCACCAGGATTCGTCCGGGCGGACAAACCACCAGTCCGACTGATCCGTGGTTCGGATAGCCTGGGCAAGCTCGCGGGCAAAATCCGTTTTAACCCTCAGGATCGCATGTTCAAGCCATTTAGCCGCATAGGGGTTGCCGAGATCCTGCTCTTCCTTCAGGTTGGCGATGAAGTCGAGCTGGTCCGCATCCTGGGCCAGATTGGACTCAAGGGTCTCCCCCGCCTCCAACTCATGCCACAGACCCAGCACCTCGACGCGCAGCCCTGTGCCCTCCAGGGCGTGGGTGAAGGCCAGCACCGCGTTACTCGTGTTGTAGATGCGGTTCACGTAATTGAAGTCCCCTATGCGGGCCTCGTGCACGTCATGAAAAAGGCACAAAAACACGGTCCGGGCCACATCCGCCCCGGCCTTGCGCGCCAGGATATAGCCGATCATGGCCGTCCGGAAGGAATGCTCGGCAACGTTCTCCGCGCCGGAGCCCAGAAACTGGTATCCCGTACGCGGAGTCCGGCGCAGCATGCCCAGCTCGAAAACAAAATCAGCCAGGCGTTTCCAGGTTTGATCCGCCATGACCTGGGCTTCAGGTTCGGTATTCAGCATTGATCTTGATGTACTCCTCGGTAAAATCGGAGGCCATGAGCGTAATCTCTGCCTCGCCCGCGCCAAGCTCCAGGTCGATGTCCACAGTGTCCCGGCGCAGGGCCGAGGCAAGCAGACTGTCCCAGTCGGCCTTGACTGGAGTGCCTTGGCGAAAAATCGTCATACCCGCGATGCGCACGATCACGTCTTCGGGCACAAACGTCGCGCCGCTGCGTCCCAAAGCGGCGACAATCCGGCCCCAGTTGGGATCGCGGCCATACAGCGCGGTCTTGACCAGCGGCGAATTGCCCACGGCCCGCGCGGCCAACTGGGCATCGGACAAGCTTGCTGCGCCGTACACGTTTATGCGCATGACCTTGGTCCCGCCCTCTGCGTCCTGCACGATCATGTAGGAAAGATCCTGACAGATTTCGAGCAGCGCCTCTTCCAAAACAGCCAAATCCCGCGATTCAGCCTTGACCGCGGTGCCGTTGGCCAACGCCAGGACACAGTCGTTGGTGCTGGTGTCTCCATCCACGGTGATGGCGTTGAAGCTTTTGTCGACGCAGCGGACCAAAGCCGCCTGCCACCAAGCCTGATCCACGCCCGCGTCGCAGAGAATGAAGCCGAGCATGGTCGCCATGTTCGGGCAGATCATGCCCGCGCCCTTGCAAAATCCGGCGAGGCGGACCGTGCCTGCGGCAAGCGTCACTTCGCGGGTCGCCATCTTGGGAAAGGTGTCCGTGGTCATGATGGCGCGGGCCATGTCAACCAGCCCCACCTTGCCGAGATTCTCGCGCAGGGACGGTATCCCTTTTTCCCACAGGTCCATCTTCAGCTGATCGCCGATGACGCCCGTGGAGGCCGGCAGAATCTCGGAAGGCGCGAGGCCTAGCGCGGACAGCAGCTCCAGGGTGATCCGGCATTTGTCGATGCCTTCCTGTCCTGTGCAGGCATTGGCCTGGCCGGAATTGACAACCATGGCGCGGATGCCCGAAGGCGCGGCCTCAAGAATTTCCCTGGCCACGAGAACAGGCGCGGCCTGAAAACGATTGGTGGTAAAGACGCCGGCGGCGACAGCGGGCACATCGCTGATCACGATCGCAAGATCGGAGCGCCCCGGACGTTTGAACCCGCACTGGGCGGTGGAAAATTGAAAACCGGAAGGGATGCTCATGGTTCCTCCAGATGCAAGAAATCCCGCGCAGTGGCGCGGGACCTCAACTCCTGACAGGGGACAAAATCTTTGTCAAACCGGGAGATCCTCTTTGCAGTCGAAATAATCGTCCGCAAGCTGGCAACAATTGGGTGCGCCCTTGGCCAGTTCGGCCAGATTGATGGTGTCCAATTCACGCAGCATCGCATCCGTGGCTCGCTGCCAGGCCGCCCTGGTCAGACACACCGCCGTTCTGTCGCAAAGCTCCGGCGAGCTCAAACAGGCCGCAAGCTCCACCGAGCCTTCCATGATGCGCACGATGTCGCCAAGGGTTATCTGTTCCGCAGGGCGGCTCAGCTGATGACCGCCCGCAGCTCCACGCTTGCTTGCCACCATCCCGGCGTGTTTCAGGGGCTTGATGATTTGCTCGATGAACGGCACGGTGATCCCCGTGCGTTCGGCAATGTCGTTCACCCGATGAGGGATTCCCTCATCGTGCAGAGCCAAATCAAGCAGGATTCGGGACGCATATCTGGACTTCGCGGAGAGTTTCATAGCTTTCTCAAATGATTGATGTTTTGATTTCAAGGCTAGCTGTAATCAAGGAATGCGTCAAGAATGCCGGACAGATTTAGGGGTTGCGTGAACAGCTCGCATCCCGATCTGGCCCATCGCTTTATAGCTTCCTACATTCTCGATTGAATCACCGCAATATTGCACACTCCCGCAAGTGGACGTATTCAGGCAGGAACAATGAAACATCTTCAAAACATCCCACTCAAGAATTACTGCACCTATCGCATCGGAGGCACGGCCCGGGACATCTATTTTCCCGAGAGCCCCGAGGAGCTGGTCGACATCGTACGCCGGCACCGCGCCCAAAGGCTACCATACTGGATTCACGGCGGCGGGGCCAACACGCTTTTCCCGGACAACGAGATCCTTTTGCCGATCATCTCCACGAGCGAAATGACGGCCACCCGCTTCGATGGCGAAACGGTTTTCGCCGAGGCCGGTAAGATCATGGATGCCTGGGTGCTGGAGTGCCTGCGCGAGGGCCTGGGCGGGGTCGAGTGTTTGTCGGGCATTCCCGGAACCTTGGGCGGTGCGCTGTTCATGAACGCCGGCGCCTACGGCCATGAAATCTCGGACCAGCTGCAAAGCGTCACGATCCTGACCAGGGACAGCCGCGTCATCGAGCTGTCCAAGGAGGAGTGCGGATTCGGTTACCGCAAGGCCGAGGCATTGCGCGAGGCGGTCATCCTGTCGGCGGTCTGGAGCCCGCCCCGATCCGAACCAAAGGCGCTCCTGGCCAAGCGCAAGGAGATCCTGGCCAAGCGCAAGGAAAAACAGCCCCTCGAATTTCCGTCCGCCGGGAGCGTCTTCAAGCGCCCCGAAGGCGCCTACGCATCGCAGCTCATCGATCAGGCGGGCCTCAAGGGCGCTCGCGTGGGCGGAGCGCAGGTCTCGGAGAAGCACGCCGGGTTCATCATCAATGTGGACGACGCCACCTGCCAGGATGTGCTCGACCTAGTTGAACTGTGCCGCAAAACAGTGCGCGAGCGCTTCGGTTACGAACTCGAACTGGAACAATGCCTCTGCCCGTTCTGTCCCGATCACAAATAAGCCAGGAGAGCCCTATGCCTAAGGCCGTGCAATCCGACATCGCCATCGCCCAGCAAGCCAAGATGCTCCACATCCGCGACATCGCGGCCAAACTCGGCCTGAACTACGACCAGCTCGAACCCTACGGCAAACACAAGGCCAAGCTGCCCCTGCATCTGGCCGAGAAGGACCAGTGCAAATACGGCAAGCTCATCCTGGTTTCAGCCATCACCCCCACCCCGGCCGGTGAGGGCAAGACCACCGTCTCCATCGGCCTCAATGACGGCCTGAACCGCATCGGCAAGAAATCCATGGTCGTGCTGCGCGAGCCGTCGCTCGGCCCGGTCTTCGGCATCAAGGGCGGCGCCACCGGCGGCGGCTATTCGCAGCTGTTGCCGATGGAGGACATAAACCTCCACTTCACAGGAGATTTCTCGGCCATCGAGAAGGCCAACAACCTCCTGGCGGCCCTCATCGACAACAACCTGCAGAGCAAGAATCGGTCGCTCAATCTCGACGGCCGCACCGTGGGCTGGAAGCGGGTCATGGACATGAACGACCGCTCGCTCAGGCGCATGGTTTGCGGCCTGGGTGGTCTCATGCACGGCGTCCCGCGCGAGACCGGCTTCGACATCACCGCCGCCTCGGAGATCATGGCCATCCTCTGTCTGGCCGACGATCTGCCCGACCTCAAGCGCCGCCTGGGCGACATCTTCCTTGGCTTCACCTTCGGCCGCGAACCCATCCACGCCCGCGACTTGAGCGCCCAGGGCGCCATGGCCGCCCTGCTCAAGGATGCCGTCAAGCCCAACCTCATCCAATCCCTGGAGGGCAACCCGGCCATCATGCACGGCGGCCCCTTCGCCAATATCGCCCAGGGCACCAACACGGTCATCGCCACCCGCACAGGCCTCTGCCTCGCCGACTATGTGGTCACCGAGGCGGGCTTCGGATTTGATCTGGGCGGAGAGAAATTTCTGGACATCAAGTGCCAATCCGCAGGTTTCGACCCCTGCGCCGTGGTCCTGGTGGCCACGGTCCGCGCGCTGAAATACCACGGCGGGGTGGAGCTTGCGCACCTGTCCGTGCCCAACACCAAGGCGCTGGCCAGGGGCCTTGAGAACCTGACGAAGCAGATCGAGAACGTGGGCCTCTTCCACCTCACCCCCATCGTGGCCATCAACCGCTTCGCCACGGACACGGACGAGGAGCATCAGGTCATCCTCGACCACTGCCAGCTCATGGGCGTGCAGGCGGCCATCATGGAGGGCTGGGAAAAGGGAGGGGAAGGGGCCGAGGAGCTGGCCGAACTGGTCGCGGCCACGGCCGACCGCTGCACGGCCCACTACAAACCCCTGTACGACTGGAAGCAGAGCGTGCGCGAGAAGATCGAGATCATCGCCACCCGCGTTTACGGCGCGGCCGCAGTGGAATACGCCCCAGGAGCGCTCAAGGATCTGGAAAAAGTCAAGCAACTTGGCCTGGAAGGGCTGCCCGTGTGCATCGCCAAGACCCAAAGCTCCCTCTCGGATCAACCGGGTCTGCGCGGTCGTCCGCGCGATTTCGTGGCCACCGTGCGCGAGATCGAGATCGCCTCCGGGGCCGGCTTTCTGGTGCCCATCACCGGCAACATGATGCGCATGCCCGGCCTGCCTGAAGTGCCCTCGGCGGAAAAGATAGATATCGATGAAAACGGCGTGATCAGCGGGCTGTTCTAAGCAGCAAAAAAAACGAGCCCACGCCGAATGAAGGAGTGGGCTCGTTGAATCAAGACGGAAGATGGATTCCCGCCTTCGCGGGAATGATGCCTTGCCATACCTGGGGTCCCGTTACAGACCGATAAGGTGCCACGCCATAAAATTACGGCGAAATCTCCACGCTTGCGGAACACTGGAGACGACCACGGCAACACAGGTCATCCCCGCAAAGGCGGGGATCCATGGTTTTTTAGCTATCCGATCCGGAATAAATATCAGGACACCTTGCCCCCATTGGCCACTTCCGAACTCGGTCCAAGCAGGGCCAGGCCGCCTTCCTTCTTCACCGCCAGGACCATGCCCTGGGAGACCATGCCTCGCAGCTTGCGGGGTTTCAGGTTGAAAACCACGACCACCTGCCTGCCGACAAGCTCCTCGGGTTTCCAGAATTCGGCGATCCCGGCCACGACCTGCCGCGGATTCTCCTCGCCGGCGTCTATTTTAAGGACAAGCAGGCGATCCGCTTCGGGATGCGGGGTGACTTCGAGCACCGTACCTACGCGCAGATCGACCTTGGCAAAATCCTCGAATTCAATGCACTCCGGGCAGGCCATCTCTATCTTTGGAGCGGCCGTGGTCTCTTTCGGAGCCTTGGGCTTCTTCGGCTCCGCTGCCTTCTCCTCCCTGGGCTCCAGGTCCTGGCGCGGGAAAAGATTGGAGCGCTCGGCGACAAGCGTGCCCGGAGCCAGGCCGAACCACGACGAGGTCTCGGCCTCCAGATCCACGCTCCCCACATCGAATTTCATGCCGAGCTGGGTCAGCATGGTCTCGCTCGTGGACGGCATGACGGGCCACAGATGCACGGCCACCTTGCGCATGCCTTCGAGAATGACGTAGATGACCGTCCCCAGCCTGTTCAGGTCCTTGTTCTTGTACAGGGTCCAGGGCGCGGAGGAGTCAATGTACTTGTTCAGATGGCGGACCAGCTCCCACAGCGATTTGAGCGCCCGGGAAAACTGGAAATGCTCGAACTGGCTCTGAAAATTGGCCATGGCGTTGTGCCCGATCTCAAGCACCTCGCGATCCAGATCCTGAAGTTCACCGCACTCGGGCACCTTTCCGCCAAAATACTTGTGGGTCATGGACAGGCTGCGCGAAAAAAGGTTGCCCAGGTCATTGGCCAGATCGGCGTTGAAACGGCCCACCAGGGCGTCCTCGCTGAAAGACGAGTCCTGGCCGAAGCTCATCTCCGCCAGCAGAAAATAGCGAAAAGCGCTCAGGCCGTATTTCTGGGCCATATCGAGCGGCGCGACCACGTTGCCCAGGCTCTTGGACATCTTGGTCTCGTTCACGGTCCAGTAGCCGTGCACGCGCAGCCCTTTGTAGAGCGGGATGCCGGCGGCCATGAGCATGGTCGGCCAGAACACGGCGTGCGGTTTCAGGATGTCCTTGGCCACCAGATGATAGGCTCCGGACCAGTATTTTCGATAGTCCTCACCGTCGGGGAAGCCGAGCGCCGAGATGTAGTTGATGAGCGCGTCGAACCAGACATAGGTCACGAAATCGCTGTCAAACGGCAGCTCGATGCCCCAGGTCAGGCGCGTCTTGGGCCGGGAGATGCACAGGTCGCCCAGGTCTTCCTTGAGCATGGACAGGACTTCGTTGCGGTAGCGCTCCGGCTGGATGAAGTCCGGGTTGGCCTCGATATGCTGGCGCAAGGGCTCCAGATACTTGCTCATGCGGAAGAAATAATTCTTCTCCTTGATGAAGGTCGGCACGGTCAGGTGGTCCGGACACTTGCCGTCCACCAGCTCCTTGTCCGTATAGAACCGCTCGCACCCGAAACAATAATGCCCGCCGTACTCGTCGAAATAGATGTCACCCTTGTCGAACACGGTCTGCAACACGTGGCGCACGCAGGCCTTGTGCCGCAAGTCCGTGGTCCGGATGAACTGGTCGTTGCTCACTTCGAGCACCGGCCAAAGATCCTTGAACAGCTGGCTGATGGTGTCGGAATAGGTCTTGGGGTCCTGGCCATTGGCTTCGGCGGCCTGCACGATCTTGTCGCCGTGCTCGTCGGTTCCGGTCAGGAAAAATGTCGCATCCCCTTTGAGACGATGAAAACGGCTCACGCTGTCGGCAACAATGGTCGTATATCCGTGCCCCAGATGGGGACGGGCGTTCACATAATAGATGGGTGTGGATATGAAAAACGGCATCAAAAGGTTCTCCTTGTCTACCGGAAATTAGTGCTGCTCAGGTGGCTTGGATGGATGATCCTTGCGTGGGGGACCGGACTTGCGCCGCTTGTCCTTGGGACGATATTCCTTGCGCTCGCGCGGAGGGCCGGATTGTTCCGGCTGGCTGCCCTCGCGATCGCTTGCTGCCGGCGCAGGCTCCTCGGCCCTGGGGCGAGAAGGGCCTGGATTTGGACGACCCCGGTCAGGACGATCAGGCCGATTGCCCTGAGGGCGCTCTCCCGCCGGACGGGGACGCTGGTCCTTGCGCGGGGGATTCTGACGCCGATCCTGGCGGGCGGCCTGATTTCTCACTTCCGGGTCCATCAGGGCCGCAAGCTCGGCGGGCACGTCATCTGAAGAATCTTCATGCGCGACCATGCGCGGCTGGTCCGGCAGGATCATGGCCGCCCAGTCCGTCAGGGAAAAATCCAGCTCATCGCCGGTCTCGTTCAACACGCTGACCGAATCGCGAAACATGTTGGCCCGCAGCGTCTTCATGGGCCCCTGGGTGGTCATGTAGCGACGGCCAAGCTTGGGAGCGCGGTGCTGAAAATCCGAATAATTTTCCTTTTCATAGGCGAGGCAGCACAGCAACCTTCCACAAACTCCTGAAATTTTTGCCGGATTCAAAAAAAGGTTCTGATCCTTGGCCATCTTGATGGTCACTGGCTCGAAGCGGCGCAGATAACGCCGACAGCAGCACATCTGCCCGCAATTGCCGAGCGCCCCGATCATCTGGGTTTCGTGACGCACGCCGATCTGGCGCAGTTCGATGCGGGTGCGGTAATTGCGCACCAGTTCCTTGACCAAATCCCGAAAATCAACCCGGCCCGGAGCGGTGAAGTAGAAGATCATTTTGCTCTTGTCGAAATAGATCTCCACATCCACAAGCTTCATGTCCAGGTTCATCCGCGCCACGCACTGTTGGCAGTACTTGCGGGCATCCTTGGCCAGCTCGTCATTCTCGCGGCCGATTTCAATGTCTTCGGCCGTGGCCGGGCGATAAATGGGTTTGACCGCTTCCGGTTCGAAGCCTTCGGGCAGATCGTCGCGCAAGGCCACGATTTCGCCGAAGCCGATGCCCTCTTCGGTCTTGACCAGGACCATGTCGTGCAGGGTGAGCACAAAAGGTGTGGCCACGAAAAAGTATATTTGTCCCTGGCGTCTGAATGAAACACCAACGTATTGAGCCATAAAAATATCCTGGAAACTTTTCGTTGCTTGACAACAAAAAGCGGTAACGGATTCACGATGACGCGCTTAAGCGCGAAAAAAAACCGGCTCCGAGCCAATGCCCGGAACCGGTTGTGTATCGGGAGAATCCGAAAGTGACAAGCTAGAGAAGGCCAAGCCTCCGCGCGATTTCCCGCGCCGATTTGCGGCCCGCGCCCATGGCCAGAACCACCGTGGCCGCGCCGGTGACAATGTCGCCACCGGCAAAGACCATGGGGATCTCGGTTTCACCGGTTTCCGGGTTGGCCTGCACATAGCCCCATTTATTCAGTGTCAATTCAGGCGTTTCGCGCAGCAGGACCTGGTTGGGCCCGGTGCCGATGCCCAGAATGGCAAGATCCGTGGGGATGTCGAAGTAGGCCCCTTCCACCGGTACGGGCTTGCGACGCCCGGAGGCGTCGGGCTCGCCGAGCTCCATGCGCTGCACGGTCAGGCTCTTGAGCTGACCGCATTCATCACCATTGAAGGATATCGGCGCGACCAGATTTTCAAGCACGACGCCCTCTTCCAGGGCATGTTCCAGTTCTTCCAGGCGAGCCGGCATTTCGTCCTTGGTCCTGCGATAGACGATGGTCACCTTCTCCGCACCCAGACGCAGTGCTGTTCGCGCCGCGTCCATGGACACGTTGCCGCCGCCCAGGACGGTGACTTGCCGGCCGCTGGCCACGGGCGTGTCCACTTCCGGGAATTTGTAGCCGCGCATGAGGTTGACCCGGGTCAGATATTCGTTGGCGCTGTAGACCCCAAGCAGGCTCTCGCCGGGGATGCCCAGAAATTTCGGCAATCCTGCGCCCACACCGACGAACACGGCCTTGTAGCCCTGGTCGAAGAAATCCTGGATGGAAATGATCTTGCCCACAACCCAGTTGGTCCTGAAGATCACTCCCATGCGCTTCAAAAACTCCACTTCCGTACGCACGATGGACTTGGGCAGACGGAATTCAGGGATGCCATAAGTCAGGACTCCGCCCACTTCGTGCAGGGCCTCGAACACGGTCACCGACACGCCCAGGGCGGCCAGATATCCGGCCGCGGTCAAGCTACTCGGTCCCGAGCCCACGCAGGCGACCTTGATCTCCTCGCGCAACAGGCGACAGTCATCCCCGCCGGTGATGGCGTCGCAGGGGTTGGCCGCATAGTAGGAATCGGCCACGAACCGCTCCAGCCGGCCAATGGCGATAGGCTCACCCGTGGGACTCAGCTTGCACTTGAGCTCGCACTGCTTTTCCTGCGGGCAGACCCGACCGCAGACCGCGGGCAGGCTGTTGGTGGCCTTGATGACCTTGTACGCCTCGTCGAACCGCCCTTCGGCCACATGATGGATGAAGGCCTTGCAGTCCACTTCCACCGGGCAACCGGCCTGGCAAGTGGGGTTCTTGCATTGCAGGCAACGCCCGGCCTCAAGCCGGGCCTGCTCCGGGGTGTACCCGAGAGCGACCTCAGTAAAGTTGCCCCGCCGGACCTGCGGGTCCTGCATGGGCATGGAGACTCGGGGGAGGCGCTTAGTTTTTTTTGTCATGGCACTCACAGTAACACTTATAGGTCTCTTTTTCCTGGGGCACAAATGACTTAAGCCGCAACATCAACTCATCGAAATCCACCTTGTGCGCATCGAATTCCGGACCGTCCACACAGGCGAAGCGAATCGCATTGTCCACGCGCACTCGGCAGGCTCCGCACATGCCGATGCCGTCGACCATGATGGAATTGAGACTGACCACGGTCTTGACCCCGAAGGGCCGGGTCACTTCGGCCACGGCGCGCATCATGGGCACAGGTCCCACGGCCACCACTTCCTTGACGTCGGGATCGGACTCCAGACGCTCCTTCAAGACCTGTGTCACGAATCCCTTCTGCCCTTTGCTGCCGTCGTCGGTGGCCACCAGGACTTCATGGCTGAATTTCCCCAGCTCATCCTCGAAAAGAAGCAGATCGGCCGAGCGAGCTCCGATGACCGAAACAACCTTGTTTCCGGCCTGGGCATGGCCCTTGGCGATATGATGCATGGCCGCGATGCCTGTGCCGCCACCAACGCAAACCACGGTGCCAACCTTGTGAATGTCCGTGGCCTTGCCCAGGGGCCCGCACAGATCCAGGATGTCGTCGCCCTCGCCAAGGCTGTCGAGCATGGCAGTGCTCTTGCCCATGACCAGATAGACAATGGTGATGGTGCCTTTTTCGGGATCGGCATCGGCAATGGTAAGGGGAAAACGCTCTCCATCATCCTTCACGCGCAGGATGACAAAATTTCCCGGTTTGGCCTTGCCCGCGATGGCCGCAGCATCCAGAGTCATCTCCGTGACCCTGCCGGGTATGAGAATTCTTTTCTTCAGTATCGTGCTCACCAATCCCTCCATGCCCTAACTGGGCAGCTTATTAAGCAAGTGGCCCAAAATTCCACTTTTTTATCATACTTGTCAAAATACTTGGTCGATCGTAAAGAAATCTCAACCCCAAAGGAAGGACTTGCATATGACCGTCGACCCTATCAGTTCCTATTCCAGTCAGAGCCTCGGCTCCGATTCGAACTGGAATCGTGGGTCTTCGAGCCCTCGGCTGTCGGCCCAGATTTCAACACGGACCGTCGGCGTGCAGCTTGGCAAACTTGGGGTCAGCGTCAGCAAGCAGGATATTTCCTTTGCCCCCGAGAAGGTTCCCGTTTCTGCGCCGGATTTTGCCCATGAACTCGAACTCCACCGCCTGACCCAGCACGTCGTGCCCTTCAGACCTGCCGGAGCCTACACCCAGAACGCGACACTGCAGAGGCTGGGACTTTCGGCCTACGGTCAACAAGCCCGCACCCGCAAAATTGCCCCGATGATCAGCGTCATCGTATAACGTCCCGCCCTCCTTAGAAAGATTATCGGTTGTCCGCAATTCAAAATCAGGCACCGGCAGCTTAACGCAGTAAATTCGTTCCTGCCTGCTTTTCACAAAAGAAAAGGCCGCCATTTCGGCGGCCTTTTCTCTATTGAGACAAAAACACTTCAAGTCTCGCCAAGGCCCGGTCGATGCCCGCCGGCTCCGAACCTCCTGCCTGGGCCAGATCAGGCCGCCCGCCACCGCCTCCCTTGATCTCGCCGGAAACTTCCTTGATCAGCGCCGGAGCCGTGAAACGCCCGTGCAGGTCCTTGCTGACCGCGAGGACGAGCATGGCCTTGCCATCGATCTCGGCTGCCAGGGCGATGATGCCGCTGGCGATCTTTGAACGCAGGTCGTCCATGAGATTCCTGAGCGCGTTCATGTCCGGGGCGTCCACCTTCCTGGCCAGAACCTTCATGCCGCCGATGTCCTTGGCCTCGGAGGCCAGATCCTTGCCGCTCTCGGACATGACCTTGGCCTGCAGCGCCTGCAGCTCCCTGGTCAGGGCCTTGGCCTGGTCCTGCAAGGCCGCGATCTTTCGGCTCAGTTCACTCGGCGCAGCCTTGAGCAGGGCCGATGCGGAGCGCACATCCTCGCGCTGGGCCTGCCAGTGGCGCAGGGCATCCCAGCCGGTCAACGCCTCGATGCGGCGCACGCCGGCGGCAATCCCGGCTTCGGACAGGATGGAGAAGGTTCCGGCCTGTCCCGTGGAGGTCAGATGTGTGCCGCCGCAAAGTTCAACGGATTCCCCGGCCATCTCCACCACGCGCACATCAGCCTCGTATTTTTCCCCAAAGAGGGCCATGGCCTGCTTTTCGCTCACCGCCGCGTCATAGGACATGACCTGGGTGACGATGGGCGCGTCGGCCAGGATGGCCCGGTTGACCTCGTCCTCGACCCGCTGCAGCTCTTCGCCCGAAAGCCCGGAGATGTGCGTGAAGTCGAAGCGCAGCCGCGACGGACCAACCAATGATCCGGCCTGCTTGACATGCTCGCCCAGCACCCGGCGCAGGGCCGAGTGCAGCAGGTGGGTGGTCGAATGGTTGCGGGCCGTGGCGATGCGCTCCCCTTCCTCGACAAAAAGTTCCACTTCCTGATCGGCCAGGATTTCTCCGCCGTTAACCTCGATCTTGTGCACGATCAGTCCCGGAGCAGGCTTCAAGGTGTCAAGAACCCTGGCGCTGCCCGTGGGAGCCTGCATCCGACCGGTGTCGCCCATCTGTCCGCCCGACTCGCCGTAGAACGGAGTCTTGAGCGTGACCATGAAGCCAGTGCCCCCGGTCAAGCGCTCCACCGGCTCCCCTTCGGCATCGAGGAGGGCCACGATGCGGCTGCTCGCGGCCAGACAGTCGTAGCCGATGAACTCGGACTCCATCCCGCCACCCAGCAGAGCCGCAAACTGTCCGGCCAAGCCCTTGTCGCCGGAGCCGGACCAGGCTTCCTTGGATTTCTTCTTCTGCACGGCCATGTGCTCGCGGAAACCCGCCTCATCCACACGGAACCCCTGCTTTTCGGCGATGTCGTTGACGATATCGAGAGGAAATCCATAAGTGTCATAGAGCTTGAAGGCCGTGGAACCGGAAATGGTTGTGTCCCCGCCGGCAGCGAGGGCGGCCATTTCGTCCTCCAGAATGCGCAAACCCTTGTCCAGGGTCTCGCCGAAGCGCTCTTCTTCCTGGCGCACAACACGGACCATGAACTCCTTGCTGGCGAGGAGTTCCGGGAAGGTTTCGCCCATCTCCAGCACGACCTGGGCCGTGGTCTCGCACAGGAAAGGCTCGTCAAAGCCCAGGAGCTTGCCGAAACGGTAGGCCCGGCGAATCAGACGGCGCAGCACGTAGCCGCGCCCCTCGTTGGAGGGCAGCATGCCGTCGGCCAGCAAAAAGGCGATGGCGCGGCTGTGATCGGCGATGACCCTGAGCGCAGTGTCCGAGTCCTCGCCCTGGCGGTAGGCCACCCCGGCTTTTTTGGCCATGGCCTGGATCAGTCCCTGGAAAAGATCGGTATCAAAATTGGAGCGTTTGCCCTGACAGATGGCGGTGACGCGCTCCAAACCCATGCCCGTGTCGATGCTGGGCTTGGGCAGGGGGGTCAGTGTCCCGTCCGCCGAGCGGTTGAACTGCATGAAGACCAGGTTCCAGATTTCCAGATAACGGTCGCAGTCGCACTTGCCGATGCCGCAGTCCGGGCCGCAGGCCATGTCCGCGCCCTGATCCACGTAGATTTCGGAGCAGGGGCCGCAGGGGCCGGTATCGCCCATTGCCCAGAAATTGTCCTTCTCGCCCAGGCGAAAGATGCGTTCGGCCGGTACTCCGGCCACCTTCTGCCACAACTCACCGGCCTCGTCGTCGTCACGGAAAATGGAGACGAAGAGCTTCGCCTTGTCGAGGCCGAGTTCCACGGTCACGAAATTCCAGGCCAGGCGGATGGCATCCTCCTTGAAATAATCGCCGAAGGAAAAATTGCCGAGCATCTCGAAAAAGGTGTGATGACGCGCCGTGCGGCCCACGTTTTCCAGGTCGTTGTGCTTGCCGCCCACACGCAGACACTTTTGGGACGTAACCGCCCTGGAGTAGTCCCGCTTTTCCTGGCCCAGAAAGATCTTCTTGAACTGGACCATGCCCGCATTGGTGAACAGGAGGGTCGGGTCATCCTGGGGCACCAGAGAGGAACTGGGCTGCACGCTGTGGCCATTATCCTGAAAATATTCCAAAAAACGTTTGCGTATTTCGCCAGCACTGATCACGTTGTCTACCTCGTTCGTCCCTTACCTAAGGGCTGTCCTAACTATTGTTTAGGCATGGTGCTCCATGAAGAGGAGCACCATGCCTTTTGTATTGCCTTGAAAAAATCGGTCCTAGGAGACTTACTCGACGGGCTCGACCACCGCCGGGGCTTCCAGCACCGGCACGGCCATGCCCAGATGTTCGAGCAGGGCGCGTTCGATCTGCAGGCGCAGGTCGTCGTTGTCCTGCAGGAAGGCGCGCACGTTCTCCTTGCCCTGGCCGAGCCGCTCGGAACCAAAGGCATACCAGGCGCCGCTCTTGTCGACGATGCCCTGCTCCACGCCCAGGTCGATCAGTTCTCCGACGCGGGAAATGCCCGTGCCGAAGAGAACATCATACTCGGCCTCGCGGAAAGGAGGGGCCATCTTGTTTTTCACGACCTTGACCCGCACGCGGTTGCCGTAGGATTCTTCCTTGTCCTTCAGGGTCTGGATGCGGCGCAGGTCCAGTCGCACGGACGCATAAAACTTGAGGGCGTT
The DNA here is from genome assembly GCA_002412965.1 of Desulfomicrobium sp. UBA5193. Taxonomy (GTDB): domain Bacteria; phylum Desulfobacterota; class Desulfovibrionia; order Desulfovibrionales; family Desulfomicrobiaceae; genus Desulfomicrobium. The sequence continues at coordinate 120,726 of DHWB01000002.1, forward strand.
GCCGCCGGTCGTGGTTTCGGGGCTGCCGTAGCCGGTCATGCCGATCTTCATGCGCAACTGGTTGATGAAGACGATGGACGTGCGCGACTTGTGGATGGTGCCGGTCAGCTTGCGCATGGCATGGGACATGAGCCGCGCCTGTCCCCCGACCTGAGTCTCGCCCATGCTTCCCTCCAGTTCGGCCTGGGGGATGAGGGCGGCCACGGAGTCGACCACGACCACATCCACGGCGCCGGAACGAACCAGCATGTCCGCGATCTCCAGAGCCTGCTCGCCGTAGTCGGGCTGGGAGATGAGCAGGTCCTCGGTCTTGACCCCGAGCCTGCGGGCATAGTTGATGTCCAGGGCGTGCTCGGCGTCGATGAAGGCCGCGATACCACCGCGCTTCTGGGCTTCGGCGATGATGTGCAGGGCCTGCGTGGTTTTGCCGGATGATTCCGGTCCGAAAATTTCCGTGACCCGGCCGCGCGGGATGCCGCCAACGCCGAGGGCCAAGTCCAGACCGATGGAACCAGTGGGAATGACCGGGACCACCTGATGTGATGTATCGGAAAGACGCATGACCGAGCCCAGGCCGTAGCGGCGCTCGATAGTGGCCAGTGCGGTTTCCAGCGCTTCGCGGCGGGCATCTTCGGGGGAAGCGGTTTTTGGTCGGGCCATGAGTTGCTCCATTAACGTTTGGGTTTTCCGAAATTCGGACAAGCATGAACTCGTAGCAAATATGATTTTGGAAGACAATTCTTCAGACGGCCGGGAAATTCGTACAATTCCCGCAAGGTGGATGAAAATGGGTGTCAGGCGCGTATTTTTCATCCTTGCACAGCCGTCAGGCTTTGACTAGCTGCACGGGTCATGAATACTTTTGACGCGCTTTCCCTTTTCTCCGGCGGCCTCGACAGCATCCTGGCCAGCAAGCTGATGCAAAACCACGGGCACAAGGTTCTGGGCCTGCATTTCACCAGCCCCTTTTTCGGCAAGCCGGACCAGGTGCCCGAGTGGGAGCGGGAATACGGCGTTCCCATTGCCGTCATCGACGTCGGTCAGGAGTTCGTGGACCTCATGGCAGCTTTTCCGCCCCACGGCTTCGGGAAGGTTTTGAATCCCTGCGTGGACTGCAAGATCCTCATGTTGCGCCGGGCCAAGGAGCTTCTGCCGCTCTACGGCGCGTCATTTCTCATCTCCGGCGAAGTCCTCGGACAGCGGCCCATGTCGCAACGCGCCGACACCCTGAACATCATCCGCAACGAGGCCGACGTCCGCGACGTGCTGCTGCGCCCATTGAGCGCCGGGATGCTGCCGATAACGCCCATGGAGGAATCCGGACTGGTCGACCGCACCCGCCTGCCGTCTCTGGTCGGCCGCGGTCGCAAGGGGCAATACGCGCTGGCCAAGGCTCTGGGCGTTACCAGGATTCCGACCCAGGCCGGAGGCTGCCGCCTGGGCGAACGTGAATCGGCGCGGCGCTACTGGCCCATCCTTCAAACCTTCCCGCAGCCGCTCAGCCCCTATTTCGACCTGGCCAATGTCGGGCGCCAGCTGTGGCGCAGGGTAGAGGACGCGGTCACCGGACACTGGATGGTCATGGGCCGGGACCACAAGGACAACGAAAAGATCCTGAAGCTGGTCCGCCCCGAACAGTACGTGTTCGTGCTGAAAAGCTTCCCCGGCCCCCACGCCGTTGGCATTCCCGTGCCCGGGCTGGATTGGACGGAGGAGATCCTGGCCGAAGCGGGATCCTGTCTGGCCTCCTTCTCCCCCAGGGCCAGACGGCACGGTGATGTTGTGGAAGTCCTGGCAACGAGAAACGGTGAGGAGCGGATCATCACCGTCCGCCCCGACGCGCCTCATGGCTTTCAGGACAACCTGACCTGGCCCCAAACGAGAGCGGAGCAAAAGCAGTGGGAGAGAGGGTTGGCCAAAGGCTGAGTCACCTCAGGTCACACCTCTGCCGCGCTTTCAAGCCCCCCGTCTCACGCGGCATCGCCAGTTCCGGAAAAACTCTTCGTCCGTGAGTCCCGGCTTTTGCAGCACGTCGACCTTGACTGACGCCATTACGGCCTCATGTTGAAAGATCACGAAAACACTACCAACCCCGTGGCCGGGATCTGGCCACACGGAGAAAACCATGAAGATGCTCATTATCTATCACTCCACATATGGACATATCCGGACCATGTCAGAAGCGGCGGCCGTAGCGGCGCGCGAAATCCCCGGTGTGGAGGTGGCCCTGCGCCGCGTGCCCGAAACCCTGAGCGATGACATCCTGGCCAAGATGGGCGCGCTTGACGCGGCCAAGGCCCAGGCCGACGTACCCGTGGCCACGGTCGATGAACTGGCTGAAGCCGACGCAGTGCTGTTCGGCACGCCGACCCGCTTCGGCAACATGACCGGTCAGATGAGGCAGTTCCTGGATGCTACCGGGGGGCTGTGGATGAAGGGATCCCTGGTCGGCAAACCCGGCGGAGTGTTCGTGTCCTCCGCAACCCAGCACGGTGGTCAGGAATCGACCATCCTGTCCTTCCACACCTACCTCCTGCACCAGGGCATGGTCGTGGTCGGCCTGCCATACGCCTTCCAGGGGCAGATGCGACTTGACGAGATCACCGGCGGCTCGCCCTACGGAGCCAGCACCATTGCCGGCGGCGACGGCTCGCGCCAGCCCTCGGAAAACGATCTTGAGGGGGTGCGCTTCCAGGCCAGGCATCTGGCGAAAATCGGCCTTAAGCTCAAAGAGTGACGAACCGGTTCGGCAGGCTCAGCGCATTCGGGCGGACACTGCGAGCCCAAACTCCGAGACGAGCGTATTCGACCCCGCGATTCAACGATCGCGGGTTTTTTTGTCGCACCCGCCTGCGTGGACACCGGTCTGGCCTTTTTCTCCTGCCTCTGACATAAAAAGGCTAAATGAAAATTGAAGGGGAGGACTGTATGGAACACTCCAGGGAGACACTGAAGGCACGTCGAGAACTCGGCGCGGACCCTGTTATCGGAAAGCTTGTGCAGCGCATCGCGGAAGACAACTCCTTCAACCTCCGCCCGGATTCCGACTGCGCCGATGATCTGATCGCATCGGTTGCCGTGGCCTGCGCCCATGTCCGGGGCATGGTCGACGAATTGGGCGAACCCTTCGCCCTCAGCCTCAATCAACGCACGGAAACCGCTCTCGGCCCGGTGCTCTTCGACTCGCGGCAGGACGCGCTGCAGGCCTTGCGCCAAGCCTCCAAAATCAAGGACGTCTTCACCTTCTCAGCTGCCGAGGAATGCGTATTCATTCTGACCATGCAGCGCCACGAGTACCATGTTTTCGGGAGCGAGATCGAAGGGGACGTGGTGAAACGCGACGTGATGCAACAGGCGGTTGAGTTCGGGGACCACCATTTTTCCTGTGCGGCCGGGAGCCTGGAAGAGCTGGGTGACAAACTGGTGGAGAACGTGGTGCTCTATCTCGCCGGGCTGGCGCCGCAGCGCATGAAGGCGGACGAGAAGATGCGGGCCGAAATCCTGCGCTCCGAAGAACTGCTCAAGGCGCAGTTGAAAACCCTACAGCATGCGCTCATGGAACACCGGCCTTTCGCCGCACCCAGCCAGCTGCAAGGCAAGCTGGCCCAAGGGGGGCAGGAGCTTGCGGGTCTGGAGGGGAGGCTTTCGACGTTGGCCGCCAATCGGGACTCGCGCCTCTGCCTCGGAGAAATCCGTGACATCCTGCTCGCCCCGGAGCGCCATATCCACCTGGAGAGCATCGAGATGCGGGTGGGAGATTTCGGGGTCAAGTCCGCCACGGGAAAACTGGTCCGGTTCCATGAATGCTGCTATGATGACGGAAAGAGGCTCGCCGTCTTCCTCGCCTCCATGACCCGCAACCTGGCCCGGAACATCTGGCCGGAACTCGACAACGCAGACTCCAGGCCGTGAATCCGGAGGCGTTCAAGCTTCCACGCCTGTGCTGACGCCGACGCCGTGGACTTAAGCCACCGCGTCCACCGCACGCGCCTTCCTGCCGAACATCCGCCCCACAAGGCGGGCCAGCTTGTCCAAATACAGATAATAGACCGGGGTGATGAAAAGGGTCAGAAGCTGAGACATGACCAGCCCTCCGACCACGCACAGGCCCAGAGGCTGACGCGCCTCCCCGCCGGCTCCATAGCCGATGGCGATGGGCATGGTGCCCATGATCGCGGCCATGGTGGTCATCATGATGGGCCTGAAGCGGACCAGACAGCCCTCGAAAATGGCTTCGGCCGGACTCTTGCCGCCACCGCGCTGAGCCTCCAGGGCGAAGTCGATCATCATGATGGCATTTTTCTTGACGATGCCAATGAGCATGATGATGCCCACGAAACCATACATGTTGAGGTCAAGACCGAAGAGCTTGAGCGTCAGCAAAGCCCCGAACCCGGCCGAGGGCAGACCAGACAGAATGGTCAGCGGGTGGATGAAGGACTCGTAAAGGATGCCGAGCACGATGTAGATGACCAGCACCGCCAGCACCAGAAGGACGCTCATGTTCTTGAGCGAGCTCTGGAAAGCCTGGGCCGTACCCTGAAAACTGGCGCTGAACGTGTCGGGCAGGATATTTGCGGCCAGCGTATCCACGGCGGCCGTCGCATCACCGAGGGACACGCCGGGGCGCAGGTTGAAGGCCAGGGTCACGGACGGCAGCTGCCCTGAATGATTGACGGAAAGTGGGCCGACCCCGGTGGAGGTCTCGACCAGGGTGTCCAGAGGCGCGAGCTTTCCGTCCCCGGTGCGCACATACAGAAGCGCCAGAGCCGACGGATCCCGCCGATACTCGGGAGCGAGCTCCATGATCACGGAATAGCTGTCCGTCGGGGCGTAGATGGTCGAAACGTCACGCGAGCCGAAGGCCGACTGCAGCGCGATCTCCACCTGCCTGGGCGACACGCCCAGACTCGCGGCCTTGTCGCGGTTGATCAGCAGGCGCACCTCCGGATTCTTGAGCTGCAGATCACTCGTCACATCCTGCAGTTGAGGCAGGCCGCGCAAGGCTTCCTCCATGATCACCGCGTGGCGGTAAAGCTCATCGGTATCCGGATTTTGCAGGGTGTACTGATACAGGCTCTTGGAGCTGCGTCCGCCGATATTGATGGCTGGAGGATTGACCAGAAAGGTCTGAATCCCCGGCTGGGTGTTCATTTTGGACCTGAGCTTGCCGATAAGCTCGTCGGCGGTCTCGTTGCGCTCGGAGCGGTCCTTCAGGCGGATCATGAATCGGCCCGAGTTGCCCGCCGCATTGGGGCCACCGCCGCCGACCACGGACATGAACGTCTCCACGGCCGGCTCGGCCTGCAGCACCTTGTGCAGGGCCAGCTGATTACGGGCCATGTTTTCATAGCTGATGCCCTGCACCGCCTCGGTCACGCCGTTGATCTGGCCCGTGTCCTCGCTCGGCAGGAAGCCCTTGGGCATGTCCCGGAACAAAACGACGGTTCCGGCCAGGACCGCCATGGAAACCAGAAAAGTCAAAAAATGATGGCGCAGACATGCGCTGAGGCTCCAGCGGTACAAGGCCAGCAGCCCGTCAAAAACCTTTTCCGAAGTCCGGAAGACCAGCCCGTGCCGAACCTGATGCGTATCCTTCAGGAACAGGGAGCAGAGCATGGGCGTCAGGCTCAAAGACACAAAGCCGGAAATGAGGATAGCCACGGAGATGACCACCGCGAACTCCCGAAACAGTCGGCCCACGATCCCGCCCATGAAAAGGACGGGGATGAACACGGCGGCGAGCGAGATGGTCATGGACAGGATGGTGAACGAGATTTCCTTGGATCCGTCAAAGGCCGCCTGCAACACGGGCTTGCCCATCTCCAGGTGGCGGACGATGTTCTCCAGCATGACGATGGCGTCATCGACCACAAAACCCACGGCCAGGATGAGCGCCATGAGCGAGAGGTTATCGAGTGAATAGCCGCACAGATGCATGACCGCGAAAGTCCCGACCACGGACAGGGGCAGGGCCAGGCTCGGAATGACCGTGGCCCGCACGTTGCGCAGAAAAATGAAGATGACCCCGACCACCAGGCACATGGTCAGAATCAAGGTGAATTTCACATCCTCCACGGATTCGCGAATGGACGCGGAGCGGTCGTAAAGCACTGAAAGCTCGATGGATGCCGGAATCTGCTCGGAAAACCCCGGCAGCAATTTGCGGATATTGTCCACCACCTCCACGGTGTTGGTTCCGGGCTGACGCTGCACGGCCAGCACGATGGCCCGCGTGTCTCCACGCCAGCTGGCGATCTTGTCGTTTTCCACGCTGTCGATGACCTCGCCCAAATCCGACAGCCGCACGGGAGCGCCGTTCCTCCACGTCACGATGAGTGGCCTGAAGGCCGCCGCATCCATGAGCTTGCCGCTTGCCTGCACGTTCATGGCCGTGTGTTCGCCATACAGGGTGCCCGTGGGCAGGCTCACGTTGGAGCGGTCAATGGCTTCGGCCACCTCGTCCAGCCCCACGTCCCGGCCTGTGAGCGCCTTGGGGTCGAGCTGCACGCGCACCGCGTATTTCTTGGCCCCGTAGACCGAAACCTGGGCCACGCCGCTGATCATGGAGATGCGCGGGGCGATGACGTTGTCGGCATACTCGTTGACCGTGGACATGGGCTGGGTGGCGGACGACATGGTCAGATAGAAGATGGGCGAATCGGCCGGGTTGACCTTCTGATAGGACGGCGGGCTGGTCATGTCCGGAGGCAATTGACGCTGTACCTTGGCGATAGCCGACTGCACGTCCTGGGCCGCGGCATCGATGGAGCGCTCCAGGGCGAATTGCACGGTGATGCGGGTGGAGCCGAGCGTGTTGGTGGAACTGATGGAGTCGATGCCGGCGATGGTCGCGAACTGGCGTTCCAGAGGCGTTGCCACGGTGGAGGCCATGGTCTCTGCGCTGGCGCCGGGCAGGTTGGCCGAGATCTGGATGGTCGGGAAATCCACGTTGGGCAGGTCGCTGACCGGCAAGATGCGATAGCTCATGACCCCGAAGAGCAGGATGGCCAGCATGACCAGGGTCGTGGATACGGGCCGCCGAATGAAGAGTGCGGCAATGTTCATTGCCCGGCTCCCTTCGGCGCGCCTTCCTGGACGGCGGGTTGCCCGGACGCAGCCGGTTCCCGAATCGTCACCGCCGCGCCGGGAGACAGCCGCAGGTGCCCTTCAAGCACGACTTTTTCGCCGCCCTGCAAGCCCGATGCGACGACTACCTGCCCGTCATGGCGCAAGCCTGTCTTGACAGGGCGGTATTCCACCGTGCCCTCGGGCAGGATGATGTACACATATTCGCCATCCGCGCCCGGACTTACCGCACGCTCAGGCACGAGCACTACATCGCGCAACGTGCCGACCTCCAAAGTGACGTCGGCGAACTGGCCCGGCCACAACTTCCGGTCCGTGTTGGCGAAGCGGGCCTTGAGGGCGATGGTCCCGGTCTTCGCGTCCACGCTGCTGTCGATAAAGGACAGGTCGCCGGATACGGCTTGGGCCAGACCGGCCGGCTTGGCCTGAACATGCAGGGGCTTGCCCGCCTGCGCGGCCATGATGGCGGACAGATGGGCCTCGGGCACGGCAAAACGCACGTTGACGGGCTCCACCCTGGTGATGACGACCATGGACGAGTCGGCATTGGCCTTGACCATGTTCCCGGCGTGCAGCTGGATCGTCCCGGTCCGGCCGTTGATGGGCGAGCGGATCTCGGCGTGGGACAGGGCCACCTTCGCCGCCTCCACGGCCGCTTCGGCGGACCGCACCTCGGCCTGCAGGGCGGCCTGATTTGTGGCCGTCGTTTCCTGCTGATCCCGGCTGATAATGTTCTGGCGCAGCAGTTCGTCGTAACGGCGCTTGTCTTCCTCGACCTTGAGCAACTGGGCGCGGACGCGGTCAAGTCCGGCGCGGGCCGAGCGCAGCTGGGCCTCCAGGTCCCGCGAATCAAGGGAAAAAAGAAGGTCTCCCTGACGCACGTCCTGGCCTTCCTTGAAATGAACCGCATGCAGAAGTCCGTTGATGCGCGCCTTGATCTCCACCACTTCGCTCGCCTCCACCGTACCGATGGCCGAGAGCAGAATGGGCACGGCTCCGCGTACGGCTTCGCCAGCCAGCACCGGTGCGGCCTTGGCTTTCGGTTTATCCTGAGCCAGGGCGGGATACGTAAAAAAGGCCAGCAGAATCAGCAAAAGAATCGGGAATATATACGACGACCTGTAGGACATGCAGCTCTCGGGGGTTTGGGTCTGATGAACGTGTTTCACAACTCATCTCAAAAAAAGTTGCTCGCCACAACCGTATCACTTCGCGTCCGCATATCCGCTGCCGATGGCCGAAAAGGGCAATTCAAGCCCCAACTCCGGCACCTGACGGCCGATCCAGGCGATAAAGGTATTGCTGTTGGGTCCGGGAAACGCCTTGTATTCGGTCTGCCATGGATAGCTGTGCGCGGCCCGCTCCACGGCATCGATCAATGCGTCGACGCCCGGTCCCCTGTGTTCCTTCAGCAGGCGGGGCGGGGCGCCAAACCAGTGGCGATCCGGCAAATCCTGCGCAATGCGCATGACCGGCAAGCCTCTTGAAGCGCGCCATCCGATCACTTCGTAAACGGTGTACGCAGGTTCCTCAGTGCCCTTGACCGCAATCCAGGTATGAATGGCGAACCAGCCGCGCCAGCCCCAGGCGTCCGCTCCGTAAACCTGCAGGACCGCTTCACGGGTCACGGCGGGGTCCGGCGCTATCCCGGCAGGCTCGCGGCTTGCGGTGCGCCAGTCCGGACTGGAGGAACAGCCGGCCAGCATGAACATGACGAGGATCAGAAAAACGCGGCGAATCATTCGGCCCCCTTCAGCTCTTCAGCTTGCACGGAACCTGAGCCCTCAAGCAGAATGCGCACGACCTCGCTGGCCACGAACAGCCCGAACATGCCCGTCAGATAGGAAATGGAACCGATGGGCGCGCGCGGCCGACCGCTCACGCCCTGTTCCGGAGCCTCCTCGATGACGGGTTCGTTCTTGTTCTGTGCGCACTCCGTGGAAAAAACGCAGCGCACGCCGCTGGTCACTCCGCGCCGACGCAGCCGCTTGCGGATGATCTGGGCCAGAGGGCACATGAACGATTTGGAGATGTCGGCGGCCTTGATCTTGGACGGATCGAGCTTGGCCGCGGCCCCCATGCTGGCCACCACGGGCAGCCCCTTCTCGCGGGCCGCGACGATGAGATTGACCTTGGAGTTGACCCCGTCGATGGCGTCCACCACCGCGTCAAAGCGCGGCTCCAGAAGCCCGGCCACATTCTCGCCGTCCACGAACACCATCCGCGCTTCGACCTTGCAGGCGGGGTTGATGTCCAGCACCCGCGCCTTGGCGACCTCGGCCTTGGGCAGGCCGATGGTCGACTCCAGGGCCAGGAGCTGGCGGTTGATATTGGAGGCGCTCACGGTGTCGTGGTCGAAAAGCACGAGGCTCCCCACCCCGGCCCGCGCCAGGGCCTCGACCACATAAGAACCCACGGCCCCCAGACCGAACACGGCCACTGTGGCGCCCTGCAACCTCTCCAATCCTTCCTCGCCGATAAGCTGCATGGTCCGGGCAAAACGCATCATTATGTGTATCCTTAGTCTCTTTTTGTGAAATTCACGGCCCAGTCAAAGGCTTGCGGGTCGGATTCGCTCGCACCGCATCGACTGTCTGACTGAGCCAGGCATCGTTTGGCGAATCGTCGCAGGCCGCCCAGAGCGCAGGCTTTTGTTCGAAGGGGCGACGATTGGCCTCTACGAGGCCGGAGAAGGAGTTTCGAGGTGGTGCGAGCGAATCCGACCCGCAAGCCGCCACACTGCCACGCCCCCCTCTTTCCTCAAATTGCCGCTCTCCCACCCCCGCAACATCGAAAAAACTCCCTCGCATTGGCCGCCGTCCGAGCCGCCACCTCCTCCGGCCTCTCCCCCCGCAACTGCGCCAGCACCTCCACCACCATGGGCAGATACGCCGGTTCGTTGCGTTCGAAATCCACCCCGACCGGAGCGATGGCCGGGCTGTCGGATTCCACCAGCAGCCTTTCGGGCGAAATCCGGATACAGGCTGTGCGGGCCTTGCGGTTGGCCGTGCGGGTGATGGAGGCGCACATGGAGATATGGAAGCCCAGCTTCTCGAAAACCGGGACCATCTCGTGGGACCCGGCATAGGCGTGCAGCATCATGAACGGCGGCCGCTCTTTCATCGCTCCGATCAGATCCACCATGCGCCCGAATGCCTTGCGGCAATGAATCGTCACTGGCCGCTCATAGCGCACGGCCAGCGCCATCTGAGCCAGAAAGACCTCTTCCTGCTCGCCGTCGTTGCGTTCGGGAAGCGCGTTGTCCAGACCGATCTCGCCGATACCCACGGGATGGGCGGCGACCAGTTCTTCCAACCGCGCAAGCCAGTTCGCGCCGCGCTCGCCCACATACCAGGGATGCAGGCCCAGGGACACGCAGATATCCGCATGACTTCGGCCAAGCCCGAGCACATACCCCCAATCCCCCTCGTGGGTGCCGTTGCAGCACATCATGCGCACTCCTGCGGCTCTGGCCCGGATCAGGGCCGGCTCCAGGCCGTGGCGCAGGAAACCGTCCTGCAAGTGACAGTGCGCGTCCACTAGATCAGGCAGCTCAGGCCATGGAGAAGCGTGTTCCGCGATCATGTTGTGATTTTGCGCACGGACGTTGACGCCACGCTCTGACATGCGCATGAAAGATGTTCAGACTGCAACTCCAAGGAGGATCGCATGACGAGTTTATTGTATCTGTTGCTACTGGTCGGCATCTGGGTCGTGTTGGTCAAGGTCGTGTTTCCCAAGATCGGCATACATGGCTGAGGACCGGCATCGAAGAGCTGCAGTTGGCAGCCCAAGGACAAAGACAAATCATGACCAGGACTCGCGCAGTTCGGTCATGATCAAGCCCACGAACCCGCCCGCCGCGCCACGATATTCCCAGCCGAGATGGGCGAGGCATTGGCGGCACATGGCGAAACGCCACGCATAACCCGGAAACCAGGTGAATTCCTGGGTGAATTCACCTTCGAAGCGGCACCCAGGCGCCACGGCAAAGCAGCCAACCTCGAAGAGGATGCCCGAGGGATTGAAGAGCGCGTGCCCGTGCTTGCCGCCCACCTCGATCCGATCCCGCATCCGCGCGATGGGCTGGCCGCAGGTGCGGCAGAGCAGAACCCCGCGGCCGGACTCATCCAGCTCGGAGCGGTCCTGATCGGCCACAACCGGGCTTTGGCCGGGAAATTCGTGTCCCCGGAAACGGACGGACGTCTGCGTGAACATGCTCCGCCCAGTACTCCAGTCTCCCCTGAAAGCAAAGAGGCTCCCCATGAACATGCTCGCCATCCGCACGGCCCAGGCCGGACTTGCTGACCGAATCTGGAATTCCCTGAAAGAAGACGTTGGACCGGACCGGGCTCGTAAAATCTTGTCCGAGGCCATCCAGACCGACGCCAGGGTGGCGGGCGAAGCCTTTGCACGCCTGGCCCAAGGCGAACCGAACCTGAAACATTTCGCCACGGTCCTCGACCGCTGGCAGGAAGGCGGAGCGCTGGAGATCACGGACATGGACCTGACCGCCTCCACGCTCTCCTTCTCGGTGCGGGCCTGCGCCTACGCTCGGAAGTACTCGGAAATGGGCCTTGATCCGGAACTTGGAGCAATTCTGTCCTGCGCCAGGGACGAGCCTTTCGCCCAGGGCTACAGCCCCTGCCTGTCCATGCGGCGCGCCCAGACCATCATGCAGGGCGCACCCAGATGTCTGTTCACCTTCACCTGGCAAGACTGAAGCGCAGGCTTCCAATCCTGAATTCACGCATCCCGACGAAACAAGCCGAGACTCTCAAGGCGGGGCTCATCCACCCCGGATGAGGAATGACCCTGGCTTGAAATCCACCGCCCTTTCCATTCCCCATGGCCGGCTCCTTCCTCCACGCTCACTGCGCGGCCAGACTCCATCGGGAGCAGTCCGGATCGTGCGGCGGGCCACATCGTTTCCGGCGAGACCACAACTGGATTATCAACACGGAGGGCCAAAAAAAGAACATCGCCTGTTTGAAAAATATTCAATAATAACTACATATTAAAAAGTTAATAACATTTCACACACACCTTTGCCTTCCCGGGAAATTCACAAACGCTCGTGCTCACGACAGATATGGACTCCTTGACGTCGACCGCAGCAACCACCTGGGTGGACAAGTCTGCGTGAAAGACACTTTTCCTGACGCCACAAAGGCCTCGCGGCTGACACTCGAATGTTCATAACGTATTCTTAACTTCATCTTTTCCGCTATCACCAAAAAGCCGCACCCTGGTGTGCGCAACGCACCTTTTTTTCATTTCTTTTTGCTGGACGAACAATATATGAACAAATTTTTCTTCTTATTTTTAGAATCTTATATTAATCATAAACATACCAACAGGCGTTGTTCATAACTTTTGACACGCGCCTCCAACCCTGTCTCTTTTTTGTTCATAACGTGTTCGCAAAACGGCATCTCTGTTCAAAAGCGCTCTGCTTTTCCAAGCCGGAATTGACGAACAGCGCTAAATCCGCTCCCTGTTCAACATGTTCCACAACAAGGAGTACATGACGGACAAGGATCCGCAGAATCCATGAAAAAAGGGCCACCCCCGCCAGGAGGATGGCCCTTTTTCCGTATTCAACCGCCGGAGTTCAATCTTCGCTTTTGGTCCGCAAAACCCCATCGCCGGAACGCACGTGCAGGTCCATTTGCGCAAAGGGGATTTCGATGCCGTTCTCCCGAAACTTGAGATCAATGGCTTCGCGTATTTCCGAGGGAGCCGATGCGGCCAGATCCACGTGCCGCACCCAGAAGCGCAAAATGAAATCAAGGGAGCTCGCCCCGAAATTGCTGAAGATAACCCATGGCTCCGGGCTCCCAAGCACTGCCGGATGCTCCGTGGCCGCTTCCAGCAGGAGCTTTTTCACCCGCGCCACGTCTGAACCGTAGGCCACGCCCACTGCCACGTCCCTGCGAATACGCACGTCGTTGCGATGGGTCCAGTTGGTGACCTGATTTGCGATCAGGGTCGAATTCGGCAGAAAGATCTTCGCGTTCTCAAAGGTCTGGACTTCGGTATTGCGGATATTGACGCTCATGACCTTGGCCCACACGCCATTGACCTCGATCACATCCCCCGGCTGGATGGCCCGGTCAAAGAGCAGAATCAAACCGCTGATGAAATTGCTGATGATGGCCTGCATGCCGAAACCGATGCCCACGGACAAACCGCCGGCAATGAACGCAAAATTGGTCAGGCTGATGCCAAGCAGGTTGATCGCGAACAGGCCGTAGAGCAGCCACAGGCAATAGATGCCGATGCGCTGCAAGGATGCGGCCGCGCCGTGGTCGATGGTCTTCCAGCGCAACTGGTCGTTGCCCAGCACGGTTTTCCAGGCCGAGGCCAGCGAACGGACAATCTGGAAGAGCAGGAGCACCACGCCCAGACGCAGGAAGTTGAAGGAAAAATCACCCCAGTTCAGTTCCAGGGATGACAATTTCTCATACACCACGTTGGTGCCAAGATTGATGCTGATCCAGGTCATGATCCCGATGCCCACGGCAAACCAGACCAAGAGCGTGAAGAACGTCGCGGCCAGATCCGCCAGCAAGGCGCGTAGCCCGGACTTGTCGAATTTTTCGAAGAGCACCCCGATCACGCTCGTTGCACCAATGCCAAGCTGCAAGGCCAGGGCGAAAACTCCCCAAAGGGTGCTGGCCAGCACGGCGAGGTTGCCCCAGCCCAGCACCGCGATGGCCACCAGCACCGCAAGGACGTAGGGATGAACCCGGCGAATGAAGCGTTCGTATCGCAGCTCGGGTTGGATCATGCCGAAGAAAAGGCTGCTCAAGACCAGAAGCCCCACCCAGGTCTGGTGTTCCAACCACTGTGGCAAGCGCAGCAAATCGAGGACAGACACGCTCAAAGACAGGAAAACCAGCGGCAGGAGGGGCTGCAGGCTTTTTTGTTTCAGCACGCCTCGCACGTTGCGAAAAACCCAGGCCAGTCCCTGAACGCCGAGCAGCATGAATACGTGGGTGCAGACGAGCAAAAATGAGGTCTGCTTGACCTTGCCGGACAAAAAGGCAGCCAGGAGCGAGAGGGCCAGAGACAGAAAAAGGATGGCCACCGCCGAAGTCAGTCGCCCCCCGGCATCGGCGTTTTCGAACATGTCAGCCAAGAAACGGTGCGACACAAAACCTATGGCCACGAAAGGAAGCCAGAACAGCGCGAAGGTACCTGCCCAATCTCCGGCCCCCGTGGTCACGGACGAATACTGGCTGACAAAAAAAGCCTTCATGTTGACAAACCAGTCCGTCAGGTCCTTGCGAATGTCCGCGCCGGGAGCCGGAAAGAGACGAAATTCCGCGCCGTCCAGAAACTCGGCCCTCCATATCAGGGGCAACTGCGTCTCGAAGGTACCGATCCACTCCGCGTTTCGGGCCTGGATGTCGTTGACCTGTGCAGTGACTTTATCCAACCGACCCTGCACATCCTTCACCTTCTGCCCCACGGCGGCCACGCTCTTTCGGATGGTCTGCACATCCTGCCGCACGTCCTTGTCCAGGCCCGTGGCCCACTTGCGCTCCAAATCCTCTTCCAAGGCCTCGATGATGGCCGCCTTCAACCCAAGCTCCTTGATCAGAGCCTCAAGGGGCCCAAAGGCCTTGGCCAAGGCCATCTGCGAATACCTGGCCTCAGCCAGCGCCACGCGCATGTCGTACGGGTTGGTCTTGACCATGCGGGCCATGACTTCAATCGTCTGCAGCCTTGTTCCGGCGGCATCCAGCTCAGGCTTAAATTCGGCTTCGCGCTGTCCGACAAGTTCCTGAAGAGTGTTCACCTCTGCCTGCAATGTTTCCACTTCCTGAATCTTGGAACGGAAAAAAGAGGAAAGCACCGTGGTCTCGGAGGTCTGTTGATCATCGGCGGCAAATCCGACACCAGCCAACGCTAGCATGCAGACAAGCACCACGGACAAAATCAAAGGCATTGTTTTCATAGCATCCTTAAATAAAAAGAGAGGCCACCCGTTCCCGAATGGCCTCTTTAAAAAATGTGCCATCACTCTTACAGATATCCCCAGGTCTTGAGCCGGGAGTAGGCATGCTGGGCCATTTCACCCTGGGTCACGGCCTTAAGGTAACGATGATATTCCTGCGCCGCGTTCTGCTTGTCCTTCATGCCCTCATAGGAAAATCCCTTCATGAAGACAGTCGTCGGATTGCCCGGCAGCAATCGTTCGTAAGCCGTAAAATCCGCCAGGGCGGTGGCATAATCCTTGACCTGGATGGAGGCCACGCCATGCATATGCTGCGCCTGGGCCTCCCTCGGATAGACCCGCCTGGCCCTATCCGCGTATTCGGCCGCAGACTTGCCGTTTTTCTGGGCGATCTGGCATTTGGCCATCATGACCAGCCCGGCGTAGTCGTTCGGGGCGAGCTGGAGCCCTTCCGTATAGCGGCTCTGGGCAACGGCGTATTCCTTTGCGCCCATGGCCTTGTCCCCTTCCTGAAAGAGCTTGAACATGGGGGCGAGCTTGCGCAGCTTGGCCGTGGAGTCCATGTAGCGCTCCTTGTGCATGGAAAGGTTCTGTTTATCCCCATAGCGGGACTTAGAGCGGGCCACGGCCGTATTGTAACGCTCCGTGCTCATGGGGTGTGAGGAGAACATGGCCTCGATGGCGCTCGGCTGGCGCTTGCCCATGGAACGCAGGACATCCATGAGCCCTACCATGCCCTGGGGCGAATATCCGGCTCCGACCATGTAGTCCATGCCCAACTCGTCAGCCTGGCGCTCGTCCTCCCGGCTGTAGCGAGCCAGCAAAAGGCTGGCGCCGAGACCGCCCACGGTCCCCGCCAAGTTGCCGAGGCCCTCGCTGGCTGTACCGGCTATCAGGGACGCCCCTCCCACCAGGGTGCCGATGATCTTGCTCTTGGACATGCGCGCCGCCGTATGCCGGGCGTTGACGTGCCCCAGCTCGTGTCCGATCAGCGCGGCCAGTTCCGCCTCGTTGTCCAGCTCGGCCAGGATGCCGCGAGTGATGGCGATGCTCCCGCCGGGAAAGGCATAGGCGTTGACGTAGGTCGCATTTACCACATTGAAATTATAGGGCATGTGCGGCCGGTGCGAGACTCGCGCCAGCGACGCTCCCACCCCGGTCACGTACCCGGCAAGCGCTGCATCCTGAGTCACGCCGTAGTCTACGGAGAACTGGTGCGGCGTATTGCTCTTGTCTATCTGGACTTCCTCGCCCTCGCCCATGAGCATGAGCTGGCTCTGTCCGGTGACGGGATTGGCCGCGCAGGCCGCGAGCGTGGATACGGAGGCAAGGGCCGCGAGCTTGATGAAATCACGACGGGTCAGGTTGCCCAGATATGCTCGGTCGTCAAAAATTGAGTTCATAATCCGCTCCTCGGTAAAAATTCATGCACACTCACTACACCATCGGCCCGCCAGCTGACAACCGGGCCAGCCGACTCGTCACTCCTGGCTTTGACGGTCCAGGCCGCGATAGTTGATGGCCTCGGCCAGATGCTTGACCGAGAGCTCGAGGTCCCCGGCCAGGTCCGCGATGGTGCGCGAAATGCGCAGCACGCGCGTGAAAGCCCGGGCCGACATGCCCAGCCGCTGCACGGCGCCCTCCAGAAAGGCATGCTCGACCTGGGTCAGGGGGCAATAGCGCTCCAGCCATTTGCCCGAGAGCTCGGAATTGGAGGAAAAATGCAGGCCGTCGTAGCGCTCACGTTGCACTTCGCGTGCCGCGTTGATGCGGCCCTGCATGGTCGCGGAGCTGATGCTCCCCTGGCCCTGCTTCAGATCCCGGTAAGGCACGGCCGGCACCTCGACGTGCAGGTCGATGCGGTCCAGGAGCGGCCCCGAGAGGCGGGAACGATAGCGCTGCACCTGCAGGGGCGTGCAGGAACACGTGTGCTTCTCGTCTCCCAGATATCCGCACGGACACGGATTCATTGCCGCCACGAGCATGACGTCTCCAGGATACTCCAGAGACACGGCGGCACGGGAAATGGTCACCCGGCCTTCTTCCAGAGGCTGTCGCAAGACCTCCAGCACGTGCTTCTTGAATTCGGGCAGCTCGTCAAGAAAGAGAACCCCCCGGTGGGCCAGGGACAACTCGCCCGGACGCGGATAGTGGCCTCCGCCGATGAGCCCTGCGTCGGAGATGGTGTGGTGCGGGGAGCGAAAGGGACGGGTCACCACCAGCGGTTGATCCGTCGGGAGCTTTGCGGCCACGGAATAGACCTTGGTCACTTCCAGGGCCTCGTCGAAGGTCAGCGGCGGCAGGACCGTCGGGATGCGGCTGGAGAGCATGGTCTTGCCGCTGCCCGGAGGCCCTATGAAAAGCAGATTATGATTTCCTGCGCAGGCGATCTCGATGGCCCGCTTGGCCCGCTCCTGTCCCTTGACCTCGGAAAAATCCTTCCAGAACTGCTGGCGCTCGCTCCACAGGCTCTCCACGTCGCAGCTCAAGGGGGCCACATCCTCCTCGCCGAGCACGAAGCGCACAACCTGCGCCAGAGTCCGGCAGGCGAAGACAGGCAGCCCCTGTACCACGGCGGCCTCCCGACCATTGGCTTCGGGCACGATCATGCCCCGGGCTCCGGCCTCGCGAGCGCGCAGCGCCAGGGGCAGGACGCCGGGCACGGGTTTAAGCTCCCCGGAAAGGGAAAGCTCCCCGGCCAGATACAGACCGGAGAGCTTTTCTTGCGGAATGACCTCAGCCCCGGCCAAAAGACC
Organism: Desulfomicrobium sp. UBA5193; assembly: GCA_002412965.1. Taxonomy (GTDB): domain Bacteria; phylum Desulfobacterota; class Desulfovibrionia; order Desulfovibrionales; family Desulfomicrobiaceae; genus Desulfomicrobium. Next base: position 138,537 of record DHWB01000002.1, read on the forward strand.
CAGGGCCAGAGGCAGGTCGTAGCCCGAGCCTTCCTTGCGGATATCGGCCGGGGCTATGTTCACGGTGATGCGGCTCGGCGGCAGCTTGAAGCCGGTGTTCTTGAGGGCCGAAAAGACCCGTTCCTTGGCTTCGCGGACCGCACCTTCGGCCAGACCGACCATGATGAAGGCCGGCATGCCTGATCGCGCCAGGTCCACCTCAAGTTCAATGGTGAATCCGTCGATTCCCAAGAGCGCAGCGGTGGAGACCTTGGCGATCATGGCTATTCGACCAGCTGTCCGATCCGTTCCCAGCGTATGTTGGTCAGACTTTCCCAGGACCAGTAAAGGACCAGGGCCTTGCCTTCGATGGTATTGCGCTCGACAAAACCCCAGAAGCGGGAGTCATACGATTCGTCGCGGTTGTCTCCCATGACGAAATACTTGTTCTCGGGGACCATGGCCGGTCCGAAATTGTCCCGCCGGGGCACGGAGGAGGAGGAATCGACATGCTGGATGTAGGATTCCGAGAGCTGCACGCCGTTGCGGAAGACCTGCTTGTCCTTGATCTCGATGACGTCGCCGGGGAGGCCGATGACGCGCTTGATGAAATCCTTGGACGGATCTTCCGGGAATTCGAACACGATGATATCGCCATGCGCGGGACCGTCACGCTCGATGATCATGGTGTTGGTGAAGGGGATCTTCACGCCATAGGCGAACTTGGTGACCAGCAGATGGTCGCCGATCTGCAGTGTCTGGAGCATCGACCCGGAAGGGATCTTGAACGCCTGGACCACGAACGAACGAATGAAAAACGCCAGGATGAGCGCCACGATGAGGGCTTCAGCGTATTCTTTGAGCATTGTCTGCCAACGAGGATTCATGTCTACCTGCCTGGTAGTTGAGCCGCTTTACGCGGTTGTTTTCGGGACGACCCGGGAAGGGTCTATTCGTCTGATTGCAAGGCGGCCAGGAACGCTTCCTGCGGAATCTCCACACTGCCCATGCGTTTCATGCGCTTCTTGCCTTCTTTCTGTTTTTCCAAGAGCTTGCGTTTTCTGGTGATGTCACCGCCATAACATTTGGCCGTGACGTTCTTGCGCATGGGCGAGACCCGCTCACGCGCTATGATCTTGCTGCCGATGGCCGCCTGGATGATGATCTCGAACATCTGACGGTGGATGACCTTTTTAAGTTTCAAGGCCAGCGCCCGGCCCCTGTACGCCGCGTTGGAGCGGTGCACGATGACGGCCATGGCGTCTACGGGCTCGCTGTTGATGAGCACGTCGAGCTTGACCAGATCGGCCGGACGGTAGTCGATGACTTCGTAATCAAGGGACGCGAAGCCCTTGGTCACGGATTTGAGGCGGTCAAAGAAGTCATAAACTATTTCCGAGAAGGGCAGCTCATAGGAGATGACCACGCGGGTCGACGTCATGTAGCGCATGTCCTTCTGGATGCCGCGCTTTTCCTCGCACAGGCCCAGCACGTTGCCAACATAGTCGTTGGGCACGTGGATCTCCATGCGCACGAAGGGCTCTGCGATGGACTGGATTTTTTCCTGTGGAGGCAGGTTGCTTGGATTGTCGATGTCAAAGGTCACTCCGTCAATCCGTGTCACCCGGTAGATGACGGAGGGCGCAGTGGCGATGAGCTTGGCCTGGAACTCGCGCTCGAGGCGCTCCTGGATGACTTCCATGTGCAGAAGCCCCAGAAACCCGCAGCGGAAGCCGAAGCCCAAGGCCTGGGAGGTTTCGGGCTCGTAGTGCAGGGCCGCGTCGTTGAGCTGCAGCTTTTCCAGGGCGTACTTCAGGGTGTCGTACTCGGCCGGTTCAACGGGATAGAGCCCGCAGAAAACCATGGGCTTGATGGTCTTGAACCCGGGGAAGGGGGAATCCGTGGGATTTTCGGGGTCGGTGATAGTGTCGCCGACCTGAGCGTCCTTCAAGTCCTTTATGGCTCCGCACAAAAAACCCACCTCGCCGGCGGCCAATTCACGTATCTCCATGGGCTCGGGTGAGAACACGCCAATCTTGGTCACCTCGAATCTCTTCTCCGACGCCCACATCTGAACGCGCTGGCCGGTCTTGATCCGACCCTCCAGCACCCTGAAGAGCACGACCACGCCCTGATACGAGTCGTACCAGGAATCAAAGATGAGGGCCTTCAACGGTGCGTCGGTGTCGCCCTTGGGAGCGGGCACACGTTCGACCAAGCGTTCGAGCAGCTCGTCCACGCCGAGGCCGGATTTGGCCGAAACCTTGATGATATCCGTGCAATCCAGGCCGATGACTTCCTCGATTTCCTCCGCCACCCGGTCGGGCTCGGCGCTCGGAAGGTCGATCTTGTTCAGGACCGGCAGCACTTCCAGATCATTGTCCAGCGCCATGTAGACGTTGGCCAGGGTTTGAGCTTCCACGCCCTGTGTGGCGTCAACCACCAGGATCGCGCCATCGCACGCAGCCAGGCTGCGGGACACCTCATAGGAGAAGTCCACGTGACCCGGGGTGTCGATGAGATTCAGGATATATTTGCGTCCATCCTTGGCTTTGTACGGAATGCGTACGCTCTGGGCCTTGATGGTGATCCCGCGCTCCTGCTCCAGCTCCATGCGGTCCAGATACTGGTCCTTTTTCTGCCGGTCGGAAATAAGACCGGTCTTTTCCATGATCCGGTCCGCAAGGGTGGACTTGCCATGATCAATATGAGCAATGATGCTGAAATTTCTGATGTGTTCTTGTGTGGCCATACTTCCCGTGCTGGGAGGCAATGCTCCCGCTTTTTTACGTATAAAACATTTTTTTATATTTGATTTCTTCGGCGATGTCCAATTGACGCGGGGTGGGAGAAAAAACGCGATTCTTCCACAAATAGAGTCCCTTCCTGACATCGACCACAATGAGCCCGCAAAAGGGGAAAACTCGAAGATGACTACATCCGTGACATGAACGGACCTTGAGGTCTTTGGAAATCAAGGATATAGGGCTTTTTACCCTATTACCCGCGACCAGGCTGGCGCCATGTCCAAACTCAAAGCGTTGCTTCTTCACCCGGATCCCAAAGTTCGGTCCCAATTGCGAGACATGCTCTCTCCTGTCAAGGAGATTGCGGTGCTCGGAGAAGCGGTATCCTCGTTTGAGGCCCTGGAAATGCTGTCCTTCATTCCCTATGATGTCTTCTTCATGGGCACGGAGTTGCCGCACGGGGTCAGCGGCATGGAACTGGCCGCACACCTGGCCCAGGGCGACGACCCGCCGGCGCTGATTTTTCTGGCCACGGAAGAGGATCACGCCTTCACCGCCTTTGAACTGGGTGCCGCCGACTATCTGCTCTGGCCCGTGAACGAAAACCGCTTCGCCCGCTCCATCGAACGCCTGCGCCCCCTGCTGCCCCGTAAAAAGGCCGCGCCGCCAACCCAGCCCCTGCATAGCCGACAGCACGTAAATGAAGAAACCCTGCACCTGCCCATGGGCGAGGACGAGGAAGAACATTTCGTCAACGCCCTGCGTCAGGCCTGGGACATGAACCGCGAACGGTCGCCGGAAATCGAGAAGCTTCCGGTCAATCAGGAAGGCCGGCACATCCTCATCCCCTACACCCAGATCGTGTACGTGGAGGCCTACGAGGACTACAGCTTCGTGCACACGGCCCAGGACCGCTTTCTGACTTCGTATCGTTTGAAAAACCTGGAATCCAGGCTCAGACCGCACAGGTTCTGCCGGGTGCACCGCAAGTATCTGGTCAACCTGGATATGGTCACCGAGATCGCGTCCATGCCCGGCGGGAACTTCATGCTGCGCACGGCGGGACGTAAAAAAATCGAACTTCCGGTCAGCCGCCGCCGCATCGGCGAGTTGAAGAAAATTTTGCAGCTCTAACGGCGCTTACCTGCCCAATATGGCCATTAGCCGAGAATGGGCTTTGCCCGAACGACAAAACGAGTACATCACATGGAACGACGCACTGGCATGAAGCGCGCCCTGCCGCGCAAGGAGAACGCCATGAAAGAAACCGACATGGCTTACAGCGAGGAACTCGTCTTCCGCCCCCTGCCCCAATTGGTCATCGAGGCCAATGTCAACCCGCAGGAATTCGCCACAGCCCAGGCTTCGGCCAGGGCCGACAGCCTCGGGTATTGGGAGGACGCGGCCCAGGAACTGGACTGGTTCCGCAAATGGGACAAAGTTCTCGATGACTCCGACGCCCCCAGCTACCAATGGTTCAAGGGCGCCCAGTGCAACATCGTCTACAACGCCCTCGACCGGCACATCGCCACGGCCAACAAGAACAAGCTCGCGCTCATCTGGGAAGGCGAAGCCGGGGACACCAAAAAGTTCACCTACTACGAACTGTACCGCGAGGTGAACAAGCTGGCCAATGCCATGCGCTCCCTCGGCATGGGCAAGGGCGACCGGGTGATTCTCTACATGCCCCTCATCCCCCAGACCATGATGACCATGCTGGCCTGCGCCAAGATCGGCGCCGTCCACTGCGCGGTCTTCGCCGGCTTTTCGGCCAAAGCACTGCGCCAGCGCATCACCGAGGTCGAGGCCAAGCTGGTCATCACGGCCGACGGGTTCTACCGCAACGGACGCATCGTCAACCTGAAATCCACGGTGGACGAAGCGCTGGTCGGCGGCTGCGACTGCGTTGAGACAGTGGTCGTGGTCAACCGGGCCAAACTTGACGTGGAAATGAGCGAAGCCCGCGACATCTGGTACGACGCCCTGGTCCGCCAGGAGCGCTCCGATGCGGCCACGGAAATCATGGACGCAGACGATCCGCTCTTCATCCTGCACACCTCCGGCACCACGGGCGAGCCCAAGGGCATTGTCCACGGCCACGCCGGATACATGGTCGGCCTGCACCGCTCACTCGACTGGGTCTTCGACATCAAGCCCACGGACATCTTCTGGTGCACCGGCGATATGGGCTGGATCACCGGGCACAGCTACGTGGTTTACGGCCCACTCATCGCCGGCACGACCACGGTCATGTACGAGGGGCATCCCCTCTACCCTCAGGCCGACCGCATGTGGGACATCGTGGCCCGCTACGGAGTGACCATCCTCTACACCGCCCCCACGGTCATCCGCATGCTCATGCGCTACGGCAACCAATATCCTCGCATGCACGACCTCTCCACCCTGCGCCTTTTGGGCAGCGTCGGCGAGCCCATCGCCCCGGATACGTGGCTGTGGTTCTACAAACACATCGGCCATTCCCAGTGCCCCATCCTCGACACTTGGTGGCAGACCGAAACCGGCGGATGCATGATCAACCCCTTTCCGGTCTCCGTCCTGAAGCCCGGCTCCGTGCATAGGCCCATGCCCGGCATCGCGGTCGACATTGTCGATGACGAGGGGAGTCCCGTGGAGACCGGCGCCGCCGGAAACCTGATTGTGACCCAGCCTTGGCCGTCCATGCTGCTGGGCATTTTCCGCAAGCCCGAGCTGTATGCGCAAACCTACTGGCCCATGGGACCAGGCAAATACTGGGCCGGCGACATCGCCACCCGCGACGAGGACGGACTGATCTGGATTCACGGCCGCTCCGACGACGTCATGAACATCGCCGGACACCGCATCGGCAACGTCGAGCTGGAAAACGCGTTCCTGGCGCACAAGGCCGTGGCCGATGCGGCAGTGATCGGCATCCCGGACAAGATCAAGGGCGAGGTGGCCAAGGCCTTCATCGTGCTGCAACCGGAGTTCGCAACCCTTGAAGATCACAACGAGATCATCCGCATGCTCAAAACCCACCTGCGCAAGGAAGTGGGCCCCGTAGCCGTGATCCGGTCCGTCGAATTCGTGAACGCGCTGCCCCGAACCCGCAGCGGCAAAATCGCCCGCCGGGTGCTCAAGGCCCGTGAAGCCGGGGTCGAAATCGACCGGACCACCATCGCCGAAGACTGATTTCCCGGGCCACCGCCCCGGCGGACAGGGCCCGGCCTGGAGAACCTGACGTGTATCATGCCGACGTGGTCATTGCCGGAGCCGGACCCGCCGGCAGCACCGCCGCTCTTATCCTGGCCCGCCAGGGATTCTCTGTCCTGTTGCTGGACAAGGCCAGCTTCCCCCGCAAAAAACTCTGCGGCGGCCTGCTGACCTGGAAAGCCATGCGCCTGCTCGAACACCTGCACGGATGCCCGGCCCAGACCCTGATCGAAGGCGGGATCGTGGACACGGTCACCGACGGATTCGCCCTCTATTATCGCGGCAGTCTCCTCTCCAGCGGCCGCTTCGCCTACCCCTTCCATCTGGTCAAACGCCCGGTATTCGACAACCATCTGCTGACACTGGCCCAAAAAGCCGGAGCGCGTATTGTGCCGGACTGCGCGGTGCTGCGCTGTTCACCCGAAGGAACGGTCAGCACGAGCCGGGGCGATTTTCGCGGCCGCTACGTGATCGGCGCCGATGGGGTCAACTCCACGGTCCGCAAGTGCTTTCGGCTGCCCCGCGCCCGCTGGAACAACAATCTGGCCGCCGCCATTGAAATCACCGTGCCTCGTGACGCCATCCCACGGATCACGAATCACCCCGAGCTGCATGCCGGAATCTTGGCCACGGGTTATGGCTGGGTCTTTCCCAATCAGGAAGGAATTGTGCTGGGGATTTGCGGTCTGAAACGAGATGCCCTCAACTTCAGGGACGCGTTCGCGGATTTTCTGCGCGTGCTTGGAGTGGAGGATCCGCAGACCTTCATCCGGGAGCATCCGCTGGCAGGCCACCCAATCCCCTATGGCAATGCCCTTCACGACCCGGTCCGGGGCAATGTTCTCCTGGGCGGCGATGCAGGCGGATACGCCGACCCGCTGCTCGGTGAAGGAATATTCTACGCCCTGCTCACGGGGTGGTACGCAGGAGAGGCTGTGGCCGAAGCCCTGCGTACCGGGACTCATCCCGCGCACGCCTACCGCAAGCGCATCCACAGCTTCATCCTGCCCGAAATGCGCGGGGCAAACCGCCTGCGCTGGCTTCTCTATGGATTGAACATCCTCAACCCGAAAAATCTGGGCCGCTACTTTCGGCTGCGCGGAGACACCCTGGCGGAGATGGTTCATGGCATGAGATCGTATGATTGGGGCAGGAAAAAACAGTGGGATTTTTGATTCCGCGCCGCTGCCCCCAACTCCAAGACAGAATCAGCCCAACCCGCCCCGCAGCACATCGGCGTACAGCCGCGCCTGGATATACTGCGCCAGGGCGGCCACGGCCCGATCGCAGACCGGGAAGACGGGGACGTCCTCGGCCATGAGCACGTCACGCAGCGGGTCGTAGAGACGGCCGCCGTCGATGACTCCGATGATGGGCTTGTCGCACTGCCGGGCCACCTGCGGCAACAGACGGGCAATGCTTTCCGGCGCATCGAGGTCAAAGGCCGGGATGTCCGTCTGCCAGAGCGTATGCATGACTGGAGAAAGGGGATCAAGACCCATAATTACGGCGTCCACGCCTGGATCGGCGGCCAGGATGGCGGCAACGCGGGCATGGGCGTCGTCATCGGCGGCCGGATTGATGTCCAGAGGGTTGACGATGCTGACCAGCCTGTCCAGACGCTTTTCGCGCAGCACCTCGGCGATCTTCTCCACGGTCTCGGTGGCAAAGGGGGCAAGCTGCATGGCGTAGTCGTCGGTCTGAATGGAATCGGCCATCCCCACGGCCTCGAACCCCGCCCCGCTCACGGCCGCCAGACGATTGCCGCGGATTTTCTTGCCGTGGAGAGTTTCGGCCAGCAGGAAGAGATCCTGGAACTGGTTGAAATTCTGAGCCACGATGGCTCCGGCCTGACGCACACAGCTCTCGCAGACCATGAAATCACCGGCCAGAGAGGCCGTGTGTCCGCTGGTCGCTGACTTGCCTTCCGGCGTACGCCCGGCCTTGTAAAAAACAACCTCCTTGCCCGCCAGCACGGCCTCGCGCACGGCCCGGCAAAAAGCCAGACCGTCCAGATCCGTGAACCCCTCGGCATAGACCGCGATGACATCGACCGCATCCGAATCCTTGAAATAACGGACCATGTCCCCGAGGGTCAGATCAGTCTGGTTGCCCATTGAGATCATATACGCTGGCGTCAGTTCCGGGCACTGGCTGCTGCGATGCAGCATGAAGGCCCCGCTCTGGCTGATGAGCGCCGCCCGCCGGTAGGGCTTGTCCCGGTCACGCGGGAGTTTTTCCTCCGGGATGAACCACGTATCGTATCCGCCCGGCCGCGAAATCACGCCCATGCAGTTGGCGCCCAGAAAGACCGGGCCGCCGCCCGCCTTTTCATGAGCCTGATTGATCTGCGCCATCACCTGCCCGGCCCGCTCGCGGCTCTCCTCGGTCTCGCCCATGCCTCCGGGGATGAGCATCACGGACCGGGCCGCGTCACGGGCGATGATCTCCTCCACCAAATCCGGAACCTGAGCCGCGCCCACGGCCACGACCAGCAGGTCGAGCTGGTGCGGCAGGCTCGCCAGATCGGCCACGCACAAAACCCCGCTTGCATCAGGACCGCCCTCGCGCAGGATCGTCACATTTTCAGGGGCAAAACCCTGGGCCAGCACGTTGTCCAGAATGATCCGCCCGAAATTCCTGCGGGTGGCCGATACCCCGACGATGCCGATGCGCTCAGGATGCAGCAAATTATGGATCTTACGCACTGGTCGGCCAACAGGCTGGCTTTCGGGCAGGGAGAAACGGCACATGCCATCGAGGGGGATCATCAAATAATCGGTGAAGGCGAAGGGGTTGATCTCCAGCTCTTCGATGATGAAGGGCGCATTTGGATTGGCCGGGGAATAATAATTGGCCATGGCCACGAAGCTCTCGAAACACTCGATGAGCTGTTCGTCGCCGACGATGCGGCGCTGGCCACGGGTCAGCCCGGCCAGCTTCTTATAGGAAATGGTCTGGCGGAAGAGCTCGAAAAAGGTCTGGCCGTCGGTCATGGCCGTGGACGCGGCGACAATTGCCTGCCCCTTGCGGAAGCGCTGGGCATAGAGTTCCGTGTCCGTGCCACCGAGACCCGCGCTGAGGACCATGCCGAATTCACGGGTCCGCCTCAAGCCCACGATCAGCTCATGGCCGAAGGTGTCGGAGTCCGGGGGCATGAACTGGACCTGCAGCACACCCTTCAAATCCCGGCTGATGGCCGCGACCAGGGCCGGACCAGTGAGCCCCCGGTACGACGGAGGGGCGGCATCGGGGTGACGCTCGATCCAGACCGCATAATTTTCCGGCACCTCGTAGAGCATGCGCCGCAGTGCCGAGCGTACACTGTCCGGAGTCTTGGGCACGATGCGCACCCCGCCGACCTCGGTCTTGTGCACGATGGTCGGGGAGACGATCTTGAGGACGGCCTTGTCTCCGGGCATGGCCGAAAGCTCTTCGTCCGAAGGCCTGGCCCCGCGCACGAGCAGGTTGGCCCGCGGCGGAGTCTCGGCACCGGACTTAGCCAGCAGGGTGTAGACTTCGTATTCGTAGAGGAAATCGCGGCCCTCGGCATGGGCTTCCTGCAGCAGGGCCGTGATGGCCACGAAATCGATATATTCCGGGATGTGCATGGCTGGTCCTTCAAAAAAAAAGGCGGGCCGAAGCCCGCCCGTTTCGCGGTTGGTCTTAACTCAAGTTTCGTCCGGCCAGGAAGGCCGCGTAGTTGGCCTGCCAGATGGCCGGCTTGGGACTGACATTTTTCAGGGCCTGCAGCCAGTATTCGATCGGGAAGGAGTCAAAGGGCGCCAGGGCGCTCAGCACGCCGATCATGACCACGTTGGCGCTGCGGCCCGTGGGGTCGCCCAGGCCAAGCGCCGTGCCGAGCACGTCCACGTCGATGACCCTGTATCCGCTCAACGCCTCGCGCACCGCTTCCACCGTGGGATAATTCTCGGCCTTGAAGAGCGGGGGCATGATGGCCGTGTCGGCCAGGATGACCGTGCCATCAGTCCGGAGCATGTCCAGGAAGCCGGGCCTGAACACTTCACTGCGCTCCATGCTGACCAGACATTGGGTGGTGCCGGGCATGAGCACGGGCGAATGGACCGCACCGCAGGCAAAGGTGCTGATGACCGGGCCGCCCATCTGGGCCATGCCGTGGGTCTCGCCTTTGACGATGTTCTGTTTGTCGTAGCCGAGCAGATAGGCCAGCTGGGTCAGGACCCGGCCGAAGAAGAGATTGCCCTGGCCTCCGACGCCGCGAATGGCCACGGAAAGGAAGGGCGGCAGGCTGCCAGTGGCTGGCAGGTCAATGGCCTCGGGCGGAACGGGCAGGTCCGGACAGCTGGTCAGGCCGCAGGCGCTCTGATCCTTGGCCGGGGCGATGGCGCCCTTGGGGCACATCTGGGCGCAGGCCGGGTTCTGGCTCACACAGCCGGTGCAGATGTTGTTGAAGAAGGGCAGCCCTTCGGCGTCGGCCTCAATGCCCGAACAGATCTGGCACGTGCCGCAGCGCACGCACAGTTCTGGGTCCACTGCCATTTTCACGCCGTAGGACTCCTTGGGCATTTTGCGGATGCACACGCCTGTAACCACCAAGGTGGTGAAGACGCCCTTTTCGGCCGCAGCGAGGGTGTTTTTGAGGGCCTTCTCCAGGGCCTTTTTGTCGTAGCCGCTGACCACGACGACCTTGGCGCCGTGCGCCTTGAGGCTTGCATTCAGGTCAAAGACATTGGGGTCCCCGGCCAGGTTGGCGGGCGACGTGGGAGAGGGCTGGCCGCCGGTCATGGCGGTCCATTCGTTGTTCAGGATTACCTTCACCCCCGGGATGTTGCGGAAGATGGTGTTGCGCGTGGCGTCCATGCCACTGTGGCATTCGGTGCCGTCACCAAGCACGGCCAGGCATTTGCTGGCGGCCTCGGGTCGGGACAGGACGTAGCCGAGGCGCTTGGCTTCGCTGGCACCCATGGCCAGGGCCGTGTCCATAGCGTTCAGAAAGTGCAGCAGGGTGTTGCAGCCGATGTCGCCGAACACGGCCTCCAGCTTGCCCTTCTTGCGCATCTTGCCCACGATCTGGCCGAAAAGGCGATACGGGCAGCCTGCGCAGATCATGGGCGGACGCGGCAGGCTGGCCATCTTGGACTTGGCAGCAGTGGCAGCCAATCCCAGGCGCGCGGCGATCAGCGCCGGAGTCCATTCGGTGATCGTCTCGTCCTCTGTCTTGCCGATCACGGCCAGCCCTTCGGCCTGGATGCTTTCCTGGATGAAGCGGTATCCGTCCTCGATGACATGGACCGGGCCGGAAATGCTTTCGCAGAAGCGGCGAATCAGCTTCATGGGCAGGGGATAAGTGAAGCCCAGGGACAGGACATCAATTTTGAGGCCCAATGCCGCGCAGACTTCTTCGACAAAAAGCCCGTTCGCGCCGTGGGTGATGATGCCTATCTTTCCGTCACCCTTTGTCCAGGTGTTGAGGGGGCTGTCCTCGATCATGGCGCGCAGGCCCGGGATGCGGGTTGTGCGGACCTGGTCGTGAAACATTCGCGCCCGCACGGGCAGGGTGATGAAATCGCTCATCTTGGCTGGCAGTGGAGCCTTCTCGCGCGTGCTCGTTTCCATCAGCCGAACCAGACCTTCACTGTGACAGAGCATGCCGCTGGCAATAACAGCCACTGGCGTGTTGAACTGCCGTCCAAGATCCGCCGCGATACGGGCCGCTTCGTGCATCTCCTGATGGTTGCGGGGTTCGAAGACCGGAACGCAACAACTTTTGAGCATGTAGCGCGGGTCGACCAGGTGCTGGGTGGAGCTGGGGGTGTAGTCGCTCGCGATATAATAGATGAGACTGCCGCGCTGGCCCGTGTAAAAAGCGGCGCTGGTGATCACGTCGGCGGCCTGGAAGAGACCCGGAATCTTCATGGTCACGACGCAGTCGCTGCCGGCCAGGGTGTGCCCGAAGCCTACTCCCGCAGCCACGGCCTCGTTCACGGACCAGCCCACGGTGATCATGTCCTGGACCTGCGACAGCCCCTTGTCGATGACCTCGGTGCTGGGCGTACCCGGATATCCGTCAGCGGCATGGATCCCGGCCCGGACGCAGCCTACCGCAAAGGCCATGTTGCCCTGAATGACCACACCTTTGCCTACCTCACCGGTGCACAACGCCTTCACTGCGCTCATGAATCCTCCAAAATATGTCATGAAAATTTGCCCGCTAGGGGCATGGCGATAAACTCTTTGCCAACTTTACGGGCAGATTCGGGGGCCGGGACCACATGTCCCGGCCTTGTTCGCACCCTGTCGTCTGCCGGTACGCGAAGCCCCGTGCTTTCTCAAGTCCCAAGAGGCGCGCACCCATCATCCCTCGCGACAGCGCGGAATGACTGGCCGCACCAGGTGCAAGGCTCGAAATAAGCCGCACGAGAGATTTTCCAAGAGAGGCCGCTCGATGGGCTTGCATCTTGAACCATAATCTGTTTGAAGAAACTCCATATGGGAACCACGTACGCAAACATCACTCTCAAAGGTCCAAAGGCTCAGGATATCCTGCAGGAACTCGGCAACCAGGGGCGCTCGGCTTTTGTTTCGCCCACCGAGGATGACCTGACCACCATTTACGAAATGGACAGCGACGAGGGTGACTCGATCATCCTCACCGACCTGGCCGAAGACCTTTCGGGATACTTCGGATGTCCGGCCCTGGCCGTCCAGGCCGAGGACGAGGAGCTCTTGCGTTACTGGCTTTACGCCGACGGGGAGTTGCTGGACACATACAAGTCACCGGCCCAATCCATCGACCCCGAGGGGAAGGACAACCCCAAAAGCAAGGGCGGCAAGCCCGAACTGCTCGCTCAGCTCTTCAACACCGATGCCACCCGCGAAGAGATCATCGACATCCTGCACTGCCCGGATCAGGACTGCGGATTTTCGCTGGCCGTGGACCGGCACCTGAGCCTGGTCGAGCTCCTGGGCCTGCCCATGTGTTCCGTCGGCTTCGGCTTCTGCGATCTGGACTCGGGCGAATACCCTGAGGACCTGGACGAGGAAGACCTGCTGCGGGTCGATGCGGAATAGCCTTCCTTTGGCGGGCACCCTGCACGCAGTCCCGCTTCAACCTTCCCGACGGCAATAATCGCCTGTTTCAGCCCGACTTCGCCGCGAGAAATCTCACAGCAACGACCGCAGGGTCCTGCACCCCTCCTTGAAGGAGGCCCCGCTTCTGCTCCAAAGCGTGGCGTGCCCGACTTTACGGCCGGGCCGCTCCGCCTTGCCGTAAAGGTGGACATGCAGGCCGCGTAACGCCAACAGCACGGCCAGATCCGGCTGTCTCCCGACAAAATTGACCATGGCCGAATGCCCAGTAACGCAGGTCTTGCCCAGAGGCAGCCCCGCGATGGCCCGCAAGTGGTTCTCGAACTGACTCGTCATCGCCCCCTCGATGGTCCAGTGACCTGAGTTGTGCACCCGCGGGGCCATCTCGTTGGCCAGCAGCACGGATCCGACCTGAAACAATTCCAGGGCGAGCACTCCCACATAATCCAGATGCCTCAGAAGTTTGCCAGCCAGTTCCTCTGCCAGCTTCTGCGCCGGATCCTGCGGGCAGCTCTTGGAAAACCGCAACACCCCGTCATGGTGGACGTTTTCGCTCAGCGAATAAAACAGGACCTCTCCGGCCTGGTTTCGAACCCCGAGAACAGATATTTCGCGATCGAACGCGACCAGACTCTCCAACACCAGGGAAAAGCCGCCGAGCATCTCCCACGCCCTGCCGACATCGTCCCGACTGCGCAATACGAACTGCCCCTTTCCGTCATAGCCGAGGGTGCGGGTCTTCAGCACGGCGGGCAGGCCGATTTCCCCGATCGCCTCGTTCAGCTCCGGCAATGAATCCACCGCCTTGAAGGCAGGGGCGGGAATGCCCAGTTCCTGAAAAACCCTTTTCTCGCGCAGCCTGTCGCCGGCGCAGGCCAATGCCTGCGCACCGGGATACACTGGCGTGATCTGCGAAAGAAATTCGATGCACTCTGGAGGGATATTTTCGAACTCGTACGTGACGATGTCCACCCGCCGCGCGAAACGGGAGAGCATGACGCGATCGGAATACTCCCCGCGCAGGTGTTCTCCCAGAGGGGCGGCGCAGGGGTCGGGCGCTGGGTCGTAGAACACGAAGTCAAAACCCAGGGGCATGCCCGCCATGGCGAGCATGCGCGCAAGCTGGCCGCCTCCGAGCACGCCGACGATCATTGCGGCTCTCCCGGCAGAGGATTGTCCTGCACGCTCTGCGTCTGTTTGCGCCGGAACTCCGCCAGCGCCGCCCGGATATCCGGAAGATGCGAGCCGAGGATGGCCGCAGCCAGCAGCGCGGCGTTGACGGCCCCGGCCCTTCCGATGGCCATGGTTCCCACCGGCACTCCGGCGGGCATCTGGGCGATGGAGAGCAGGGAGTCCATGCCGTTCAAAGCCTTGGAACGCACAGGCACCCCGATGACCGGAAGCAAGGTCATCGCCGCCGTCATACCCGGCAGGTGGGCCGCGCCTCCCGCTCCGGCAATGACCACCTTCAGGCCACGCGCCTCGGCTTCACTGGCGTATTCAAAAAGCAAGCTTGGGGTTCTGTGCGCCGAAACCACCCGCACTTCATGCGGGACCGTCAGAAGCTCCAGTGTCCGGGAACAGTGCTCCATTGTCTCCCAGTCCGAGGAAGATCCCATGATAACGCCGACTAAAGGGGCCATTTTTGCTCCATTGGTTCTTACGCAGACATTCGCGAGAAGTGCCGCTCGCCTCGTTGCGGATTGCCTCAAGCCGTGTACGGACCGAGCTCATCCACATCCGAGCAAAGCGAGCTCAGGGCGTAATGCGCATAGTAGTGTTCGTGCAGATGCTTGATGATCGCCTCGGCGTTGCTCCGTCGCACGCGATTTCAATGCGGATCGAAGCCGCCGGACCTCATGCGTTCCCGCTCATCAGCTCATTCGCGCATACCTACTTGTCTATTTTCAGCAGCAAGTATATTCGTATTTAATGGATTATTTGTTCGTTAAAAACTGACAATAGGCGACCGGTATGCTCAACTACAAGCAACTCTACTATTTCTGGAACGTGGCTACGGCGGGCGGCATCAGACGCGCGGCTGAGCGCATGCACCTGACGCCGCAGACGCTCAGCGGACAGATTGGCGAACTGGAGCGGGATCTGGGCGTCAAGCTCTTCGTGCGTTCGGGGCGGCGACTCGAAATCACTGAGGCGGGCAAGCTCGCGCTGGCCCGTGCCGACGAAATCTTCCAGATCGGCAACGAACTGACCGAAACGCTCAAGTCCTCCCCTCCGGAAGAGGCCTTGCCCTTCCGCGTCGGATTGGCGGATTCGGTGCCCAAATCCATCGCCTTCAGCCTCCTGGCTCCTGCCTTCAAGCTTCTGACCCCCGTCCGGCTGTTCTGTCACCGGGACAAACTGGAAAACCTGTTTGCAGAATTGGCCATCCACAAGCTCGAACTTGTCATCGCCGACAGACAGTTGCCTGCCGGGCTCGGAGTAAAGGCCTTCAACCATCCCCTGGGCAGCTGTTCGATCACGTTCTTCGGGGTGCCTGAACTTGCCCGGCGCTACCGACCTGATTTTCCGCGCTCCCTGGACGGGGCGCCCCTGCTCATGCCGGCGGGGAGCGCGCGTGGCGTGCTCGACAGGTGGTTTGCCGAGCACGGGATCCATCCGCATGTGGTGGGGGAGTTCGACGACACTGCGTTGCTGAAAACCTTCGGCCAGGCTGGCCTTGGGCTTTTCCCGGCGCCAAGCGTGACGAGGGAGGAGGTCCGCCGCTTGTACGACGTGGACATCGTGGGAGAAGCGACAGATGTAGATGTACGTTATTTCGCCATTTCCGCGGAAAGACGCCTCACGCATCCGGGCGTCATGGCCGTAAGCGAGCACGCGCGGCAGAATCTCTTCGTCGGCTGAAAAGCCCCCCCCGCCTGACCGAGGTCAGGGATGGCGCAGGAGTTCATGCCAGCAGCGCACCTGCTGCAGGGAATATCCGCCGTCCACGCAGGGCCAGACGGAATTGTTCTGGCACAGCGGCTCGCTTTGCAGCGGATAGGCCGAAACCTCGCAGGCCCTTTTGAACAGAGGGCTTGAAGGGATGGGCGTGAAATAGGCCAGCTCCGGTCGTACGCTCCAGGCCCTGGCCATGGCGATGGTCCGCTCTACTGCGGCCATATCCTGATCGGGCAGGCCGAAGAGGATGTAGGCCCCGATCTGTCCGGGTCCGAAACCCGCCTCGCGCAGGGCGGCCATTCCCGCCTCCCACTGCTCCCTGGAGAGCTTCGCGTCCATCCGGTGCTCGAAATCCCCTGTCTCAAGACCTAGACGCACGGTCTGCGCTCCGGCCCGCTTCAGCCGCCCGCAGATCTCGGGCGTGAGATAGCGCACGTGCATGGCGTTGGGCGTGTGCAGCCGCACACCCTTGCCTTTCAGCCAGTCCAGGAGCGGCCAGAGCCATGTCTCCGGGGAGACCAGCAGCGCGTCGTCGTAAAAGGCGAAGTCGCGCACGCCGCGCTCGTATTCTGCACGTACCGAGGCAATAAGCGCCTGCGCCCGTGCCTGCCGAAATCCAGGGTAGAGGCTATGGCTGGCGCAATAGTCGCACCTGAACGGACACCCCCGCGAGCCGAGGATGATGGAAAAATTTGGCGCGGCGTAAAGATCCAGAGCCAGCTCAAGCCCCGTTCCTGCAGGCAGGTCCGGAGCAACCCGGCCGAGCATCTCCCAGAGCCGTTTCCAGACAGCCGGATCTTCAAATCGCCCGCCGAGCACCAGATCCGCGCCCAGCCCTTGCGCATGCACGGGGCACAGGGAAGCGTAGATTCCACCCAGTACCACAGGCACATGGGGCCAAAGCTCCCGGACCATGGCCACGGCTTGCGCCGCACCTGGATACCAGTAGGTCATGACGGTGGTCACAAGGATCAGATCAGGGGGAGGAGAGAGCTGGCGCAGAGCCTCGCGCACGACATCCGGTTCATGGCCGTAGCGACCGTAGCGCCGGGGCACGGCGCTCAATACAGCGGGTTTGGGAACAAGCGTCTTGGGGTAATGCCCCTTGCCTGTATCATGGGCCTTGGGCCAGGTAATGTCGGACCAGGTCTGGTCCAGACAATCCATGAGCGCGACACGGGCGCCGCTGGCCCGCAGCATGTGCAGACCAGCCAGCAACCCGGCCGGACGGGACCAGAGATTGTAGGCCGCAAAATCGTAAATCCAGGGATTTATGCCGAGGACGCGCGGACCATCCCCGGATTGGTCATTGCAGGAGGCCCAGGTAATCGCGGGCCACTTTGGCTTCACCGGACTTAGGGCTCTGTGTGATGATTCGTCCAAAAAGTTCCTTGGCTTCCACTTCCTTGCCCATGCGCATCTGATGCTCAGCCAGGGCCAGCATGGTCGATGCGCTGTTCATGTCCGCCTCCAGGCCGCTTTTCAAGACCGCTTCGGCTTCATCCATGCGATTCTGGGCCACGAAGGCATCGGACAGCAACTTGTAGGCCGGGATGTAGCGCCAGTTGCGGGCCAACGCCTTGCGACCGAACTCCTCGGCTTCCTTGGCCCGGCCCTGACGCAACATGAGCACGCCCAGGTTGTAGGCCGAAAACTCGGGCGTGACGTAGGTCAGAATGCTGAACGCCTTGCGATAGGAGGCTTCCGCATCCGTGTCCTGTTTCAAGGCTTCCTGAATCTTGCCCAGGTTGTTCCACGCCTCGCCGAAATCATCGTCGATCTCGACCGCCTTGGCAAAACCGTCCCGCGCCTGTTCCAACTCTTCCAAACCAAGATAGATCATGCCCGAGTCGAAATGATAGCGGGACATGTGCTTGGCCGCAGGCTCGACCTTCAAGAGCTCCTGCAGGGCAAGCTGGTACTGGCGGCTGTTCAAATGCGACTCGACCAGATTGAGACGCAGCTCCACTTCCTTGGGGGGCATGTTCGAGGACAACCCTTTGGAACCCGACCGGGCTCCGCAGCCGGCAAGGGCAAGGCAGAGAATGAGTACCATCGCGGACGTCTTCATGACTGCGTTCCTTGAAGGCCCCCGGAAGGGGGCTCTTGTTAGATGACCTTGTTCAGGGAGTACTCGATGATGGCCTGAGCGCCAACCGACTGCAGCAACGGCACCAGATCCCGGACCTGGCAGGTCTCGACCACGGTCTCGATGGACAGCCAGTCCGAGTTGTGCAGATGGGCCACGGTCGGGGAATTCATGCTCGGCAAGAGCGCCATGACCTTGTCCACGGCATCGGCCGGGGCGTTCATTTTGAGCGCGACCAGCTTGTCGGCCCGCAGCGCACCCTGCAAAAGGGTGTTCATATTCTCGATCTTGGCCCGCTTCCACGGATCCTTCCAGGACTCCTTGTTGGCGATGAGCTGGGTGTTGGTCTGCAACAACTCGGCGATGATGCGCAGCCCATGGGCCTTGATGGTCGTACCCGTCTCGGTGATCTCGACGATGGCGTCCACCAGCCCTTCAACAACCTTGGCCTCGGTGGCGCCCCAGGAATATTCCACATCGACGGGAATGCCCGCGTCCTCGAAATAGCGTTTGGTGAAGCCCACGAATTCCGTGGCGATCTTCTTTCCGGTCAGATCCTCGGGCCGCTTGTAGGGAGAGTCGCCGGCCACGGCCAGAACCCATTTGGCAGGACGATTGCTCGCCTTGGAATAGATCAGGTCGTCCACGATGATGACATCGGACTGATTCTCAAGGATCCAGTCCTTGCCGGTCAGTCCCGCATCAAGCAGGCCGCTTTCCACGTAGCGGGCCATTTCCTGGGCCCGGCAGAGGGAGCAGGTCAATTCGGGGTCGTTTATTTCCGGGAAGTAGTTCCGGTGGTGCGAGGTCACCTTCCAGCCAGCCTTTGCAAAAAGCTTGACCGTGGCCTCTTCCAGGGAACCCTTCGGAATTCCTATGCGCATTTGTTTTTCATCAGCCATTATTTATAAACCTCCTTGGGATCAAACACCATGGGGGAACAGTCCGTCCACTGCCCCTGAGCGTCTCGTTGACGATAAAAACAGCTTCGGCGGCCCGTGTGACAGGCCGCTCCGCCAATCTGCTCCACATTCACCAGCACCGTGTCCCGGTCGCAGTCCAGACGAATGGACAGCACCTTCTGCACGTGACCGGACGTGCCGCCCTTGTGCCACAGGGATTTGCGGCTGCGGCTATAATAATGGACCTCGCCGGTGCGCAAGGTCTCGTTCCAGGCCTCTTCGTTCATGTAGGCGAGCATGAGCACTTCTCCGCTCCCTCCGTCCTGGGCGATGACCGGAATGAGGCCACCGCATTTTTCAAAATCAGGCTGTTCCATTGCTCCGTCCTTCTTCGCTCGATGTCGAATTCGCGCGGCCAAGCGCCTCGGTCTTGAGCTGACCGCAGGCAGCCGCGATATCCTGCCCCTTGCTCTTGCGCAAGGTCACGGTGAACCCCTTCTTGCGCAGAAGCTCCTCGAAGGCCAGCACATCCTCGTGCTCAGGCGCTGCGTAAGCAATGCCTGGGCCGGGATTGTAGGCGATGAGGTTGATCTTGCACTTGAGGTGCGAAAGCAGACGCACCAGCTGCCGTGCATGCTGGAGGCTGTCGTTCACACCCTTGATCAAAATGTATTCGATGGTCACCCGCTCCCGGGCTTTGAGTTCCATGCCCTGCAGGGCCGCAATCAATTCGTCGATCGGCCAGCGCGCGGCCCCCGGCATGAGGCTTTCCCGGATCTCCTGGGTAGGGGCGTGCAGGGAAATGGCAGGCAGGGCCAGCCCCTCGGCATCAAAGACGTCCATCTTGCCCTTGATGGCGCAGGTCGAGAGGGTGATACGGCGGCGCGAAAACTCCATCCCTTCGGAATGGGAAAGAATGCTCAGGCTTCTTTTGACCGCGTCCCAGTTCGTAAGAGGTTCGCCCATGCCCATGTAGACGAGATTTTTCACATTCTGGGCCAGACCGTGGGTGCGCAGGTACTCCCTGGCCACCAGCACCTGGGCCGCGATCTCGCCGGCGGTCATGTTGCGCGTGAACCCCATGAGCCCCGTGCTGCAGAAGGTGCAGCCCATGGGGCAGCCGATCTGGCACGACAGGCACTGGGTATAGCGGTCCTTGTCCGGGATGAGCACAGTCTCCACCAGCGCCCCGTCGGCAAGCCGCAGCAGCAGCTTGATCGTCCCGTCGCTGCTGGTCTGCACCTCATGCACTTCGGGCCAGACCAGGGACCACTCACGGGTCAGCTGCTCCCTGAAATCCTTGGCGATGTTGGACATGGCCGAAAATTCGCGCACGCCGCTGCGCCACAGCCATTTCCACAGTTGCCGGGCGCGAAACCCCTGATGCCCCATGGCCTGCACGGCGGATTCAAGCTCGGGGTAGGTCAGTTCAAGAATGTTCTGCATGGGGCTCCACTGTCGGGAATCGCAAAGGCACAAGGAGCGCTTGAGCCGCGCTCCTCGTGCCTTCGGCAAAAGAAAAACCGTCTTCAACCAGGTTGCTACAACTGCTCTTTGGCCTTGTAGGCGGCCACAAACTGCTCGGCTTCTTCAACCGTGTTGACGTCACCGGAGATCTGGGCCTGGAGCAGGTTGTCGCGGATCAGGCCCACGGCCGGGCCAGGCTTGATGCCTGCGATGTCCATGATCTGCTTCCCGTTCAAAAGCGGCTCCAGAAGCTCCTCGCGGATGTCCGCCCGCTCGAGCATCTTCATGTTATGATTGAATTCCGTGTACTTGGCATCCCGCGCCTTGATGTCGGCCCGGGCCATCTCGATGAGACGCGGATAATCGTCCAGGGCCTTGAAACGCCGGATGCCCTTGTCCGTGAGCATGAAATGAAAGCGCATGTGGTTACGGACCAGGTTGACGATCATGTCCACTTCTTCGGTGTTGAGGCGCAGGCGCTTCAAGATCTTGCGCGTGACCTTGGCCCCGATGCGGTGGTGCTGATAAAAGGTGGTGCGCCCGTCATAGACCTCCCCGGCGTAGAGCTTGCCGCAATCGTGAAAGAGGCAGGCCAGGGTGCCGTACCAGTCATAGGGCAGCTCCTCGGGATAGCGCCGCATGACCTGCAGGGTGTGGCTCCAGATGGACTGGGGGCCGGTCTCTTCGTCGAAGACCTGAAAAATGCGGCTCAAGGCAGCCAGCTCCGGCAACAGGCCGTGCAGGATCATGGAGTCGAAGAGCAACTCGGCGAAACGCCACATGTTCTCGGCCTCGACCTTGCGCCACTCGTCCATGATGTCCGTGACCGAGACATAATCGAGCACCCGGCGCGAAGCGCGGATGATGGACATCCAGGAGTTTTCCTCGATGGGCAGGTGATAGTTGGCCGAAAAACGCAAAGCCCGGATGGCGCGCAGGTAGTCATGCTTCAGCGTCTCGTCGGGAATGCCCTGAAACCTGATCTGTCCGCCGGCGATGTTCTCGAAACCATCGTACACGTCATGGGACCTGGGGATGTACGGACAGGCCATGCTTATGGGAAAGCTGTCTTCCTTTTCCATCTTCTTGAGCATGTTGCTCGTGACCTGCGCCACGCACGCCTCGGGATGGGATGCGTCGGCCATGTCGGCGGGATGGAAAAGAAAAGTAGCCCCGCCCTGATCCATCCTGGCCATGATCTCCCCAACGCCTTCCGTGACCTCGGGAAAAAGATTTCTGAGGCCGGCGAGGTCGATATCCGTGCAGATCTCCACCTCGGTATCCTTGGATGTGCCAAGAATCTTGCGCTGCAGGGCGGCATTGATGACGTACGCGTCATAGCCGTTGCGCATGATGGCTTTACAGATGGAGGCGGCTTCTTTTATCGGCTGAGGCATCAATGTCTCCTTGAATGTGCGTGTTCGGAAAAAGGCCTGCGGCCTGCAAACGGATACGGTTTAAATATCTTCATCTTTTTCACCGGACTTGGTCAAGCGGTAGCGGAACTGCCTAAAATTGAGACCGACCATGTCCGCCGCCCGTCCCTTATGCCCTCCGCAACGGCGCAGAGCTTCGGAAATGACCTTGTGCTCGTGTATCGCCAGATAGTCGTCCAGGGTCATCTGGCCGGACAATACCTTCTGGATCCCGCCATCCTGGTCCGTGGGCATGATCTTCTCGTAGATGACCAGGGAGTCCGGGGTCACGGTGTCGCCGGGCTCCAGGGCCACGGCCCGCTCGACAATGTTTTCAAGCTCGCGCACGTTGCCCGGATACCCGTACGACAGGAGCTTTTTACGGGCCTCGCCCGTAAAGCCGCGCAGCTGGCGTTTCTGGGCGTGGCAGGCCTTTTCCAAAAAATGATCGGCCAAGGCGAGCACATCATCTCCGCGCTCACGCAAGGGTGGAAGGTGGACCTTGACCCCGCTCAGGCGGTAGTAAAGATCTTCGCGAAAATCGCCGTCGGCCACACTTTGCTCGACGTTGCGGTTCGTGGCCGCGATAATGCGCACATCCGAGCGAAGCTCCTCGGTCCCGCCCAAGGGGATGAAGCAGCGCTCCTGCACGTAGCGCAGCAGCTTGACCTGGGTGGAATGGGCAAGCTCGCCCACTTCGTCCAGAAACAGGGTGCCGCCCTCGGCCATCTCCAAAAGGCCCTTCTTGGCCCGGTCCGCGCTGGTGAAAGCCCCCTTGCGAAAGCCGAACAATTCGCTCTCGACGAGATTGTCCGGCAGGCCACCGCAGTTGATGGCCAGAAAGGGATGGCTTGCGCGGGTGCTTTCGTTGTGGATGCAGCGTGCGAAAAGCTCCTTGCCCGTGCCCGACTCGCCGGTCAGGAGCACATTGATGTTGGTCGGCGCGATGCGCCGGACCAGATCGAAGACGGCCTGCATCTGCTTGCTGCGGCCGATGATCTCGCCGTACTGCTTGCGGATCTGCCCTTTGAGCCAGTCGTTTTCTTCCTTGAGCCGAGCCGTCTCCAGGGTCCGCTCCACGGTGTAGAGCAGGTCGTCCAGCTCGAAGGGCTTTGATATGTAGTCCTTGGCCCCGTGCTTCATGGCCGTGATGGCGCTCTTGGCATCGGCATAGGCCGTAACCATGAGCACCGGGACGTCCGACCAAGTTTCGCGGATGCGGACCAGAAGGTCCACACCGCTTTCCTGTCCCAGGCGCAGGTCGAGCAGGATGAGGGCGATGGACTCCCTGTGCAGCACGGCCAGGGCCGTGGCCGAGTCGGGTGCGGTCCAGACCGCGTGCCCCTTCTTGAGCAGGGCGATCTCCAGCACCTCGCGCAGGCTGAGGTCGTCATCGACTATGAGTATGTTGGCCATGTCCTTCCTGTGCTGAAGCTCTTCCTAAAAGGACTGAGCTTATCCCAATTCCGGCACTCCCTCAAGGACGGTCCGGCCCTGTCTGTTCCAGCCTCGAAAACACACATCTGCCGCCAAGATAATGGGCCATGACCCGTCCCGGCACCTCCTTGTCCAGGCAGGGCGTGTTCTTGCCCTTGGACAACAGGGCCTCGGCCGTGGCCACCCAGGCCAGATCCGGATCAAAGAGCACGAAATCCGCCGGATCTCCGGGCTGCATGCGGTTTGCGGGCAGGCCGAAAATCGAGGCCGTTTTCCAGCACCACAGCCGGCTGATGTCCGCAAAGTCCAGTTCCCCGCTGCGCACCAGCTCATAGGTCAGGGACAGAGCTGTATCGAGGCCGGAGATGCCGTTCGGGGCATCGGCGAAGGTCACTTCCTTTTCATGCGCGGCATGGGGGGCGTGATCCGTGACCAGGATGTCGATGACCCCGGTGCGCACGGCCTGGCGCAAGGCCAACACGTCGTCGCGGGTGCGCAGGGGCGGATTGACCCGCACGCTGGTGTCGTAGCCTTCCACGCGGGACTCGTCCCAGAGCAGATAGTGCGGGCAGGTCTCCGCCGTGACGGCCACGCCGCGCTCCTTGGCCCTAGCGATGAGCTCCACCGATTCCCGGCAGCTGATGTGCGCCAGATGAATGGGCAAATGCAGATAGGAGGCGAGCAGAATGTCCCGGGCGACCTGCATGGCCTCGGACACGGTCGGGATGCCCTTGAGGCCCAGACGGCTTGAGACCTCACCCTCGTTCATGACCCCGCCCTTGCCGAGCCACGGGTCTTCGCAGTGGTCGATGACCTTGAGCCCGAAATCTGCCGCGTACTCCATGGCCCGCCGAAAAAGCTCGGTGTTTTCCACCGGGAGACCGTCGTTGGACAAGGCCACGCATCCGGCCCGAGCCAGCTCTCCGGCCATGGACAGCTCCTTGCCCAGCAGACCCACGGTCAGCGCCCCAACGGGCCGCACCCAGGGTCCATGCGGGAAGGCCTCACTCGCCTTTTGCAGCATGAAACGGGTCACGGAGGCGTTGTCGTTGACGGGGCAGGTGTTGGCCATGGCCATGACCTGGCCGAAGCCGCCCCCGGCCGCGGCGGACAGGCCCGAGCGGACGTCTTCCTTGTACTCCTGGCCGGGCTCGCGCAGATGCACGTGGGCATCGATCAGACTCGGCAGGAGGGTCAGCCCTCCGGCATCGACAACCTCTGCCTCCGAAGCGGCAACGGTTCCGGCATCGACCACCTCCACTATACGCCCAGCGCCAATGAGCAGGTCGCACGCGCGATCCTGCCAGGAAACATTGCGAATCAGACAATCAACATGTGCCATGATACCACCATCATTAAATTCTTATGCGGAAACGCGGGCCCTGGTCAGATAAAGATGCAAAAGGGTCATGCGCACGGCCACGCCCGAGGCGACCTGATCGAGAATGAGGCTGGCCCCGCAGTCCGCAAGCTCGGAAGCGATCTCAAGGCCCCGGTTCATGGGGCCTGGATGCATGATCTTCACATCCGGGCTGGCCTTCTTGAGATGCCGCGCGGCGAGTCCGTAGGTGCCGGCGTACTCGCGCAGATCGGGCAAGAGGCCGGCCTGCTGCCTCTCCAGCTGCAGGCGCAGGCAGATGACCGCATCCACGCCCTCGCAGGCTTTCGCCACATCCGAAAAGACTTCCACCGGCCAAGTCTGGACCGCTGCAGGCAGCAGGGTGCGGGGAGCGCAGATCCGGACCCGCGCCCCGAGCATGGTCAAAAGCTCGACATCGGAGCGGGCCACCCGGCTGTGGGCGACGTCGCCCAGGATGCACACGGTCTTGCCCTCGAAGGAGCCCCAGACCCGGTGCAGGGTGAACCCGTCCAGCAGGGCCTGGGTAGGGTGGGCGTGCCAGCCGTCGCCGGCGTTGATGATGGAGCAGTCCAGCCGCTCCGCCAGAAACCTGGCTGCCCCGCTGTCCCAGTGCCGGATGACGATGGCGTCGGGGTTCATGGCCTGCAGGGTCAGGGCCGTGTCTTTCAGGCTCTCGCCTTTTTGCAGGGCGCTGCCCGACTTGGTCAGGCTGAATGTATCCGCCGACAGCCGTTTGCCTGCCATGTCGAAAGAGGTCTTGGTCCGCGTCGAAGCCTCGGCAAAAAAGAGAACCACGCTTTTGCCCTTCAGGATGGGCACCTTCTTGATGGGCCGCTGGTTCACTTCCGCGAAGCGCGCCGCCGTCTCGAAAACATGGCCGATCTCGTCCCGGCCCAGCTGGGAGATTTCCAAAAGATCCTTATGCCGCCAATTCATACGTCCGCCTTGCCGCCCCTTTGGGGGTTATGATTACCTCGTGACCAAAAAAAAGGGACCCGGCTTCTCGCCCGTCCCCTGTAGCTGCATCACGCACGGTCTTTCGTACACGTTTCATGCCATGAGCCCTTACACGACAAGGAGCTGAACGTCCAGCACCGCCAGCCCGGACGAACGCGGTCCTAAAAAAGGGCGCGACCTTCAAAGCCGCGCCCTTGAGTATCCTTGTGAGCAAAAGGAGCTTATTCCTCCCTTTCGCTCTCATCATCCTGTGGCTCGTCATCCACCACGACGTCGTCATCAAGCAACACGTCATCTTCCAGCTGATCGACATCATCCAGAAGATCCTGCTCTTCGAGCGGCACGACTGTCCGGGGCGTGCCCGAAGCTTCGGCCGTCTCGGTCGGCACATGGTCGAAACAGACCACGGTCTGGTCGTCATCCAGACGCACCAGACGCACGCCCTGGGTGGCGCGTCCGACCAGGCTGATGTCGGCGATGCCGATACGGATGATCTTGCTGCCCGAAGTCAGGAGAATGAGCTCTTCCGTAGGATCCGCGACCATGGCCCCGACCACCTTGCCGGTCTTGGGCGTGATGCGCATGTTGATGATGCCCTTGCCGCCCCTGGTCTGGGTGCGGAAATGCCTCACCTGGGTGCGCTTGCCGTAGCCGTTCTCGGCGATGGTCAGGAGCTCCTGTCTGCTCTGGACCGCGTCCCCATCGACAGGCTGCTCGTCCCCGCCTTCTGCAATCTGTTCGCCCTTGCTCACCTCGACGCCAGCCACGACCTGATCGCCCTTGCGCAGGGCGATGCCCTTCACGCCGGTAGCGGAACGTCCCATGGCTCGGACATCGGAACAGGCAAAACGGATGGAGTAGCCGTCATTGGTGACGAGGACCATGTCCTGATCCGCATCCACTTCGCGCACGCCGATGAGTTCATCATCCTCGCGCATGCCGAGGGCGATGAGCCCCACGGTGCGGATGTTGCGATACAGATCCACGGAGCTGCGTTTGACCACGCCCTGACGGGTGTAGAAGAAGTAGAACTTCTCGCGGTCCAGGTCGCGGCAGGTCATGGCCGCGGCAATGTATTCGTTGCTGTCCAGCGGCAGCAGGTTGGCCACGTGCTTGCCACGGGCCGTGCGTCCGCCCTCGGGAATCTGATGCACCTTGATCTGGTACATCTTGCCCTTGTTGCTGAACAGATTCATGTACTGATGGTTGGAAGTCGTCAGGATGGAAGTGATGAAATCCTCGTCCGCGACATGCACCCCGGTGATGCCCATGCCGCCCCGGCGCTGCTGACGATAGTTGTCGAGGCTCGTGCGCTTCAGGTAACCGTTGCGGGACAGGGTGATGACCACGGGCTCGTCCGGGATAATGTCCTCGATGTCGATGGAATCGGGATCGTGGGCCAGCAGGATGGACTTGCGCGGCGTTATGAAGACATCGCGCAGCTCTTCGAGTTCCTGGCGGATGACGGACTTCAAGACCTCGGTGTTCTCGATGACGCTGGTCAGGTACTCGATCTGCTTCAGCAGTTCCGCGTATTCTTCCAGGAGCTTTTCACGCTCGAGGTTGGTCAGGCGCTGCAAGCGCATGTCGAGGATGGCCTGGGCCTGGATCTCGGACAGGCCGAAGCGTTCGCGCAGACGCTCCTTGGCCTCCAGCCCGGTCTTGGAGGCGCGGATCAGCTTGACCACTTCGTCAATGAAGTCGAGCGCGATGCGCAGGCCTTCAAGGATGTGCGCGCGATGCTGGGCTTTTCTGAGGTCGAAGCGGGAGCGGCGGATGACCACCTCGCGCCGGTAATCCAGAAAGTATTCCAGCACCTGCTTCAAGTTCAAAAGCTGGGGCCGGTTGTTGACCACGGCCATCATGTTGATGCCAAAACTGGTTTCGAGCGACGTGAACTTGAAAAGCTGGTTGATGATCACATCGGAGAAGACGCCCTTTTTGAGGTCCATGACGATGCGGATGCCCTTCATGTCCGATTCGTCGCGCAGGTCGGAGATGCCTTCGATCTTGCGCTCGTTGACCAGCATGGCGATCTTTTCGACCAGGGTGGACTTGTTCAGGGCGTAGGGGATCTCTTTGACGACAATGGATTCCAGATCGCCTTTGCGCTTCTCGATCTCGATGCGCGAACGGATGCGCACCGAGCCGCGGCCCGTGCGATATGCCTCACGGATGCCTGCCCGGCCATAGATCAGGGCACCGGTGGGAAAATCCGGGGCCACGATGGAGGTCATCAGCTCGTCGATGGACAGGTGCGGATCGTCCAGCAGGCGCAGCGTGCCTTCGACCACCTCGCCCAGGTTGTGGGGGGGGATATTGGTGGCCATGCCCACGGCAATGCCCGAGGAGCCGTTGACCAGCAGATTCGGAACCTTGGTCGGCAGAACCGAGGGCTCCTGCAGGGAGTTGTCGTAGTTGGGCCGAAACTCCACGGTGTCCTTTTCGATGTCCGCCAGAAAGGAACTGGCGAGCCGGGACATGCGCACTTCAGTGTAACGCATGGCCGCCGCGGAGTCGCCGTCGATGGAACCGAAGTTGCCCTGGCCGTCGACCAGGGGATCGCGCATGTTGAACTCCTGGGCCATGCGGACCAAGGCATCGTACACGGCCGAATCACCGTGAGGATGGAATTTACCGATGACGTCACCGACCACGCGGGCGGACTTCTTGTAGGCCCGGTTGTACGAGTTGCCGAGCTCGTGCATGGCGAACAGGATGCGCCGATGCACGGGCTTGAGGCCATCGCGCACGTCCGGGATGGCCCGGCCGATGATGACGCTCAGCGAATATTCAAGATAGGATTTCTGAAGTTCTTTTTCGATACTGATGTTGGACACATCCACCTCAATTCCTTGTAAAAGCTATTGAACTCGAACTAAATGTCGAGGTCCGTGACCAGGAGGGCATTACGTTCGATGAATTCACGCCGAGGCTCGACCTTGTCGCCCATGAGTTTGGTGAAAAGCTCATCGGCCTCCACCGCGTCATCAATGGTCACCTGCAGCAGGGTGCGCGCGTCCGGGTTCATGGTCGTGCCCCAGAGCTGCTCCGGGTTCATTTCACCCAAGCCCTTGTAGCGCTGCACGTTGACCCCTTTCTGGGCCAGATCGAGGACCTGCCGCAACAGATCAAAGGGGCTCGTCGCCTCCAGCTCCGAGTCCTTGTGCCGGATGGTCCAGACTGACGCGGGGCAGATTTCCCGGATCTTGGACTGCAACTCAACGGCCCTGCGGTAGCGCTTGGAATGGAAAAACTCCACGCCAAGACGAATCACATGGTTGTTGGCATCGGTGAAGCGCAGGTAGTAACGGGCCTCGCTGTCCAATCCATCGCCGTTCTGGGGCTCGTCCTGCTCGCGGATCAGTTCCATGGCGAATCCGCCCTGGGACATATGGGCGGTAAAAATCGCGTCGGGACCGTTTTCGCGCAATGCGTCGGGCTCCAGCATGGCCGGAGCGCCCACGATCTGCATGAACAGGGTATCCGGGATACCCATGTTGGCCACGTCCACGGCCAGGTCGCGCAGGGCGAGGATCGTGTTCAGGAGCGCGGTCAACTCTTCGCCGGCCACATCCGGACGGTCGGGCACGGTCAGGGTCACTTCCTCGGCCACGCGCTGCAGCAGGAACTGGCTCATCTCCAGTTCGTCCTTGATGTAACGCTCGAACGAGCCCTTGTGCACCCGGTACAGGGGCGGCTGGGCAATGTAGAGATAGCCCTGGCTGACCAGTTCCTCGTAGTGGCGGAAGAAAAAAGTCAGGATCAGGGTGCGGATATGTGCCCCGTCCACGTCGGCGTCGGTCATGATGATGATCTTGTGGTAGCGAAGACGCGCCAGGTCCACGTCGTCCGCGCCGATCCCCGCGCCCATGGCCGTGATCAGGGCTTTGATTTCCTTGTTTTGCAGCATCTTGTCGAAACGGGTCTTCTCCACGTTCAGGATCTTGCCGCGCAAGGGCAGAATGGCCTGGAACTTGGGATTGCGGCCCTGCTTGGCCGAACCGCCCGCCGAATCACCTTCGACGATGAAGACTTCGCACTCGGCAGGATCCTTGCTTTGGCAGTCGGCAAGCTTGCCGGGCAGGGAGTTGTCGGACAGGGCGCCCTTGCGACGGACCAGATCCTTGGCGCGGCGGGCCGCGTCCCGAGCCCGGGCGGCATCAATGACCTTCTCGATGATGAGGCGCGCCTCTTTGGGATTTTCACCAAAAAACTGGTTCAGGGCCTCGTAGACCATGGTCGCCACGTAGCCGGCCACCTCGGAGTTGCCGAGCTTGGTCTTGGTCTGCCCCTCGAACTGCGGGTTGGGAATCTTGACGCTGATGATGGCCGTCAGACCCTCGCGCACGTCGTCGCCGGACACCTTCTGCTTGAGCTTCTTGGGTACGTCGCTGTTCTGGATGTAGGTGTTGATGGCACGGGTCAGGGCCGTCTTGAAGCCCTGCAGATGGGTGCCGCCTTCCCTGGTGCGAATGTTGTTGGCGAAGGTGAAGACATTTTCCTTGTACCCGGCCGTGTACTGCAGGGCGAAATCAATGCTCACCCCTTCCATGGCGCCGGTTCCGCCGATGACCTTGTGAATCCCGTTGTCCTGGTTCTTGTTCTTGACGAAGAGGACGATGCCTCCGTCGAACTTGAACACATCGCGGTTCTGGGTCTTCTCGTCGAAGAACTCGATCTTGATGCCGGGGTTCAAGTAGGCCAGCTCTTCGAAACGCTTGGCCAGGACATCATAATGGAAATCAAGCTCCTCGAAGATCTCCTCATCGGGCTTGAAGCGAATCAGGGTACCGGTCTTGTCCGTTTCTCCGACCACGGCCAGAGGTGCCTGGGGCACGCCGCGCTTGTAGCGCTGGTAATAGCGGAAGCCCCCGCGGCTGACCGTGACATCCAGGGATTCGGACAGCGCGTTGACCACGGACACGCCCACGCCATGCAAGCCGCCGGAAACCTTGTAGGAGTCATTGTCGAACTTGCCGCCGGCATGCAGGACGGTCATGACCACTTCCAGGGCGGGCTTTTTTTCCTTGGGATGCATGTCCACGGGAATGCCGCGGCCATTGTCGACGATGCTCACGGAGTTGTCCAAGTGCACGACGACCTTGATATGATCGCAGTAGCCGGCCATGGCCTCGTCAATGGAGTTGTCGATGACCTCGTACACGAGGTGGTGCAGGCCATTGGTATTGGTGGAACCAATGTACATGGCCGGCCGCATTCTCACTGCGGACAAACCTTCAAGGACTGTGATGTTGTCTGCGGTATATGTTGATTCTTTTGTCATAGGGTATTCTTGTTTTTCATGAAAAGCTCAAAGCTCCGATTCTGCGGAACCCTTAAAGCTCTTCCTCGCTGTAATAGGTGTCTTCGGTGATCTCCACGGGCATGGTGATGACCATGTAGTTCGGATCGTCCTTGCCCGTGATGCGGCAGGGTTCCGAGGGGCCCACGAAGGAGAAGGTCAGGGAATCGGACGTGAAGTGCCCCAGGATTTCGAGAATGACCTTGGTCGGCAGGGCGATCTTCGACAGCTCGCCGGCATACTGGCAGCTGATCAGCTCCGTGCCTTCGCCGATGTCCTGACCCTGGCAGTACAGGGACAGCTCTTCGGGTCCGAAATCAAAGAAAGTGGCCTTGTTGGCCTCTGTGTTGAAGACGAAGATGCGGTCCAGGGCGTCGGTCAGCTCGTGCCGGTCGACCACCAGGTTGGAGGCGAAGCGATCTTTGTATTGATTGATGAAATTGCGGTAATCGGCAAACACATAGGCTTTCAGCGGCAGGCTGAAGGCCTCCTTCCTGTTTTCGGTGCGCAGGAAGAGGCGCTTGTCCGAGAGGCTGATCTCGATCTCGTCGTTGCTCATCCATTTGCGGATTTCCAGCAGATACTTCTTGGAAACAAGGAACCCGTCCTGCCCCAGCACTGCGCGGATCTCGGGGTTGGTGAAGCGCATGAGGCCGAACTGATGACCGTTCAGGCCGCAGATTTCAACATCGTCGCCTTCCACGGGCGCGAACTTGATGCAGTTCATGCTGGTCAGGTCTTCGTCGTCGGCGATGCAGAAAGCTATGCGGTCGATGATTTCCTTGAAAAAGTCACCGGACCAGAGCACGGCGTTTTCGGCCGGGAAAGGGTTGAAATCCTGAAACCAGGAGGACTCGTTGGCCGGGAGCTTGTACTTGCGTCGGCCCTGCTCGATGTGCAGGTGCTTGGCGCTGGCATCGAGCTTGAGGGTGATTTCGCCCGGAGGCAGACGGCGCATCAGTTCACAGAACTTCTTGCCCTGCACGCCGACCAGCCCGCCGTCGCTGATCACGGCCGGATAGATGCCCACGAACTCGACGCTCGAATCCGTGGCCAGGATGGAGAGGCTGTCCCCTTCGGCCTTGAGCCAGACCGTGCGCAGATAAGCGGCACCGGTCTTGGACGGGATGATGTTCGCGGCCTTGAGCAACCCATCAATGATATCTTCCTTACGCACTTTCAAAAACATCGCCGACTCCTTCTCCCGGTTAGGCAAGGCTTGTTTCATTCATGGCCAGACATTTTTCGGTCAGGGCATGTAACATAGTTTTTAAGCTTTTATCATCTCTCTGTAATTGCTCGACTTTTTTGCAGCTATAGAGCGCCGTGGAGTGGTCTCTTCCGCCAAAGGCCCGTCCCAGCTCCGGAAAGGACAGCCCCAAGTGCTTGCGGCACAGATACATGGCCACCTGCCGGGCAAAGACGAGCTCATGCTTGCGCCCGGCGGACAGGATATTCTCGCGGGTCACGTCGAACTGGGCGCAGACCGCATCCAGAATCTGATCGACGCTGAGCGTTGTCACGGAGCGGTCGTCGAGGTAATTGAGAATGTTGTCAAACTCGTCATCGGAAATATGATCGTGGACCAGCTCCCGGTAGGCCCACAGCTTCAGCAGACATCCTTCCAGATTGCGCAGGTCGGCAAACCGCTGGGCCAGGAGCAGGATTCTGTCCTTGGCTAGGTCAAGACGGCGCTCCCGGCAGCGGGCCTGGGCATACTGGGTGCGGATGTCCAGATCCGGAGCCTTGAGTGTCACGCTCAGTCCCCACTCCAGACGCGACTTGAGCTTGGGAGCCAGAAACGTGAACCCGGCGACCTTGCCCGTGCAGGCGAAGACCATCTGCTTGTGCTGAAGATGAAAATGATCAAAGAGCGCCAGCATTTCATCCTGCAGGTACTGATAACGCGCCAGGTCCTGCAGGTCGTCGATCCCGAAAAAATGCATGGACATCAAAAATTTTCGCGCGTCGGTCCGTGACGTGTACAGCCCGTGCAGCTCCTCGACGCCGGCCACGAAGATGCCGTCCCCTCCGTGCTCGCTCCTGGCGTTGGCGATGGCCCGCAGCAGGAAGGACTTGCCCGATCCGCTCTCCCCGCAAAGCACAAAGGGATTGTACGACGCATCCCGGCTCTGTCCCACTTCCTGGGCCGAGGCCAACGGGAAGTAGTTCTTGTTGTTGACCAGGAAGTTGTCGAAAATGAACTCGGACCCGAAAGGCAGGGCCTGGCTGAAAGACCGGGGCTCCCGGACAATGCGGGAGCGGCTCCTGTCCCGGCATTCATAAGCCAGGGTCAGTCCCATTCCGGTCAGGGCCTGCTCGAACCTGTCTCGTGCATGGCTTTCAAACCAGTCCGCGAAATATCTGTGCGGAAAGCGGACCGTGAGGACTCCGTCCTCCACGGCCAGGCCCAGAGAGGAGCCCCACTTTTCCAACTCATCGGCGGAAAAGGCCCGCTCCAGGGCGGCATCGACCAGCTCCCGGCTCACGCACGCTCCATTTTGCCCGCAATCCACTGTGGCGGCTGGTTTACTCCGGCGTACAAATCAGACATAGTCACCCCTTGCGGACCGCTAACGGCCCGATACCATATTTTGGAGGACATGCATGAGTGCCCCACTGAAAGTCCACAGAACCATCGCCGAAATCAACGAAAAAATCCGGCAAGGAAAAGCGGTCGTCCTCAACGCGAGTGAAATGACCAGTTTAGTTCGCAAGGAAGGCAAGGTCAAGGCCGCCAAACAAGTCGACATCGTCACTACCGGCACATTCTCACCCATGTGTTCCTCGGGGCTCCTGTTCAACATCGGCCAGCAGCCCCCGACCATAAAGACCTCCAAAGTCTGGCTCAACGGCGTACCCTGCTACGCGGGTCTGGCCGCGGTGGATTCCTACCTCGGCGCCACCGAGCCGACTGAAGAGGATCCGCTGAACAAGGTCTATCCCGGCCAGTTCAAGTACGGCGGAGGCCACGTCATCGAGGATCTGGTCAAGGGCAAGCGCGTGCATTTGAAAGCAGAGGCCTACGGCACGGACTGCTATCCGCGCAAGGCCATCGAAAAGAAGGTCTCCCTGACCGAGCTACGCAACGCCATCCTGTTCAATCCGCGCAACTGCTACCAGAACTACAACTGCGCCATCAACCGGACGTCCAAGCTCAAATACACCTACATGGGGCCACTCAAATCCAACATGGGCAACGCCAACTATGCCACGGCAGGCCAGCTGAGCCCACTCCTCAATGACCCGTATTTTAGGACCATCGGTCTGGGTACGCGCATTTTCCTCGGCGGCGGCATCGGTTATGTCATCGGCGAAGGAACCCAGCATGTGGCCGAACCCAAGCGCAACGAACGTGGCGTGCCCATGACCGCCTCGGGTACGCTCATGGTCAAGGGCGATCTGAAGGGCATGCAGGCCCGCTATCTGCGCGGGGTGAGCATCGTCGGCTACGGCTGCTCCCTGGCCGTGGGACTGGGCATTCCCATCCCCATCCTCGATGAGGAGATGGCCTGGTTCACGGGGGTTGCCGACGAGGACATTCAGGTGCCCGTGGTCGATTACGGCGAGGACTACCCCAACGGGTATCCGTCCAAATACGGATATGTCAGCTTCGCCGAACTCAAAAATGGCGTCATCTCCGTGGAAGGCAAGGACGTGCCGACAACGCCCCTGACCAGCTACACCCTGTCCCTGGAGGTGGCCGAGGAGCTCAAGCGCTGGATCATGGAAGGCCGCTTCCTGCTGACCGAAGCCCAGGAACCCATACCTTCGAGGTAGTCATGGCCGCGCCCGTCTTTTTCTGGAATCTGCGCGCTTCCCGCAAGGCCCCTTACGAGGCCAAGATCAAGCGCCTGCTCAAGCTCTCCGGCCTCGGCGCGGAGCTGCGTTCCGGAGACCTGGCAGCGGTCAAGCTTCATTTTGGCGAAGGCGGGGGAACGGCCCATGTCCGCCCCCTGCAGCTCACGCCCATTCTGGCCTTTATCCGCAAGTGCGGGGCCAGACCCTTCCTGACCGACACCAACACCCTCTACGTGGGCCAGCGCGGCGAGTCCGTATCCCACGGGCTGCAAGCCGCAGCCCACGGCTTCGACCCCAATATCCTGGGTGCCCCGGTCATCATCGCCGATGGCCTCAAAAGCGGCAACGAGCGCGCCATCCCCTGCCCCGGCAAGCACTTCGAGACCGCATATCTGGCCGGGGACATCGTCGATGCGGACATGCTGGTCACGGTCAGCCATTTCAAGGGTCACGATCTGGCCGGATTCGGCGGCGCGATCAAGAACGTGGGCATGGGCTGCGCCACCCGCAAGGGCAAAATGCAGCAGCACTGCGGTCTGGGCCCGACGATCCACCCCGAGCACTGCACGGGCTGCGGGCAATGCGTGGAAGTCTGCAGCCACGGCGCCCTGCAGCTGGACCTGAATGGCAAGATCTGGATCGACCGCGACAAATGCGCGGGTTGCGCCGCCTGCTTCCTGGTCTGTAAGCATAAAGGACTGGAGGTGGACTGGCGGGTGGACGTGAACACCTTTCTGGAGCGCATGGCCGAATACGCGGCTGCGACACTGCTGACCCGGACCAGACGAACACTGCACATCAGCCTCATCCAGCAGGTCAGCCCCGGATGCGATTGCATGGGCTTCTCGGACGCCCCGATCTGTCCGGACCTCGGGCTTCTGGCCTCGTGGGATCCGGTCGCCCTGGACCAGGCCTGTCTGGATCTGGTCAACCAGGCCCAGCCCCTGCATCCGAGCGCGCTGCCCGCGGGCATCCTGCCCGGACAGGACAAGTTCGAGGCCATTCACGGACATGTACGCGGCGACTATTTGCTGGAATACGCCCAAAGTCTTGGACTGGGATCGCGGGAATATTCACTGCAGCCCGTATGAACTGTTTGCCACATTGAGACTGGACAAAGGGCTTGACGCTATTATATGAGCCCTTTCTTCGAATCAGCTGAAATTTTATCCCACTGGAGGAATACATAATGGCTCAGAAGAAAGTTGAACGCAAAAAAGAGATCGATCGCCGTCGCAAACGCCGTGCGGAACGCATCAAAGAACGCATCAAGGAAGCCAAGGCCGCTGCCAAGAAATAGGCCCTGATTTTCGGGAGGTAAACATGCCCATCTACGAATACTGCTGTGAAGACTGTCAACAGATCTTCGAGGAATGGCAGAAGGATTTCCAGGACAGGGATAAAGTCTGTCCGGTCTGCGGGGGCACGTCCCAGAGGCTTATATCCAACACCTCCTTTGTCCTGAAGGGAGGCGGCTGGTACGCGTCCGGCTACAGCAAGGACTCCGGCGGCAACGGCAAGAAGAAGGACACCTCGTCCTCTCCGGCCCCGGACACATCAACCTCTTCGGCGTCCTGACAAGAGGCAGCTCCGGCTGCCTTTTTCATTTTCGGCCGCGCGGATTTCGCGGCCCGAACATCAACCCACCCGCACCACCATGATCGATCGTTATACTCGCAAGGAAATGGGCGACATCTGGACCCTGGAACACAAATTCAGGGCCTGGCTCGAAGTGGAACTGGCCATCTGCGAAGGCTGGCACGCCATGGGCGTC
The DNA here is from genome assembly GCA_002412965.1 of Desulfomicrobium sp. UBA5193. Classification (GTDB taxonomy): domain Bacteria; phylum Desulfobacterota; class Desulfovibrionia; order Desulfovibrionales; family Desulfomicrobiaceae; genus Desulfomicrobium. The sequence continues at coordinate 174,934 of DHWB01000002.1, forward strand.
ATCCCGGCCGCAGACATGGCGACCATCCGGGAAAAGGCCGATTTCGAACTGGATCGGATTCTCGACCTGGAAGAAACCACCAAGCACGACGTCATCGCCTTTCTGACCGCCGTGGAAGAGAAGGTCGGCCCCTCGGCCAGATACATCCACCTCGGCTGCACGTCCTCGGACATCGTCGACACGGCCAATGCCGTGCTCCTGACCCGTGCCGGCAGGATCATCCTGGCCGACCTGGACCGGCTTCTGGGCACCCTCGAATCCATGGCCAAGACCTACAAGGGTCAGCTGTGCATGGGCCGCACCCACGGCATCCACGCCGAACCGACCAGCTTCGGCCTCAAGATGGCGGTCTTTCATGCCGAATTTCAGCGTCACCGCGAGCGCTGGGCCCAGGCCCTGGAAAACATCCGCTTCGGCAAGATCTCCGGCGCCGTGGGCACCTACGCCCAGCTCGAACCGGAGCTTGAGGAGCGGGCCCTGACCATCCTCGGCCTTGAGGTCGATCCCATCTCTACCCAGGTCATCCAGCGCGACCGCTATGCCCAGTATTTCACGACCCTGGCGCTGATCGCCGGCGGCGTGGAGCGCATCTGCGTTGAGCTGCGGCACCTGCAGCGCACCGAGGTGCTGGAAGTGGAAGAGGGCTTCGGCAAGGGCCAGAAAGGCTCTTCGGCCATGCCGCACAAGAAGAACCCCATTTCGGCCGAGAATCTGACGGGCCTCTCCCGCCTGGTGCGCACCAACGCCGTGGCCGCCATGGAAAACATGGCCCTGTGGCACGAGCGCGACATCAGCCACTCGTCCGTGGAGCGCGTCATCATGCCCGATTCGACCATCATGGTGAACTACATGCTGAACCGCTTGAACGGAGTGCTCGCGAACCTGCGCATCATCCCCGAGAACATGGAGCGCAACCTGATGGGCTCCTACGGCCTCTTCTTCTCCCAGCGCGTGCTCATCGCCCTGGTCGAGGCGGGCCTCGATCGGCAAAAAGCCTACGTCATGGTGCAGAGTGTGGCCATGGACTGCTGGCGGGACCGGACCTCCTTCGAGACCGCCGTGCGCGCCAACATGGACATCACAGCCCATCTCAGCCCTGCGCGCCTGGACCAGGTCTTTGATTTGAATTATTATCTGCGGCACGAACAGACCGTGTTTAACCGCGTCTTCGCGTAGAGGAAGGACCATGATTGAATTGAAGAAACGGCTGGCCAGACTGCTCATCGAGAAATCCTACCTCGAGGGCGATTTCACGCTGACCTCGGGCCAGAAGAGCGACTATTATTTCGACTGCAAGCACACGGCCCTGCACCCCGAAGGGGCATGGCTCATCGGCAAGTTCTTTCTGGACATGATCCGCGCCAAGGGCGGAATCCAGGGCGTGGGCGGCATGACCCTCGGCGCCGATCCCCTGGTTTCGGCCGTGACCGTGGTCTCCCATCTGGAAGGCTACCCCCTGCCCGGATTCATCATCCGCAAGCAGCCCAAGGGCCACGGCACCAACCAGTATCTGGAAGGTCTCAAGAACTTCACCACTGGCCAGAACGTCTGCCTGCTGGAAGACGTCATCACCACCGGCGGCACGCTGCTGCAGGCCGTGGAACGCGTGCGCGACCAGGGCCTCAACATCGTGGCCATCATGGGCGTGCTGGACCGCGAGCAGAGCGGCCGTGAAAATCTGGAGAGGGCCGGCTTCGAACTGCAGACCATCTTCACCCGCAAGGACCTGGTCGATACGGCCAAAAGCTAGGGAGGCTCCGGCCTCCTCCCCAAAACCCATGGGCACCGGCACGTTAACCCCTACCGCGCCGATCGCGCCGTGCGAATCACACCGCAAGGCGTCACGTTCCAGCTGAAAACGGACGGACAACTCTCGCGGACCGTCCTCCTTCTGCCCGGCAACTTCAACACCTGGCTCATAGTCAGCGAGAAAACCACGACCTGACCATGGCCTTCACCAACCTTCCGCTGCGCTACATCGTGGAGCACCCCCGCTATCTGGAGCTCTTCCTGTCCAAACGGCTCAACCCCGAGCTCGGGTTCGACGCACTGGCCCTGGATGCTTTTTCAACCGAATGGCACAGGAAGACCGCACGCATTTTCCAAGAAGCGGGCCTGACCTGCGCCGTGCATCTGCCTTTCTTCGACCTGCATCCGGGCAGCCTCGACCCCAAGATCCGCCGGGCGACACAGGACCGTCTCCTGCACGCCATGGACACCGCAAGCATGTACGAACCGGCGCATTTCATCGCCCACCTGGATTACAACAGCCTGACCTACGCCCACTTCGAGGACGCCTGGCTTGAAAATTCCCTGGCCACCTGGCTGCTCGTGCTGGAGCATGCCGGGAGAGTCCCGCTCTTCCTCGAAAACGTGTTCGAGACAGGCCCAAAGCACCATGTCCAAGTTCTGACAGCACTTGAAGGACGGATCAAGGCCTGCCTCGATCTGGGGCACTGGCACTGCTTCGGAAAAGGCCGCGAGCGCGGGAATCTGAAGGACTGGCTGGCAACCCTCGACCCTTTCATCGGCCACCTGCACCTGCATGACAATGACGGCAGTTCGGACCAGCACCTGGGTCTTGGTCGCGGAAGCATCCCCTGGCACACGCTCCGGGCATGGCTTGAAAAACGGGAAGCCCCGGTCACCGTCACCTTCGAACCGCATACGGAAGAAGATTTTCTGACGACCGAGGCCTATCTGCGGGAGCATCCCGAATACAGAATTGGTTGATGGTGATTCAAAACAAGGGGGTTGAGGCGCCCCATCCTCTTGCGGATGCGAAGACCTCGACCCATTTGAACCTCAAGGCATCCCGCTAGAAGCTCGAACCTTCCTGAACCGGCCACTTGCCCTTGTAGCCCCGGCAGAGAAAAAGGGTGAAGGTCTGGCCCGGTCGAGTCCCTTGAACAGTATTGATGACGCGGCCTTCATCGATGCTTTCGAACAGTTTCTGCACCTTCTTTTGACTCTTTTTCCCCTCTCCCTTGACCACAAAGATCGCGTTCTGCGCTCCCGCGTCCGGACCGGGCCACAAATCGTACTGGTTCATCTTGCGGCCGCCGGCCACGCAAAAGGCCCGCTTTTGCCCCGGCACGTAAAAGGACATCTCCGCCGCGACCCCGTATTCGTCCCCAAAAACAAAGACCGCGTCCTCTCCGCCCAGTTCCTCCCTGGCCAGCGCCACCTGCGCGCCCAGATCCTGCCAGCCGAGCTGGCGGTATACGGGGTTTTTTGGCCCATCAAAGGGAATGAAGGCCTGCAGGTGCAGGAGGATGAAGACCATGGCTCCCAGAGCGGGCCACGCAAAGCGCCACCTTGGCCGCAGCTCGCGGTGGAAAAAACGCTCCACGGCCAGGGCCGCGAGCATGAACCCAGCCGGGTAGGCCGTGGCCGACCAATTAGCCTCGACCTTGGCGTGCAGGCTCCAGAGCAGGAAAAAGAGCCAGACCGGCCAGAAAAAAACCGTCAGGATGATGGCCATGGACCGGGACAACCCCGCGAACGCGGGCTCTTCCTGGCGCATGAGGAGTTGGCGTCCGACCAGCCAGGCCCCAAAAAAGAGAAAGACAAACCACCAGGGGGTGAGCACCCCTATCTGGCTGCCGAGATATTCGGGAAAATTCTTCAGTTCGAACAAGACCGTGGCCTTGTCCCCGGCCATGGCCCCGCGATGGAGGACATGCTTGATCCCGACCCAGCCGTTGGTGGCGTTCCAGATCAGAATGGGCAGCATCCCGGCCAGCCCGCCGAATCCCAGCGCCTTCAGCAGCCTAGGCCAGAAACGCGCGGGCAACTCCTGCCCCCGGCCGATCCACAGCCCGGAGATCAGGGCCAGCGGAATAAAGAATGTCATGGTGTACTTGGCCGTGATGCCAAGGGCGAGGCAAAGCCCGAGCATGACAAAGGCGGCAATATGCCCCTTGTCCACAACCACGCTGAAGCTGACCAGCCCGAGAATCCAGAAGACAAGGAGGGGATTGTCCGTGGTCATGAGCAGGCTGCCGGCCATGAAGAGTGGGGTCGTGTTGAGCACGAAAAGGGTCCAGAAAGCGGTGCGGGCGCGCCGCAGGTAGCCGCCGATCCAGCCCAGCACGGCCAGCTGCATGATCACCGAGCCGACGAGAGCCCCGGCGCGCACGCCCAGCTCTGTGGCTCCGAGCACGGCTGTGCCCAAAAAATTTATGACCGCGATGAGCGGCCCCTTGGAATAATAGGACCACTGCAAGGTCCGGCTCCAGTCCCAGTACTGGGCCTCGTCCGGGGCAAGGCCGAGCTGGCCCGAGGCCACGAACCAATATCTGGCCCATGTGGTCAGGATGACGAGCACAAGGCCGAGACCCCAGTAGAAACACGCGGATTGACGTTCGGTCATGAAGCCCCCTCCTTGGCGGGAGCGGTTGCAAGAATGTCGCTTATGGCTTGGGCCTGACCCGGATGAACCCGAAAATCTCCGGCCCAGGGGGGGAGCGCAAAAAAATGCTGTCCAGACCAGGCCAGAAAAGCCGCGTGCAGGAGAAGTCCTCCGCCCCGGCCATACTTGGGGTCCCCGACAATGGGGTGGCCCTGGTCCGCCAGATGGACCCGGATCTGATGGGTCCGCCCGGTGCCCAGCACGACCAGCAGGAGAGTCCTGCCCCCGGCCGGGAAGAGCATGTGGACATGGGACACGGCCTGCTTGCCCTGCCCCGAGACCATCCGCTCGCCGTCCCTGGTGCGCACCTTGGCCAGGTCCGAGACAATGGTCCGCCAGCCCTGAAATTCCCAGATTCCATCCACCCAGCACAGATAGGCCTTGGTCGTCGTGGGCCATGTCTCGTGCATTTTCCGCAGGAAGTCATGGGTCTTGGCGCACAGGAGGAGCCCCGAGGTGTCTCGGTCCAGGCGGTGCACCGGGATAGGGTTGAAGGCCTGCGCTCCCTTTAGCCGGTCGTGCACGGAATCGGTCCAGCCCGTGCCGCCATGGACCGGCAGCCCGGCCGGTTTGTTGATGAGAAGCATGTCGCGGTCCTCGTGGACGATCTCAAGGCCGGGCAAGGACTGCGCAGGCTGGTCTTTGCGTTCAACGTTGACCGGCGGGATGCGCACCTTCTGCCCAGTCAGGACGCGGTCAAAGGGCTTGCAGCGGCGGCCGTCGATGCGCACCTGTCCGGTGCGCACCAGACGCATGACCAGACCGGCCGGGAGGCTCCCCAGCCTCGCTTCCAGAAAAGACACGAGCTTGCGGCCGTTTTCCTCCGGCGCAACCTCAACCACTTGAACCGCTGTCCGTTCCGACTGCATGGACCCTCCGCTTTGACAGGCCCTTTCTTGATGGCTACACGGGCACTTGTCAAACAGCCTTCAACCATCCCCTATGAAAAATACCACTCGCTCTTTCAGGCTGGTGTGCTCCACGGACCAGATCAAGGACGTGGAAGCCCTGCTTCAGGCCGAAGGTTTCCGGTTCGAACCGGAGCCGTTCTTTTCCCTGGCCCGGACCCTGACCGCCGAGCCCATGCCGCTCGGCCGCAGCATCGCGGCCCGCTTCGGCTATATCTACATTCAGGACAAGTCCTCCATGCTCCCGCCCCTGGCCCTGGCGCCGAAGCCGGGCGAGAGGGTGCTCGACCTGTGCGCCAGCCCCGGCAGCAAGACCGGCATCCTCTCCCATCTGGTCGGGCCCACTGGTCTGGTTTTAGCCAACGAACCCAGTCCCGACCGCCTGGCCACCCTGCGGGTCAACATGCGCCACCTGGGCTGCGTCAACGTCGCCACCTGCAAGTATGAGGGGCAGACCCTGCCCCTTGAAAACGACACGTGGCCGCTCATCCTGCTCGACGCTCCCTGCAGCGGCTGGGGCACGGTGAACAAAAACCCCAAGGCCGCCCAGATGTGGGCCGGAGACAAGACGGCCCCTCTTGAAGGCCTGCAGCGCGAATTGCTGGCAAAAGCAGCCGAACTGCTTGCCCCTGGCGGACGTCTTCTTTATTCGACCTGCACCACCAACGAGCGCGAGAATGAGGATCAGATCCGTTTCGCCATGGAGCATCTGGGCCTTGCGCCAACCCCCCTGCCTGAATTTTCCGGCTTCAGCTTTGCCCCGTCCCTGCCGGGATGCCTGCTGGTGGACGGAGAGGTCAGCTCCGCGCAGGGGTTTTTCCTGGCGGCGCTTTGCAAACCGGGACAAAAAGCCGAGCAGACGCTCGCGCTCAAGGCGGAGCTGCCCGGCGAACATGTGTCGAGGCATGAATTTCTTGCCCGAACCGGACTGGACACGAGCTGGTTGCCGGAGCACAGTTTTCTGCGCGTGGGCGGACGCATCTATCTCATTCTGGAACAGGCGGCGCGGACGCTGCCGGCCGGACTGCGCTGGCAGGCCTTTGCCATAGGCAAGGCGGCGGGGGACTCCATCCTGGCCGATGCGACGTTGCGCATGTTCGTCCCGCCGAAGCCAGACGGGGAAAGCCTGGTCCTGGACGACGCGCAGACGATTCACGGCCTCTTGGCCGGACAAAGCCTGCCCTGGCACGGCCCCGAAAAACGCCGGGCATTCTACTACAGTGGACTTCCCTTGGGTTTTTTGACGATCAAAGGCAATCGGTGCCTGTGGTCGGATCGATAACGAAAACAGGAGCGCTTCATGATCGGATACCTGCGCAAGGCGGCCCGTCTCTTTCATCCGGGGTCCAAGCGGACCATAATCCTGCCCCTGGATCACGGCCTTTCGGAAGGCAACATCCCTGGTCTGGAAGATCTGGGCAGCTTCCTGCGGAGCGTGAACCATCTGCCCACGCAGGGCGTCATCCTGCACAAAGGCATGGTCATGGCCCATGCAGGGGAGGTACGCCTCAATCAGTCACTCATCGTGCACCTCTCGGCCGGAACCCGGCACGGCCTGCCCTCCTACAACAAGGCGCTGGTCTGTTCGGTGCAGGAAGCGCTGCGACTCGGCGCGGACATGGTCTCCATGCACATCAACATCGGCAACGACCTCGAAGACCGCATGCTCTCGGACCTGGGTGCCTGCGTGGAAGAGGCGCACCAGCTTGGCCTGCCGCTGCTGGCCATGATCTATGCCCGCGGCGGACAGATCGTGAACGAGAACGACCCGTCCCTGGTGGCCCACAGCATCCGCATCGGCGCGGAGCTTGGCGCGGACGTGATCAAGGTGCCCTATTGCGGCAACCACCACAGCTTTGCGCGGGCCATTGCCGCCTGCCCCGTGCCCGTGGTCATCGGCGGCGGACCGCGCAACGTGGAATTCCGCACCTTCCTGCGCACTGTGCGCGAGACACTGGACGCGGGCGTGGCCGGGATGTGCATCGGACGCAACATCTTCCAGCAGGAAAATCCGGCCAAGGCCCTGGAAGAGGTCTGCGCCCTGGTCCACGGCAAGGCATAATCAGGTTGTCGGTTCGGTGTTCCAGGCCATGAGCGGAGTCTGGGCGCGGGGGGCGGTCAGGTCGATGCGCACCGCCGCGACGGCTCCCATCCACGGAAAAACGGGGATGCTGTTCAGATGACGGATGATCGGAGCGGGGCTCCAGGTGCAGGGCGGGCCAAGGAGGATGGATCTGGCGGTCATGTCGCCGGGAGAAAGATTTTTTTGGATCAATCCGCGCATTTGGGGCCAAGTGAACCAGTGCGCTTTTGCCAGGGATGATTTTTTCCCGGAAAGCCGCACGGACAATCCATAAAACGACGAACGGTTCAAAAAGGTGATCAGAACGCCCTTGCGGGCAACCCGCGCCGCCTCGCGCAGCACCAGGCCGGGGTCGTCCACGAACTCGAGCACCGTCATGAGGGACGCGTAGTCGAACTCTCGGTCCTCGAAAGGCAGGTCCTCCGCGCTCCCCAGATGCAGATCCGCCCTGTGGCCGATCTTCTCCCGAGCCCTGGCCAGCATGTCGGGGCTCTTGTCCATGCCCGTCAGGTCGAATCCGCAGGACCAGAAAAATTCCAGAAAAACTCCCGTGCCGCAGCCTATATCCAGCAGTTTTTGCTTGCGACGTGGCCAGGGCGCAATGACGCCCTGCAGCAGTTTTTCCTCCTGCCGCAGGGCAAAGCCGCCCGTTCGACTCTTGGCCCACTGGTCATAGCGGACGGCGCTTTCCTGGTTCCAGGGCATCAGATTTTGGTCACCGCGCCCTTTGCCGCAGACGAAGCCATACGGCTGTAGCGGCGCAGAATGGAAGAGCGGATCTCCTTGGGATAAGGCTTCCAGTTCTGACGGCGTTTTTCCAGCTCCGCCTCGTCGACGAGAAGTTCCAGGCTCCGCGCCGGAATGTCGATCTTGATGCGATCCCCTTCCTCGACCAGACCGATAAGTCCGCCTTCGGCCGCCTCCGGGCTGATGTGCCCGATGGCCGCCCCGCGCGTTCCGCCGCTGAAGCGCCCATCCGTCAGCAAAGCCACCTCTCCGCCCAGGCCAAGGCCAGAGATCGCCGAGGTGGGGGTCAGCATCTCGCGCATGCCGGGCCCGCCCACCGGGCCTTCGTTGCGGATGACGATCACGTCCCCGGCTTTGATTTGGCCGCCCATGATCGCGGTCACGGCCTCTTCCTCGCCCTCGAAGACGCGGGCCGTGCCCGTGCGCTGCATCATCTCGGGCGCCACGGCGGATTGCTTGACCACTGCGCCGTCCAAGGCCAGATTGCCCTTCAGAATGGCGATGCCGCCTTCCTTGGAGTACGGCTCGGCCACGGTGCGGATAACCTCGGGACGCAGGATGCGCGGCTGCAGGGCGGCCAGATTCTGGCCCAAGGTCTGGCCGGTCACGGTCATGACATCGAGCTCGATGCGCCCGCTCGCCGCCAGTTCGTTCATGACGGCCGGGATGCCGCCCGCCTCGTGCAGATCCGAGATATGGTGCGGCCCGGCCGGGGAAAGGCGGCACAGGTTGGGGGTCTTGCGGCTGATGCGGTCGAAAATGTCCAGGGTCAGATCTAGCTCGGCCTCGCGGAAGATGGCCGGCAGGTGCAGCACCGTGTTGGTCGAGCAGCCGAGCGCCATGTCCATGGTCACGCCGTTGGCCACGCTCTTTTCGGTCACGATGTCGCGCGGGCGGATGTTCTTCTCGACCAAGGTCATGACCTGCATCCCGGCGTCCTTGGCCAGGCGGACGCGCGCGCTGGTCGGGGCGGGGATGGTCCCGTTGCCGGGCAGGGACAGGCCCAGGGCTTCGGACAGGCAGTTCATGGAGTTGGCCGTGAACATGCCGGCGCAGGACCCGCAACCCGGACAGGCGCACTCTTCCATGCGCGTAAGCTCCGCTTCGGTCATGCTCCCGCTCTTGACCTTGCCCACACCCTCGAAGACCGTGATCAGGTCGATGGTCTTGCCTTCGAACTTGCCGGGCAGCATGGGCCCTCCGCTGATCATGATGGAGGGGATATTGAGGCGCAGCATGGCCATGAGCATGCCAGGCACGATCTTGTCGCAATTGGGGATGAAGACGAGGCCATCGAAGGGCACGGCCGTGGCCGAAATCTCAATGGAGTCGGCGATGAGCTCGCGGCTGGGCAGGCTCATCTTCATGCCCTCGTGGTTCATGGCCAGCCCATCGCACACGCCGATGGTCGGAAACTCCATGGGCGTGCCCCCGGCCATGCGTACGCCGTCCTTCACCGCGCGGGCGATGATGTCCAGGTGCATGTGTCCGGGCACGATCTCGTTGGCGGAGTTGACCACGCCGATAAGTGGGCGCCTCATTTCCTCGCGGGTCATGCCGAGAGCGAAAAGAAGGGAGCGGTGCGGGGCCTTTTCCAAACCTTTGGTCATTTTATGGCTACGGTTCATGACAATCCTCGAATTGGTTTAATTGCGAATAGCGACTAGGGAACTTAAGATTCCCACGGCTGATAAAGTTGCGGCAATAGCCAGGCTGTGCGTTGGCGGCAGAAAGGATACGGTGATCCACAACGGCGGAACATTGAACATGTCCTCGATGCCGTGATGCAGGAGCTTCAAAAGCCCAAGTGCAAGGCCTGCCCCAAGAAGCCCCTGAAAAGCCCCGCCCACGAGTAGCGGAAACTGGATGTACGCCCGGCTTGCGCCCACGAAACGCAGAATCTCCAGTTCATCCCGCCGCACCAGCAGAGCAAGCTTGATGGTATTTCCGACAACCAGACCGACCACCGTGAGCAGAAATCCCGTCACCGGCCAGAAGGCCATTCTGGTCAGCCCTACCCAGGAGGTGAGCAGGTCCACATGCAAGGGATTGAAAGTCACCTTGTCGACCTTGGGCAATGCCTGCAGCCGCTTGACCATGTCCGCGGCCCATTTCTTTCCTTCATCCGCAGGCAGTTCGCATTCGACCAGGGCGGTCGGCGGCAAGGGGCTTCGGCCCTTCATCCATTCCAGGTCGACGTTCTTTTGAAATGATTCGGCAAGCACCCCGAGCGCCTGATCCGGGGTGTAGGTGCGCACGTTGACCACTCCCTCCATGGAGGACAGGGTAGCCCAGATTTCCTTTATTTCCTGCGCCGGGATCTCCTGGTTCCAGTACACTTGGAACTGAACGTTGCCCTGCCTGCCGCCGATCTGCAGATCAAGATTGTGAACCAGCAGGAGAAAGGCCCCGCCCAGAAAGGAGACGAGGGTGATGGCCGCGATAGTCATGCACAGGGACCACGGAACTCGAAACAGATCGCGGATTCCTTGCCCGAGAAGTTGAAAAAACACACTCATGGCTGGCCTCCGGACTCCACACAACCTTCGCGCATGGTCCCATCCTCCAGAGTCACAACCCGCGCATTGGCCATGCGCTCCATGATCTCGCGGTTATGGGTGGCTATCATGATGGACGTTCCAAATTTGTGGAATTGCTGAAAAATATCCATCATGCGCATGGACAGCTCATGGTCCAGATTACCCGTCGGCTCGTCGGCCAGGAGGAGTTTGGGCTTGACGACAACGGCCCTGGCCACGGCCACCCGCTGCTGTTCCCCACCCGAAAGCTCCTCGCACAGGGCGCCGGCTTTCTGATCCAGATGAAGACTCCTCAGGACCGCGCGCACCCGCTTTTCAATGATGTGCCGCGCGATGCCGCGCACTTTTAGAGGCAGGGCCACATTGGCGAATACGGTCTGGTTGGTCATAATCTTGAAATCCTGAAAGACCACACTCACGTCCCGGCGCAGAAGGTGCTTGCGGCTTTCGGGTAACGTGTTCAGGTCATAACCGGCCACGTCGGCCTTGCCCCGCTGCACGGGCAGCGCGCCGTGCAGGATGCGCATGAAGGTCGTCTTGCCTGCTCCAGAAGGACCGCAAAGAAAGACGAACTCGCCGGGCTTCATGCAAAAATTGATATCCTTCAAGGCCAGTTGCCTGCCGAAGGAATAGGATAATTTGGAGATGCTGATCATGCTTCCTCCCCGATTTTCACAGGCTCATCGTGTTTGGGAACAAGTGTGTTGTTGATCTGTTCCAGGAGGGACTTGGCTTTGTCAAAACCCGGATCGTTGCCCAGGGCGTGGGTCAAAAGAGCCTTGGCCTTGGGATAGAGTTTGCGGTTCACATAGGCTACCGCCGCATTGTAGAGAATCTTGGGATTGTCCGGCTCCTTTGCCAGGGCCGCGCGGTAAATCTCCACGGCCCGGGCCAGTTCGCCCTTGCGACGATAGGCCACGGCCATGTTGTTCAAGGTATCGCAGGTCAGGGATGAAAATATGTAAGAACCGAAATCGCGCTGCACTTCATCGACCATGTCCATGTCTATGTACGCGTTCCAGATGTCCTGTTTGATCTGGTCGTTCTTGCGGTCGATGTTGAGTGCGGTCATGAAATTCTTTCTGGCTTCATGCATATCTTCTTTATGCAGATTGATGGACCCGCGCAGAATAAAGTATTCTGCATTGTTGGGGCTGATGGAAAGCGCATTGTCCACCGCGCCCAGCGCCTGATCCCATTTTCCCTGCCATGTTTGCAGCTTGGCCATGGTTTCCCACCCTTTGGAGAAAAGGGTGTTGGAGGACAATATCTCACACAAAATCTCTTCGGCTTTTGTAAAGTCCGAGAGCGTCATCAGCATGCGGACTTTTTCCAACTGAATCCTTGGCGCCTGAGCTGGATAAAGAAGCTCGAAGCGGCGTAGCAGTTCTTCGGCCCTGGCCTGTTCCCTGGCAGCGGCCAGATTGTGGATTTCCGTTTTGAGCAGCTCGAAATCCTGTTCGAAACCGCCTTCAAACACCGTGTTCAAGACCTCAGACAAGGCCTTGATAGTCACGGGTTTGACCAGATAGCCGGACGCCCCGCCGTCAGAAGCCAGAGCCACGTCCTCGACCTCGGATTTTGAAGTCAGAAAAATGAAGGGGATGTACGGCAAATCGGTTCTGGAACGCACGGCCTTGAGCAAGCCGAGCCCGTTCATTTGCGGCATGTTCCAGTCGGAGATGATGAGGCCCGGTGTCTTCTCTTTGATAATTTCAAGCGCGACAGCTCCGTTTTCGGCTTCCAGAAAACTGCCAAATCCTAGAGCGCGCAGCAGGTTCACTACTGTTTCCCGAGCCGAGAGAATGTCTTCAACCACCAAGACGGTGATACTCTTATCCATGAAAATTTCCCTCGGGAATGAAAAGAATGACACAAAACCTGCTGCCGTGCGGGAGAACATCCTCCACCCAGATTTTGCCTTGGAACATGGTCGCTATCTTGCGGCAGATGAAGAGTCCTATCCCCGTCCCCTTTATTCCGCTTTCAACCGATTTTTGCGTCCGCACGAACTTGTCGAAAATAGTTTGTTTGTACTTGTCCTCAATGCCCTCGCCATCATCCTCAACCCAGAATTTGAGCACGGTCTGGGTAGGATCGGCTGTTCTGCGCGATTCCCAGCTGCTCATCCCAATCCTGATCCGCCCATGCTCGGGGGTGTACTTAATGGCGTTGGAAATCAGATTCTGCACCAGATGACCAAGCAGCGCCGGTTCACCCAGGACATGAACGTCTATCTCGCACTGATCCTCAATGACAATGCTCTTGTCGCGGGCCAGCGGCATGAGCTCTTCGAGCTGACGGCGCACCAGGGGCAAAAATGAAACCGGACAGCATACGACTCCGCGCTGCTGACATTCATCGACCTTTGCTACATGCAGGAAATCGTCGATCATCTCCAGAAGCTTGGAGGCACCCTTGAACGCCGTCTCGATGATCGGCTTCTGGGAATCGCTTGGACCCAGATAGGAGAGCAGGTCCATGTTGGATATCACGGCCGAGAGCGGGCTCTTGAAGTCATGGACAACCATCTGCACCAGCTCGGAACGCTCCGTTGAGGCGATGAGCAGCTCCTTTTGCTTGATTTCGAGCTCCTGCGCCAAATCCCGGTACCGCTCCTTCTCTTTTTCGAGCCGCTCAAGCGCACACAGGCTCTCGATCAGCGGCGTGATCCAGCCCGCGTATTCAAGCAGGGCGGACAAATCCGATTCGCTGAAGGGTTCGTTTCCTTCTTTGTCCGAGATGTTGATGACCCCGATGACCTGATCCTGATCCGACAGCAGGGGCACGGAAATGAGCGAACTGGTCCTGTATTTGGCGTTACGGCAGGAAAACCGGGTATCGGTGTTGATATCCCGAATCAGCAGAGGTTTCTTGTGCGTGCAGACATAGCCGGAGATGCTGTCAGGAGACAGGGGCTGGGTCAGCCCCACAATCTCCTGTCTGGTCGCGGCCACTACTTTAAGCTCGAGCTTGGCCTCGTCATAAAGCATGACCGAGGCCTTGCTACTGCGGGTTCTCTCCTGGATGAGCATGCCACCGCTGTGCAGTTTTTCCGCCGGACTCATGGATCTGCTGGCCAGAATGGACATCATCCGGCGTAAAAACTGCCCAAGATCCGCTTCGATCCCGTTAGGCTGCGGCATGGTTCAATCCGGTCATCCGCATTTTGTGAATCCACAGGACGGGCAGACAAAGCAGCCTTCCTGGAAAACCAGTTCCGTTGAACATTCCGGACACTCGGACTTGGACAGGGAGTTGTATGAGCTGCGAGGCGTCGCGCCTTGCAGGTACTTGTTCTCCAGAACCCAGGACACTGCGTCGGGAATGGAGAGGAGCATGCCTTTCTTCTGAAAGACCGGATGCTCGCCGCCTATTCCTTTGAGCTGCTTGACTATCTCGCGCACATGCACGCCCGAGCGCAAGGCCAGAGAGACAAGTCGTCCGATGGCCTCGGCCTTGGCCGTGATGGATCTGCCGGAGCGGCCGATGGTGGTGAACACTTCAAAAGGCCTGCCGTCCACTTCATTCACGGTCAGATACAGATCCCCGAGACCGGTGCGTACCTTCTGGGTAAACCCGTACACGATATCGGGCCGGTCCATGGGCCTGCATTCATCGCCGCCGGTCTTTTCTTCTTTCTTGCCGTCGCCGGTGCACAGCACCTGCACGCTTTTGCAGCCGTCGCGGTAGACCGTCACGCCCTTGCAGCCTTCCTCGTAGGCCATCCAGTAGATCTTGTAGATGTCTTCCTGGGTGGCCGAATTGGGCAGGTTCACGGTCTTCGATACAGCGTTGTCCGTGTACTTCTGGAACGCGGCCTGCATTTTGAGGTGCCACTGGGCTTCAATGTCCATGGAGGTCACGAACACGTTGCGCAGTTCCTCGGGCAGAAATTCCATGCCGCGCACGGAACCCTTTTCGATCACCTCGGCCATGAGCTTCTCGGAATAACAGCCCTGATCGTGCAAGGCCTGCACAAAGTAGCTGTTGGCCTCGGTCAGCTTTTCCCCGTCCATGACCTGGCGCACGAAACACAGGGCAAAGAGGGGCTCCACCCCGGAGGAACATCCGGCGATGATGGACAGGGTGCCCGTAGGGGCGATGGTCGTGGTCGTTGCGTTGCGGTAGGGGCCGAGATTCTGTTCCTTGTAGATCGAGGTCTCGTAGGAAGGGAAGGGTCCGCGCTCCTTGGCCAGCTCGGCGGAAGCGGATTTGGATTCCTTCTGAATGAAATTCATCATTTTTTCCGCAAGGATGAGAGCCCTGCGGCTGTCATAGGGAAGCTCCAGCTGATACAGAAGATCCGCCCAGCCCATGACCCCGAGGCCTATCTTGCGGTTCTTGCGTACCGTCTCGGTGATGCGCTCAAGCGGATACTCCGAGGCGTCGATGACATTGTCCAGAAAGCGCACGCTCAGATGCACGATCTCGCGCAGCCTGTCCCAATCGACTTCAAGCGCGCCCTCTTTTTCGAGCACGAAACGGGCGAGGTTGATGGAACCGAGGTTGCACGCTTCATAAGGCAGCAGAGGCTGTTCCCCGCACGGGTTGGTGCTCTCGATCTCGCCCTGGTCTGGGTTCGGGTTGTCGCGATTGATGCGATCGATGAAGATGATGCCGGGATCCCCACTCTCCCAGGCCTTGCGGACCAGGAGCTCGAAGACTTCGCGCGCCCTTAGGGTCTCGATCACTTCCTTGGAATGAGGAGCTATTAGCGGATATTCTTCATCATTTTCCACTGCTTGCATGAATTTTTCGGTCAGGGCCACGGACAGATTGAAATTATTGAGATCCCCTTCGCGTTCCTTGGCCCGGATGAATTCAAGAATGTCGGGATGATCGACGCGCAGGATGCCCATGTTGGCGCCGCGCCGCGTTCCGCCCTGTTTGACCTGCTCGGTCGCGGTGTTGAAAATCTTCAGAAAGGAAATGGGTCCCGAAGCCACGCCTCCCGTGGAACCGACGCGGCTGTCCTTGGGGCGCAGGCGGGTGAAGGAAAAGCCAGTGCCGCCGCCGGACTTGTGAATCAGGGCCGCGTGCTTCACCGCATCGAAAATCTCGTCCATGGAGTCGCCTACCGGCAGCACGAAGCAGGCGGCCAACTGACCAAGATCCGTTCCCGCATTCATGAGGGTGGGAGAATTGGGCAGAAAATCATAGCCGGTCATCATGGCGTAAAAAGTGCGGGCCAGATCTTCGAGCTTCCAGGAAGAGGCGGGGTAGGCCGCTTCCATGGCGGCGATGCTCGCGGCCACCCTCCAGAACATTTCCCTCGGCGTCTCAATGGGAGTGCCGTCGAGACCTTTGCGCTGGTAGCGTTTCTTGAGCACCAACTGGGAGTTGGAATTGAGGGTCACATCAGGCAGATCAGCCGGCATTTTCATAACATCCATGGATACCTCACTTTCCTATAATTTGTATCATACCTATCGAAAATAATTGGTTCTTCTTGATCGGTTTTTTTCTGTACTGGAGAAGGCCTTGGAGTTCAATGATGAGAAATGACTCCTTAAAAGAGGTCCGCTTTTTTCTCTTCAAATAAAAAGAAAGAATTGATTATTGAATTTATTAAAAGGCCTGTTTTGTGCCTATCGTATGTAACATTATAAAATATTGGTTTTTTTTAGGACAGAGAAAAGAGCTTTTTCGTGTAGTCTGGAGAGTTTGATGCTCGTGTCATCAGAAACAACGAACAAGAGAATATGTTGGGAACAGTGTTTTCCACAGTTGTTCCTTGTAACTGTAATATTCTGAAATAAATGAATTTTTAACTCAATTTTCTTCGCCTTCGAGTTCATGAAGATATTTTCCGTATTCGTTCTTTTTGTACTTTTCGGCCAGAATCCCAAGCTGGGTTCTGTCGATAAAGCCCTTGTTGAAGGCGATCTCTTCGATGCAGGCGATCTTGAACCCCTGGCGTTCCTGGATGGCCTGCACAAAGCTGCCGGCCTGTTGCAGGGATTCGTGGGTTCCTGCGTCAAGCCATGCATATCCTCTGCCGAGCAACTCGACGTGCAGGGTTCCCCGCTCCAGATATTCGAGGTTGACGTCGGTGATTTCCAGTTCTCCGCGCGGGGATGGCCGCAGGGCTTTGGCTATTTCAATGACGTCGTTGTCATAAAAATAAATGCCGGGGATCGCGAATTTTGATTTTGGTTTGTCTGGTTTCTCTTCGATGCTGATCACGCGGCCCGAGGCGTCGAACTCCACCACGCCGTAGCGCTGTGCATCTTTGACTGGATAGCCGAAGACTATTCCGCCTTTTTGGATTTTGACGCAGTTATCTAATACCCTTGAAAGTCCTTCGCCGTGAATGATGTTGTCCCCAAGGACCAGGCAGACGCTGTCCGTCCCGATGAATTCTTCGCCAAGGATGAATGCCTGAGCAAGGCCGTCGGGAGAGGGTTGCACCAGATAGGTGAAGCGGACTCCGATCTGGCTCCCGTCGCCGAGAAGATCCTTGAAGCGGGGCAGGTCGCTTAGCGTTGAGATAATGAGGATGTCCCGGATTCCGGCCAGGAGGAGAATGGACAGGGGATAGTAGATCATCGGCTTGTCGTAGACGGGCAGGAGCTGTTTGCTGGTTCCGAGTGTGAGGGGGTAGAGGCGGGTGCCGGAACCTCCGGCCAGGATGATGCCTTTCATGGGATGGTCCTTGTATGCGGTTTGCGGATTGGAAACAGAGTATCCAAGACAGGAGCCTCGGACAAGTGGTCATGATTATGCGGTAATGACAACTGTGTCTGGCTTTGCTAGGAAATGGGGCAGGATACGAAACCCGAAAAGATGAAGGGGCGGCAATGCGCATCAGTTGGAAAAGCGTGGATTTTGCGGATCAAGTGGTTCTTGGTCTGGGCTGCGACCATGACCTGGCTCAAGGGTGGCTGGATACGGATGCAGGCGTTCGCGCCGGAGACATAATCGAGGACCCGAACGTCTGCCTGCGGATGGAGAACAAAATTCGTCTGTGCGGTCTGGAAGGACTTTTCCAGCCCGCATGGGTCGCAAGAAAATTGAAAGGCGAAGCGCTTCCCGGTGAATTTGCATGCACGACGCAGCGCCGGGGCTTTTCCTTGGCCTGGATCACCTTGAGCGACAAGGGCTCACGAGGAGAGCGCGTCGACGGGAGTGGTCCGGCCATCCGCGACACGGTTGCGGGAGCCATGGAGCTTTCTCTGGCCAGAGGAGTGATCATCCCGGACGAGCCGGAGCTTTTGAAGGCCGCGCTGGTCGATTTCTGCCTGCAGCAGGGCTTTGATCTGGTCTTCACCACCGGCGGAACAGGGGTCGGCCCCCGCGACATCACCCCCGAAGTGACTCTGCCCCTCCTCGACAAGCGTTTGCCGGGCTTCGAGCGCGCCATGACCGCGGCCTCCCTGGCCAAGACTCCTCACGCCATGATTTCACGCGCCGTGGCCGGGATCATGGGCCAGTCTCTGGTGGTCAATCTTCCCGGGAGCCCCAAGGCCGTGCGTGAAAATCTGTTCGCCATTCTGCCCGCGCTCAAGCACACGGTGGAAAAACTGCAGGGAGATCCAAGGGATTGTGGACAATAACCCCGAGCTGACGCCTTCGGCAGAGTTCAAAAGTTTTTTCGCCAAGTTTTCCGTGATCCGGCTTGGGATCATGGTCTTCCTTCTGGTTTTGGCCGTCTCCGAGGTCATGAATCTCACCGACCGGGGGATGCGGCTCGAAGTCAACCGCGACGTTCAGTACATTCTTTTTTTCGTGACCGGCTTTTTTTTGAGCATCGTCTATCTCCTGGCGACGAAGCGGTTCATCGGTTCCATCATCCTCTACAGATTCCAGCTTTTCGCGGATCTGTTTCTGACGACTTGGTGGGTGGTGCTGACAGGAGGGTCTTTCAGCACCTTTGTCTTTCTCTACATCCTGAGCCTTTTCTTTTACGGGCGCATAGTCGGCTTCCACACTATCCTCTTTTCCTCATTTATTGTCTGGGTCCTCCTTTTCCTTATCTCCTGCGTCCAGTTTTACTATCCCCAATATTGGGACCAGGTTCATATCCGGGGCTCCGATCTTGCCTACAATTACAGCTTGTTGACTCTGGCGCTCATCCTTGTCGCCTCCCTCGTCAAATTGAGCCGCACGGCCGAGAATCGCCTCCTGCACAGACTCATCGAACAGGAGGGGGCGCTGCGCAGGGCCGAAGAGCTCAAGTACCGCGTCTTCGACTGGATCGACGCGGGTCTTCTTGTCGTCGATCTTGAAGGCAGAATCACCAGCATCAACCAGCGCGCCCTGGATTGGCTGCCGGGCCACGATCGTGGCCGGGTCATCGGGGTCTGTTTTGATGTCTTCTATCCGGAATTTATTCCTTTCTGGAAAGACCGGGTGGCGACATCCATGCGCCGAAACATGGTCGAGAGCACAGGCCGGGATCTTGTCTTCGGATTCAAGATGACGGAACTGCCCGGTCATGAGGGGTGGATGGTTCTTTTTTCCGACATCACTGAGGTGCAGAAGCTGGAAAAGCAGCTTAAGGAAATGGAAAAAATGGCCACCGTCGGAGAGCTGGCCGCAGGTCTGGCCCATGAGATGAAAAATCCCCTGGCCGGGATCAAGACCAGCCTGCAGCTGCTCCTGTCCGATGACCTGGAAAAGGAATTTTCCGACAGGTTGTCCAGGGTCATCCTGCGCGACATCGACCGACTGGATTTTCTGCTCAAGGATTTTCTGATCTTCGCGAAGCCTCAGGCTCCCAGCCCTCAGGGCCTTTGTCTGGCGGACGAGATCGACCATGTGCTCATGCCTCTTCGCCTCCAATATCCACACGTGCGGATGCGCATTGAAGTCGGCGAGCAGCCGTATTATTTTGATCGCAATCAGTTCCACCAGATCCTCCTAAATCTCGTGGTCAATGCCTTGCAGGCGCTGGAAGGCAGGGAAGATCCCGAGATCAGCATCCTGGAGACAAGCCGGGATGGCAAAAGGATGCTGACCATTGCCGACAACGGACCCGGTCTTGCGTTTGAAATGGTCGAGAAGTGTTTTGATCCCTTTGTCAGCAGCAAGCCCGTGGGTTCTGGTCTGGGTCTGGCCATCGCCCGCAGGCTGGCTGCGCAGAACGCGACCTACATCGACCTTCGCAACATTTCCACGGGGGGAACCAGGGTCGATCTGATCCAGGATGCATCGTTTTTCCCGACCGCAACGGATTCCCAGGACACAACGTGAACACTTTCATCGCCGACCTGCACATTCATTCCAAATTTTCCAGGGCCACGAGCAAGAACCTGACGCCCAGAAATCTGGTGGCCTGGGCCTCGGTCAAGGGGATCGACGTCCTGGCGACGGGCGACTTCACCCATCCGGGCTGGATGGAGATGATCTCGCAGCAGCTGGTGCCCGAAGAAAACGGCCTGCTGCGTTTGCGCGACAACAGGAACCTGGAGCAGGAGCTGCCCTGGTATTCCGGAAGCATCAACGCGGAAGGGATTCGCTTCGCGCTCTGCACGGAGATCAGCTCCATCTATAAAAAGGGGGGCAAGGTCCGCAAAATCCACAACCTGGTCTTCATGCCCGGCCTGGAAGCCGCGCAGAGGTTCAATACTCGTCTGGCCCAAGTCGGAAATCTGGCCTCGGACGGCCGCCCGATCCTTGGCCTCGATGCCCGCGATCTGCTCGAAATGGTCCTGGAGACGGACTCGCTGGCCTACATCATCCCGGCCCACATCTGGACCCCCTGGTTTTCCCTCTTCGGGTCCAAGTCCGGCTTCGACAGGATCGAGGATTGTTTCGGCGATTTGAGCGGGGAAATTTTCGCGCTCGAAACTGGCCTCTCCTCCGATCCGGAGATGAACTGGATGTGCAGCGCCCTCGACCGGTTTTCTCTGGTCTCCAATTCCGACGCTCATTCCGGGGAAAAACTGGGGCGCGAGGCCAATATCTTTTCCGGGGAGATGTCCTTTGCGAGCATCCGCAGCGCCTTGCGCCGCGAGGGCGAGGCGACACGTTTTGAAGGCACCCTCGAATTTTATCCCGAGGAAGGGAAATACCACCTCGACGGCCATCGCAAATGCGCGGTGATGCTTGAACCCGCAGAGACCTCCCGTCACCGGGGCATCTGTCCGGCCTGCGGCAAGCCCCTGACCATCGGCGTGCTGAACCGGGTTTTTGCCCTGTCCGACCGGGCCACTCCCGTGCGCCCGCCCCATCAGCCGGATTTTTCCTCGCTGGTGCCGCTGCCCGAGATCCTGTCCGAAATACTGGGCGCTGGTCCCGGCACCAAAAAAGTGCAGGGCATGTACAGCCAGCTGGTGCGCGACTTCGGCTCGGAGTTCAATATTCTGCGCTCTGTCCCGGTGGAAGATCTGCAGCGCTCATCCAGGATTTTGTCCGAGGCCCTGCGCAGGATGCGTCAGGGCATGGTGCACAGACATTCCGGATATGACGGCGAATTCGGCCACATACGCATGTTCACCCCCCAGGAATTGCTCGAATTCAAGCACGGCCGCATGCTCTCCATGGCCGCTCCGTCCGCCCCGTCGGGAGCCATGGGCCAGCGTTGGCGCAGCAGCATGGGCGAAGCGGCGGCAAAGGTGGATGAATGTCTGCAGACCCCGAACGAGATGCAGCTCTCGGCGATCCTGGCCGGTCCCGGTCCGGTGCTGGTGCTGGCCGGTCCCGGCACGGGCAAGACCCAGACCCTCATGGGCCGGGTGCGCCATCTGCTGGAGAAAGGGGCCGATCCGGCCAGAATCCTTGTCCTGACCTTCACCCGCAAGGCCGCGCGGGAACTCAAAGAGCGTCTGCAGCGGGTCTGTCCGGACGCCTCCGTGCCGCCCAAGACGGATACCCTGCACGCCCTCGGGCTTGAATACTGGACCACGGTCATGAGGGAACCCCCGACCCTGCTCTCCGAAGAGAGCAGCCGGCGGCTCTTTGCCGCGGCCAATCCTGAACTGCAGGGCAAAGCTCTCAAAACCGCTTGGCATGAACAGTCTCTGGCGCGCGAGAACGGGGTGCGCATCCCGGATGAACACACCAGACAGTATCTGGATCACAAGGCCCGCTTCAACCTCGTCGATTACACGGACCTGCTCGAGTTCTGGCTCGAACACCTGGAACTCGGGCAGTACACTCCGGCCTTCGACCATGTGCTGGTCGACGAGGTGCAGGATCTTTCCCCGCTGCAGCTAGGGCTGATCACGGCCTTGAGCGGGCGCGGCGGGCGGGGGTTCTTCGCCATCGGCGACCCGAACCAGGCCATCTACGGATTTCGTGGCGCGGTGCGCGACATCGAGGTCCGGCTCAGAAACGTCTGGCCCGATCTGAAACGGATCAGGCTGGTGCACAACTACCGTTCGGCGCAGCAGATATTGACCCTCGCCGCGCGTCTGTTCTCGGAAAAGCAGACCCTTGTGGGCCAGAAGACCATGTCCGCGTCCCTGGTTCTGTTCGAGGCTCCGAGCGCCGAACAGGAGGCGGGGTGGATCGCCAGCCGCGTACGTGAACTTCTCGGTGGCACGGGACATTGGCAGGCTGACCGGCATGAGGGGAAAAGTCTCTCGCCCGGAGACATCGCGGTGCTGGTCCGTTTGAAGGCGCTTATCCCGCCCATTTCCAGGGCGCTGGAGGCGGCCGGAATACCCGTGTCCGTGCCGGAACAGGAGGCGTTTTTCGTTGATGCGCGGGTGGAGCTGCTGCTGCGCATTGCCGGCAATGTGCTTGGGCTGCCGGACGCTCTCGATGAGGAGATCGCGGCCTGCCCCGAGCATGTGGTCGAAAAGGGTCCCCTGGCCATGGCCGTCTTTCTGGGAGAAAACCCGCCCTTTGACGCGCTCTTTTGGAAGAGCAGGGCTTTTCTGGATCTGGTCAAGGCTTTCCAGACCTGCTCCGGCTGGCGTGGACTGTTGAACATGGTCCGCCTGGAAACGGAACTCTGCGCCATCCGGGCCAAGGCCCAGAAGGTGCAGGTCATGACCTTGCACGGCGCCAAGGGACTTGAATTCGAGACGGTTTTTCTTCCTTGCCTCGAAGAGGGCGTCCTGCCTTTCGCGGGCATGGACATGCTCCTCGGCAAGCCGGGCGATGACGGAGCCCTCGACCTGGACGAGGAGCGCCGCCTCTTTTACGTCGGTCTGACCAGGGCCAAGTCCATGCTCTTCCTGAGCCACTGCGCAAGTCGCCGCGTCTTCGGCAAGACCTTGAAGCTCGGCCTGTCCTCGCTGGTGCGTCGCCTCCCGCAGGACATGCTGCGCAAGAGCGCCATCAAGCGCCAGGTGCGCCGCAATGAACGTCAGCTGAGTCTTTTTTGAGTTTCATGCGCTTTCGATTGGCAGCCCCCTCATGCGTCATTCCAGACCGGGTCGGCCAAAATTGCCGGGCTCTCTCGCCCTTGGTGCGGGAAGTGGCGCTCATGCTCCTGGAAACGCAGGGGTGTCTGGACTATGACGAACGCGATCTGCCTTCTGATTTGCCCGAACTGGGGCTGACCTACCACGCCCATCTTCCCGTCGACCTGCGCTGGGAGACAGACGCCGAGGCGGCCATCGCCGCCATTTCAGCTCTTGAGCAAAAAATTGCCTTTCTGTGCCCGCACGGTTATGTGCTCCATCCTCCTTCACCCGGGAACCTCTCGCAGCTGTTGCAATGCCGGCCGGATCTTTCCTCCCGCGTTTGTCTTGAGAATACGCGCCAGGGCGATCTGCATGAACTCTGGGATGAGATCACGGCCCTGGACCTTTGCGTATGCCTGGATGTGGGGCACATGGTCAGTTATGGGCAGGATGGGATCTTGCGCCTGCCCGGCTTTTTCGAACGGGTCCGTTTCCTGCATGTCTATGGCGGAGAGTCGGAGCGCGGGCACGCCGGTCTGGATCTTCTGCCCGACCCGGAG
The DNA here is from genome assembly GCA_002412965.1 of Desulfomicrobium sp. UBA5193. Taxonomy (GTDB): domain Bacteria; phylum Desulfobacterota; class Desulfovibrionia; order Desulfovibrionales; family Desulfomicrobiaceae; genus Desulfomicrobium. The sequence goes on from DHWB01000002.1 coordinate 198,488, forward strand.
GTGCTGCGCGGCATCCTGCGGCGCGTGCGGGGGGATTGCGTGCTGGTGGTGGAAATCTTTCGTCTGAACGAGTTTGAGCGTTCCCTCGCGCTGCTCAAATCCTGGCTTCTTCGGTGGGGCATGAATCATGATTGACCTGGTGCTTGGCGGCAACAAATCCGGAAAGTCAGATTACGGCCTGGACCTGCTTTGCCGGGGACCCAGGCCCTGGACTCTGGTGGCCACGGGCAAGTCCCGCGATCTGGCCTTTCGCGAGCAGATCCGCGCCCATCGCCAGAGCCGCGATGCCGGGATTGTCGTGCGGGAAGTGGACACCGATCTGACCGGGACGCTGCGCACCCTTTCGGCGGGAGGAGGCGGCATTCTGGTCGACAGTCTTGATTTCTGGATGTTTGCGCTCATGAACCGTTACGCTGACGGGGAAATGCGAAGCCGGCCTCAGGAGGAGCTCTTGAATGAACTTGCGGTCTGGCGAGGTGGAAATCTGATTTTTGTCTCTACCGAAATGGGGCTTGGACCTTTGGCGTTTGATGGGGAAATTCGGGCCTTTGCCCGTGATCTGGGACAGCTCAACCGTGAAATTGCCACGGTCAGTACAAGCGTGTATCTGATCGTTGCCGGTTTGGCCCAAAAACTCAAGTGAGAAGGTCATGGCCTATTTTCGAAAGCTGGATCCGAAGCTAAACAAGCTTCAAGAATTGCTGAACAAGAATGAGCGATGGCTGATCCTCATCAACGCCGACCCCGATGCCCTGGCTTCGGCCATGGCCTTGAAGCGTATTCTGGCCGGCCGCGTCGAGCAGGTCGGCATCGCCCATGTCAACGAGATCACTCGGCCCGACAACCTGGCCATGATCCGCCTGCTGCGCATCGCAACCAAGAAGCTGACTCCGCTTCTGGCCGCCCAGTACGACCGTTTCGCATTGGTGGATTCCCAGCCCCATCATCATCCCGATTTTGCGAACATCAAGTTTTCCGTGGTCATCGACCACCACCCCAAGGTCGCGGGCACGCCCGTGGAAGCCGATTTTGTCGAGATCGTGTCCGAGTACGGGTCCAACGCGACCATCATGACCGAGTATCTCTACAACCTGGGCCTGCGTCCGGGAAAGCTTCTGGCCACGGCGCTCCTGTACGGGATCAAGACCGACACCCAGAGTTTCGAGCGCGAATTTCACGACAACGACATGAAGGCCTTCCGCTATCTCTCGAAGTTCTACAACAAGCCCCTGCTGCACAAGATCATCCGCTCGGAATTCCGTCTGGAGTGGCTCAAGTATTTCACTCAGGCCTTTCGCAAGATGCGGGTCACGGGCAAGACCATCACCATCTTCATGGGCAAGGTCGATTCCGCGGACATCCTGGTCGTCCTGGCCGATTTTTTCCTGCGCGTGCACGGCCTGTCCACGACCATGATCAGCGGCATCAGCGATGACAAGCTGATCGTGGTCTTTCGCGGCGACGGCCTGCGCCGGGACATGGGCAAGTTCGCCAAGCGTCTTTTCGGCGACGTGGGTTCCGCCGGCGGGCACAAGTCCATGGCCCGGGCCGAGATCCCCATGGAGAAGCTGGGCTGTCAGCATGCCAGCCAGTTTGTCTGGGAGCGGCTGCACGGGAACGCGGATGTGAAGACAAAGAAAAAGGATCCCGAAAACGGCCAAAACGGCAGCACATAAGCGGTATCCGCTTCCCCCAAACCGGAGGGCGCATGAGTTTGCAGACAAGGCTCGGGCTGAAAACCGAGCCCCTTTTTTTGATTGATGGCCACGCCTTCATCTACCGTGGCTTCTACGCCTACCCGGACTTCAAGCGCTCCGACGGCTTCCCGACCAGCGCCATGTACATCGTCTTCAAGCTGGTCCTGAAGCTCCTGCGCGAGGAGCGTCCCGCCCACCTCGTTTTCATCACCGATGGCAAGGGCCCTACTTTCCGCAATGAACTGCTGCCCACCTACAAGGCCAACCGTCCCCGCATGCCCGAAGGCCTGGCCGCGCAGCTCGAACCGCTCAAGGCCGGACTGCGCCTCCTGGGCGTGCCCGTGCTCGAAGCTAAGGATGGAGAGGCCGACGACTACATCGCCTCCCTGGCCGGCCGCTTCAAGGGACAGCGCAGCGTGGTCCTGGTCGGCGCCGACAAGGACCTGCGCCAGTGCCTGGACGAGGACGTGGTCATGTGGGATCCGGCCCATGGCAAGGAAAAGCTGATCACCCGCGACGGATTCGTGGAGGAGACCGGACTGCAGCCTCATCAGTGGGCCGACTACCAGGCCATGATCGGAGATGCGGCGGACAATATCCCAGGCATTCCCAAGGTCGGGCCTAAGACGGCGATGGGATTTTTGCGCCGTTTCCCCAGCCTGGACCAACTCAGGAAAAATTTCGACCGCCTCACGGCCAAGGAGCAGACCCTGCTCGCTCCGCACATGGAGCAGGTCTTCGTGTACCGGCAGCTGACCACCCTGCGTACGGACCTGTGCGCTGAGCTGGCCCTGGACGACCTGACCGTGGGGCCCGTTGACGAAGGCGCCCTGGAGTTCTTCAAGGAGTACGAGTTTCGCTCCCTGCTGTCCGAATTCCAGGCCCTGGCCGCCAAATCGAATCGTGCAGCCAAAAGCGATGCAGCTGTGAAGCAGGCGCAACCTCATGCCGACCTTGTCCCGGACGACAATGCGCAGCCGCGGCCAGTTCGAGTCGAGCCGCGCCTTGTACCCGCCCTTCCGCCCATGGCCGGACGGGAGGTGGGTCTGCATGGCGAGTCGGGGCGCTGGATTCTGGGCACGGACGAGAGCGAGCTGCTCTTCATGGGCCCCGCCGCGGACCTGGGCCGGGCCCTGGAGGGGGCCACGGTGCACGTGACCTCCTACAAGAGCGTGCTTGAAGCGGGGCGTCTTGATCTCTCCCGCTGCGCCGAGGTTTTCAACATCGAGCTTGCCGCCTATCTGCTCAGCCCCGAGGAACGCAATTATTCCCTGGAGCGGATCCGCGACGGACTTGGCGAGGAAGTGGACGTGCACAGGGAAAATCTCGGCCAGACAGTGCTGGCGGTCGCCCGTGTGCTGCGCGCGCGTCTTGCGGGGTCGGAGCTGCTCGGTCTTTTGCGGGGGCTGGAGCAGCCCCTGACCGAAGTGCTGGTGCGCATGGAGAAGCGCGGCATCCGCATCGACGCAGCCAAATTCCGGGATTTTCTGGTCATGGTCCAGGCCGAGCTCGACCGCTTGACCCAGGCCATTCACGCCCAGGCCGGAGGGGAATTCAATATCCGCTCCAGCCAGCAGCTGGCCGAGGTGCTTTTTACCAAGATGGGCCTGGCCAGCAAGCAGAAGACGCAGGGAGGTGCGCAGTCCACGTCGAGCGCGGTGCTGGACGGCTTGGCTGCGGAGCATCCCATTGTCGCCGACATCCTGGAATTTCGGATGTACGAGAAGCTGCGCTCCACCTATCTGGAGCCCCTGCCGCTTCTGGCCGATTCGTCCGGGCGCATCCACACCACATTCAATCAGTTGGCCACGGCCACTGGTCGCCTTTCAAGCAGCAACCCCAATCTGCAGAACATCCCCATCAGGGGGAGCCTGGGGCCGCGCATGCGCTCCTGTTTCGTGGCCCCCGATGGCTGCCGGCTCGTGGCCGCCGACTATTCGCAGATCGAGCTCAGGGTCCTGGCGCACATGTCCGGCGACCCGACCCTGCTTGACGCCTTTGCCGCCGGGGATGACATCCACGCCCGCACGGCGAGCATCCTCTTCGACAAGGAGAAGGTCAGCCCTGATGAGCGGCGCAAGGCCAAGACCATCAATTTCGGCCTGCTCTACGGCATGGGCCCCCAGAAGCTCGGCCGGGAGCTGGGCATCAGCCTGAAGGAAGCCAAGGCGTTCATCCAGGTCTATTTCAGCAAGCTCTCAAGGGTGCGCGAGTTCTATGAAGAGATCGAGGCCGGAGCCAAGTCACTGGGCTATGTGACCACCCTGGCCGGTCGGCGGCGCATGCTGCCCGACATCAACTCGCGCAACGTCAACATGGCCCAGCAGGCCCGGCGCATGGCCATCAACACCGTGGTCCAGGGCTCGGCCGCGGATATCATCAAAAAGGCCATGCTCGAAGTGGACAAGAGCCGGGTTATTGGCGAATTAGGCGCGAGTCTGATCCTGCAGATTCACGATGAGCTCCTGCTTGAAGCGCCCACGGAAAGGGCCGGGGCGGTGGGCGAGGCCGTTGCCGGGATCATGACTTCCGTGTACCGGCTGACCGTGCCCCTGGCCGTGGATTGGGGCGTTGGCGGGGACTGGAGCGAGGCCCACAGATAACCATCACTTTTTATGGATAGGATATGCGCAACAAACTACGACTTCTGACCCCCGGACCCACACCGCTGCCCGAGGAGGTCCGTCTGGCTCTGGCCAAGGACATGATCCATCACCGCAAGAGCGACTTCGTGCGGGTCATGGAACGCATCCAGCCCGGCCTGCAGTACCTGTTCGGCACCACGCAGCAGGTCCTGCCCCTGTCCAGTTCCGGCACCGGAGCCATGCATGCGGCCGTGACCAATCTTTTCGCGCCGGGCGAGAAGGTGCTGGTGATCGAGGGCGGCAAGTTCGGGGAGCGCTGGCGGGAGATCGCGCATTCCCAGGGCCTCGTCGTCACCTCACTGGTTCAGGAGAACGGCCAGGCCGTAACGGCCGAGGATGTCGGGGTCGCCCTGAAGGCCGACCCCGAGCTGCGCGGTGTGCTGGTCCAGGCCTCGGAAACCTCCACGGGCGTGCTCCATCCGGTGCATGAACTGGGAGCCGTGACCCGGAACACGGACGTGCTTCTGGTCGTGGACGGCATCTCGGCCGTGGGCATCTCGCCTTGTCCCATGGACGCCTGGGGCATCGACTGCCTGCTGACCGGTTCCCAGAAGGGGCTCATGCTCCCTCCGGGCCTTGCCCTCCTCAGCCTGAGCGCCCGCGCCTGGGACAAGGTGCGGGAGACCGGATCGTCCAATTTCTATTTCAACCTGCTGGCCGAGCGGGACAAGAGCCTGAATCATCAGACCCTCTTCACCTCCCCGGTCAATCTGCTGCAGGGCTTGGCCGTCAGCCTCGACCTGTTCCGGGAAGAAACCCTGGAGGCCGTGTACCGCAAACAGTGGGCCCTGACCTCCATGACCCGGGCCGGCGCCGCCAGCCTGGGCCTTGAGCTGCTGGCCAAAACCCATTTCACCTGGGGGCTGACCTCCATCAAGCTGCCGTCCGGCATTGACGGAGGACTGGTGCTGAGGGCTGCGGCGGAGTGCTGCGGAGTGGTCATGGCCGGAGGTCAGGGTGAGCTCAAGAAGAGCCTGGTCCGGCTCGGTCACATGGGTCATGTGGATTGGGGCGATGTCCTGGCCGGACTGCATGCCCTGCGGGTCGGCCTGATCGCGGCGGGCGGGTATTCCGCAGCCAGGACCTATCTGGAAGACGCCGTCGGAGCCTATGAAGACGCCTTGCGTGAAGGTTGCCCCGAGATGCGGGTTTAAGGAGAGAATATGACCGAAGAAAAAAAGTTGGCCGAGGAATACGAGGATTTGTCCTGTTCCTGTTCGGAATTGCCGCAGCTGGATTTTGCGACCTTTGTCCTGTCCATGAGCTCATCCGCCCTGGTTCACCTGGGCGAGGTGCCGGAGCCCGAGACCGGTCAGATCATGGAAAACGTCCTGGCCGCCAAACAGACCATCGACATCCTGTGCATGCTGGAGGGCAAGACCAAGGGCAACCTGACGGCCCAGGAAGCGCGCCTGCTGCGGGACATGCTCTTTGAACTGCGCATGAAGTACGTGCAAAAGGCGAAATAGGGGAAATACGATGGTAAAGCGCGTCGGTCTGGTCGGTGTCACCGGCTACACGGGAATGGAATTGACCCGCATTCTGCTCGGTCATCCGGGTCTGCGTCTGACCCAGGTCACCTCCCGCAAGGAGGCCGGCCAGCCCCTGCAAAAAATTTATCCGTTCCTGCAGGGCACAGAGCTCGGGGGCCTGGAGATAACAGCGCCGGACAGCAAATTTCTGGCCGCGAACTGCGACCTCATCTTTTTGGCCGTTCCCCATGGCACGGCCATGGAGATGGCCGCCGAGCTGAGGGGGCTCGGGGCCAGAGTCGTGGACCTGAGCGCCGATTTCCGCCTGCGCGACCGGGACGTCTATGAGAGCTGGTATCAGGTGACGCACACCCGCTCCGCCTTGCTGCCCGAAGCTGTCTACGGCCTGCCTGAGCTCTACGCCGAGAGCATCGCCAAGGCCGGTCTCGTGGCCAACCCCGGCTGCTACCCGACGTCCGCCATCCTGGCCCTGTATCCGGCGCTGAAAGCCGGGCTCATCTCGGCCGAGGACCTGGTCATCGACTCCAAGTCCGGGACCACCGGCGCCGGGCGAAAGGCCACAGTGGGCACCCTCTTTTGCGAGGTTTCCGACACCTTCCGCGCCTACAACCTGACCAAGCACCGCCACACGCCCGAAATCGAACAGGAGCTGAGCCTAGCCGCCGGCAAGGAAATCCGCCTGTCCTTCAATACGCATCTTTTGCCCATCAACCGGGGCATCCTGACCACTGCCTATGCCAAGCTGATGCCGGGTGCGGACGCGGATCAGATCCGTGCCTGCTATGAGCGTTTCTACGCCGGCAAGAGATGGGTCCGCCTGCTGCCGGCGGGCAGCCTGCCCGAAACCAGATGGGTGCGCGGCACCAACTTCTGTGACCTCGGCCTGGTCACCGACCCGCGCACGAACCGGCTGATCGTGGTTTCGGCCATCGACAACCTCTGCCGGGGCGCTTCGGGCCAGGCCGTGGCCAACGCCAACCTCATGCTGGGTCTGGGTGATGATCTCGGCTTGCCCTTTGCTCCTCTCATGCCGTAGGGACCCGATATGATAGAACAAGAGTCGGAAAAACTCTACGACAGGATATTTGTCGCCCGGCAGCCCATCTTTACTGCGGACATGCAGATCTGGGGCTACGAGCTTCTTTTCCGGCACGGGGAGAACGTTCAGGCCGCCATCTTCACGGATGGCGACCAGGCCACGACGCAGGTCATCGCCGACGGCTTCACCCTTGCCGTCCGAAGCATGCGCAAGGGTGCCAGAGCGCTGATCAATTTCCCGCGCAACATGCTACTGGGCGAAGCGCCCTATGTGCTCTCTCCCGAGCGTTGCGTGGTGGAGATTCTGGAGACGGTTCAGCCGGAGGCCGAGGTCATGGAAGCCTGCCGGGAACTCAAGGAGAATGGCTACACCTTGGCCCTGGACGATTTCGTGGGGGATCCGGGCTTTGAGCCCCTCTGCGAGATCGCGGACATCATCAAGGTCGACATCCTGGGCAAGAAGCCGGCGGAGGTGCTCGAGATCGTCAAGGGGTTGCGCCGCTACAAGGCCGTGCTGCTGGCGGAGAAGGTCGAGAATCTCGACATGTTCAATGTCTGCAAACGGCTTGGGTTCACCTATTTTCAGGGGTACTTCTTCAGCAAGCCCGAGGTCATCCCCGGTCGCAAGCTTTCCGCCAGTCAGACCACCAAGATCAAGCTCTTGAAGGAGCTGAGCGAATCGGATTCCGAACTTGAGCGCTTGGTGGAGATAATCCAGACGGACCTGTCCATCTCCTACAGGTTGCTGCAATACATCAACTCCGCCCGTTTCGGCCTGCGCGGCAAGATCGAATCGATTCAGCGGGCCGTGAGCATGCTTGGCCGTCAAAATTTGCGCCAGTGGTTGCAGGTCATCATTCTCTCCGACATCAACAGCACGGACAAGGCCCAGGAGCTGGTCCGCATCTCTGTGCTGCGCGGCCGCTTCCTGCAGCTCCTGGCCGGGCTTCACCCCACTCCTTTTGGTCCGGACAGCATGTTTTTGCTTGGCTTTTTTTCAGTGCTCGACGCCATTCTGGATCAGTTCATGGAGCAGGTACTGGAGGAAATTTCCCTTGATCCAGGCATCACGGACGCCCTCATCAATGCCGGGAGTCCCAATGCGATCTGGATTGAATTGCTCGATGAGCTTGATCGCGGCAGCTGGGCCAGGCTCGAAGCCAAAGCCGCATGCATGAATATCCCCATGGAGTTGATCGACCGTGCGGCGATCGAGGCCGCGATCTGGACCGATGAGGTCATGGGCTGCACGGTTTAAAAGGGTCGTGCGAACCTTGTTCCGGCGAGCAGGGCGCTTGCCGCCCGAGAAAGCTTTTCCAATCGCGTGTATGTGCTGATCCCGGCTCTTCACTCATGTCCAAGGATTGATTGATGGACGAAACGTATCCCGAGCAGCTTTACGACAGGATCTGTGTCGCCCGCCAACCCATTTTCACCGGGGACATGCAGGTTTGGGGTTATGAACTCCTCTTCCGCGACTCCGAAGACATACAGACGGCGGCGTTCACCGACGGGGATCAGGCCACCAGCCAGATCATTGCCGACGGCTTCGGTCTTGCGTCGCCAGGATTGCGTAACGGGTCGAAGGCGCTCATCAACTTTCCGCGCAATGCCCTTGTCGGCGCGGCGCCCTACGTGCTGCCGCCGGAGCGGTGCGTTGTGGAGATTCTGGAGACGGTCAGGCCCGAACCCGAGGTCATTCAGGCCTGCCACGAGCTCAAGAAAAGGGGCTATGTCCTGGCCCTGGACGACTTTGTCGGCGATCCGGGCTTCGAGCCCCTGTGCGAACTGGTCGACATCATCAAGGTCGACATTCTGCACAAGTCCCCGGCGGAGGTGGCGACCATCGTAAGCGGCCTCTCCAAATACCCGGCCAGCCTTCTGGCCGAGAAGGTGGAGAGCCATGACGTGTTCAAGGTCTGCAAGAAGCTCGGCTTCACCTATTTCCAGGGTTTTTTCTTCAATCGGCCAGAGATCATTCCTGGGCGCAAGCTTTCCGCCAGTCAGATTGTCAAGGTCAAGCTGCTCAAGGAATTGAGCGCGCTCGATACTGATCCCCATCGGCTGGTCGAAATCATTCAGACTGACCTGTCCATCTCCTACAGGTTACTCCGGTATATCAACTCCGCATTTTTCGGTCTGCAGATCAAGATCACTTCCATCCAGCGCGCTGTGGCCATGCTCGGCTGCCAGAACATGCGCCAATGGCTGCAGGTCGTGATCCTGTCCGACATCAACACCACGGACAAGGCGCAGGAGCTGGTCCGTATTTCCGTGCAGCGAGCACGCTTTCTGCAACTTCTGGCGGCGCGGCATCCCGTCCCGTTCGATCAGGACAGCATGTTCCTGCTCGGCTTTTTTTCGCTGCTCGACGCCATCCTGGATCAGCCCATGGACGTGGTTCTGGAGGAAATTCCCCTGGATCCGGGCATCAAGGCCGCCCTCGTCGATCCCCAAAATCCCAATGCGGTCTGGCTTGACCTGCTGGATGAAATCGACCGCTGCAATTGGGCGCGTCTGACCAGGAAGGCCTCCGAGCTGAATCTTTCCATGGCCCTGGTCAGCAAGCTGTCCGCGAAGGCCTCGACCTGGACAAGCGAGGTCATGACCTGACAGGTTTGAAGAGCGCGTCCTTGAAGTCTGTCACGGGTCGGACTGTCGCGGCCATTCGGGTCCCGGGCAGGCCGCAGTGGCGCCTTGTTCAGGCACTGCGCGTTCATGTCCGTCGAGTCATCGCAATCATCTCAAACCGGTTCACACACAAGAGCTCTCTGCCAGGACGTGCACATGGTTGAATCCATCCTTTATCCCGAGTTTTTTTACATAGCGGCCCTTCTTCTCGGGCTGTGCCTGGGCAGTTTTTACAATGTCTGCGTGCACCGCTATCTGGTCGGGCAGTCCGTGATCCGCCCCGGCTCCCACTGTCCGGCCTGCGGGCACGTCCTGTCCTGGTGGGAAAACATTCCGCTCCTGTCCTACCTCCTGCTTCGCGCCAAGTGCCTGTCCTGCAAGGGGGCCATTCATTGGCGCTATCCGGCCGTGGAGCTTCTGTCCGGCATTCTGGCTCTTCTTTTTGCGATCAAGTTCGGGCCCTCAGTACAGTGGGGCACATACATGATCTTTTTGGGCATTTTTCTGGTGGCCAGCTTCATCGACCTGGACTCCTTCATCCTGCCCGATGTCATGACGTATCCAGCCGCGATTCTGGCCTTGTGCACGCCGCTTTTCCTGCCTGTTGACTGGGTTGAGACGCTTGCGGGCGGGTTCGGCGGCGCCGGAGTCTTTCTGCTGCTGCAACAGGGCTATCTGCGCCTGCGCGGGATCGACGCCCTCGGCACCGGCGACATCAAGCTCATGCTCAGCCTCGGTGCTCTGGTCGGCTTGTCCAAGCTGCCGCTCATGATACTGCTCTCGGCCCTCTGCGCTCTCATGGTTGCAGTAGTCTATCTGCGCCGCCCGACCGGACAGGGTTTACGCACGGCCGTTCCTTTTGGCCCGTTTCTCTGCCTGGGTACCGTTTTGACCCTGCTGTGGGGTGAGGATATGCTGGCTTTGTTCATGTATTTCTAGGCCGAGGAAGGCGGGAATGCGGGCGAAAGCCCGCCAATAAGCTCAATTTTTACGTTGTTTGATTGACCAATGCATTCAGTTTTGTCTTTCTATCTCTTTGCTTCGTTCCCAAAATCATCCTTTTTTACTCCATTTTATTGACCTTGCTAGTTTGTTGGATTAGCGAGGCCGATCGAAATAAGTGATCGACAGCCTGACCCTTCCTTGTCCCTGACCTCTTGCGCACAGCAAGTAATCAACCGGCACAGCCGGATGGTTTTTATAGCGGAGTTACTGGTGACTGGATGTATTGCAAGGAGGTTATTTGCCTATGCTAGTCCCGCAGATGTTAGGGATCAGCATCGTTCTGCCGTTTGTAGCGGCAGCGCTATGCCTGATCAATGTCCCAATCCTCAGGTCCATGCTGGTCGTCGGCACCGGCGCGATTGTCTCGCTGGCGTCGCTTTTTCTGGTGCAGTCCGGGACCTTTTCCCTGTCTCCCGAAACCTTTTTCGGTATCAATCCCGATGGATTGATCGCAGTTCTTGATTTCGCGCTCCTGTTTGTGATCCTGGGCATCAGTTACCGGCTCAAGAACAAGCTGATCGCGGTTCTCACCCTGTTGCAGATCGTTCCCCTGGCCTTTCTCGAATTGTTCATGAACCCGGGTGAAAACATGGGTCCCGCCCTGTATGGCGACCAGTTTTCCATGATCATGTGCATGGTCATCTCGATCATCGGCTCTCTGATCTGCGTTTACGGACTGGCCTACATGAAGGAACACGAGCACCACTTGAAGCTCGCCAGTTCCCGTCAGGGCCGCTTTTTCTTTTTCATGGTACTCTTCCTTGGTGCCATGAACGGGTTGGTCTTTTCCAACAACTTGATGTGGCTGTATTTTTTCTGGGAAGTGACCACCTTTTGTTCGTTCATGCTCATCAAGCACGACGACACGGAAATCGCGGTCAAGAACGCGACCCGCGCCTTGTGGATGAACATGCTCGGTGGCGTGGCCTTTGTTTTTGCCATGATAATCTTCCGCTCCCAGGGCATGCCCCTTTCTTTGCAGGAAATCATCACCGCCGAATCCGCATCCAAGCTCATGCTCCTGCCCGTTGGGCTGCTGTGCTTCGCCGGATTCACCAAGGCAGCCCAGCTCCCTTTCCAGAGCTGGCTGTGCGGAGCCATGGTCGCTCCCACCCCGGTTTCGGCCCTGCTGCACTCCAGCACCATGGTCAAGGCAGGCGTGTATCTTGTCATTCGGCTGGCTCCGGCTTTTGCCGGAACTCTCTTCAGCAATTATGTCGCTCTGTTCGGTGCATTCACCTTCCTTGGTGCTGCCGTGCTCGCACTGTCGCAGAGCAATGGCAAAAAAATTCTGGCCTATTCCACCATCAGCAACCTGGGCATGATCATCGCCTGCGCGGGCATCAACACCCCGGCGGCCATGGCTGCGGCCATTTTGCTCATAGTCTTCCACGCCATTTCCAAAGGCCTCATGTTCCTGTGCGTGGGAACCATCGAGCAGAAAATAGGGAGCCGGGATATCGAGGACATGCGCGGACTGATTACCGTTATGCCCAAGACGGCTCTGTTGGCCGTGGTTGGCATAGTGACCATGTTCCTTCCCCCCTTCGGAGCCCTTCTGTCCAAGTGGATGGCTGTGGAAGCTTCGGCCCATCTGCCATTGGTGGTGCTCATGCTGGCTGTCGGCTCGGCCCTGACCATGGTCTTCTGGGGCCGCTGGCTCGGACTCCTGATGACCTCCGTTGTGCCGGACAAGGCCGTGCAGATCGAGGAGCAGTCTTCCTTGATTCGCATTCCGCTGGTTTTCCTCGCGGTTTCGGCCATCCTCATCAGTTTCGTGGCTCCGGGCCTGTACACCTCCATGGTCCTGCCGGTCCTGGAGCGGTTTTATTCCACGGATCTGTACGTGGCGGCTCAGGGTATCATTTCCAATAATATTGGTATGTTCGCCTTGTATCCTATCTTTGTGGTCATGACTCTGGGCGTGATTTATGCCGCCCGGGCCTCTTCGGCCAAACGGCTCATCAAGCGCGGCTCCTATGTCACGCCGTATGTTTGCGGCTTGCAGGACGCTGGCGACTCCCGCCGGCTGGGATTCAAGGGGCCGCTTGGGATCTGGTCAGACTTCAAGACCTCGAACTATTACATGGAAAATCTGATTGGCGAAACACGGATTTCCGGCTGGATCAACCTCGTTGCCCTGGGAATCCTGGTCATCTTGCTGGCGGGGGTGTTCTAAATGGAATTCAAAACAATTGCCTATGTAATCCTGGCTGTTCTTCTCAGTCCCATTGTCGGAGGTCTCCTGGCCGGCGTTGATCGCCGTCTGACCGCATGGTTCCAGGGCCGTTTTGGTCCGCCGATCCTGCAGCCCTTCTACGATGTCATCAAGCTGCTGGGCAAAGAGAAGCAGGTGGTCAATTACTGGCAGATTTTCTGCGTGCACATGTACCTGATCTCCTCCGTGCTGTGCATCGCGCTTTTTGCCATGCAGGCAGATCTCTTGATGATCTTCTTCGTCATGACCATCGGCGCGGTGTTCATGGTCGTGGGCGCCCTGGCGGTGCCTTCCCCCTATTCCCAGCTCGGCGCCCAGCGTGAACTCATCCAGATGCTGACCTACGAGCCCCTTCTGGTCATCGTTTTCGTCGGCATCTATTTTGTGACCGGCAGCTTCAAGATCGACGCGATCCTGGCTTATGACCGTCCGATCTTTCTGCTTCTGCCCCTGCTGTACCTGGTCCTGACTTTTGCCCTGACCATCAAACTGCGCAAGTCGCCCTTTGATATCTCGGCCAGTCACCATGCCCATCAGGAACTGGTTCGCGGCGTTCTGACCGAATACTCGGGCCCGTATCTGGCCATCCTGGAGATCGCGCACTGGATCGACATCGTGCTTATCCTGGCCATTTGCAGCCTGTTCTGGAGCTCCAGCTGGATCGGCATGCTGATTCTTCTGGTCGTGACCTACATGGCCGAAATAATCATCGACAACGTGACACCCAGAATGACGTGGAAATGGATGCTGACCTATGTCTGGGGAGTGGGCATCGGCCTCTCCTTCTTTAATATGGCACTTTTGTACGCCAAGTCCTTCTAAGTACAACACGAACGGAGTTCAGATATGGGCTTTTTTCAAGACCTGCTGCACAAAGCGAGAATGAAGTCCCCGTGGCTCATTCATTTTGATTGCGGAAGCTGCAATGGATGCGACATCGAAATCCTCGCCTGTCTCACCCCTGTGTATGATGTCGAGCGATTTGGCGTCCTGAACATTGGTAACCCCAAGCATGCGGACGTGCTGGTTGTCTCCGGCACGGTCAATCCCAGAAACGCCAAGGCCCTGAAGAACATCTACGATCAGATGCCTGAGCCGAGGGCCGTCATCGCCATCGGCGCCTGCGGCACTTCGGGAGGCGTTTTCCGCGAATGCTATAACGTCCTGGGCGGCATCGACAAGGTCATTCCTGTCGATGTCTATGTTCCCGGCTGTCCTTCAAAGCCCGAGGCCATCATTGACGGCGTCGTGCTGGCCCTGGAGAAACTGAAAGAGCGCCAGCCGGAAAAGCAGACCGAGCCGTTGGTGGCCGACCTCAAGAAGGCCCGCGAGTTTTATGAAAACCGTCAAGATCGTCAGGTAACGGGGTAAGGTATGGCATTTGAAACGAAAAATCTGTTAAAAAATCAAATCGTGGACGAAGTGCAGACCCTCAAGAACAAGGGCTATCGCTTCGTGACCATGACCTGCGTCGATCTGGGCGAGAGCCTCGATCTGCTCTATCATTTCGACCTTGAGTTGCGGATGGTGCACTTGCGCATCACGGTTCCCAAAGGAGACACGGTCCCGAGCATCTCCGGGATTTATTTCGCCGCGCTGATCATCGAGAACGAGACCAAGGACCATTTCGGAGTTCACTTTGAAGGGATGGCGCTCGACTTTGGCGGGAACCTCTACCTTGAGGAAGAGGTCAAGAAATACCCCTTCTGCAAGGTCACCGTGGGCAAGACCGAAACCGCCGGGGAGGAAGCATAGCCATGGCGACAATAGTACCATTCGGGCCACAGCATCCGGTTTTGCCTGAGCCGCTGCACCTGAGGCTCGTTCTCGAGGACGAGATCGTCAAGGAAGCCCTGCCGACTCTGGGTTATGTGCATCGCGGCCTGGAAACCCTGGCTTCCATCCGCGACATGGATCAGATGGTCCAGATCGTGGAACGTGTCTGCGGCATCTGCAGCTGCATCCATGCCCACACCTACTGCATGTGCATCGAGGGCCTGATGGGCATCGAAGTGCCTCAGCGCGCCGACTTCCTGCGCATCATCTGGTCGGAGCTGCACCGCATGCACTCTCATCTGCTGTGGCTCGGCCTGCTGGCCGACGCCTTCGGCATGGAGAGCATGTTCATGCACGTTTGGCGCATTCGCGAGCGGGTCATGGACGTGGCTGAAGCCACTGCCGGCAACCGCGTCATTATCTCCGTGAACAAGATCGGCGGCGTGCGCCGGGACATGAGCCCGGATCAGCTGCGCTGGATCGTTCAGGTCATCGACGAACTGGAAAAGGAATTGGACAAGATCAAGCCGGTGCTGACCAACGACTACGCGGTCAAGAAGCGTACCGTCGGCATCGGCGTGCTGACCTATCAGCAGGCCTATGATCTGGGCGCCGCCGGTCCGCAGCTGCGCGGCTCAGGCGTGGCCCAGGACATGCGCATGCTCGGATACAGCGCCTACAAGCATATCGACTTTGCCCCCGTGGTGGAAAAGGACGGAGACAGCTGGGCCCGGACCATGGTCCGCTTCCGCGAACTGTATCAGTCCATCGACATCGTCCGGCAGCTTATCGCCAAGATCCCGGATGGCGAAATCGCCACCAAGGTCAAGGGCAAGCCCGTGGGCGAGATCGTCTGTCGCTCCGAGCAGCCTCGAGGCGAGCTCATGTATTATGTCAAGGCGACCGGGGACAAGTATCTGGACCGTGTCCGCATCCGCACCCCCACATTCGCCAACGTCCCGCCGCTGCTGGCCATGTTGCCGGGCTGCGAGATGGCGGATGTGCCGATCATTGCACTGTCCATCGATCCCTGTATCAGCTGTACAGAACGTTAAGGAGGCTTCCATGCTTGATATGACAGCAACGGTGATCAGGAACTTCCTGACCAAAACACACACGCGGCTCTATCCGTTTGAAGTCAGGGAAGTATTCGAGAACGTTCGCGGCAACCTGGACATCAGGATCGAAGAGTGCATCATGTGCGGCATGTGCGAGAAGAAGTGCCCTTCACAGTGCATTACTTTGAACAAGGATGCCAAGACCTGGGAGGTTGATCCGTATTCCTGCGTGTATTGCGGCATTTGCGTGGATAACTGTCCCGTGAACTGTCTGTTCATGCCCAAGGAATACCGCAAGCCGGCCAAGGTGAAAGAGAACAATCAGCACCTGCAGCTGAAAGGCCCGGAAAAGAAGAAGAAAGCCAAGGAATAATCCTCGGCGGTTACGTAAATTAGGGCCGCTTCCATACGGGAGCGGCCTTTTTTATGGCAGAAAGGCTTTGGCGATGAGGTAGAGATCTTTGAATGGGACGCCGGATTTGATGGCGGACATCATCTGCATGGACACGTCCAGCTTCATCTCCGTCGCCTCCAGAATCTCCTTCTTGACCAGATTGAGCCTGAATTTGACAAAGTCGTAGTCGAATCCGTCGCAGATGAGCGTCAGACCGTCCTTGAAATACTGGGAGGAAATGTACTCCTGATATTCCAGTAGGGAATCCGCGCCGCTTCTTCTGGCCAGCATGCAGTAAAAAATGAGGTTTATGATCAGGGCCTCGATCTTGAGCTTGTGGTCGATGTTCAGGAACTTGGTCTTGTTCAGTTCGGCGTTGTCGAGGTTCTTGAGCATGACCTGGGCGACCTCGAAAACCTGCTTTTCGAAGATGGGCGCGATGTGGAATTTGGACAAAAAGCGGATCATCACTTTTTGCGGATTTTCCTTGGAGACAATGCCGAGGAGGCCGATGGCCATAAGCACGTATTTGCGGTGCAGTTCGGACAGAATGTTCTTTTTGCGGACCAGGGCCAGCTCCTCGCAGCGCTGGGGAGGAAAGGACGAGGCCGCCAGTTCGAGCAGGAAACGGACATGGGGTTCGCGGGTATGCTTTGCTTCTTCAAGCAAAAATTCGTCGCCCATGTTTTTGGAGTCCATGGTTTTTTTCACGGACAGCCAAAATGCGGCCACTCCCTCAAGCGGCATCTCCATGAGGTCGAATTCCTGAGGCGCGGTCAGCGACCGGGCGCTTGCGCCGAGCAGCAGCTGCGCGACCTGGTCGTTGATGTTCCTTTCGTCGTTCATGTTCCTAGTCGAAACAGAATTCCAGGGTGAAGGTCCCGGCCTCGCAGGTGAAGGGAATGGCGATGGCCAGGGCTGAGGTCATGTGTGCGATGGTGTGGTTGTCGCCCATGATGACCGATGGGGTGGACCCTTGCAGTTTGAGTCCCATGTCCACCAGCCCGACCCTCGCCTGGCCGGAGATCATGTTCGTGATTTCACCCATGGCGTCCTGCACATCCTGCATGATGTCCTCGATGGCGTCTCCGAGCATCTGCTTGACGATGTGGATGGCTGTCTTGCGGTCAAAGGAGATCGAAAAGGTGCCCTGCTTGTCCCCGGTGATGCCGATCACGGCTGAGACATCGCCCCGGGCCATCTTGTCCTTCTTGATATATGGCGTTCCGGCCACGACCTCCAGGGCCGCCATGGCCGAGAGCACGTCTTTGGTGGCTTTGATGAATGGTTTGGCCAATGCTGGGTCCATGAGATTCTCCTTGAATGGTGCGCGAATGGAAAAATTTCACACCGTGGAATTTCATAAAGAAAATTAGTGTCCGGGGTCAACTCCCAGTCTGAAGCAAGGCCTGTTTTCTTTTGCGCGAGATGCTTGCCAGCTGAGTCCGGGTTATCTACATCAAATCAGCTATTACGTACCCGTTTGCCATGAACGCATCTCTTCCGGAAAAGGACGCCGCGTGGATAAAAGCATTGAACACCGAGTCAAGGAACATTTGAGCCGAAGTTGCGGTTTTGGCGTTGAGGACGTCGAGGAACTCTACGGGCTTGGCTGCAGGACGGTGCTGGCCACGCGCAACCGGTTGGGCGGCGCATTCTTGCTCTCGGACATGCGTGAGCTGGAGGAAGCAAGCCACATGCTCAAGGGCGCCCTCTTCAACATGGGGCTGAACGAACTTGGGGAGATGGCCAGGCAGATGGAGCAGGCAAGCAAGGCAGGGCGGATCGAAGAGGCGCGGGCCGTGTTTCAGGAGCTTGATCCTGTGCTGGATAGCTTCGAATAGAAGGCCTGGAGCCCCGGGTTCGCGTCTTTTGCCTGACAGAATGTTTCAGCACCAACGCTTCAGGATATCTCCCGGTGAATTCCGGCCACGAAGAAATCCCTTCCGTGATCGCACATGTGAAAACTCAGTCGTGGTGATGGTGCGGCTCGTTCCCGAGAGGATGAGCATGCACGTGACGATGCGGCAGGTGCGGAATGTCGCTCACGAGATGGCCGTCCTTGACGGTCATGAACTGCGTCGTGGTCTGGGCCAGAAAATCCCAGTCGTGGGAGATGATGATCCTGGCCGTGGGCAGCGCGTGCAGAATCTCGATGATGCGCTCCCTGGTCTGCGGGTCCAGGCCGTTGGTGGGTTCATCCAGCAGCAGAACCTGGGGCCGCATGGACAGTATCGTGGCCAGGGACACCAGCTTCTTCTCGCCGCCGGACAGGCGGTGGGTCAGGCGGCCCTCGAATCCGGTCAGGCCGAGCTCTTGCAGGGTTAGCATGGCCCGCTCCCTGGCCTCGTCCACGGACAATCCCAGATTCAGCGGCCCGAAAGCCACGTCATCGAGCACCGTGGGGTTGAAGAGCTGATCTTCGGCGTTCTGCAGCACAAGGCCCACTTCGCGGCGCAAGGTGCGAAATTCCTTTTCCCCGCTCACGGGCTGTCCATGAAAAAGCACCCGTCCCTTCTGCGGGACCGCCAGTCCGGTGATGACATGAAAGAGGGTGGTCTTGCCGCTGCCGTTGGTGCCGTAAAGTCCGATCTTTTGTCCGGGGGCAAAGGCGAAGCTCACCTCGTGCAGGACTCCCCGGCCCGAGGGGTAGGCGAAGGACACGTTCTCAAGAGCGAAGAGTGGGGTTTCAGACACGAAGCATCTCCGGGAATAGATCCATGAGCACAAGGCACGCCGTTGCCGTCATCCACACAAGTGTAAAGAGCAGGTCTCTGCGTCCGGCCTGAAAGCGGACCACGGAGGCGAACCTTCCCTGAAATCCTCGCAGGATCATGGCCTGATAGACGCGGCTTGAACGGTCGAAGCTGTTGACCAGAACCATGGCCAGAAGATGCCCGATGGTCCGGTAGGTGTGCATGCCGGTGCGGGGCGCGAATCCGCGCAGCCGTGCCGCCTTGACCAGACGCTGCCATTCGTCGGCGATGACGTGCAGGTAGCGGTAGGTGAAAAGGAAGAGAAATACCAGCTTGGACGGCACGCCGAGCCGGTCCAGAGCGTGTCCCATGGTCGGGGAATCCATGGTCGTGACCAGGGCCAGGAAGGCCAGCAGGATGGCGTTGGACTTGAGGGTCACGAGCCAGACCAGCTCGACCCCCGCACGGCTGACGGTCAGCGGGCCGAGGGATGCGAGCGGCTCGCCGGGCGTGGTGATGGGCACAGTCAGCCACAGAAAGAGGACAAAGACGTTGACCAGGGCCACACGTTTGCAGAGCAGGCCCGCAGGTGGGGCGCTCACGGCCAGCACCGCCCCGGCCAGGGCCAGGGCCGCGCCGGCCGCGAAGGGCTCCTTGATCAGGGCGACGCACACGGAAAAGAGGGCCGCCATGGCCAGGCGCACCCTGGGGTCGAGCCGGTGGACCTGGGAGTTGCCGTGGGCAAAGGGTTCGTCAAACACGCGGGCGGCTCTTGAAGTAGGCGGCGATGCCGATCAGCCCGAAAATCCAGCCGATGCCGCCGACAATTTCCTTCATCCCCGGTCCGTCTTCGGCCTGCTCCAGCATGGCGCGCTTGATGGGCGCGAGCTTGGCATCGAGAGCAGTGTTGACGATCTCCTCCATCTCGGCGCGGGACAGGCCGTAGGATTCGGAAGTCGTCGGGATTTGGCTCCCGGCCGGGCTTTCCGCTTTCGGGTCGGCGGGCTGTTTGACCTTCGCAGAGTCTTTGGCGGGTACGGTCGCAGCCGCTTCGTTCATGAATTCCGCCGCCTCCACGATCCATTCATTTTGATGCCCTTCTCCGGCCCGCAGCAGAATGCGCAGGTCGGATGCGGACTCTCTGGCCTGCTTTGGAACGGGAAAGCGAAAAAGTCCGGTCTCGTCAGTGGTGCCTTGAAGCAGAATCTCGCCGCTGCTCACGGCCTGGACTTCGACGGTGCCATGGTTGACCCGTTTGGACTTGCTGTAGCTGCATTCGACCACAATCTCGCCAGCTTCCACGTACGCGAAGACGTTGACCCGATGGGCCAGCGCCTGGGTATGAACCAGCAGTGCGAACACAAGGAGCAGGAAAAAAGCACGCACGGAAGCCTCCTTCATAATTTCAGGCAAAACGCAGCAGTTCGGGCCGGACCTTGGCCAAAAAGGAGACCGCCAGCATCGTCACGAGCCCTTCCACGATCATGACCGGTATGTGGGCCAGGAACAGCAGCCGCGCGGCCTGCACAAAACCTTCGTCCGTGAATGCCAGGGACAGGGCCGTGAGCAGTCCTGCTCCGGCCACCGCCAAGGCACCGCAGCAGAATGCCCCCACGCTGCGCATCCGGCCGGGCCGGTTCAGCAGGGGCCGCAGAAGATAAAATCCCAGCACGGCGGGCAAGGCCATGTTGAAGGCGTTGACTCCCAGGACCGTGATTCCCCCGTATTGAAAGAGGACGGCCTGGAGCATGAGGGCCACGAGGATGGCGGGAAAGGCGGCCCAGCCGAGGATGGCGCCGAGCAGTCCGTTCAGGATCAGGTGGGCGCTGGCCGGTCCGATGGGGATGTGGATGAGCGAGCCCACAAAAAAGGCCGCCGCCAGGATGGCGACGGTCATGAGCCGGTCGTAATCCAGATGCCGCAGGCCGATGGCCGTGCAAGCGGCGGTCAGGACCGCTCCCAGCCCGAGAATGGCGGGGGAAAGAACTCCTTCGGAAATGTGCACGGTCCGCTCCCTGCTCGCTTGGTGTGGCATGACAAAAAACGGGCATGCGTCCATGCCCGGCTACTCGGTCTTCCCGAACCTCTTGGGACGGGAATGTAGGCTTACTTGCGTCCGGGTTCAAGAAATTCCGTCCACAGCACGGCCCCGAGCTCCACGTCCTTGGGCGTGCCGTCATGATCCATCTTTTCCTTGGCCGTGTTCAGGGCCGCAAATCCCCACCACCCGGCAAAGGGCACGCCGTAGGTGAACACCCCGCTTGCGTCGGCCTTGACCACCTGGGTGATCATGAAATCGTTTGGCGCTTCGTACTTGCCGTCCCGATTATATAGCTCCACCTCGACCTCGGCGCCGGGCACGGGCTTGCCGTCCAGCAGTACGAGGCCCTGGAAGACATTGCCCGCATAATTGCCGAAAGGCCGAGTCAGGGGCACAATCTCGGTTTTCAGGCCGAGGGGCTCGGCCCATCCCTCTTCCTCGCCGAAGGCCGCGACGCATGTCTTGGTGTAGTGGATGATGAAGCAGTCCTCGGCCGGCTCCCAATATGGGCTGGGCTCCATGACGAACTGGTACACGCCGGGCTTCTTGATGGCGTAGCCGGTGGTCCAGGCCGGGTGGTCCATGACCGTGGCGGGCTTCAGGGCGGCCTGCAGATCTTCGCTTTTACCGTCAAGGTACACTTTGAAGGAGGACGGAGCCGCAAGGGGCATCCCGACCAGTTCCATGGGGTGGGAAAAGGACAGGGTCAGGTTCAGCGCGGCTTCTTTCTTGTCCGCTACTGTCGCAGCCGAGGGGATGACCATGCCAAAATGCGCCAGCGCGGCGTTTGATGCACAAAAAACCAGAGTGACACAGAGCAGAAAAGTCCTCACCATCATAACTCCACCTCCTGTCCCGGGCGGTCATGGGCAACACGGATCGTCCAGGGAACTGTATGTTGAAAGTACAAGAATGAAAATCTGCCGCCTAAAGTAACACGGAATGTTAAATCATAATACTGACAAGCTTGCTACCGCTGTGTTCAGGTTCATGTCAACTGTGATTTTGACGGGTTGCGTGTAAAAAATGTCCATGGAAGAAATGGCGGGTTATGGATAGCGGGGAAGCGACGCAAAAAGCCCGGATCGGGAACATCGATCCGGGCTTTTATGGCGCAAGAATCTATCTTGGGTTTTTGTCTTCGCGTGGTCGCGGCGACCAGTCGCAGGGCTGGCGTTATTCGGGTTTGCTTCCCCCCGATTTTCGGGCGGGCTTGGAACCCCTCGTCGGCCGTGAAGGAGCGGATGGGGTTTGTCGGGGCTTTGAGGCCTTGCTTTTGGCAGGAGCGCCCGCGCCTTGTCGTCCTGAATCAGAGGCGGAAGAGCCTGAAGGTGAATCGCTGCTTTTTGCAGAACCCGAGGCCGCGCCGCCACGGGATGGGGGACCGCTCCTTTTTTGGGGCTTGGAGCGGGGGCCAGTGGGCGCGGCTTTGTCCGCAGCTGCGCCGGAAGGTTTCCCCTTGGGCCGCGCAGGCCCAGTCCCTGTGGCGGGACGGTCGTCCTTGGCCGGTTTATCCTGTCTTGGCTGCGCCTTGGGCGCGGAGCTTGGCGCAGGCGAGCTCTTCTTGTCGTCAGATGCTTTGGCGGGCCTTCCAACCCCCTTGCCCGGACCAAAGCGGCGCGGGGCCGGACGCAGGGCCTGCGCGCCTTCTCCCGAAGCCGGAAGCAGGCTGCCGCGCACGATCTGCACCTGTTCCATGACAATGCCGAGCTCGTCCGCATAGCGCTTGGCCAGCCGGCTCTCGGCCTCGGTCATGAGGGACAGCACAAGCCCTGCGGCCCCGGCTCGGCCCGTGCGGCCGGCGCGGTGCAGGTAGTCCCGGCTCTGGCTCGGCACATCGACGTTGACGACCAGCTCCATCCCGGCAATGTCCAGCCCCCGCGCCGCGATGTCCGAAGCGATGAGGACCTGGGACTTGCCCTTGCGAAAATCGTCCAGGGCGGCCTGACGGTCGAACTTGTCCTTGGCACCGTGCAGATCGGCCACGGCCAGTTGGTGGTAATCCAGCCTCTCCGCCATGCGTTCGGCGCTGGCCCCTCGGTGCACGAAGACAAGGGCGCGCTGGGGCGTGAGCCCGCGCAAGGCCTTGCGCAGCCAGTCGATCTTGTCCCGTTCTTCGCAGACCAGATAGCAGTGCCGGATGGCCGGGCTGATCGCGTCGTGCAGGCGTACGAATTCCAGGTTCGGCGCCAGTCCGCGTGCGATGCGGGTCGTGGCCGGACCTTCGGTGGCGGAGACGAAGACGAAGCGCGTTTCAGGCCCAAGTTCTGCGGTGATCTTGCGGATATGCTCCAGCCCTTCCTCGATGAGCAGCCGGTCCGCCTCGTCGAGGACCAGCCAGGTGACATCTTTGAGTTTGAGTTTTCCGAGCTCCATCAAATGCGTCATCCGTCCGGCCGAACCGATCACCAGATGGGGCTTCTTCTTGAGTCCGTCTATCTGGCGGCTGACCGCCGCTCCGCCGATGAGCGACTGAACCCGCACGCCAAGCCCGGCGTCGCGGGCCAACTCCGT
The DNA here is from genome assembly GCA_002412965.1 of Desulfomicrobium sp. UBA5193. Classification (GTDB taxonomy): domain Bacteria; phylum Desulfobacterota; class Desulfovibrionia; order Desulfovibrionales; family Desulfomicrobiaceae; genus Desulfomicrobium. Next base: position 221,694 of record DHWB01000002.1, read on the forward strand.
GGCCACGCGATGGATCTGCATGGCCAGCTCGTGGGTCGGAGCCAGGACCACGGCCTGCAGCTGCATGCTTTCGGGGTTGATGCCCGCCAAAATGGGCAGCAGATAGGCCAGGGTCTTGCCCGAGCCGGTGCGCGAGACCAGCATGGCCGATTTTCCGGCCATGAGCAGGGGCAGGGCCGCTTCCTGCACGGGCAGCGGAACGTCGAGGCTGCGGGCGCTCAAGGCCTGAACCAGTGTGGGCTGTAGCCCGAATTGAGTGAAGGACATATATTTCCTTGTCCGGCGTCAAACCGGCACGTGCTTAAGTAAGACAGGACCGCCACGGGAAAACCGGGGCGGGTGAAAAAATCAGTGCAAATCGGACGCGGGGCTCGCTTCAAAAGCGTCCGACTGCTCCTGCGTCCAGACCACAACGCGGTTGCGGCCCGATTTTTTGGCTTCGTACAGGGCCTGGTCCGCCCCTTGAAACAGCAGGGGCATGCCGCCGTCACCGTCCTCTATCGGTGGAATCATCGTCACGAGTCCAAGGCTTATGGTCACGAAAGGACCTGTTGCCGACGCGTGTTCCATGCGCAGATCAAGCACTGCCTGCCGCAGCATTTCCGCAATATGCGCGGCCCCTGCGGCATCTGTGTCGGGCAGGATGACGGCGAATTCCTCTCCCCCGTAGCGCGCGGCCAGATCGGCGGGGCGTTGAAGCTGTCCCTGCATGACGGCGGCCACGGCGATGAGGCATTGATCTCCCTGCGGGTGGCCGTGGGCGTCGTTGTAGTTCTTGAAAAAATCCACATCTGCGAAGATGAAGGAGATGGGCGTTTGATCGCGCATGGCCCGGCGCCACTCCTGCTTCAAATAGATGTCGAGCATGCGGCGGTTGGCGATCCCCGTCATGGCGTCGCGCAGTGACAGTTGCGTCAGCTTTTCATTGGCTCGTTTGAGCTCCTCGGTGCGGTCGTTTATGGTCTGGACCATGGTGTCGAAACTATTGGCCAAAACGCCGACCTCGTCGCTCCGCTCAAGGTTGAGCCGCAGGGAATAATCCCCTTCTCCCTGCAGCCTGGCCGCATGCCTGGTCAGGTTCTGCAAGGGCCGCAGCACCACCGCCTGCAGGAGCACGTTGAGCATCACGAGCACGATCGCTCCGGACGCGATGACCAGAATCGACGCGTAGCGGATGCTGGCGATGCCCTTCCGGGTGATCTCGCGCGGAAACAGATATTGAACCCCGAAGAGAGCCTCGCCTGCGGCATCCCGGTATGCGGCGCAGGCTTTGACGTATTCCCCTTCATGCTGTGTGAAATAGTCGAGCTTGTCGATGCGCATCGGCTTGATTCCGGAGGTGTTGCACAGGACATCCGCGTTGCGGAAAGGATAGACGACTTCAAATGGAATGCGCGTCTGGTCCTTGAGAGCTTTGAGCATTGTCTCGTCCAGAAACCGGCCCAGGATGAGAAAACCTTTGCCCGGTCCGGTTCCATCCGAACGCAGAATCTCCCGGGTGGCAAAAAGCAGAGGACCTTTCTCCGTGTTGAAGACGCCGTTTTTTCCCTTGCCGCCCTCCTCGCTGGGCTGCACGTCAAAGAGCAGGTGATCGGTTGGAATTTTCCCTGCGGCGAGCAAGTCGATGGAGATCGTTTTTTTATGGACGAAGTCGCGCCCCCGGCTCCAGATGATCGTGCCGTTGTTGTCGCAGAAAATCATCAGGTTCAGGGAAATATTGTCCAGGGCGTCATCATTGAGATTGCTGCTGACAAAGTCCTCGGAGCCTGAAGTCATGAAGTCGTAGGAATCGTCCCAGGTGGCCCAGTCGCGGCAAAATTTTTCCAGGTGGTAGCTTTCCCGATCGATGGCGTGAAAAATACGCTGCAGGTTTTCACCCGCCTCATGATGTTCGAGATCCAAAAAACTTGGATAAATCACATAGCGCTGGATGAAAAAATCCGCCACGCCCAGAGTTGCGAACAGGACAAGAACAATAAGAAAGACCTTGTTGCGGATGGTCATGAAGGCTCCTTGGGTCCTTGCGTGGAGGCGGACGATGGCCCACAACGCTACCCGAGTTCGTGTTCATGGACAAGCTGCAAGAAGGCCGGGCTTGCGCTCCCCGCCGGACCGGGCGTAAGGGCTTTGCGTTCGCCCGTGGTTTAAGCCGTGGGTATTGATGCGGTTTATTCGGGAGAGACTGATGCTTGAACTTTTCACCGTCGCCACCATCACGATTTTGGCCGTCATCAGTCCGGGCGCGGACTTTGCCATGGTCACCCGCAACAGCATGATGCTCTCGCGCAGGGCCGGGGTGCTGACCGCCGCAGGGATAGCGCTCGGCGTGCTGGTGCATGTCGCTTACAGTCTGCTTGGGGTCGGGCTCGTCATTTCACGTTCCATTCTGCTCTTTAGCCTCATCAAATATCTGGGCGCGGCGTATCTGGTCTATCTCGGCGTGACCATGCTGCGGGCCAGGCCAGAGGCCCCCGGCGTGGCGCAGGTCAGGGTCCTTTCGGATTTCGGCGCGCTGCGCATCGGTTTTTTGACCAACGCGACCAATCCCAAGACCACCCTCTTCGTGGTCAGCCTGTTCACACAGGTCATAAGCCCCCAGACCCCCCTCTCCATCCAGCTCGGCTACGGGGCCTTCATGTCCCTGGCGCATCTGCTGTGGTTCATGCTGGTGGCCTGCGCCTTCTCTTCGGCGCCTGCCCAGCGCATGGTGGCCACGGCCAGGCAGCATGTCGAGCGGGCCATCGGAGGCGTGCTGGTCTGCCTGGGTCTGACCCTTGCCCTGGCCTCGATCCGGCAAGGATGACCGTTGCCTTCCGCATTCCCTCATCCCCGTTCAAGGAGACCCGCATGGCTTCCGAAGTAAAAGAGTGCGTGACATTTGAGGAGTCCCTGGCCCTGCTCGACATTCGGGTGGGCCGCATCGTCGCCGCCGAGCCCTGCGCCGCAACCCTGAAGCCCACCTACAGGATGGTCATTGATTTCGGCAAATTCGGCCGGCGCGTAAGCTACGGCCGCTTCACCGCCCACCCTCTGGATGAGGTGATCGGGCGGCTGGTGCTCGCGGTGCTGAATTTTCCGCCCCGGCAAATGGGAGAGGTTGTCTCGGAAGTGCTCGTCCTTGGCGTGCAGTATCCGGGCAGGGACAGCGGCGAGGCGACCTTTGTCAGCCCTGCGATAAACGCCAAGATCGGCAGCAAGCTTTTCTAGCTGATTGTTGAAAAATTCAAAATTTGCAGGCCGTTCAAAAATGGTGAGATGCAAGGAAGCGAAAAAATCCAGGACGCGCGGTGTATTGAGCATACATAAGCGGTCTGGATTTTTCCGCTGACGCAGCAGATCGCCGTTTTTCAACGGCCTGCTAGGATGGACATGAAACCTTATCTCTACGCGCTCGGCGCGGTGCTGTGCTGGGCCAGCCTGCCTGCGGCTACGGGAAGCGGCCTGGACGGGCTCACGGTCGCGGAGTTGCTATTTTTCAGCTTTGTTCCGGCGGCTCTCTACCTCGTGGCGCAGGAAATGATCATTTCCCGGCGCGTGGGCATCCCCTGGCCAGGGCCGAGCCTGACGGCCCTGGGGCTTGCGGGCATCTTCGGCTACCACGCCCTCTACTACCTGGCCCTCGACCATGCACCGCTGGTGGAGGGAGCCATCCTGACCACGACCTGGTCTTTTTGGATCGTGGTCTTTTCCTCCCTCCTGAGCACGAAGCGCATGTCTGTGCCCGTCCTGGCCGTGGCCCTGGTCGGGCTGCTGGGTGCGGGGCTGGTCGTGTCGGGCGGCAAGAGCCTGCAGTTTGATGCTCGGCACCTGCCCGGCTATCTCATGGCCCTTGGCTGCGGACTCATCTGGAGCAGCTTTTCCGTGGCCTTGTCGCGTCTGAAACCCACCCACGACTACATGCCCGCCTTCACGGTCCTGGCCGCCCTCTTCTCGACCCTGGTCTATGCCGTAAGCGCTCCACAGTCCCTGCCCCCGGCCAGGGCCCTGTTCTCGGCCCTGTATCTGGGACTGGTGCCACTGGGATTGTCATTCACCCTCTGGAACAGGGCTGTGACCGGAGGCAATATGACGCTCATCGGCTACCTCTCCTACCTGACCCCGCCCCTGGCCGTGCTGCTGGCCGCCGTGACACGCGGCGCCGCCGTGACGCCGCACGCCGTGATAGGCATGGCCGTAATTCTGGGGGCGGCATTTGCGGGCAGGAGGATGAGCTGATTCCTGCATCCGGCAGAGGCTTTAGGGGTGTGGGTGGTTTTCTGTTGACCGTGGAAAGGATCGGAAGTGCCCGGCCAGGCTGGTCGGCAAAAGAAAAAGGCTTAAGAGTTTTGCTCTTAAGCCTATGATTTCTTTGGTAGCGGGGGCAGGATTTGAACCTACGGCCTTCGGGTTATGAGCCCGACGAGCTACCATGCTGCTCCACCCCGCGCCATGTGAGAAGAGCTTTCTATGTAGGTTTACAAGCCTTGTCAAATGCTATATTTCACTTTTTCTTATGCAATACACGATTTCAAAAATTTCGTTAATCATTCCGGTGTATAACGAAGAAGAAAATCTTCAGGATTTGTACGGGGAGCTTGTGCGAAGCCTTGCGGGATTGGCCTGCGACTGGGAGATTCTGCTGGTTGACGACGGCAGCACCGACTCCAGTCTTGCCGTCATCCGTGGTTTGGCGGATGCCGATCCGCGTGTGCGCTTCCTGTCCTTTGCAAGAAATTGCGGACAGTCCGCGGCTTTTGCGGCGGGCTTTCGCTTTGCCGGCGGCGATGTGATCGTGACCCTTGATGCGGACCTGCAGAATGATCCGGCCGACATCCCCGCCATGCTCCAGGTTTATTCTCAGGGCGCGGACATGGTCATCGGGTGGCGCGCAAGGCGTCAGGACGGCGCGGTCAAGCGCTATGCCTCCCGGATCGCAAACTGGGTGCGCAACAGGATCAGTCGGGAGACGGTGCGTGACACGGGCTGTTCTCTGAAGGTGATGCGTGCCCAGATGGTCAAGGCCATTCCGATGTTCACGGGAATGCATCGCTTTTTGCCGACTCTCATGAAACTCGAAGGGGCGAAGGTGGCGGAGGTGCGGGTCAATCACCGCCCACGCAGCAGGGGCGTCTCCAAGTACGGAATCTGGGACCGGGCCTGGGCTTCGGCCTATGACCTCCTGGCGGTGCGCTGGATGCAAAAGCGGCACATCGGGTATGTGGTCTCGGAGACAAATATGAAATGAGCTTTTGGGCCGTCCCTCTTTTTAGAACGCGGGTTTCTCATTTCTTTGGATATGGCGGCGCGTGCGCTTATGCAGACGACGGGTGCGAATTTTGGAATCTGGCGCGTGTGCGCTTTGGGCGGAACATGGAATTATCGACGCAGTGGTGGTTGCTGGCCATCGGATTTGTGGGCCAAGGCTTTTTTTTCATGCGCTTTCTGTGGCAATGGATTGTTTCGGAAAGAGAGAAAAAGAGTGTCATTCCGATATGTTTTTGGTACTTCAGCCTGCTGGGCAGCTTTTTTCTGCTGATCTACGCAGTCCTGCGCAGCGACATCGTTTTCATCGTCGGGCAGTCGACCGGTTCCATCATATATGTCCGCAACCTCTACCTGATCCATCGCGAGCGAAATCGTTCCCAGAGTTTGGGATAGAGAGGGAGCAGCATCCCGGCCACGATAAGGCCAATGGCCCATCCCGCCAGCACGTCCACCGGGTAATGCTTGCCCACGTAAACTCGCGAATAGCCGATGAAGAGCGGGATGAGCCAGATGGCTTTTTTTCGGAGCGTGGCAAAGAGCACGAGGGCGGCGGCGGCGGAATTGGCCGCGTGGGCCGAGGGGAAGGACGATCCTCTATGCTTGGTCGTCGTGGAATGTTGCGGCCGGACAGTCCATGTTTCCGAATCAAGATAGCGGGTTCCGGCAACGCTGTGATAGGGGCGCACCCGTCCGACGCCTTCCTTGATAATCGTGCATGCCAAGTCCGAGGCGGCAATGCTTATGCCCAGGGAGAGGATGACGGTCACGCCCACGATCTTGTACCTTAGGCCAGCGGCGATCAAGGTCAGGGTCGCAATCCAGAGAAAAATCTCGCTCGAAAGCATGGGCATAAGCGAGTCCAGCAGCGGGTTTTGCCAGCTCTGGTTTATCCGGCCAAGCAGGGCCAGATCCCAATTAGGGGTTTGAAAAGTCATGAACGTCTCCTTGGTCGGGGCAATGTGGGGGATGTCGGCAGAATTGTCCAGCGAACAAGTGTATGAGACTTCTTGACGCATTGCGTAATTGCGGCTAGTTTCCCAGTTTACTTTTTTTGAAGGAGAAATGAAATGAGCAAGAGAACATATCAACCGAGCACTACCAAGCGGAAGAGAAGTCACGGATTTCTGGTCCGTTCACGGACCAAGAACGGCCAAGCCGTTTTGCGTCGCAGAAGAGCAAAGGGAAGAAAAAGATTAGCCGTCTAACCTATCCCCCCTCGTTTCGACTGAAAAGACGGCCCCAGTTTTGTAGCTGTTATGACCGGGGCCGTCGTTTTTTTTCAAAGAGCTTCTTGCTCTTTGTGCATGAGCGGGAGGATGCCGGGATATCCTGGCGTCTTGGGCTGACGGTGAGCAGAAAAATTGGCAAGTCCGTGCGGCGCAATCGGGTCAAGCGTTTGGTCCGTGAGTTTTTTCGGCTCCATCAGCGCGATTTCGCCCTGCGAGCGGATATTGTTGTCGTGCCCAAGCGAGGCGTTTGCGTGGATTCCATGGACTATGCGCAGGTGACCTCGGAGCTTGGCCCGCTCATGACAAAAATCGTGTCTCGGGCCGGAGCCGTTTAGGTTGACCGGAGTTCGCATGCGCCATGTTTTTGTGTGTATCCTTTCCCTGTATCAGTATCTGATATCTCCGCTCTATACTCCCTGTTGCCGTTTCACTCCTTCGTGCTCTGAATATGCCCGGCAGGCCATCATGACTCATGGAATTTTTCGGGGGATGGGCCTTGTCCTTTGGCGGTTGGTACGTTGTCATCCCCTGTGTGCCGGTGGTTACGATCCGGTTCCCTCCCCTAACTTGTCAAAGAGAGATTGAAATCAATGGATAGCAATAAGCGTGTCATCCTTGCCGTGTCCTTATCCCTGATGGTGCTCTTGGGTTGGAATTACATGTTCCCGCCGATCACCCCCCTGGAAACGAATACCCAAAATCAGTCCGCACCCAATCAGATCGTCGCGCCGGTCGCCGAAGGCGTGACCCAGGTCGCGCCCACTGCCTCGACCGTGCAGTTCACTCCTTCCAAGGGTGAAAGGCTGTCCGTGGATACCCCCCTGTACCATGCCGTGATCAATACTTCCGGCGGCGTGCTGGAAAGCTTTCTGCTCAAGGCCTACAAGGAAACCATTGCTCAGGATTCCAGGAATATCGATCTGATCACTCCCCAGTCACTGACCAAGGCTCCCATGGGCCTGATCTGGAATGCCCAGCCGACGTGGGCCCAGGGTGCATGGACCGTGCAGGGCGGCGACCTGAACCTGGTCGAAGGCCAGGCAGGAAGCATGGTCTTGACCGGTATCATCGGCGGTGTGCAGGTGGAGCGGACTTTGACTTTCACTGGTGGCACCTACGAGGTCAAGGAAGAGGTCAAGATCACCAACACCACCACGGCGCAGGTCCAGGGCAATCTGGCCTTTTCCGTGTCCAGCGTTCCGCTGACCGCAGAAAGCGACAAATACAATCTCACGAAGATCGCCTACATGGCCGCAGGTGCCCTGACGGAAGAAGACAGCCAGAAAGATCTGTTACTCGGTGTGGAATCGGCCACCCCGGCCCAGTGGGGAGGCATCGAGAGCAATTATTTCCTGCTGGCCCTGGTCCCGACTTCCTCGGACATGATGGTTCGCGCCAAGCTTGAAGACAATGTCTATCGCCTGACCATCACCGACCAGATGCTCCTTGATCCGGGCATTACACAGCTGCGGACGGCCTCCTATTATTTTGGCCCCAAGACCGAGAAGTCCTTGACCAATATGCCCAAGAATCTCAAGGGCAGCATGCATTACGGCTTTTTCGACATCATCGCCAAGCCGCTCAATCAGTTCCTGAATTTCCTCTACGGATACGTCGGCAACTATGGCATCGCGATCATCATCTTGACCCTCATCATCAAGATCCTGTTCTGGCCCCTGTCGCACAAGAGTTACAAGTCCATGGAGCAGATGAAGAAGCTGCAGCCCATGATGGCCAAGATCCGCGAGAAATATGCTGACGATCGCGAAAAGATGAACTCGGAGATCATGCAGCTCTACAAGACCTACAAGGTCAACCCGGCTGGCGGCTGCGTGCCCATGCTGCTTCAGATTCCCGTGTTCTTCGCCTTGTACCAGGCCCTCCTTGGCGCCATCGAACTGCGGCATGCGGCTTTCATCACGCATCTGCCCTTCACGGACATGGTTTGGCTCGCGGATCTTTCGGCCAAGGACCCCTATTACATCACCCCGCTTGTCATGGGCGCGACCATGTTCCTGCAGCAGCGCATGTCCCCGCCTATGGGCGACCCGATGCAGGCCAAGATCATGATGTTCATGCCCGTCATCTTCACGTTCCTTTTCCTGAACTTTCCTGCCGGTCTGGTTGTGTACTGGCTGGTCAACAACGTGCTGTCCATTGCCCAGCAGTGGCTCATGATCAGGAAGTCGAAGTAGTTCCTGTCCTTATGATTGATGCGCGGCGTCCTTTCGGGGGCGCCGCTTCATGATTGTGGACTGTTTTGGATCGACAGGAACGTGAAGGAGATATGGATGAATACGTACAAGGACTTTCAGGCCAAGACCGTTGACCAGGCAATCGAGGATGCATGCCAGTTCTTCGCTGTTGAGCGGGACGCGCTCGAAATTGATATCGTCAGCGGCGGGTCATCCGGAATTTTTGGCCTCGGCGCCAAAAAGGCGACCATTCGGGCCAAGAGGCGACGGCTTGCCCCCGCACCGGGGGAAGCTCCTCTGCCGCAAGCGGTGGCTCCTGTTTACGAGGATTTGCCTCGGGATCCCGCTCCGGCCTTGGCCGCAGAGGCGATTTCCGGCGATTACGATGTGGCGGTCGACTTCGAGGACGAGGACGAGCTTCCCGCTCCGGGATCGCTGAGCCCCGAGGAGCTGGCCCTGCTGGAGGCCGACATCCGCCGGATCATGACGGCCCTGCTGCTGCCCATGGGGGTCAATGTGGCACTGACCATCGACGTGACGGCATGTCCGGTCAACGTGCATATCGAAGACGAGGACAATTCGGGGCTCATCATCGGCCGCGACGGTCAGACCATTACCGCCCTGCAGTATCTGGCCAACCGCATAGTCTCCAAAATTTGGCCCCAGAGCCCGCGCATCCAGCTTGATGCGGGTGATTATCGCCAGAAGCAGGAAGAGCAGCTCCTCGGCATTGCCCAATTTCTTTCGGAAAAAGCAAAGAAATCCGGACGGGTGCAGAGCACAAGACCCCTAAGTTCCTTTCATCGCCGGGTGGTGCACATGGCCCTGCAGAATGATCGCGGCGTGCAGACGCGCAGCAAGGGCGAAGGACACATGAAGCGAGTCCTGATTGTGCCGGTCAAGCGCAGCAAGCCCGCAGGCCGTCCGCCCAAGCGCCAGGAAAATGCACAGGCGCGTCAACCCTGAAATTTGATAGGCGGGCCTGCCGGGCTCGCCTTTTTTTATGCCATGCCAAAAAATACTGATACCATAGTCGCCATCGCCACTCCGCCCGGTCAGGGCGCCATCGGGATCGTCCGTTTGAGTGGCCCTGCCTCGGCCGACATCGCGCGCCTCTTCTTTCATTCCTCTCGTCCTGTTTTTGCGGGTTTTAGGCCCTATCATCTCCATCATGGCCAGTTGCGCGACGCGGACGGGAATTTTGTGGACGAGGTCCTGGCGGCCTGGATGCCTGGGCCGGGTTCGTTCACCGGCGAGGATGTGCTTGAATTTCAGTGCCATGGAGGGAGCGCCATCCTGCGCCGCGTGGTGGAGGAATGTCTGGCTCACGGGGCACGGCTGGCCGAGCCTGGCGAGTTTTCCAAGCGGGCCTTCCTTAACTCGCGCATGGATCTGACGCAGGCCGAGGCCATCATGGAGCTTGTCAATGCGCCTACGGCCGTGGCTGTGGGTCTGGCCGGATCCAAGCTTGAAGGGCTTCTGGCGAGCCGCATCGGGGAGTTGCGAAAGGGGCTTGAGGCCTTAAGAGTGCAGCTGTGCGTGGCAGTGGATTTTCCCGAGGACGAGGTCGAGTGTCTGGCTCCGGAGGACCTTGCCGGAGGCATAGGCGAGGTCAGGGCGGCCATGTCCGAACTGGCCGGCAATTACGACCGGGGCCGCTGCTGGCGCGATGGGGCCCTAGTGGTCCTGGCGGGGCAGGTCAACGCGGGCAAGTCGAGCCTGATGAACGCCATTTTGGGCATCAACCGGGCGATTGTGACCGACATTCCGGGCACTACCCGCGATTATCTGGAAGAGTCCGTGCAGCTTGACGGTCTGCCCGTGCGGCTGGTGGACACGGCGGGCCTGCGGGCGTCCCTCGATAGCGTGGAGCTGCTGGGCATCGAGCGCAGCCGGGAGCTGATGAGCCAGGCCGATCTGGTGCTGCTGGTGGTCGATGCGGAGCTTGGGCCTGGGGCCGAGGATCTGGATTTGGCCGCGCAGGCCGATAATCTGCTCGTCGTAGCCAACAAGATGGATCTGCTGGCCGGGGAACCGGTGTGGTTCAGGGAAAGCCCCTGGACCGGAAAACAGATTTGCCCTCTTTCCGCCAAGCACGGACAGGGGCTGCCTGATCTATTGGCAGCAATCCGTCGGACCGTGGCCGCCGCAGGCGCTCCCGAAGCCGGGGCACTGGTGCCCAACCTGCGCCAGTACACGGCCCTGGCTCGCGCCACGCAGGAGCTTGAACTGCTGCTGGACGAGCTCGCGGCGGGGCTGCCCTACGACATCCTCTCCGTGCGCCTGGACACTGCCTGCGCCATTCTGGGCGAAATCACCGGCGAGATCACCTCCGAAGAGATCCTGCGGGCCGTGTTCGACGGGTTTTGCATCGGAAAGTGACGCGAGGCTCGCATGCAGGAATATGACCTGCAGCTCGCCTCGCAACATCGTTGTCATCCCCGCGCAGGCGGGGATTCTGCTTTGACAGCTCCTCCCGGCAACGTGAAGTTGATCTCCACCCGCTCCAGGCTGACCGCTTCCAGAATCACGTTCAAAGTTTGGCCCATGCCGAAGGTTTTGCCTGTGCGTTGACCGAGCAGGTCCTGGCGTTCGGAGTCGAAGATGTAGTAGTCGTCCAGGTTTGCCAGCCGCACTAGCCCGTCCACGGGCATGTCTATCAGCTCCACCCAGAATCCGAAATCCGCCACGCCCGAAATCACGCCGCGCATCTCCTCCCCGATCCTGCCTTCCAGGGCCAGGATGGCCGAGCGCTTCTGAATCTCCCGCTCCGCTTCCATGGCCTTGCGTTCCAAGGCGTTGATCCCTTCGCAGATGCCTTGCACCTGTTCCATGCCCATCTTTTCCGGCTCTCCGGCCAGCAGCCGCTTCAGGCTGCGATGCACCAACAGATCCGCGTAGCGGCGGATGGGCGAGGTGAAGTGGCAGTAGGCCGTCGAGGCCAGTCCGTAATGCCCGTCGTTGTCCGGCGAGTACTGGGCCTGCATCATGGTGCGCAGGATGAGGCGGTTGACCAGGTATTCGATGTCCGTGCCCTTGGCCGCATGGGAAACCTGCTGCAGGCCCATCTGATTCAGTTCGCGAGGCAGTCGATCCACCAGGCTGGTGTGCGAGAGCATGCGCAGCAGGGTTTCGAGCTTCTTCTCGTCCGGCTGGGGATGGATGCGGTAGGGGAAAATCCGTTGCTTCGACCCAAGGTATTCGGCCACCCGTTCGTTGGCCGCGATCATGAACTCTTCGATCAGGCGGTGGCTGAAGAGCCGGGTTCCGGCATGGACGCTTACGATGTCCTCGATCACGCGGACCTGGGCCTCGGGGATATCGAAATCAAGACAGCCGCGCGCCACGCGGCGCTGCATGAAGAGCTTTGCCAGCTCCTCTGCGTCGCGCAGCATGGGCAGCAGCGGGGCCGTGTCCTGGTCCGGCGCGCCGTCGAGGGCGCTCTGGACCTGATTGTAGGTCAGACGGGCCTGGCTCATGATCACGGCGTTGTAGAGCCGTGGCGTACCGGGCTCGCCGTCCAAGGAATAGGGCGTGTCCACGACCATGGCCAGGCGCGGCACCAGGGGGCGCAGGCTGCACAGTCCGTTGGACAGGGCCTCGGGGAACATGGGCTCCACCGAAAGGGGGAAATAATAGGAGTTGCCCCGCGCCAGGGCTTCCAGATCCAGCGGCGAGCCTTCGGGCACGTAGTGGGCCACGTCGGCGATGGCCACCACTAGGCGGTATCCGTTTTCCTGCCGCTCCACATACACGGCGTCGTCAAAGTCCTTGGCCGTCTCGCCGTCGATGGTCACCAGCGCGAGCTTACGCAGGTCGTTGCGCCCGGCCCAATCCTCGGGCGTGGGCTGGGCGGGCAGGGTCTCGGCCTGACGCACCGCGGCGGCGGGAAACTCCTCGGGGATGGAATAGCTGGTCTTGACCAGCAGCTCCTGGGTGGCCAGATCCCGTTCCTCTCCCAGACGGCGCAGGGCCGTGCAGCGCCACAAACCCTTTTCCTGTTCTTCCACCGGGGCCACGCTCAGAATGTCGCCTTTTTCCGGGTTCGGGATGTCGCTGGTGTCGACCACGGTGTAGAAGGGCATGCGCGAGTCCGTGGGATGGCAGAAGTAGCTGTCCTGATGGATGCGGCGGCTGACGCGGACCAGCAGTTCGCGCGTGGCCCGGTCCAGCACCTCGACGATGCGGCCTTCGGGGGCGTCCTTCTTGCGCGTGGTGTCGATCACCGCCACGACCCGGTCTCCGGGCCAGGCCCCGCCGAAGTTGCTGGGATGGATGAAGAGGTCTTTCTGGCGGCGGTCTTCGCAGATGAGATACCCGACTCCGGAGCGGCGCACATCAAGGGTGCCGGTCATGCGCGGCAAGTTGTCCAGGAGGCCGTAGCTCTTGCCCATCTGCACGATTTCGCCGCCTTCGACCATCTGGGCCAGGGTGGATTTGATGACCTTCTTCAGGGCCGCGTCGGAGTCGAACAGGCCGTAGATGTTCTTGCTGGGAAGCGGCGCACCGGATTCGCGCAGGGCGGCGAGAAGGTTCTTCTTGGAAAATTTACGGGAGGTTTGTTTCTTCGGGGGCATACGTTGTCCGGGGTAAGGTGTGAAAGCGGTCGTCAAGCCAGGCGCGAAAGGGGACGGAGCCGGCGGCGGAAAAGGATGTCGTCAGCTGCGGGGTCCACAGCCGCTCGTCGGCAAAGGGGGCCAGCTTGACCGCGTCCTTGGGAGTGCAGACGATGTGCGTGCATGAGTTGCGCTCGGCGGCAGCGACAATGGCCTGCCAATCGGGCAGGGCAAAGGGATGGTGATCCGGATAGACCAGATGGCGGACCGGTTTTTCGCCCAGATCGCTTTTGCAGGTCTGGCAGACCTTGTCCGGGTTGGCGATGGCGGTGACGAGCAGGAATGGGTGGCCGTCGAGGGAATCCTGGAGTTCGCCGGTCAGGGCGTTGGCCACCCCCCGGGCCGTGACCCGGAAAAAGAAGATCGGTTTGCGGAAGCTCGCCAGCTTGATGTGGGCCAGGGTCTCCAGACACTCGTCATCATCGAACATGGTGTTGATCAGGAACGCGTCGGCCCGCAGCAGGGCAGAGGAGTCCTCCCGCCATGATCCGGCGGGGATGACTCGGTTCCATTCATTTTCCAGATCCCTCGGACAGAGCAGGCACAGGTTCAGGTCCCGCTGAACGCGCAGGTGCTGGTATCCGTCGTCGAGCACGAAGAGGTCCGTTTTGTCCCTGGCGGCGAGTTTTCCGGCCCGCACGCGCTTGGGATCGACGAGAATACGCGCCTGCGGGTGCGTGCGCTTCAAGAGTAGCGGCTCGTCTCCGGCCTCGAAGGCCGGGCTCAGGAGCTGAACGTCATAGGGCAGAGAGGGCGGTTTGCCGCCATAGCCTCTGGTCAGCACTGTGGCCGCGAGCCCCTCGTCTCTGGCCCAGTCCAGCAGCCAGGACACGACCGGGGTCTTGCCCGTTCCGCCCCAGGAGATGTTGCCCACGCTGATGCATGGCGCTGGCGGGCGCCAGGAGACCCATTTGCCTGACAGGAAGAGATTGGCGCGCAGATTCATGAGCCGGGCGTAGGCCTTGCTCAAGGGGGCCAGGAGCTGTGCGAATTTTTCCTGCAGCTGGGAGATGCGGTCGGGAGTCATCATGGTTGGCGCCAAAAAGGAAAAGGGCGGCTTGCGCCGCCCGGGAGTTAGTCTCGGGAAGATCCGAAGAAGCGAAGCATGAAGAGAAACAGGTTGATGAAGTCCAGGTACAGGGTCAGGGCGCCGAGGATGGTTCCGCGCCGCACGGCCAGCGTGTCGTCCATGGGTGCGGATTCGCCCATGACTTTGAGCTTCTGGGTGTCGAAGGCGGTCAGGCCGGTGAAGATGAGCACGCCGATGCCGCTGATGACGAAATCAAGGGCGGAGCTGGCCATGAAGATGTTGACGATGGAAGCGATGATGATGCCGATCAGCCCCATGAACAGGAAGCTGCCCCAGGAGGTCAGGTCCTTCTTGGTGGTGGCCCCGTAAACGCTCATGGCCGCGAACATGCCCGTGCAGACGATGAAGGCCTTGAAGATGGACGCGGCGGTATAGACCATGAGGATGGAGGACAGGGTGGCGCCGTTCAGGGCGCTATAGAGCAGAAAAAGGCCCGTGGCGGTGCCGGCGGACATGCGGTGCACGCCCCCGGAGATGCCCATGACCAGGCCGAACTGGGCAAGGATGAGACCCCAAAAAAGGATGGGGTTGCTGAAGATGACCTGTGCGATGGCCGGTGTCGTGGCCACGCCGTAAGCCACCAGGGCGGTCAGCCCCAGGCCCAGGCTCATCCAGTTGTAAACCCCGCGCAGGAAGACGTTGGTCGCCTGCACATCGGTACGGGGCTGTGAAATTGTCTGGAAATTCATTGCTCCTCCTTGTCTATGTCTGTGTTTTTCGTTTGTTGTGATGAGGGTATTTTTTGTTCGGAGATTTCTGCTGCTCATCAAAGCATCAGGGCCAGCATGTCGTGTTCCGGCTACCCATACTCTTCCAAACCGCGTCTTTCAACGGTTTCAGCCCTTTTGGTTTAGGTCATCTGGGGCGCAAGTCAAGTTTGGGCGGGGTTTGCCCAAAAATGGGTCTTAACTGACAAATTTTGTCAGCACGTGCGTACTTACTTGTGCGTATTGTAAGTAACTACTTGAGAATATGGATGCCCAATGTTTGGCACGGATTGTGATAAGAGCCCAACACAAGCATGGATACCCCAACCAACTTTTTGTGGAGGATTGTATGAACCGGTTCAGAAAGAATGAAAAAGGCTTCACCCTGGTCGAACTTCTGATCGTCGTGGCCATCATCGGCATCTTGGCTGCCATCGCGATTCCGCAGTTTACGAAGTATAAGAGAAATGCGGCTATTCAGGGATGTAACTCTGATTTGCGGAATTGCATGAACGAACTTGGTGCGCAGTTTGCGAATAATTCTGTAATAACAAACCAGACCTGTTCTGATATTCCTGGCAATGCTCTTTCAACTGTGGTTACAATTAATGGCGTGACAGGGGCATACTCTCTGAATCCAACGGGATCAGGACAGTATGGTGGTTTTACAGTAAATGCCAACCTTACAGATCAGGCAGCAAACTGCACGATTTAACTAATTACTTTTTTCTTTCCTGTTAAGGCTTTATAAGGCATCGTATATTTGCGGTGCCTTTTTTGGTCATGCATGTAAACCGGCAAGGGGTCACCCATCAAAAGGACCGAGGTCAAGAGAAAGTACTCCTGCGGGCCAGAAAATCAGGTTTTCTCGCCTCGGGTAAAAGTCCCTAGATAACACACCAGATTTCTTTGCTTTCTGCCTTTCTCGAAATATCAGCGTTTCGATGTCGGCGTATTCCGCCGCATCAGTCACCCATCGGGATCTAGGCCGCCGGGGCAGCCCCACCGTCTTGAGACGGCCAGATAATCTTCGATCCCACGCCATGTCCAAAGTGTTGTTACAGATCTCATGGTTGTGAACCAACCCGTTGCTGGCTCATGCCGTGGTCGGCGAAACAAAGTCATCCGAAAAGCTGGAAGCGATGGCTACCAATCAAATCTCATGGTTATACCAACCCCAATGCTGGTTCCCCACCGCCTCCAAATTCATGCAAAGCATTTCTCGTGATCAAAGTTCACGCCCTCCCGCATGATGAAATACGCGGCCCGCGCAAGTTTGTGAGCCAAGGCGCTATGCGCGACCATTCTGTTGCTTCTGTCCAGCTTACGGTCATGAAAGCAAGGGGTCAAGCAATGAGCAATGGGTCAAGTCTTCCTTTGTCCAATCTCCAGCATTTCCCTGATCCTCGCCAGCCTCTGGGCAAAGTTCGCATCATCTTGAATCTTCGCCTTAACGCATCCAACGACGCTTCCTGCCGTGCTGTACGATTTTATTTGGAACTGCCTTGCTATTTCTTGAAGGTTTTCCCCTCTGAGCGTTCGTGCCAGATACACCGCGACATTTCGCGGCTCATTCGTGATTCCCCGCCTGACTGCAAACAGATCCGCGTCTTCGACTCCATAATATGCCGTAACGGCTGCCTTGATGGATTCAATGGAGATCGGCGTGAGCATTTTCGATTCCGGCACTTCCGTGCTCACTTTTGCAGCGAAGAAGCGCTCATTTATTGTTTGGATGAATTCCGAACTTCCAAGGATGGCCGGAAGTTTTTTCAATGAAAATATCCTTTCGATATCCTCGTCGTTTTCCAAGGCCATGAAGCGACGGTATCCCGCCCTTGCCTTGGCAGCATCCCCGGGCAAGAGGTCAAATCTTCCTTTGTCCAATTTCCAGCAATTCCCTGATCCTAGCCAGTCTCTGGGCAAATTCCGCATCCTCTTGAATCCGCGCTTTTACGCAGCCAACAACGCTTCCCGCCGTGCTGTAAGTTTTTATCTGGAATTGCTTTGCGATTTCTTGGAGATTTTCGCCTCTGATCGTTCGAGCCAAATATACCGCGATATTTCGCGGCTCATTCGTGACTCCCCGCCTTACCGCATACAGATCCGCATCTTCGACTCCATAATATGTCGTAACGGCAGCCTTGATGGATTCGATGGAGATCGGCGAGAGCATTTTCGCTTCCGGCACTTCCGTGCTGACTTTGGCAGCGAAGAATCGCTCTTTCATTGTTTGGATGAAATCCGAACTTCCAAGGATGGCCGGAAGTTTTTTCAACGAAAATATCCTTTCAATATCCGCATCGTTTTCCAAGGCCATGAATCGACGGTAACCCGCCCGTGCCTTGGCAGCATCCTCGGAAAATTCAGAAAGCAGCGGTGTTGTGTGCAACCATTCCCACGTTTTATTTCGGGCTAAATAGCCGTGGTGACTGCTCCAAGGGTAGTCCTCCAGTTTTTTCACCAATCTGGCCTTGAGAGGATTGTGGTGGATGTACCGGACTAGTCCCTGGAGGTATTCACTTTCATCCACAAGGATGGCTTTGTACCTTCCACGAAAAAGTTGTCCATCAAGACCGTGTCGTCTGTTAAACAGTTGAGTGTAAACGCCTCCCAGATGTCGCATGGCCCGGCCGAGATTAGCCTCGGGAGTGTGCAGCAGAAGGTGGAAGTGGTTGGGCATGAGACAATACGCCGTTACTCCAATCCGGAACATCTCCGAAGTGTTTTTGAGCAGGCCTACAAAGGTGTTGTAGTCCTCCTGATCCCGGAAAATGTTCTCCCGCCTGCGTCCTCGGTTCATGACGTGATGCCATGCGCCGTCAAATTCGATTCGTAATGGTCTGGCCATGTTTTTGTCCTCCCCGATATTGGATACGGACATAGCGGAGTTTGGTCAACGGAAGACTTGACCCTTTGTCTGGCCCAGAAAGAATGAAAAAGGCTTCACCCTGGTCGAACTTTTGATCGTCGTGGCCATCATCGGCATCTTGGCTGCCATCGCGATTCCGCAGTTTACGAAGTGGT
Organism: Desulfomicrobium sp. UBA5193; assembly: GCA_002412965.1. Classification (GTDB taxonomy): domain Bacteria; phylum Desulfobacterota; class Desulfovibrionia; order Desulfovibrionales; family Desulfomicrobiaceae; genus Desulfomicrobium. The sequence goes on from DHWB01000002.1 coordinate 239,802, forward strand.
GCAAGGGGTCAAGTCTTCCTATAGCCAATCTCCAGCATTTCTCTGATCCTCGCCAATCTCTGGGCAAAGTCCCCATTCTCTTGAATCCGCGCCTTGACGCAACCAACAACGCTTCCCGTCGTGTTGTATGTATTTATCTGGAATTGCGTTGCGATTTCTTGCAGGGTGTCGCCCCTGAGTGTTCGTGCAAGAGAGACCGCGATATTTCGCGGCTCATTTGTGAGTCCTCGCCTTACGGCATACAGTTCTGCCTCATCGACGCCATAATATGCCAAAATGACGGACTTGATGGATTCGATGGAGATCGGCGAGATCATTTTCGCTTCCGGCACTTCCGTGCTGACTTTGGCAGCGAAGAATCGCTCCTTCATTGTTTGGATGAAATCCGAACTTCCAAGGATGGCCGGAAGTTTTTTCAACGAAAATATCCTTTCAATATCCGCGTCGTTTTCCAAGGCCATGAATCGACGGTAACCCGCCCGTGCCTTGGCAGCATCCTCGGAAAATTCAGAAAGCAGCGGTGTTGTGTGCAACCATTCCCACGTTTTATTTCAGGCTAAATAGCTGTGGTGACTGCTCCAAGGGTAGTCCTCCAGTTTTTTTCACCAATCCGGCCTTGAATGGATTTTGGAGCCCGGCCCGCAGAGGTGTGGCCGGAGAATTTCCTTTTTTCCGCACGATGATCTTTTAGTCCACCAGCACTTCCAGCCCCTTCAAATACGCTCCTTCAGGAAACGGCAACGCCACGGGATGATCCCCGGCCTGGGTCAGGCGGTGGATGATGCGGCCGTTGCGGCCCGCATCGAGGGCGGCGTCGGCTACGATTTTCTGGAACAGGCCGTCTTCCATGAGGCCGGAGCAGGAGAAGGTGAAGAGGCGTCCTCCCGGCTTCAGGAGGCGCAACGCGCAGAGGTTGACGTCCTTGTAGCCCCGGCAGGCCCGGTTCAGGCTGGCCTTGGAATCCACGAACTTGGGCGGGTCGAGCACGATGAGGTCAAAGGTACGTCCCTCCTTGTGCCAGTTCCGCAGAATCTGGAAGGCGTCGCCGCAGACCGTGGTCATGGAGGCCGCCGCGAATCCGTTGCCCTCGCGGTTGCGTTCGGCCAGGGCCAGCGCCGGGGCCGAGGCGTCGAGCTGCGTCACATGGGCCGCCCCTCCCCGGAGCGCGGCCAAGCCGAACCCTCCGGTATAGGAGAAGCAGTTCAGCACCTCCGCGCCGCTGGCGACCCTGCTGACGGCCAAGCGGTTGTCGCGCTGGTCCAGATAGAAGCCTGTCTTGTGCCCGCCGTGCACATCGACCAGAAAATTCACCCCGTTTTCATGAATTCGAGCCAGGTCCGGGATCTCGCCGTGCACGATGGCGATCCGCTCCGCCAGCCCCTCCTTGGCCCGCACGTCCACATCCGACCGTTCCAGAATGGCGTCTTCGGGAAAGAGGCTTCGCAATGCGCCGATAATAGCCTCGCGCCAGAATTCCATGCCTGCGGTCAGCAGCTGGAAAACAAGAACGTTGGCGTAGCGGTCCAGAATCAGGCCTGGAAGATCGTCGGACTCGGAATGAACCAGACGCAGGGCATTGCTCGAGCTCTCAAAATCGCTGCGTCGGCCAGCGGATTCGGAAATGCGGCGCAGAAAGAATTCTTCGTCGATGGGTTCCCCGGCATCAAAAGTCCAAACCCGGCCCATGATCTGGGATTTGGGCGAAAAAGCGGCCCGGGCCAGCCACTGTCCATTCTGTCCCAGGACGTCCACGGTCTGTCCGGACATGGGTCGACCCTTGACAGTGCTCACGGCACCGGAAAAGATCCAGGGATGACGCCGGAACAAAGATTTTTCCCGTCCCGCGACGATAATGAGCTGAGGGTCCACGATGATTTCCTTGCTGCGCATGGGGATGACCCGCGCGGTGAAGTCCTGCGCGCCCACGGTGCGCCGGTTGCGCAAGACATAGGAAAAGCCGGAGCGGGCGTCCACGGGAAAAATGACACCCCACGTCCCGGCCCGGAAACAGCGCCACACAACCATCTGTCTTTTCAGCTGCCGCAATTTCTTGCCTCCGTGCTCTGCGCTCTCCTGATTCACGCTGCGGTCCTTGGTGCGGTCGGAGCCTGGCTTGGGGTTGGCGGCGGAACAGACGGCCCCATGCTCATGGCCCTGGAGCTTTTCGGCGACGCGGGTGGCACTGGGTCTTCCGGCAGGCACTCAGGGATCGACGATTCATCCTTATGGTCCGTTCCGGCCGAACCGTCCTCTCCACCACCCGCCACTCCCGTGACGGAACAGGTGCCTGCGTCCTCGCCACCGATTACTTCGACAAAGGGCCAGGCCAGAGCGACATTGCCCCCGCCCATCCATGCCTCTGTGGTGCGAAAATCCGAACCGCCGCCGACGAGGCAGGAGTCGATCACGCAGGCACCGGGCGCAACTCGTCCCGCCGCACAGACACCGCCTGAGCAACCAGGTCCGGAGCAGAAAATCCGGGAGCCGGAAGTGCAGGCCGAGACCAATCCCGTCCCGGCGGAACAAACCGGAAGTCTGGCCCCTGATTCTTTTGGCGCCGGAAATGGGCAGCCCGAGACGTCAGAGTTCCAAACCGGAGCTGCAGCCGAGATGCATGGTCCTGGCGCAAAAAATCAGGCTGGCGCAGCCGGTGCGGGAGCGCTTGGCAAAGGCGGACCGGGCACCGGTGGCAACGGATCCGGCAGTTCCGGCACTGCGGGCAGCCTGATAAAGTTCGGCGCGCCCGGTGGCCCAGGCATTGTCCGCCTGGCTCTGCCACGGTATCCTAGCGAAGCCAGGCGGCTGGGAAAAGAGGGGGTTGTGATCCTCAAGCTTTCCCTCGATGAAGCGGGGACGGTATACGAAGTGGAAATTCTGCAGGGCGCGGGCTTCGGAATGGATGAGGCTTCCAGGGAGGCGGTCCTGCATTCGCGTTTCCGCCCCGCAAGCTCCAAGGGAAGGTCCGTGCCCAGCCAGGCCATTTTGCCCATCCGCTTCAAGCTGCGCTAGGCTTCCAGCAGGGCGCAACTGCCATTACCAGGGACTTGCCTCTTGATCTATGTCCCATTTGCGCCAACGGACGCTGACATCACGGGAATTCAAAAAAAAAATCGCCCCGCCAGCAAATACGCTGACGGGGCGGTTCATTTTCTTCTCGTGATCCGCTAGAAAATCTGCGGATAGGTCTTCACAAAGGCGTCCAGGCGTTCGCGGGATTTGGTGATGCGTTCGCGCAAGGACGCGCGGTAGGCGTCCATGTCCGCGATGGGCTTGCGGGCTACGCCCGTGTCCATGGCGGCCTGGGCCACGGCGGCGGATTCGAACTCGATGAGGCGCAGGTCGACCGGTTTGGGGATGATGTAGTCGATGCCGAATTCCAGTTTGTCCACGCCATACGCCTCAGTCACGTAGTCCGGCACCGGCTCCTTGGCCAGGGCGGCCAGGGCCTTGGCGGCGGCCAGCTTCATCTCTTCGTTGATGTTCGAGGCCATGACGTCGAGCGCCCCGCGGAAGATGAAGGGGAAGCCGAGCACGTTGTTGATCTGGTTCGGGAAGTCCGAGCGGCCCGTGCCCATGATGGCATCGGGGCGAGCGGCCTTGGCCTCGGTGTAGGAGATCTCCGGGACAGGGTTGGCGCAGGCGAAGATAATCGGGTTTTTGCCCATGCTTCTGACCATGTCCTGACTGACCACGCCCGCCTTGGACAGGCCCAGGAACATGTCCGCGTCGACCATGGCTTCGGCCAGTGATCCGTAGGCTTTTTCCGTGGCGAACTCGCGCTTCTGCGCATTCAGGTCCGTGCGGCCGGTGTGCATGTGGCCGCGAGAGTCGAACATGGCGACGTTTTCGAGCTTCACGCCGAGGGCCACATACAGGCGGGTGCAGGAAATGGCCGCCGCGCCCGCGCCGGAGACGACAATGCGCAGGTCCTCAATCTTCTTGCCCGAGATTTCCAGCGCGTTGATCAGTCCGGCGGCGGAGATGATGGCCGTGCCGTGCTGGTCGTCATGGAAGACCGGGATGTTCATTTCCTTCTTGAGCTTGTCCTCGATGTAGAAGCATTCCGGGGCCTTGATGTCTTCTAGGTTGATGCCGCCGAAGGTCGGCTCCATGGCCTTGACGATCTCGCAGAGCTTGTCGGGGTCGGTTACGTCGAGGTTGATGTCGTAAACATCCACGTCCGCGAAAATCTTGAAGAGGAGCCCCTTGCCCTCCATGACCGGCTTGCCCGCGTAGGCGCCGATGTTGCCCAGTCCCAGCACGGCCGTGCCGTTGGACACGACGGCGACGAGGTTGCCGCGGCCTGTGTACTTGTAGGTCAGGTCCGGGTCCTTGGCGATGGCCAGGCAGGACTCGGCCACGCCCGGGCTGTAGGCCATGGTCAGATGCTTCTGGGTGGAATAGGGCTTGATCGGCACGACCTCGATTTTGCCGGGACGGACTTCGGAATGATAATCCAATGCTTCCTGGGGTGTGAAAAGAGCCATGTTGTCCTCCAGATGTGATGCCGCCTCGGCGGCGTTGACAATTTCGATAATCGGGCCAAGGGACGGAGCCCCGCATTTGCCTGCTTCTGCCAGGGCACCTTTCGGTTGGTTGCGGTCCTGAGGCCTGATCGCGAACGATGCCGGTCGATCAAGAAAATCCGCTTGTAACGTAACGTATGGAGCGGACATTCGCACAGGACATGCGTGCGCGTCTCATTTTGCAACTAACATGAATAAAGATAATAAAATTTACGGCTGGATTTGCGGGATGGCGGGTTAATGTGGGGTGGGAGAAGGGCGGCCACGGGGGGCCGCCCCTACAATGCATCGCTGCGGAATCCATCCATATCGTACCGTGCGAAATCCATCCGAACCGTCCGAAATTCATCCATACCGTAGGGGCGGCCCCCCCGTGGCCGCCCTTCTTCCGCCTATTCCAGCCCAGCCGCCTTCCGATCAGGCTGCACGTACAATTCGCCGCCGTGGCAGTCGTTGATGACCAAGAGCGGGAAGTCAACCACGGTCAGTTCGCGGATGGCCTCCGGCCCAAGCTCGTCGAAGGCGATGACCTTGGCCGCCGTGATGCATTTGGACAGGAGCGCCCCGGCTCCGCCGGTGGCGCCGAAATAGACGGCCTTGTGGTCCTTCAAGGCCTGTTTGACCGCGTCGCTCCTTTTGCCCTTGCCCACCGAGGCCTTGCAGCCAAGGGAATGCAGGCGCGGGGCGTAGGAGTCCATGCGGTAGCTGGTGGTCGGCCCGGCCGCGCCGATGGGGCGGCCGGGAGGGGCGGGGCTTGGGCCCACGTAGTAGATGACCGAGCCCTTGAGGTCGAAGGGCAGGGGCTCTGCCCTGTCCAGCAGGTCGATGAGTCGCTTGTGGGCCGCATCGCGGGCCGTGTAGATGGTGCCCGTCAGTTTGATTACGTCTCCGGCCTTGAGCGGGATGATATCGTTGTCAGTAAGGGGGGTGCTCAGCGCATATTCGGCCATTAGAGCTCCACCTCCTGATGCCTGGAAGAATGACACTGGATGTTCACGGCCAGGGGCAGGCTCGCGATGTGGCAGGGGCTCATGGCGATCTTGACGCCCAGACACGTGGTCTTGCCGCCGAGGCCCATGGGGCCGATGCCGAGCCTGTTCAGGGCTTCGAGGAGTTCGTCCTCCATGGCCGCGAGCTTCTGGTCTGGATTGGTGTCATCCAGTTTCCTGAGCAGGGCTTTTTTGGCCAGGATGGGCGCGTAGTCGAAGGTCCCGCCGACGCCGATGCCGACGATGGTCGGCGGGCAGGGGTTGGGACCGGCTTCGGCCACGCGCTCTATGACGAACTTCTTGATGCCCGCCCAGCCCTGGGCCGGGGCGAGCATGGCCACGCGGGACATGTTCTCGCTGCCTCCGCCCTTTGCCATGAAGGCGATTTTCAGCCCATCTCCGGGCACGATGTCGAAATGGATGATGGCCGGGGTGTTGTCCTTCGTGTTGGCGCGGGTCAGCGGGTCGCAGGCGGACTTGCGCAGGTAGCCTTCGGCGTAACCCTTGCGCACGCCCTCGTTTATGGCTTCGCGGATGTTCATGCCCTCGACGCGCATGTCCTCGCCTATCTCCACGAAGAAGACGGCCAACCCCGTGTCCTGGCACAGGGGCAGGCCCGTCTGTTCGGCCAGTTCGTAGTTTTCGGTCAATTGACGGAAAACTTCCCGTGCCGCCGAGGATTCCTCCCGTGCCGCGCACTCGGCGAAGCGCTTCCGCACATCCTTGGGCAGGTAGCGGTTGGAGTCCACGCACATGGTGGCGACCGCATCAATGACTTGTCTGGCGCGCAGTGTCCGCATGGCTTATTTCCCGAGAAACTGTTTGATGGCCGTGATGCCCATTTTGCGCCGCAGGAAACCGAGCTGATTCTGCAGTGGCAGGTTCTTGGGGCAGATATCTTCGCAGGCGAGCAGGCCCATGCAGCCGAAGATGCCGTAATCATTGCCGATGACCTCGAAATAGTCCTTGTCCGTGCGCTGATCGCGCGGATCGACGACAAAGCGGGCGACGCGGTTCAGAGCCGCCGCGCCCAGGAAGTCGTCACGCATGCGGGCCGTGCCGCAGGCCGCGATGCAGCAGCCGCATTCCACGCAGCGTTCGAGCTCGTAGATCTGCTCGGCCACGGCGTTGTCCATGCGCTCCTCTTCCCTGGTGTGATCGAATACCTTGGTGGTATGAATCCAGGACTCGGTCTTCTGGTACATTTCACGGAACCACACGCCCGTGTCCACGGACAGGTCGCCGATGAGCTTGAAGACCGGCAGCGGCAACAGGGTGATGGTTTCCGGCAGGTCCTTGGTTTTGGTCTGGCAGGCCAGGCGCGGGCGGCCGTTGACGACCATGCCGCAGGAGCCGCAGATGCCTGCCCGACAGCAGAAGTCGAAGATCAGGCCCGGGTCCTGCTCCTCGCGCAGACGGTTGAGCGCGATGAAGAGGGTCATGTTCTCGGTCTCGTCCAGCGTGAAGGTCTGCATGCGCGGCTGGGAGGCCGGTTCCTCGGGATTGTAGCGGAAGATGTCGAATTTCAGTGTTCTGCCCATGATTTCCTCCTAGCGCTTGATGGTCTTGGCCGCGATGAGTTCGGGATCGGCCTGGATGATGGTGCCGCCGCCGTAGCCGCGGTCGCCCGGAGGAATCTCGAAGTGGGGGGTGGCGTCCTCGTATCTGAGCACCGGCATGTCCGCGTTCTCGGGCCAGTAGGCCAGGGTGCGGTTCAGCCAGTTCCTGTCGTCGCGGGCCGGGAAATCCTCGCGGTTGTGGCTGCCCCGGCTCTCCTTGCGGGCCAGGGCTCCGGCGGCGATGCCCAGGGCCAGGCGCACCTGACCGCGCAGCTTGAGGGCCGCGGCCACTTCGTGGTTGGCGCCAAGGCCGTTTGAGACCAGACCGATCCTTCCCGAGCGTTCATAGACGCCCTGCAGGGTTTCGATGCAGGTCAGCAGATCCTTTTCATTGCGGAACACGAAGCAGCCGGTCATCAGCGCTTCCTGCATCTCGGCGCGCACCTTGTAGACGTTCTCCTTGCCCCAGCGGCCAGCGACGAGATCGTCGATGCGCTGCTGCTGGCGCTTGACCTCGGCGCTTATGACGGTCGTGCTGTAGGTCGTTTCGGTCCCCTGCAGGTATTCGACGATGCATTTGCCGATGATGCCGCCGGCGACCACGGTCTCGGCCAGGGAGTTGCCGCCCAGGCGGTTGAAGCCGTGCATGTCCCAGCAGGCCGATTCACCGGCGGAGTAGAGGCCTTTAAGGCCATAGGCCGCGCCGGTCTTGTCCGTGCGGATGCCGGACATGGTGTAGTGCTGGGTCGGGCGCACCGGAATGAGCTGGGTGCGGGCGTCCACGCCGAGGAAGTTTTTGCAGATCTCGTCCACTTCGCGCAGTTTGGTGGAGATGTGCTTGTCACCCAGGTGGCGGATGTCGAGCCAGAGGTGCTCGCCGTAGGCGGACTTCACGCCGTGGCCTGCGCGCATGTGTTCGGTCATGCGCCGTGCGACCACGTCGCGGGAGGCCAGCTCGGCCTTTTCGGGCTCGTAGATGTGCATGAAGCGCTCTTCATTCACATCGAGGAGCGTTCCGCCGTCGCCGCGGCAGCCTTCGGTCACCAGGATGTCCGTGGGCACGATGCCCGTGGGGTGGAACTGGATGGACTCGGGGTTGCCGATGGGCACCACGCCCGTCTCCTGGGCGATGGCGTTGCCCGCGCCGTCGCAGATGACCGCGTTGGTCGTGGCCGTGTAGAGTCGGCCGTAGCCGCCGGTGCAGATGGCCGTGGCCCTGGCCAGATAGACTTCGAGCTTGCCGGTGCGCAGGCAGCGGACCACCGCGCCCATGCATTTATCGCCGTCGTGGATGAGGGAGATGGCTTCCTTGCGGTCCAGGACGCTGATGCCAAGCTCGGCGCACTTGTTGTCCATGGTGCACATGACCGCGTGGCCCGTGCCGTCGGAGGTGTAGCAGGTGCGCCACTTGGCCGTGCCGCCGAAGGAGCGGGCGGTGATCAGGCCCTCCTTTTCGGGCTTTTCGAACTTTTCGAACTTTTCGCCGCCCTTGAAATAGGTGGACTTGCCCGGGACCACGCGGTTCCATGGCACGCCCCAGTGGGCCAGGCGGCGCATCTCGATGGGCGCGGTGTCGGCGAACATGCGGGCCACTTCCTGGTCGCAGCCCCAGTCCGAGCCCTTGACCGTGTCCATGAAGTGCACATCCGTATTGTCTCCCTCGCCCATGGCGCAGTTGCCTATGGCGGCCTGCATGCCGCCCTGGGCAGCGGAGGAATGGGAACGCCTGGCCGGAACAATGGACAGGCAGACAACGTCGAATCCGGCCAGGGCCGATTCCACGGCCACGCGCTCGCCGGCCAGACCGGCGCCGATGACCAGCAGATCAGAAGTATGGGTGTACATGAATGCTCCCGAAATTTAGACGGTCATGGTGGCGTAGCGGGCCAATGCGATAAGGGCGATTGCCAGGACACAGCCAAAGGCGATGGTCAGGATCTTCACGACTTTCGGGCGCGTGGCGTCGGTGATGAAGCCCCATTTGACCCCGATCCGGTACACGCCGATAAAGACATGCAGCTGCACCAGCGGGATGAGCACAAGATAGAAGAGAAGCCAGCCGCCGCTCTGGACCCGGGCCGTGGAGGTGGCTGCCAGAATGGCTCCGTCGTTGATGTTGGTCCACATGTGGATGGCGCCAAGGACCAGGATGATCATGGCCGATCCCGCCTGCACGATCCACAGCCAGGTGTCGCGGTGGTTCAGCAGGCGCGCGTCGCGCCAGATGGCTTCCTGTCCTTCGAGCCGGAACGGGATCTTGCGCGCGGCAATGACGAAGTGCATGAAAAAGAGGATTGGCACGAAAATATGGGCCAGGGTATCGAGGTGCAGGGCTTCCAGCGCACCGGCCACACCGTCGAGGACACCTGCGCCGAAAATGATGGAGGCTGTCAGGAGCGTGTGAAAGGCGATGAACAGAACAAGGCCCGCGCCGGTAAGCATCTGGAGCCAGTCGAAGTACGCATCCCGGCGCCCTGGGCGCGCGACATGCATGGTGGCATCAACGGACATACTTCCTCCGAAGTTGCGGAGCCGATGCATTGATGGCTCCTGGTTGAACAACCAATTTGTTTTTTTCGCGACGATGGGACTCCGAAGAGTTTCGGAAATGGGATTTTTGTAGGAAGAATTGCTAGTCGATTGGGATTGATCGGTCAATCATGTTTCGGGAGATACGTGGGAGCTATTGTTCTGCTCGCGCGTACAACATCTTGAAAAGGTTAAAATAAAGCACCAGGAGGGCGCATGGGCACACAAACGCTTCGCTTGACTGTCGGTGGAATGCACTGCGCAGCGTGTTCGACCCGCATCGAAAAAATTGTCGGAGCCATGCCCGGTGTGGAGAATATTTCCGTCAACTTGGCCACGGGGGAAATGGACCTTGCGTTTGATCCGGAAGTAGTGCCCCTGGAACATGTTCTTGAGCGGGTGCGGGAGCTCGGCTTTTCCGTTGAACCGCCGGCGACGCAAAGCGTGCTGCATCTCAAGATCGGCGGCATGCACTGCGCGGCCTGCTCTTCGCGCATCGAGCGCGTCACGGGCCGCATGGAGGGCGTGACGGAAGCGAACGTCAACCTTGGCGCCGAAATCGGCCGTTTCGTCTTTGATCCGGCCCTTGTCTCGCAGCGCGCCCTGCGCCAGGCCATCCACGACGCCGGTTTCACCACGAGCATCCCGCAAAAAGAGCGGGCAGGGGACGAGGAGGCGCGGATCACCGCGCGGCTTGAGGAGAAAAAGTGGGTCGTGCTCTGGTCCATGGCCTTTGCGCTGCCGCTCCTTGTTCTCTCCATGGGGCACATGTGGGGCCTGCCGTTGCCGCACTGGCTTGATCCCATGCACGCTCCCGGAATCTTCGCCCTGGTCCAGCTGCTGCTGACCCTGCCCGTGGTCTGGAGCGGCCGCAGCTTTTACCTGATCGGATTTCCCGCCCTTGCGCGCCGCGCCCCGAACATGGACTCGCTGGTGGCCGTGGGCACGGGCGCGGCCCTGGTCTATTCGCTGTGGAACACGGTGGAAATCTGGCTTGGCGTGGACGCGGTGGCCCGCGCCATGGACCTCTATTACGAATCGGCCGCCGTGCTCATCGCCATGATCTCGCTCGGCAAGTTTTTCGAGGCCCGCTCCGTGTCGAGGACCACGGGCGCGGTGCGCGCGCTCATGGCCCTGACTCCGGATACGGCCACATTGGTGGACGGCGAGGCCGAGCGCAAAATCCCGGTGGAGGAGATCGAGCCCGGCGACCTCTTGCGCATCAGGCCCGGCGAGCGCCTGCCCGTGGACGGCGAGGTGGCGGAAGGGCAGAGCCACGTGGACGAGTCCATGCTCACGGGCGAGCCCCTCCCCGTTCGCCGCGGCCTCGGAGACCGCGTCTTCGGCGGCACGCTGAACACCACGGGTGCGTTCGTCATGCGCGCCTCCCTCGTGGGCGAGGACACCATGCTGGCCCGCATCGTGCGTCTGGTGCGCGATGCCCAGGGCTCCAAGGCCCCCATTGCCAGCTTGGCCGACACCATCAGCTATTATTTCGTGCCCGTGGTCATGGTCCTGGCCATGGCTTCGGGCCTGGCCTGGTATCTGCTGAGTGACGAGCCTTCCGTCTTCGCCCTGCGCATCGCCATCTCGGTGCTGGTCATCGCCTGCCCGTGCGCCATGGGTCTGGCCACGCCGACCTCCATCATGGTTGGCACGGGCCGGGGCGCGCAGCTTGGCGTTTTGATCAAGTCCGGCCGCGCCCTGCAGCGGGCCGGGGAGCTGGACACCCTGGTCTTCGACAAGACAGGGACACTGACCGTGGGCAAGCCCGTGCTGGCCGAGGTTTGGCTGGCCCTCGACGCGGGCATCGACAAGGACGCGCTGCTGCGCTTGGCCGCATCGGTCGAGGCCTTGTCCGAGCATCCCCTGGCCAGGGCCGTGGTCGCTGCCGTGCCCGGCCAGCCGCCCAAGGCCGGTGAGTTCCTGTCCGTGCCCGGCCAGGGCGTGACCGCCACGGTCGAGGGGCATCGCATCGCCATCGGTAACGAGCGGCTGATGCAGGCTGCGAATCTGAGTCTGGACGAGTCGAGGGCGGCGCGGGAACGCATGGAGGAAAACGGGGCTACCGTAGTGCATGTGGCGGTGGACGGGCGCTTGGCGGGCCTGTTGGCCGTAAGCGACCAACTGCGGCCCGAAGCGAAGGGTGCCCTGCAGCGGCTGCGCGACCTGGGCATGGAGATTGTGCTCCTGACCGGAGACTCCGAGCGCGCGGCACAGGCCGTGGCCCGTCAGCTGGGCATCGGGAGGGTCATCGCCGGGGTGCTGCCGGACCGCAAGGCCGAGGTGATCGTCGATCTTCAGAGGGAGGGCCGCGTCGTCGGCATGGTCGGAGACGGGATCAACGACGCCCCGGCCCTGGCCCGGGCCGACCTGGGCGTGGCCATGGGCGGCGGCATGGACGTGGCCCTGGAGTCCGGGGACGTGGTGCTCATGCGCGAGGACCTGTCCGGCGTGCTCACGGCGCTCGCCTTGAGCCGGGCGGTCATGCGCAACATCCGCCAGAATCTCTTCTGGGCCTTCGCCTTCAACACCATCGGCATTCCCGTGGCGGCCGGGCTCCTGCACCTCTTCGGCGGGCCGACCATGAGCCCCATGCTCGCGGGCACGGCCATGGCCATGAGCTCTGTCTTTGTGGTCACGAACGCCTTGCGGTTGCGTTTTTTTGTTCCGCCACATACATGAATAAGCTGACCACGAATTATTTTCAGGCAGTCGTCTCTCTATGGAGTGGACATCATGGACAAGCGCATCGAGCACGTCCTTCCCGGCGAAATTCTGGCTGCGGACATCACGGACCGTGCGGGCCGGCTTCTTTTTCCCAAGGGAGCCACGCTGACGGAGAGCGCCATCGCGGCTTTGCGCCAGCGCGGCGTGACCGATCTCGTTGTTGTGGGGGAGAAGGTACCGCTCAATGCGGAGCTCCTGGAGAAGGCCACGGAGCGGGCGCGCAAGTATTACTCGGGACATGATCTGGGCAAATCGCCGGGGCCGATCCTGCTCGGTTTGCGCACTGAGGCCGAGGCGCAGCGCATGGAGAGGGGGCTCCCGCCGCTGCTGCGCGACTGCAGGAAACCGGTTGGACCCGTGCAGTCCCCCAGTGAACTGCCCGTTTTTTGCCTGGACAGCTTCGAACCCCCGCAACTGTCCGCCGTGGCGCATGAACTGAACCTGGCCTTGCTCGCGCCGGAACCCTCCAGCCAGCGGATCGTGGAGATTATCGGCCGCAGCCCAGGACTCACGGTCCGGCTCCTGCGGCTTGTCAATACGCCGATCTACGGGTTTCAGGGCAAGGTCGAGACCGTTTCCCGGGCCGTGACCATCGTCGGCCTGCGCGAGGTGGGCATGCTCGCCTCCAGCCTGCTCATGGTCGAGCAGTTCGGGGTCATCCCCAAATCCGTGATCGAGATGCGGACGTTCATCGAACACTGCCTCGGCTGCGCCCTGGCCTCCAAGGCGCTGGCGGAAGCCACGGGGCTGGCCGAGGCGGAGCAGGCTTTCGTGGCCGGTCTGCTGCACGACATCGGCCGGCTTTATTTTTTCACGTCCTTTCCGGAACGTTCCCGCTACTGCATCGACAACGCCCTCAAGCACGAGCGTCCGCTCATGACCGAAGAGAGCCTTTTTTTTGGGGTCGACCATTCGCGCATGGGCCTGCGCCTTTTGGACGAGTGGGGGATGCCTGCCGCCCTGAGCCAGGCCGTCGGAGCTCATCATGACCCCATGCAGGCCGAAGAGCCAGGGCTTGCGGGCGTTGTCCATCTGGCCGATGTCCTGGTACATGCCATGGGCCTGGGCTGCAGCGGCGCATGCGGCCCGCCCGAAGCCCGGCCGGAAGTCATGGACCTGGTGCCCGTCGGGCCAGACCAGCTGGCCGACATCGCGGCCCGCATCGAAAATCAGCTCGGGGCCATCGTGGCCGCGTTTGAATGAACGTCCCGAAGCCAAGACTCCAAGGAGCCATCATGCAGATCACGCGCAAAAGCATCCCTGCCGCCACGGTCATTGAAGCCGTCGCGACGATGACCATTCCCGAAATCGCGGTCTATGCCGAGAAGATCATCCCCATGTTGCTGGCCGAAGCCGAGAACAGGGGCATGGCCATCACCGGCCCATGCACTTTCACGTATGAAGGGTGCGACGGCTCGCTTGACAGGGAGTTCTACCTGAGGGTCTCTTTTCCTGTGCATGCCTGCCTTGGCCAGGGTTCGTTCGGCTGCACGCAGATCCCGGCACACGAATGTCTGAGCACGGATTACCGGGGTCCCATGAACGGGATCGGCCCTGCCTGGAGCGCCTTCACGCCGCAGGCCATGCAGGAGGGCCTTGCCTTGCAGCCCGTGGGCCGTGAGGTGTACGCGCACTGGGTGGACATGGACAGCCAGGACAATTTGACGGAGTTGCAGATTCCCCTGCAGGGATAAGCTCCGCGCTGTTTTCAAGGCAACTCTTCGATCAGCAGCCAGACACTGCGCGTGTCGCGCATTTCGTCCGAGGCTTTGCCCGTCATCCTGTTTTCATTGCCCTGGGTCTGCTGCGCGCTGCCGCCGAGCTCGATCCACTCGCCAAGCCGTCCGCTCACCGTCGTGGTGAGAAGTTGCGTATCCACGCTGCCGCGTCCGCTGCTCCCCTGGCTGTCGAATTGCGGGGAGATCTCCACCGTCACCTTGTCCCCCACCAGCCTTGGCACTGCAGAGAAACCCTGGCCGATGTCGCGGTACACGACGCTGTCGGTCACCGTCACGCCGTCCGGCCTTAACGTTACCCTGCGAAAGGGCACGGCCAGGGATCGCCCGACCTGGATGAAGGCCTGCCCGCCGTCCATGACCTTGACGAACTGATCCGCCTGGCTCTCCGTGCTGCGCCGCACACTCCCGCCTTGCATAGTGACTGTGGAACCGCCGTGCCGGATCTCGCCTCCTGCGCCGCCGAACATCGCGCCGCCCGGCGCGACAATCCGGACATCATCACCAAGCTTCACGTTTCCGGACACGCCCAGCTCCCCATGCCGGCTGTCAACCGCGCGGTTCTGGCTCACATGGATCACCAGCTGGCGGGGAGTGCGGTCGATGGCGGCCAGCACTTTTTTGAGGTCTTCCAGATTGCCCGGCGACGTGCGGATGATCAGTTGCCCGCTCATGCCGGAGATGGCCCCGCCCGGTTCGACCAGCGGCTGCAGCACGGGCAGGACGTCTTCGACCGTGCGATGGCGAAGCTCGATGATGTTCACATTCTGCTGGGCCAAGGCTGGCACGGCAAACATGAGGAATATGAAAAAGAGAATTTGGCGCATGGACAGCTCCTTGACTTGACCGGGGAATGCAACCGTTTCTGCAAGCCGCTTTTCAAGCACGCGGACATTGCCGAAACACCATACTCATACCGCCAAGCCGGGGAGCAGTCGAGAGGATGAACGCTGTCGCAGGTCATCTCGCGCATCATGCGTTCAGGTCTGGACGCGCAATCACCCAAGAGACCAAAAAAAGCCGCCCCCCCGTTAAGGGAGCGGCCATGAAGGTCGATGCGGGGCTGATATATCCCTACAGGCAGGAGTCGGCCGGGGTGTAGGGCAGGCCGAAGGCTTCGGCCACGCCCTTGAAGGTGATCTTGTCGCCGACCATGTTCAGGCCGTTTTTGAGACCCGCGTTTTCCTTGCAGGCGGCCTTCCAGCCCTTGTTTGCGATCTGCAGGGCGTAGGGCAGGGTGGCGTTGGTCAGGGCCATGGTCGAGGTGATCGGCACGGCGCCGGGCATGTTGGCCACGCAGTAGTGGATGATACCGTCCACTTCATAGATGGGGTCGGAGTGGGTGGTGGCCTTGGAGGTCTCGAAGCAGCCGCCCTGGTCGATGGCCACGTCCACGAGCACGCAGCCGGGCTTCATGTCCTTGAACATCTCGCGGGTGATGAGCTTGGGAGCCTTGGCGCCGACGACCAGCACCGCGCCGATGATGGCGTCGGCCTTCTTGGCCAGTTCGCGGATCATGGCCGGGGAGCTCATCAGCGGCGTGCAGTTCTTGGGCATGATCTCGGACAGGTAGCGCAGGCGGTCGAGGTTCATGTCCAGAATGTAGACCCGCGCGCCAAGCCCGGCGGCCATCATGGCCGCGTTGGTGCCGACGATGCCGCCGCCGATGACCAGCACCGTGGCCGGGGCCACGCCGGTCACGCCGCCGAGCAGGATTCCACGCCCGCCGTGGACGCGCTCGTTGTATTTGGCCGCTTCCTGTGCGGCCATGCGTCCGGCGACCTCACTCATGGGGGTCAACAGCGGCAGGCCGCCCTGGGGGCCGGTCACGGTCTCATAGGCGATGGCGACGGAGTCGGTCTTCATGAACTCGCGGGTCAGCTTCTCATCGGCCGCAAAGTGAAAATAGGTGAAGACGATCTGGCCGGGCTTGACCATGGCGTATTCGGACGGCTGCGGCTCCTTGACGTGCATGACCATGTCGGACTGGGCATAGACTTCCGGCGGAGCCGCGACGACCTTCGCCCCCGCCGCCTGATACTCGGCGTCGGAAAATCCGCTGCCCGCGCCGGCCGCTGCCTCCACCAGCACGGTGTGCCCGTGCTGCTTCATGACTTCCACGCCCGCCGGCGTCATGCAGACCCGGTTCTCCTGTGCCTTGATTTCCTTCAGAACGCCGACGATCATATTCCTGCTCCTTGTGCCATGCCTGTGTTGATTGATATGAGGACGATCTGTGTACATTGGCAAAAAGCTTACCATAATCGCATGCGTGTGGCAAAGTTCATCAAATCATTCGTAAATGCAGGGCTGACAAGGGTTGCGGCGGGTGAGCCTCCTGGCGAGGGGACCATGCGGGTTTGCATTCGTCTGGTTTTGGAATTTTTTGTTTCCATTTTTAAGAATAGCTCCAGAAATCCGGGCGTATAGGCCGTCATTCTTTATGGTTTGATAAGTTTCCGATACGGCCATAAGTTTCCAATTTTCGAGCGCAGGTCGAGAAGATGATCATCATGGGTGCGTCCGATTATCACTTCAACGGCAGGCGATCGTATCTTGACCCCATGCCTAATGCTTGCCATTGGCGCGTGATATCGTTTTGAAAATGGAGAATTCATGCTGGAACTTCGCAATGTGACCGTGCGCCGGGCCGGGCGGGTCATTTTGGATCAGATCGATCTGGCCGTCGCGCCGGGCGAGCATCTGGTGCTGACCGGGCCGTCCGGGGGCGGCAAGTCCACCCTGCTCAAAGTGGCGCTGCTGTTCGAGCCGGCTGATGAGGGCGAGGTGCTGTGGGATGGGCAAAGAGTCGGCACGGCCGATTTAGGCGCACACCGCAGCCGCTTTCTGTACATCGGCCAGAAACCGCTGCCTTTCGACGGCACGGCCGGGGAGTATCTGAACCTGCCGTTCACTTTTGCCGCCAACCGCGCCCTGCATGCCGACCCGGTCCGTCAGGCCGAGCTCATGGTCGCCGTGGGCCTTGATCCCGTTTTGCGGGAGAGCCCCTACACCCGCCTGTCCGGAGGCGAGCAGCAGCGGCTGACCATCATCCAGGGCCTGCAGCTGGACCGCTCCTTTTGTCTCCTGGATGAGATCACGTCCAGCCTCGATCAGGACTCCATGCGCTCCGTGATCCGCTTTTTCGCCCAGGACAAGGCACGGACCGTGCTGGCCGTGACCCACAACCGCGAGTGGCTGGACTTCGGATTCGCCGAGCTCAGCCTTGAATCCGGCAAGATCTGGAGGCGTCCGTGAACGAAACCGTAGCCATCTCCATTCCGGTCCTGCTCCTTTTTTCCGTGATCCTGATCTTCCCGGTGCTCATCTTTCGGCACTTGCGCCTGCGCCTGACCAAAGACCTGATCATCTCCATGCTGCGCATGGGCGTGCAGCTCGGGCTTGTGGCCATCTACCTGGAATACATCTTCAAGCTCGACATGCTCGTGGTCAACGTGGCCTGGGTGCTGGTCATGATCGTCGTCGCCACGGGCTCCATCCTGCGCCAGAGCGGGTTGTCGTGGCGAAAATGCCTGTGGACGATCCTGCCCGCCCATCTGCTGACGTCGCTCCTGGTCCTGACCGGCTTCCTGTTTGTCTTTGATTTCGAGACGATCGGCTCGGCCCGCTATCTGATCCCGCTCATGGGCATGGTTTTGGGCAACATCCTGCGCAGCAATGTCGTGGCACTGGACCGCTTTTTTTCGGAGCTGCGCGCAAACGAGGAGATGCACATCCAGTATCTGACGCTCGGCGCGAGTGAAGCGGAGGCCGTGCGGCCTTTCCTGCGCAACGCCCTGCGCGCGGCAGTTGGCCCGCAGCTCGGGACCGTGGCCACCATGGGCATCGTCTCCCTGCCGGGCATGATGACCGGTCAGATCCTTGGCGGCTCTTCCCCGGCGGTGGCCATCGCGTACCAGATCATGATCATGATCGCGATTTTCACCGCCGCCACGGTCTCGGCCTTTCTGGTTGTGCATTTTTCCCGCAGCGTGGCTTTTGACGCCACCGGCCGGCTTGATGGGTCCATATTTCTGAAGAGACCCTGAGGGCGGCTCTTCGCAATCCGGACTCAATCCGTATCGTCTCGAAATGAATGGTTTTGTTTTTGATCGAAGGAGTTGTGTTTTTTCATGGCCCTGCTACATCCTGCCGCAGTCCATTTTTTCATGATTCCGGCAGGGTCCGGGACAAGGCAGGCTCCATGAACTCGTATCTGATCACCATCATCTTGCTGTCGCTGAGCAACATTTTCATGACCTTCGCCTGGTACGGCCACCTGCGCAACCTGTCCCAGACCCCGTGGATCATCGCGGCTTTCGCCAGCTGGGGCATTGCCCTGCTGGAGTACCTGCTGCAGGTCCCGGCCAACCGCATCGGCCATCAGGTCATGAACGTGGGCCAGCTCAAGATTCTGCAGGAATGCATCGCCCTGTCCGTCTTCATCCCCTTCTCCATCCTGTACATGAAGGAAAAGCCCAGCATGGATTATGTCTGGGCCGGGCTGTGCATCCTCGGCGCGGCCTTTTTCATGTTCCGCAAAAAATTGATGGGCGCCTAGCGCCGTCTGTTCTTCCAGGATAAAACAGCCTCCTTTCTGTGTCCCCCCATGCCGCCCCTGCGCGATGATTTCGCTCCCGCGGAGCGCAATCCGCTGCCCCCGAGGATCCGCTGATTTCGGCCGGAGCCCCTTCCTTCCCCGCATTTGTGCATTATTGAGTAAATTAGTCCGATTTGCACAATCGCGCGTGCAGATTTGTGCAGCCAGTTCCGGCAACTCTCTGAAAACATGTGAATTTGCATTTGGTACGGCCTGTGCTTTCCAGCACTGGCGGCGCAGTGCGCTGACGACCCATCATTTTTTGGAGGCAAGATGAAATTATTCCGCGCTTTTCTGCTAATAGCCATCGTCCTGGCGACTGTCGGCCCGGCCCATGCCTTTCTGGGATTTTTTTCCCAGTACAAGGAGGTCAAGGCTGACAACGGCCGGGTCAGCATTCCCGTGTCTCAGGTTTCCAATGGCAAGGCCCATTATTTCCGTTTCGAGGACGGCGGGGTCGAACTGAAATTCTTTCTGGTCAAAAGCTCCGACGGCGTGGTCCGCGCAGCCTTTGACGCCTGTGATGTCTGTTTCCACGAGAAAAAGGGCTATTCCCAGGACAAGGACTTCATGGTCTGCAACAATTGCGGCATGCGCTTTCATTCTTCGCGCATCAACGAGGTCGAGGGCGGATGCAATCCTTCTCCGCTGACGCGGACAGTCGAGGGCGAGGCCATTGTCATCACCGCCTCGGACCTGGCTACCGGGAAGAGGTATTTTTGATGAACATTCTGACCATCCCGCTAAGGACCATGCGCAAGAAGTGGGTCAAGACCCTGCTTCTGCTGCTGGTCTTCACCCTGAGCGTGGTCTCTATCGTCTCCCTCAACTATGTGTCGAAGGTGGTGGGCGAGTCTCTGGAGAAAAAGCTGACCGCCTTCGGGGCCAATATCCTGGTCATGCCCAGGAGCGAGAAGCTGACCGTCAGCTACGGCGGCTTCTCTATGGGCGACATGCTCATGGGAGTCACGGATCTGCGTGAAAGCGAGGTGGAGGAGAAGATCCGTTCCATCGGCTACCGCGACCGCATCAGCGTGATCGCGCCCAAATTGGTGGCCATGACCAAGGTTGATGGCGTGACCGTGGGCGTCGTCGGGGTGCGTTTCGATCGGGAAAAGGTGCTGAAAGGATACTGGGCCGTGCAAGGCGCTTTTCCGGTCACGGAGAACGGCATCCTGGCCGGGTCCAAGGCTGCCGAGAAGCTCGGGCTTGCGGTGGGCGACAGTGTCGAGCTGGGCGGACGGAGTGCCGTGGTTTCCGGCGTGATCGCGCCCACGGGCAGCGACGACGATTCCGTCCTTTTCGCGGGCATGGATTTCACCCAGGCCGTCTTCGGCCAGGCCGACCATGTCAGCTTCGTGGAGGTTTCGGCCCTGTGCGCAGGGTGCCCCATCGAGGACATCGTGGCCCAGATCGAGGAGAAGCTCCCCGAGGTCGAGATCCAGGCCCTGCAGTCCATCGTCAAGCAGCGTATGTACGCCATGCATTTCGTGGAGCACCTCATCCTGACCGTGAGCTTGGTCATCCTCTTCATCGCCTGCTGCATGGTCGGCGCCACCATGCTGGCCTCGGTCAACGAGCGGATCAGGGAGATCGGCCTTATGCGCTCCCTGGGATTTTCCCGCCGGAACATTTTCGGGATCTTCTGCTTCGAGGCCGTCCTCATCGGAATGGCCTCGGGGATCATCGGCTATTTCGGCGGGTACGCCTTGAGCCTCAAGGTCCTGGCCCTGCTGGACATGTCCAAGGAGGCAGTGCTGACCATGCACGCCGGCCATCTGGCCCTGACCTGCCTGCTCATTGTCGGGGTCTCCGTCCTGGCCGCCTTTTTCCCGTCCTGGAAGGCCGCTTCCATCGAGCCGTCCACGGCGCTCATTTCCTTGTGAGGAACCATGCTTGAAGCCAAGAACATAACGAAGACCTTTCAGTCCGAAGGCGTGGAAGCCCTGGCCCTGCGGGAGGTGAGCCTCACCTTGCAGGCCGGTGAGTTCGTCAGCATCGTCGGCCGCTCCGGTTCCGGCAAGACGACCTTCCTGAACGTGCTGTCCACCTTGCTCGCGCCGAATTCGGGGCAGATCCTGTACCAGGGCGAAGACGTGACCGGATTTTCGGCCCCGCGCCTGAACGAGCTGCGCAACCGCGATTTCGCCGTGGTCTTTCAGTTTCACTATCTTCTGCCCTATCTCACGGCGCGCGAGAATGTGCTGCTGCCATTCATGAACGGTCTTGGAGCCGTGGGCAGGGAGGATATCATGCGTGCTGAGCAGTGCCTGGAACGGGTCGGCCTCGGCGGAAAGGGGCAGAAGCTGCCCGGCCATCTGTCGGGCGGCGAGCAGCAGCGGGTGGCCATCGCCCGGGCTCTGGTCAAGAAATCAACGGTTCTTTTCGCCGACGAGCCCACGGGCAACCTGGACAAGAGCACGGGCGAGTCGGTCATGGATCTGCTGGCCGATCTGAAGGGCGACGGGCTGGGCATCATCATGGTCACCCATGACGAGGGATACGCCCAGCGCGCGGACCGCGTGGTGCGCATGGCCGACGGGATGGTCGTGGGCTAGGGATCCGGGATCGGCGGAAAAAAGGGCCGCGCACCGTTTTGGAGCGCGGCCCTTCGTTTTTACCAGGCGCCCTGTTTCCAGACTTCCGCCAGGGGCTTGCGCGGGGACGGGCCTTCCCAGTCGATGTAGGGCTTGTCCAGGCTTTCCCTGACATCAAGCAGGCCGATGGTGAATCCTGCCACGACCTCGAACTGGTCTTTGTCGATGCTGAAGACCTCGTAGATGGCGTCCTTTTTGATCCCGGCCATGCCATGGGTGTAGAGGCCGAGCTTGCGGGCCTGCAGGGTCAGGGACATCCAGGCCGAGCCGCAGTCGTACACGGCCCAGTCGTTGGGTTTGCCGTTGTGGGTGAAGGTCTTTTTGGCGACCATGAAGCCGATGACCGAGGCGTTTTTGGCCCATTTCTGGTTGGGTTCGACCAAAAGGCCCAGGAACGTCTCGAAGGTCTCGTCGGTCGAGGTCAGGATGCGCCAGGGTTGTTCATTGTAGGCCGAAGGAGCCCAGCGGGCCGCGTCGAAGATGACGCAGAGGTCCTCGGCCGGGATGGCGGTCTTGACGAACGATCTGGGTGACCAGCGGGCGGGGAACTCTTCGGCCACACCGGGGCCTGGATCGCGCTTGCTGAAATCGGGAGTGTACGGGGTCTGATATTTCATGCTCGCCTCCGGGACATGGGGTAGGGGGTAATGATGCTTATTGACTTACCCTTTGCCTGAGGCGTGTCAACGTGGCGAGCTTATTCGCGCCCCTTTTTGAGCACTTTCGCGAACTGGGTCCGGAACAATCCCGCCCCGCCATTGGCCGGGTGCCGCAGGGCCGGGGCGGTGATGCCCATGGCCGCGAGCAGGGCAGCCGATTTCTGCCCCACGGCCAGGATTCTGGCCTGCGGGGCGTAGGCGGTCAGGGCTCGCAGCACGGGGCGTCCGAGCATGACCTCCTCGTCCGTGGGCGTGCGGTTGCTCAAGAAACCCTTGTCCGGCTTGTAGGGGTGCCAGGGGAAGGCGTTCCACAGGATGACGCCTCGCGGATCGATGTTCAGGTCGTGCATGGCCCCCCAGACAATTGTCGCCGTGGGCTCGGTGAAGCCGTCCGCTTTCACGTCCTCGCGGCTGGTGCGCCGGGGCGCGGGCGCAAAGACCATCTCGGGGCCAAGCCCCTTGTGCCGCAGGAGTCCCAGGAGCAGGCGTTCCGAGGTCATGGGAATGCCGGAGAAATGCCCGCCCTGGTAGCCGAGGGCTTCGGCCAGGAGAATGACCGTGGCCTTTTGACGTTCGGCCATGTAGGAGGCGAGCTGTTCCCGCCGGATGATCGGCGCGTCGGCCTGCGAGTCATGCTGCGGGTCTCGGTGGTGCCAGGGGTTGAAGACCGCACCGGCCGGAGAATTTTTCAGGAGTTTCATGAAGGTGTGCATGTGGCCTGCGCTACACATTGCCCGGCCTCGGGGCAAGCCTTCGCAGCGCATCGAGAGGAAATCAATCCGGGCTACGGCTGGGGTTTTCCGAAGAGTCCTTGACGGGGGCCGAGCCGGGATTACCCGTATTTCTTACGCCTTCAATTGTTCTCGCGAGGTCGGCAGATGGGAATGAACCATGGATCGGACATGAAGATAGGGCTGGCTCTGGGCAGCGGCTCCTCCCGTGGCTGGGCGCACATCGGCGTCATCAAGGCTCTGGCAGAGCAGGGCGTCGTGCCGGGCATCATCTGCGGAACGTCCATCGGTGCCCTGGTCGGGGCGGCGCACGTCGCGGGCAATCTGGAAAAGCTTGAGAGTTGGATATGCTCGCTCTCCAAGTTCGAGACGGCCAGTTTTTTTGAGCTGAACACCTCGTTCTCGGGGTTCGTGAACACGTCCCGGCTGCATTCGTTCCTGCATGAATACGTGGCCGACGAACGCGCCCTGATCGAGGATTATCCGCTGCAATTCGGGTCCGTGGCCACGGACCTGGAGTCGGGCCGCGAGGTATGGTTCACCAGGGGCTCCATGCTTGAGGCGGTGTGGGCGTCGATCTCCCTGCCCGGACTTTTTCCCGCCATCCGGCATGAAAACCGGTGGCTCGTGGACGGCGGGCTGGTCAACCCCGTGCCTGTCTCCGTGTGCCGGGCTCTTGGCGCCGACGTGGTCATCGCCGTGAACCTCAACGGCGACATCGTGGGCAAGCATTTCGTGAAGGCCCGGAAAGAGAAAAAGAAGAACGGCGTGGCCGAAGCGTTCACGAATCTGGTCAAGGAGTACGCAGGCCCCCTCTTTTCCTTTTCCGGAGAGGAAGACGAACCTCCGGGACTGTTCGACGCCATCGCCGGCTCCGTGAACATCGCCCAGGAGCGCATCACCCGCAGCCGTCTGGCCGGCGACCCTCCGGACATCCTGCTCTCGCCGAAGCTTTCGCACATCGGATTGCTGGAATTCTTCAGGGCCGGGGAGGCCATCGCAGAGGGAAAAAAATGCGTGCAGCGCATGCTGCCGGAGATCGAGCACGTGCTGGGCGCGATGTAAGCCGTGCAGTCCGAATTTTTTGAAAGAACCACGTAATCCCGAGGAAAACTCATGCGCATACTTCGACTTGTCCTTTTCTTTCTGTTCGTTGCCGCACAGCCCCTGGCAAGCCAGGCCCTGGCGAGCCAGGTTCGCCTCTCGGACACGGATTACCGCGCTTATCGTACCCTGACCCTGGACTCGGGCCTTGAGGTTCTGCTGGTACGGGACGAGCGCGCCTCCAAGGCCGCGGCCGCCCTGGCCCTGCCCGTGGGCAGCCTTGACGATCCGGATTCCCAGCTCGGTCTGGCCCATTATCTGGAGCACATGCTCTTCCTCGGCTCCGAGTCGTACCCCGGCCCCGAGGAGTACCAGTCCTTCATCAACAAGAACGGCGGACAGACCAACGCGGCCACGGGTTACACGTCAACCACCTACATGATCGAGGTCGATCCTCCGGCGTTCCCCGAGGCCCTGCGCCGCATGGCCGACACGTTGGCCCGGCCCAGGCTGGACCCGGTCTATTCGGACAAGGAGCGAAACGCGGTCAACGCCGAAATGGAATCCAAGAAATTCAGCGACGGCCGCCGTCTGGCCATGCTGAGCCTCTCCACCCTGAATCCGGACCATCCTGCCACGCGCTATACCGGCGGGAACCTCGAAACCCTGTCCGACAAGCCCGGCAGCAAGTTGCACGAGGAGTTGGTCCGCTTTCACCGCACCTGGTATTCGGCCAATCTGATGAAAGGGGTGCTCTATGGCCCCCAGAGCCTGGATGAGCTGGAGGCCCTGGCCCGGCGCGAGCTTGCCGTCATCCCCGACCGTCAGGCCAAGGTGATCGTGCCCACGGTCCCGCCGGCCACGGACGCCGAGCGGGGCGTGATCATCGGCGTGCGTCCCGTACGCGAGTCCCGCAGCATGACCGTCGAGTTCGTCCTGCCCCAGGAACTGGACGACTACCGCACAAAGCCTTTGCAGGTCGTGTCAGCGGTGCTCGGCACGGAGACGTCGCACTCTCTCATCGAGGTGCTGCGCGACAAGGGGCTGGCTCTTGGGCTCTCGGCCGGCGGCGACACCACGAGCCTGCGCAACGGCGTGATCCTGTCCCTCTTTGTGCAGCTGACCGAAGAGGGCGATCGGCGCCGCGACGAGGTCCTGGCCACGATCTTCGCCTACTGCGACCGGCTGCGCACCCAAGGCCTGGATCAGGCGTATTTCGATCAGCTGCAGCGCATGTGGGACATGGAGTTTCGTTTCGCGCCCCTGACCAGCGGTTTTGATTATGTCGCCTCCGCCGCCGGGCAGATGCTCCTGCATCCGGTCGAAGATGTGAACTTTGCGGCCTATCGCCTGGATTCTTACGATCGCGAGGCCGTGAACAGCGTGCTTGCGGCCCTGCGGCCCGAAAACGCGCGGATCTTTCAGGTCGGGCCGGACCAGCCCGTGGACCGGGAGGCCTTTTTCTACCAGACCCCGTACAGCGTGCGGCCCGTCAAGGGCGAGGATGTCGGGCGCTGGTCCACGCTTTCGGCGGGCATGGATGTGCGCTTGCCGGATCTGAATCCCTTCCTGCCGGATGATTTTTCCCTGGTCGCCGCTGAGGGCGGTGCGCGGCCCCGCAAGCTCCTGGACAGGCCCGGCCTTTCGATTTGGCACGGCCAGTCCGGTTTTCGTCAGGAACCCAAGGCCATCCTCATGACCCGGCTGCAGTCCGCGCATATCGCCTCCACCCTCAAGCAGACGGCCCTGCAGGGCGTCCTGCTCGAATTGTGGGACCAGAAGCAGGCGGGGCTGCGCTACCAGGCTCAGGAGGCGGGGCTGGGGTTGTCCGTGTCGGGCGATGACGGCATCCTGATCCACATAGACGGGTTCAGCCAGCATCAGGCCGATTTGCTGCCCCGGGCGCTCGCTTTTCTGCAACAGGGTGTGGCCACCAAGGATTTCGAGCAGGCCAAGGCCGAACAGCTGCGCGGTCTTGCCAACATGGAAAAGCAGGGCCTTTTTGGCCAGGCCATGGGCGGGATGCGAAATCTGCTTAAAGTCCCGTCGTGGGATCACCGGGTTCTGCAAGATGCGACAACGGGGCTGACCCTGCAGGATTTGAACGAGTATCTGCGCGCAATGCGGCGGGATCTGCGCTTCACGGTCTTTGGTTTCGGCAATGTCGCGGCGCGGGATCTGCTTGAGCTGGCCACGGCCCTTGCGCCTTACATCGGTCCCGAGGCGGGGGCTCCCCCGGAAGCGGCGCGCATCGCCCCGAAGCAGGGCGTTGTCGCCGACTACCGCAGGGACAGCGTATTGGAAGACAGCGCCCTGGCGGAAATCTTCCTGCATCCCGAACCCGGCCCCCGCTCCAAGGCGCAGATGCTGCTGCTGGAAGGGCTCTTGTCCAACCGCTTCTTTAGCCGACTGCGCACCGAGGAACAGCTGGGCTACGTGGCCACGACCTTTCCGGTCATGTTCGCGCACTGCGCCGGAATCGGATTTGGCGTGCAGAGCCCGGTACAGGGCACGGCGGGCCTGGCCGACAGGTTCGAATCCTTCTATTTCAGTGCGCTTGGGCAGATGCGTGGCGTGACCGCGGAAGAATTCGAGGCCGTTCGCCAGGGGGTGCTGGCCTCTCTGACCAAGACCCCGGACACCTTGGACGAGGAATTCGGCTGGCTGGAAACGGACCTGCGCTTGGGCAATCCCTCCTTCGACAGCCGGGAGCGGCTGGTGCGCGCTGTGGAAAAGGCCACCCTGGCCGAGGTGGCACGCACCTACGAGACCCTGGTCATGGGACCCGGCGGTACGCGGGCGCTCATTCAGATCCAGGGCTCGCGCTTCGCGGACTTCGGCTGGGCCAATAAGCCGGGGGCCGTGCAGACGGCGACGCCGGAAGAGTTCCACAAGCTCATGGGATCACAGCGGTATCGGGGTTTGTAGGTTGTTTGCACAGAGACGAGCAAAGGGCGCCTGTCAGTGACGGGCGCCCTTTTTTGCTTATGAGCCGCCGCTTATTGCGGGGCGCTTGCGGGTTCATGGTTTTTGGAGCGTTGAGCGGAGTCACCGTCTCGGGAACTTCCATCGACTTTACGGCGCCTTTGGCCGGGCCTGCCGGGGTCTCCAAAGATTTTGGTCCGGCTTGGGCGCCGGAGCGCTTGAATTCTTTGGGGCCGAAGGTTTTTTCTGTAGCGGTTTGCATGGCCTGCATGACGCGAAGGCGCAGCTGGGTTGCCTCCGGCAAATGCGGGAGTGGGAGCACCACTTCATGCTTCTCCCCCGGTTCGAGGTTGAATCGCTGACTGCTGGACTGATGCGCTGGGCCTTGCGGGACCTCGATGAAGGCTCGAACTTCCAGGTGTTCCATCCTGAAGGGGTGCTCGTTGAGCACTTCCGCATAAATCCTGTCTCCCTGGCCTGAAAAGACAAAGCGGACATTTTTGAGTTCCACACCGCCATTCTGGGCCAAAGCGCCTGTGCCGAGGATCAGCATCGTCAGAAATACACCAAGACACATCAGCTTCTTCATTGCGGGCCTCCGGTATCTTATGAAGTTGGACGGCGCATGGCGGAGGGGATTTCCACATGGCCTTCTTTTGCCTGTGGCTCAAATTTTTCGCAGAGACAAGCCATGGCGCATTTTTCCCTTTATGGGTCTAGCGTGTGGCTTCGGTAAAGCTTTGGCCGGTTTCGGCGCAGTGTTATCGCATGGTCGTGTTTATGCTGCCTTCCCCCGCTGATCCAGATAATACATCACCGGCACGACCATCCTCGAAAAGAGCGTCGCCGCCACTTCTCCGGCCAGAAGCGAGATGGCCAGCCCCTGGAAGATGGGGTCGAAGAGGATGACGAAGGCTCCGGCCACCACGGACAGGGCGGTCAGAACCATGGGGCGGAAGCGCACGGCGCCGGCTTCGACCACGGCGTCTTCCAGGGTTTCGCCCTGCTTGCGGCGCATGGTGATGAAGTCGACCAGGATGATGGAGTTGCGGACCACGATGCCCGCCCCGGCGATGAAGCCGATCATGGACGTGGCCGTGAAGAAGGCGCCGGAGATGGCGTGGGCCGGGATGATGCCGATGAGCGAGAGCGGGATGGGGATCATGATGGCCAGCGGCGTCGTGTACGACCCGAACCATCCCACCACCAGAATGGCCACGAGCACCAGCACCACGGCGAAGGCCACGCCCATGTCCCGGAAGACCTCGTAGGTGATCTGCCATTCCCCGTCCCATTTCATGGCGATGTCGTGGGTCGTGTCCGGGCCGCTGGTGTAGAGGCGGGTCAGGGGGCGCGTGTCTCCTGCCTGCCAGGCGCCCTGGCCGGTCCTGCCCAGCTCGTCCAGGGCCTCGTCGATGCGGGCCATGCCGTAGACCGGGCTCTCTTCTTCCCCGGCCATGTCCGCCGTCACATAGACCACGGGCAGCATGTTCTTGTGGTAGACGTATCCGGGCGTGATCTCCTGCGTCAGGCTCGCGATCTGGCCGAGGGAGACCATCCGGCCGTTTTCCCCGCGTACGGGAAGGGTTTCGAGGTCCGCAGGGTGGGATCTTCTGGAGATGGGCAGGCGGACCACGATGGGCACATCCTCCCTGGCGCGCGGGTCGTGCAGAATGCCGACCTGCGTGCCGCCCACGGACGCGGCCAGCACCTGCCTGGCCCGGTCCGGGCTGACTCCGTTTTGCAGGGCCTTGTCCGTGCTCACCCGCACCCTGGTCTCCGGGCGCGGGTCGTTCACGAACCAATCCACATCGACCACGCTCGGCGTTTCGGTAAAGATGTCCTTGACCTGCCTGGCCACGGCCAGCCGGGACTCCTGCGTCGGGCCGTAGATCTCGGCCACCAGGGTCTGCAGCACGGGTGGGCCGGGCGGCACTTCCACGACCTTGATCCGGGCCCCGAATTCCCTGGCCACTGGCATGATGGCCTCGCGCACGCGGCCCGCAATCTCGTGGCTGGAAGCGCTCCGGTCCTTGCGATTGACCAGGTTGACCTGGATCTGGCCCACATTCGGCCCCTGGCGCAGATAATAGTGGCGCACCAGTCCATTGAAGGAAAAGGGCGCGGCCGTGCCCACGTAGAGCTGCACGTCGGTCACTTCGGGCTCCTTCAGGATGGAGCGCGACAGGGCCTCGGCAGCGGCGGCCGTGGTCTCCAGGCCCGTTCCGTCGGGCATGTCGACCACGACTTCGAACTCGCTCTTGTTGTCGAAGGGCAGCATCTTCACCAGCACGGCCTTCAAGGGAAAGAGACTGACGGCCAGGAGCAGCAGTCCGACCATCCCGGCCAGGAACAGGGCGCGGAAGCGGGGCCGCTGAATGAGGTGGCGCATGAGCCAGATGTAGCCGCGCGTGAAGATGTCGTCGTGGGATTCGTGCTCATGGCTGTCCGAAGGCTTGAGCACCCGCTTGGCCAGCCAGGGGGTGATGACGAAGGCCACGGCCATGGACAGCAGCATGGCCATGCTCGCTCCCACCGGCATGGGGCGCATGTACGGCCCCATCAGTCCGCCGACGAAGGCCATGGGCATGATGGCAGCGATGACCGTGAACGTGGCCAGGACCAGGGGCGCGCGCACCTCGCTGACCGCCTCGATGATGACCTGGGCGAAGGGCCGGCCCGCCGAGCCGGGCAGGCGCACGTGGCGCACGATGTTCTCTACGTCCACGATGGGGTCGTCCACCAGGATGCCGATGCAGAAGATGAGGGCAAAAAGGGTGACCCGGTTCAGGGTGTAGCCCAGCAGCCAGTAGGTGGCCAAGGTCACGGCCAGGGTCACGGGCACGGCGACCATGACCACGATGCTGGCCCGGCCGCCAAGGAAAAAGGCCACGATGGCCCCCACGGACAGGGCCGCGATGGCCAGGTGGAAGAGCAGTTCGTCGGATTTGTGCTTGGCCGTCTCGCCGTAGTCGCGCACGACCACGGTCTGCATGTCCGCCGGGATGACGGTGCCGCGTAAATTCTCGATGGTGGCCAGCGCCTTTTGGCACAACGTTGTTGCGTTGATGCCCGGCCGCTTGGCCACGGTCAGGGTGATGGCGGGCTGGAGCTGTCCGGCCCCGGCCGTGATGCCCTTGGTGCCGGCCTGCGGACCGGGAGCGAAGAGGACGTAGTCCTCGGGTTCGGCCCAGCCGTCGCGCACGTCCGCCACGCTGTCCAGTGTGACGGAGCGGCCGTTCTGCACGGCGACGACCGTGGCGGCCACGTCGGACGCCGAACGCAAGGCGTTGTCGAGGCGGACCTGGCGGCTGGCTCCGGCGGCGGTCATGAGCCCGCTCTGGTCGGCCTGGTTCTGGCCCGCGATGGCCGCGGACACGTCCACGCTGTCCAGGTTCAGGGCGCGCAGCCGCTCCGGGTTCACGTCCACGGTCAGGGCCCGCTTGCGGCCGCCGATGAGGTTCACCTCCGAGACTCCGGGCAGGGCGCGCAGGCTCTCGGCCACCTCGGCCGCGACCTGACGCAGGGTGCGGCTGTCGTGATTTTCGCCAGTCAGGGCCACGGCCAGGACCGGCACGTCGTCGATGGAGCGGGGTTTGAGTATCGGCTGGGAGCATCCGGGCGGAATCCAGTCCAGATGCTGGTAGAGCTTGCTGTAGGCCTTGATGAGGCTTTTCTCCACGTCCTCGCCGACCAGGAAGCGCACGACCGTCAGGGCCTGGCCGTCCATGGCCGTGGAATAGACGTATTCCACGCCGGGAACCTCCCACAGCAGCTTTTCCATGGGGCCGACGACGCGCTTCTCGATCTCTTCGGGCATGGCGCCGGGCATTTCCACCATGATGTCGATCATGGGCACGATGATCTGCGGCTCTTCCTCGCTCGGGGTGCGCAGCACGGCGAAGACGCCGAGAAAAATGGCGAAGACGATGATGAGCGGCACGAGCTTGGAGTCCACAAAGCTCGCGGTGATGCGAGTCAGAAAATCATGATTGTGGCCGGAATGTTCGGTCATGGCTATTCCCGCACCAGGAGGTCGCCTTCGCGGGCCACGTCGGGCGCGTCCATGACCACCTCGTCGCCCAAGGCGAGGCCGGACAGCGCCTCCACCAGGATTTCGGCTCCCTCGGGCGCCGCTTCCAGCTGATCCGTCCCTGTCTGGAGGATGAAGGTCTGGCCGCTCAGCACGGCCTTCTGGTAGATCCCGCCGGTCTTGACGATGCGCAGGCGCAGGATGGACTCGCCGTCGACGATCAGCGCCGTGGTCAACTCGCCGCGCGGCCGCAAGGCGGAGCGGGGCACAAGAAGTTTTTTGGCAGCGCCTACGGGCACGCAGAGCTTGCCGAACATGCCGGGGCTGGGCGCGGAGTCCAGGGCGGCCTTGACCCGGAAGGAGCGGCTCGTGGGGTCCACCTGGCCGATCACGGCCGAGAGGGTGGTCAAAAACGGGGCTGCGGACAGGGAGGGGATGAGCGCGACCACGGTCATGCCCTGGCTGATGCGCCCGAGCAGGGATTCGTCGGCCCGGGCCACGAGGTCGAATCCGCTGGTCAGGTCATCGACCTCGGCCAGGGGCGTCCCGGCCTGCACGAAGGCGCCCAGATCGACATGCCGCCTGCTGAGCACGCCCTTCAGGGGCGAGGATACGGTGCTGTACTGCATGAGGGCGCGAATCTCGGCGCCCTGGAAGCCTGCCGCCGAGGATTGGGCGGCCATGGCCTTCTCCTGGCTGGCCAGAGCCTCGTACTCGGCCCTGGCGCGGTCCACGTCGTCGCGGCTGATGGCGTTCTGATCGAGGAGCTTCTGCATCCGCTCGAAGGTGGCCTTGGCCTGGGCGCGGCGCGCGGCCAGGGCCTTGCCCTCTAAGCTGGCCTGTCCGGCAGTGGAGCGCACGCCCTGTTCGCGCTGACGCAGCTCGGCGTCGTCGATGCGCAGGATGATCTGGCCCGCCGCGAGGCTGTCTCCTTCCTTGGCCAGGATCTCTGTCACAGTGCCGCTCACCTTGCTGGCCAGGGTCACGCTGTTGCGCGACTGGACTTCGCCGGGCAGGCTTGTGCATTCCCGCGCCTCGGTCAGGGACAGGCGCAGGGTCCCGGCCTTGATGGAGCGCGGTTCGGCCTTGGGCGGGGCATCCTGTCCGCAGGCGGCGAGGAGGAGTACGGCGAGAAGTAGAAGAGGGCGCAGAAACAGGGGCATGATGGGCTCCGCAGGGGTGAGATGATGCTGTTCACCATCACGTGTACACCTCGGACCGTTCGAAACTCAACCTCGGGAGCGCGGGAAATGTTTTTGGAGCGGGGAAGTCGGGATTGAAGTGTTGAGGTCGGAATTGGCGCGGGTCATGGCGGGGCGCTGTCGCGGGGTTAATCCCGCCATGACCAGGAGGGGGTTATTTCAGAAAATCCCGCATGCACTGGCACAGCCGGGTGATGCCGGTGTCGATGGTCTGTTCCGAGGCATTGGAGAAGTTGAGGCGCAGGGTATTCTGGCCCCCGCCGTCGGTGTAGAAGGGCATGCCCGGTACGAAGGCCACCTTCTGCTCGATGGCCAGGTTGAAGAGGTCCATGCAGGAGCCCTTGCCTTCGGGCAGGGTCACCCAGGAGAACATGCCTCCTTCGGGGCGGGTGAAGGTCACGCCCTCGGGGGCCTCCCGCTCCAGGGTCTTGACCATGGCCGCCGCCTGGGAACCGTAACACTCCGTGATCTTGGCGATATGGTCGTCGATGGAGTGTTTTTTGAGATATTCGTTGATGACGAACTGATTGAAGGTCGAGGAGTGCAGGTCCGCGGCCTGCTTGGCCTTGACAGCCAGACGGATGATTTCCGGGGGGGCGACCATCCAGCCGAGGCGAAAGCCGGGCACGGTGATCTTGGAGAAGCTGCCGAGCATGATGCTGCGCCCTCCGGTATGGGCGAAGACGGGCTGGTGGTGCTGGCCGGAGAAGCGCAGCTCGCCGTAGGGGTCGTCCTCGATGAAGATGGTCTCGGGGTATTTTTGCAGCAGCCTGCCCAGCTCCTCGCGCTTGGCCTTGGAATAGGTCAGACCCGAAGGGTTCTGGAAGTTCGGCACGGCATAGAAGAGCTTGGGCCGTCCCGTGGCCAGCAGCGCCTCTGCCTGAGCCAGATTGGGGCCGTCCTCCTCCAGTTCCACGGTCACGAAGTTTGGCTCGAACATGGTGAAGGCCTGGATGGTGCCGAGGTAGCTGGGCCGCTCCAGAATCACCTCGTCGTCTTTTTCGATGAAGAGCTTGGCCAGAAGGTCCAGGCATTGTTGGGAACCGGTGGTGATCAGCACCTGATCCGGGTGCACGGTGACGCCCCGGCGCTCGTAGCGGGCGGCGATCCAGGCGCGTAGCTCGGCATGGCCTTCGGTGGTGGAGTACTGCAGGGCGCGCGCCCCGCATGTGGCCAGGGTTTCGCGTGCGGCATCCTGCAGGGCCTCGATGGGGAAGAGGTGCGGATTGGGCAGGCCGCCGGCAAAGGAGGTGATGCTCGGGTCCTGGGTGACTTTCAGGATCTCGCGAATGAAGGATTTCGGCGTGTTCTGGATGCGTTGGGTGAATCGGAAGTTCATGCGTGCTCCTTAAAATCCGTCCAGCGCCAGGCTCACTGCGGCCTTGGCGTGTACGGCGGTGGTGTCGATGAGTGGGACCGGCCCGGTGGAGACGAGCAGTCCGATCTCGGTGCAGCCGAGAATCACGGCCTCGGCGCCACGGGCGGCCAGTTTGGTGATGATGTCGTCATAGGCGCGGCGCGACTCATCCAGGACGCGGCCCCGGCAGAGCTCCTGAAAGATGATCCGGTCCACTTCCGCGCGTTCCGGGGCGCTTTCCGGCACAAGGGGCGTGAGCCCGTACCGGACCAGGCGGGCGGTGTAAAAATCCTCTTCCATGGTGTGCCGGGTGCCCAGCAGCCCGACGGTGGACAGGCCCATGTCCGCAATGGTGCGGGCCGTGGCGTCCGCGATGTGCAAGAGCGGGATGGAGATGCGCTGCTCGATGCGGGGCGCCAGCTTGTGCATGGTGTTGGTGGCCAGGACCAGAAAGTCCACCCCGGCCCGCTCCAGACGTAGCGCATGATCGCAGAGCATGGCGGCCACTTCGTCCCAGTTTCCGGACCGCATGTGCGGCTCCACGTCCTGGAAGTTGACGCTGGCGAGCAGGATGCGGGCGGAATTGAGCCCGCCCAGACGCTCGCGCACCTCTTCGTTGATCAGGCGGTAGTAATGCTGGGTCGATTCCCAGCTCATGCCGCCCAGAATGCCGATGGTTTTCATGGTGACCTCGTTACAGGAGCCGGCCCAAGGCTACGCAGCCCATGCCGGTCACAATTGCCCCCACGAAGCTTCTTGTCTTCCAGCAGACCAGAAAGGTGGGGATGGCCGCCCACAGGAATATGTTCTGGGCCGAAAAATCAAGCCCTTTTTCCGTCACGATGAGGGACGGCAGCAGCATGGCCGAGAGCACCGCCACGGGAATGAAGCCGAGCCAGCGGATGACCGCCTCGGGCAGGGAGCGGCGGGCCAGGGCCAGGACGGGCAGGGCGCGCGGGAGGTAGGTCACGGCCATCATGCCGAGCAGGGTCAGGAAGATTGTTTGCTGGTCCATGCGTGTACTCCGAGGCCAATGGTTGCGGCTGCGATGGTCGCGGCCAGGACGTGACTCTGGTCAAGGCCCGCGAGCATAAGGGCGGTGGACAGAAGGCCGGCGACGACGGCCACGGCCAGATGCTGCCGGGATTTGAGCTGCCCCAGCAGCAAGGCGATGAACATGGCGGGCAGGGCGTAATCGAGTCCGATGGGCCGGATGTCGGTGATGAGCGTGCTCGCGGCCAGACCCAGGACGGTCCCGCCGACCCAGGCGCTCTGGGCGATGACATTGATGCCGAAGGTCTCGCCCGTGCCGGTCTCGCCCTTGGCGAAGCGGTTTGCGTGCAGGGCGAAGGTCTCGTCCGTCATCTGGTAGGCGAAGAGGGCCAGGCGGGTCTTGCTCCAGGCGCGCAAATAGGGCGCCAGGGCGGCGGACATGAGCAGGTGGCGCAGGTTGACGACAAAGGTCGTGGCCACGATGGCCAGCGGTGCGGCACCGGCCGCGAACAGGCCCACGGCGATGAGCTGGGCCGACCCCGCGAAGACCAGGACGCTCATGAGGATCGTGTTTATGCCTGAGAGTCCGGATTTCTGGGCCAGAACCCCGTAGGCGAAGCCGACCGGCACATAGCCCAGGATGATGGGAAGGGTCTGTCGGAAGGCCGAGGCCAGTGCGGACTCGCCTTTGGTTGTTTGGGAAAGAGTGGCGCTGTTCATAATCGATTATCCCCTTGAAGTTCACCCTAGTCAAAAACTGTTTGCAGTACAGATACAGTTTGCATAAATTTCGACCATAACAGATTCGGGGTTGAAGGGTAGGAAGGCAGGAAGAGGAAGAAGGGCGCGTTTTGCCGGAACATCAAGGGAGGGTTTGGCTGGTGTCGGGGGCGGTGACCCGCCGGAACTCCCTCGCCGGCCTCGTAGAGACGAACCATTGCGTGCATGACGATCTGGCGGCGAATCGACCGGAGGGCAATGGTTCGTCAAACGATGCCTGGCTCGGTCAGACAGCCGACGGGCCACCGCCCCCGACACCAGCCAAACCCTGCGGTGCGCCGGCAAATCGACCGGGTGCAATGGCTTGTCAAACGATGCCTGGCTCGGTCAGACAGCCGACGGACCGCAGCCCCTGAAACCAGCCAAACCCTGCGGCAGGGTGGGGGATGGAAGATGGAAAGATGGATTCCCGCCTTCGCGGGAATGACATCGAATCAGTGCAGTGAGCCTGCCCCTGACTGGGAAAAAACGGTATGAGCGCTCTGCTAGGCGTCATTCCCGCGAAGGCGGGAATCCATCTTTTTGATTGAATTTCTCGTAGGTTGCGAACACTGCGCTGAAAGACAGCCGCAACGGCGGCAGAAAGCGACGCCTTCCGGTGTCATTCGAGAGGACAGGACCATGGAAGATTACAGATACCGGCAGATCGAGCAGCAGCTCTTGCAGCAGATATCATCCGGAACGCTCAGTCCCGGAGCGCGCCTGCCTTCCCTGCGTCATGTCAGCGCCCGCAGCCGGGTCGCGGTCAGCACGGTACTGCAGGCCTACGCCGCGCTTGAGTGCAAGGGCGTCATCGAGTCCCGGCCCAGGTCCGGCTTCTTTGTCCGTCGCGACGTGCAGGAGCTGCCTCCTCCGCCGCGCACTCCCCGGCCGCTCCTGCGGCCCCACACCATCAACCGCAGCCAGCTCATCTCGGCCGTGCTCGAGACTGTTGGCGATCAGGAGCTGCTCCCTCTGGGCATCAACTGTCCGTCCGAGGAGCTGCTTCCGTATCGTGAACTGGCCAAGGTCGCGGCGCGGCTGTCGCGGGAAAATCCCAAGCGCCTGGTCGGGTATCTGCCGGTGGAGGGCAGCCTCGAGCTGCGCCGCCAGCTCTCCCTGCGCGCGGCCCAGGCGGGCCTCGATGTGCGGCCCGAGGAGATCATCATCACCTGCGGAGCGCTGGAGGCCCTGCACGTGGCCGTGCGCAGCCTGGTGCGGCCCGGAGACAACGTGCTCATCCAGGCCCCGTCCTATTTCTGTTTTCAGCAGCTCCTTGAAAATCAGGGGGTGCGCTCCATCGAGATCCCGTCCCATCCCCGGCATGGGGTGGAGCCCGCCGACGTGGAGCGTGCGCTGGGGCGTTTTGATATCCGGGCCTGCATCTTCACGCCCAATTTCAACAATCCCGACGGGTCCCTGACCCCGGACAGCGCCAAGCGCGAGATCGTCGCGCTGCTTGCCGGGCGGGGCATCCCTCTCATCGAGGACGATGTGGCCGGGGACCTGCATTTCGGGCCGACCCGGCCCTCGGTTTTCAAGATGTACGACGAGGACGGCCTCGTGGTCCTGTGCTCGTCCTTCTCCAAGACCCTGTGTCCCGGCTACCGCATCGGCTGGATCATGCCGGGCCGGTTTTACCGCGAGGCCTACGAGGTCAAGGCCACGACCAACGTCTGCTCCGCCACCCCGACCCAGGAGAACGTGGCCCTGTACCTGCGTGAGGGGCGCTACGACCGCCACCTGCGTGTTCTGCGCCGCAAGCTGCAGGAGCAGATGCGGGCCATCCAGCTGCACGTCAGCCGCACCTTTCCCGACGGCACGCGGGTCAGCCGCCCCGAGGGCGGCGGGGTGCTCTGGGTGGAGCTGCCCAGGGGCGTGGACTCGGTGGAGCTCATGTATCGGGCCAGGGCAGAGGGCATCAGCATCGCGCCCGGGACCATCTTTTCCACCCAGGACCGCTTTGCCGGTCATGTACGCCTCAATTCCGGCAACCTGTGGAGCGATGGTCTTGCTCGCGGCATCGAGCGCCTGGGCTCCCTGGTGGGCGACATGTTTTCCGCCGGCGGCGCATGACGCGTCCAGACCCGGTCGCCTGTGTCATATTGGGATATTGACGGGGCGCTCCCCCTGTTCAAAGAGACCCCATGCAGACGAATCTTTTCCCACGCAAACTCTATGTTGAGCTGGCCACCCTGTGTAATCTGGGCTGCGCCATGTGCGTCAAGCACTCCTCGGGCTGGGACTGCGAAGACGCTCTCATGTCCCGACGGACCTTCGAGGCCCTGTCGCCCGTTTTTTCCCATCTGACTACCCTCAACCTGAACGGCGTCGGCGAATCCATGCTCCACCCGGAGTTGCCCGCGTTCATCGCCTTTGCCCGAGAGCGGGTGCCGCAGGACTGCGTCATCGGGTTCCAGTCCAACGGCATGCTCCTGAACCCATCGCTGGCCGGGGAGCTCATGGATGCGGGTCTGGACCGGGTCTGCTTTTCCGTGGATTCTCCCGATGCGGCCCAGCTGGAGCTCTTCCGGTCCGGCGCGGAGCTCGGGCAGGTCGGTCATGCCTTCGCCCTGATGCGCACCGCAGCGGCCCGGTCGGATGCGAGAGCGCTCAGCCTTGGGGCCCAGACCGTGGTTCACGCGCAAAATTACGCGTCGTTGCCGGACATGGTTTCCTGGTGCGCGGATCATGGTGCCGAATTTGTCATTGTCTCCCATGTCCTGCCCTACAATGCCGCCGATGCCGCGCCGAGTCTGTACGTGTCGGTTTCACGGCGCTGTCTCGATTTTTATCTTGAATGGGCAAAACTGTTTCATGCCGAGGGGCTGGATGTTTCCCACTCCTACACCGCCTTTTATGCCGTTTTCCGCACGACTGGGCAGCAGCGGCTGGTCGATCTTATTCTGGCCATGAAAGAGGACGCTCAAAGGCGGGGTCTGCAATTCAGCTTGCCGAACGCCATGCGGGTCGATTTTGCGCGGTTGGAGCGCGTGCGCGAGAGCTTTGCCCGCGCCATGGACGCGGCAAAGGCGAGGGGGATTAACCTCGATCTGCCCGAGACGGCCGCGCGGGAGCCGAGGGCCTGCGCCTTTGTGCAGGACCCGAGTCTTTTTGTGGCCTGCGATGGCGCCCTGACCCCGTGCTATTATCTGTGGCACAGCTATTCGGCCTGGCTGCTCGGCGCCGAGATTCGCGTCGGGCAGCGCGTCTTTGGCCGCGTGCCTGGGGACGATCCGCTGCGGGTCTGGAATTCGGCCGCGTTCGCGGATTTCCGCAGGGAAGCCGTGCAGGAGGAGTATGCGCGCTGCGCGGATTGCAGCGTGGCCCCTTGCGATTATGTTCAGGGCTTTCCGAAGCCCTTTGCCAAGGACTGCTACGGGCAGGCCGTGCCATGCGGGAGCTGCCCCTGGTCCGGCGGCGGGTTTGCCTGTCTGCGATAAAAAAAGGGAGGCGCTTTCGGCCTCCCTTCGAGTTTGATATTGCGGTCCGATACCTTAGCCCATGGCGGCTGGGCCGGTCTCCTGGGTGCGGATGCGGATTGCGGCCGCGCACTCCAGGACAAAGATGACGCCGTCCCCTTCCTTGCCTGTCCGCGCTCCCGCGCTGATGGCTTCCACGGCCTGTTCGACGTAATCGTCGTTGACTCCGATCTCCACGCGAACCTTCTTCAGCAGGTTCACTTCCATGACCACGCCGCGGTAAGTCTCGGTGAAGCCTTTCTGGCGTCCGCTGCCGAGCACGTTGGTGACGGACATGTTGTAGATCTTCTTGGTGTACAGTTCCTGCTTGACCGCGTTCAGGCTCTCGGGCCGGATATATGCGATGACGAGTTTCATGGTGTTCCCCCCTTATTCGTTGGTGAAGATCTGGAAGCCGTTGTAGGATTCCATGCCGTGTTCGGTGATGTCGAGACCCTTGAGCTCTTCTTCAGGAGTGACGCGGATGCCGATGGTCACCTTGAGGATGTAGAAGAGAGCAAGGCCACTGCCGAAGGCCCAGGCAAAGACAGAAGCCGCGCCGATGATCTGGGTTACCAGCAGGTCGGTGCCGCCGCCGTAGAGCAGGCCGATGTTCGAGCCGTAACCGGGGGCCGCGAAGAAGCCGACCATGATGGTGCCGAACATGCCGCAGACACCGTGCACGGAGGATGCGCCAACCGGATCGTCGATCTTGAGGACCTGATCGATGAATTCAAGAGAGACCACGACCAGGATGCCGGCCATGAAACCGATGGCCAAAGAACCCACGGGTGAAACTTCGTAACATCCGGCGGTGACGGCCACCAGACCGGCCAGGGCGCCGTTCAAGGCCATGGAGGTGTCCGGTTTGCCGTGCTTGATCCAGGCGTAGATCATGGCGCCAAGCACACCCATGCAGGCGGCCAGGCTGGTGTTGACGGCGATGTAGCCGATGGTGCCGTTGACGGCGGTGGTGCTGCCTGAGTTGAAGCCGAACCATGCGAACCAGAGGATGAAGACGCCAAGGCCAGCCATCGGGATGTTGTGACCGGGGATGGCCTTGGCCTTTCCGTCGGGGCTGTACTTGCCAATGCGCGGTCCGATCACCAGTGCGCCAGCCAGTGCCATCCAGCCGCCTACGGAGTGGACCACGGTGGAGCCGGCGAAATCGATGAAGCCCATGGTTTCAAGCCAGCCCTTGCCGAGTTCCCCCGCGCCCCAGAGGGAGCCCCAGGCCCAGTGGCCGGAGATGGGGTAGATCACGGCGGAGACCACGACACTGACAATGATATAGGCTGAAAATTTGGTCCGCTCGGCAACGCCGCCGGAGATGATGGTTGCGGCGGTGGCTGCGAAGACAGACTGGAAGAACCAGAAAGTCAGGTTCCACATGCCCGCATCGCTGGCGGGATCGTTCCCGGCGAGGAGGAATCCGCTTGAGCCGATGAAGCCGCCAATGTCCTGGCCGAACATGAGGCCAAAGCCCAACAGGAAAAATGCGGGCTGTCCGGCCGCGAAATCGAGCAGGTTCTTCATCAGGATGTTGCCGGCGTTCTTGGCCCGGGCAAAGCCCATTTCGACCAGGGCGAAGCCGGCCTGCATGAACATGACCAGAATGGCCGCGATCAGGGTCCAGAGCAGATTGGCATTGGACTGGGACAGCGCCTCGCCTTCGGCGAATGCCAGGGCGGGGGTTAAGGTTGCCAGTAATAGGGTCAGAGCCCAGACTTTTGGTCTGAGCAGGGCAGATGTTTGTTTTGTGACCTCGTGCATAATGACCTCCGTGGTGGTGTGTGTTGATATCCCCACAAAGCATATGCGGTGCCAATAGTGGTACAGAGTTGTTTTTGTTGAATATTTGAAGTTACGCGCTTGCCAGCAATGCGCTATTTGTTAATTTATGCGCTCACACTCGCGTGATTTTATGCCTAAAAATAACATTTATGTTTAATTTTGGGTATGCCCTGGATTTTAGGTTGGGAGAGTAACGCAGTTTTGTTTAGTTTGTATAAATATTAAATTATTTTAGTATATTATTAGTTTTTTCAATTTTGAAACATTGATTTGGGATGTCTGCTTGTTTTTCCGCGATTTGAGACTTCCCTCGCGTTTGAAAATTTGCGCCGTGATCTCGTCCTAAAATCTGCCAAGACCCATTCATCCATTGATTTCTCTATGAATGGGGGGCGTGGAGTGAGCGCATCAGGTTTTGCGTTCCCGGCTACAAAACTGTCTATTCTAACAAAAAAGGCGCGGAAAGGACGCCTCTTTTTTAACAAAAAAAGATAATTTACTGCGCATTATGCACGAAATTGTATCTTGATTTTTTGTTCTCGCGGCCGTGATTTCTTATATTTATCTGATATATTGAGCTAATTTTTCATGGCACTGTCTTTGCTCATCTCCGACAAAAATGGAGGTGCATTGTGAATCCGACTGATACCGCTTTTATCATTATTTGTGCTGCCCTGGTTATGTTCATGACTCCGGGGTTGGCCCTGTTCTATGCCGGCATGACCCGTTCCAAGAACGCGCTCGGCACGATGATGCAGAGTTTCGCCGCCATCGGCGTCATTACCCTGGTCTGGATTTTCTGGGGTTATTCGCTGTCTTTTGGGACCGACATCAACGGCCTCATCGGCGGCTTCGACTTTCTGGGCATGGCCGGGGTGGGCATGGAGCCGCACGAGTCTCTGGCCACCAATCTTCCGCACATGGTCTTCATGATCTTTCAGTGCATGTTCGCCATCATAACCCCAGCCCTGATCAGCGGCGCTTTTGCCGAACGCATGCGATTTTCCGCATTCCTGCTCTTCATCATATTGTGGTGCACCTTCGTGTATTCCCCTCTGTGCCACTGGGTTTGGGGCGGAGGCTGGATGTTCAAGATGGGCGCTCTCGACTTTGCCGGAGGAGCGGTCGTGCACATGAGCTCCGCCAGCGCGGCTTTGGCTGCGGCGCTCGTCATCGGCAGGCGCAAGGGCTTCGGCAAGCGCTCTTTCCTGCCGCATAACCTGCCCATGACCATGATCGGTACGGCTTTATTGTGGTTCGGCTGGTTCGGGTTCAACGCTGGCAGCGCCCTGGCCGCCAACGGTCTGGCCGGAAACGCCTTTGTGACGACGCACATCGCGGCGGCCACAGCCATGCTGGTGTGGCTTTTCGTGGAATGGAAGTGGCACGGTAAGCCCACGACCCTGGGCGCGGCCTCGGGCGCTGTGGCTGGCTTGGTTGCCATCACTCCGGCCGCCGGTTTTGTCGGCATCGTGCCCGCCGTGATCATCGGCATCGGCGCAGGCCTCTTCTGCTACATCGGTGTAAGCCTCAAAGCGCGCTTTGGTTATGACGACAGCCTGGATGTCGTTGGCATCCACGGCGTCGGCGGTATCTGGGGAGCCCTGGCCACCGGGCTGTTTGCCAACCAGGCCATCAATCCCGCCGGGTTCAACGGGCTCTTCTACGGCAATCCCGGCCAGCTTTGGATCCAGTTCGTTTCCGTCGTGGCCACCTGTCTCTTTTCTTTCATCGTCTCCTATGTTCTGCTCAAAATCGTCAATGTCATCGTGCCGCTGCGTGTGAGCGATGAAGAGGAAGAGGCTGGACTGGACGTGGCCCTGCACAGCGAATCGGCCTATCAGGCTTAAATCGCAAATCATTTCGGAGGAATCATGAAACGCGTAGAAATAATCACCCGGCCCTATAAGCTGGACGAGATCAAGGAAGCCCTGACCGGCATGGGCATTCAAGGCATGACCGTCACGGAAGTGAAAGGGTTTGGACGTCAGCGTGGCCACAAGGAAGTCTATCGTGGGGCCGAGTATCAGGTCGACTTCGTGTCCAAGGTCAAGATCGAGATCGTCATCAATGACGACATGCTCGACCAGACCCTTGAGGTCATCCAGGCAGCGGCCAAGACCGGCAAGATCGGCGATGGCAAGATCTTCATCTCCACCATCGACAACGCCATCCGCATCCGCACCGGCGAGTCCGGCGGCTCCGCACTGTAGTATCGGGGCGGCCCCGGCTGCCCCCATTTTTTCATGAGCATCGAAAAATTGCGACACGCACGAGACCTGTACCGGGCGGGGGAGATGGACCAGAGCCATACCCCCGCCTGGTTTTCCGCGCGCGTGGATGACTGGATACGCCAGGCCTGCACTGACCAGCTCCCCTTGAATGGACAGCATCTGATTCTCGCTCTTGGCGGCTATGGTCGCGGCGACCTCTATCCGTATTCGGATATCGATCTGCTTGTCTGCCTGTCCGAAACGGACGCCACGGACTCGGAGCCATTGGCGGAGGCGCTCTTTCTGCCCCTTTGGGACAACGGCTTTGACGTTGGGCACGGGATCAGGACCTTATCCGAAACCATCAATCTGGCTGCGACCGACTTTGAAGTGCTGTGTTCCTTGCTGGACGCACGGCTGCTGTGTGGCCCTCAAGTACGCTTTGACTTGTTTCAGGACGCTGTCAAAACACGCATCGCCGCGCATTCCCGTACGGAACTCGTCGCCTGGCTCGCGAGGCGTCACGAGCTGCGCCACCAGCGATTCGGCGAAACCTCTCACTTGCTTTCCCCGAACGTAAAAGAGGGCAG
Source organism: Desulfomicrobium sp. UBA5193 (assembly GCA_002412965.1). Taxonomy (GTDB): domain Bacteria; phylum Desulfobacterota; class Desulfovibrionia; order Desulfovibrionales; family Desulfomicrobiaceae; genus Desulfomicrobium. Next base: position 282,829 of record DHWB01000002.1, read on the forward strand.
GGGGGGCCAGCGTGACCTCCAGACCGTCAACTGGCTGGAAGCCGTGTGCCGCATTGGAGGCGGCGGGCCCGTGTTCCTGTCCGTATCCGAGCGCGTTGCTCTACGCGAGAGCGCACTTTTTCTGGCGCGGACCAGGATTGCCCTGCATCGCGCGAGCAAGCGCAAAAACGATGTCCTGCACCTTGAAATGCAGCCGGAGATCGCCCAGGTTCTGGGCTATGGCCCGGCGCAGGACAGGGGCGCCGTCGAGCGCTTCCTTTCGGATTTGCACAAGGCCATGACGGAGATCAAACTGCTCTGCAGGCTTTGTCTGAACAAGGCCCTGGCCGTTGTCGATGGGCGAGGTCAGGCTGCGGCCCCCGCCGACGTTGGCCTCGATTTTTCCGTTCTTGTCGCCGATCCGGCCAATATTCTGGAGCTTTTCCGGCACAGTGCGCGAAGCGGCGTGCCTATCGGCTGGCATACCCGGCGTATCATTCAGGAACGATTCCCCGCCTTGTCCGGGTCAGATTGGCAGCGCGCCATTGTCGCGCGCTTTGAAGAGCTGCTGTGCAGCCCCGTTGCCGCACATGCCCTGGAGCAGATGCTTGAGGTCGGTTTCTTGAATCTTTTTCTGCCCGAGTTTTCAGGCATCGAGCACCTTGTGCAGTTCGACGCCTATCACAAGCTCCCTGCCGGGCCACATCTGGTCGAGACGGTCCGTCAAGTGGCCTCTTTTGACAGTGAGCACGAATTTTTGGGTGAATTTCTTTATGCCCACCGCGACGATCCCTGTCTGCGGTGGGCGGCGCTGCTGCATGACATCGGCAAGGGTAACGGTGATCACGCCGTCCGGGGCGCTGCGCTTTCGCGCGAGATACTGGGGCGGTTTGGGTATGATGCCAATTTTATTGAAGAGTGTGCGACCTTGATCGAGCATCATCTCCTGCTCGTGCATACGGCCACTCGTCGCGATCTCGGGGAGGAGTCCGTCATTCTCGGACTGGCGACGACGCTGGGTACAGTGCACCGTCTGGAAACGCTACTCCTCTTGACCTGGGCCGATTCCATGGCCACGGGCCCAAAGGCGTGGAACCCATGGGTCCAGAACCTGCTGCGGGAGACCTATTTCAAGACGCGCAAGGTCCTGGAATACGGATTTTTTTCTGATCAAACCCGCGTCCACAGGTTGAGCACGGTGCGCGATTCCCTGCGCGCCCAGCGGCCTGAACATGTTTCTTCTCAGGAGTTCGAGCGTTTTCTCTCCGTCATGCCGACCAGATATCTGATGCAGACCAGCTCCCGACGTATTTTCGAGCACATTGATCTGGTGCGGTCCTTTTACGGCCGCAGTGATTCCAGTACGTTTCATCTCGGCTGGGAACACAAGCCTAAAACCAGGTCCTTGCGCGTCACGCTCGTCTCCGTCGATCGGCCCGGCCTTTTCGCCAGGGTCTGCTCGGCGTTGACCCGTCACGGCCTCTCGGTGCTTGGCGCGGAACTTTGCGTCTGGGATGACAGGACCGTTGTGGACGTGTTCTGGGTGACCGAACCTCTTGATCTGCTCTACGCCGATGAGACCATGGACTCATTTCAGGCGAGCCTTGCGCTTCTCTTCGCCGACGAGTCGGAGCTTGACCGATTCCCGATAAACATTACACCGCGTTTGAAGAAGGTGTTCGCGCTCGATCAGGAATTGGTGCAGGTGCATATGGACAATTGTGCGTCCGACTTTCACACCATCCTCTCCATCCAGGCACCGGATGTGCCCGGTCTTCTTGCGACGGTCTCGCTCTCGCTGTATCGTCTGGGGATTGATCTGGTTTTTGCCAAGATCGCGACGCAAAAGGATAAGGCCATGGACATCCTGCACATCCGGGAGGGAGGCGAAAAGATTGCCGATGAGCAATGCGAAGCACTGGCCCGCTCCCTGCGGCTTCTGATTTGCAGCCTGTATGCGTGAAGGGGATGCTTACGAGGTGGATTCCTGAATCCATTGATCCAGGGTCAAGGGCTCTTTGAGGCATTGGTATCTGGGTGCCCAGTCGCATTTCGCCTTCAGCTCCGACCCGTGCTGGATGATGGAGATGGGGCGATCCGAACTGACCACGACGAGGATGACCTGATCATGCTCGGCCGTGAACCTTAAGGCTGAATTGTATCTGGCTCCGCGAGCGCGGTTTTCCGCAGCCACGGCCCGACCGTCGAGCAGAGAAGCAAAAGCGTTCAATTTCAGATACATCATATCTATGTGCAGGGCTCCATCGACCTTGGCCAGGGACGTGGCCAGTTCGAGATCCATGTGTCGTTTCAAATCGAGCGGCGACTCCAGATGCTGTCCTGATATGTTGGCCAGGGGGCTGCCGTAATCAAGGACCAGCGCGCATCCGTGTTTTCGTTCCTGGGCGCTGCGGACAAGAGTGCCGACCGCCTTCATGATTGTGTAAATCTTGCTTGAGTCCAGATTGAGTTCAAGCAGAATCTCTTCGAGCTGGACCAGATTAGCGCGGCGGGTGGAGGAGTGGAAACCGCCATCGGCAAAGCTGCAGATCGCCTCCTCCTGCACGCGAATGAACCCGTGCCTGCCTCTGAATTCCACGACAACGGAAAAATCCGGCATCCTGCCCGTGCCGATGCCGATGATCGTCTGTCCGTCGCTGACCAGTTTGTGCTTGTTGCCCTCCACGGCCTGCAGCAGCTTTCTGATGTGTTTCACGTCCTTCATGGCTGGCCGTTCGAATTCTCCGAATGTGGCCAGGTAATGCACCCTGTGAACCAGATTCGGTTCGACGAAGATGAGGTCCCCATTCGGCCATTTCCCTTCTTCCTGTGTCTTGGAGATGTTCAGGACGGCTTCCAGAATGGGATAGACGCGCAGACTCGTATCCGGTCCCAGGCTCTCGTTGCGGACATCGACGATATGGTCGCGCACGGCATGGGTGGAAAAATTCTGCAGCACGTAGCCCGAGGTCTCCAGGTCCGTGATGCTGCGCGTTCCCAGATCCTGGGACAGCAGGCGGCATGCGTACTCCAGCCACCTTTCCGTAGGGCCTGTTGAGCACAGGTCCACATGCTGCTCCGTGAACCACATCTGATGATACATGTTCGCAAAGCGACCGCCGTAGGAGATGAGGCCAGTCAGCTCCATTTTCCTGCATTGGGCCGGATTTTCACCCTGTTCATCCGTTGTGTCTTGCGCCCAGCGTCTGTCCTTGAGGTACAGCTCGCTGAGCCTAGGCTCATGTCCGCGCAGCAGTTCCTGCGGATCGTATATGCGTACCGGGCTGTCCTTGTCTCGCGCATACACAAGCGCGGCCCGGCTTGGACCTGAAAAACGCGTCAGCCCGTTACACAATCCGTCGTGGATATGATCGATGCATTTGGCTAAAAACAGTTCGCGCATGGCTGACTTCCGGTTATTTTCTCATCTTGCTATCGTACGCCAACTTTACGGTCAATGTATCCACGCTTCGCGCCCTTGCGTCTTTTCATCCAGCGCTTAATTCACTGTCATGAAATCAGGAGGTCCTCATGCATGAAGTCAGTCTCAACCGAGTCATCACGGACTATCTTTCCGGACAGGAAATCATGGAAACAACCTATGAAGACTTGCGGCAGGCCTTGGCCAGGATGCTCGTCGAAGACAGAAAATATCCCAAAGGATGCATCAGTCCCAAATACGAAGTGAAGTATGCGGTTGATGGTGAATCACAGCAGGTTGCGATCGACCTGGCTGTATTTTCACCTGAGGGAGAACCGCTACTGGCCATGTTCTTCTGTCCCGGCGAGGTCGGGACCTTTGTGCGGGAAAGTCTGGCGGCTGCCAGGATTCATCTTCCCGCGCCATTTCCGCTCGTGGCCGTGACCGACTCCATGGAGCTGCATCTTGTGGAAACAAGGACAGGGGAGGGCATTGCGGATGGTTTTCATGCAGTTCCCGTGTGGAAGGATTTGCCTTCTCTGGCTGCGGTCCACCCCTGTTTGCCTCTCGGGGAGGACCGGCTGTCCAGGGAGCGCCGGATACTCTTCGCCTACGACGGCCTCGGCGGGCCGTGTTGCGGCGGTGAATGCAGTCTGTAGAAAATGGTGCGGCCTAGAGGTCGCACCATTTTTCATGGTGCATGGAGGTCCATGTGCCGAGGGCTTCCGTCAATTCTTCCTGGGTTATGCCCACCGCTCCCACCTGTCCGACCACCAACCCTGCGGCGCAATTCGCCAGGATGCACGAGCTGAGCAGGTCGAGCCCGGAACTCAGGCCCAGGGCGATGACGGCGATGACCGTGTCACCCGCGCCGGTCACGTCAAAGACTTTTTTTGCCGTGGTAGGCAGGTGGTAAACACCCTGGCCCGGCAGGAAGACGGCCATGCCGTCTGCGCCAAGGGTGATGATCAGGCTTGCCAGCTTGTGCTCGGCGATGATCTTTCTCCCTGCCGAAATGATCTCGTCGCGGTTTGAGATGGGCATCTCTGCCCCTTCGGAGGCTTCCTTCGTGTTCGGGGTCATGCAGTACAAATCTTCGTAGTGGCGGAAATTGCAGGTCTTGGGGTCCAGAATGATTTTCTGACCTGCCTTTTTTCGACCCGCAAACCAGTCCAGGAATTTCGCGGAGATGACCCCTTTTCCGTAATCAGAGAGGATGATGGTTTCAAATTTGTCGATCTCGTTTTCCACCATCGCGATCAGCTTCGAAAATTCCTGTCCATCGAGCGCACGGCTCGTCTCTCGGTCCACACGCAGCATTTGCTGATGCGCGGCCATGATCCTCGTCTTGAGCGTCGTCTCCCGTGCCTCTGACCTGATGAGGCGGCTTTCCACTTTCAGGTCGGCGCAGATCTCCTGCAGATTGTTGCCGTAAAGGTCTTCTCCGCAGATGCTGATCAAGGTGGGTATACCCCCAAGGGTGGCCACGTTCTGGGCCACGTTTCCCGCGCCGCCGATGCGGGAAATCTGCTGCGTTATCTTGACAATGGGTACCGGAGCTTCGGGCGAAATCCGTTCCACGATTCCCCGTTGGTATTGGTCGAGCATGATGTCGCCGATGATGAGCACCTTTGAACCAATCATGCGCGAGGCGTTGAAGGCCAAATTCATTATTGCTGCTCCTTTGCCATGCGTTCAAGGAAGGATGCGATTTTTTCACGCTCTTCGCTGCTTGCATAGGAAAATACAATTTTCCCTTTTTTCCTGCTTCCTGAGTGCTTGATCGAGAACGATGAACCCAGTGTTTTGATCACGTTTGAGATGTCCTCGGCCGCCGGTTTTTCCCGGCGAGGCTTTGAAGTCGCTTTAGCTCCCTTGCCTTTGAATTTTTTCACCAGGTCTTCGGTGGCGCGCACGTTCAGACCTTTCCCGATGACCGTGTCGGCGAGCGTTTCGATGCTTGCCGGGTCTTCTATCCCGAGCAAGGCCCTGGCGTGACCGGCGGAGAGGGCGTTTGTCTCCAGCAGCATCTGCACCTTCTCCGGCAGCTTGAGGAGCCGCAGGCTGTTGGTCACCGCAGGCCGGCTCTTGCCGATCTTGTCCGCCAGCTCTTCCTGGGTGATCTCGAAATGCTCCTTGATCTGCCCCAGGGCGCGGGCCTCCTCGATGGGGTTCAAGTCTTCGCGCTGCAGGTTTTCAACAAGCGCGATCGCCATGCTCTCGTAGTCGTCCATCTGCCGGACAATGCAGGCCATTGTTTCAAGCTCTGCAAGCTGGCAGGCGCGCCAACGCCTTTCACCCGCCACGATCTCGTATTTGCCCTGTTCCTGCAGCGGCCTGACCAGCACAGGCTGGATCAGCCCTTGAGCCTTGATGGAGGCCGCAAGCTCTTCCAGCGCCCCCTGGTCGAAGTGGTGCCGCGGCTGATGGATGTTGGGGCTCAGCGCACGTATGTTCAGATTCACGATTTCAGCGTCATGTTCGGGTTCGACATTGCGGCTTTTGATGAGTACATCCAGCCCTCGTCCCAGCCCGCGTTTTTTCATGGTCATAATTTTCCCGCCGATGTTTGCGACAAGGGGCGTTGACCCTTTGCGATTCGTATTTAAAGAATGGCAGATTTATAAAACCTTCAACTCTTGGAGTCCTCGTGAACAAGGATACCGCCATCAGATACGTTGTTGATGCCCAAGGTCAGCCGCAGGGTGTTTTTTTGGAAGAGGAGATGTGGCAGCATGTCTGCAAGCATGTCCTGTCAATCTTTGAGAAACTGTATCCTACGGACACCACTTTTCCCGAACCCATGGCTGACCTGCAGCTGCTCGAAAAATACTGGGACCTGCGTTACGAACTGCCCACCGATGTCAGCTGCGAACATTGCGGCGTGTCCACGGAGGATTGGAAGTCCGATGACCCGCGCAAGTTCACCTTGCGTGCCGCCAACATGGGCGGATTGCTCTCTTTTCAGTGCGTCGCCTGCAAATCGCGCATCACGAAGCGTCATTTCAAGGACAAGGTCACTGTGACCTGCATACCTCAACTGGACTGTGCCTGCGGCTGAAGCCGCTTGCCCTCGATCAGTTCCTGGGCGAGGGCGATATAGGACTGCGTGCCCAGGGACCGGATATCGTACAGGATGGCCGGAAGTCCGTGACTGGGCGCTTCGGACAAACGAACATTTCTGGGTATCGACGTTGTGAAGACAAGCTCTTTGAAGTGGTCGCGGACTTCGCGTTCGACCATGAATGAGAGCTTGTTTCGTTTGTCGAACATGGTCAAAAGAATGCCCAGGATGTCGAGTTTTGGATTGAGCCGTTCTTTGACCAGAGCGTAGGTCTTCATCAGCTGCGCGATGCCTTCCAGCGCGTAGTATTCGCATTGCAAGGGCACCAGCAGCCATTTTGCCGCGCATAGGGCGTTGATGGTGATCAGCCCGAGTGAAGGCGGGCAGTCGATGAGAATGAAATCGTAATCGGGGCTGACCATCTCGACGATCGAACGCAGGATGAATTCCCTGTCTTTCACGTCGCTCAGTTCTATCTCCGCCCCCACCAGATCAGGTGTCGAGGGCAGTATCTTCAGAAACTCCATGTCCGAGTCGATGATGGCCTTTTTGGCCTCTTTTGGGTCAAAAAAAGCCTGGTAGATCGACCTCTTCAGTCCCGCCACATCGACTCCGAGTCCGCTTGAGGCGTTGGCCTGCGGGTCGCAATCAATGACCAGCACCCGCTGTTCCATGGCCGCCAGCGACGCGGCCAGATTGACGGTGGTGGTGGTTTTACCCACGCCGCCTTTCTGATTCGCCAAAACGATTGTGTGCGCCAAAGCTCTTCCTCCTGGACCCTGATGTTTCACGGGGAACTATGTGCGGTAATACTCTTTGTACCAGGCTATAAACTTTTCGATACCGTGCTCGATGGTCGTGCTTGGCTTGAATCCGACATCGCGGATCAGGTCGTCGATATTGGCATAGGTCGCGGGCACGTCTCCGGGCTGGATGTCCATGTAGTTCCGCAACGCTTTTCGGCCCAGGGCGTTCTCAAGCACGGTGATGAACTGTTCCAGCTCGACAGTGTTGTTGTTGCCTATATTGTATATTTTGTATGGGCCGGGGGAGGTGCTGGGATCGGGATCCTTGCCGTCCCACGCACGATTTGGCTGCGGAATGTGGCCCACGATACGCACCACGCCTTCAACGATGTCGTCGATATAGGTGAAGTCCCGGCGCATCTTGCCGTGGTTGAAGACATTGATGGGCTTGCCTTCGCAGATGGCCTTGGTGAAGAGGTACAAGGCCATGTCGGGCCTGCCCCAAGGGCCATACACAGTGAAGAAACGCAGTCCGGTGGTCGGCAGTTTGTAGAGGTGCGAGTAGGTATGAGCCATCAGTTCGTTGGACTTTTTACTGGCTGCATAAAGACTTACGGGATGGTCCACGTTGTCGTGCACGGAAAAGGGCATGGACGTGTTCAGCCCGTACACGGAGCTTGATGATGCATAAACCAGGTGCTTCGTCCCAGAGTGGCGGCAGCATTCCAGAAGATTTGCAAAGCCGACAATGTTGGAGTTTATGTACGATTTGGGATTTTCGAGTGAATAGCGAACCCCGGCCTGGGCCGCCAGATTGACGACATGGGTGAACCCGTGGGCCTTGAAATAACCCTCAAGGGCATCGCTGTCCGCGAGATCAATGGGTTCAAAGTGGAAATTCTTGTCCTGCTGCAGGATGTGCAGTCGATCTTTCTTCAGTTGTACCGAGTAGTAATCGTTGAGATTATCAAGCCCGAAAACAGACGCTCCGGTGTCGAGAAATCGTTTGGCAAGATGAAATCCGATAAATCCTGCCGCTCCAGTGATGAGAATTTTCATGCAAGGCTCCATGTGAAACATATGTATGGAAACCACCTAACCTAAGCCTGTTTGGTGGGCAATACGGAAATCACCGATGTGGGTTTCTTTTTTGTGCGAGGGGCGCGGAATTTACTAGTTCGAGGCCGGGATCATTTGGGCAGGGTTTGCAGAATCTTCCAGGCCTCGTTTTTGAGCGATTTGTTGCCAGTTGCCATTTCATCGAGGTTTGGGAGGATATGGACCGCACACCCCGTTTGGCGAATAGTTATCTCATCAGCTTCTTCTTTCGGACGAACGCCTTCTTCACACGGCTCAAAAATAATGATGATTTGCGGCTTGAAATGCTCGACCCCTTTGCAGAAGAGTTGTCGTTCCACATCGAGGGGCCACGAACAGATGTCATTTTCTTTCCACTTAAGGTGGAGGCAGACTGATTCCTGGATTTTCCTGAAGACGACCATGCGCTCGGGCATGGTGTGCTGCTCCAGGTCTTCTTTCAAACCCACGTAGGTCCACAGGGTGCGCACGGGTGATTGTTTCCCGTGAAACAATGACCGCAACAAAGCGGGAATAGGAGTGTCTGCAGCTGTAGGTGCAGTGGTATTTTTACTGAAATTTGAGGATGTTGCGTTGTTCGCAGCGGGCGCTTCAAGGGGCTGCCGCTCCTGAACAGGAGTTCGCCAGAGATGGGTTATCCCCAATCGTTTCAAAGTGCGCTGGGCTTCGGTCAGGGCGTGTTCATTGAGATCCAATCCCATATCCTCCAGGCGACTTCGGTTTTGGGAAGCTCGGGCCATGATTCCGTACGGCCGTGACGGTCCATGACCAGAACACGGTTTGTCGTAGACGCGAAACCCGCGCCGGGCACATTAATTGGGTTGGCGACGATCAGATCGAGATTCTTTCGCGTAAGCTTTGCTGCCGCATTCTCTTCAAGGTTTTGCGCTTCAGCCGCAAAGCCGATGGTCAGCTGTGTTTCGTTCTTGCTCGCACTCAGCGTGCCGAGGATGTCCGTGTTGGGTTCAAAGACGAGCGTGAGGGGCGCGCCGCTCTTCTTGAATTTGCCTGTGGGGCAGGGCGGTGGCCGAAAATCCGCAACGGCGGCAGTGAAACACCCGATGTCCTGAGTCGGGAACACGTCGCTGGCCGCTTCGAACATCTCGCGTGCCGTGCCGACGGGAATGCGGCGGATCATTGCCGGGAGAACGATATCGACCGGACCGGTGATGGCGGTAACCTCCGCGCCGCGCAGCGCGGCGGCAATGGCCAGGGATGCGCCCATGATGCCGGTTGAGGGATTGGACCAGAACCGGGCCTGGTCAAAATACTCGCGGGTCGGTCCGAGAGTCAGCATGACTTTTTTGCCGCGCAAATCCTGCGGAGCCAGAGCGGCCAGGGTCTGTATGAAAATTTCATCGATCGGGGCGAGGCGGCCCTGGCCCGTATCACCGCAGGCGACGTGGCCGCAGTCAGGCTCCACGCGGCGAATACCGCGCTGACCTAAAATGTCCCAGTTGTGGCGGGTGGCCTGAGCGCTCCACATGCGGGGGTTCATGGCCGGCGCGACCAGTACGGGACCGGGGTAGGCTAGCAGTTGGCAGCTGAGCAGATCGTCGGCCAATCCATGCGTCATCTTCGCCAGGATGTTCGCCGTTGCAGGAGCGACGACAAAGGCATCGGCCACCGCGGGCTCCAGATGATCGAAATTCATCCCCGTCGTGAACATGTCGTTGAAGAGCGGGTCCGCGCCGAGAGCGCCAAAGGAAAGATCCGTGACAAACTTGCGGGCCGCATCGGTCAGGGTCACGCCGACCTGCATGTGCAAACGCAAAAAGGCCCTGGTCAGATCCAGGGCCTTGTACGCTGCAATGGAGCCGGTGACCCCAAGGTGGATGCGTTTCCCGTGAAACGTATCAAAAAAATAATGTTCGGGAATCACTGTGACAAAGTCCTTTCGGTCCCGACGGGGGCTCCCGTTGCAGGATAGCTGTCCACCGGAGCTGAGCCCGTGGGATATGTGGGAGAGTAAGTGTTTGTAACCTTGGGTGACACCTTGATTTCAAGCCATGTGTAGTAAACGGGGCTTTCTTCGATGGTGATCATGCAGACTCGGTTGTCCTTGGTGAACACGAGATTGAAGCGCTGATACTTCTGGTAGGTGACCAGAGTCCAGCCGTCTTTGGGCATGGTGTTGAAGAAGAAATCGAAAAGGGAAATGGGCTCGGCTCTGCCCCGAAACTTCATGGTTCCGAACTTGCCGCCTTCAGAAGGGGTGATGGAGGACTTGTCCGACTGAATTTCCATTTCTTCAGGAACGCGAATGTCATTGAAATCATAAAAGAAACTTGCCTGAACGGGGGCAGGAGCCGGTTCCTCGGGGCTGGAGCCCATCAAATTCGCGCATCCCCAGGATGAGAGCAACATGACGACGATGATAAGTTTAAGATAACGCATGTTTGTGGTCCTTTAAGAACGTTAAAGTTTTGAAATTTAGAGTTCTTGTGTTAAAATCTAGCACCTTCGGCATCGATTTCAAGTTATTTCTGGTTCGGTCGGTTCTGCGCGGCAAGTTGTCTGGCTTTGGACGCCTCGTCAAGCCAGCCTCCTTCCTCCAGAGATTGGGCCGCGAGTTCGTACATACGATGCACTCCATCAACATATATAGCCTGTATCAATTCATCTGCATAGCCCTTGAAGACGCTGCGTACAAGGTCGTTTTGGGCGTAAAGAAAACGGGCCAGCAGGGGATTTTCATGGTGCAGGGGAAGATAGAGGATAAACATCCGCTTGCAGTGAAAAAGGATGAAGCGAACACGACGGACTTCCCGCTCAATACTTTCAGATGTTTGTTTGATGACAGCGTAAAGCTCGGTGCCGATGTGCTGTTCCTCGGGGCTCAAGTCTTTGCTCTGTTGCAGTTGCTTGAAGCGGGGTTTGTAGTTCATCTGCTGGTAGGCATCTTCCTTGAGCTTGATGCATTCATGGAAGAAATAGCCCAGAGCCCAGTCGAGATATTCGCCAAGCACCGCGAAGGTCGTCCGTTTTTCGTTGCGGAAAAGCAGGTGCGCCGTGTCCTTGAGTCGCCACAGGAGGCCTTTGCTGTTTTGCCGGCCCAAGATGTCGTCAAAAAAATGAAAGCTCACCGATCCGGTTGCGTCGTAGTCAGAAAAATGATTCTCTAGGGCGCTGGCAATTTGGCAGAAATCGCGCAGCACATCGCGGACAAAGGAATCGTGTTTGGACAGAAGCCAGTTTTTGGACATTGCACTTCCTGGACGAATTTTCCGCGTCATGTACGGCACCCCTCGACTCACGTCAAACCCCATGAATCCATGCACAACACTGAACAAAAAATATTGAACGCCGAAGATCTGCGCAGCCGAGGGGTCACCGGGGACATGGTCTTCACCAACGGCTGTTTCGACATCCTGCATCCGGGACATGTGGATTACCTGCAACGCGCGCGGGCCATGGGCTCCTGTCTCGTCGTGGGGCTCAACAGCGACGCCTCGGTCAGGCGCCTCAAAGGCCCCACGCGACCGATCAACGACCAGCACAGCCGGGCTCGCGTCCTGGCCGCCCTGGCCTGTGTGGATTACGTGGTCATTTTCGAGGAGGACACACCCTACGAGCTGATCAAGGCCGTGCGCCCCAAGGTGCTGGTCAAGGGCGGGGATTGGAGCGTGGACAAGATCGTAGGACGGGATCTGGTCGAGCGGGATGGCGGCAAAGTGTTCTCCATCCCGCTCCTCGGCGGGTATTCAACCACGGCGATCGTGGAGCGCATTACGGCCATGCACAGGACGCAAAATCATGAATAGCCTCAAGAACCGACGCATTGTCTATTCCCTGAACTATCTGCTCGATATTTTGGCCAGTGAAGGGGAAATAAGCGAGGCCCAGGCCAAGATCATTGCGGAGCATGCCCAGAAAAACGAGATCGACCTTGAAAGCGCGGACGGAATCGACAGCCTGATTCGCTTCAACATCCGCAGACCGGCCAAGGAAGAGGGGCTCCCGGAGTCGAGGATAACGGAAGACGTCATCCTCAAGGCCGTGGCTAGTCGCGAGGGGCTCATATTTAGGCGGGTGGACCCATTTGATCTTGATCTGGAAGTGACCACCAAGACCATCTCCGAAAGTTTTGCGCGCATGAACACCCTGGTCCCGATCATGATCCGGGACGGCGAACTGGAGCTGGCCGTCTTCAATCCGTTTCGGCCGGAGCTGTGGCAGGACATGGAGCGGGTCAGCGACCTGCCGTACAAGGTTTTCCTCTGTACCCGCCAGGACATCAACCGCCTCATCGACGATTATTATCAGTTTCGCACCGCCATCCAGGCTGCGGAAATCGAATTCATGTCCTCCAGCGACCTCGGCAACCTTGAGGCCAGGGTCAAGGTGTCGGAGAAGTCCGATCCCGACTCGCAGCGGCACATCATCAAGGCCGTGGACTATCTGCTGCGTTCCGCCTTGAGGGAGAGAGCCAGCGACATCCACATGGAGCCAAAACGGGATTTCTCCCTGGTCCGCTTCCGCATCGACGGAATTCTCCACGATCTGCACAAGCTGCCCATGACCGTGCATCTGGCCATGATCAACCGGCTCAAGGGTCTCAGCCGCCTCGATATTTCCGAAAAACGCCGCCCGCAGGACGGCCGCGTGCAGCTGGTGCTGGGCGGTGTGCCGACGGACGTGCGTGTCTCGACCATTCCCGTGGCCTTTGGCGAGAAGATGGTGCTGCGGCTGCTGTCGAGCGACAGCACGCTCAAGAATCTGGAAGAACTGGGCATGCTGCCCGAGCATTATGCGATCTACAGCAAGTTCCTGAGCAGCACCTACGGGCTCATCCTGGTGACCGGGCCTACGGGGAGCGGCAAGTCGACCTCGCTGTATTCGACGCTCAAGGTGTTGGCCAATCCCCAGGTCAACGTCGTCACCCTGGAGGACCCCATCGAAATGGTGGTCGACGATTTCAACCAGATCGGCATCCAGTCCAAAATCGGCGTCACCTTCGGGCAGATGCTGCGGCACATCCTGCGTCAGGACCCCGACATCATCATGATCGGCGAAATGCGTGACCTGGAGACGGCGGAGCAAGCCATGCAGGCCGCCCTGACCGGTCACATCGTCTTTTCGACCCTGCACACCAATGACGCGAGCTCCGCCCTGACCCGCCTCATTGATCTGGGCGTCGACGCTTATCTGATTAACGCGGCGGTCATCGGGTGCATCGCGCAGCGTCTGGTCCGCAACATCTGCCCGCACTGCAAGCAGCAGTTTATCCCGGATTACGAGCAGATCAAGGCGCTGGGTCTCGACAGATATATCAAGAAAAGCCAGCCGCTCTGGAAAGGCCGGGGCTGTGACCACTGCCGTCAGACCGGGTACTACGGGCGGACAGGAATTTTCGAGATCCTGCCCTATGACACGGAAGTGAAGGACGCCATCCGCAAGAACATCGACCTTGGGGATCTGCGGACACTGGTGCGCAAGAAAGGGGTGCAATCACTCTTTGACGACGGCATGGAGCGCGTCATCCGCGGCGTGACGACCTACGAGGAAGTGCTGCGCGTGGCAGGCGGTTCGATGGATTAAACGCGGGGCTTGACGGAGCTTGGATTGTTGCGCCCGGTGAGCTTCAGGAGCGCGTTGAAAGACTGGTCCAGGGTGGAGCACTCGTCGATGTTTTGCTGCAGGTACGTTTGGATAGGCGTAATCATCTTGAGGGCCTGGTCGATTTCCGCGTTGGAACCGGGCGCGTAGGCCCCGATGTTGACCATGTCCTCGACGCGCTTGAACGTGGCCAGCATGCGCACCAGATCGCGGCCTGCCGCGAGGGCGGGCGCAGGGGAGACATCGGTTGCCAGACGGCTCACGCTCTTGAGCACGTCGATGGATGGGTAGTGCCCCTGATCCGCGAGGTCGCGGGTCAGCACGATGTGCCCGTCCAGGATGGAGCGCACCGCGTCGGCCACGGGTTCATTGAAGTCGTCGCCTTCGACGAGCACGGTGTAGATGCCCGTGATGCTCCCCTTGGAGGATCTGCCCGCACGTTCCAGCAGGCGCGGCAGATGCGAAAAAACTGTCGGAGTATAACCGCGGGTGGTGGGCGGCTCTCCCGCCGCCAGGCCCACTTCCCGGGCCGCCATGGCAAAGCGGGTCACGGAATCCATCATCAGCAGCACGTCCTTGCCCTGGTCGCGGAAAAATTCGGCCGTAGCCGTGGCCGCATACGCTGCACGCATGCGCACCAGCGGCCCCTGGTCCGAGGTCGCCACGATGATGACCGATTTCGCAAGTCCTTGCGGCCCCAAATCCTTCTCAATGAAATCAACCACCTCACGTCCGCGCTCGCCGACAAGGCCGATGACGTTGACGTCGGCCGACGTGTAGCGGGCGAACATGCCCATGAGCGTGCTTTTTCCGACGCCGGACCCGGCCATGATGCCGATGCGCTGACCTTTGCCCAGGGTCAGCAGGCCGTTGATCGCGCGTACTCCGACATCAAGCGCTTCGGTGATGCGCGGGCGGGTCAGCGGATTGGGAGGGTCGGCATGCAGCGGGTAGTAGCGGGCCGGAGCGATGGATATTTCAGGGTCAAGGGACTCGCCGAAAGCGTCGACTGCATGACCGAGATAGCGGTTGCCGACCGGGAAAAGGGGAGGCGTGCTGGTATTGCGGATCAGGCTGCCCGGTCGGATGCCGCGCATTTCGCCGTAAGGCATGAGCAGCATCACGTCGTCCCGAAAACCCACCACCTCGGCGTTGATGATCTGCCTGCCTATTTCGTCGGGGAGAAGCTGGCAGACAGAGCCGAGAGGGGCTTTGATGCCGCGTCCTTCGACCACCAAACCGACCACCTTGGTCACTTTGCCGAAAGCCTGCGCAGGGTTCAGATTGTTCAGCAGTTGCAGGGTTCCGTCCAGATCGGCGGTCATGAATTTTCCATGTATCCGTCAAGGATGGCGCGGACCTGATCGAAGCGGGCGGTGATGGAGTTGTCCACCAGCCCGTCGCCGCTCTCGATGCGTACGCCTCCCAGACCCAGATCCGTGCAGGAACAAATGCGCAGTTCAGGAAGATCGGGGCGCCTTTCCCTGGTCTGGTCGACCAGCCCCTTGGTCAATTCCAGATCGGCCGGGGATACATGCACGGTGACGCATGTTCTGGTCTGCAGCTGCGTCAGGGCTTCCTCGAAGAGGGTTTGCAGCACCTTTTCCCGCTCTGTGTCCAGCATGACACCCAGGGTTTTTTCAAAGGCAAGACGCAAGATCTGGAAGAGGCTCTGCTTGTGTTCCGTGTAGACGCGCTCCTTCTCGGCCATCAATGCGGTCTGCAAGGAGTCCAGAAATTTTGCGACCTTCTGGGTTTCCGCCTTGGCCTGGTTCCGGGCTTCGCCGCGTCCGGCCTCCAACCCTTCGGACAGGGCGCGCTGGCGGATCTGTTCTGCATCCGCCAGGGCCTGGGCCAAAATTTCCTTGGCCATCTGCTGGGCGCGTTCTCGAACCTGTTCCATATAGCGGGCCTCGGTTTCGTCGTTCCAATTCGGGGTGGCAGGGCGGTTCAGGTAGCCGAAATCGCCGAGTTGCAAGCCGTAAATAACCCGGCCAAGGGGTTGGGCCTGCTCAGACAAGGACTTCGCCTCCGCTGCCGGCGATGACGATGCGGCCTTCGGCTTCGAGACGCCGCACCTGCTTCACGATATTCTGCTGCGCGGACTCCACTTCGGAGAGCTTGACCGGGCCCATGATCTCCAGATCCTCGCGGATCATGTTTCCAGCGCGTTCCGACAGGTTCTTGAAGAACTTTTCGCGCAATTCCTCTGGCGCGGTCTTCAGGGACATGGTCAAATCCTCGTTGCTGATTTCCTTCAGGACTTCGCGGATGCCGCGATCGTCGATCTTCATGATGTCCTCAAAGACGAACATGAGCTGCTTGATCTCTTCAGCCAGTTGCGCGCTTTCTTCTTCGATATCGGCCATGATTTCCTCTTCCGTGGCCCGGTCGATGGCGTTCAGAATTTCCGCCACGGAATTGACGCCTCCGACCTTGCGGCCTTCCTTGCCGCCGATGGCGATGAGCTGGCTCTGCAGCACCCGGTCGACTTCCACGAGCATTTCCTCGGCCACGGCTTCGAGCTTGGCCAGGCGGATGAGCACTTCTGCCCTCACGCCGGGAGCCATGTTCTGCAGGAGATTGCCCGCGCTTTCGGGCGGGAGGTGCCCAAGGATGAGCGCCAGGGTCTGGGGATGCTCATTGCGCAGGATCTGGGCCAGAATCTTGGGGCTGACCTTGCCGAGCTCCTTGAAAGGCACGGGGCCGGAGTCAAAATCGAGTTCATCCAGGATATAGCGGGCAGTATCCGAATCCAGATTGGAGGAGATCATCTTGCGCACCTGTTCGGGGCCGCCGTAGAGCATCTCCTTGCCGATGGTCATGGCCTGGTTGAACTCCTTCAGGACTTCCTCGGCCTGCTCCTTGTTCACGGAATCCAGCCTGGCCATGGCACGGGACACGGCCGTGATTTCGGTGCGCTCGAACTTCTTGAACACTTCCGAAGCGAACGCGTCGCCGAGCGCCAGGATGAGGATGGCCGTTTTCTGCGGCCCAGTCAGTTTTCCAGTAGATGCTGCCACTTATGCTTCTCCCTGAGTCATCCATTGACGCATGATCATGACGGCCTGATCCATGTTCTGTTCCACCAGTTGCTGTGCCAGATGCTTGGCGTTTTCGATGCGTTTGACCGCGTCCACGGCTGCCAGATCTTCCTCGTTGAATCCTTCGGTCAGGGCCATGAGCTCTTGCGCCGCTCCGAGCTCCTCCGTGGTCTGCACGGTGGGCTTTGCAACCTTGGGCCGGATCAGGGCCAAGACAACGGGCCGCGCCACGAAGAGCAGGAAGAGCAGGATAACGAGGGTGTTCAGGAGCGGTTTGCCGAGCAGTTGGAAATACCGCGAGGCCACATCCAGGAGCGGAGCCTGTTCGGCACCGGCGGGTTCGCCAAAGGAAATCGAGGAGACCTCGATGGCGTCCCCACGGCCATCGTCAAAGCCCACGGCCCGTTGGGTCAGCTGACGGATTTGCGCGAGCTGCTCGGCGGCCAGGGGTTCGAAGGCGTACGTGCCGTCCTGCTGCTGGGTGTACTTGCCATCGACAAGAACGGCAACGCTCAGGCGCTTGATGTTACCGGCCTGGGAAATGATCTGCTGCTCTTCCTTGTTGATATCGAAATTGGTGGTGGAGGAGGTGCGGGTGCTTTCCTGGGCCGTGCCCGAGGCCATTTTGTCATTTTCTCCCTGGTAGTTGGGGTCGGGAGTTCCGCCGTCCACATTGGCCGAACCCTTGTTTTCCTCCTCGCTCTTGACTTCACTGCGGACCACGGCCGACTTGGGATCGAAAATTTCCTTGCGGATGGTGGTCCGGTTGAAGTCCAGGTCGGCATTGACCCTGGCGATGACCCGTCCAGGACCGACAATGGGCACCAGCAGCTGCTCGATGCGCTGCTCAAGGCTGCGCTGCATGCCCATCTGGTACTCAAGCTGGGTTGAGCTCATGCCTGCCATGTCCGTGTCGGATTTGGGCTCGTAGAGAACTTTGCCGCGGCTGTCGGCGAGGGTGATGTGATCGGGGCTCATGCCCTCGACGCTGGTCGAGACGAGGTTGACGATGGCCTGGACCTGCTGCGCGCCAAGGTTGCGGCCGCTTTTAAGCTTGAGCATGATGGCCGCCGAGGGCGGGGCCTGTTCTTCCACAAAAAGGCTCTTGCTGGGCAGCACCAGATGCACGCGCGCGCTCTCCACCTCGGCCAGTTCGGTGATGGTGCGCGACAGCTCGCCCTGCAGGGCGCGCTGATAGTTGATGCCCTGCACGAAATTGGTCTGCCCGATCTTGTTCTCGTCAAAAAGTTCAAATCCGATGCCCTGCCCATGCAGGGCGCCTTCGCCCGCCAGTTTGATGCGTGCCTCGTAAACCTGATCCGCCGGCACAAGGATGGAGCTTCCCGAGTCGGAAATTTCGTAGGGGATTTTTTCCTTTTTCAGGAACTCGACCACGCTGGACGCGTCTTCCTGGTAGAGTTGGCTGTACAGAACCTTGTAGTCGACCTTGTTCATCCAGAAGATCATGGCGAAGAATGCGACCAGGAGCGAGACCAGCAGTCCACCGAGGAGAATGCGCTGGGCCAGTGATTTGTCGGTCCAGAAGTCCGTGGCCTTGGTCAGAGTGTTTTGCAGAAAGGGGGGCATGGTGAATCCTCGCGTGTATTAGAATCAGAACTGGATGCGCATTATTTCCTGGTATGCCTGCATGACCTTGTTGCGAACCGCAGCGGTCATGTCCATGGCCAGCCCGGTCTTTTGCAGGGTGATCATGAGCTCATGCACGTTCTGGTTTTTGCCCGAGACAAAGTCCTGGATCATGAGTGATTTTTCAGCCTGCATTTCATTTACCTTGGCCAGGGACTCTTCAATGGTCTCGGCGAAGGACTGGGTCGCTTCCTTGGTGGAATTGTTCTTGCCATCAAGGCTTTTGGGGTTTTTCAAAAGCTCGCTTGCGGCAGAGTAGGCCTTGATGGCCAATGGTGAAACCGCCATGGAATACCTCCTTATCGTACTTACTGAGAACTTCGGTTCATTTGGACCGCACTGGCGGCCGGGCCTATCGGCCTATCTCAAGAGCCTTGGTGAACATGTTCTTGGACGTGGTGATGGTCGAGACGTTGGCCTCGTAGGCACGCATGGCCGAGAGCATGTTGGTCATCTCTTCCACCACGTTGATGTCCGGATAGCTGACATAGCCCTCTTCGTTCGCGTCAGGGTGTCCCGGCTCATAGACCTGCTTAAGGCCCCGCCTGTCGTTTTGGATGGATTCCACTCGCACGCCCTTCACGTCCTGATCCAGGGCCGAGTTCATGGCCTTGGAAAAGGGGCTGGCCACTTCGGTTTCCTTGAAGATGACCTCCTTGCGGCGATACGGTCCGCCATCCACGGTTCTGGTGGTCTTGGCGTTGGCCAGGTTCATGGAGATGACGTTCAAGTGGGTGCGTTCGGCTTTGAGCGCGGATGCCCCGACATCGATGGCTGTCATGAAGTCCATTATTTACCTCCATCAGCGATGATTTGCTTCATTCCGGAGAAGTTTTTCTGCATCACGGTCGAGAGCGTGCTGTAGAGCAGGTTGTTCTTGGCCATGGCAGCCATCTCGGCGTCCAGATCCACATTGTCCACGCCCTGGACAACCCTGGGCGTGAGGGATTTGGTCACGCTGGCCTCCATCGATTCGGGAGAACCAGCGACGGGCAGATGGTTGGGATGGGTTCTGGTCATGGCCCCGGATTCGGATATCCCGAGCGCGGCCTGCAGGTCTTTCTCGAACTCCAGGCGGCGCGCCTTGTAGCCGGGCGTATTTAAATTGGCCAGATTGGCGCTGACGATGTTTTGACGCTGGAGCTGAAAGTTCATGACCTTGGCCGTCAGATCAATGTGATCGGGAAACAAGCTTTTCATTCGATAACCCCTTGTCGTACCGGCATTTGTTGTCCTGGATAGGGCAGAACCGGGATGCTGACGACGACAGGGTTGCAATGACCATTCCAGATTGTTGGATGGCAGAAACATTATTTTATATAGGTATGTTGCTGCGGAGAATGTGCGACGTGGGCGGATTAGGTCTGACGGCGTGTGGTGTGGCACCAATGTTGCTAAAAGGGGCTGTAGTCAAAAAAAAGTATACCTGATCTGCCGACAAGGAGGAGGAACCATGAGTTCGCATCTGGATTATGAAATCAACAAGGAACTTGGAGAGTGTTATCTTTTCATGGGTGAACTGGACAAGGCCGAGAGCTATTACCAGAAGGCTGCCGGAAGTAACGGCGTTCACCCCGACCCGTATCTGGGACTGGCGACCATCGCGGTCCAGCGTGGCGACCTGGAGCAGGCGCTGACCCTGTATCACAAGGCCGAAGAAATCTCTTCTTCGGATAAGTCCCTGGCCGGCATCGCCATGATCAGCGCACAGCAGGGACAGCAGGAAAAAGCCTTTGACCTGTATGCCAAGGCGCTGACCATGAATCCGGAAAACATCGTCGCCCTTTTCGGTTTGGTTCAGGCTGCGCATATGCTGGGGCGGACCGTCGAAGCCCTCGCGCCCCTGGGGCAGTATCTGGAGCTCAATCCGGGCAAGAGCGAGGTGCGTTACGCCCTGGGCGGCTGTCTCGTTTCCTGCGGGCGGCAGGTCGAGGCCCGGAAGCATCTTGAGCTGGCGCTGGAGATGGACCCGGCCTATGCACCAGCGGCCGAACTGCTGGCTCAGCTCTAAGCCGCGTCCGTTCCTCTTCCTTGACAGGTCAGGCTCCGATTGCCGGGGTCTGACCTTTTGCGTTATTGCATATTGCGGTCAAAGCTGGCACTGCACGGCGAACATTCTATTTGAGAGGGACGTAAATGAACATGCTGCCAATTCGCCGGGCCATCCTGAGCGTTACCGATAAGTCAGGTCTTGAGGATTTTGCCCGTTTTCTTCAGGAACAGGGCGTGGAGCTGGTCTCCACCGGAGGCACGCGCAAGAAGCTCGTACAGTCGGGCCTCAAGGTTCGCTCCGTCAGCGATGTGACGGGCTTTCCGGAGATTCTGGGCGGACGGGTCAAGACCTTGCATCCGCACGTGCATGCCGGAATTTTGGCGGACAAGGACGACTCCACGCACATGCAGACCTTGAAGGACTTGCGCCTGGCCCCTTTTGACCTGATCTGCGTCAATCTCTACAATTTCGCCGAGGCCGTGCGCCAGACCCTGGAAGACAAGCAGGCCGTCGAGCAGATCGACATCGGCGGTCCGACCATGCTGCGCGCCTCGGCCAAGAACTTTCATTCCGTGGCCGTGATTCCGGATCCTTCGTATTACGCGGAGTGCATGCGGGAGATGCGTGAAAACGGCGGCTCCCTTTCCCTGGAGTTCCGTAAGCGCATGGCCGTGGCGACCTTTGCCCTGACCGCCGACTACGACCGCATGATCACCGAGTATCTCAGCCGCTCCTGACGAAGCGGCTCTGCCGCCCCTGGCCGGCAACGGAGAATAACCATCGCTTCCAAACCGCTTGGCAACCTCACTGGCCTCAAACCCAGCCAGGTCACGGCCATTTCCCGCCTCTACAACAGGCGCTTTCCCGATCAGGGCGGGTTCACGTCCGACCAGGCCCGGGAGCTCGCCCTCCTGAGCCGGGGCATCAGCCGCCAGCTCGGCGTGCTGATCAACCGCAAGGGCGTGCCGGTCATGGTCCTGGTCGGGGAACAGGACGGCATCTTCATCCCCGAGCTCTCGCGCCACCGCCAGGCCGACTCCAGGCTGTCCGGCCTGCGCCTTCTGCACACGCATCTCGACGCCTCGCTTTTGACGCAGGAAGACCTCATGGACATGGCCTTCCTGCGCCTGGACGCCGTCTGCGTGCTGACCGTGAGCCCCGATGGCGCGCCGCGCACCTGCCAGATCGCGCATCTGCTCCCGCCCAACGCGGACGAATTGCCCTACAAGGTGCATGAGGCCATGATCTGGGATGGAGTGGATTTTGATTTCGGGGCCAGCGCCAAGGCCCTGGAGGACGAGTTGGCCCGCACGGGGCAGACCGTGGCCGCATCGTCGCGCGAAGGCGCCGCGATACTTGTCAGCGTTTCCTCAGAGCCGAAAAGCGCGCAGGAAAGATCCCTGGCCGAACTGACGGAGCTGTCGGCGACGGCTGGGCTGGAAGTGGTGGGGCAGGTGGTGCAGCGCGTGACCAGGGTCAACCCCAAGCTTATCCTGGGGCGCGGCAAACTGGCCGAGCTCGAAGTCCTGGCCCTGCAGAAGAACGCCGCGACCCTGGTCTTCGACCAGGAGCTGACCCCGACGCAGCAGCGCAATCTGAGCCAGATCACGGAGCGCAAGGTCCTCGACCGCACCCAGCTCATCCTCGACATATTTGCCCAGCATGCCCAGACCCGCGAGGGCAAGCTGCAGGTGGAGATGGCCCAGCTCAAGTACATGATGCCCCGGCTGGTGGGCCAGAACCGTGCCATGAGCCGCCTGGCCGGCGGAATCGGTGGACGCGGTCCGGGCGAGACGAGGCTTGAGATGGATCGCCGCAAGATCCGCGAGCGCATCGCCCAGATCAAGACCGAGCTCGGCAGCGTGCGCAAGCACCGCCAGGCCACGCGCAGCCGCCGTGACAAGGCGGGGCTGCCCATTGTCTCCCTGGTCGGGTACACCAACGCGGGCAAATCCACGCTTTTAAACACCCTGACTCAAAGCGACGTCCTGGCCGAGAACAAGCTCTTCGCCACGTTGGACCCCACCAGCCGGCGGCTGCGTTTTCCCGAGGACCGGGAAATCATCCTGACCGACACGGTGGGTTTTATCCGCCACCTGCCGGCGGACCTGCGCGAAGCTTTCATGGCCACCCTGGAAGAGCTTGAGAGCGCGGATGTCCTGGTGCACGTGGCCGATGCCTCGCATCCGGAGATGTCCACACAGCTTGAAGCCGTGGAATCCATCCTGCGCGACCTGTCCATCGACGCCATCCCCCGCATCCTGGCCTTGAACAAGGTCGACCGGATCTCGGAAGAGGCCCGCCAGACCCTGACCTTCGTGCATCCGGAAGGGGTTTTCATCTCCGCCATCCAGCGCCCGTCTCTGGCTCCCCTGGTGGAGCGCATCAAGTCCCTGCTATGACGCATGGGGCCATGCCGTGAGGCAGGCCTGAAGGATAAAGTGTGATGGATCCCCGCCTTCGCGGGGATGACACATGAACAGCGCCTAAATTTGAAGTTTTGCCGGTACGATGGCTGGGGCTTTGCGTTCTGCTATCACGTCATTCCCGCGAAGGCGGGAATCCATCCTTCATATGGCGAAAGCCTTGCGCCCTTCAGACGTCACCCATGAAAAGCAAAAGCGCGGAAACCCTCGGGCTCCCGCGCTTTCGTCATTGTATTCCGAAAACAGGCTATTCTTTCTTCTTCCAGGGATGTTCCTCGCCGGCCATGAGGCGTTGGATGTTTTCCGAGTGCTTCCAGAAGATGAGGCCCATGAGCACCAGGGCCACGGGGATGGCGCCGAAAAGGCCCTGGAAGAGCAGCACCACCGGCATGAGGGCGACCATGACCAGGGAGGCCAGGGACACGAAGTTGTAGAAGTACAGTGCCGCCAGGAAGGCCAGCCCGCAAATGATGGTGCCGGACGTGGAGATGGCCACGAAAGCGCCCACCCAAGTGGCCACGCCCTTCCCGCCCTTGCCGTGCAGGAACACGGAGAACATGTGACCGCAGACGGCAGCCAGCGCGACCAGGGTCAGGAAGAAGTAGGAATCCGAAAAGCTGGAGGCCAGAAGCACGGGCAGAAAGCCTTTGAGCATGTCCAGGCTTAAGGTCAGGGCCCCGAATTTGGTTCCGCAGAGGCGACCGACATTGGTGGCGCCGATATTTCCGCTGCCCTGTTCACGCGGGTCGATCCCGCAACAGGTTTTGGAGATCAAGAGTCCGAAGGGCATGGCCCCCAGAAGGTAGCTGATTGCGAGCCAGAATATCGTCACCATGTGCAGTCTCCTTTATTTTTGGAAAGTAGGGTTGGCATGTGCCGAAATTCACTACTTGAAAACGTCCTGCCGGACAAGATCATTCCTCCTCCCAGGCCTCAACGATTTTTATTTCGTTGTTCAGGGGATCGACTTTGCCGATGCGAATGGAGAAGCGCTGGCCGAGCCGGATCTTGTCCCCGAAGATCTTGCGCGGGGCTTTCAGGAAAAGTTGCAGCTCCGGCAGCGAAATCGTCACCAGATTGGAGCCGGGATCGACGATGACGCCGGACCAGCGCATTTTCTTGTGATTTTGTCGGAAATACTCGCATTTCCAGTATCTAGGTCGCATGCGCTGGACCTGACCGACCAGCTCGGCCCGGCTGGAGAGGAGCGGAAGCAGGCTCTCCAGCTCGCTTTGGTCCAGCAGGCGGCCCTGTCCGCTCAGTCTGGCCATGATCTGGGCCATGTTGATGAAATCCGAATAGCGCCGAAGCGGCGAGGTCACGGGGGCGTAAACCTTGGCCCCGATGGTGGCGTGCCGTCTCGGCTCGCATTCCAGGATGGACGGCCCCATGTTGTTGATGATGCGGTAGATGTCCGTTGGCTCGGTCCATACTCCGGCGCTTTCGGCCGACAGGGTAATGTTCTGGGTCCGGAAGAGCATCGCGGTCCCCGTCTCCCGGGCCCAAGAACCCATGGCCTTGTTGGCCAGGATCATGAACTCGGACACGATCATCTGCGCTTCGGGCGTCGACTCGGACTGCACGACCTCGACTTCCGGGTTGGCGGGGTCGCCTTTCAGGACCATGCGCGGGTCGGGCTGGTCCATGATCACTGCGTGTTCGCAAATGCGGGCCTGACGCAGCATGCGGGCCAGGTCGCGGGCATCATGCAGCATGCCGTGTGCGCCCGTGGCGATCTCGTTTTCCACTCCGGTATAAGTCAGGTTCGCGGTCACCCGCACCCAGCTCAGTTCCGGGACAAAGGCGCGCAAAGTTCCGTCGCTGCCCAGGTCAAAGGTGATGAGCAGGGCGGGACGGTCCTGTCCCTCGTTGAGGCTGAAAAAATCCTTGCCCAGGACTTCGGGCAGCATATGGCTCGTGCCTTCGGGCAGATAGAGGGAGCTGAAGCGCTGGAGTACGGCCCGGTCCAGAGGGCTGCCGAATTCCCAGCCCAGGCATGGGCAGGCCAGGGCCAGGCGCAGCCGGAATCCGTTTTCGTCGCGCGTCAGCTCAAAGCCGTCGTCAATGTCCTGGGTGCTGGCGGAGTCGATGGTCACGATGCTGGCGACCGACTCCTGGCGAGTGGCCAGAACCCGCTCCTGCAGGGCGGCGATGGACTCGGCGTGGGCCGTGGACCAGTCCGGTTCCCAGTCGTACTGGGCCCGTGCCAGATGGAAATTAAAATGCGGCGGCACGATGCCCCAGGCCTGCGCCAGGAACAGGGGCAGATAGGGGTCCTCGGGCAGTCCCTGGCTCATGGTCTTCCACAGCGCGTCGGAATCCCGGTCGTCGGGATTGGAGATGCGGGTCATGAGCAGGTTCCTGATGCGCAGCGCCTGGTCTTCGTCGGGCTGGGGGAGGGCGTTTTTGCGCTTGCAGAAGATGTCCCACAGGCCACGCAGAAAATCCTGCCCGAAGCCGACAAGGCGTTCGCGCTCCTGGGCCTTGCGCAGCTCTTCCTGGCGGCGTTCGACGGTTTCCTGGGCGTAGATCTCGAAGCTGGGCGGGGAGAACTTGAAATGGGTCTTGGTCTGCAACAGCTTGCGGCCCAGAGCCGCAAGCTGGTCTTCGGTGGCGGACTCGAAGACAAGGCTCGCAAACCACTCGATTTCCGCCTCATCGACTTCGCCCTGGGCCAGATCCCATATTTCCAGGGCGTCGACGGAATCGGCCAGGCGTTCCCGGCGACCGTTGTGCGTGCGCAGCAGGTCGAGCATTTCCTGTCGGCTGGCGCCGGACGAACATTGAGGTCCAATCCAGGGCAGAACCCGGGACAGGGGGAGCTTGAGCTCCCGTTGTCCCGCCGTGAAGACCCGCAAGCGGGGTCCCTGGACATCCAGGATCCAGGCCACGACGGGCTGGTTGTCCTGCAGAAACTCGATGATGCATCCTGGCTGCAGGGAAAGGAAAGTGGACATACAGGGCCTTATGCGCAGTGCGCGTGAGCCGGCCTGGCCGGCTCGGGTGAACGGCCCGGGGGCCGTTTTTTAGTGTTTGAAGGAGCGCTGGCCGGTGAAGACCATGGCCACCTGCGGGGCGGCGCTGTTCACGGCCTGGATGATTTCATGGTCGCGGATGGAACCGCCGGGTTGGGCGATGGCCGTCACGCCTTGGGCAATGGCCAGGTCCACGCCGTCGCGAAACGGGAAGAAACCGTCCGATACGAGCACGGTGCCAGGCAGCCCGCCCTTGTCCTTTTCGGTCCGGGCCAGAATCTCGGCCAGGGATGCGGCCAGTTCCTTGTCTGCGGTGGCCTTTTGCTTGAGCTCGTACAGGGACATCGAGTGGCGCTCAAAGGCCAGCTTGTCCGCGTACTTGGTGTAGGCTTTCTGGATGGTCAGTTCAACGCAGCCGACCCGGTCCTGCTCGCCCGTGCCGATGGACACCGTGGCCCCGTCGCGTGCGAAGATGATGGAATTGGAGGTCACGCCCGATTCCACGGCCCAGGCGAAGAGCAGGTCGTCGGCCTCGCGGGTGCTGGGTTTGCGGGCCAGAAAGGTGGTGCCGTCCTTGGTTGTCTCGGCGGGCAGGAAATCTTCTTCCGTCAGGATGCGGTTTCTGAAGGAGGCCTGGATGATGAGCCCGCCGTCCACCAGCGACTTGATATCCAGGAAGGGCGTGCCGACCATATTCTCCAGATGGCCCATCGCGGGGATGCGGATGATGCGCAGGTTCTTCTTGGTGGTCAGGACGGTCAGGGCGTCGGCGTCGAAATCAGGAGCCGCGATGACCTCGAAATAGCTGGAATTGATGAACTCGGCGCAGGCCTTGTCGAGGGTACGGTTGACGACGATGGTGCCGCCGAAGGCCGCGATGCGGTCAGCCGCGAAGGCCCGGTGCAGAGCCGTGAACAGGCCTTCTTCCGACCAGGCCGCGCCGCACGGGTTGTTGTGCTTCAGGATGATGGCCGCAGGCTTAGCCGTGAGGTACTGAAGCATGTTGATGCCGTTGTCGACGTCGGTCAGGTTGATCTTGCCCGGATGTTTGCCGGACTGGATCAGATTGTCTTCGGTCAGGGCCGAGACAAGCTTGTGCTGTCCCTGCTGGAAACTCACCCCGTCCATGGCGAAGGTGCTTGTCGTCACTTCGTAGAGGGCCGCGGGCTGATCCGGGTTTTCGCCGTAGCGCAGTCCTTTTTGCTCGCCGCCGATGTTCCAGGTCTTCTTGGCGAAGCGGATGGTCTGCTCCCCGAGGGTCAGGGTCAGCTCGGCGGGAAAGGAGTCGCGGTTCAAAGTATGATACATCTTCTTGAGATCGTTCATATATATTCTCCGAAAAGAGGATTTGACGTCGTCAGGCGGCGGAGGGTGCCGCACGAATCCATGTGCCCCTAGCACAGCCCGGACTGGACGGCAAATTCAGCACCAGGGCGGAATTCGGCGACGGGGGTGCTTTCCGGCGGGAATTTTTAAGTTTTAGCGCACCAAGGGCAACCGATTGCGCAAATTGACTTCACTCCGGGCTTCTCATAAAGAAGGGAGCCATTTGCCATTGCGCTGACGGCCAATACATCAAGACGAGGAGATCGGATTCATGGCGAATATCGTAGTCATGGGCGCCCAGTGGGGCGATGAAGGAAAGGGCAAGATCGTTGATCTGCTGACCACTGACGTGGCCGCCATCGTGCGCTTTCAAGGTGGGAACAATGCCGGGCACACTCTTGTGGTGAATGGCAAGCAGACCATATTGCATCTTATTCCGTCCGGCATCCTGCATCAGGGCAAGAAATGCATGATCGGCAACGGCGTGGTGCTGGA
This sequence comes from Desulfomicrobium sp. UBA5193, assembly GCA_002412965.1. Classification (GTDB taxonomy): domain Bacteria; phylum Desulfobacterota; class Desulfovibrionia; order Desulfovibrionales; family Desulfomicrobiaceae; genus Desulfomicrobium. Next base: position 310,602 of record DHWB01000002.1, read on the forward strand.
CCCGTTCGTGTTCTGCCTGGAGATGGACAAGCTCGCAGCCTCCGGCATTGATGTCAGCCCCGAGCGGCTCATGATCAGCAAGAAGACCCAGCTCATCCTGCCGTATCATTGCGCCATCGACGGCGCGCGCGAAAATTTCAAGAGCGGCTCCGACAAGATCGGCACCACTGGGCGGGGCATCGGCCCCTGCTATGAAGACAAGGTCGCCCGCATCGGCATCCGCGCCGCGGACCTGGCCGACGAGACCCTGCTCAGGCACAAGATCGAAAAGGCCCTGGTGGAAAAGAACGCCCTGCTCACTGGCCTCTACGGTCAGGAGCCCATGTCGGCGCAGCGGATCTTCGATGACCTGCTGCCCGTGGCCCGCCGCCTGGTGCCGTATCTGGGCGACGTGTCCTCGGCCATCCAGGAATACGCCACCAAGGGAGTGCTTTTCGAGGGCGCCCAGGGCACGCATCTGGACATCGACCACGGCACCTATCCCTTCGTGACCTCCTCCAATACCGTGGCCGGCAACGCCTCGGCCGGATCAGGCTGCTCGCCCCGCATGCTCGACCGCATCGTGGCCATCGTCAAGGCCTACACCACTCGCGTGGGCGCCGGCCCGTTTCCCACGGAACTTTCCGATGGCGCTGGTGCGTACATGCAGGAAAAGGGCGCCGAATTCGGAGCGACCACGGGCCGCAAGCGTCGCTGCGGCTGGCTGGACATGGTGGTTCTGCGCGAATCCCAGCGTCTGAACGGCCCCACGGAGATCGCCCTGACCAAGCTCGACGTCCTGGGCGGCCTGGATGAGCTGAAGCTCTGCGTGGCCTACCGCTACAAGGGCCAGGAGGTCGCCTATCCGCCCCAGGAAGAAAACGGCATGGCCTATGTGGAGCCGGTCTACGAGAGCATGCCCGGCTGGCGGGAAGACATCTCCGGCTGCCGGACCTATGCCGACCTGCCGCAGGCCACGCGCGACTATATCGCCCGTATCGAGGAGATCCTGGATATCCCGGTGGCAATCGTTTCCGTGGGCCCGGATCGGGACCAGACCATTCTGCGCTAATCAGGGGAGGTTCGCCTCCCTTTTTTTATCATATGCCTATACCCTGGCACCACACCATCACCACCCAACCCCGCATCGCGGGGTTTTTGGACCGGCTGGCCTCGGCTCCGCCCAGATCCCTGCTGCTCGAAGGCGGGACTGTGGAGGAGCGCCTGGCTCTTGGCCTCTTTTGGGCTGCCCGGCTCATGTGCCCCGAGGCCAAGCCGCCGTGCGGAGAGTGCCGGATCTGCCTGCAGCTCGCCGATGACGCCTGTCGCGACCTTTTTCTGCTGAACGGCGCCGAAGGCTCCATAAGCATCGACACCATCAGGGAAGTACGCGCCGTGCTTGGCGATCCGCCCGCAGGACGGGGGCCGCGCGTGGTCATCCTGGCCGAGGCCCAGGCCCTGGGCGATGGGGCGGCCAACGCCCTGCTCAAGTCCCTGGAAGAGCCCCGGCCCGGCAATGTCTTCGTCCTGCTGGCTCCGAGCCGCGAAATTCTGCTGCCGACCCTGGTCTCCCGCAGTTTCGTGCTTACCTTGGGCTGGCCCCGCAGCGCCCAGGATGATCCAGACCTGCGGGACTGGACCGTGGCCCTTGGCGAGTTCATTCAGTCCGGCAAGGGCGCGTGGCTTGAATGGACGGGCCGCAAAGGCAACGTGGACGCGCGCCTGGCCGACGCCATCCTGCGGGAGGTGCAGCGTAGTCTGGTCCAGGCCGGCTACGGCAACCCCCTGACCGATCTGGCCCGGCTGCTGGCCGCGCGCCTGGATGTGGTCGCGGTGCGGCAGGTGGGCGTTGTTGTCGAAAATGCATTGGAAAGCCTGGAAGTGGGCGCCAATCCGGCCGTGGTGCTGGAATGGACGGCCATGCGTATGTGGAACCTTCTGCACAAATAAAGAGTATGCGCGAAATCATTCTCATTCAAATCTCCGGCACCGACCGGGACGGTCTCCTGGCTGGAATCATGGGCCAGCTGGCCGCCTCGGGTGTGACCATTCTCGACATCAGCCAGTCCGTCATCCACGACGACCTCTCGCTCGGCGTGCTCATCGAAGTACCGCGCGAGAACGAATCCTCGCCCATCCTCAAAGACCTTCTCTTCTGGGCCCACAATCAGGGGCTGCACCTCAAGTTTTCACCCGTGACCGAGGACGACTACGAGCGCTGGGTCGGCATGCAGGGGCGCAAGCGTCACATCGTGACCGTGCTCGGCCGGACCATCACCGCGGCCAACCTGGCGGCCATGGCCGCGGTCATCACCGCCAACGGCCTGAGCATCGACTGCATCACCCGTCTGTCGGGCCGCAGATCCCTGGCCCAGCCCCCGGCCATGCCCCGGTCCTGCCTGGAGTTTTCCGTGCGCGGCACGCCGACCGACATTTCAGCCATGCGCGCCGCCTTTCTGGATCTGTCCAGGGAGCAGGGCATCGACATCGGTTTTCAGGAAGACAACGCCTTCCGCCGCATCCGCCGTCTGGTCTGTTTCGACATGGATTCGACCCTGATCCAGGCCGAGGTCATCGACGAGCTGGCCAAGCGGGCGGGAGTGGGCGAGCAGGTCGCGGCCATCACCGAGGCGGCCATGCGCGGGGAGCTCGATTTCGCCCAGAGCCTGCGCAAGCGGGTCGGCCTGCTCAAGGGGCTGCCAGAGGCAGTGCTGCAGGATGTCGCCGCGACCCTGCCCATGACCGAAGGCGCGGAGCGGCTCATTCGCACCTTGAAGAGTCTGGGCTACACCATCGCCATCCTGTCCGGCGGATTCAATTATTTCGGCCGCCGCCTGCAGGACATGCTTGGCATCGACTACGTGCATGCCAATGAGCTCGAGATCCGTGACGGCTTCCTGACCGGCGGACTGGTCGGCGAGATTGTCGACGGCGCGGGCAAGGCGCGGCTCCTCAAAGCCATCGCCGCCAAGGAAAACATTTCTCTGTCGCAGGTCATCGCCGTGGGCGACGGGGCCAACGACCTGCCCATGCTTGACGTGGCGGGTCTTGGCATTGCCTTTCACGCCAAACCCGTGGTCCGCCAGGGCGCGGGGCAGGCCATCTCCAACGTGGGCCTCGACGGAGTACTTTATTTTCTGGGCCTGCGGGACCGCGAGACCGTGGACCAGCTGTCCGGCCGGGAGGTATGATGTTCGGGAAGCTTTTTCTGCTCTTTGCTCTGGTGCCGGTGGCGGAAATTTATGTGCTGGTCAGTGTCGGCGGGGTTATCGGCGTGTTCCCGACGATTGCCCTGGTGCTGCTGACCGCTTTGGCCGGGGCGCATCTGGCCAGGCTGCAGGGCATGTCGGTCATGCTGCGCATCCGCGAGAATCTGGATAAGGGATTCATGCCCGCCGAAGAGCTCCTTGACGCCCTGCTCATCTTTTTGGCCGGCATGGCGCTCCTGACCCCCGGCTTTCTGACGGACCTCTGCGGGCTGCTCATCCTCCTGCCTGCGACACGGAACATCTTCAAACGCTGGTTGCGCAAGAAATTTGACCAGTGGCGGCAGAATCCGAACGTGCACATCACGTTTCACAGATAGAAAAGAATTCGCCCCCGCGCACACCAGCCGTCCATACCGTCCATCACGTCCATAACTGTCCATAGAGTCCACCACCCATCCCCCCGGAGCCCCCATGATCTACCGCAACCTCAAATCATGCCTGGATGATCTGGAGCGGACCAAGCAGCTGATCCGCATTGATGAACCCGTTGACCCGTACCTTGAGGCAGGAGCCATCCAGCGCCGTGTTTTCCACGCCGGCGGGCCGGCGCTGCTGTTCACCAACGTGAAGGGCACGGCGTTTCCCATGGCAGCTAATATTTTCGGCACTTTGAAGCGGACCAAGTTTATTTTCCGTTCCACCCTGCGCCGGGTGGAGGCCATGCTCTCGGCCAAGGCCGACCCGGCCGCCGTCCTGAAGAAGCCCTGGCTCTGGCCTGGCCTGGCGCTTGGCGGCTGGCACACCATGCCGAGGACCGTGAGCGATGGACCGATCCTGGCCCACACCACGAGCATCTCGCAGCTCCCGCAACTTGTGTCCTGGCCCATGGACGGCGGCGCCTACGTGACCCTTCCGCTTGTGTATACCGAAAGCCCTTCGAAACCGGGATACATGGGTTCGAACCTGGGCATGTACCGCATCCAGCTCTCAGGCAACGATTTCGAGCAGGACAAGGAAGTGGGCCTGCATTACCAGATTCATCGCGGCATCGGCTACCATCACGCCGAGGCCATTGCCCGCAAAGCACCGCTGCCGGTGAACATCTTTGTGGGTGGCCCGCCGGCCATGACCCTGGCCGCCATCATGCCCTTGCCCGAGGGGATCGCCGAAATGCTCTTCGCCGGAGCCCTGGGCGGGCATCGCGTGCCTATGGTCAAGCGGCCCGGAGGACTGCCGATTCTGGCCGAGGCGGATTTCTGCATCCGTGGACACATCGATCCCCACGCCCAGAAGCCCGAAGGCCCCTTCGGGGATCATCTCGGCTATTACAGCCTGGCGCACGATTTCCCGGTCATGCGCGTCTCCGAGGTGCTGCACCGCGCAGACGCCATCTGGCCCTTCACCACGGTGGGCAGGCCGCCGCAGGAGGACACCATGTTCGGGGCTTTCATCCATGAGCTGACGGCGGAGCTTGTGCCGCAGGTCTTTGGCGGCGTGCACGAGGTCCATGCCGTGGACGCGGCCGGGGTGCATCCGCTCCTGTTGGCAGTGGGCAGCGAGCGCTACGTGCCGTATGCGGGCGAACGCCAGCCGCAGGAACTGATCACGAACGGCCTCTCGCTTCTGGGCACGACCCAGACCTCGCTCTCCAAGTATGTCATCCTCGCCGCCCGCGAGGACGCGCCGAGCCTGTCCTGCCATGACGTGCCCAAGTTCCTCGGGCATGTGCTGGAGCGTCTGGACCTGTCGCGGGATTTGCATTTCATCACCCGCACGACCATGGATACCCTCGATTATTCGGGCATCAGCCTCAATCAGGGCTCCAAGGTGCTGTGGACCGCGGCCGGAAACCCCAAGCGTGTCCTGGCCACGAAGTTGCCGAGCCTGACCCTGCCGGACGGGTTTTCAATCCCGCGCTTCTTTGCCCCCGGCATGCTGGTCCTGTCCGGCCCGGCCCATGCGCAGCCACGTGACACCCATGACCCGGCCATGGAGCAGCTCTGCCAGGCTCTGGCGCAGGCTTCGGACCTCGCAGGTTTCCCGCTCATTGTGGTCGCGGATGACGCGGATTTCACGGCCAGGTCCTGGGACAATTTCCTGTGGGTGACCTTCACCCGCTCGGACCCGGCCACGGACACCTACGGACTGAACGGTTTCACGCACTGCAAGCACTGGGGCTGCACCAGCATGGTGGTCGATGCCCGGCTCAAGACCTATCACGCTCCGGAGCTGCAGGATGTTACGGAAATCGAAAAAAGGGTGGACGAGCTTGCCCTGCCAGGAAGACCCCTGTATGGAATCCTCTAATCATCCAAACCATACGAACGAGGATATGCACATGCGTACAAAGATAGTGGCCACCCTGGGCCCGGCCTCCATGGATCAGAACGTGATGAAGGAAATGGTCCTGCTTGGCGTGCGGGTTTTCCGTCTCAATTTTTCCCACGCCGACGCGGAGTATTTCGGACCGGTCATTCAGAAGATCCGGCAGGTGGAAAAGGAGACCGGCATCTGCCTGACGGTCATGGGCGACCTGTGCGGCCCCAAGATCCGCATCGGCGAGGTCAAGGGTTCGCCCCTGCAGATCCGCAAGGGCGCCTTTGTTTGTCTGGGCACGCCGGAAATGTCCGGCACAACCGAAAGCGACATCTTTATCAGCCTGGATGTGCCCGAGCTGCTCGAAGGACTGGCGGCGGACATGCCCGTGTCCCTGTCCGACGGCATGCTGCAGTTCAAGGTCCTGAAAGTCCTTGAGCGCGACCGCCTGGTGCTGATGGAAGCCCAGAACGGCGGCATCCTGACCTCCAACAAGGGTATCGCCTTCCCCGGCAAGACGCTCAAAGTTGCGGCCATGACCGACAAGGACCGTCGTGATCTGCATCAGGGCCTTGATATCGGCATCGACGCGGTGGCCCTGTCCTTCGTGCAGAGCAAGGATGATATCGAGGACATCAAGGCCGAAATCGCGCGCCACGGGACCTGGATCCCGGTGGTGGCCAAGGTCGAGCGCAAGAACGCCGTGGACAAGCTCGACTCCATCCTGGAGGTGGCCGACGCCATCATGATCGCACGCGGAGACTTGGGCTTGGAATGCAGCCCGGCCGAGTTGCCCATCATCCAGAAAAAAATCCTGCGCGCCTGCCGCCATGCCCAGAAGCCGGCCATCGTCGCCACCCAGATGCTGCTGTCCATGGTCAAGAATCCCATCCCCACCCGGGCCGAATCCACGGACGTAGCCAACGCCATGGTGGACGGCGCGGATTGCGTCATGTTGTCCGAGGAGACGGCCATCGGCAGCTATCCGGTGGAGGCAGTGCGTTTTATCAATGAAATCGCGGAATACGCGGAGCCGTATTATCTGGAACGCCTGGGCGGCCCCTACATGCCCAAGGCCGAGAAGAATCCGCCCAAATTCCTGGCCTATTCCGCCTGTCTCATGGCCGACAACGCGGACAGCGCGGCCCTGGTCTGCCATTCGACCACAGGGGCAACGGCCCGGTATATCAGCTCGCGCCGTCCGGCTCAGCCCATCTATGCCATGACCACGGATTCGCGCATCATGCGCTGGATGAACTTCTTTTGGAGCATCAATCCGGTGGAGAGCCCGCTGGAACCGCGCAGCCATCAGAAGCGCGCGGAGAAATTCGTGCAGGACTATGCCGGCTTCAAGCCCGGCGAGAACGTGATCATAGCCAGCGGCCAGGCCACGCCCGGCATGGGGACGGTCATGACCAACGAAATCAAGGTGTACTACAAATAGCGTTAATCCGAAACAGGTGGGAGAAAGGCATGGATTCCCGCCTTCGCGGGAATGACACGGAGTGAGGCATTCGTATTGCGTCATTCCCGCGAAGGCGGGAATCCACGCTTCGGAACTCCTCGCTCTAAATATCCTGCCAGGTCAGGGGATTGTTTTCATAAGCTTCGACAAAAAAACGGGCGGCCCAATGGGCCGCCCGTTTTTAATTGGAATCCAGTGAAAGGGGTGCAGGGGACGCGTCCCCTGCCCGCCGGAGGCATTCCCCTAAAAATCCAGCGTTTTTTTCCAGGCCGTGGCCAAGTCTTCGACAGCTGCGTTGACCAGCATTTTGCCGCTGCCGCGCAGGGTCAGTTTTTCGTCGGCAGTTGTCGTGCCGATGGCGGCCATGAAGTCTCCGGCGAAGAGCGCTTCAAAGGCGGCGCGTTTGTCCTCGGCCACGGTGACCACGAAGCGGCTGGCCGATTCGCTGTAGAGGCGCTGTTCGGGCAGGGGGCAGCCCAGGGCCGGGATCTTGTCCACGTCAATGTCGGCGCCGATCCGTCCGGCCAGGGCCATTTCCGCCACTGCCACGGCCAGGCCGCCGTCGGACACGTCGTGGGCTGCGGTGATCAGCCCGGCCTGGATGGCTTTGAACATGCGCTCGTAGCGGATGCGCGCCGAGACGGCGTCCACCTGCGGGACCGCGCCGCACACGCCCAGGGCGTCGGCATATTCCGCGCCGCCCAGTTCGTTTTTGGTCAGACCGAGCACATAGACGGTTTCACCTGCGCGCTTGAAATCCGAGGTCATGGTCTTGGTGCAGTCTTCAATCACGCCCATGACCGAGAAGAGGACCGTGGGCGGGATGGAGATCTTGGTGCCGCCGCCCGTGTAGTCGTTCTTCATGGAATCCTTGCCGGAGATGCAGGGCACTCCGTAGGCTAGGCAGTAGTGGGCCAGGGCCTGATTGGCGCGGACCAGCTGGGCCAGCTTGTACTCGCCGTCGGGGGTCTTTTCGGACTGGACCGGGTCGCACCAGCAGAAGTTGTCGACACCGGCCATGTGCCGGATGTCGGCACCCGTGGCCACGGCGTTGCGCACGCCCTCGTCGATGGCGCAGGCCATCATCCAGTAGGTGTCGAGGTCGCTCAGCTTCGGGCAGATGCCGTTTGCGATGACCAGAGCCCGGTTGCTGCAGAGCTGGGGCCGGATCACGGCGGCGTCGGCCGGGCCATCTTCGCGGGCGCCGATGAGGGGCTTGATAACGCTGCCGCCCTGGACCTCGTGGTCGTACTGGCGAATGACGTACTCGCGCGAGCAGATGTTCAGGCGGCCGAGCATGGTCTGCAGGAAGTTCTGGTGATCAACGACCTTGGGCTCCGGGGTTTCCCCGCAGCAACAGGTCTGGGGGCGTTCCCAGACGGCTTTGAGGCGCATCTGCGGGGTGCCGTCATGCAAAAAGGTCATGTCGAGGTCGGTCACGATCTTATCGCCGTAGCGCACGTGCAGGTAGCCCGTGTCCGTGAAGCAGCCGAGGTCAGTGGCCTCGACGTTCATTTCCTCGGCCAGGTCCATGAAGGCCTGGAGCTTTGCCGGGGGCACGGCCAGTGTCATGCGTTCCTGGGCTTCGGAGACCAGGATTTCCCAGGGCCGCAGGCCGTCGTACTTGAGCGGGGCCTTGGCCAGATCCATGTCGCAGCCGCCGCAGTCCTGGGCCATTTCGCCCACGGAGGAGCTCAGTCCCCCCGCGCCGTTGTCAGTGATGGCGTTGTACAGGCCCAGATCCCTGGCCCGCATCAGGAAGTCGTACATCCTGCGCTGGGTGATGGGATCCCCGATCTGCACGGCCGTGGCCGGAGAGCCTTCATGCAGCTCCTCGGAAGAGAAGGTCGCGCCGTGGATGCCGTCCTTGCCGATGCGTCCGCCGGTCATGACGATGCGGTCGCCGGGCCAGGCTTTTTTCTCGTGGCTGGGATGGCCCGAGACCTGCGCGGGCATGGTGCCGACCGTGCCGCAGAAGACGAGAGGCTTGCCCAGGAAGCGTTCATGAAAGACGATGGCCCCGTTGACCGTGGGGATGCCGGACTTGTTGCCGCCGTGCTCCACACCTTCGCGCACGCCCTCGAAGACGCGGCGCGGGTGCAGGAGACGGGGCGGCAACTCGCCGTCGTGAAAGGGCGAGGCGAAACAGAACACGTTGGTGTTGCAGAGCAGATTCGCGCCCATGCCCGTGCCCATGGGGTCGCGGTTCACGCCGACGATGCCGGTCAGGGCTCCGCCGTAGGGGTCGAGGGCCGAGGGGCTGTTGTGGGTCTCGACCTTGATGCAGACGTTCACGTCTTCGCTGAAGCGGATCACGCCCGCGTTGTCCTTGAAGACGGACAGGCAGAAATCGTCTTTGCCCATGCGTTCGCGCAATTGTCTGGTGCTGCCCTGGATGAAGGTCTTGTAAAGGCTGTTGATTTCCGCAGTGGTCCCGTTTTCGCGGTTTTCGTAGCTGATGCGCGAGCTGAAAATCTTGTGTTTGCAGTGCTCGGACCAGGTCTGAGCCAGGCATTCGAGTTCCGCGTCCGTGGGCGCGGCGGGCAGCACCTTGGCCTTGCGGTGGGCGATGACCTCGGGGCTGGCGTAGTAGTCCTTGATGCAGCGCATCTCCTCCAGGCTGAGCGCCAGGGTGTTCTCGCGGCTCAGGCGCATCAGGGCCTCGTCGTCCATGACCGAAAGGTCCATGATGTCCACGGTGCTGGAGGCCGCTCCCGTGACGGCCGCCGTGCGGGCCGGGAAGCCCGGCTTCGCCGCCCATTCGGCCTTGTCCGCGATCTGGAAGCGCTGGATCAGCTCGTTGGCCAGAAGATCCTTGGCGATGTGCTCCACTTGGGCCTGACGCAAATTCCCCGTGATCAGATACTGGGTGGAGGTGTAGACCGCGATCTTCATGTCCCGGTCGCCCAGCACGGTGCGCAGTGTTTCGCGGGCGGTGCGGCCTTCGTTGTCCGTCACGCCGGGGCGAAAGCCGACCTCGATGATCCAGTCGAAGTCCGTGGCCGCAGGCGTCGTGTGCGCCGTATGCAGGACCGGGTCGTGCAGCGCGCCGGCCGCTATGGCCTGTCCGACCTGCGCCTCGGTCAGTCCGTCAATGGTATAGACCCGGATGATCCGGACCTGGTCCACGGTCAGCCCGAGCTCGCTCTTGATCTTGTGGGCGGTCTTGTTGCCCTGTGTATCGGTAACTGCCTTGCGCAGAGCCACTTCGACTCGGATCGGCATGTTGTTCTCCTAAGATGATGCTTATGGTTCAGGGTGCGTATTTGTTTGCAGGTGCACAATGGCGTTTCCGCCCTGGGCTTTGGCCTGATAATTGGCTTTGTCACAGCGTTCAAGCAGGGAATTCGAGGTGTCCGACGGTTCAAGCAGGCTCATGCCGATGCTCAAGGTGACCTGCTCGTTATGCAGGATGCTGAATTCCTTTTGAATCCGCTGCGCAATGGTCAGCAGCGTAGCGGTCGTTGAATTGCTGGCGATGACAACGAATTCATCCCCGCCAAAGCGGCAAGGAAAGTCGAGCCCTTTGCGCAGCACGCTCCGCAGGAGTTGCCCCAGCTCTTTGAGCGCCCTGTCGCCGCCATGGTGGCCGTGGGTGTCGTTGAAGACCTTGAACTTGTCGATATCGAAAAAAATGAGTCCAAGCGGCGTGTCGGTGCGCCGGGATCTGGACAGTTCGCGCTCGAGCAGGGGTTGGAGATGATGCCGGTTGAAGACTTGGGTCAGGGAGTCGAACAGGGCCTGCTCCCTGATTTTACGCTCAAGCCTGCGGATGGTGGAGATGTTGCGGCCGACAATGAGGCCGTGATCCGCACCAAAGGAAAAGCGTGAAAAAATCAGTTCCAGTTGCAGGTGCTCGTCATCAAGAACAATCTGCACTTCCACCGCGTTCAGGCTTTGTTCCAGAAATTCCATGTCCCAGGCTTCTTCCTGCTCGTTCATGGGCCGGGTGAGCTGAAAAAGATTGCGGCCGGTCAGGAATGCACCGTGGCGACCCGATGCAAAGGTGATGGTTCCCGCCACATCCGTGGTCATGACCAGATCCTGCATGGAGGAGAGCAGGTTGTTCAAAAAGTCCCGCTGATGCAGTGCCTCGGATTCGAGTATCCTGATTTCGGCCAGGTTTTGGACCATGGTCAATATGCTGGCCTGGGAGCCCTGGCGGATCTTGTAGCTGGAGATGGCGTAGGGCGTCGCCGGCGCATCGCTTTGAGGGCCGAGGGGACAATGGATGGCGCAATGGCTGTGCTGGTTCTGGTCGTGCAAAAAGTTGTGCCAGCCGTGCAGGGCCAGCTGCGATTGTTCCTGCGCCATGTCCATGCAGAGCCGGTCTTCGAGTTGCAAGGCTCCGTCCAGAAAGCAGGTGAAGGTCGGGTTGGCGCGCAGGATCCGTCCGTCCTCGTCGAGCAGGGCGACTCCGGTTGGAAGAATGTCGAGCAGTTCGGCCTTGATTTCCAGCTGGCCGACGGTGCTTGCCTGATGCTGGATGCTGCGGGCCAGCAGGCGTGCGTAGAGCGCCACCTCGGCCTTGGTCCAGCTTGATTCCGGGACGTCGGTCAGGCGCAGCTCGCCGACGATCGCATCTTCCGCCTCCAGCGCGAAGACAATGCCGGCAGGGGCTTTGAAGTGTTTCAGCGTCGGCCCCGGACTCGGCCCGCTCACGCCGTTCTCGTCGAGGACAAACCCTTCCCAGTGTTTGTTCGCAGGTGCCTGGAGGATGAGCTCCGCCTTGCGGCAATTCCAGTTCCAGCGCAGGTGACGGCCGACGCAGGCCGCGATCGCGGTATTGCCGCCGGTCAGCCCTTCGACTTCCTTGGCCTGATAATGAAAATCCTGGATGGACTGCAGGGAATGGGCATAGAGCCTGTTCTCCGGGTCGAGCTCCTTTATGTTCATGGCCGAGGCCATCTCGCTGAAAAGAGTCGTGCAGCGTTTGCGCAGCCCATCCATTCCGTCGGGTGGCAGAGCCTTGGCCTTGGTCAAAAGAAAATTCAACTGATTGAGGCTGTCCGGTGCGGGATCGGTACGGAACTCGGCCTCCGCCCACCGCGTTCCGAAGATGACGGCCTGGGTCAGGGGCGGGTGGTCAAAGACATTCTCGAGGTCATGATGCGCGGTGATGGCCGCGATCATGTGTTCGGGAAAATTCCATTCCTTGAGCAGCTCAGCCGTCAGGGTAGAGTGATCGGCCGGAATATGGGCCTGCCAGGACATGAAGGTCGGGCCGGTGTTGACGAAATCCGGTTGCTTGAGATGCGGCAGGATATGTTCCGGGAACGTGGCGGCATACAGGAGCAGGGAAAGGTCTTTGACCAGGGCGCAGATGTACGCGGTTTCCGCTTCCTTGGGGGCAAGGCGCTCTGCGACAAGTTCGGCGCCCAGGGCGGCCCAGATGATGATCCGCCAGTTGGCGTAGGTGTCGAAGCCGTTTTTTTCCAGGATCGCGTTCAGGTTTTTCTGCAGGGACAGGGACAGGGCGATGCGCAGGATCTCGTTGTCGCCAAGGATGATGGCCGCTCGCTGTAGGTCGGAGATCTTGCTGGACTGTCCGTAGTAGGGCGAATTGACCAGGGAGAGGATGGCCGTGGCCAAGGCCGGATCAAGCTTCAGGATGGAGGTTATGACAGCGAAATTGGGCTCCGGCCTGACCGCTTCCTGCAGGAGCTGGGCTGTGGCGGGAGAAAAGGTCGCTTTCAGGCTTGCACGCAACGAGGTTGCGAAGTTGCGTGGGGGAAGGCGATCCTGTTGTTGCATGGCTACTTATCCCGCGTCAGAACGAAGTCGATCATGGCTCCGAGCAAGTTTTTTTCCAGGCATTCGGGTATCACGGCCAGTGTCTGACTGGCGAGCGCCAAATAGGATTTGGCGGCGTCCCTGGTCTTCTCGGCGAAGCCCTGGGTCGTGATCTCCGCGATGATCTGGTCTTGCCGGACCGGATGCAGGTTGACGTCTGTCAGCTCCAGGGTCGTGATCCGGCGAATGTCATCCGGCAGGGATTCGAGGTACAAAAGGAGCGGCAGGGTGAACTTGCCCTCGCGCAGATCTCCGCCCAGAGGCTTGCCCGAGGTGTCGGCCCTGGACGTGTAGTCAAGGGCGTCATCCACGAGCTGGAAGGCGATGCCCAGGTTCAGGCCGAAATCCCTGGCCGCGGAGCGGACACGTTCGGAGCCTCCGGCGGCGATGACGCCAAACTCGCAGGCCGACTGAATCAGATAGGCGGTCTTGCCGGTGATGATCTCGATATACTCGCTCCGGGTGGTCCCTGCGTTGCGGATGGCGGTGATCTCCATGATCTCGCCGCTGGCAGTCTGCATGATGGCTCTCGAGATGCACGAGGTCAGGGCGGGGATGTCCGTGCGGGCCACGATTTCATTGGCCAGGGCCAGGAGCACGTCTCCGGCCAGGATGGTCGGCGTTATGCCGAAGCGGGTATGGGCGGAAGGCTTGCCCCTGCGTAGATCCGCATTGTCGAGAATATCGTCGTGCATGAGGGTGGCCGAATGCAGGAATTCAAGGGAGCTTGCCAGGGTGTGCAGATTGTCGCCCCGAAAATCGAGCGCCCGTGCGAAAAGAATTGTGAGCATGGGCCGCAGGCGCTTGCCGCCGGCCTCCATGACATGTCCGGCCACGGGCCTTACCAGGGCTGGTAGGGCGTCGATTTCCTTCTGGATGGCGGCGTTGATGGCCGGAAGTTCTTTGAGAAAGGCGATTTTAAGCTGTGCAAAGGCGTCGTTCATGAAAGATCCCGAAAAGTTTGCAGCATGTTGAGCGCGGCCTGGCCTTGATGACCCATATCCAGACTGAATTCGTTGACGTAGGCGGCAATATGTTGTTCCAGCGTGGCCGCGTCAAGCTCTCTGGCCAAGGATGCGATAAAAGGCATGACGGAGTCCCGCTCTTGCCGGGCGTGGAGGATGCTCGCGCGAATGCTGCCTGCGATGGCGGCGTGCGTCACGGCACCAAGTTCCTGCCGGGCCAGGATGCAGCCGAGCGGCATGGGGAGGCCGTCTGTATGCTGCCGCCACCATGCTCCGAGGTCCGTGTGCAGCGCCAGCCCGTAACGATCGTAAACCAGGGCGGTTTCGTGGATGAGCAGGCCCGCATCGACCTCGCCCGCCCGCACGGCATCGACAATGGCGTGAAAGATCATGGGCACGGGGGTGAAGCGTCCGCCGAGGGCCGCGTTCAGGACGCACATGGCCGTAGTGTCCAAACCGGGAACAGCAATGCGCTGCGGCGTGCCGCGAAAATCCGCGCGGGTGACCAGCTTGGGGCCGTGCTCCAGGCCAAAAGCGCCGCCGCAAGGCAGGATAGTGAACCTGTCCATGAGACGCAGGGCCGTGGCCGCGCTGACCTTGATCACGTCCCAAGTGTCGGCGAACGCACCCTGGTTCAACTCCTGCACGTCGTGCCAGAAAAAACGGCAGTCGCGTCCGGCCGGAGAGGGCGTGAGACCGAGAACCCATGCCCCGAAAATGAAGCTGTCATTGGGGCAGGGTGAAACTGCGACGGTCAGGGAGGTCATACCGCTGCTCCGGTGAGGATGGGCAGGATGTTTTGCAGGGCAGCGAGGGCCTGCCGGAAGTTCCAGAGCCGCTTGTCCCTTTCTCCGACGGGATTGGAGACGGTTCTGATCTCAAGGAAAGGGATGCCCCACCGGTGCGCCGCGAGGGCCAGGCTGAAGCCTTCCATGTTTTCCGTGGCCGCATTGTGGCGGGTTTGGAGCATCTCGGCCCGCCGCGAATCTCCGCTGACTCCCGCCACGGTCAGGCTCGGGCCGCATGGCCAGGCTGCGGGCAGGACAAGCTGCATGACCGAGGCCGCTGCGACCGGGTCAAGCTCCACTCTGTTGACGGGGCTTAAGGACAAATCCGGAAACATCTGGTGCGCAAAGACTTCTTCTTTCTGTTCGACGTGATGGACGCCATACTCCGGCCAGATTTCGGCGCTGGCGACGCATGGAGTGCCAAGAGGATTGCGGAGAGGATCGAAGCTTCCGCAGATGCCCAGGTTGAGAATGCCCGTAGTCTCGGGGAAACGCTCAAGCAGGGCTCCCATGCTCAAGGCTGCGGCCACCGGCCCGATACCCACAACGCAGGCCAGCAGGTCGCGTCCGGCAACCTGAAGCCGCATGTTCGCGGACGGGGGCTTGGGCGCCAGCCGGCTCAAGGCGCTGTGGCATTCGCGCTCGGTTGCGCAGGCCAGGATAAGCATGAAAAATCCTCGGTCTACAGTCGCCAGTAGGTGAAGTCGCGAGACATCCGGTTTTTGTCCAGGAAGCTTTTGACGTCGATTATTATTCCGGCCTGCGGCTGCTTGAACATGGTCTTGAGCTGTGCGGTGTCCAGTCCGGCAAATTCGGCGTGCGAAACTGCCAGGATGAGGGCGTCGAGGCCACGCAATGCGTCCAGGGGTAAAAGGTCCACCCCGTACTCTTTTTTGGCTTCCTCTGCATTTGCCAGGGGGTCGTGCACTAGGACGTCGACATGATAATCGCTCAGTTCATGGATGATGTCCTCCACGCGGCTGTTGCGCAGATCCGGGACGTTCTCCTTGAAGGTCAGTCCCAGGAGCCCGACGCGTGCGCCCTTGATCAGACATCCGGCATTGATCATGGCCTTGATGGTCTTTTCGGCGATGAATTTGCCCATGCCGTCGTTGATGCGTCGTCCGGCCAGGATGACCTGCGGGTGAAAGCCGATGGATTCGGCCTTGAACGTCAAATAATACGGGTCCACCCCGATGCAGTGCCCACCGACCAGGCCCGGTCTGAAGGGCAGGAAATTCCACTTCGTGCCGGCGGCCTGCAGCACTTCGCTGGTGTCGATGTCCATGCGGTCGAAAATGAGCGCCAGTTCGTTCATGAGGGCGATGTTCAGATCCCGCTGGGTGTTCTCGATGACCTTGGCGGCCTCAGCGACCTTGATGCTCGATGCCCGGTGGACCCCGGCCTTGATGATGGCGCCGTAAAAACGGGCCAGCAGGTCGGCCGTGGGCTGGTCCTGGCCGGCGACAACCTTGACGATGCTTTCCAGCGTATGGACGCGGTCGCCGGGGTTGATCCGCTCCGGAGAATAGCCAACAGTGAAGTCGACACCGCAGGTCAGGCCCGATTTTTCTTCCAGCAGGGGCACGCAGATCTCTTCCGTCAGGCCGGGATAGACCGTGGACTCATAGACTACGACGCTTCCCGCGCGCATGTTTGCGCCCACGGTGGCGGTCGCCCCGACAACGGGCCTCAGGTCCGGCTTGCGGTTGCCGTCGATGGGCGTGGGCACGGCCACCACGATGATCCCGGCCCGCGCGAGTTGAGCTGGATCATCCGTATATTCGACCGAGGCGCTGGCCAGTCTTTCGGACTCGACCTCGCGGGTGGAATCCTGTCCAAGACGCAGTTCTTCGATGCGCGGCCGGGAAATATCAAAACCAATGACCTTGAAGTGGTCGCCCAGGGCCACGGCCAGGGGCAGCCCTACGTAGCCCAGCCCCACCACAGCAACCAGGGTGCTGCCGGAAGCGATATCGTCGAAGTTGATCATGTATTCCTCGGCCCCAAGGGGCTGTTCGAATTGTGCGGGATGACGAAAATGCTCTGCCGGATATGCAGGTCAGCGCGGCTTTTGAGCCACGTGAATATACACGATTCCGGAACTCAGAGGCTCATAGCTCACCGTGTCAAACCCCGCGTCCAGAAGTTCTCCGGCCAGGATTCTGGCGTTGGGAAAGGCCCGGATGGTGTCCGCCAGATATTGATAGGCCTCGGGGTTTTTGGAAAAAAAACGGCCGATTCTGGGCAGCACCGTGCCCAGATAAAAATTGTACGCGCCTTGCCAGATCCGGGCCTGTCCGGTGCCGAATTCAAGAATGCAGAGCCGCCCGCCGGGGGCGAGCACCCGCAGGATTTCCCTGTAGGCATCGGTTCTGGGCAGGATGTTGCGGATGCCGAAGGCGATGGTCACCATATCCACACACCCGTCTGGCAGCGGCAGGGCTCGTCCATCAGCCTGGACAGGAATAATCGCGGGATGCTTGGCAATCTTTGCTTTTCCCCGGCAAAGCATGGCTCGCGAAAAGTCCAAGCTGAACACGCGCAGCGTCGGATTCTGGCGCAGGAGCTCCACGCTCACGTCCAGGGTGCCAGCCGCAAGGTCAAGCACCGCGCCCGTTGGCCCGGAGCGGACGAAGCGTACCAGCCGCCTTCGCCAGTACACATCCTGACCGACGCTTAAGAAGTGATTGAGGAAGTCGTACCAGACCGCGATATTGTCGAAAAGGCCGGAAACCCGCTTTCCGTGTTCATTCGGGTTCAACGGCGGAGTCCTTGTCAGGGGCGGGGGTGCTTCCGGTCTTGGTTACGGTGCGATAGACGTCGTCGTAGATGGGCTCGAAGTATTCGGAAAAATTGGAAGGCGAAATACGCCCGACTTCAATGAATTTAACGACAATTTCCTTGGCGACCTGCAAGGCTTGTTTCTGGATCTGGTCCATGACTCTCTCTCTGGTTGAGCTTGGCAACAAAAAAACCGCCCGGGGGGATGGTATCGACCTGCTTTGGGGGGAAACCGGGCGGTTAAAAAAGAAAGAAAAACCCTGGAGCCCTCCCTTCATTTTTTAACATCCTAGCACAGCCCAAATTGGGAGTCGAGGGCTCGCGGACAAGGCTCTTGGGGAGGTCAGTTCCCCATCTCCCGCAGCAGGGTCTGGATCTCCTCGCGAATGATCTTGGCCGCCGCACTGGGCACCTGCTGCTTTACGTAGTCCTGCAGTTCGGTTTTGAGCGCATTGGCAGTAGGCGTATTTTTCACCTGGTCGGCCAGAGCATCCAGCTCCTGGCGTAGTCGGTCTTCGCGATCACGGAGCGTGGCTATTGTCGTGTCCTTGTCATGCAGAGCCTCCTGCAGACCGGCCAGCGCCAGTTCCTGGCGCTCGATGAGGGCGCGCATGGCGCTCAGTTCGGCATCCACTTCCTGAAGCGCCGAGGCCGGAAGGGAAGTTGCCAGCGCGGCCTGGAAGTCGGGCATGGAATCGAGCTGACTTTGCAGCGCGTTGACGGATTCCTGCAACCCGTCGACGCTGGCGGAGGCTGCCAAGTCTGCGATCTTGGATTCGACATGGTCCATGATGTCTTCGCGCAGGGCTTGCGCAAGCGGCAGGTCCCGATGTGACTGCGGCAGAAGGGCGAGTATCTGTTCGGCCTCCAAGTTCAGTGTCGGTTCGGGTCGTGCTTCCAGAGCGTCAATGCGGTTCGCGGCGTTTTCGAGCAGTTGGCGCATGCTTTCCAGCGCCGAAGATTGGTCCAAGGTGGAGAGCTTGTCGTCAACGACGTGCAGAATATCTTCACGCAGCGCCTGGGCCAGAGGCAGTTCCTGCGGCGACTGCGGCAAAAGAGCCAGAATTTGTTCGGGCATGATATCGAGCTTGGGCTCGGGCCGTGCCTCCAAGGCGTCAAGCCGGGCCTTGAGGCATTCAATCTCGGCGGTGGAAATTTCCGGGGCGGGGATCTCAAGAGCGGGCTGTATTGAGTTGGAGTGAAGCATCACTTCTTCGGCAACCGCAGCGGTCGGTGCCGGTTGTTCCTGATCCTGCGTTTTCACAAAGAGCTGGCCGGTCAGTTCCAGCTCCAGATCCTCCGGAGTGGGCAGTATGGCAGCACTGGCAGGTTCCAGGATTGGTTCGCCCGCTGTCTGCGCCTGGGCCGTTTCGGGAATATCCGCGAGCAATTCTTCCGTCAGATCATGAATGCCCGCGAGCGTATTCTCACCGTCCATGCCCGGAAGATCCAGATCAATCGATTCCGCAGAGGAGAAATCCTCCTTCTCTGGCGTTTCGGGCTGCGCGAAATCCCCGTCGAGAATTACGTCAAGCGCCGTGTCCTCCTCCGCATCCTTCTCTCCTATGTGCAAGGAGTCGAAAAGATCATCCAGATCGGACATGTCCACTTCCGGATTGAATGACCCGACGTTAAGCTGGGCGGAAGATTGGACCTTGGGACGGGCATCCTTGGGTTCGTCGAACAGGATATCCAAATCAATCTCGTCTTCTGTTTTCTGGACAGGTTTGGGTTTGGATTCCGCGTCGCGGAGAAGATCGTCAAGTTCCTGGTCCAAGGTTTTGGCATCGACCGCCTTGTCTGTCGCGAAATCTTCGAAGCTCTTGTCCAGGGGGAGGCCTTCTTCAACGATGTCCGTCAGTTCAATGATATCATCCGTCGGGTTGGTGCTTGTGGTCATGGCGTGATCCTTTCTTGGCGTTGGGGGCATCAGCTCTATTTAGCAAGAAGCCGGAGCGAGGGCAATGCAAGGTGCGGGCTATATGATTTCCGGACGAAAAAAAAGCCCCCGCCGCAGACCCTGCGGGGGGGGCAAACCAAAGGCCGGCCTATGCTTGTGCTGATGTGAAATCTTCAGCGCGGAGCGCTATTTGGTGTGACACTTGCCACAGGCGGTGGGGCCGGTGGGCTTGTTTTCTTTTTTCAGAGCCTTGTGGCAGTCCATGCACTGGGTATGGAAAGCATTTTCCACCAGCTTGATTTCCTTGGCGTTTTCCTTGCCTCTTGCATCCAGGGAATCATGGCAGCCGGCATCGGTACACTTCTTGATCTTGCCGCCGTCCTTATCCATGGTGTGGTGGCAATCCGCGCACTTGGCGGCGGCATGCTTGGAGTGTGCGAAGGGTACAGCCTTCTGCAACACGCCGGGCTTGCCGTCTTTTTCCTTGACCTTCATTCCCTCGGGGGCTTTGATCACATAGTCATCTTTAGGGGCGTCGGCAGCGGAAAGAATCGGAGCGGCAACCAGGGACAGGAAAGCCGCACAGATCAGGCTGATCAACAATTTTTTTTTCATCCTCTTTCTACCTCCAGAAAGAAACGTTACAAAAAGCACAAGCTAGGACGTATATATCGACGGTCTTGGTCTTCAGTCAAGGACAGCCCTGAAAAGGTTTTGCTACTCAGAAACGAACCTTGCGCGCGGCATCGAGCGTGCGCTCCAGATCCTGCTCCGAATGGGCGAATGAGGTGAAGGCGCACTCAAATCCGGAAGGTGCAAGATAAATGCCTTGTTCGCGCATCTGCTGGTAGAAAGCCACGAACATGTTGCTGTCGGAGGTCTGGGCCGAGGGGAAGTCGGTGACCGGGGCCTCGGTGAAGAAGATGGTAAAGATGGAGGCAATGTGGTTGCGGCTCACCGGCGCGCCCTTGCTGTGCAAAATGTTCTCAAGCTCCCGCGAAAAGGATTCTGTGCGGGCGGCAAGGCCGGCGTAGTCCTTTTTGCTCAGCGCGTTGAGGGTTGCCAGACCGGCGGCCATGGCCAGGGGATTCCCCGAGAGCGTCCCTGCTTGGTATACGTTTCCGCTGGGTGCGATGTGGCTCATGATCTCGCGCTTTCCGCCGTAGGCGCCAACCGGCAGGCCTCCGCCGATGATCTTGCCTAGGCAGGTCAGGTCGGGGTCGACGCCGAAGGCGGCTTGCGCTCCTCCAAAGGCGACCCTGAAGCCGGTGATGACCTCGTCGAAAATGAGTAGCGCCCCGTATTTGCGGGTCAGCTCACGCAGTCCTTCCAGAAAGCCGGGCTTGGGCAGCACCAGCCCCATGTTGCCGGCCACGGGCTCGACAATGACCGCCGCGATGTCCTCGCCCTGTCTTTCAAAGAGGGCCTTGACCGCGTCCAGATCGTTGTAGTGGGCCAGGAGGGTGTGCTTGACGACGTCCTGGGGCACTCCGGGCGTGCCGGGGATGGACTGGGTGGCCAGTCCCGAACCGGCGCTGGCCAGAAATGCGTCGGAGTGGCCATGGTAGCCGCCGTGAAATTTTATCACACCGTTTCGGCCAGTGTAGCCTCTGGCCAGGCGCAGGGCGCTCATGGTCGCCTCGGTCCCGGAGCTGACCATGCGCACCATGTCAATGCCTGGGACGGCGTCCACCACGGCCTGGGCCAGCTCGACCTCAAGCCTGCAGGGTGCGCCGAAGCTCGTTCCCTTGGCGGCGGTGACGGCAATGGCTGCGGCCACATCGGGATGGTTGTGGCCGAGCAGCATCGGACCCCAGGACATGACGTAGTCAATGAATTCAGCCCCGTCCTCGGTCATAAGCTTGCTGCCGCTGGCGGAGGCGATAAAGAGCGGATCGCAGCCGACGCTTTTGCAGGCTCTCACCGGGCTGTTCACGCCGCCGGGAATGAGCGTTCCCGCTTTCTGGAAAAGTTCCTGGGATATGGTCATGTCGTGCCTCCGAAAATATGCTAAAAATATTCCATGGATGTCTTTTTCAGCTCTTTGATGCTGAAGAGCATCTCATATTGGGTCACGCCTGTCTGCTCCATGAGTTCCTGCACAACCTGCATGCAGTCCTCACGGCTCTTGCCGTGGATCATGGTATACATGTCGTAGGGCCAGTCCATGCAGCTGGGGCGCAGGTAGCAGTGGGAAATTTCAGGACGCTTGGCCATGATGCGCCCCACCTCGTTGGGGTCGAACCCCTCTTCGATATACCAGGCGACCATGGCATTAAAACCATAGCCAGCCTGCTGGTGGCGCAGGGTGGCTCCGAAGCGGCGGATTTGTCCTCCGCCTTTGAGCTTTTTGAGCAGGGCCAGCACCTCGTCCTCGGTGCTGCCGGTCATGTGGGCGATATCCGCGTAGGGGGTCGCGCTGTCGGGCAGCGTGTCCTGCACGATGCGTAGTATATCGTGTTCGGTCTGGGTAAAGTGCACTTTGTGTCCTCAAGAAGCCGGAAGATCCGGGAATGTTTCGAGGTCGCTCCTTACCTGTTTCGGCATATGCTGGCAATAGGACCCTTTACAGAATGGAGTGCATCTTCGATAGTGCGGCCTTGTCTCGCTTGAAGGTCTGCCATGGAGGTTTCGCGTGAAGATATCGATACTTGGGGGAGGAAGCTGGGGCACGGCCCTGGCCAACGTGTTGGCGCACAAGGGCGAAAACGCATGGTTGTGGACGCGCCGGGAGGAGGCCGCCCGGGAAGTCAATGACTCGGGGACCAACGCGCGTTATCTGCCGGGCCTTGCACTCAGTCCGAACTTGCGGGCCAGCGCGGAGCTGGCGCAGGTGCTACGGGACACCGGGTGCGTGATCCTGGCCGTGCCCTGCCAGCATCTGGCGCTGTTCCTGCGGGAGCATCGCCATTTTTTTCCGGTTCGGATGGGTGTCGTGTGTGCCAGCAAGGGGGTCGAGCTAGGCACGTTTCGCACCATGGGCCAGGTGGTGGGCGAGGAGCTTGCCGGTCTTGAGCCTCGCTACGCGGTCCTGTCGGGTCCGTCCTTCGCCTCGGAGGTGGTGGCGGGCATGCCCACGGCCGTGGCGCTTGGCTGCGCGGACCCCGAGTTGGCGGATTTCGTGCAGGCGCTCTTTTCCACGGAGTCCTTTCGCGTTTATGTCAACAGCGATGTCCTGGGCGTGGAGCTGGGCGGGGCGGTGAAGAACATCATGGCCATCGCGTCGGGTATTTCCGATGGCCTCGGGTTCGGTGAAAATGCCCGCGCCGCGCTCATTACGAGGGGCCTGTCCGAAATGTCCCGGCTGGGCGCGGCGATGGGCGCCCGGCCCGCCACGTTCATGGGGCTGTCCGGCATGGGCGATCTGGTCCTGACCTGCACCGGAGACTTGAGCCGCAACCGGAGAGTGGGTCTGGCCATCGGCCGGGGAAAGACCCTGGAACAGGTCCTGGCGGGGATGCATAACGTGGCCGAAGGGGTGAAGACGACCCAGGCCGTGCACGCCCTGGGATTCAAGCTTGGAATCGAGCTGCCCATCACCGGACAGGTCCACGCCGTGCTTTTTGAAGAAAAAAATCCCGCCGATGCGGTCCGTGAACTCATGACCAGGCCCTTGCGCGGGGAATAGGCTTCAGGACAGGAGCTTGACCCAGACCGTGCGAGTGCGGGGGCCGTCGAATTCCCCCAGAAAGACGCGCTGCCATGTGCCGAGCATCAACTGGCCCTCGTGCACGATGATCTGCACCGAGGACCCGAAAAGGGTGGCCTTGATGTGCGCGTCGGAATTGCCTTCGCTGTGGCGGAAGCCTGCATTTTGAGGGATAAGGTTTCCGAGGTGGGCCAGAATGTCCCGGCAGACATCTGGGTCCGCCCCTTCGTTGATGGTCAGGCCCGTGGTGGTGTGCGGGGTGTAGACGACCATCAGGCCCGAATCCACGGCCACATCCCGGAGCAGCTCCTCCAGCTGGCCCGTGATGTCGATCATGGCCTCCCTGGCCTTGGTCGTGATGCGAAAACTGTACATGCCTAGCATCGGTACTCCAGCGTCAGCGCATTTCCCTTCTGGTTGTAGCGGGTCTTGTGGGCATAATTGCGGAAGATTTCATGGCCTCTCCCCCGCTCGTCGTCAACATGGCTGCTGCTCTGAACGCGGCTTTTCCACTCGAATCCCTGCCCCTCGTCTTCCACCACCATGTCGAATCCGTTCTCGCGCGTAGCCAGCTGAAAACGCACGATCTTGTCCGGAGCCAGCCGGTTGCCGTGAATCATCGCATTGTTCAGGGCCTCCCGGGCCAGGAGCGAGAGGGGGAAGAGGTGCTCGGCCTTTCCCCTCTCTTCAAGAAAAATGCGCATGCGCTCGATGCAGTGATCCACATTGTGCAGATCCGTGTTCATGAGCAGCGCAAAACCCTGGTCCAGAGCGGTGAGTTCAAACATGTCAGACCTCGAGGGCAAGGAGGATGGTGTCGTCGCCGCGTGGCATTCCCGGCACGGCGAGGGCGGCGTGGATCGCCTCCACGGCCTGGGCCAGAGGCAGGTGCCGATGCTTCCCGCATGTCGCGGCCAGTTGAGCCAGCCCTTCTTCGCGCGTCATTTTTTTATCTCCGAATCCTTCGATCAATCCGTCCGTATAAATGAACAGGCGGTCGCCCGGATTCACCGAAATCACGAGCGGCTCGAACCAGACCGAGTCGAATACGCCCAGGATGTCTCCGGAGGCTTGCGGGATTTCGACCTCTCCCCCCGCACGCACGAGAATGGGGGAGGGATGTCCTGCGTTGATGTAGTGCAGGGTGCGTTGCTCCCTGCTCAGGCGCGCGAATCCGGCCGTGATGTGGGTGCCGCCGGTCAGGATGCGGCACAGGACGCTGTTGATCATGGTCAGGCTCTCCGCCGGGGAGGTGACCAGGTTGCAGTTCTGGCTGAACAGGGCTTTCAGGGCCGAGGTGATGTAGGATGTGCCCAGGTCGTGGCCGCTGACATCGGCCACGATGTAGTCGAAGGCAGACCCGCCGACATGCAGAACGTCATAAAAGTCGCCCCCGGCTTCGAGCACGGGTTCGAAATGCACGGCGAAGCCGGCCTCGGGGAGGTCGGACGGCAGGACCAGCAGCGCCTGCTGCGCGTCCTGAACCTGTGCCAGTCGCTGGGCT
The DNA here is from genome assembly GCA_002412965.1 of Desulfomicrobium sp. UBA5193. Classification (GTDB taxonomy): domain Bacteria; phylum Desulfobacterota; class Desulfovibrionia; order Desulfovibrionales; family Desulfomicrobiaceae; genus Desulfomicrobium. Next base: position 334,954 of record DHWB01000002.1, read on the forward strand.
TGCGCCTCGATCAGCGCCCGATAGGTGAAGCGCAGTTTCAGATGAACCTTGACTCTGGCCAGGACTTCGGCCTTGTCGAACGGCTTGGAGATGAAATCCACCCCGCCCACTTCAAGGCCGCGGACCTTGCTGGAGGTGTCCGTCAAGGCTGAAATGAAGATGATGGGTATGTCCGCTGTCTGGGACTGCTGCTTGAGCAGCTCGCAGGTGGTGTAGCCGTCTTCTTCGGGCATCATGACGTCGAGCAGGATGAGGTCGGGTTCGTGATCGAGGGCCAGAGCCCTGGCGCGGGCGCCGCTGGTGTCGGACACGGTCTGATATCCGTTTTTTTTAAGAACAATATCAAGGAGTTTGATATTGAGCGGTTCGTCATCGACGATCAGGATGCAGGGCGTGGTGTTTTTCACTGGAGTTGCGTCGGGTTGGGAGGAAGAAACATGTTCTGGAGAATAGCCAAAATCAGGCGGATTGCAAAGGTGGCCATCAAACATAGCTGCGCGTTTCGGCCGTGAGCAGGGCCTTGATCCTCTGGCCAAGGGGCGGGTGGCTGTAATGGAAGAAGACATACCACGGGTGCGGGGTGAGATTGGACATGCTTTGCCCGGAAATCTTCTTCAGCGCACGCACCAGGGGGGCGGTCGAGGGCATGTGCGCGGCGGCGAAACGGTCGGCCGCGAATTCATGGCGGCGGGAAAGATGGGCAAAGAGCGGGGTCAGTATCAGCGAGATGGGCGAGTACAGGAGCAGAAAAAAGACCAGACCGGCATGGATTGGCATGGCGTGCATGCCGAATGCCTGAAAAAGTCCGGGCAGGGACAGGGCCTGGCCCATGAGAAAGAGCAGCACCCCTGTCTGCGCAATGGAGAGCAAAAGCCCCGTGGTGATGTGTCCCAGTCGGTAGTGACCGATTTCGTGGGCCAGGATGGCCTCGATCTCGTCCGCGTCGTGCCTCTCGACGAGCGTGTCGTAGAGCGCGATGCGTTTCTTGCTGCCAAGTCCGGTGAAGAACGCGTTGGCCTTGGTGGAACGCTTGGATCCGTCCATGACGAAGATTCCGCCGACATTGAACCCGGCACGCTTGGCCAGGGCCTGGAGTTTGTCTCGCAGCTCTCCCTCCGTGAGGGGCGTGAAGGAATTGAAAAGGGGCATGATGAAGGCCGGTGCCAGGTAGGTTATGGTCATGGAAAAAAGCGTCACCAGTGCCCAGCACCAGATCCAGGCCGCCGCGCCCAGGATGGAATAAAACCAGAGCAGCGCGCCCAGCAGCGGCAGGCCAAGGGCTGCGCCCAGGGCATACCCTTTAAGTTTGTCGGTGAGGAAGGTTTTGACCGTGGTCGTGTTGAAGCCGAATCGGGCTTCGATGACAAACGTCCTATATAAGGAAAAAGGAAGGCCCAGGATTTCCGTGGCAGCGAAGAGCAGGACGAAGAAGGCCAGACCGGTCGCGATCTCGTTTTGGCTGAAACGGGCCAGGCTGTCGAAAAAGGGAAACCCGCCAACCAGGATGAAGACGAGCGTCGCGATGGCGGAGACGAATTGGGCAGTCATTTCCAATTTGCCTTTGGCGCGGGCGTAGTCCTGTGATTTTCTGTACGTCAGCGGGTCATGGATATCAGCCAGCAGCGGTGGGGCAGTTGGGGCCAGGGATTTCAGGTTGAGCCATTCCAGATAAAGGGTCCAGCCGGTGCCAAGGATAAGAGAGGCAAGGATGACAATGAGATAGGTGTTCATGAGTGGCTCCAGGTGCGAAGTTTGAGATCACCCGATGGCAGCTTCAAAAAAAATGTGCAACATGCAAAAGAGATGTTGACAGCTTCGCGGATGCGACGATATATGCGGCTCTCCATTTAGGTGCGTAGCTCAGTGGGAGAGCACTTGCTTGACGTGCAAGGGGTCAGGAGTTCGACCCTCCTCGCGCCTACCAAAAAAGAACTCATAGGGAGGCTTGGCCTCCCTATCGTGTTTGTGAGGCAAGGCATATGGTTCAGATTCAAGGACAAGACGTCGAGGTTCAGGCCGGTCAGTCGTGCGCGGATGTGCTGCGCGGTGTGCTTTCCGGCAAAAAGATGAAATCCGTGGTCGCATGCGAATGTGACGGCGTATTGCTTGATCTTGGCCAGACCGTGCCGTCCGCAGTCGTGACCATGGAGCCTGTGTTTCTGGATTCCGCCAAGGGCCTCGGCGTGCTGCGCCATAGCGCCGCCCATGTCATGGCCGAAGCGGTCAAGGAGCTTTTTCCGGCCGCCAAGGTGACTATCGGTCCGGACATCGAGAACGGCTTCTATTATGATTTCGATTTCGAGCGCGCCTTTACCCCGGAGGATCTGGAGAAGATCGAGGCGCGCATGCTTGTGTCCGTGGCCGCGAACCAGCCTTTTTCCCGCGAGGAAATGAGCGCGGTCGAAGCCAAGGAATTGTTCGCAGCCATGGGCGAGACCTACAAGCTTGAAATCATTGACGATCTTGGCGCGGACCGGGTGTCCGTCTATCGTCACGGAAATTTCGCGGACCTCTGCCGAGGACCGCATCTGCCCTCCACCGGATTCCTGCAGGCCGTGAAGCTGACCTCCGTGGCCGGCGCCTACTGGCGCGGCGATTCGAAGCGTCCCATGCTGCAGCGCATCTACGGCACAGCCTTTGCCACCCCCAAGGAATTGAAGGCCCACCTGCTCATGATCGAGGAAGCCAAGAAGCGCGATCACCGCAAGCTCGGCCCCCAGCTCGACCTGTTCAGCTTTCATGAACGCGGCGGCGCGGGCATGGCCTACTGGCACCCCAAGGGCGGCCTGTTGCGGACCATCCTTGAAGATTTCGTGAACAAGGAAATGATCCGGCGCGGCTACGGCATCGTGCGCACCCCCCAAATTTTGAAGCGCGACCTGTGGGAGACCTCCGGCCATTACGCCAACTACCGTGAGAACATGTATTTCACGGAGATCGACGAGGTGCCCTACGGGGTCAAGCCCATGAACTGCGTGGCGCACATGCTCATCTACAACACGAATCAGCGCAGCTACCGGGATCTGCCGGTCCGCCTGTTCGAGTTCGGCGTCGTGCATCGTCACGAATTGTCCGGTGTGCTGCACGGTCTGATGCGCGTGCGCCAGTTCACGCAGGACGACGCGCACATCATCTGCCGCCCCGACCAGCTCCTTGATGAGATCAAGGGTGTCATGGGCTGGATCCAGGATCTCATGGGCGTCTTCGGTTTCGAGTATTCCATGGAGATCAGCACCCGGCCCGAGAAATCCATCGGCTCCGACGCGGACTGGGAACGCGCCACAAGCGCGCTCATGGACGCCATGGGCCAGATGGATCTGCCCTACACTATCAACGAGGGCGACGGAGCCTTCTACGGTCCCAAGATCGACGTCAAGTTGCGTGACTGTCTGGGTCGTCAGTGGCAGTGTTCGACCATTCAGGTTGATTTCACCTTGCCGGATCGTTTTGACTTGTTATACGTGGGCGAAGATGGTGAGCGACACCGCCCTGTCATGGTTCACCGGGCCATCATGGGCTCGGTCGAGCGTTTCATCGGTATCCTGACGGAACATTTCGCCGGAGCTTTTCCCGCCTGGCTCGCGCCGGTCCAGGCCCGCATTTTGACCGTGACCGACAATCACAACGATTTTGCGCGGACATGCCAGGATGCGCTTCAGCGCGCCGGCGTGCGCGTCGAGCTTGACCTTCGCAACGAAAAGCTCGGATACAAGGTACGCGAGGCGCAGATGGAGAAGATTCCATACGCGCTGGTCATCGGGGATCAGGAAGTCGAGCAATCCTGCGTTAATGTTCGCATGCTGGGTGGCAACAATCTGGGCGTCATGTCCATCGATGCATTTGCCGATCTGCTACGGCAGGAATGCGAAAAACCATTTAAACATGGAGGAATGAGATATTCTTTCAGCTGCTAAGGCCCGCCGGAACAAGCAAATCAGGGCCAAGGAAATCCGGGTTGTAGGAGATGATGGGAATCAGCTGGGTATCATGACCGTGCCCGAGGCCTTGGAACAGGCCGAGGAAAAGGGTCTTGACCTCGTTGAAGTGGCACCCAATGCCAAGCCGCCGGTCTGCAAGATCATGGACTACGGCAAGTACCTCTACGAGGAAAAGAAAAAGTCTCAGGAAGCCAAGAAGCGCCAGACTCAGATTCAGGTCAAGGAAATCAAATTCCGGCCGCACACCGACGACCACGACTTGCTGACCAAGGTCAAGCACATCCGAAGATTCATCGAGGATGGAGACCGTTGCAAGGTGACCGTGTTTTTCCGTGGCCGTGAAATGGCGCACAAGGATCGTGGACAGGTCATTCTGGACAGGGTGGTTGAGATGGTCACCGATGTGGCCAAGGTCGAACAAACCTCCCGTGTCGAAGGCCGGACCATGTTTCTCCTGCTGGCAGGGCTTCCCAAGAAATAAGCTCCCTCTGCCGCCTTTTTAAGAAAAATTTCCCGCCACATTGGCGGGAGGGAGCAGTATTGCCGGTCGCTCACGCGGCCATTCAAGTCTGTTTGAGGAGGAACTATGTCAAAGGTGAAAACCAACAGAAGTGCGGCCAAGCGTTTTCGGGTCACGGGCACTGGCAAGGTCAAGAGAAGCCACGCCAACATGCGCCACATCCTGACCAAGAAATCCGCGAAGCGCAAAAGACAGCTGCGTCAGTCCACCATGACTGCCCGCTCCTGTGTTGCCGCGATTCGCCGCCTGGTACCGTACATTTTCTAGTTCCGGCATTGTGCCGGGACGGAACGACTCAGCGCATAGTCATTTCCCACTATGCCTGATTGCGAAAGGAGAAGATCATGAGAGTAAAAAGAGGAAAGACAGCCCACAGAAGGCACAAAAAGTTTTTGACCCTGGCCAAAGGGTATCGCGGATCACGCAGCAAGCTGTACCGCACCGCCCGCGAAACGGTGGAGCGCGCCTTATGCTTTGCCTACCGTGACCGCAAGCAGAAGAAGCGAATGTTCCGGAAGCTGTGGATCATCCGCATCAACGCCGGTGTGCGCGAATACGGCCTGACCTACAACCGTTTCATGCACGGTCTGAAGGTCGCCGAAATCAATCTCAACCGGAAGGCCCTGGCCGACATGGCTGTCTATGAAAAAGACGCCTTCGCCACGCTGTGTGCACTGATTAAATCCAAGGCGAACTAGTGGCTCACGATATTATTCGCAAGCTGGAAAGCCTGGTCCCGGAGCTTCAAGAAGCCCTGGGCCAGGCTTCTTCATTGGAAGAGTTGGAGGAGATGCGCGTCCGCTATCTCGGTCGCAAGGGACTCCTGGCGGAGCTGATGTCCGGACTGACCGCGCTTGGTCCCGAGGATCGTCCTGCCGCCGGCAAGGCCGCCAATCAGGTCAAGACTGCAATGACGGCCCTGTGGGAAGAGCAGGTCGCCGTCTTGAAGGCGCGCGCGCAGGAGCAGGCGCTGGGTGCTTTCGACCCTTCCGTGCCGTCCTGGCAGCCCGATCTGGGCTCGCTTCATCCCGTGACCCGCGTCACCCGCGAGATCTGCGCGGTGTTCACGAGTCTGGGTTTTGAGGTCGTCTCGGGGCCTGAAGTGGAGAATGACTTCAACAATTTTGAAGCGCTCAATCTTCCTCCCGAACATCCCGCGCGGGACATGCAGGACACGCTCTACATTTCAGACAGCATCCTGCTGCGCACTCACACCTCCCCCCTGCAGGTCCGGACCATGCTGGCACGCAAGCCCCCCCTCGGGGTCATCGCGCCGGGCAAGGTTTACCGCCGGGATTCGGACATCACCCACACCCCCATGTTTCACCAGGTCGAAGGACTGCTCGTGGACACGCACGTGACCATGGCGGATCTGCGCGGCATCCTGACCGCTTTTGTGCAGACCGTGTTCGGGCACAACACGAAGGTGCGCTTCCGTCCGAGCTTTTTCCCCTTCACGGAGCCCAGCGCCGAAGTGGATATCAGCTGCGTGATCTGCGGCGGCAAGGGCCGTGTTGGTACCGAGCCTTGCCGGGTCTGCAAGGAAACGGGCTGGGTGGAGATCCTTGGCTGCGGCATGGTCGATCCGGCCGTGTTTTTGAAGGTCGGCTATGACCCGGAAGTGTACACCGGGTTCGCATTCGGTCTGGGCGTTGAGCGCATTGCCATGCTCAAGTACGGGATCGGCGATCTGCGCATGTTTTTCGAGAACGATCTGCGATTCCTCCGGCAATTCGCCTGAGCGGGAATAAGGTTTTGCCATGCTTTTGAGTTTGAACTGGTTGCGGGAATTCGTGCCTTACGAAGGCGATGCGGACACGTTGGCCCACCGGCTGACCATGCTCGGTCTGGAAGTGGAAGAGGTCGGCAACCCCTTTGCTGCGCTGGCCCCGATCGTTGTCGGGCATGTGGTGGAGCGGGCGGCGCATCCGTCCTCGGATCATCTTTCGGTCTGCAAGGTCGATATCGGTACGGGCGAGATCCTCGATATCGTTTGCGGCGCGCCTAACGTGGCGACAGGGCAGAAGGTGCCCGTGGCTCCCGTGGGCACGGTCATGCCCGGCGGTCTTGAGATCAAGAAGGCCAAGCTGCGCGGCCATCCGTCCTGCGGCATGATCTGCTCCGTGCGGGAGCTGGGCCTGGGCGACGGGCATGATGGAATCATGGTTCTGGATCCCGCCCTTGTTCCGGGCACGCCCATCAGCGAGGCTCTGGGCCTTGACCAGGTCGTGCTCGACGTGAGCATCACGCCCAACCGCGCGGACTGTCTTTCGGTACTGGGCCTGGCTCGGGAAGTGGCCGCCGCTTTCGGCCTGCCTCTGACCGTGCCCCCTGCGAACCTGGTCGAAAGCGTGGACGCTTTCACGAATTTCAGCATCGAGCCCGACCCGACCCGGTGCCCACTGTATCAGGCTCGCCTGATTCGGGGCGTCAAGATCGGGCCAAGCCCGGACTGGCTGCGTTACCGCCTTCTGGCGGTGGGACTGCGGCCCATCAACAACATCGTTGATGTGACCAATTACGTGATGATGGAGTGCGGCCAGCCCCTGCACGCCTTTGACCGGGATCTGCTGCGCGGCAGCCGCATTCGGGTGGGACTGGCGGAAGAAGGCATGACCATGACCACCCTCGACGGTCAGGACCGGACCTTGACTGGCAAAGACCTGCTCATTTGGGACGACGAGCGGCCAGTGGCTCTGGCCGGGGTCATGGGCGGCGCCAACTCCGAAATCACCGACGGCAGCACCACCGTCTTGCTGGAAAGCGCGGTTTTCGACCCAGCTTCCATCCGCAAGACGGCTCGCCGACTGGGCCTGTCCAGCGACGCGTCCTACCGCTTCGAGCGCGGCGTGGATCAGATCGGCAACACCCACGCCATGAACAGGGCCGCAAGCCTTATGGCCCAGGTCGCAGGCGGCGCGGTCGCCCCCGGCGTGGCCAAGGCCGAGCCCCGGCCTTTTGAGCCCAGGAGCATTTCCTTTGCGCCGGCCAAGGCCACACGCCTGCTGGGCGTGGAGATGCCTTCCGATTTTTGCCGGGAAACGCTGACCCGGCTGGGGTGCAAAGTAGCCGGGAGCGAGACGTGGCAGGTCATTGCCCCGTCATTTCGGCTGGACCTTGAGCGCGAAGTCGATCTGATCGAAGAGGTGGCCAGGGTCTATGGCATGGACCGCATCGAAGCGGTCCTGCCCACGGTGAAGAAGAGCCTGTCCGACCTGGACAAGATCGATCCGACCTTTGCATTCCTTAATCAGGTCAAGGACTGGGGCCGGGGCGCGGGCCTCGCCGAGGTCGTCAACTACAGCTTTGTCGGCACGGCGGACCTTGATCGTTGCGGCCTGTCCCAAGAGGGGCGGGTGCACATTTTCAACCCCTTGAGCGAGGACATGAACGTCCTGCGCACGGAGCTGGCGCCCGGCCTTCTGGGGTCGCTGCGCCAGAACATGAGCCAGGACAACACCCGCATCCGCATCTTCGAGGTCGCGCACACCTTTGTGCAGGACCCGCAGAGCGACACCTTGACTCGCGAAAACAACCGTCTTGGAATCCTGCTGCACGGCGGACGCTTTCCCGGACGTTATCCCTATCCTGAAGGCCGCTGCGAATATGCGGACATCAAGGGTCTGGTGGAGCACCTGCTGCAGGCTCTCGGCATCGGCGCCGCTTCCTTCGGGCGTGGTTCGGAGCACCCCTATCTGGCACCGGAGATATCAGTGCTGGCGGGGGAGAAGATCGTGGGCCGGGTCGGAAAGATCCGCGAGGATCTGGCCGACGCCTATCAGGCGCGTGGCGAGGTCTGGTTTGCGGATCTGGACCTTGATCTGCTGATGAACCTGCGCGTGAGCCCGATCTTCCGGCAGATTCCCAAATTTCCGGTGGTGCGCCGCGACATGACCTTGATCGCGTCCCAGGGTCTTGCAATCGGCTCCGTAGTTGATACGGTCAACGCACTGCGGGAACCGCTGCTGGAAGACGTCTTTTTGGTTGATGTCTACACCCCGGAAGGGAGCAGCGAACGCAATTTGTCATTCCGCTTTGTGTTCCGACACCCGGAGCGAACGCTGAAGGACAAGGAAGTGGAAAAAATCAATCTTCGGATTGGTCAGCATCTGGTCGAGAGGTTGCCTGTCCGCTTTTCCTGACAGGCTCCAGGGGCCAGGAGGAAGCGTGCTCAAATCCGTCACCCCTGCTGCTGAGAAGCGCTTGCGCATTGGACAGGTTGCCCGGCAACTTGGCGTGGAGCCTTATGTGGTGAGGTTTTGGGAAGAGGAGTTCCCGCAGCTGACCGCCGCCAGAACCTCCAAGGGCCAGCGCTACTATACCGATGAACATGTCCGCGTCCTTGAACAGATCAAGCACCTTCTCTATGTGGAAAAACTGACCATCAAAGGCGCCCGGCAAAAAATGGAAGGGGCCGAGGCGGTTCGCGCCCCCATGGATGAGATTCGGCGTGAAATGGAAAAGATCTGTCGCGAACTGGAAGAGATCCGGCGCATGCTTTTGAAAAAACCCTGACTTGGAAACAGATCGGGGTTTTTTTTGGCGAAAAGAAGGCCGTGCTGCCGGTCTTTACACGAAGTATCCGACACCAGAGCATTCTCACGATGAGCAGATCGGGTGTCATAATCGCAGCGAACGCCGTGGAGGGTTGTCATGGAAAAGGTCTACGCCGACAAACACGGACACGCCGTTTTCCAATGCCCTCATTGCAGATTCCAGACGAATTTTGATGCCTCCGGTTACAGAGATCGCGACAGCCGCATCAGGATCAAATGCCGCTGCGGAAAAAACGTCCTCATGTTGGTCGAATTCAGGGAGTTTTATCGCAGACCGGTCAAATTGTTTGGCTGGTGCCGCGTGCACAGAACCGAAGCTAATCTGGAGATCCGGCTACACGATCTTTCCATGAGCGGCTTGTCCTTTTCGCTTGAGTCCGAAGTGAATGAGGAAGAACCGCCAATTGTCGTCGGCGATGTGCTCACAATCCAGTTTCGATTGGATTGCCCCCCCAATAATCTTATTCAGCGACGGGCAGAAGTGCGCAATGTCCGCAAAGGTTCCATCGGTGTCCGTTTTTCAAAGAGTGAGTATGACAAGGAACTCGGCTTTTATCTTTTGCGATGATCCGGTCCGGAGGGATTGATGAGCACTGACCTGAATCTGGAGAACGTCAATGGGCAAGGCAATGGGAATGATTTCAATCCCATCATTCAGCTTCTGATCCGTGAAGGGCACCTGAGCGCTCAGCAGGCGGAATACGCCAAGCGCGTCGTCTCCAAATTGCACATGAGCAAGCCTTTGAGCGAGGTTGTAAGAGAGCTCGGGTATGTCACGGACGAGCAGATGCGCCAGACCATCCGCCGCAATCAGGGCGATCTGCGCATTGGCGACCTCTTGAACGGCCTTGGCTACCTGACCGACGAGGATCTTGGCCGCGCCCTGGCCCTTCAGCTACAGGGGGGGCGACAGCAGAAGCTTGGCGATATCCTCATCCAGCACAAATTTCTGGCGGACGAAAAGCTGACGGACATCCTCGCGCTGCAACTCGGTCTACCGGTTCTGGAGCTGAGCGCCAAAGAGCCCGACCCTGCGCTGATGAGCCGCGGCCCGGTGGAATACTACGAACAGTACCGTTTTGTGCCCTTTGACATGCAGCCCGACGGAACGGTGCGCGTCGCCTTTGTCGATCCTTTGGATCCTCGTAGCGTGGATGCGGCGAAGGATTATTTTGGTGCGAATATCGTTGTCTGCATCACCCGGGTCAGCCAGCTGGACGAGGTGCTGAGTAAGCGCAAGGAGGAATTGCGCATCGGCAATGGGGCGGATCTGAACCGTCTCAATATCGTCGAGATCGCCAACTCCATCGTGCTGGCCGCGTTCAAGCGAGGAGCCAGCGACATCCATGTCGAACCCATGGCCGACCGGCTGCGGGTCCGGTTCCGCGAAGACGGTGTCATGGTTCACTTCCGGGATTATCCAATCGGCGCGGTCGCGCCCCTGGTCAGCCGGTTCAAGATCATGTGCGGCGCGGACATCGCCGAGAAGAGGCGTCATCAGGACGGGCGGCTTATTTTCAATCACAAGGGCGTACAGATTGATCTGCGCATGTCCTTTTATGTCACGGTCTATGGCGAACAGATCGTCATGCGCCTTCTGAAGAACCAGGAAGAGCTCCTGCCCATGCACGAACTGGGCATGCTACCGGGCATGCTCAGTCGCTTCATGGAAGAGGCGCTGGACGCTCCTTCGGGGATCATCATGGTCACCGGCCCCACGGGGTCGGGTAAATCGACCACCGTTTACAGCTGCATCAATTACTTGAATCGGCCCGAAGTGAGCATCATCACGGCAGAGGATCCTGTCGAATACAAGGTGCGCGGAGTCGGGCAGTGCTCCATCATGCCTTCCATCGGCCTGACCTACGAGGAAACCCTCAAGCACATCGTCCGCCAGGATCCGGATATCGTGGTCATCGGCGAGGTGCGCGATCATTTTTCGGCCGTGATGTGCATCCAGACCGCCCTGACCGGGCACAAGGTCTTGACGACGTTTCACACGGAGGACAGCATCGGTGCCCTGGTGCGTCTGCTGGACATGAACATCGAGCCTTTTCTGGTTTCCTCGACCCTGTCCTGCATAATTTCCCAGCGTCTGGTGCGGCGGATCTGTCCGCATTGCGCGGTGCCGTATCAGCCCGATCTGACGCAGTTGCGGCGCATGGGCTGCACCTACGGAGACTTGGCCGGAGCCGAGTTCCGCAAGGGGCGGGGCTGTGCGACCTGTCGACATAGCGGCTACAAGGGGCGCCTGGCCGTATACGAAATGCTAGTTCCGGAAGTTCATATCAGGGAAGCGGTTCTGCAGCGCAGGACCACCCATGAGTTGCGCGAAATCAGTTTGGAGAAGGCCGGCATGGTCTCCTTGATGGAAGACGGGATCACCAAGGCGGCAATTGGAAAAACTACGGTGGAAGAGGTCCTGCGGACTCTGCCCCGGGTTCACAAACCTCGGCCACTGGCCGAATTGCGACGGATACTCGGAGTCTAGGAATGTTTGAAATTGCCTCTATTCATGATCGGGTCCGGGAGTTTTTGGACGAACCCGGCAGCGATTTGCCGGTTTTTGATCGCACCGCCTTGCTGGTGCACCAGGAAGCCGCAAAGGCCGATCCGGACACGGACAAGGTCATCAGCTATATCGTCCAGGATCAGGTGCTGGTGGCGGAGGTGCTTAAGGTCGCCAACTCCTCTTTTTTCCGGGGCATCAAAAAGATCAGCCGGATTCAGGACGCGGTGGTGCGCATCGGCCTGCGTGAGGTGGTCAACTGCGTGATGATGGCCTCGCAACGCAAGAACTACAGCTCCCGAAACCCCTTTGTGCAGCAATACACCTCCACCCTGTGGAAACATTCCGTGGCCTGCGCTTTTGGCGCGCAGTGGTTGGCCAAGCGCTGCAACTATGCGGAGCTCGCGCCCGAGGCCTTTATCGCTGGCCTTATTCACGACGTGGGCAAGCTCCTGGTGCTGAAAGCCCTGGTTTCCGTGGGCGAAAAGGACAAGGACGCTCCCCGTATCACCAGGACCGCTGCCGATGAATTTATTGACGCCATGCATCCCGAGTGCGGATTCCTGCTGCTTGAAAAATGGAACCTGCCCGAATCATACTGCGATGTCTGCCAGAACCACCACCGCCCCGATTACGACACGACCAATATCATGCTGCTGGTGGTGCGCATGGCCAATCTCGTGTGCAGGAAGATTGGCATCGGCTTGCGCGAGGATCGAGACCTGGTCCTGGTCACCAGCAGCGAAGCCGGCCTGCTTGGCCTGTCCGACATCGCCTTGGCCGAGCTTGAGATCGCGATGGAAGATCACATCGCCAACGCGGAAATCTAATCTACATATTCACCATTCGCCGCAACGAGGAGCCCGTACGAAAATGAAACTGGCGCAACGCATCACCCGCATCAAGCCTTCCGCGACCCTGACCATCAATACCAAAGCGCAGGAGCTGCGTGCCGCAGGCCGGCAGATCGTCAGCCTGGCCGTGGGTGAGCCCGACTTCCGGACTCCTGAGCATGTCTGCGATGCGGCCAAGGCCGCCATAGACCAGGGGTTTACCCGCTACACTCCCGTTCCCGGCATCCCGGAGTTGCGCACGGCCGTGGCCGGGTATTTCCGCTCCTTTTACGGGGTCGAGGCGGTCATGGAGAATGTGGTCGTCACCAACGGCGGCAAGCAGAGCCTCTACAATCTGCTCCAGGTGCTGCTCGATCCGGGGGACGAGGTCATCATTCCGGCGCCGTACTGGGTCAGCTATCCTGCGCTGGTGCAGTTGGCGGAGGGCGTGTCCGTGTATGTCACCACGGAGCCGCAAAACAATTTTCTGGTCAGCGTGGAGCAGCTTGAGGCCGTCCGCACCCCGCGCACCCGCTGCCTGATCATGAATACGCCTTCAAACCCCACGGGCTGCCATTATTCCCAGGCGCAGCTCGACGCCATAGCCGGTTGGGCCGTGGAGAAGGGCATCTTCGTCATCTCCGACGAGATCTATGACCAGTTGGTCTATGCTCCGGCGAAGCCTGCCTCGCTGGCTCCCTGGTGGCAGCGCCATTCCGAGAATTTCGCGGTGGTCAACGGCCTGGCCAAGAGCTTCGCCATGACCGGCTGGCGGGTGGGCTACACCCTGGCCCACGCGGACCTGATCAAGGCCATGACCAAAATTCAGGGGCAGTCCACCTCCAACATCTGCTCCATCGCCCAGAAGGCGGCTCTGGCCGCCCTGACCGGCGGGTGGGATTGCCTTGCGCCCATGCTGGAGGCTTTTGTGCGCCGCCGGAACTTGGGACTGGCCGCCATTCGGGGCTGGGGGAATGTGGTCTGCCCGGAACCGGCCGGAGCGTTTTATCTCTTTCCGCAGGTGGACTGGTACTATACATCGGAGGTTCCCGACTCCACCGCCCTGTGCGGCCTCCTGCTTGAGCAGGCGGGAGTGGCCCTGGTTCCCGGCGCGGCCTTTGGCGATGATCGCTGCATTCGTATTTCCTACGCCCTGGACGACGCGACTCTGGCCGGTTGTCTGGAACGGATCGGGCAGGTTCTGCACAGCTTGAAAAAATGATCGGAGGTGCCTCGTGATCGATCAGACCAGTCCTTGGAAAGCGCTCCTGGAACATGTGCCGGACGTACCGCCCATGCGGGAACTGTTTGATCGGGATCCGGGGCGCTTCGAGCGGTTTTCAACCCAGGCTGCCGGGCTCTTCCTGGATTATTCCAAAAACAGGATCACGGACCGGACCCTGTCCCTGCTCCTCGAACTGGCTCGTGAAGCCGACGTGGCAGGCCGGATGCGGGCCATGTTCGCCGGGGAGCGGATCAACACCACGGAGAACCGGGCCGTGCTGCATGTCGCCCTGCGGGCGAACGCGGATGAATCCGTCATTGCGGACGGGGTCAACGTGGTCGATCAGGTCCAGCGGGTGCTGGTCCAGATGGACGGATTCACGGCCAGGGTCCGCTCCGGCGAGTGGAAAGGCCATACCGGCGAACGGATCACGGACGTGGTCAACATCGGCATCGGCGGTTCGGATCTGGGTCCGCGCATGGTCACGGCGGCCCTTGATTATTACCGCCAGCCCGATCTGAACTTTCACTTCGTGTCCAACATCGACGGCACGCACATCGCGCAGGTCCTGGGCAAGGTGCGCCCCGAATCTACGCTGTTCATCATCGCCTCCAAGACCTTCACCACCCAGGAAACCCTGACCAACGCCCACACCGCCCGCAACTGGTTCCTGCAGGGCGGCGCGAAGGAATCTGACGTGGCCGGGCATTTCGTGGCCTTGTCCACGAACGAGCAGGCCGTCAGAGCCTTCGGCATCGACCCGGCCAACATGTTCGCCTTTTGGGATTGGGTCGGCGGGCGCTACTCCCTGTGGTCCTGTATCGGCCTCTCCATCGCGCTGGCCGTGGGCATGAAGAATTTCCGGGAACTTTTGGCCGGAGCGCGGGATATGGACGAGCATTTCCGCACGGCTCCCTTTGAGCGCAACATTCCGGTTCTGCTTGCTCTTTTGGGCGTGTGGTACCGCAATTTCCAGGGATGCGAGGCCCATGCCGTGCTCCCTTACGATCAATACTTGGCGCTCCTGCCCGCCTATCTGCAGCAGGCGGACATGGAGAGCAACGGAAAGGGCGTGACCCGCGAGGGTCGGCCAGTGACCCATGCCACGGGCCCCATTCTCTGGGGCGAGCCCGGCACCAACGGACAGCACGCTTTTTACCAGCTCCTGCATCAGGGCACGACCGTGGTGCCCTGCGATTTTCTGGTCGCGGTCAACCCGTTGCACGACGTTGGCGAGCATCACGCCATCCTCCTGGCCAATTTCCTGGCCCAGACCGAGGCGCTGATGCGCGGCCGGACCCTGGCCGAGGCGAAGTTTGAGCTGCAAAGCCTGACGCCCGAAGCGAGTGCGGCCCTGGCTCCGCACAAATGCTTCGCGGGCAACCGGCCGACCAATTCCCTGCTCTATGATCGCCTTACCCCGCGCGTGCTGGGCAGTCTCATCGCCATGTACGAGCACAAGATCTTCGTGCAGGGCGTCATCTGGGGCGTCAATTCCTTCGACCAGATGGGAGTGGAGTTGGGCAAGCAGCTCGCGGGCGTCATCCTGCCGGAACTGCAGGGGGGGGCGTTGGCTGCGCACGATGCGTCAACCCTGGGACTGATCCGCTATTGTCTTGACCGCCGCAGGGCCTAGAGCCTAACAAAAGAGGGAGCGGAGCTGTTGACTCCGCTCCCGTGCCTGGCACGCCGCCCATCCACATTTTTGACCTCGGCCAAAGCATGAAGCTCAATCCCTTTCGCGTCGATCCGGCCCATCCCTTTCAGTTGGTCAAATTTCTGTCCATCAGCACCCTGGTGCTGATTCTGGGCTCAAGCATCCTCATGTCGGTCTTCATGACCAATTATGCCAAGCGCGCGCTCCTGAAGAAGAACACAGCCTTTGCCCAGCTTCTGGCCGAAAACCTCAATCACCAGATCTACCGTCGTTTTACCCTGCCCGTGGTGCTTGGTTTCGGGCGCGTGGAGCTCAAGCGGAAGGATCAGTACGAGCGGTTGGAGCAGGTCATCGAATCGACCATCCACTCATTTCACATCCTCGATCTGCGCATCTACGACGAGCAAAACGAGGTCGCCTTCAGCACCGACGAAGCGCAGGTCGGCAACGCCGAACTGGGTGGCGCGGCGGTGCAGACGGCCATCGAGAAAGGCATCAAGAGCTTTGAACTGCAGAATTCCCTGAGCATCTGGGATGTCCTGCTGGCCTTCAAACTGGAGCCAGGCGACGTGGTGCTGCGCACGGTATTTCCCTTGCGGGCTGAGCGGGATCTGCGCTTTCGGGATCAGCCGGGGCCGCTTTTGGGGGTGCTTGAGCTGACCCAGGACATCACCAGCGATTACGAGACCGTGCTGCATCTGCAGCGCCTCATCATTCTGACCACGTTTTTGGGCTCGGCGGCCCTGTACGCCTTGATTTTCTTTCTGATCCGCAAAGCCGACCGGGTGCTGGACGAACGCTTCCGGGACAAGGATCGCCTGGAAAAAGAGCTGCTGCAAAACGAGAAGCTCGCCTCCATGGGGCGCATGGTGGCCAGCATCGCGCACGAGATCCGCAATCCCCTGGGGATCATCCGCAGCAGCGCGGAGCTTCTTCTCAAGCGGGAAAAGGTCGAAAACAGCCCCAACGCCAAGATGCTGGAGGCCATTTTCCACGAATCCAAGCGATTGAGTCAGACGGTGAACGACTTTCTGGACTATGCCAGACCTCGGCAACCCGCTCTGGAGGATGTCGATCTGGAAAAGGTGGTTCGCCATGCCGTGGGTTTTCTGACCCAGGAGGGGCAGGAACACGGTGTGACCGTGGAGAGCGAGCTGCCCGCCGGATACGCGGTCCAGGGAGATCGGGCCCTCCTGTACCGGGGCTTCTACAACCTGATCAGCAACGCCATCCAGGCCTGCGACGGCGGCGGCGAGGTGCGCATCCTGTCGCTCTGTCACGAAGGGCAGAAGGCGGTGCTGGTGCGGGACACGGGGCCCGGTTTTGACGCCAAGCAGCTGGACCGTTACGTTGAACCATTTTTTACGACCAAGGACACGGGCACGGGCCTGGGCCTGGCCATCACCAGTTCCATTTTTCAGATTCACGGCGCGGAAATGATCCTCCGGAACGGCTCCCATGGCGGGGCCGAGGCGTTGGTGGTCTTTTCCGAGCCCTGCTAACGGGTACATCATATGGGCAATCACATTCTGATCATAGACGACGAAAAAAACTACCTGCTCGTGCTGGAGGCCATCCTGCAAGAGGAGGGGTACACGGTCACGGCTCTGGGCGATCCGGTCATGGCCATGACCTATCTCGACGAATCCGAGGTCGATGTGGTCATCACGGACATGAAGATGCCCGGCATGACCGGGCAGCAGGTCCTGGAAGTCGTGCGCAAGCGCCATCCCCATGTCCCGGTCATGATCATGACCGCCTTCGGGACCATTGACCGCGCGGTGGAGGCCATGAAGAGCGGAGCCTTCGACTACATCACCAAGCCTTTCGCCAACGACGACATCCTGCTCTCGGTCAGCAAGGCTCTGAAACTCTCTCACGCTGAACAGCAGAACCGCCTGCTGCGTGAGAGCCTGGCCGAGAAGTTCGGCAAGGAAACGATCGTCGGCAATTCCAAGCCCATCCAGGATGTTTTGACCTTGGCCTGCAAGGTCGCGCCGACGCGCAGCAACGTGCTGGTTACCGGTGAATCGGGCACCGGCAAGGAGCTGGTGGCCCGCGCCCTGCATATTGCCTCGGACCGCAAGGACATGCCTTTTATTTCGGTCAATTGCATGTCGCTCAACCCCGGAGTGCTGGAGAGCGAACTCTTCGGCCACGAGAAGGGCTCCTTCACCGGGGCCATGGCCTTGAAGCGAGGTCGATTCGAGCTGGCCCAGGGTGGCACCCTTTTTCTGGACGAGATCGGCGAGCTGCCGCAGGAGATTCAGGTCAAGCTCTTGCGTGTGCTGCAGGAGCGGGTCATCGAGCGGGTCGGTGGGACCGAGACCATTGCCGTGGATTTTCGTCTGGTGGCTGCCACGAACAAGAATCTGCAGGAAGAGATCGTGGCCGGACGGTTCCGCGAGGACCTCTTCTACAGGTTGAACGTGGTCAACATCCATCTGCCTCCCTTGCGCGAGCGGCGCGAGGACATCCCCATCCTGGCCAGTCATTTTCTGCGCAAGTTTTCGCTTGAGAACAACAGGCAGGTTCATGGATTCACCCCCGGAGCCATCGACTACCTCTGCGCCTATGAATGGCCTGGCAACGTGCGCCAGCTGGAGAACGTGATCGAACGCTGCGTGGTGCTGACCAACAGCGACGTCATCGACGTCGACGATCTTCCGCCAGAACTTCGCGACGAGGAGATGCAGTTCAAGAGCGCCGTGGATCTTCTGCCGCTGAAGGTCAACCTGTCCGAAACCCTGGAAAAGATCGAGGCGGCCCTGATCCGCCGGGCCATGGTCCATTCCGGGTTCGTGCAGGTCAAGACGGCCGAGCTTCTCGACGTGTCCAAAAGCCTGCTGCAGTACAAGCTCAAGAAGTACAAGATCGCGGCAAAGAACTGAGATGCTTCGACGGTTTTTGGGCAGTCCAGGTGCGGGCCGGACGCGCGGGGCGGAGTCCGGGCTGCCGTTTGGAAAGGCATGGATTCCCGCCTGCGCGGGAATGACAACCGTCCATTTTCATAAGCTTCCGCATCTGCCGCAATGTCATTCCCGCGTAGGCGGGAATCCATGCTCCTGCCGACAGACAGACATTTATCCGTTCACTGCCGGGAAGCATTCGTCGGCTGATTCCCTGCTGTCCGGGAGCCTGTCATGACCGAGTCCTCCGTGGCGGATCTGCTGGTCCTGGTGGAAGAGACTTCCTGGCTGGCCATGAATATCGCCGGGCGCAGGTTTTTTCCGGGGCAGGCGCCGCGATTCGGGACACTGGAGCGCTCCTGGCCCGGTCCGGTGCAGCGCGGCCTCGATCTGCTCGGCGTGCGCGAGCTCTACGCGCATCAGTGTCAGGCCGTGGATCTGATCCGCTCAGGCCGGCACGTGGTCGTGGCCACGCCCACTGCCAGCGGCAAGTCCCTGATTTACAATCTGCCTGTCCTGGAAGCCTGCCACGCGGACCGGCGGGCCCGCGCCCTGTACCTCTTTCCCCTGAAGGCTCTGGCGCAGGATCAGCGCAGGGCGCTGGACTCCCTGGCCGCCAGCCTCTTTCCCACCCCGACGTCGGCCATTTATGACGGCGACACCTCGGCCTCGCAACGGTCCCGGATTCGCCAAAACCCGCCAAACATTCTCTTCACCAACCCGGACATGCTCCATCTGGGCATCCTGCCCAGTCATGAGAGATGGGCGGAGTTCTTTGCCAATCTGAAATTCGTGGTCGTGGACGAGGTGCATACCTATCGCGGCGTCATGGGCTCGCACATGGCCTGGGTTTTTCGTCGCCTGATCCGCATCTGTCGCCTCTATGGAGCGAGCCCGGTCTTTGTCTGCTCCTCCGCGACCATCGCCAATCCGGAGGAGTTGGCCTCCGCCCTGACCGGATTGCCCATGAGCGCGGTGCTTGAGGGTACGGCCGCGAGCCCGCCCAGGCACATGCTGCTCGTCAATGGCGTGGACGGTGCGGCCAGACAGGCCATCGGCCTGTTGCAGGAGTCCCTGCGCATGGGTTTGCGGACCATCGTTTACTGCAAGTCGCGCCGCATGACCGAGCTTATCGCCCTGTGGGCCGCCCAGCGCGAGACCGAGCTGGGGGAGCGCATCTCCGCGTACCGGGCCGGATTTCTGCCCGAGGAGCGGCGCGAGATCGAGGCCCGCCTGAGCTCGGGCGAGCTCCTGGCCGTGGTCACGACCAGCGCCCTGGAGCTGGGCATCGACATCGGGGGGCTCGATGTGTGCATCCTGGTCGGCTATCCCGGCTCCATCATGGCCACCCTGCAGCGCTCGGGCCGGGTGGGGCGCGGCGGACGGGAGGCGGCGACCTTCCTGATCGGTCACGAGGACGCGCTGGACCAGTATTTCATGCATCATCCAGAGGAATTTTTCGCGCTGAAAACCGAGCGGGCGGTCATCAATCCGGACAACCCGGTCATCGCCGCCCGGCACCTGCAGTGCGCGGCGGCGGAGGCTTCCCTGCACGCGGGCGACCCGCTGGTCGTCGAAAACCGGGGGCTCGTCGAGGAACTGGTCCGTAGCGGAGAGCTGCTGAAAAGCCGGGACGGGCTGGAGTTTTTTTCCAAGGCCAGGCAGCCCCATCGGGGCGTCGCCTTGCGTGGCACGGGCTCGACCGTGGTCATCCTGGACATGGACAGCGGGGAGCGCATCGGCATGGTGGACCGTTTCCGGGCCGTGCTGGAGACGCATCCCGGCGCGGTCTATCTGCACCGGGGCGTGACCTACGTCATCGCGGATTTGGATCTGGAGAGCGGGCTGGCGCGGGCGCGCCGGGCCAAGGTCACGTATTATACGCGGGTGCGGCACGAGAAGAGCACTGAGATCATCCGCGTGGATCGCTCGCGGCCTGTTTTTGGTGCCCTGGTTCATCTCGGGCAACTCAAGGTCACCGATCAGGTCACAGGCTATGACCGCATCACCGTGCGCGGGGGCAAGAACCTGGGCACCGTGCCGCTGGACATGGAGCCTCTGGTTTTTGTCACGCAAGGGGTGTGGATCGCGATTCCCGAAGCGGTGCGCAGAACGGTCGAGGGGGAGATGGCTCACTTCATGGGCGGCATCCATGCCCTGGAGCACGCAGCCATCGGGATGATGCCGCTTCTGGTCATGACCGACAGGAACGATCTGGGCGGGATTTCCATTCCCTTTCATCCGCAGGTAGGCATGGCGGCCGTGTTCATCTATGACGGTCTGCCGGGCGGCTGCGGCCTGGCTGGGCAGGCCTATGCCGCATACGAGACGCTGCTTGAGCGAACCGTCGGCGTGATCCGCGATTGCGCATGCGAGAATGGCTGTCCTGCGTGCGTGCACTCCCCCAAATGCGGATCCGGCAACCGGCCAATCGCCAAGAACGCGGCCTTGCGGGTGCTGGATGAGATCATGCGCGGATCTGCGCCGGTTGAATCCGGGCTGGCGGAACTGGTGCATGAGCGGGTCGATATGATCGAGCCTGCTGTAGCAGCCTCGCCGGAAGTTGTTGCGTTCAGCCTGCCGCCCGGCTTTCGCTATGCCGTACTCGACCTTGAAACCCGGCGCTCGGCGCAGGAGGTCGGCGGCTGGCACCGGGCCGACATGATGGGGGTGAGCTGCGTGGTCGTGTACGATTCCGCCACGGACGCCTGCCGCGACTACCTGCAGGAGGACGTGCCGCGTCTGGTCGGGGATCTGGTGGAATATGACCTTGTGGTCGGGTTCAACATCCTGCGCTTCGACTACGCCGTACTTGGGGGATTGAGCCGTTTTGATTTCCAAACCCTGCCCACGCTGGACCTTCTGAGCGACATCCATGCCACCCTGGGCTATCGCCTGTCCCTTGAGCATCTGGCGCGCGAAACTCTGGGCTCGGCCAAGAGCGCGAGCGGCTTGCAGGCGCTCGACTGGTGGAAGGAGGGGCGCATCGGCGAGATCATCGCCTATTGCCGCCAGGATGTGGCCGTGACCCGCGATCTTTTTCTCTTCGGCCTGCGCCACGGGCACCTGCTCTTTCGGAACAAGGCCGAGAAAATCGTGCGCGTACCCGTGGATTGGGCCGCGAAGCTGGGGGGTTAGGCGCGGCCGGGTCTTGCCAAGGGCGGCGGACAGGTTTACCGCCCTTCAAGTTTCAATAAAACGGGAAGGGGAAAATTTCATGACCACCACTCCGATTGCCGCCCCCGCCAATGGCCTGGCGGGTCGCAAGCGTTTCATCGTATTGATCGTCTTCCTGCTCATCGCCGGAATTGGCACCATGCAGTACGTGCGCGGTCTGGGACGAGTGTCCACGGATGACGCCTTTGTCGATGGCCGCATCTATCAGATAACGCCACGGGTGGATGGGTACATTCTGCAGGATCTGGTGGAGGACAACCAGCTGGTGGAGGAGGGGCAGCCGCTCCTGGTCCTCGATCCAGTCGGTTACGAAGTGGGCGTGGCCCAGGCGCGGGCCGATCTGGCCACGGCCGAGGCGCAACTGGAGTCCCTGCGCAAAGGCGTGCCCCTGCAAAAGAGCCAGACCGAATTTCAGGTCACGGGCGCGCGGGCCCAGCTTGACAGCCTGATGCGCAGCCTGGATCAGGCCCGCCTGGAAGAGGCCGCGGCCAGACAGATGGTGCTGCAGGCCGAGGCGGAACTCAAGAACGTGGAGCTTGTTTTCAACCGCCTGTCCGAATTGCGTCAGGGCGGGGTCGTTGCCGAATCCGCTTTGGACGAGGCCCGCTCCGGGCTCGACAGCACCCGCGCCAAGACCGCCGCCGCCCGCGACAAGGCGGATGCGGCGGGGCGAAATCAGGCCTCGCTGCGCGAAAATGTGGCGCGCCTGCAGGCCAACATCGGCCTGGCCCAGACCGGGCATGAGGTGGCTTCCATCAAGGATCTGGAGGTGGCGGCCCAGGAGGCGCGGGTGGACCTGGCCCGTGCGAAGGTGCGCAAGGCCGAGCTCGATCTTGGTTACACCCGCATTCTGGCCCCGGCAAAAGGGCACGTGACCAAGAAGCGGGTCCAGGTCGGGCAGAGCGTTGCCGCAGGTCAGCCCATTATGGCGCTTGTGCCCCTACATCAGGACCAGCTCTGGATCACGGCCAATTTCAAGGAGACCCAACTGGCCAAGGTGCGGCCCGGACAGCGGGTCGGCATCAAGGTCGACACCTTTTCCGGCCTTGAGTTCTCGGGCCGGGTGGAGTCGGTCATGGCCGGAACGGGCGCGGTTTTTTCCCTCTTTCCCCCGGAAAACGCCATGGGCAACTATGTGAAGGTCGTGCAGCGTATTCCGGTCAAGATCGTTCTTGATCCGGTCAATGCGACCGAGAGTCTGCGGCTGGGCATGAGCGTCGTCCCGACCATTCACCTGGACTAGACCCATGGCCCCCGCGCGCGCCACGGGCAAGTGGCTCATCACTTTAAGCGTCATGATTCCGACGCTGCTGGAAATTCTTGATACCTCCATCGCCAACGTGGCGCTGGGGCATATCCAGGGTTCCCTGTCCGCCGGCCAGGACGAGGTGACCTGGGTCCTGACCTCCTACCTGGTCGCCAACGCCATCGTCATCCCCATGAGCGGCTGGCTGGCCCGGATCATGGGGCGCAAGAACTACCTCATGGCCTCGGTGACCGTGTTCACCCTGGCCTCCATGCTTTGCGGCCTGGCCCAGAGCCTCGAAGCCCTGGTCCTGTTCCGGATCATCCAGGGCATCGGCGGCGGCGGCCTGCAGCCCATGTCCCAGGCCATCCTGCTTGAGACCTTCCCGCCCCGGCAGCGCGGCCTGGCCATGGCCATCTTCGCCATGGGCGCGGTCCTCGGGCCCATCCTGGGGCCGCTGCTCGGCGGGTACATCACGGACAATTATTCCTGGATCTGGATCTTCTACATCAACGTGCCGCTGGGCATCCTGTCCCTTTTCATGTGCTGGACCTTCATCTTCGACCCCTCCTATCAGGAGCGCCGCGTGGCCGGGGAAAAGGTGGACTATATGGGCCTTGCCCTCCTGTCCGTGGGGCTTGGCTGCCTGCAGATCGTGCTCGACAAGGGGCAGGGAGACGACTGGTTCGCCGCGCAGCATATCGTGATCCTGAGCCTCCTGGCCGCGATCTGTCTGTGCGCGCTGGTGTGGTGGGAGCTTCGGCATTCCAACCCGATCATCAATCTGCGCACGTTTTGCTATCGCAATTTCGCGGCCGGCAACGTGGTCATGTTTTTCGGATTCTTCGCGTTTTTCGGGTCCATCGTGCTTTTGCCCATGTATCTGCAAAACCTGATGGGCTACACATCCTATCTGGCGGGACTGGTTCTGGGCCCAAGCGGAGCCATCATGCTCCTGCTCCTGCCTGTGGCGGGGAAGCTCACGGAGAAGATCGACGCCCGTTTTCTGCTCTGCTTCGGGCTTACGGTCTCCGGGCTGTCCCTCCTGTTCATGTCCAATTTCACCCTGCAGATCGACATCGATACGGCCATTCACGGACGCAACTTTCAGGCCATCGGCATCGCCTTCTTCTTCGTGCCGCTGTCGTATCTGACCATGGCATTCATCCCGCGCGAGAGCATGAACAACGCCTCGGCGCTCTTCAATCTGCTGCGCAACCTGGGCGGCTCCTTCGGCACGGCCTTCGTGACCACGGTCCTTGCCCGCCGGGCGCAGGTGCACCAGCATCATCTGGTCGAACACCTGACGCCCTACGATCCTCCCTTCACCCAGGCCCGCGACGCGCTGGAAAAATTCATGGGGCTTGACCCCGTGCAGGCCGCAGGGGTCATCTACAGCCAAGCGCTCAAGCAGGCCGCATATATGGCCTATATGGACGTCTTTTACATCCAGGCTCTGTTCTTTTTTGGATTGGCGGTGTTCATGTGGATCATCAAGAGGCCCCAGCACGGCACGCACATGCCCGAGGGCATGCACTAGGGCGCGGGCTGGGCGGACAGGAAGACGGCGCGGATCTGTGTATTCTGCTCAAGCTCAAGCTCAAGGCGGGGCAGGCGGATTTCCCGGCCATCCACGACCCAGTGTGAAAAGTCGCGGTCCGGGCGCGGCTCCAAGGTGACTTTCTGCCCTTGAAAATACAGTCCTTCATATTCCCCAGGCGTCTCCTGTCCGTCAACGAGGATGGGTTCCGGGCTCTGCATGCGGCATGCGACAACCTGCGGCGCTTCCAGATCGGCCACGGTTTCCGCCATGAGCAGGGCGCGGCGCTCAAGCAGATAGGATAACGCCAGCTCTTCGTCGAAACATTCGAGTTCGGCCTCTTTTTCCAGCTGCGCATAGTGCAGGACGCGCTGTGTGATCCATTCCCGGGTCAGCCGGTGGTTGATGCTCCAGCTCAGCTTTTGCAGCATTTCCTTTCTGAACTCCGCACTTTTGGTCCACATCCCTTTGAAAATTTCTGCGCGCATGCCATGGGCGTCACGCAGATTTTTCCATTTCGCGCGTTTTTCGGGCTCTCCGTCCGGGCGCAGTCCTGCGAAGGCGAGGTCCGCGTCCCACAACACGCTGCGCCAGCGCGGTCTTGCTTCGGTCTGGTCCAGGATGAGCGCGCCCTGGTTCCAGTCCTGCCATTGCAGGAAGGCAAAGCTGGTCATGGCGTTCATGAAGTCGTCCAGGTCGAGAATTTTCCCCACGCGTTCATAGTTCCACAATCCGAAGACGGGCTTGAAGCGAAGGCTCAAGGCCTTGTACCTGGCGTTGTCGATGACTGAATTTTCGGACTCGAACACGTAAAAGGCGAAATTCTTGTGTCCGAGCTTTCGCTCCCAGTGCGTGCGGTTGACGTGTTCGCTGGTCAAACCCAGTCCGAGGTTTTCGCCGTTCCTGTACATGACAATGGGCGCATAATCCGGAGTGGTCGAGCCGATGCGTCTGGCCACGTCAAAGGCGAGCATGGTCACGAAGCCCGGCACGAGATTTTTTTCCGTGCGTGCGAGAACCTTGCGGATATCACTCTGCGAGCCGTCCAGAAAGGCGGAACCCGGCACTTCGCGCATCCCGTAACTGTTGCGGAAGTAGAGCCGAAAACTGTGCAGCATGTCCCGCGTGTCCCGGTTGCCCTGGAGGCGTATTCCGGCTGGCGCGGCCAGAAGCTCTCGCCCGTTTTGCATGACGACCACTCCCGCCGGGCGTTCCCAGTTGCGGCCCCGCTCGCGGCTGTTCGCCTTGAGTCCGGTTTCCGGATCGTACAGGTCGTCATCCGCGACCCGGATGGCCACCGTGCGGATGGCGCTGGCCGGGAGATTGCTTATGTCATCCCTGGCCGCCGAGACCAGGGACGACTCGATCGCGGACTGCTGCGGCGACTTTATGGGTGCCCCCAGCTTCCTGAGCAGGGCATCCTTGCGCGGGCTGCCGAGATCGTCGCGCAGAACGGCGATGTGGTGGGAATGTTCCTGCCCCCAGTCATCCAGCTGCAATCCGAAATAAAGAAGGATCAACCCGCAGATCGCAAGGAACAGGACGAGAGGGCGTCGCAGCGGACCGGGCATCAGATGCTGACCTGGTCGTTGAACATGCTGACCGTGGCCCCTTGTGCGCAGCCTAGAGCCTGACTGCGCACGTGCGTCAAAAGGGCTGCGTCGCCCTTGGCGAAGCGCAGGGTCACGGCCGCGCCCTCTGTGGTTTCGACCAAGGAAATGATGCGTACGCCGGCCAGGCTGGTAACGCTTGGCAGAAACGAGGCGGCGGCCGCTTCGGCGTTGCTGCCGGGCAGGTTGATGAGAATCGTGCCCTGCTCGCTGGCGGCCAGGGGCAGCCCGCGCCAGTTGATGAGGAAAAGCCCCAGCGTGGACACGGCCAGCAGGATGGCCAGAAAGAAGAGGTTGAAGGTCGCGCAGGAGATTGAGGCGGCGATGGTCAGCATGATGAAGCCGACCTCTTCGGGTTCCTTGATGGGCGTCCGGAAACGGACAATGGACAAGGCGCCCAAGAGGCCCAGGGACAGCGGCAGGGAGAACTGGACGCAGAGGAAGATGGCCGTGACCGAGATGCCGAGGAGCGGGAAGGAGCGATAGGCGAGGCTGCCGGTTCCGCGCGGGCGGTAGAAGCGGACATAGAGGCGCGAGATGTACAGGGACGCGAAAAAGGACACCAGAAGCAGAATGAAGAAGGTGGTCAGCCCGATATTTTCCATCTTCTGGTGGCCGGAGGTCCCGGCCTTGATCAGGGCTTCGTAGATGTTGGCCAGAAAATCGACGCCAACGGGCAAGATCTCGTTCACGGGAGCTCCTTACATGGGTTGCTGCATCAGGGTCTGGTAGCAGTGGAGGTATTTGGAAAAGGAATCGGGCCGAAGCCCCATGGTCACAAGGGGCGCAAGATAACGGGGCAGGCTGGAGAGGCCCCCCTTTGTTTCGATGACCGCAAAGGGCAGCATCGGCGAACCGTTTGCGCCGGGGCAGGACAGCGCATGTCGCGGCGCGTGGATGCTCTGGTCCAGTGCGATGCGCGTTCCGCTCATGGGGTCGATGAAGCGCATACGCCGGTAGCTGATGACAAAGACGGGGCGGACCGAGGCGGCAAGGCCGATGCCGCGCTCTGCGAGCAGGGCCGGCAGAGCGGAAAGTTCTGGAGAGCCCAGGGGCAGAGCGGCCAGTTCTCTGCCGGAACGGGTCATGGGTATGCGCACCTTGCGCTGCAGGCCGCCTTCCTTGATCTTGGCCTCCAGAAAGGCCGGGCCGTCATCAGGGAGAAAATCCCAATTACCGTACCAACGCAGGCGCACCTTGGCCTTGAAGTAGGTGCTGTCAATTTTTTCGGAAAGGAATTGGAGATCAAGGGTGTCGAAATAGATGCTGTGTACCGTGGCTCTGGCAAAGCTTGGATCGGGCAGGCAATGGGCGCTGATGAGGGTTTGGGCCAGGAGGGCGTGAGCCCTGTCCAGGACGTATTTTTTTTCGGTGCGGGATTCCATGGTGTCGTGCCTCTGTGCTCCTTGCCGGGTGCTCCGCGCAAGGCCGTACTTTGTGGGCAACGAAAGGAAATCGCAAGCATTTGTTGAGGGGGCAAAGAAAAGGGGAGCGGCGCTCCCCTTGGACTGACAGGATCAGTCTTAGTCTTTGCTGATGGCTTCCACCGGACAGCCGTCGATGGCGTCCTGGACACAGTCGGCTTTGGAATCCGGAGCCTTGACCATGGCCTTTTCTTCGCCGTCCATCATGGCAAAGACTTCAGGGCAAAGCTCCACACAGGTTTCGCAGCCGATGCATTCTTCGTGGTCGATCACAATGGCCATGGTTCCTCCAGGTTGGGGTTGACGTTTTCTTCTCCCTACAGCCTTTGAGAGACCGGTGCAAGCCGGGTCGATTTTTGGGAAGGGTGCGCCGTGCGCTGTGTTGGCATGAATCTGGCTCATCTTCGTGCGGAGGATCCCATGCGAGAACCAACACCAGAAATAATGCGCGACATATCCGCACGTCTGTCCCGGCCCATGCCGGGCGACAGGGCTTCAGACGTCGAGCCGGGAGCCCTGCGGAACGCCGAGTACCGGGCCGACAGCTATTCCGAGGGACGAGGGTTTGGCGGTCAACACTTTGACATTTTCGCCCGGGATCATCAGCCTGCGTCCCCCAGCTGGGTTGTGTGCTGGTCGGATCTGATGATGACCATGTTCATCATGTTCGCCGCCCTGTACATTTTTCAGATTCCCAAGATTCAGTTCAAGTCGGTCTCGGATATGGCCGTTCAGGCCGCGCCGTTCGGTACCGAAGTCGCCCCGCACCCATCATCGGCGGGGTCCATTCTGGACCGGATTCATGATCAGCTGCGTGACCTGATCGCGCGTGACGGGCTTGAAGCCGTCTTTTCCGTGCGGGTCGTTCCGGAAAAAACGCTGCACGTGATTTTGACGGGGGATCTGCTCTTTGAAGAGGGAGGCGCCATCTTGCGGGCGGATGTCAGGAGATCTCTTTTGTCCATGGCGGATATTTTGCGCACCGCTCCCCATGCCCTGGCCGTGGTCGGGCACGTGGCCCCGGGAGAGCCGTTGCGCGTTCATCCGAGCCCGTGGGAGCTCTCTGTGGCCAGGGCTGCCGAGGTGGCTGGATTATTGATGCGTGACGGAAGCTTTCCGGCCGAGCGCATGCTCGTGGTCGGCTACGGAGACCAGCGTCCGGTGAGCGGCGCCGACGGCGTGAGCCGCAGCCGCCGGGTGGAGTTGGTGCTCAGCGCCGATAATCCGACGGAGCCGTTGCCCGGAGTTCATGAGCCGACCAGGGACGGGTTCCGTCAATGGATCGCCGCGTCGAAGCAGGAGGTGCGATAGTGGATGGCAAGTCGCTCATAGGTCTTATTTTGTGCGCCCTGCTCTTTGGCGCGGGATTTGCGATCAGCGGCAATGTTGCCCAATATTTCAATCTGGCCGCATTCCTTGTGGTCATTGGCGGCAGCCTTGGCGCGGCCATCGCCAGCTTCAGCATGCAGCGTCTGGTGTACGTCGGCAGGGTGTTGCGCAATTCCTACCGGGCAAAGCTGAAGAAACCGGCCGAGATCGTGGAGATTCTGGTCGACCTGTCGGTCAAGAGCAAGATCCGGGGCCTGCATACCCTGGTCGAGGACGAGCGCGACATGTCCGTCATGTTCCTGCGCCGGGCCCTGGGATTTGTGGTCGACAATTATTCGCGGGAGCAGACCTCCGACATCCTGCACACGGAGATCTACTTCTTCAAGCAGCGCCGCGACGAGTGTGAGCGGGTGCTGCGGGTCATGGCCGACATCTGCCCGGCCATCGGTCTGGCCGGAAGCGTCGTCGGGCTTATCGGCATGCTGTCCGGAGTCAGCGACACGGCCATCGTCCTGTCTACCATTCCCATCGCCCTGACCTCCACCCTGTACGGCGTGCTGCTGGCCAATTTCGTTCTGCTCCCGCTGGCGGCGCGCATCCGCGAGGTCACGGATCATGAGCTCCTGCTGCAGAAGATCATCATCGAGGGGATCCGCGCTATCCAGAGCGAGCTCAACCCCAGGGTGCTCGAAGTGAAGCTCAAATCCTTTCTCACGCCGTCGGAGCGGACAGGCCAGCTTGTCTCCCTGGCCCGGATCAAGGAGCGCTTTCAGCTCGACGGGAATGAAGAAGAGACTCCGAGAATGGCGGCTCCGGAGGAGCTCGGCGTCACGCTGTAATTCTTGGCAGCTTTGTTAAGGCAAGGGCCTGTCCAGACGCACGCGAGTCAGTCTGGGCAGGCCCTTGCGTATTTTGCGCTTCGCAGATGCAGATGAAGAATGGTGGCAGGTTTCAAAAGGCCGTGAACAGGAGCCACGCGGCGGTTCCGGCCAGTACCACCCACAGCACGTCGATCTTTCTTTGCAAGGCCGCAAAGGCGGCCAGGCCGAGGAGAGCGCCGGGCCATGTCCAGTCCAGGCTTGCGCCGAGCCCGACGGCGACGGCGGTCATGAGTCCGCCGAGGGATGCCAGCGATGCGCGCAGGGCCTTTTGAAAAAGCCGTGACGAGAGCAGCCGGTCGCAAACCGGCACGACCCAGATCAGGATGAGCAGGGAGGGGGTGAAGATTCCGAGGGCGGCGGCCACTGCGCCGGCCAAGCCTGCCTGGGCGTAGCCGACAAAGGCCGAGGTCAGAACGATGGGGCCGGGGGTTACCTGGCCCAGCGCGATGCCGTCCATGAACATGGCCTGGGTCATCCACCCCATGCGCGTGACCACCTCGTGCAGCATGATCGGCAGGGCCGCAAACCCGCCGCCAAAGGCGACCAGATCAATGCCCATCATCAGGCGGGCCAGATGAAAAAGGTCCGGCCGAGTCATCCACAGCAGCGCGTACCCCGCGACCAAACCTCCCAAAAAGAGCACCGGCGTGCGAAAGCCGCCTCCCCGCATCGGTCTGAGGGGCATGACGGCGGGCGCGGGGAGGACGACCATGCCTGCGGCCACGACGCAGAGCAGGATGGGCACCGGGTGGATCTTGGCCACAAAGGCCAGGGCCGCGCCCAGGGCCAGGAACTTGTCGAGGCGCTGCCTGGTGTATTTGGCGATGAAGTCCAGGGATGCGCTGAGCACGATGGCCACGACCAGAATTTTGAGCCCGTCGAAGGCCAGCAGCAGCCGCGGCAGGTTCTGATACCTGAAATAGAGGGCGGACAGGGCCGTGATGAGCAGGGAGGCGGGGAGCATGAACGCGGCGAAAGCGGTCAGGGCTCCGCCCAATCCGCGTAGCCGCAGGCCCACATACGCCGCGAGCTGGGCCACCGTCGCTCCGGGGATGGCCTGGCACACGGCCAGGCCGGTCTTGAAATCGGATTCGGTTATCCAGCCCTTGGCGTTGATGACCAGGCGGCGGATGTGCGGGATCATGGCCGGGCCGCCGAACGCGGTCAGCCCGATCCGGAAGAAGGCCGCAAAGAGTTGGAAAAGCGGGATGTGCCCGTTCCTGGCTGACGGGTTCATTCTTGTTCCGGCGTCATTGCGCGGCCAGCGCCTTCAGGATCACGTCCCGGTCGACCATGCCGAGCAGGCGGCCTTGCTTGTCGGCCACCACGAGCCGCTTGATCTTGTTTTCCATCAAAATCCGGATGACCTCGGTCAGCGGCGCGTCCGGGCTCACGGAGACTACCCGCGCGACCATGGCCTCTTCGGCGGTGCCTTCCAGGGTGGGCGGCACGGTCTCGCGCTGGGTCAGGACGCCGAGCAGCTTGGAGACCATCGAGGGCAGGTTTTGACGCGCAAAGCGTTGCAGCAGGTCCCAGTCGTGGACGATGCCGAGAATCACCCGGTCCTTGTCCACGACGACCACTCTGCGCAGGGGCGAGGCGACAAGCTTGGCGAGCACCCCGTCCAGCGGTTCATCCGGCGCGGCGGTGGGCACTTCGGTGTAGAGGACGTCGCGGGCGGTGGCATGCGCCCCCGCAGGCAGGACGTCGAGGTGCGCGGCCACGGCGGAGGTCCGGCCGATGGCTGCCAGAATGTCGGTGCGGCTGACGATGCCCAGCAGGGTCCCGTCGTCGGCTGTGACGGGCAGGCGCTTGATGTTGCGGGAAGCCATCAGCTTCAGGGCGTCGTTGACCGTGGTCTTGATGTTCAGGGTGGCGACGGGGCTCGACATGATGTCCTGGGCCTGAAGCCCCTCGAATTCCGGGCAGTGGTCCTGTTCGTGGCGCAGTCCGGTGGGCACGTAGCCGTGCATGTCCAGGCGCAGGGGCATGTGCGCCCTGGACAGCAGGTCGCCGCCGGTGATGATGCCCATGATCCGGTTGCCGTCCATGACCGGCACGGCCTTGACTTCCCGGCGCAGGAGGAGGTCCACGACATCGGTCAGGGTGGCCGACATGTCCACGGTAAAGACGTTTTCGGTCATCACGTCGCGGATACGTAGGGGAAGATGAAAGATGGCCTGTCCGTCCTGGACCACGATGCTGCCGTCCTCGACCAGCGCGTCGACCACGGGCAGGAAATCGGCGATGCGTGACGGGGTGTCGACGATCTCGACGATGACCGGCAAGTCCTCGGCCAGACGCAGGACCTTGGCCGTGTGCAGCAGGTTGTTGGCCCCGAAGCCCATGAACCCCCTGGAAACCGAGGCTCCGGCCATGCCGCGCTGGCGGGCTTCGCCCACGATGACGTCATAAAGGGGCATGCCTTTGTGGCGCGCCGCTTCCCCCACGAAAATCTTCAGGGTTTTCACATCAATAAGTTTGAGCATCCAAAACCTCCCTACAGGATTCTGCCAAGGCTGGTGCCGAGGAAGAGGGCCGCGAAGCCGGCCACGTTTTGACCGCCGACATTCAGGATCAGCCGCAGCCATTGCGCGTCGCGCAACAGTTCGCCGCTTTCGAAAACAAAGGTGGAGAAGGTTGTGAACGCGCCCATGAAACCAACCAGCACGATGACGCGAGTCTGCCCCGAAAGAAAGCCGCGCTCCTCGGCCAGGATCCAGACCAGGCCGAAAAGAAAGCAGCCCAGGATGTTCACGGCCCAGGTGCCCCAGGGAAAGCCCCGACCGAGCGCGGCATACATCACACCGGAGAGCCAGTAGCGGCAGAGGGTCCCGCAGGCTCCGGCCAGGGCGATGAGAAGAAGTTTGTGCATTGTTTCCCTCGTGCGGATGAAACATGGCTGAAAGCGGCTTGGTGCAATACTGCGCCGTGCGGGGATAAAAGCACTGTTTTCATGAATCGGCAAGCGCGGCCCGAAGTCGGGCCAGGCTCATGCCTGGTGACGGTTGCGTGTCGCGGATTCAAGAAACGGGACGCAAGGCTGGGTGTCGAAAGCGAGGAGGGGCACGGGGAAGAAGTCGAAACCGGCCTTCAGCGCATCAAGTGGGCGATCAGGGCCGCCGTCCTAGGTGTGGCGGGAGGCGGCCGCATCCGGCCGGGCTGCTACGGTTTTGGGGCGATGTCCCCGTTTTCAGTGAGAATTGTGTCGTCAATCTTGCGGATCAGAGTTTCGTCGACGGCCTTGGAATGCATGATGTGCCTGACGTTGCCTTGAGCGATGTCGCTCATGGCTCTCAGTGAGAAGTCTTCTGGTGCCATCTGCGCTTCCTGCAGGAGGACATCGATTTCTTCCGGCGGCAGCAAAAAGAAATCGAACCGGCCGGTTTTGAGCATCTTGACCAACCGCACCGACCGAATCCGCCGCGACTTGGACGATCCTGTCGGGGTATCTGGCCAGCATGGCTTCAAGTCGGGGCCCATCGGACAGGCCCTCGACCCGCAACCATTTTCCGAGCGAATACGGCGGATTCATTTTCAATCCAGATGACATCAACTCTTCTCGTCGGCGCAAGCATCGAACAGTGTGCATCTTGCCGAAAAAAGAACAAGAAGAAGGGTTGAAACATTTCTGCTGCGACCCTTTGTCTTACTGGTGCCGAAGAGAGGACTCGAACCTCCACCGGGGAACCCCGACTAG
>DHWB01000004.1 GCA_002412965.1 Desulfomicrobium sp. UBA5193
CATCACCATTCGCGGCTTCTTCGCCCTTTCGTTCATGGCCGGTTTCGTGAACCGGTTCGTCGCCCTGCCCAAGAAGATGGTCAGCATGGAAGTCTTGCCTGCATCCTGGGCCGGCATGGCCAAGACCATGGACACGGTCGGCATGTATCTGTTCTTCATCGTCATTGCCCTGTTCGGCATCTGGGTATTCGGGGCATTCTTCAAGAATATCAAGACTCTGAAGGGGGAGGCATAATCCTATGGTGCACAACAAAAAAGAATTCACCGGAGGCATTGTCCTCCTTGTGATCTTCTTCGTGGTTCTCTTTGCCATGTTTCAGCCCCTTTTCGACGGGCACAACTCCATGGCCTATCTGGACAACCTCTATAATTCCATTTCCAAGGGTTCGGCCTATTATGTGGACAACCTGAGGGAAGAGACCAAGACCGTGGCCGGCTATCAGGTCAACGTGACCATGAACATGGAGAGCGAGACCCAGGCAGCGGACAGCGTGGCTCTGATCACCGCCGCCGGAGCCACGGCTTCGGCCCAGGGCAAGAGCCTGACAGTGGCTGGCGACTACGCCGCCATCCTGAACGCGAGCCTCGATGACGCCGACAAGATATACCACAACGATGGCGCCGCTTTGAAGGCCAAGTATCCTGTCTATGAAAGCAAGGACGACCGCCAAGCCACATACGACTGGAACAAGATCCTGAGCGGCTTCGACAAGGAACTGAAGAAGCAGGAAGCCTTTGCGCAGGCCAAGGTGGCCTTCAACATCAACGCCAAGGTCGTGGAGACGGCGTACAACTATTACAAGGTCGTGCCCGAGAAGATCATGGACAAGATCGGGATCGTCATCTTCTCCCTGGCCTTCTATGTCTTCTACACCCTGTGGTACGGCTTCGCCATCCTCTTCGTTTTCGAAGGATGGGGGCTCAAGATCAGCGGTCATTGATTCTTGTTGGCTCCATGCTGATGCGGGGTGCGCCCTGCAGCTCAAGCATATCTTCGGCGCGGCTTCCTTGGGGGCCGCGCCGATTTTTATTTGGACCGGGCCGTGCTCCTTTGGTAGGTGGCCTAAGTCAAAGTCAGGGAGGGTGCATGAATCTGTCCGAATACTACAACACCGTCATGGAGCTCAGCCACGGCATCGTCATCACCCTGGACGAAAGGGGGAGGATCATCCATGGCAATTCCCGCTTCGAGGCGGTCTCCGGCTTTGAGATCGGCCTGATCGCGGGGCGGGACTGGTTCGAAATCTGCGTGGACGCCATCGGGCGGGATCAGGCCAGGGAGGTGTTCGCAGGGATTGCCGAGGCCGGAACCCTGGCCTTCATGAAAGGTTCCCTGCGGGCCACGGATGGACGCAAGGTCTATATCGACTGGAACATGAAGCCTCTGTTCGATTCCCAGCACGGCCTGGTCAGCGTCCTGTGCGTGGGGCAGGATGTCACGGCCCATGTCGTGCGCCAGAGGGAATTGCTGCATGAGCACGCCCGGCTGGTGGCCTTGAACAAGGAGCTCTCCTGCCTGCACGCCATGAACCGCATCGTCTCGGACATGGACAGCCCCCTGCCCGACATCCTGCGCGAAATTCTGGCCATCATCCCGCCCTCGTTCCAGTATCCGGAATCCACGGGCGTGCGTCTGGTCCTGGACGGCCAGGCCCTGGTCTGCGGGATGTTTTCGCCCGACGCCACGTGCCGCCTGGAGCAGGATGTCCTCGTGCATCGCGTCAAGCGCGGCCACTTGAGCGTAAGCCTGTGCGGCAACGCCGAAGACGGTGCGGCCCACGCCTTTCTGCCCACGGAATTGGAGCTGCTCGGAGCCCTGGCCAAGCATGTGGGGTGGATCATCGCCAAGCGGGAGGCCCTGTCCACCAAAAGGAACCTGGAGCGTCAGCTGCAGCATGCGGACAGGCTGGCCAAGATAGGTCAGTTTGCGGCCGGGGTGGCCCATGAACTGAACGAGCCACTGGCCAATATCCTCGGCTTCGCCCAGTTGGCCGAACAGACTCCGGGGCTTCCGGCCCAGGCAGCCAAGGATCTGGACAACATCATCAAGGCGGCTCTGCACAGCCGGGAAGTGATCAAGAAGCTGATGATCTTCGGCCGCCAGGTGCCGTTGCAGAAGACTCTGGTCGATCTGAACCAGGTTATCCGCGACACCCTGTATTTCATCGAGATGAGCGCCTCCCGCAATAAAGTGGAGGTGCGCATGGATTTGGCCGACGGCTTGCCGGCCATCATGGCCGACCCGCAGCATCTGAAGCAGGTCATGGTCAATCTGGTGGTCAATGCCATCCACGCCATGCCCAGTGGCGGGGTCTTGACCATACAGACCCTGTCCTTCAAAGATGACGTCTATCTTCTGGTCGGCGACAACGGGGTCGGCATGCCTGCGGAAGTGCGGCGGCAGATCTTCAATCCTTTCTTCACCACCAAGGACGTGGACCAGGGTACGGGCCTTGGTCTGGCCGTGGTCCACGGGATTGTCCATGCGCATGGCGGGATCATCGAGGTCGAAAGCGAGCCGGGTCAGGGCACGCGCTTCGAGATCACCTTTCCGTGTGCCCAGACAGCGCCGGTATCTGACCAGACCTAGCAGGCTGCCCCAAAACGGCGATCTGCTTCGTCACCGCAGAAAATCCAGACCCTCACGTATGAAAGAATACGCATCGGCCCTGGATTTTCTTTGTTCCTCGCATCTCACCATTTTGGAACAGCCTGGATATTTGTAATTTTTCAACAGTCAGCTAGGCCAACGACTTAAGAAGGAAACAGGATATGCAGGACAAGGGCACGACTATTCTGGCGGTCGACGACAGCGTCGCCACTCTCGAGGTCATTTCGCGCAATCTGACCGCGGCGGGATATGTGGTCTATACCTGCGGTAGCGTCGAAGAGGCCGGGGGATTCCTGGACGAGACACCCGTGGACCTGATCATCACCGACTACAAGATGCCCAAATCCAACGGACTCGAGCTCATCAAGTACGTGCGGGACAATTTCAAGGACACGGAGATCATGATGA
The DNA here is from genome assembly GCA_002412965.1 of Desulfomicrobium sp. UBA5193. GTDB lineage: Bacteria > Desulfobacterota > Desulfovibrionia > Desulfovibrionales > Desulfomicrobiaceae > Desulfomicrobium. The sequence goes on from DHWB01000004.1 coordinate 3,020, forward strand.
TCACCGGATACCCGTCCATCACCGGGGCCGTGGAGGCCATGCGCGACGGGGCCGGCGAGTATCTGGCAAAGCCGTTCACGGGCGACGAGCTCCTGGCGGTGGTCCGGCGCATCCTCGACAAGCAGGCCAGGAGGCGCGCGGTCCATGCCGACAATACGGAACTGAGCGCCTTCGGGATCATCGGGAGCTGCCCGCAAATGCAGGCCGTCTTCGGCCTCATCCGCAAAGCCTCCCAAACGAGCGCCAACGTGTTCATTTCCGGGGAATCCGGCACGGGCAAGGAGCTGGTGGCCAGGGCCGTGCACTACAACAGCGACCGCCGGGCCTCGGCTTTCGTGCCGGTCAACTGCTCGGCCATTCCCGACACGCTGCTTGAGAGCGAACTTTTCGGGCACGTCAAGGGCGCCTTTACCGGAGCCAAGGACAGCCGAGCCGGTTTTTTTGAAATCGCCAACAACGGGACCATCTTTCTGGACGAGATCGGGGACGCAAGCCCGAGCCTGCAGGCCAAGCTGCTGCGGGTCATGCAGAGCAAGGAATTCTGCATGGTCGGGTCATCGCGCACCCGGACCGTGGACACCCGCATCATCGCGGCCACGCACAAGGACTTGCGTCATCTGGTGACGCAGGGCCTGTTTCGCGAAGACCTCTTCTACCGTATCCATGTCGTCGAAATCCCGCTGCCGTCCCTGTCCGAGCGCGGGGACGACATCCTCAAGCTGGCCAATCACTTTCTGCGCAAGTTCGCCGGGGACATGAACCGCGAGGTGCCGCGCCTGACCGACGAGGCCCTGTCGGCCCTGGCGCAGTATGCCTGGCCCGGCAACGTCCGGGAGCTTGAGAATCTGCTGCAGCGGCTTGTCATCGTCGGCGACGGGCCGGTCATCGACATCACCGATCTGCCCGAGTCCATGCGTTTTTCCATCAGCCGCGACCGTCACGGGGACAAGACCCTGGCCGAGGTGGAAGCCGATCACATCCGCGGCGTCCTGGCCCGGACCGGCGACAACAAGACCCGTGCCGCCGAGATCCTGGGCATAGACCGCAAGACCCTGCGCGAGAAATTGAAGCGGCTCGGTCTGGGCTGATTCTTTTCGAAGCTGCCAGCGCAAAAAAAGGGCAGGTTTGAGCCTGCCCTCCTTCATCCGGTAAAACGGACAAATTTTTCCGCTACGAATACTTTTTGATCACGGCCTGCAGGCTTTCGGCCGTAAAGGGTTTGAGCAGGATGTCGTTGACGCCGGCTTCCATGGCCGCCTTGTTGTCGTTGGCTTCGTTCTGTGTGGTGACCATGACCACGGGCAACTCGGACGCGGAGAATGACGTTCTGATTTTTCGGGTGAGGTCGATGCCGGTGATATCGGGCATGTTCAAGTCCGTGAGTACCATGGCCGGAGTCTCCGTTTGCAGCCATTCCAGCGCGCTGGCCGGAAATTCGAAGAGGACCGGCTCAAAGCCGAGTTCGTGCAGGGTGGATTTGTAGATGCTCAAAATCATGCGTGAATCGTCCACTGCGCAGATCTTCTTGCGCAGCGCCTTTTTCTCTTCCGGAGCCAGCAGCTTCAGGGCCAGATCCGAATATCCGTGTTCTTTGAGGATGCTGTAGAAGAAGTCCCGGATGTCCTGATGGGTCTGTCCGAGATATTTCAGGGCCAAGGGCTGGAATCGTTCTTCGGTCATGAGGTTCAGGAAGATATTCTTGGCCTGGGCCTTGATCACGGTCTTGATGATGCTCTGGGCGTCATCGTCCGAAGCGCCGGCCAGGTTCTTGATTCCGGCGGCCATGATTTCGTTGAAGTTGCGGTCGATGGCCTTGGCTGCGGCAATGCAGACGTGCTCCACCGGATCGCTCAAACCCTGGGTCAGGACGTAGGCCCCTCGATCCAGGGGCAGGAGTCCGAGTGCTTCATAGGCGGCGAAACGCACGTTGGCGTCCGAGGGATGGTTGTGCAAAAGCTTGCGGATGGGCGCGATGGCGGCCGGGTCGCCGATGTCTCCGAGCACATTTAATGTATGGATCCGCAAATCCGCATCGTCGAAGAGCAGGTTCTCGGTCAGGATGGGCACGGCCTTGGGACCGATGCCAACCAGGGTTTTTTTTGCGTAGGTGCGCAGATGGGCATATTGGGAACGGATGGCTCCATTTAATTTGTCGAGTGAAATGGAGTCCTGGACCCTGGCGAAAATGTCGAGGATGAGCAGGTCAAGCTGGTTGTCCGTGCCCATGCGCTCCGCCAGGCGCATCATGGCCGTGGGCGTGCCCAGCTTGCCCAGGGCCTTGGTGGCGGAGACGATCAGGGTGCGGTTGCCGGAATACAGGAAGTCGCTCACGGGGTTTGTGGCCTGCGGATCGCCGATTTCGCCCAAAGCCTCGATGAGCTGGTTGAGTTCGTCTACGTCCGAGGCCGCGAGCAATGCGCCCACCAGGTCCCCGACCACGGATTCAAGCCGCAGTTCGCCAGCCATGGCGATGTACATGCGCCGGTGGGGGATTTGGGGATCGCGCACTGCCTGGGAGACCAGACCCGGCTGGGCCAGGATTTTCACGGCCAGGAGCTCGCGGACCAAAGGCAGGCTTGCCACCATGTCCCTGTGTTCGGATATGAAGCGGGCCAGGATGGGCACGGCAAAATCCGGCGCAGCTGCGCGAAATGCTCCCAGCACCTGCTCGCGCATGGTTCTGTCCACGTTTTCCAGGTAGGCCAGCACCAGCCGGGCCTTGATGGGGTCCTTTCTGGCGATGTTTTCCTTGATCTCGGCAAGCAGGTGGGCGTGATCAGCCATGACGGCCTCCCAGGTTGGGGATGAGGGCGGAAAGAAGCGACCCCAGAGCGGCGGCGGACTCGTTGGCCTGGCGCAGGATGTCCTCATGTGAGGTGGCGGCCATGCAGTCCGGCAGGTTTTTGTTGGTCAGGCAGGAAATTCCGAGCACCTTCATGCCCATGTGATGGGCGATGATGGCTTCGGGCACTGTGGACATGCCGATGGCGTCGGCCCCCACAATGCGGTACATGCGTGTTTCGGCGGGGGTTTCAAGGCTGGGTCCGGCGACCGCGACGTACACGCCCTGTTCCAGGCGCTGCCCGCAGGCCAGGGCTGCCTGCATGGCCTTTTCGCGCAAGGCCGGGCAGTAGACCTGCGACATGTCCGGGAATCTGGGCCCCCAGGCCTCGACATTGGGCCCGGTCAGCGGATTGTGTCCGGTCATGTTGATGTGGTCGGTCAGCAGCATGAGGCCGCCTGTGGCGAAAAGCGGGTTCAAGGCTCCGGCCGCGTTGGTCAGGATCAGGCTTTCGGCTCCAAGGAGGCCCAGCACCCGTACCGGCAGCGTCACTTCGTGCGGGGTGTACCCTTCATACAGGTGGAACCGGCCGGAAAAAATGAAAACCGATACGCCCTTGATTTGGGCCTCAAGCAAGGCCCCGGCGTGTCCTTCCACTGTGGAGACCGGAAAACCGGGAATGTCCGAGTAGGGGATGCGCTTGCGGATGGTCCCGGCTTCGATCCAGTTCCCTAGGCCGCTGCCGAGCACCAATCCGATTTTGGGCAGGCCCTGGCAGGCTTTTTTGATCCAGGCGGCAGCGGTTTCAACTCTATTCCTTATATCATGCATGGTCATGTTCCTTGGTGTTTGGCCGCCTGCGGGCGGTTTGATTCATGAATCTGGACAGCGCGAAAAGCGCGGTTATAAGATATATTTTGGTTGTACCAAGTGCTTCGGCCATGTTTTTTGCGAGTATTCATTCCATAAATGATATCGGCTGGATATTGCAACCCTGTTGGTAATTGTTACGATTTTGGCAATGGGCAGACAGCGCTTTTTTCCTTTTTGCCAGGGGTGTACCCGCCCTGCAAGACTTGCCCCGCGGACATTATGGATATAAGCGGGTCCGGCCTTGTGACGGATTTTCCGTCTTTTTTACCAACGCCAAACAGTTCACTCAAGGAAAGGCTCTTGTAGACATGAAGAATCCTAGCGAACCCCAAAAACATAAAATTCTCATTGCCAACCGGGGTGAGATCGCGATCCGCATCATGCAGGCCTGCCGCAAGCTGGGCCTGGCTTTTGTGGCGCTTTTCACCGAACCGGACAAGCACAGCGAGCACTGTGTCCTGGCCCGCAAACTTGGCGGGGACGAGTCCCTGTACCGGGTCAGTTCCTATCTCGACGCCAACGAAATCTTTGCCGTGGCCGACCAGTCGGGTGCCACGGCCATCCATCCCGGATACGGCTTTTTCGCTGAAGACTACCGTTTTGCCCGCCGCGTGGCCCAGCGGGAGCGCAAGCTGATCTTCATCGGCCCGTCCTGGCAGGTCATCCGCGAGCTCGGCGACAAGATCAACACCAAGCGCCTGGCCCGCAAGCTTGGCGTGCCCACCGTGCCCGGATCGGACAAGCCCGTCACCGACGATCTCGAAGCCGAAAACATCGCCAAGTCCCTGTTCGAGTTCCAGAAGGAGCAGGGCATCAATAATCCCGTCATCCTGGTCAAGGCCTCGGCCGGCGGCGGGGGCATGGGTATTGAGGAAGTGGACGATCTGGACAAGTTCCGGAGCGTCCTGCGGCGCATCAAGAGCTACTCCAAGCGCCAGTTCCGCGATGAGGGCGTGCTCATCGAGCAGCGCATCTTCGACTTCAACCACCTTGAGGTGCAGGTTCTGTCCGACCGCACGGGCCAGAACCCCGTCCATTTCGGCACCCGCAACTGCTCGGTGCAGTCTCCGGGACACCAGAAACGCATCGAGGTCGCGCCCGGCTTCGATCCGTCCTCCCTGCGTTACGCCTTTGACGCGAAGAAGGTGCTTGAAGACATCACAGAATATTCCCTGCGCATGGCCCGCGAAGCCGGATACGACAATGTCGGCACCTGGGAATGGATCGTCAGCCCCACGGGACAGCCGTTCCTGATGGAAGTCAACACCCGCATCCAGGTCGAGAACGGGGTCTCGGCCCGCATCGCCGCCATCAAGGGCAAGGGCGACGTGGACCTCATCGCCGAGCAGATCCGAGTCGGGCTGGGCGCTCCCATGGGATACACCCAAAAAGACATCACCCTGAAGGGCGTGGGCATCGAATACCGCATCATCGCCGAGGATCCGGACAACAAGTTCGCTCCCTGGGTCGGCCGGATAACATCCTTTGGCTGGCCTGAGTCGTCCTGGCTCAAACTGCACAGCCAGGTGCCCACGGACCGCGAATACGAGATCCCGACGGATTTCGACCCCAATCTGGCCCTGGCCATCATCTGGGGCAAGGATCTGGCCGAGGCCAAGGAGCGGGGCGTGGAGTTCCTGAATTCCCTGACCCTTTTGGGCGAAAATGCTTCCGGAGAATCGCTCCGGTCAAATATCGAATTCCTGAAACGCAAGACCGAGGGCATCCTGGCTTTCTAGCATTTGCCCCGGAGCCCAGGAATCCTCCGCGCTCGACACTGATTAAGCGCTCAAGCGACGCCGGACGACCCGGTATAACCCAAGCCTGCGAGGCAATCGCGAACCCTTATGGATATTGAAAAACGCATACAAGAATTGCGGGACCGCCTGAAATACATCCTTGATATTTTCGGACCCGATGAAAATACGAACGTGATCATGCTGGAGGCCAAGCTTGGCGAGTATGTCGCCCGCGAAGCGGGCCTGCCCAAGCAGGAAGCCATCCGGCAACTCGAAACCCTGGAGGAGCTGTTCCGCTTTCTGGAGAAGAAGCTCGAGCGCGACCTGACCCCCATGAACAAGGTGCGCATCGTGCGGCATCCGCAGCGCATCTGCCTCAAGGACATCCTCGAGAACGTGTATGACAACTACACGGAGATCGGTGGGCAGGACGATTACAGCATCGACCCGAGCATGCTCATCGCCCGGGCCTACATCACCCGCAAACGCGGCAAGAAGGTCCACAACCAGCCGGTCATGGTCATCGGCCAGGAGAAGGGGCACGGTCAGGAGTTTCGCAACGGCGGCTCGGTCAAACCTTGGGGCAACGCCAAGGCCCTGCACTACATGAAGGTCGCGGAGACGGAAAACATCCCCATCCATACCTATATCTTCACTCCCGGCTCCTATCCCATCGAGGACTATCCGGGCGCTGCCCAGCAGATCGCCAAGAACCTCTACGAGATGGCCGGCCTCAAGGTGCCCATCGTGGCCGTCATCTCCGAAGGCGGATCCGGCGGCGCCGAGGCCATCGGTCTCGCCGACACGCGCATCATGATGTCCCACGGCTACTACTCGGTCATTTCGCCCGAGGGTGCGGCCGCCATCGAGGGCCGCCTGCGCGGTGGCCAGCGGGCCGAGCCCAAGCTCATCGAGCACTGCGCGCAGCAGCTCAAGATGACGGCTGACGACAACCGCGCCATGGGCTTTGTGGATTGGAAGATCAACGAGCCGGAGCTTGGCGCCAGGCCCGAACATTACGACTTCTTTCGCAAGCTGCGCAAATCCGTGATCTCCTCGACCGACGAGATCGTCCTCAATGTGAGCGGGCTGCGTCTTTTCCGGTCCTTCGCGCTCCGGCGGCACAAGGGCGCGGACGTGTATGTGCGCTGGACCCTCGACTCCCGCGCCAAGGAGCGGCTGCTGTGGACCCGCTACATGAAATTCCGTCGCATGGCCCAGGGAGCCTACCTGGACAAGCGGCACTGGTTCAGTCGCAGCAGCGAGTGGACCGGCGAATTTTTCTCGTCCCTCTATTCCTATTTCCGGTACGACCTGTTCGGCAAGCAGCACAAGAAGGTCGCGGAATTGGCCGAGGACATGCACGCCGAGATGCAGGTCGTGGTCGGCCGCTCCACCCGCCTCTGGAAGGCCATCACGTCCAAGCTGTCTTTCGGCAAGAGCAAGAAGGAAGTGGACAAGGAGGGTCTTACCTCCCTCTCCATCTGGGATGATGGCGCGCAGAACAGCGGCAAATGGCAGTATGTCAGCCCCCAGGCCAAGCTGGACCGGGCCGTGACCTGCCCCAACACCACCGTGCACGGCTGCCTGGACCAGTGGGCGCCGGATCTGTTCAACGAATGGGCCGGAGTGTGCAGCTACTGCGGTCATCACTTTCCCATGGAATATCAGTGGTATCTGCATAATATCTTCGATCCGGGCTCCATCTACGAGGTCTTCTCGGAGATCGAATCCACCAACCCGCTCAAGTTCGACGGCTTTGACCTGAAGCTCGAAGAGGCCAAGCGCAAGACCGGACACAAATGCGGATGCATGACCTTCGAGGCCCGCATCGACGGCACCTCCGTCATGGTCGCCATGTTCATGGGCGCATTCCGTGGCGGCAGCGTGGGCGCGGCCGAGGGAGAGAAGTTCATTCGGGCCATGGAACGGGCGCGCAAGAAGCAGCTGCCGTTCCTGTCCTATGTGCACGGCACGGCAGGCATCCGCATCCAGGAAGGGGTCAACGGCGTCATCCAGATGCCGCGCTGCACCATGGCCGTCCGGCGCTATACGGAGGCCGGCGGGCTCTATCTGGTGCTCTACGACACCAACTCCTATGCCGGGCCGGTGGCCAGCTTCCTGGGCTGCTCGCCCTATCAGTTCGCGGTGCGTTCGGCCAACATCGGTTTTGCCGGTCCGGGGGTCATCAAGGAGACCACGGGCATGGATATTCCGCCCAATTATCACAACGCCTACCAGGCGCTGTCGCGCGGGCATATCCAGGGCATCTGGGATCGCCGGGAGATCCGGGGCAATCTGGTTCAGTCCCTGCAGACCATGGGCGGCCGCAACCTCTACTATCGATAGGAGTCATGAGTGATCGACGTAAAAGAACTTTTGCGGGAGCTGCGCGAAGAACCCTACGAGAAGATCGTCATCCGGGCTCCCCATAGCGGAAAAGTGGAATTTGTGGCCAAAGAGCCTGGGGTGCGCGTGGTCGGCCCCAGCGGCACCTGGAAGGAAGTGCCGGGCACGTTGCTGGCCCGGCTTGAGCGTGAAAAAGTCAAGAGGCCGCTCTTCGCCCCGCAAAAGGGCGAGGTCATGTCGCTTGGCGATGTCCAGAACGGCCAGTTCGTGCAGGCCGGACAGGAGCTGTTGACCATTCGCCATTACCTGACCCGCGAAGAGGTCATAGCGCGCATCTTGCGCCGCTCCCTGTCCCTCTTTTTGGCGCCCGAAAAGGGAAAATACTATTTTTTCCCGGACGTGGACATCAAGATCAAGACCAAAGGCAGCCAGAGCGTGCATATCGATGATGGCATGGAGTTGTTCATCCTTTCGCGCATGAAGCGCGAGACCTCGATCCGTTACAGCGGCCCGGCCGGGATCATTTACGCCGTCTATTTCGAGACCAACGATTCCGTCGACCGGGACAGCCCGCTCATCGGCGTCTGCCCTGAAAATCAGCTTGGCCAGATTCAGGAAGTCGTCAGCCGCGTGCAGAGCGACTGGGAGGAGAGAGACTGATGGGCAAAGTCCTGCAGGTTCGAGTGTATGCCTATACCTACGACGAGGCGGACGTCCGCAAGGCCTGGCCCCGTCTGTGGAGCCTGGCCTTCGAGGAGACCAGACCCGGATTTCCGTACGAGATGGCCGGGGTGCTGGAGCTTGTCAGGGCGCTTGATGACCTGTATCAATTCGGAGTCCTTCCGGAGGCGACCCGCGCGGTTCTGGCAGCGGGTCTGCCCAAGGTCGTGAAGGGAGTCGAGACGCTGCAGAGGCGGCTTGCCGACTGGAACCCCCAGGCGGCCAACGAGGCCTCCGATCAGATCGAGGAAGGGCTTGGCGAGCTGGAAAAGCAAGCGGCCAATCCATGACCGAATCAAAACATACGAGGAGACGACATGGCAGGAAGTCTGAATAAAGTGCTTTTGATCGGCCGTCTGGGCCGTGATCCTGAGATGCGCTACACCCCCTCCGGGCAGCCGGTGACCAATTTTTCCATTGCCACGGACGAGACATACACGGGCAAGGATGGACAAAAAGTCGAGAAGACCGAATGGCACCGCATCGTGGTTTGGGGCAAGCAGGCGGAATTCTGCGGGAATTATCTGGCCAAGGGCCGGCTCGTCTATATCGAGGGCAAGCTCGAAACCCGCAAGTGGACCGACAAGGACGGCGCGGAAAAGTACACGACCGAAATCAAGGCCGACCGCGTGGTGGGGCTTGATTCCCGCCAGTCCGAAGGCGGCTACGCCCCTGCGCCACAGCAGTACCAGAAAAATCAGGCCTCGCCCCAGAACGCGCCCCAGGGCGGAGGTTCGAACTACGAGGACGATCTGGGCCCCGCCTTTCCGTCCGAAGCCAGTGGCATGGACGACGCGCCCTTTTAGCGAAGAACAATTTACATTTTGTAAATAAGTAGAGCGAAGCTGTTAAAATAGCTTCGCTTTTTTTTGTTTGAAAATGCCTCACCGGCCGGGTAGCTGAATGCATTGGATGCATTCTCGTCGCGGCCGCTAGGCCAGCAACGGCAGTGGAAACGTCGGGAATACACGTCTTCTATGCTGTTCTCGTCGATGAGGATTGCTTGATTTTCAAAATCTTTTGCCGATATCCGGGTGAAAGATAGCCTATTTGTAACGTAATATCGCCCCAAGATCAAAATTGCTTGAAGGGTATGCCGAGTTTGCGCATGCGAGAATAGAGGGTGGAAGAGTTGATTGCCAATCGCTCTGCCGCGCCGCCTGGGCCTTTGATCCTGCCTTGAGTCGCCTTGAGGACGGCCTGAATATGCCTGCGCTCAACGTCTTCCAGAGACGCGGCCGCATCGAGGGTCTCGGAGCTGGAGGTCAATCGCTGCAAGACCAGGACTTCACCGGGACTGATAATGAGCGAATGCTCGATGACATTGCGCAACTCACGGATGTTGCCGGGCCAAGAGTAACCCATGAGCAGTTGCATGTCTTTTTGGGCGATGCGGCGGATTTGCTTGCCCATGCGCTCGCCGAATTCCTTGATGAACTCCCACACCAGCTGCGGGATGTCCTCAGGGCGTTCGCGCAACGGCGGAACATAGATGGGGAAAATGCTCAGCCTGTAGTAGAGGTCGCCGCGAAAACGCCCCGCTTCGACCTCTTTGGCAAGATCCTTGTTGCTGGCCGCTATGATGCGTACGTCAACCTTGGTGGTTTTGGAACTCCCGAGGCGCTCGAACTCGCTGTCCTGGAGCACGCGCAGCAGCTTGGCCTGGGTTTCAAGCGACATCTCCGCGATCTCGTCGAGAAAGAGGGTAGAGCCATCGGCCAGTTCGAAGCGTCCCGACTGGCGACTGAGTGCTCCCGTGTAGGCGCCTTTCTCGCGTCCGAACAGCTCGCTCTCCACCAGAGGCCCGGGCAGGGCGGCGCAATTGACCTTGACCATGATCCGTTTGCCACGGTCGCTCAGGCGATGGATGGTCTGGGCGACCAGCCCCTTTCCCGTGCCTGTCTCACCTTGAAGGAGCACCGTGCTTCCGGTCCGGGCCACCTGACTGATCTGCGTCATGACCATGCGCATGGCTTCGCTGGAGCCCAGAATCTCTCCCTGCTGCGCCATTCCTCCAGCCTCGCTGCGCAGATAGATATTCTCGCGCAACAGCTGCTGACTGAGGCGCTCGGTCTCCAAAATTTGCGCTTGCAGTTGCAGTTCCAACTCCTTGGACCGCGTGACATCGACGGTCGCTCCAAAAAGAAAATCCGCATTCCGGCTGTCATCCCAATGCGTCCGTCCCCGGGAAACCAGCCAGCGCAATGCTCCATCCCTGAGCCGGACACGGTACTCCACCACAAGTTCTTCGCGGGTATGGCGCGCTTCTTCGACCTTGGCTAAAACCTGTGCCCGGTCGTCGGGATGAATCTCCTCCAAGAGCCTCGACAAGGTCAAAACCACGTCCGAATCAAAACCGAAGTGCTCTTTCGCCTTGTCTGTGGCCCAAATGAAGCCGCTCTCCAGATTAAGCTCCCACAACCCGGCATCCGCCGATGCAGCCGCGATATCGAGTCGCTCATTGGTGCGGCGCAGGCTTATTTCCGCCTCGCGTCTTTGCAGGGCGCTGACGAAAATTTCTCCCAGCAATCGCGTCTGGGTGACGATTCCCTCAGACCAAAAACGCTCCTTTTGCGCGTCCATGGACAGCAGATGATGCACCCGGGAGCCAACGAAAAGCGGAATGACCAAAGCGGATTTATTGCCCAGCGAAAGGTGCGAACACCGATCGACCTCAGCGCCAGGCGGCAGGTCGTCCACGTTGTTCATGATCATGATCTGTCTCTGGTTAACGACTAGATCGTAGGCCCAGGGGAACAAGGCCGCGAGGTCGACCTGTTTCGCGACCAGGGAAGCCCCTTCCGCATACTGCGCATAGTCGACATTGACCACTGGAGAGTATTTATTGACATAGAGCAGGGCGACGCGGTCGATATCCAGGGATGAAAGAATCCTTTCAAGGGCGCCAAAGATCTCGCCATCAAGGGTTTCGGACGTGGACATGACCATGCGGGCCGATATTGCGGATGTCAGCTTTTGCAGATTCGAGATTTCGTGCATGAGTCGCTTTTACCTTGCATGAGAAAAAATTCGAGCCGAATGCTCATTTTAGAAATCCTCTTGGACATCAAGACCGTTCACTTTTTAGCCAAAAATGATGCAATTCCCGGTTTTCTGTTGGCAAAAACGCACTTCCCGTTTTCCGATCTGAACAACGTGGAGGTCGCTGATCTGCTGTCCGGCTTTCGGGTCGCCGCACTTTGTTTCGTGAGAGCTTCAGATGCCGGAAATGATGAAATCCAAAGCAGCGATGATGTCTGATCGATAGGCCAGCCGTCATCTCCGCCGTCCCTCTCTCTGCGTCATGATTCGACCAGCGCAAAACGGTAGCGCAGTTCCTCCATTTCTTTCCCGGTGACACCGCACGCTGCGAAATGTTCACGCCAGTCGGCAGCAATGCTGCGCATCTCTTCCCAAATCAGCGCGGCTTCCTGGTCAGTCAGGCCGAACGGCCGGACATTGCTCAGCATGTTCGACTTGGTTGCCGCGCGTCCTTCCACCCCGCAGCGCAGGGATAGATCCCACTGCCTGAAGCGGATCGCCGATGGCACCACGTCGTAGGCCGGAGTCATGGCGATGCGTTTGCGCGATACGAAAAAGGCGTGATTCCGTGGATGATCGTCCCGATTCGAGCACAGCGCGTTGAAAACCATGCGCCGGAAAATCTCCGGCCCGGACTCGGCATCACCCAGTCGCCGGGCCTGTTCGGCCAGATTCTGATAACTGCCCCAGTCTCCATCCTCCTCCACGCCGGTCACGGTGAAGCCGGAAACAACATGCCGCGCATCATTCTGCGCACGGTCAAAGCGTTCCACCAGCAGCACGAACTGCCCCTGAGTCAGGGTGAGTCTGGTCGGGGCCACCGTGATTTTGCATCGCGCAGCCAGGGTCATGGTCGCATGTTCGACCACAGGCTCGCGCCACGGATCGCCGCGTTTGGAAAATTTGGCGATCCATGACCGTCCATCCACCGTGACCATGGCCTTGGGGCGTGCGCCGCCCAGGGACAGACTGGAAGCAAGGGCCGCCAGGAAAGCGTCTTCGGGCATGGCTTCCCGCAGGGCATCAAGTTCTTCATCGTCTTCCAACTGGTCGATGCGGGCGACAACAGCTGCAACCCGGCCGATATCCTCGGGCACAAGCGAGAAGGCATCTCCCGAGGCCCAAGGTGCAAATGATTCCGGATGATCAGGAGTGCGGCCAAAAGCAAGCGCGCCCATGCGCTGTGGGTGATGGGCTGCGGTCAGGATCTCGAATTCGCTCAATGTGCCGGGCGCGCGTCCCGCCATGAGTCCAAGCACCTTTCGTCCCCATCTGTCCGGGGCTGCGTCGCGCAGGGCGCTGAACAGACCGCGACTGGAAAACTCCATGTCCGCCAGCGGGAGATGGCCCGGATCAAGGGGAATGGCTTCGGAGCGCTGCAGATAGCGGCGCCCATAGCGGAAAAAATAGTCCCGGTCCTGATGCCACAGCATGCCCGCCGGGACATATTCCAGGCCAGGCAATCGGATGAAGACCACGGCCTGCTCAGAAGTCGAGTTCATCGTTTCTCCCGGATGCGATACGTTTGGGTAGCTTGTTCACGGCCATGGCCTGGCCGATGGCATCGTTTTCCAGAGCCGCAACCCGGCCGAGCTGCGCGTCGAGCTGGAGCGCCCACAGCGCCTGCGCCAGTACGCCGAGGGATACGCCGGGGCGTCCCAACTCCAGGCGGCGGATGGTTTCACGCGTGGTCATGCAGCGTGTTGCCAAATCCTGCATGCTCAGGCCTCGTAGCTTGCGGGCCGTGCGGATGTTCTGCCCAAGGCATTCCAGATTGGCGGCCGGGCTGGGAGGAAGATCGTGTGCGGAGGTGTTCTTGGGTGACATGTGTTCTATATGGTGCTTAAGATATAGAAATGCAATACATATAATACAAAAATATGGAAAAGGTCGTGCGTAAGGCTCCCGAACACCTGCTGGAAAGTGGGCAGTCGCGCACGATCAGGCAAGAATTCGCGATAATCGGTCTGCCTGCTTCATACCGCAAAACCTTAAAGAGGTTACACGAAACGTTTTCGTCACAACGCCCGTTCAGCAGAAGGGGACGCAGCAGCCCTTTTCGGGCTTTGATTTTTTCCGTTCCGTGAGTGAAGATAACAGGCATGGGGTGGAATGAGAGCGGGGACGCAATCTGTCCATCAGAAGCACCGCGATATCTGTGCAATCAACAAGTTGGGAAACAAAGGTGAGAGAAAATGGAGAAAGCGAAGGTTTATTTTACGGATTTCCGCACGGTGGCTTTCGGAGACGGGCTGCCCACCAAGCTCAAGAAGATGATCAGGAAGGCCGGGCTTGGAGAGATCGACATGGACGGGAAGTTCGTGGCCATCAAGCTGCATTTCGGCGAGCTGGGCAACGTCAGCTATCTTCGTCCCAATTACGCGAGGGCCGTGGCCGACGTGGTCAAGGAGCTGGGCGGCAAGCCCTTCCTGACCGACTGCAACACCATGTATCCGGGCAAGCGCAAGAACGCCCTGGAGCACCTGGAGTGCGCCTGGGAAAACGGGTTCTCGCCGCTGTCGGTCGGTTGCCCGATCCTGATCGGGGACGGGCTGAAGGGGACCGATGATATTGCGGTGCCTGTCGTGGGCGGGAAATACGTGAAGGAAGCCAAGATCGGGCGGGCCGTCATGGATGCGGACGTGTTTATCAGCCTGACGCATTTCAAGGGGCACGAGATGACCGGTTTCGGCGGCGCCATCAAAAATATCGGCATGGGCTGCGGTTCCCGGGCCGGCAAGACGGAGCAGCACAGCGGCGGCAAGGCCTCCATCGACGAGGCCAAATGCCGGGGCTGCATGGCCTGTCTGAAGGAATGCGCCAACGAGGGGCTCTTCTTCGACGAGGAAGCAGGCAAAATGCGCGTGAACAAAGACAATTGCGTCGGCTGTGGCCGTTGCCTCGGGGCCTGTAATTTCGACGCCATCGCGTTCAAAAACTTTGCGGCGAACGAGCTCCTGAACAAGCGCATGGCGGAATACACCAAGGCGGTGGTGGACGGGCGGCCAAACTTCCACATCTCGCTCATCGTGGATGTCTCCCCCAACTGCGACTGCCACGGGGAAAACGACGCGCCCATCCTGCCCGATCTGGGCATGTTCGCCTCCTTCGACCCGCTGGCCCTGGACCAGGCCTGCGTGGACGCCTGCATGAAGGCCAAACCCCTTCCGGGCAGCCAGCTCTTCGAGAACCTGTCGAAGCCCGATTTCCTTGACCATCACGACCACTTCAAGAACTCCACGCCCCAGTCGGAGTGGCGTTCCTGCCTGGAACATGCGGAGAAAATCGGGTTGGGCACCCGGGACTATGAGCTGATCTTCGTCAAATAAGCCGTGCGCATGAAGCGCAAGCATCTGTCGACAGCCGACAGGCGAGAGTTGGAGTACAGAAACTGATCACATAGCCGGAAAGCTTTATTTTCCGGCTATGTCTTTTCCGCTCTCAAAACAATGCGCGTAATTTCCGAAGGCACGCCGACACGGCTGGAAAACCCGCCCCACAGGCCTGTTCCCGGGCTGACGTAGAGCTTCATGCCGTTCACGGTGTACAGACCGTTGACAAAACCTTCATTGAATGTCGCGATAACGGGCTGGATAAAGGCCATGTGTCCGCCGTGCGTGTGGCCGGAAAGCTGGATGTCGGCGGCGGTGTTGGCGGCTGCGCCGCGAGGCTGGTGGGCCAGCAGTATGCTGGTTGTCTCCGGAGCGCCTGCCAGGGCCTTGCGGACGTCCGGGCCTTCCTCGCCGAAGCGCGGCGCCATGGGATCGGTAATGCCCGCGATGACCAGTTCTCCGCCCTGCACGGACAGCACGCGGTGTTCGTTGAGCAGCATGTCGATGCCCAGCTTCTTGAAGACGGGCAGCCACTGCTGCATTTGAAAGTAGTATTCGTGGTTGCCGGTCACTCCATACACGCCATGTTTCGCGCGCAGCTCGCCGAGAGGCTCGACCTCTCTGCCGAGCGTGTCCGGCAGGCCGTCGATCAGGTCGCCGGTCAGCGCCACCACATCGGGGTCCAGCGCGTTGGTCTTCTCGACCACGGACCGCAGCCACTCGCCCCGCAGCAGCGAGCCGATATGAAGGTCAGTAAGTTGGACAACAGAAAACCCGTCCAGCTGTGCAGGAAGACCGGGCACGGAGATCTCCACCGTGCGGATGCTTGGCACCGTCACGGCCTGCCACGTTCCCCAGCACCCCAGAGACAGCGCGAGCGCCAGCAGCCCAGCGCTTTTGACCGCAGGCGAAAATCCCGCCCCCTGTGAGAGCTCCGCAGGCGGGCAGCCTGTCGCCAGCAGCCCCGCGATTCTGACTGCGGGTGAAAAGGGATGGCGCCACGTGAAGCCCGCGCGTCGCCCCAGCCACAGCAGCCCCGCCAGCCCATCCTTCACGAGCAGCAGAAAGAACAGGATGACGACGGACGCATAGAGGGCTTCCTGAGTCAGCAGGAGCGAACGCGGCAGTTCCGGGGCATAAAAGGACCCTCCGAATGTTTCATAGGTCAGGAACTTGAGGCAGACGGCCAGAACGGCAATTCCCGCCGCCACCCTGCCCAGCCTGCGGAAGGGCAGGGGCAGCACAAAGCTCATGACAACATAGAGAAAAAGGCAAAGCGATGGAATGGCGAGTCGCATTTTGGTACCGTTGAGCGGTTAAGGGCGAGTCATCCCTGAAAGTTGAGGAGTGTCAGGGTTGGTTGGGAAATATTTCGATCCGAATTGTTACGTGCGTTGATAACCACGTCCGGCGTCCCGGCAAGGCCTGATTCTCCGCAATTATTGTCCGGTTCTCCGACACACCACCCCGGGCGTGAAGCGCTTCGCGTCGGGCAAAGCGATGCCGGACATGCCCTTCGAGCGTCTGGACACCCCGCTTGGGTCGGCCAGGAATGACATCCGCCTGGGTGAAAACTGCAACGCGCTCGTCACCCGTGTTTCGTCCGGGATGGTCAGGCATGTGCGGGGAGTCTACGCGGACGTGCAGTTCAATTCCTTGGTGTGCGCCTTGTCCTGCATGAGACGTGAAACATGTCCGTATTTTCATGAAAACGCTGAGTTCATTGAATTGATTGAGATTATTTGATATATATAACTTTAGTCGGGTTATGTAAGCTTGATTATATCTAGCGGCCCCCCCCTTGCCCCTCTCTTTGAGAACATTATTATCGGACGAGGCGATCCGCATGGGGCTTGGAAAGATGAAGGCTCGGTATCTGAAGCAGTTGGATGGTGAGCCATCTTCCCAATGAAGAATACGAAATGATTGAGAAGGTGGCGAACATGCGTGCGGTCTCCAAGGGTGAACGCCTCCATCTGCAGGGTTATGCTGATAAGAAGATACAGATACTGGAGAGGGGGGCGGTAAAAATTGTCAAACAGGCTCCTTTTTGAAGCGCCTTTCCGGAGCCTTTTGCACAGCATCGCCGCCAAGCAGCCCAGGTACGCAACTGACAGTAAAGAAGGGGAGGCGTGATGAAAAAATCAGCGGACATCGGAGTCGTCGGCCTGGCGGTCATGGGCGAGAACCTTGTGCTCAACATGGAGAGCAAGGGCTTCATCGTGGCCTGCTTCAATCGCACCTCGGCCAAAGTCGATGCGTTCGTCGCGGGGCGCGGCGCGAACAAAAACATCATCGGCTGCCATAGCCTGGAGGCGCTGGTCGGGACGCTGTCCAGGCCGCGCAAGGTCATGTGCATGATCAGGGCTGGCGAAGCGGTGGATGCGCTGATGGCATCCCTCATCCCCCTGCTTGAACCCGGCGACATCATCATCGACGGGGGAAATTCACACTATCTGGATACCAGTCGCCGCGTTCGGGAAGCGCGGGTCCACCAAATCCTGTTCGTCGGGACCGGCATTTCCGGCGGAGAGGAAGGCGCCTTGACTGGCCCTTCGATCATGCCCGGAGGTGCCATCGAAGCCTGGGACAGCATCCGGCCCATTTTTCAGCGCATCTGCGCCGTGACCCCGGACGGGGCGCCCTGCTGCGAATGGGTCGGCCCAGGCGGGGCCGGGCACTTCGTCAAGATGGTGCACAACGGCATCGAATACGCGGACATGCAGCTCATCTGCGAGGTCTACCAGATGATGAAGGTGGGGCTGGGATTCTCCAACGAGGAGATGCACGGGATCTTCTCCCGCTGGGACAAGGGGCGTCTTGATTCCTACCTGATTGAGATCACATCTGAAATTCTCGGTTTTCGCGACGAGGACGGCGCGTACGTGCTTGACCTGATTCTTGACTCCGCCCAGCAGAAGGGGACGGGAAAGTGGACTGTGAACGCCGCCCTAGAGGCAGGACAGCCCCTGACGCTGATCGGCGAGGCGGTTTTTGCGCGCAGTCTGTCCGCGCTCAAGGACGAGCGCGTCCAGGCGTCGCGGGTTCTGGAGGGACCGGCTCAGCCCGCAGGCGCAGCGGGCGGCATGGTCGATGATCTCGAACAGGCGCTCTATGCCTCGAAAATCGTTTCCTATGCGCAAGGCTTCCAGATCCTCAGAGCCGTGAGCCTTGAAGAGGGCTGGGACCTGAACCATGGAGGCATCGCCAGGATGTGGAGAAACGGGTGCATCATCCGCTCCGTGTTTCTTGGCGACATCGAGAAGGCTTTCGCCCGCGATCCAAAGCTTGCCAGCCTCCTGCTGGACCCGTTCTTCAGGGATGCGGTTCACCATGCCCAGGCGGGCTGGAGGCGGGTTGTCGCAGAGGGCGCGCTGCGGGGCGTTCCCATGCCGACGCT
The DNA here is from genome assembly GCA_002412965.1 of Desulfomicrobium sp. UBA5193. GTDB lineage: Bacteria > Desulfobacterota > Desulfovibrionia > Desulfovibrionales > Desulfomicrobiaceae > Desulfomicrobium. The sequence goes on from DHWB01000004.1 coordinate 21,257, forward strand.
TTTCGCAGGCCTGGCCTATTTCGACGGCTATCGCACGGCCAGGTTGCCCGCCAATCTGCTGCAGGCGCAGCGGGATTATTTTGGCGCGCATACCTACGAGAGAATCGACCGGCCCCGAGGCCAGCATTTTCATACCAACTGGACAGGCCGTGGGGGATCGACATCTTCCACCGCCTACGAAGTCTAGAGAAAGAGGGAGTTTCAACGTGTCTGAAAAGTCCGATCATTCCACCAAGGTCGAGCCTTGGGATGTGCATAACAAGGCCCTCGTGTCCCATGTCCGGCCGTCGCAGTGGACCAACCCCAGGCCGCAGGCCCGCTACAATCTGGTGGTCGTCGGCGCGGGTACGGCAGGCCTTGTCTGCGCGGCCGGGGCTGCCGGACTGGGGGCCAAAGTGGCCCTCATCGAGCGGGATTTTCTCGGGGGTGACTGCCTGAACTTCGGGTGCGTCCCTTCCAAGGCGTTGCTCAGGGCAGGACGCGCCGCAGCGGCGGTGCGCGACGCCGGAGAGTTCGGCGTGCAGGTGCCGGCCGGGACCCGCGTCGACTTCGGGCAGGTCATGGAGCGCATGCGCAGGCTGCGGGCCGCCATCGCGCCCAACGACTCCGCGCAGCGCTTCCGGGACCTCGGGGTGGACGTGTTTTTGGGTGCGGGCCGTTTTGTGGATCCGCACACCGTTGAGGTCGGCGGTGAACGCCTGAATTTCGTCAAGGCGGTCATCGCGACCGGCGCACGGGCCGCCGCGCCGCCCATAGAGGGGCTCACGCAGGTCCGCTATCTGACCAACGAGACGGTCTTCTCGCTGACCGAACTGCCCAGGCGTCTGGCCGTCATCGGGACGGGGCCAGTCGGTTGCGAGATGGCCCAGGCTTTTGCCCGTTTCGGGTCCGAGGTGCTGCTGATCGAGTCTTCGCGCGGCCTCTTGCCCAAGGAGGACCGGGACGCCGCAGAGTTCGTCCGGCAGGCGCTGCTCAAGGATGGCGTGAAATTCCTGTGCTGCGGCAAGGAGGTCAAGGTCTCCGCGGTCGAGGGTGGCAGGATACGTCTTGTCGCCAACTCCAAGGCCGGAAGCTACGACGAGGTCGTCGACGAGCTGCTCATCGCCGTCGGCCGCAAGCCCAACGTCGAAGGGCTGGGCCTGGAGGAGGCCGGGGTGACGTACTCGGCCAAAGGGGTGCAGGTCGACGACAACCTGCGCACGACAAATCCCGACGTTTTTGCCGCCGGGGACATCTGCTCGCCCTTCCAGTTCACGCACGCCGCAGACTTCATGGCCCGCACGGTCCTGCGTAACGCCCTGTTCAAGGGCCGGGCCAAGGCCAGCGCCCTGACCATTCCCTGGTGTACCTACACGGAGCCGGAGCTCGCCCACGTGGGCCTCACTGAGAAAGACGCGGCAGAGAAGGGGATCGCCGTGGACACCTTCACCCGTGAATTGCGCGAGGTCGACCGGGCCATCCTCGAAGGCCACACCGACGGCCTGGTGCGCGTGCATGTGCGCAAGGGCACCGACAAGATCGTGGGCGCGACGATCGTCGCCAGCAACGCCGGCGACATGATTTCGGAAATCTCCCTGGCCATGACCAGTGGCCTCGGCCTCGGGAAGATCGCGAGCACAATCCACCCCTATCCGACCCAGGGCGAGGCCATCCGGCAGGTCGCCGACGCCTACAACAGGGGCCGGCTGACCCCGCTTGTGAAGTCCCTCTTCGGCTATTGGCTTTCCTGGCAGCGCAGGAAGAAGTGAAGCCAGGGCATGAATCATGCGGGATTCCTGTTTCTGAACGCTCAAAGATCCTGGCTGGGCCGCGTCCATCCTGCCGCAGGTCGCGGCGCAGTGAAAGATTCTGGCGAGAAGCGTGGTTTCGTCGTATGCGGTGGTTGCAGGCGGCTTTGTGTGTCATGAACCCGTAAGGGTCAGGGAGGATTCCATGGACCGTCGTCATTTTCTCAAAAACGTGATCGGAGGCGGCATCGTCGCGGGGTCGACAATGGCTTTCGGTGGTTATGCGCAGCTTCTGGCCGCCACCGGCGAGCCTGTCCCGGCATACGATCTGGTTGCCGTGCGGGGAGGGGAGCCGGATGTGATGTTCGACCGGGCCATGGCCTCTCTTGGCGGGATGCAGGCTTTCGTGCCCAAAGGGAGCCGGGTGCTGGTCAAGCCGAACATCGGCTGGGACGTGACGCCGGACCGCGCGGGCAACACGAACCCCAAACTCGTGGCGCGCATTATCGAGCACTGCCTGCAGGCCGGAGCCAGGGAAGTTTCCGTGTTCGACCACACCTGCGACCCGTGGGCGCAATGCTACCGGAACAGCGGCATCGAGAGCGCGGTCAGGGACGCCGGCGGGAAGATCGTGTCCGGGGACAGCGAGGGCTACTACCAGCGTGTCGCCGTGCCGGGCGGGCAACGGCTGACCGAGGCCAAGGTGCACGGCTTGCTGCTGGAGGCGGACGTGTTCATCAATGTTCCGGTCCTGAAGCACCACAGCTCGACCATGCTCACCGTCGGCATGAAGAACATGATGGGCGTGGTCTGGGATCGTGGCTACTGGCACCGCAACGATCTGCACCAGTGCATCGCGGATTTCATGACCTTCCGCAAACCGACGCTGACCGTGGTCGACGCCTACAACGTGATGAAGCAGAACGGTCCGCGCGGAGTGTCCGTCGGCGACATCGTGCTGATGCAGTCGCTGATTGTCTCCACGGACCCGGTCGCGGCCGATGCCGCCGCGGCGAAGCTCTTCGGCGTCGAGCCGGCGGACATCCGCCACATCCAGCTGGCGGCGGAGATGAACATCGGCCGCATGGACCTGAGCACCCTGTCCATCGACCGCATCAAACTGTGAGCGTGAAGTCGTGAGCGAACAGCTCCGGCACTTGAAAGCATTGCGCGTCGGCGTGTCCGTCTTGTTCTTCGCGTTGATCGCGCTGGTCTTTCTCGATTTCGGGAACCTGATCCCACCCGCCTTTACGAGAGGCCTCCTGTACCTGCAGTTCATCCCCTCGCTGCTGCAATTTCTGCACGGGGCGACCCTCGGTCTGGCCGGGTGGGTCGTTGTGCTGGGCCTCACCGTCCTTTTCGGGCGCATCTACTGCTCGACCGTCTGCCCTCTCGGAACCTTTCAGGACATCATCGGCTTCGCGGCCCGCAAGCGGCGCAAAGGGCGAGGGTTTCGTTTCATCAGACCTGACAGATTCTGGCGCTATTTCATCGCTGCCATCACGGCCCTGCTGCTGATCACCGGCAGCGGCCTGCTCCTGAACCTGCTCGACCCCTTCAGCGCTTCGGGCAGGATTTTTTCCGATCTCATTCGTCCCGCAGCCATCGTGGCCAACAACCTCGTAGCGGCCGCGATGGAGCAGTTCGGCTTTTACGCGGTGCCTCGCAGGCAATGGGCGGTCCTGACGCCGGTGGCCGTCGGGGTCGCCGTGGCGACGCTCATGATCGTCGGCTGGCTTGCCGCCACGCGCGGCCGCCTCTACTGCAACACCGTCTGCCCGGTGGGCACGCTGCTGGGGCTTGTTTCGCGGATTTCATGGCTGCGCATCGGAATCGATGCCGAAACCTGTACGGGCTGCAGGCGATGCGAGCGCGTGTGCAAGGCGGGCTGCATCGACCTTGAGAACATGGCGGTGGACAGCTCACGCTGCGTCGGCTGCTGCAACTGCCTGGCGGCCTGTCCGGGTGGCGCGGTGCATTTTGAAAACGCGTGGCGGCGCGTACCCGCAGCGCAGCCGGATCAGGGGCGCAGGGACTTTCTGGTCCATTCGGGTGTGTCCATTCTGGGTCTTGCCGGGCTGACCGAGACCAACGCGACAGTCCTGCAGAGCAGGCCGACGATCGTGCCCGAGGCAGTGAAAGGCCCAGTCTCGCCGCCCGGTTCCGTCAGCATTGAGCGCTTCACCTCCATTTGCACGGCCTGCCACCTGTGCGTGAGCGTCTGCCCGTCGCGGGTGCTCAGCCCTTCGCTCCTCGAATATGGCCCATCAAGCATCATGCAGCCGCGCCTGAACTTCCGCGCGGCGCACTGCAACTACGAGTGCACGCTGTGCACCCAGGTTTGCCCCACCGGGGCCCTCCTGCCCCAGGCAAAGGAGGAGAAGAAGCTCACGCAGCTCGGCGTGGCCAGGTTCATCAAGGAGAACTGCGTGGTCTTCACGGACAACACGAGCTGCGGCGCCTGCTCCGAGCACTGCCCGACCAAGGCCGTGCGCATGGTGCCGTACACCAACCCGCAGAACAAGCCGCTGGTCATCCCGGAAGTCGACCCGGACTACTGCGTCGGCTGCGGAGGCTGCGAGCACGCCTGCCCCACGAAACCGTTCAAGGCCATCTGCGTCGATGGCAATCCGGTGCACAAGCTGGCCAAGAAGCCGGAGCCGCAGAAGATCGAGCTCAAGGTCGACGACAAAGAGGATTTTCCCTTCTGACATCCGATATGCCCGGTTGCGGTCACACAAAAATGGAGTAATGAACGCATCATCTGGCCCGCCTCAAAATTTTTGGGAATATTCCGCTACAGTCATATCTGGAGGATACAATGAAAAAATCACTCGGTGGACACACCTTTCTTCCCACGACCCCGGTGCTTCTGGTCGGGACATACGATCAGGATGGAAAACCCAACCTCATGACCGCCGCCTGGGGCGGCATCTGCTGTTCCAAGCCTCCCTGTTTTGCTGTCTCCCTGCGCAAGGCGACCTACTCCTATTCCGCCATCGTGGAGCGCAAGGCGTTCACCATCGGCATCCCCTCGGAAACGCAGCTCAAGGAGGCGGATTACATAGGGATTGCCTCCGGCCGGAAAGCCGACAAGTTTGCCGAAACACATTTCACCCCCGTCAAGAGCGAACTGGTCGATGCCCCGTACGCAGGCCAGGTGCCGTTCGTTCTGGAATGCAAACTCCTTCACAGCTTCGAGCTTGGGCTCCACACCCTTTTCGTCGGCGAGATCATGGACGTGAAGGCGGATGCCGAGGTGCTGGCCGAGGACGGCCTCCCGGACATCGCGAAGATCAAGCCGTTCATCTTCGATTCGGTGCATCAGGGCTATCACGGCATCGGATCGTTTTTGGGCAAGGCCTTTTCCGTCGGCAAAAAGTGACGTGGCGGCTTCCGTGAATATCGGCTCTGGAAACAAAATTTACGCTTGGAGATATGTATGTCCCTCTTGTTTTCCCCATTTTCCTTGAAAGACGTGACGCTGCGCAACAGGATCGCCGTTCCGCCGATGTGCCAGTACAGCGCTGTGGATGGGCTGGTGAATGACTGGCATGGAATTCATTACAATGGCTTGGCGCGGGGCGGGGCGGGTCTGGTCATCGTGGAGGCGACGGCGGTGTCCCCGGAAGGGCGCATTACGCCCAAATGTCTGGGACTCTGGAACGACACGCAGGCCGAAGGACTGTCGCGCATTGCGCGGGGCATCAAGGCCGCCGGCGCCGTGTCCGGCATTCAGATCGGGCACGCCGGGCGAAAGGCCAGCGCGAACATCCCCTGGGAAGGGGACGAGCATATCCCCGAGGAAGATCCGCGTGCCTGGCAGACCATTTCTCCCTCGGCCGTCGCCTTTGGCGCAAATCTGCCCAGGGTGCCGAGGGAAATGACGCAGGCCGACATCGCCCGGGTGAAGCAATGTTTTGTCGATGCGGCGGTTCGCGCCCGCGATGCGGGCTTTGAATGGCTGGAGCTGCATTTTGCGCATGGCTATCTGGCACAGAGCTTCTTTTCCGTGCACGCGAACACGCGCACGGACGAATATGGCGGGGATGTTGCCGGCCGATGCCGTTTCCTCGTCGAAACGCTGGCCGCAGTGCGCGTGGTATGGCCTGAAAATCTGCCGCTCACGGCACGTTTCGGGGTCATCGAGTTCGACGGACGCGATGAGGAGATGCTGGCCGAAGCGGTCGGGCTGACCAGCTCCCTTCGTGAAAACGGTCTGGACCTGCTCAGTGTCAGCCTCGGGTTTTCGACGCCCAAGGCGAACATTCCCTGGGCCCCGGCGTTTCTGGCACCGTTCGCCGAAAAGGTGCGCAGGGAAGCCGGTCTGCCTGTTGCCTCCGCCTGGTGCATCGATTCTCCGGCCAATGCCGAGCGCGTCATCGCCGACGGACAGATGGATCTGGTCATGGTCGGCCGGGCACATCTGGCCAATCCGCATTGGCCGTATGCCGCCGCGCTGGAGCTCAAGGCTTCCAGGCCGTCCTGGGTGCTTCCCGCGCCGTACGCCCACTGGCTGGAACGGTACACATTGCTTGCTTGATGATATTTGCGGCTCATAAAAGAGCCTTTCGACCTTCTCAGTTCGTGTCCTAATGACACTTATTTTTTTCGATTAAAATTACGCATAGGTTCCCCCTGTGTCGCCACGAAAGCCAAGGATACAACTGTCCTTGGCTTTCGTGCGTTGCGCCATCCCGGCGAGGCTACTCGACATTCATTCGCGAGGGTTCCCATGCATCGATTTTCAGCCAACAGCACATGGTTCACGTTCGACGCGGGTGGCGGCTTCACGTTCGGGGTCTATGCGTTTTCCGGGGTCGAAGAGGCACACCGGCCTTTCGAGTTTGCGATCGAGCTGGTCCATGACTCGGCCAACATTGATTTTTCGGAGTTCATGGGACAACCCGCCTCCTTGAGCATCGCGGATCGCAGCGGCGGCGTGCGGCACGTGCACGGGGTCATCCGTCAGTTTACGTACATGCACACGGCCAACTCGCGTAGCCACTATCGCTGCCTGCTCGTGCCCCGCTTCTGGTATCTGGGACTGGTCACGGATCATCGCATCTTTCAGAACATGAGCGTGGTCCAGATCATCGAACAGATCCTGAACGAGCAGGGTTTCGCAGGGGACGCCTACAGCTTTCGCTGCTTTCACGAATACGCGCCGCGAGAGTACTGCGTGCAGTACGGCGAATCCTCGCTGCACTTCATTTCCCGGCTGTGCGAGGAGGAAGGAATATACTTCTTTTTCGAGCACAGCGCCTCGGCTCATGTGCTGTGCTTCTCCGACCGCGAGGGAGGCCCGAGAATCGAAGGTGAGAGCGAGCTTCGCTTCCATCCCGGCTCCGGCAACGTCACCGACACGGCGGTCATAAACCGCGTCGTTCTGCGCCAGAGCGTGCGCAGCGACCTCGCCACCTATCGCGAGTGGAACTTCCGCAAGCCCAAGCTGGATCTCGGCGTGAGCCAGCACGAGCCGGATCCGCTACGGGCACCCGCGCCCGCCGGCATGAAGCTCGAACAGTACCGCTACCCCCATCTCTACGAGCTGCGCCAGGAAGGCCAGCGCTATGCGAACCTGCAGCTCTTGCGGCAGCTCAGCCTGCAGAAAGTGATCGATATTCAAAGCGACGCGTCACGTTTCGCTCCCGGATACACCTTCGCCATGCACGGGCATCCGCGCCCGGAAGTGAACTGTGCATGGTGGACGCAGCGCGTGGAACATCGTGGCGAGCAGCCGCAGGTGCTGGAGGATGAAGCTCCGGACCGGGGCATGTCCTATGTGGTCACGGTGCTGGCCATCCCCGAAGCCACGCGCTTCGTGCCCGAACTGGCGCACCCTAGGACGCGGATCGAGGGCAAGCAGACGGCCATCGTCACCGGTCCGGAGGGTGAAGAGATCTATCCCGACAAGTACGGCCGGGTGAAGGTCCAGTTCTTCTGGGACCGCGCGGACCAGTGGAATGAAAATACCACTCGCTGGGTCCGGGTCTGCCAGGGCTGGGCAGGCTCCGCCTACGGCATCATGGCCATCCCGCGCATCGGGCACGAGGTCATCATCGGCTTCCTGGAGGGCGATCCGGACCGGCCCCTGGTCGAAGGCCGGGTCTACCATGAGCTGAACATGCCGCCCTACGCCCTGCCCGAGCACAAGACGCGCACGGTCTTCAAGTCCATGTCCACGCCCGGCGTTCCCGACGAGGCGCGAGGCTTCAACGAACTGCGCATCGAGGACCGGCGCGGCGAAGAGGAAATCTACATGCACGCCGAGAAGGACGTGAACGTGCATGTCAAGAACGACTGGCGGGAACACATCCTGCGCGACCAGCACCGCACGGTGGATCGTTTCTCCTACACGCACATCCTGGGCGAGGAACATCACCGCGGGGATCTGCCGCGCAAGACGGACCTGCTGCAGGACGACCACCTGACGGTACGCGGCAGCAGCCACACGCGCATCGCAAACAAGTGGCTGGGCCGCACGGGCCAGGAACTGCATTTCCAGGCCGGGGACAAGGTAGTGGTCGAAGCGGGCCAGGACCTGACCGTCAAAGCCGGCGGCGCCATGCTCCGCCTGACCCCGGCCGGAGTGACCATCACCGGCAGCGCTGTGCGCATCAACGAGGGCGGAAGTCCGGGCGCAGGCTCGGGAGCGAGCCCGCTCTTGCCGGTTCCACCCGAACATGTGGGCAAATACACGGAACATTTTGTCCTGCAAAACAATGAAGGCCAGCCTTTGGTCAAGGTGCCGTATGAAATGCTGCTGGAAAGCGGCGAGGTCGTCTCCGGGACGACGGATATGCAGGGAAGAACGCATTTGGAAGTTGATAAATGTATTAAGGATGTTCATCTTGGATTGTCATATGCGATTTATCCAGATTTGGAGTAAAATATATGCAGAAGCCTGAAAAAAATAAAGTAATGAAGAAAATTGTATTTATACTTGTTTTTTTTATAATATCTTATATTTTTTTTCCAGTATTTATTGAATTTTATGGAAAATTTGGAGCAAGAAAATTTGCTGAAGAATTTAGTCCTGGAAAAAGATACAAGGTTGAATATTACATTCTATCCGATTATAAGTCTATTTTATTTTCTGTAGATGATCCATTTTTTATAAAAGTTTACGATTTTCAGAAGAAAAATTACGTTTTTGAGAGCAATATACACAGCATGCTCGAAATAACAGGTTTATCTTGGCCACGAAAAGGTCTTCCTAACATCATAGTTGGGACAGGTATAATAACTCACGATTTGGAATTGGAGGAATATCATGCCATTCCGTAGTGAAGCAGTTGATGCTTTTTTGGAGAGCACATTTTCGGCAACATCACGTCTCAGTGATGCGAATATTTCCGAAGGTAAGGTCGTTGTTGTAGAAAAACTAAAATTGACAGATTTACCAAAGGTGATGGACAAGATGGGATGGACTGTCGCGGCACGTTTGATGGGGCGGTGGTTTGAAAGCGAAGGCTTTGTTCTCGATGAGGAGCAGAAGAAAAAATATTTACGGTTTCCATTATATATTCCAAATAATCATTATGACGATAAAATCGTGACCATGGATTGGGCGCTCAAATTCGAGCGCGTAAAAGATGAGTATGAAAATATTTTGCGAAATATAAATACCGTAGCAGCAATAAAAAGATTGCAGGATCATGTAATCAATCACAAATTATTCGATGACGCTTCGCGTTTAGGCAATGTTGGCATGAACGCCCTCGAACTCAACGCTCATTGTCAGATCCAAACCCAGATGTTTGGCTCACGCACGGATACCATTGACGATCTGTATGGTGCCATCGGGTTGGGCATGCTTCAGCTTGCCGTTGTCGGCGAAGTGCAGCGCGGTATCAATAAAGATTCATTTCGGGTGGACAATATCGGAGTGTATCTCAAAGACGCCTATGAGTTCAATGGGTTCCAGTTTCTTGGATGTTGGACCAAGGACAAGACATTCGGAAAGGCGGAAATTTTGAACCACGCAGCGGCGCAAGCATATCGATTGTCGGCTCCCGCAGCCGCCCTCGCCGCAAAATTAATCAAAACCGATCAGCCTGTGTTTTATGTTCACAATCATGATTTCCGCAACTACCGCGAAAAACATGGAAAAGGTGGCGATTTCATCATCTATTCCGATGTGAAATGGACTCCCGGAAACGGCTTGACAATCCCGCTTGGAGACGCACTGCGCTCTTATCAGGGCAATATACCCGCTCTGTTGAGATCATGAGTTGTGTCAAAAATAGATTGATCGGAACAGCAGAGCTGCTGGCAGCTTTCCCACCCCCATCTCTACGAACTGCGCCAGGAAGGCCAGCGCTATGCGAACCTGCAGCTCTTGCGGCAGCTAAATTTACAGGGATCGATATTTAAAGAGCGACGCGCTCACTTCCACGACACGACAGAACAGGTTTTTAACGTTAGCATTTGCCCCAGATAAGTTAAAATTATGAAGCACAACACCACACGACACATCGTTTTTACCGCTCTTGCGACTCTCCTTGCTATGGCGTGCTTCCACCTAGGACACTGGTCTGTCCGCGCTGAAACGCAAGATTCGCTCCCCGCACCGGAGCAACTTAGAGACACGGAATCGGCCTCGTCGGAGGGCGCTGTAATGCAGCGCGTTGTGCTTCCATCGGGCATGACACTCGAGGTGGCGGATGGTGTTGCCGTCCTGCGTGGGGTCGATGGGGAAGTTAGGGCACGCAACTCACGTGTAGTTCGTGGTATGGATCCTGACGGCCGCTGCCCCGCCGATGGCTTCGTGCAAGCCAACTCTGTCGGTTCCGGCTTTGAACTGCAGAACCAGCTGTGTTCGGGCTGGTTCTTCATCACAGAAATCATGACCTTTGCCCCGGCCACTGACGGATATTTCCTTGTCCGTTTCGCTGCTACGTACACCGACCGGCGTACGGCTGAACCAGCCGGGCAACCTCGCGTTCTGACCCAGAAGGAGTTGGGAGCGCGTCCATTTAACGAATTAAATCCGGATGACCTCTATCTGCTTCTGGAATGAATGCCGATGTCACGTCGAACTCCCGGCCGAGCATATCAATGTCCTCGCCATGCAGCAGCCTTTGCGTGAAAGTCCTCGTCGAACAGCCCGACCTAATCTCGGAACCCTGAAAATGACGTCGCTTGAATTGATAAACACATGTTGACCACGATTATTTTTTGTTTGAAACTTGGTGAAGAGATTGAGCCAAAAATTCCAGGATTTGGCCATGTTGTGATGCCACTGCAAAAATCGTCATCCTATTGAAGAAGGGGACCATGTCTTTCTAACTGTCTGAAAAGATGGATTCCAGTCTTCGCGGGAATGACGCGCAGGGTCTCTCGCAACTTTTTGCAGTGATATCATCTTATCATTAAGATGAATGGGCAATGATCTCGGAGGGTTTTTGATACAAACGATCCCAAGCTGTTGGGGCAAACACGAGTGGTGCGGAACATGATCGTCGGAGTGGGCGTCGATATCGCGGAATTGGACAGGATTGCAAAGTCATATGCGAGGTTTGGCGCGAAATTCAGCGCGAAAATACTGAATCAGTCTGAACTGGTGCGACTGCCTGCCAACGTGATCCCGTTTCTGGCCTCGCGCTTCGCGGCCAAGGAAGCGGCGGTCAAGGCCTTGGGCACGGGCTTCAGCGGGGGCATCACGTTTCAGGACATCGCGGTCGCGTCCGATCCCCTCGGCAAGCCGATCATTGTATTTCACAACATGGCATTGCAGAGATGCCGGGAGCTGCACGTCTGCCACGCCCATATCTCCCTCTCGCACAGCAGGGAAAACGCCGTGGCCATGGTCATCCTCGAGGCTTAAGCGACCGGCTTAATAGGCGTTGCGCTATCTTGATCATCCTGTGCCCGTCGAAAAGACCCTTTTCCGGCAGGTTTTGACAGACCCTCTGTGTCCACTTCTCTTGAAACCCGCGGCTTGATTCTCCTATTGACGTATCTCCACTGTCACGTCGTGCGTTCCGGACAACGCCTGCGCACCGGTTTCGCCCAGAAATATCCGCCCGGCATCAATGCCCAGATTCTGCACCAAATGGTTCTTCACGACATCCGCGCGGCTGGCGGCCAAGCGCACCAGATCCTCGTCCGTGATGTTGATCAGCTCGCGCAGCTTGGCTTCCTGCACCTCGCGGGACACCTCCTTGTGCAGGCCGATGGCGTTCTTTTCCTTTTCCACCGACTCATCCTTGTAGGCCTCCCAGAGCAGGTCCGCATACTCCTCGTCCGTGATTTCCAGCTCCTCCAGCACGGTATTCTCCCGCACCTTGCGTGACAGGTCGTTGTATTTGATTGTTTGCAGCTTGCGCCGGAACTGCATGTCCGCCATGGCCTGGCGGTCGGCGGCGGGATCGGCGTGGCCCGCGATGGAGATGCTCAGGCCCGGACGTTGCCCCAGGACATCGGCCAGGGTCTTCATGCTCTGCAGGGTTTCCGGGGCGGGGCTGGACAGTCCGGCCGGGAAGAGAAGCTTGCCCATGTCCTCTCCGCCGCCGTCGGGGACCAGGCTTGCCAGCAGGCTGAAGGGGGAGGCGATGGCCTTGACGATGAGCCCCAGGAACGCCTGCATGACGATGCTGCCAATGCTGAACTGCGGGTCGGCCAGATCGCCCTTGACCGGCAGGTTGATGGCGATGTTGCCGGACATGTCCCGCAAGAGGGCGAGCCCCAGCTTGACCGGCACGTCGGCCGCTCCCGGCGCGTCAACCTTGTCCCCAAGTTCCAGCTGCCGGGCCTTGATGGCGTTGCTCATGGCCAGACTGTTGGACCCGGTGTTGACGTTCATGTCCCAGTCCAGCTGTCCGCTCGTGACCGGGTAGGCGATGAACTTCGAGGAGTACGCAGACAGGGCGACCAGATCCAGATTGCGCAGGCTCACCGTGCTGTTGGCTTCGAGGGGCTCCTTGAGGGGGGAGATCCAGCCCTTGGCCGTGATGGGGGCGGAGCCGTCGATGATCGCGGTCAGGTCCAGTTCGGTGCGACGCGCCGGATCAAGGGAAAAGCCGGTCACGGTCAGGTTCACCGGAGAGATGACGGACTCGTATTGGGGCGAGAGGGTCTTGTCCGCAAAGGAGAAGCGGCCCTGCTTGAGGGTCAGGGTCGCGATGTTCAGGGCTTTGAGGCCCTCTGATTGCGCTTCCTTTTTCGGCTGGGGTCGGGCCGGTTTCTTCGCCGCCGGGGCGATGCGGTCCAGAGTGGTCTTGCCCTGGGCATCGATCAGAAAGGAGCCGCGCGGTTCGACCACATCGATCTGGCCGATATCGAGGGACAGTGGCGAGAGCCGCAGGGTGATTTTCTGCACGCCCAAGGACTTGAAGCCGGCGATTTCGGCTTTGGATCGTCCTTCCGTGACCCGGAAGCCGTTGGCCTGCAGGGAGCCTGTGATCTGGTCCTTGTCCCCCATGCGCCATTCAAGTTTGCCGCCGAGATTGCCCGAAGGGATTTCGATGTTGGCCGCATCCGCCACATAGGCCGAGGCCAGGGAAAGCGGAAGCTTCGCAAGGGTGACCGAGCCCTTGCTGGCCAGGGTGGAGGGGACGAGATCGCCAGCAGCCTTGACGGTGCCCGTCTCCTCCATACGGCAGGACAGCGTCAGGGGGATGCTCCTGGTCAGGTCCGTGGACAGGTTTTTGGCTGTGAGGGCGATCTGGTCCACGTCCAGACGCACGGGTTTGGCCAGGGTTTCGTCGGTGAATGCGATCTGCGTGCCGGAGAGTGAGAATTGCTCCATGGCCACCTTCCAGGCCGGTGCAGATTCCGAGGACGGAGTCGCACCCGTGGATGTCTCCTTCGCGGAACCTTGTTCCGAGGCAAAGAGCTTGGCCAGATTGATGCCGCCATCTTTTTGCCGGACAATGTCCACGGCCAGATTCAGATCAACGGGTCCGACGGTAACTGTGGTTTTGGCGGTGTCTACGGCCACGGCGCCGACCTGCAGTGTGTTCAGCCGGATGGGTGTCGCGGGAGCCGTGCCGGCAACGCGAAGTTCCAGGGGCGCAAGGGACGCTCCGGCGCAGTCAACTCTCCACGCCGTGGCGTTGCCTTCGGATTGGGGCGCAGGATTTGACGCCGGGGGGGCTTTTGGAGAGCTGATCGCGTAGATGAGCGCCGCGCGGCCTTTATTGTCCACACCCGTGGTCACCGTGGCACCTTCGACGGCGAGCACGCCGGTGCGGACCGCATGGCCGCTCATATCCACGAAAATCTTGTCCAGAGCGACGCGCTTGACCTGCACCTCACCGGCATTGCCAGGAGCCGTGAGCCCAAGGTCGCGCACTTCAAGGACGGAGTCCTCCAAGCGCGGCGCCTTGGCCGCGCCGTCGATGATGAGCCCTATGCGGGCGTCGGCCTTGGCCGAGACCAGGGTCAGAGGCAGGGCGTCCTTGAAATAGGAAGAGTAGGAGGGGATATCCAGATTGCGGCCTTCGAGGCGGGCCTTGACCTGCACCGGCGAGATGGAAAAGGACGCCTCCGCCCCGAGCTCCTCGCCGTCGGTGGTTTTGGCCTGGAGCTTGGCCAGGGTGGTCGCGTTTTCGGCGGTGCTCAAGTCCGTGATCGTCAGCTCAAGGGCCGTGATGTCCTTGGTGAAAGGCGCTTGCAGCGTTTCATCCCGAAACAGGATGCGTCCGTCCGTGAGTCGCATTTGCGGCGCTTGCAGGAGCAGGGTCGTGGCATTTTTCTCAGTGGCGTTGGCGGCATTTTCCGCGCTCGTGGCATTCGAGTCGGTTCCGGGGGTGAAGTAGCCCATCCAGTTCAGTTTGCCGTCCTTCGCGCGCACAATCCGGATGAAGGGACTCTCCAGGGTCACGGATTTGAGTCCCAGTTGCAGGTTCAGGATGGAGATGTCGTCTATGACGATCTCCGTCCTGGCGGCCGAGAGGACGGGCTCGCCATCATCCGTGAGCTCGATGTCGTGCCCCTTGATCGTGCCTTGCAGGGAAAAGGTCGGCAGCGTGTCTTCATGCCGTTCAAAGACCAGCTTGCTGTCAAAGTTGACGAACCCCTTGGCGAGCTTGAGATTTTCGCTGGCCAAGGCGTAAGCCCAATACTGGGGCAGGCCGAGATCGACGACGTTCAGGTCGAATTCGGTTCTGAGGGAGTTGTCAAAAGGAGTGGTCTGACCCTGCAGATTGAAGGGAGCCCCATTGGCGCGAAAGGACAGGGTCGGTGTCATGAAGGTTTCCCAGTCCCTCTTGCGCGAGGAAAACTGGGGCAGCTGGAAATTGATCTGATCGATGACATGCGTCACGCCTCGCGTTTGGTCCTCGAAGCGAAGCGTGCCGTTGCCCACGGAGAACGGCTCGACGATCAGGGGCAGGAGCACGGGTTCGCCGGTTCTTTCGGGTTGGGGCTTATCCGAGGCGTGAGCCAGGTCCGCGAAATTGGTTTTGCCGTCCTGGTCGAGCCGGATGTGGATGCGCGGGCCGTCGAGGCTCACTTCCCGGACGACCAGGGCCAGCCGGATGATGGAGCTGAGTTCCACGTTGGCGTGCAAACCATCAAAGGCGACGAATTCACCGCTCCCGCCTTTTTCACTGATCGCGAAGCCCTTGATGTCGACGGTCAGGGTGAAGGGATTGTACCGGATTTCCTGGACGCTGACCTGCCGATTCAGTGCGGGAGAAACCTTTTCGACCAGCACGTAACGAAGGATGCGCGGCAGGAGAAGAAAGCCGAAGAGCGCGTAAAGCGCCACCACGCACGACAGCACGGCCAGGGTTTTTTGCCACCACGTCAGCTTGTTCCAGGAATCGCGTATCGTCGGCATGAGAATCCCCCTGAGGTGTTTTGTCGGGATGTTAGCCTCGAACCCTCGCCTTTGGCAAGAAAACGCCGATATATTACATTGATAACGATGCGGCGGCATCGTGCAGGCGCATCAGCTCTCGATGCAAAGACTGGGTTTTACACTTCCGAGCAATTTGGCTACGTGGCTTCAGTCCGCTCGCGAGATCTTCTTGCGACTCGATTCGTGAACACTGCGAGCACCGTCTGCTCCAAGTTCTGTCCCGGAGTACTCATGCCGCTGTGTAGATTGATATACGCCAAAAAATGCATTTTACCATCAAAAGCGGCGCATGTGCTGCAGTCTTTGAATATGGCTTATTTTTTCGCGGAACATGGCGTTTTGACAACCATGTGGCCGGGATTCAGTCGGCACAATCATGCCGAATTTCGGAAATCACTTGAGCATGATTATGGTCTCGCACCAAACAATGCATTGGAAATGCAGCCATTGCCAGGATTTCATAAGGGATTATATGGCCTTTTATTTCGTATTTATCTGATGAGTACGTGGCTGAGAGCTCCTCAAGGAACAGTCTTTTACGCCAGAGACATCACCGAAGCGTTGTTGCTTGCTCGCTTCAAGCGTTTTCTCCCCGTTCGGCATCCCGTGTTTTTCGAAATGCATGAAGTTCTCAGCGAGCAGAACAGGCTTCTGAATACGGGCAGGGCGGGGCATTTTGCTCGTGTTGAAGCGGAAATGCTAGCCGCCATGGATGGGGTGGTCTGCATCAGTCCGGTCCTGGTCGATGCCCTGAAGGCGGTTTACGGGTATTCGGGCCCGACGCTGGTCGCGCCCATGGGGTACAACCCGAATCTGTTCAAGGCGGCGCCTGACGTGGATTTTTCGGGGCCGATCACCGTGGCCTATGTCGGCAGTCTCTACGAGAGCAAGGGTGTCCACAACCTCGTCCGCGCCATGGGGCACCTGCCCGGGCGGTTCCGCTTGCTGGTCATCGGGGGGAACCCCGGCGGTGAACTCGAAAGGCTTCGCGCGCTTGCCCGGGACGTGTGCGATTGGGAGAGCAGAATCGAGTTTTGCGGCTATCTGCCGCCGAGCGAACTCTTCCCGCGTCTGGCGTCGTGCTCCATGATGGCCATTCCGCAGTCGTCGGAGGTGGAATTCTTTTCACCCATCAAGCTTTACGAGGCCATCGGCATGGGTTTGCCGCTCGTGGTCACGCCTGTTCCTGCACTGACGTCAGTGCTTGAGCAAGAAGTTGACGCTATTGTGGCAAGAAGTCCTGTGCCAGAAGACTTAGCTGCGGCCATGATGGATATGGCATCGAATCAGGGGCGAGCGCGACACATGCAGCGGCGATGTAGGGATCGATCAGTGTCATCGACGTGGCTTGCTCGTGCTGAATTGTGTCTGAATTTTATGAGGAGCGTTGTAGGATAGTTTTAATTTACAATATTTTGCATGAGTATAGCGATGTGTGTTATGCAATATAATGCTGTTAATTTTTTTTGTGGGAATATTAAAAAATGGTCTGACATTATTTCTAATGAATCAAGAGAGTTGTCTCTTGAGGATTTGGCGTCAAGATTTGTTAGGGGTGGGGATGTCTGGATTGTGCAAACATTTTATAATCTTAGGAAGATTGGTCTTCCTGTGCAAATTTCAAGTAGATTAAATAAAGATCAAATTAATATTATTCATTACGACGATGTTTTAAATTTGAGTAATTTTAATGATACATTTGTTGTTTCAGTTCGTGCAGATGGAGATCCACTTTTTGTCAGTAATTTTGAAATCGTTCAAAACAAATCTTCGATATTTTCTAGCAATCATCATTATATACCTCATTGGCCTCAACCTGGCATTGTTAAAAGAGATGTTTCTCGCGGTGAAAAGCTGGAAAACATTGTGTACATGGGAAATAAAGAAAATATTGATGAGTTTTACACATCAGCTCAATTTATTTCTGCACTCGACTCTTTGGGAATGAGGTTGATTATCCAGGACCGCGATTGGTGGAACTATCGCGAAGCGGATATAGTCTTGGCAATTCGAACAGGACCGCCTTTTTTTCTCTCAACCAAGCCCGCCTCAAAACTTGTGAATGCCTGGATTGCAGGATGTCCTGCTATTTTAAGCCAGGAGTCGGGATATCGAGAACTCAAGGAGTCCAATGATGACTATATTGAGACTTTGTGTCCGGATGATGTGTTGACGGCTTTGAAGAGGTTGTATGAGAACCCTGATCTAGTACTGAGAATGCGGGAAAACGGACATAGGCGCGCTACTGCATTTAGCGTTGAAGCGATTGCAAAGATATGGGAACGATTTCTTTTCCATCATGTTGTCAGGGAGTATGAAGAATGGCAACGCGTTTCGGCATCTTCGCGGAAACGAAGATATTTAAGAAGTCTTTTTGCCAAGAAGATATGGGGCCACTGGGCAGATGGAAGAAAGCTTGGCTGGACGTCAGAATTAGTGGGGAAGTTTCGGAGAAAACTGGCCTTGTTTGTTTTCAATTTTTGATGTTGCTTACTCTCGGGTTCCTACAGGATTGATTTGTACTGGTGGACGTTGCGGATTACATGTCCGCGATTTCAGTGTGTCATTCCTAAAGATATTCCACCGATTAAACGTCTCAGGTTCTATGAAAGCATTTCCTTCAATCCTGAGTCTCGCATTGCAGGATTTTTCACTTCATCCCTGATCTGTTCCGCCGTGCCCACCAGGGTGAAGCGTTCCTTGGCCCGGGTGAGGGCGGTGTAAAGAAGTTCGCGGCCCAGGACCGGGCAGGGCTCTTCAGGCAGGATCAGCACTGTGTGCCCGAACTCCGATCCCTGGCTCTTGTGCACGGTCATGGCATAACATGTCTCGTGCCTGGGCAGGCGGGCCGGGGTGAAGGACGTGAAGCCTTGCGCGGCGGGGAAGAAGACCCGTAGGGTTCCGTCCACAGGCAAGGCTATGCCTACGTCGCCGTTGAAGAGGCCGAGGTTGTAGTCGTTCTCCAGAATCATGACGGGGCGGCCTGGATACCACTCGTTGCCGGTTGCCCCGTGCAGGGCCTCGCAGGCCAGGAGGTTCAGCGCTTCGGTGCCGCGTGGCCCTTTGCGGACCGGCGAGAGCAGGCGCAGGGTTCCGAAAATTTCGAACGTCCGCGCGGGGCCGGTTGTCTCACCCAGGCTCCTGAATGCCTCGCGCAGAAGCGGCTTCAGTACAGCCGCAAGGTCCGCCTGCCCGGTGCAGGACAGCATCTTCAGATCATTCCTTCCCTCCTCCAGCAGTTTGCCGGCCTCCTGGGCCTGGCCGTCTCGGATGAGCGCGCTCAAGGCCGCGATGCCGCTGTCTGCGTCGAAGCGCCAGCTCTTCTGCAGTTCCACCACATTGTCCGTCAGCGCGAGTGCGCGCGGCGTCACGGTCAGCCCTGGAGCTCCGGCCTTGACGGCATCCGCCACGAAATCCGGGGAGAAGGCGTTCACCACGTCCTCCCGGCAGAGATTGGCCAGCACGGCTCCGGCCTCTACCGAGGCCAGTTGGTTGCGGTCGCCCAGGAGCACCAGGCTTGCGTGCTCGGGCAGGGCATCCATGAGGCGGGCGGCCAGTTCCAGGTCCAGCATGGAGGCTTCGTCCACCACCAGCATGTCCAGCGGCAGGGGGTTGCCTTGGTGGTGGCGGAATCCCCCTGCGCTCCAGCCCAGCAGGCGGTGCACGGTCTGGGCGCCCTGAGAGAGGCACGCGTCCAGTTCAGGCGGCAGGCTGCCCCCTGGAAAGGCCTCGGCCAGGGCCTCGGTCATGCGCGAGGCCGCCTTGCCCGTGGGCGCGGCCAGACGGATGCGGAAATTCGCGCCTGCGTGCATCCGGGCCGCCAGGGCCAGGATGCGGGCCACGGTCGTGGTCTTGCCCGTGCCGGGGCCGCCGGAGATGACGCAGAGGCGGCTGCGCAGGGCCGCGAAGCAGGCCACGTCCTGCCAGTCGGTTTCGTCACCCCCGGCCTTGAAGATATCGGGCAGGAGATCTGCCGGGATGTCCTGGGGCGTTGCTCCGGCCAGGCACCTGAAGGCGCGGGCCAGGGCCTCTTCGTCGCGGAAGAAGCGGGAGAAATACAGACGCTCGCCGTCCAGGATGAGCGGCAGCCCGGAACCCGGCGCGCCGACAACGCCCGTCAGTTGGCAGGCGTGCGTTCCGACAAGGCCCAGGGCGGCGAGCCGTTCGCGCACGTCATCGTCGCCGAGGCGCAGGCAGACGTGTCCCTCGCGCACGGCCAGGGAGACGAGGGCGGTCAGGCCGGCCACGAGGTCGGCCTGTCCTTCCTGGGCCAGGGAAGCGGCGAAGCGGGCCTGGTACAGGTCGGCTTCGGTGAAGAGGGTGCTTGCCACAAGCCGTGGCAGGATGGTGGGGTTGGCGAACATCAGCGTTTCTCCTGGTCGATGAGGGCCTTGTCCAGGGCTTCGAGGAATCGCGGGTCGGGGCAGTCTTTGTGGACGCCCTGGCCCCGTCGCTCCGGGTCCACGCCGCGCAGGAAGACGTAGCGCACGCCGCCGAATTCCTTCGTGTAGTCGAACCCGGGCTTGCGCAGGGCCAGATGGCGCTTCAGGGCCAGGCAGTAGAGGTGGTACTGCAGGAAGTAGTGACTGCCGGCCATGGCGGTGTGCAGTGCGTCCAGGGTGTAGTGGCCGGGAGTGGGGCCGAGCCAGTTTGATTTCCAGTCGAGGAGGTAATATTTTTTACCGCTGCGCACGACCAGGTCCATGAACCCGGTCATGAAGCCACGGCGCGGCTCGAAGCGCAGGCTACCCATGCGTTCCGGCAGGTCCGGCGGCAGAAGCACGGCCGCATCCCGGTACACGGCGGCCAAGGTTTCGCGGGTTACGGGGCGCAGGGGGAAGAGGAACTCCATCTCTACCAGTTTGTCCTTCTTCTCGATGCCTCCCAGCTGCAACCCTTCTCCCAGATCTGCATGCAGAACCCGTTTGACCATGTCATGGACAGTTTGATGCCAGTCCGGGTCGAAGCCGTACGCGGCCAGCGCCTCGGTCACGGCGGCGGGGATTGTGCACTCATCCACGAAATCGATACGCTCGAAAATTCGGTGCAGGCACGAGCCGGCGGCGGCGCCGCGCGGAAAATTCGCCATGGACCACTCGTCCGCGGCCTGACCGGACGCATCAATCTCGTCCAGGCCTGGCCTCGCCCCGTGCTCCATGCCGCGGGTCAGGCCGGTGAAGCTCGCCAGCCCGAAGCCGGAGCCCAGAACACGATCCCAGTTGCGGCATTGCAGGTCAGGGGCATGGGTGAACTGCGGCGGTCCCTTCTTAGGTTCGGCGTCGGGCAGTTCGGCGACCTCGATGTCGGCGTTGGCCAGTTCGAGCAGGTCCGCACAGACCATGTCTTCATCGACGGCATCCCAGCTCAGGGCGCTCTTTTCGTCGGCGCGATGCCCGTGGAACAGCCAGGCCGCGCCCGAGGTCTCAGCCTCGTTGATGCGTCCCCAGATCGCGTAGCAGCGGCACTTGGCGCGGGTCAGGGCCACGTACAGCAGCCGCACGCGCTCGGCCTGCGCCTCGGACAGGGCCTGGCCTATCCGCCTTGGCAGTTCCTCCGTGCCCAGGTCCAGGAGCAGTCCGTCTTCGTGGACCAGGGCCCGGTCCTCGGGGCATCTAGCCCGGCCAAAGATGAAAGGGCAGAAGACCACCGGGTATTGCAGCCCCTTGCTCTTGTGAATGGTCACTATCTGGACCGCGTCGCGGTCCGTGTCCAGTCGCAGCTGGGACTCCTCGGTGCCTTCGGTGCCAAGACGGCGGGCGAACCAGGTCAGCAGTGCGTGCATGGCCGCGCCCGACTCGCGTTCCCGGCTGTGGAGCAGCTCCAGGCAGTGCAGGACGTTGGTCATGCGCCGTTCACCGTCAGGCAGGGAGACAAGGCGTTTCCGCACATCTTGGCCTGCGAAGAGGCGGCGTACGGCGGCCATGACGCCCCGGCGGTCCCACAGCTCGCGGCAGGCGAGGAAGCGTTCGAACCACGCCTCGAGTTTTTCGCCGTCCTCGTCGAGGATCATCAGTTCCGGAGCCGTCAGGCCGATCATGGGCGCGGCCAGGGCGGTGCGCAGGGCCGCCGGGCGCTGGCATTCGGCTATGCCGCGCAGCATGGACAGGAGCTCCGCCGCTTCAGGGCTGTCAAAGACCGACGAGGTGTGGGTCACGACGCTCGGGATGCGAAGTGCGCCAAGGGCCTGGTGTACGGCCTCTCCCTGGGCGTGGGTTTCGACCAGGACGGCGATGTCTCCGGGCAGGAGCGGTGCTTCACCGATGCGGATGCGCCCCTCGGACGCGCCCCGCAGCAGGCGGCTGATCTCGGCGGCCACGGCCCGGCAGATGCGCGGCGCGAGCGCCCCCTTGGCCAGGGGCTTGTCCTCGCTTTTGACCTGCCAGAGGACCATGGGCGCGGGTGTTTGCCCGTCTTCGCGGAAGCGGCCCCGCTCTTCGTCCGGGGCGCTCACAGGCTGATAGCCGATTTTCGGGTCCAGGAAGGGTCTTGGATTGTCAGGTCTGAAAAACAGGCGATTCACGGCCGCGATGAGCTCCGGCGTGGAGCGGTAGTTGACGCCCAGCGTCATGCCGCGTTCGCAGCTGTCGGCCGCGGTAAGGTAAGTGTGCAGGTCCGCGCCCCGGAAGGAGTAGATGGCCTGCTTGGGGTCGCCGATGAGGAACAGGCTGTTCTCCCCGTCGCCGGTGGCGAAGAGGGTGCGGAAGATGTCGTACTGCAGGCCGTCGGTGTCCTGGAACTCGTCGATGAGGGCCGCTCGGTACTGGGTCCGCGCCGCAGCGACCAGCTCGGGGCTGGCCAGGGCGGCGTGCATGTTCCGCAGCAGGTCGTCGAAACCCAGCACGTTGCGACGCCGCTTGAGGTCGTCCATGCGCGCCGTCACGCCCGAGAGGAACGCATGGCGCAGATGGACCACGAAGGGTCCCAGCGCCTGCCGCAAGGCCTCGACATGGTCCAGGATATCCTGGATCTCGTCGAACAGTCGGTGCTCCGGGGCGGTGAAGGCCTTCTTGGTCATGCCCCGCACGTAGGTCGAGGTCAGTTCGCCGAGGGCCTTGAGCTGCTCCTTGGCATCGAGCCTCGGGTCGTTCAGGAAATCGCGAGTTGCTTTCAGACGCTGATCCAGCTTCTGCGGCGAGAACTGGCGCGCGTTGAAGTTGTCCGCCCGGGACAGCAGGAGCGTTCGGACTTCAGGTTCCATGATTGACCAGGACGCCTTGAGCCTTTCGCAGGCCTCCCGCACTGCCCGGTCCAAGGGCGCGGGGTCCGGCGCGGGGCTGCCCGGCACGATGCGGATGCGCTGGGCCAGGAAGGGCAGACCGGACATTTCCGTGAGATGGTCTGGGGTCAGATGCTTGCGCACTTCCGTGCCGGTCAGGCCGTCCAGGGGCAGGATGTGACTGCGCCAGAAGTCCACGCAGACCTGGCGGCGCAGGTCCGAGAGGTCCGGCTCGAGTTGCGTGTCGAAGAGGGCCGAGCACTCGAAACCGTTGCGCCCCAGCATGCGCTGGCAGAAGCCGTGGATGGTGAAGATCTGGGCCAGGTCGAAGTTGCGCAGGGCGAGTTCCAGGCGTCGGGCGGCATCAGTGCCTCCAAAGCGGGCCAGGAGATCCCATTCCAGTTCTTCGTCGGCCTCCAGTTCACCGGCCAGCACCCCGGCCACGTCGGACAGCCGTTTGCGAATCCGCCCGCGCAGTTCCTCGGTGGCTGCGTCCGTGAAGGTGACCACCAGGATCTGGTCCACGGTCAGACCCTTCTCCAGCAGCATACGGACGAAGAGGCCGGTCAGGGTGTAGGTCTTGCCGGTGCCCGCACTGGCCTCGATGAGGGTCGTGCCGTCCAGGGGGGCGGTGCAGAGGTCCATGGGATTCATTACTCGGCACCTCCCAGAATGGGGGCGTAGATTTCCTCGGCCACGTCCGCGAAACGCTCCCAGTCCGGCTCGGCGTCGCGGAAGAGGAAGGCCAAGTGCGGGTCGTCGCGTTCAGGATTGACCATGTAGCCGCCTTCCCACTGGCGCATGGCCTGTTGCAGCGCCTCGGGCCGCTCCTTGGGCTTGCGGCCCGTAAAGCGGGCCTCGGCGAAGGCCAGGGAGGTCCGGGGGAAGAGAGGGATGGGGGCGCGCATGCCCTGCGTGTAGAGCCGCAGCAACCCCCCGAGGAGGTTCCGGGCGTCCGGAGCCTCAGGTGCGGGGAAGCAGTCATCGGTACCGATATGCATGGATTGGGCGGTATGACCAGCGGCAGAGGCGGCCAGATGGCGGACCCACAGGCGGAGCATGTCCGGGCTCTTGGTCTTGGCCGGGCGGCAGGTCACGATGCGGTCGCCGTGGAGGTCGATGCGGCCCGTGAGGGTGATGCGGCCCAAGGGCAGCTTCAGGTCGAGACGCGCGGCCTTTTCGTCGCCGATGACGGCCCGTGCCTGGTCGGCCAGGGCGCGGATTTGGGAGCAGAGCTTGCGGCTCGCGTCGGTCCCGGCCTGGCCCGGAGGCAGAATCTGCCAGGCCAGGAGCAGCCCCTCCAGATTGGCGGCGGGCTCGTCCAGGGCCGTGCGCAAGAGGTCCTGCAGGGGACCGTAGGCTTCGAGGCCCGTGGGCGTGGCCAGGGGTTCCTCGTCCAGAAAATCGTCCTCGCCGCCGGTCGGGTCGATGCGCAGGGCGCGCAGCAGGTGGCGGCAGGGATGGGCCAGGAAGCGCGTCAGCTCTTCGATGTCGATCTCGATCTCGATCTTCTGCTCCGCATGTGCATCTTCAAGAGTACTGGCTTCGGGGAAGAATTGTCTGGGCTGGTGCTCGGCAAACAGCGCCTGCGCTGCGTCACGGTTTTGGGCCGAATAGGAAAAGATGGGCGACCCTGCGCTGAAATAGTCAGGATGGAAGGCCTGCAGCTTGTGCCTGAAAACAATGGCCTCCGAGGGCTTCAGGCCATCCACCGTGCAGCCCCTGTCCAGGAAATCGAGCAGTTCCGAGACCAGGACCGACGGCGGCGCCTCGGCATTGTCGGATTGGGACAGGCCGGGGTAGGTCAGGATGAGGTTGTCCCGAGCCGAGATGATGCTCTCCAGGAACAGGTAGCGGTCGTCTTCGCGGTGGCTGCGGTCGCCGGGACGGGGACGGGCGGCCATGAGGTCGAAGCCCAGGGGTATGTCCTGGCGCGGGAAGGCAGTGCTGGTCAGGCCCGTCAGGCAGATGACCCGAAAGGGGATGGAGCGCATGGGTTTCAGCCCGCAGAAGGTCAGGCCCGAGGCCAGGAAGCCCGACTCGCCGCCGCTCTCGTCCAGGCGCTTGCGGATGAGGTAGAGCATGGTTCGTGCGTCGGCCTCGAAATCGCCCATGTCGCGGGTCAGTTCGGTCACGGTCCGGCGGATGGCCAGCAGGTGCTCGGCCTGGGCGGGGTCCTGGGGGAAGAAGGCGTCCAGAAGCCACAGCAGGCAGTCCTGCCAGTCGGATGGCGTGCGCGTGTCCCGCAGCCGAGACCACAGGGCGGCGAGTGCGTCGATCCAGGCGGTCACGCGGCCGAGTAGCTCCTGCTCGGCCGAGCCGCGCAGCGCCAGAGGGGCGATGCCGCCCAGCGGGTCCGCCGCGCCGGTCATGTACCCGAGGTACAGGCGGGACAGGCCGCTCTCCCACGTGTTCTGACCGAAATCTCCCAGACCCGCCTTCCTGCGGAAATCCAGGTCCAGCCCCCAGCGCACGCCCGATGCGCGCACCCATTCCAACACTCGCTGCGTATCGGACGCATCCAGGCCCAGGCGCTGCCGCACTGGCGGGGCTTCGAGCAGGGCGCAGACGCGCGAGGCCTCGAAGCGGTGCTGTCCGAACTCCAGCAGTTCCAGGAAGAGGCGGATGGTTTCGGCGGCCTTGGTGGGCTTGCGGTCGGAGATGGAGTAGGGGACGGCGTCCTCGCCGGGGGTCCCGAACACGGCCTGGATGACCGGAGCGTAGGCCTCGATGTCCGGGTTCATGACTAGGATGTCTTGCGGCGAGAGGGAAGCGTCTTTGGCCAGGAGGTCGAGGATCAGGTCTTTGAGAACCTCCATCTCGCGCAGGGGACTGTGGCAGCAGTGGACCTGGATGGACGTGTCAAAGAAGTCCGCCTTTTCGTCGCGAACGTTCAGATCAAGAAGGTCGGCCTGAAGTTGTCCGAGCATTCGTGATGTGTCGGGGTCCTCGTATCGGTCCGATTCCGACTCCTGGACGTCCCTGTCCAGAAGCAACTCCAGGAAGTCCCGACCAACGGCTCCAAGACCCGCCAGGGGCGTGGCATCTTCCAAACGTTCTTCTCCGGATGGGAACGAGGCTCGGTAGGCACGCCGCTGCTCCCGGTGCGAGAGGAGATCCCCCCAATACTGGCGGCAGGGGCTGAGCAGAAAGACATGCACCAGCCTGTGCCGGGACAGTGCCTGCAGCAGGTCCAGGTAGACCGGCGGCAGGGTCGGGATACCGAAAACGCAGATGCGGGCGGGTAGTGCCGGCAATGAGTCCGCACTTTGCAGCCTGGCGATGGCTAGCTGCAGCAGGGCGGCTCGGTGTTTTCCGTCCATGCCCCTGACAAGTTCTCGCCACAGCTTGGCCTGCCAGGCTTCGCTGGCGATGTGGCCGGGCAGGATGAAGTCTCCGCTTAATTCATGGCGTTCCCAGCGTGCAGCCCACTTGGGCCGGAAGATGAGGTACTGGTCGAAATGATAGGCGATGCGCTCGGCCAGCTGGACGGACTTGAGCTCCGAATCCTCATGCACGTAACGCGCGAGCGGCGCGAACTCCGGCTCGTGCAGCAGGCCGCGGAGCAGGTGCGTGATGCGCCACAGCATGCGCTCCTGGCTGAGCGGGTATTCGCGGGGCAGGTCGGCCAGAAGTTCCTGGCAGAGCTCATAGGCGAAGCCAACGGGAAAGGGGAAGTGGATACCCGCGCAGATTCCGTGCCGGCGGGCTAACTGCATGGAAACCCATCGCTGCATGCCGCCGGACTGGACCAGGATGGTCTCCGGTTTCATGGGGTCCAGCGGAGTTTTCAAGACCTCGGCCAGCAGCTCGGCCAGGTTTTCCAGGCGGTTGGAGGCGTGAAGGAGAAAGCCTTCCATGTGGGTCAGGACGCCGCCAGCCCTGCTTCGTTCTCAATCCCCGTGATGGCTGCGATGGAGAGCGTCAGGAAATCGCCCAGTTCCAGGCCGATCTTCTCGCATTCCTTGATGGTCTCGCGGCAGACCGAGGCCGCGAAGGCCTTGTCTTTCATCTTTTTCTTGAGGCTCTTGGCCTCCATGCCCTGCATGCGCGTCGGGCGGACCAGGGCGGCGGTGTGGATGAGGCCGGTGACGGTCTCGCCGCAGCGCAGGGCGAAGTCGAACTGGGTCTCGGGCAGATTACCGTTTATCTCGTTGTGGCGAGCGATGGCCTGGACTGCCTCGTCCGGCAGCTTGCCGGTCAGGGTCTCGGCGGTCAGGAGGCCGTGCTTTTCGGGGGTGTCCTTGGTCTGAGGGTAGTCGAGGTCGTGCAGCAGGCCTGCCAGGCCCCAGACCTCCTGGTCGTGGCCGAGGCGTTCGGCCAAGGCGCGCATGACCGCTTCGGTCTCCAGGGCGTGAATGAAGAGGTGGTCGGGGGCGGAATTTTTGAGCAGTTCAAGTGCCTCAGCGCGAGCAAGCATGGTTCCTCCTTCGGTTGTGAAGCCAGAGAGATCATGCATTTCGGGGCCGTGGTCAAGGATTCTAGCAGCACGAAGTCCTGAACTTTTCCGGCAGCCAGGTCTGGATGATGTACTCCGCGCAACCAACGCCGGGCGTGACCGTGATGGCAGCGGTCGGGCAGTTCAGGGCGCAGGCCCCGCATTCCATGCAGGCTTCGCGGTCCAGGACCTCGGCCTTGCCGTCCTGCACGGCGAAGATGCGGTGCGGGCAGACCGTGGCGCAGAGACCGCAGCCCACGCATTTGTCTTTGTCATAGGCCAGGGTGGCCACGTTTTCGAGATGGCGGAAGGTCTTCATGTTTTCCTCACGCAAAATTGCCGATCACGAAGAGGATTGCGGCCAGGAGCGTGCCTGCGGCCTGCAGGGGGATGGCCTTGCGCATCTCCTTTTCCACGCCCGAGGGCGACGTGTAGGGCGTGGAGCCGGTGAAATTGAGTCCCAGCCACGAGGACATGGCCACCGTCCACAGCCCCGCTCCAAGAAGCTGAACCCCGGACTGCTCGGGGAAGATGGCTGGCAGCAGCACGGCCAGAGCCAATCCAAGCCCGGCTCCGCCCAGGGAAAAGAGTCGCGTGCGCAGCGCGGGTAGGAGCAGGGGAAAGAGAATCGCGCCGCCAGCCAGGCCCAGGCCCGTTGCGCTCGCAGCAAGAATCCAGCGCTGCCGGATGGCCTGCACGGAAAAGTCCAGACCGATGAGGCTGAGCACGGCCGCCACCAGGAAGGACGCGAGGATGATCTTCCAGCCCAGGACCAGTTCCACGGGGATGACCGCGGCCCGCTCCTTCAGGCTGAAGGTCACCGCGCGCATGGCCTCGTCCTCGCCCCGGTCCAGGTAGCGTGGCAGATCCTCGGCGCGCACGGGGCCGAAAACCGCCTCGAATCCGCAGGCCTTGCGCAGGTCGCGGACCCGCACACCATTGGCTCCGAGCTGGGGCAGGATGAGGCGGCGGTGGGAAACGATGCGATCAAGGCCGGTCTTGCGCACCTGCTCGGAAATGCCTGCCGCGCTGAAGGTGCCTTTGCCGCCCGCGCACCAGATATTGATGCCGCGCGTGTCGGCCACCAGCAACCAGAGGTCGCGCCCGGCCAGGGCGAAGCGGACCGTGTCGAAGGTCAGCTTGTAGTTGGCCGTGACGACCACGGGCGCTTCGGGGCCGGGCTGGCCGATGGCATAAAGGCCGGGGTTGACGGTGTAGTTGTTGCGGTCAAGGCCCAGCCGCGCGCGGCAGGTCCCGAGCCGGTCCCAGGCCGTGGCGCTGGTCCGGACGCGCGGAATCCGCCCTGCGGCGGTAGGCAAGAACGTGTCCACATACGGCTCGATGCGATAGCCGGGAAGGTCGTCCACCCCTGCACCAGGGGCTGGCGGAGGTCCTCAGCACGCTCCCGGAGCCGAGGGGACCGGCTTGGAAATTTCGGTTTCCGCGCAAGGGGCTGCGCAGGATCCGGACGGTGCCATTGGAAAGGGCTGCAGCGGTTTCATAAGGGCCTACAGTGCGGTGATGAGGGTTTTGAGTTCGGCCAGGCGATCCTTGTCTGCGCAATAGCAGATGCGCGGACCTTCGATTTCGCCACGGATCAGCCCCGCCTCCTTGAGTTGTTTCAAATGCTGGCTGACCGTGGACTGGGCCAAGGGCAGGATACTTACGATATCGCCGCAGATGCAGCGATCCACCTGCAGGAGATGCCTGAGAATGGCGACCCTGGCGGGGTGGCCGACAGCTTTGCACAAGGCGGCGAGGGTCTGGTCCTGGGTCATGATGCGCTCCGGACATGGTGTATCGTATATCGTAGAATTACGATAAGCTTGCTGCAGTGTCAATCTTCAAAATTTCAAGCCGGGCGTGGTGGGCCTGTCGAACCGTTTCCTTTTGTTCCGGTTGAATTTTCCCCCGCCGAAGTGCATGATTCGCTGACAAAAAAGCGAGGAGGCTCAAAATGCGCTGGAAACAATTCTTTACCCCGGTCCAATCGATGATGGCGGAAGATGTCCGGGCCTATCTGTCCGACAAGACCCTGCAGGAAGTGACGATTCTCGATGTGCGGCAGCCAGGCGAGTACGCGGAAGGCCACATCCCCGGGGCCAAGCTGGTTCCGTTGGCTGTCCTGACGGATTCCCTGGACGAGATCGATCCTGCCCTGCCGGTGGTTGTGTACTGCGCCATAGGCGGCCGCAGCCGGGCTGCGGCCCAGATCCTGGCCGGCAAGGGCTATGAGCAGGTCATCAACCTCAGCGGCGGTTTCAAGGACTGGAACGGTCAAGCCGCGTTCGGGGCGGAAGAGGAGGGAGTGGACCTCTTTGCCGAGCTGGACAGCGCCGAGCAGATTCTGGCCACGGCCTATTCCTTGGAAGACGGGCTGCGCGATTTTTATCTGCGCATGCTGGACCGGGTTGAAGACGAGAAGGTCAAGGGCGTTTTTCGCCTCCTGGCCGAGATCGAAATCAAGCACAAGGATCGCCTCTTCGATGAATACACCCGTCTGACGGGCAAGGATGACCGGGGAGTCTTTGAGTGCGCTTTCGTCACCCCGCTCATGGAGGGTGGGCTTACGACCGAGGAATACATGGATCGCTTCAAGCCTGATCTGGACAGTCCGGTCGATGTCGTCTCCCTGGCCATGTCCATCGAGGCCCAGGCCCTGGATCTTTACATGCGCTCCGCCACCTGGACTCAGAATGACGAGAATCGGGCCATCCTGGAACAGATCGCGAGCGAGGAGAAGACCCATCTGGCGCGCCTTGGGCAGTTGCTGGACGAGCTCGTTGCCGATGGTAATTCCTGATGTTTGGACTCAGTCGCCGATCCAAAATGCCTATCGCTCGGGATCAATGAGTAAGGATATCGTTTTGGGATTGACCGAAAGAGATAATTAGTTGTGGTGGGTAAATCGCGGAACCAAGGTGGAGATTAAGTACGTAGTGAGAGAAGAATTGCTCACATAGTGTACAGTCCTTGCGCGCTGCTTCCGCTCGGGGATGGGCCTGGTTTGGACGCGCGGCGGGTTCCTCCTTGCAGGACGAGAAGTTAGAGAAAAATGCATGCTTCGGCACACCCTTTGCTCTCTCTGTGGAAAGTCCAAGTCACCGGCGATCATGCCGGCCTTATTCGAACTTTCGGGGGTGTATTGTCATGAAGCAGATCTGTTACCTTTTCTGGATTGCCGGGATGGCGACTCTTGTTGCTTATGGCTGGAGCGATAATCTTCTGAACCAAGTCAATGACGTTGTACAATTTATGGGCGAGCTTGTCGCCTTCACGAACACATAGTGTTTCTCTCGCGTATCCGCGGCCGGAATGATCTGGCGACGCTCCGGCCGCGGGCTTTTCATCTCTCGTCGATTTTGCGGCGAATCGTCCACGAACTTACATCTTTTTGAATTTGCCGCATTTTTGTGCGGCAGCTGATTGTTCCGGCCGGGCGGTTCATGGATCCGGCAGCAGCGGGGTCATGCCGCTCTTGTCACAGTGGCGGACGCGCCAGGCGGAGTTGCGCTCCGGCAGGCCCCGCGATAGGGACGGCCATGTCCGTTGTTGTCCTTCATTCTCCCGAACATTCGGCCCTGGTTCGCTATGAGCGACCCCGGGCCGTTTTTGTTGCGCACGTCCACGACGAAGTCTTGCCGCTCATCTCCCGCCTGGAAGAGGAAGTCGAGCAGCGCGGACTCCATGCCGCGGGTTTTCTGGCCTACGAGGCCGGGAGCGCCTTCGACCCGGCCATGCCGCAAGCGTCCTGCGCCCCGTTCCCCCTGGCCTGGTTCGGCCTTTTCGACCCGCCCCGGCCCGTGGCTCTGGACCGGACCACTTTGGTCAGCTCGCCAGACTGGGTTTCGGAGCTGGACGCCGCTGCCCACGGGAAGGCCCTGGCCCGCATCCGCGAGTATCTGGCCACGGGCGAAACCTATCAGGTCAATTTCACTCACCGCCTGCGGGCCGCCTTCGAGACCGACCCGTGGTCGTATTTCTGCCGGCTCGCAGCCTGCCAGCCATCAGCGCACAGCGCATTTGTCGATACCAGGGATTTCGCTGTCTGCTGCGCGTCGCCCGAGATGTTTTTCTGGCGCGAGGGCGAGGATGTCTGGTCGCGGCCCATGAAGGGCACTGCCCCGCGTGGGCGCTGGTGCGCGGAAGACGAGGCCATGGCCCGGCACCTGGCGCTTTGCGAAAAGGAGCGGGCCGAAAATGTCATGATCGTGGACATGGTCCGAAGCGACCTCGGCCGGGTCTGCCTGCCGGGCAGCGTGCATGTGCCGGAGCTTTTCCGGGTCGAGCGCTACCCGACGCTCTGGCAGTTGACTTCCCTGGTACGTGGGCGCTCGGCCCTGCCCACGTCCCAAGTCATGGCGGCGCTCTTTCCGGCCGCGTCCATCACCGGCGCGCCCAAGGTCAGAACCATGCAGCTCATTGGTGAACTCGAAGCCTCGCCGCGCCGCATCTACACCGGGACCATCGGGGTCATGAGCCCCGGTCGCAGGGCGCGTTTCAACGTGGCCATCCGCACGGTGCTCGTGGATAAGAGGCGGGGTGAGGCAGAGTACGGGGTGGGCGGGGGCATTGTCTGGGATTCCGATCCGCAGGCGGAATTCCGCGAAACGCAAATCAAGGCGCGGGTGCTGGATGCTACCGAGCCGGAGTTTGCGCTCCTGGAGACCATGCGCTGGAGCCGGGAGGAGGGGATTTTCCTGCTGGGGGAACATGTGCGGCGGCTGCGGCAAAGTGCGGGGTATTTCGGATTTGAGCTGGATGTCCCGGCGCTTGAGGCTGCGCTCGCGCAGGAGCTCGCGTCAGCGGGCGCTGAGAGCGGCGTGCTGCGTCTGGCCTTGGAAAAATCGGGCTCCTGGACCCTGACGCACCGTTTCCTGCCCGGCTCAACTCCCTGCCGGGTGGCCTTGGCCAAGGCGGCGGTTGACTCGCGCGATCCCTTTCTCTTCCACAAGACCACGCGGCGCGGAGTCTATGACAGAGCCCGCGCCGAAGTTTCAGGGGTGGATGACGTGCTGCTTTGGAACGAGCGCGGCGAGGTGACGGAAACAACCATCGCCAACGTCGTGGCCGTGCTGGATGGCGTGATGCGGACTCCTGCCCTGGACTGCGGACTTCTGCCGGGCACCTTGCGCGAGCATCTGCTGCGCGAGGGCCGGATCAGCGAAGGTGTCATCCGGGTCGAAGACCTGCCGCGCTGCACGGGGCTGTGGCTGATCAACTCCGTGCGCGGCTGGCGGGAGGCCACGGTGACGGACCCCGGAGGAGGCCCGCCGCTAATCGTTGTGGCGTCCGCCCCGATGCAGCCAGGCCGCGATCAGGCCCACGGTCAGAAAGACGCCGTCGCGGGCCATGTACCAGATCATGTCGTCCGAGGCCGCGGCCGAAGTTGAAAAACATCCGCAACTGATATCGATGCCGCGCAGATATGCGCTGACAATCGCGGCCAGAAAGGCGACGAGCATGGCGTTGGCCAGAAACAGGGCCATTCCGGTCCAGACCAGGCACAGCAGCATGAAGGCTACGATGATCTCAAGCCAGGGCAGGACCAGGGCCGTGAAATTGATCAGCACATCCGGCAGGATGAGATAGCTTGCGATGCTGGCGGCAAAATCGGCCGGAGCCGCGATTTTCTGCGGGGCCGCAGCCAGAAAGACAAAGGCCAGGGCTATGCGTGTGGCCTTCGCCAAGGTTGCTGCGTTCATGATTGATCTCCAGCTGGCTTGGGTTCCTGTGGCATGGGTTCCGTTGGCGCAGTTTCTTGCTGTGCAGGTTCCTGCGATGCAGGCTCCTGCGGTGCGGACTCCTTGAGCATGGGATCTTGCGGCGCGGCCTCCTGAAGTTCGGGTTCCTGCGATGCAGGTTCCGTTGGCGCGGGTTGCAGCAGGGGTTCCTGCGGGACAGGTTCCTGAGGGGCGGGTTCCTGGGGCATGGGCTCCAGTGGCGCAGGCTGCAGTTCTGGTGCCTGCGGTGCGGTTTCCTGTGACGCAGGCTCCTGCGGAACAAGATCTTGCGGAATAATTACCTGGCCTGTGGCCGTAGGCAGACCTGAGTCTTTCCACAGGGTCCAGCCGTTCTTGAGCACGAGCACGTCTTTGAGGCCGTGGGCTTTGAGCTGATCGGCAAGATCGCGGCTCAGTTCGCAGGCTTCCCCGTCGCAATAGGTGATGACTGTTCTTCCTTCCATCTGGCTCTTCAGAGCATCGAAATCCTGCGTGAAGGAGAAGATCGGCAGGGAGAGGGCGCCTTCGATATGCCCTTCGGCAAAGTCTTCTGCAGGCCTCGCGTCAAGAAAGACGGCCTGTCCGGACGAGAAAAGCCGGGAGGCGTCCTGCAGTGAAATTTCACCGCTTTGGGGGGAAAGCTGGGTCGAGTTGTCCCGGACATGGATCAGGGGCAGGCTGTCCTGCCGTGAGGCGTTGAAGGTCAGCCCGAGTCCCGCGGACAAGCCCGCGATGATGATGATCCGGACGACGAAGGCAGTGGATGGTTTCATGCAGTGCTCCTGAGTTCGTGGGCTGTTCCTACGGCCTGAAGCTTTACATGGCAAGAGCGGGTTGGTTCGTCAAAACACGCCGCTAACTCACAGCTTGTTATTGAATTCCATGTGGAGGATGGCGCTGGGAAAGAAAAAGGGCCTACAGATTAATTATCTGTAAGCCCATGATTTCTATGGTCGGGATGAGAGGATTTGAACCTCCGGTCTCTGCGTCCCGAACGCAGCGCTCTACCAGCCTGAGCCACATCCCGAATGAGGAAATGCTATCTAGCCAAGATGATTTTGGTTGGCAAGGGTTATTTTCGTTTTATCGGCATGTTGTCAGAAATGTGATTTTAAACTAAAGCGTCCATGTACATAAATAGTTACGAACTTCGGCCGATTCATCATAATATCTACTGATTTCGCCGGAGAGGTGAGAAGATGACTGCAGCGTTTCAAGTGCTGGTTGTGGATGACGAGCCCGCCCTCAGAGAAATATGCGAAGAAGCCCTGTCCGGAGATGGACATGCCGTGACTCTGGCCGGCAATGGGCAGGACGCCATCGACAAGCTGGGCGCGAGCTGTTTCGATCTGGTCATCAGCGACTTGCGCATGCCCGACATGAACGGTCAGGACCTCCTGAATCAGGTCCGCCTGCGGAATCTGGACGTGGATTTCCTGGTCATGACGGGCTACGGGACCACGGAAACCGCTGTAGACATCATGAAAAGCGGCGCTGCGGATTACATCGCCAAACCCTTCGACATCAAGCATCTGCTGATGCGGGTTCGTTCCATCCTGGAACAGCGCAAGACCCGTAAGGAGCAAGAAAAGCTCTCTGCCGTGGTACGCATGCTCAATCTGAGCAAGAGCCTGGGCAGCCAGCTCAACCATGTGGCCGTGGTCGAGGAATTTCTGATCCACCTGCGTCAGAATTTCCTGCCGGACGCGGTCTGCCTGCTCCTGCCCGAAATGCTGGAGAACGGTCCGACCCTCATCCAGGGCCGCATGCTTGAGTCCAATGATTCGCTGCGGGTTTTCGTGACCAAGTTGTGTGAAAGAAGCATGCAGCTTGGGCGCTCGTTCATGCTTGATCAATTCACGGTGAAACAGTCCGCCATCAATGGCTCCCGCTTCCCGAACGGGTTTCCCTATTCGATCATGGCCGTGCCCCTTGAGCTGCCCCAAAAGCGGATCGGGGTCATAACCCTGGTGCGCGATGAAAAAAATAACCTCTACTGCGAGCAGGATCTGCAGCTCCTGGGTGTCTTTGCGTCGCATACCGCCTCGGCCCTGCAGAACTCACATCTTTATTCGCGACTGCGGACCATGAACCAGGACGTGATCCGCTCTTTTGCCCAGGCCGTGGAGCTCAAGGATTTTTACACGCGCGGGCATTCGGAGCGCGTGGCCGAATATGCCTGCCGGTTGGGGCAGGATCTTGGGCTGGGATCCAAGGAGCTCGAACGCCTGCATATCGCCGGGATGCTGCATGACATCGGAAAGATCGGAATCCCGGACCACATCCTGAACAAGCCCGGGGCGCTGACCGAAGAGGAATACGAAAACATGAAGCGCCACAGCCTCATGGGCCGCGAGATCCTGGGTCAGGTAGGGGTCATGAGCGACGTGACGACGATCATCTATCATCATCACGAACGCATGGATGGCCTGGGATATCCCGATGGATTGGCGGGCGATGCCGTGCCCTTCATGGCCCGGATCATCTGTCTGGCCGACAGCTACGAGGCAATGACCTCCAATCGCGCCTATCGTCAGTCTCTGCCACTCGACAAGGTCATGTATGCCTTGGACCGGGGCGCGGGCTCCCAGTGGGACAAGGACATGACCGCAGCCTGGATGTCCATCGTCGAGCAGGAACGGCCCGGCTATCAAGCACCTTGACGCGCTTTTCCGTGCTTTTTTCAAAAAAACTCGCGCTTTTGTCCGGATCATCAGGCTGCTCCGTGGCGCAGGCGCGCTGATCCATCGGTACACTCATGACACAATCCTTTCAGTATCCTGAACATCTTGCGCCTGCACGCCTGGACAAGGCCATGGCCGTGGCCCTGGGCCTTGGCCTTCGGCGCTGCCGGGCCTTGATCGAGGCGGGCCTGGTTTTGGTCGACGAGCGGCCTTTTCCCAAGGGTGGTCTGCTCCGGGCCGGCCAGCACGTCAGCATCGCCGAGACAGTCGAACCCCGCTCGTCCTGTCCCGCATTGGCAGTCGTCGCGCGCAGCGAAAGCTATGCGGCCCTGGCCAAGCCCGCCGCCTTGCACAGCGTGGCGGGGCGAGGAGGCTCCTGTCTGGAATCCTGTCTGCCTGGTCTTGGCCTGGAGGGGTGGCAATTGCTCAACCGTCTGGACTATCTGACCAGCGGGCTGGTCCTGGCCGCCGCCGGGGACGGGGATGCCGCAGCGTACAGAGCCTGGCAGGACGAGGGGCTGGTCTGCAAGTGGTATCTGGCCCTGGCGCAGGGCGCGGTCCCTGACCTGGAGGCGTGCGGCCGGATTCTGGATGACAAGCGCCGCGTCGTGCGCGTGACCGATGAGGATGATGATCCGCTGCGCCGGACTTGGGCGAAGGCTGTGGCGGACGTTGACGGGAAGACGCTCATGCTGGTGCGGATCTTCAAGGGGCGGCGTCATCAGATCCGCGCCCATCTCGCCCATGCCGGGCATCCTCTGGTGGGCGATCCCGTTTACGGGGCGGGTGAAGCCGGAGGACTCTTTCTGCATCACTGGCGGGTGGACATGCCCGGTTTTTCGACCACGTGGCTGCCGGATTGGCCCGGTGTCGATCCCGTGCAGGTGGAGAGCGTTCGTCTGGCCTTTCCAATGCCGCAGGATGATTAGGAGTAGCGTCGGTTTTGGCGGGGCGTTCCCCGCAACTCGGGAAGCGAAAATCGGGAGACGGTGATGCGCATGAAAACGTCCGGCCTTGTGATCCTTGTGTGTCTGGGACTTGCTTCCTGCGCGGCCGGGCCGGGCGGCCGCCAAAGCGGAGCGCTCAAACCCTGTCCGGATTCACCCAATTGCGTGTCCTCGGAAATGCCGGAGCGCGATGTGGCCCCGCTGGCCTTGGCCGGAGAGGACCGTTGGGATCGGCTTCGTCAGGCCATCGCTGCACTCGGCGGGAGCATCGAGCGCGAGGAGCAGGGGTATCTGCACGCCACCTTCCGGTCGCCGATCTTCGGCTTTGTGGATGATGTGGAGTTCCGACAGGACGGGGATGTGATTCAGGTTCGGTCCGCAGCACGGCTCGGCTGGTGGGATCTCGGGGTGAACCGGCGGCGGGTGGAGCGGCTGCGGGAAGTTCTTGGAAAAACGGGGCAAGGCCTTTGACGGCATTGCCCCGTGGCGATGAAAGGGCGGGCAAGCGGGTAGAATCGCGGCCCGCTTTTTTTAGTCGAAAAGGGCGCTTGCGAATTCCTGGCCCGAGAAGGGACGCAGGTCTTCCATTTTTTCGCCAAGTCCTACGAAACTGATGGGGATCTTGAACTCAAGGGCGATGGCGACGATGATCCCGCCCTTGGCCGTGCCGTCGAGCTTGGTCAGCACGATCTCGTCCACGGGCGAGGCCTCGGAGAAGAGCTTGACCTGGGACAGGGCGTTCTGGCCCGTGGTCGCGTCCAGCACGAGGATGGTTCGATGCGGGGCACCGGCAAGCTTCTTGCCCAGGACCCTGTTCACCTTCTTCAATTCTTCCATGAGGTTGTGCTTGGTCTGCAGGCGTCCGGCCGTGTCGACGAAGACCAGATCGTAGCCTTCCTTCATGGCGTATTCTACGGCCTCGAAGGCCACTGCCGCCGGGTCGCTGCCGTGGGGCTTGGCATAGAAGCCGGCCCCGACGCGCTTGGACCAGACCTGCAGCTGTTCGATGGCCGCAGCCCGGAAGGTGTCTCCGGCCGCGACCAGCACCTTACGGCCCTGCATCTGGGCGCGGTGGGCCAGTTTGGCGATGGTTGTGGTCTTGCCGGCGCCGTTGACGCCGATCATGAGCACGACTTCCGGCGCCTGGGGCACTTTCGGGGCTTTGGGTTCGATGAAGACCGAGGCCAGCTCTTCCTTCAAGAGGGCCTTGAAATCAGCCGCATCCCGCCCTCCGGCCTTGCGCACCTTGGGCTTGAGGCGCTTTAAGAGCTCCTGGGTGGCGCTCACGCCCACGTCGGCCATGAGCAGGATTTCTTCGAGTTCATCCCAGAATTCGTCGTCGTAGCCGCCGGTCATGGCCAGGAGCTGGTCGATGCGCATGGTCAGCTGTTCGCGGGTCTTGCCGAGTCCGGCGGAGAGCTTCAGGAAGAGGCGGTTGCGTTCGTCCTCCTCGTCCTCCAGCTCCAGGGCCAGGGCCATGCGGTACTGCAGCTCCGAACGGAATTCGTCCACGCGGTCGTAATCCATATCCACGAGCCATTTGTCGAAGCGGCGGATGAAGTCCTCGCTTTCTTCGGCGGGCACCTCCATCTGCGCGAACAGAAAGCGCAGCCGCTCCCACAATGCCTCCGAGCGCCGGTCAATCCCGTCCAGAATATGCGTCATCCAGGTCGAGAGCCTGGGCTCCGCTTCACCGAGCGCCTGCACCAGGGCCTTTTGCCAGGGCATCGGTTCGCCTTTGGCCACGGGTTTTTCCTGGACAAGGAGTTCGGCCGCTGCCGCTGCCGCGATCGCCGGTTCCTCGGCCGTCTGGACCGCGACCTCCTTTTCCTCGGCTTTGGCGCTGAATCCGAGCAGCTTGCGCCAGCCACTTTCCTTGGGTGCCTGCGCAGTTTCGGTCCGCTGCGATTCGGTCATGTCCGCCTGCCGCGCTTCAGGTTTGTCCTGCGGGGCCTGCTCAGGGGCGGGTATCGCGTCCGCATCAAGCTGGGCGTCTTGCGAGGGCGTTTCGATCGGCGGCGGGGTTATCGGGGTGGCGTCTGCCGCCTGCTCGGGCTGCGTGGAGATATGAGGCTCGGCGTCCGCGCCCCAGAGTTTTTTGATGCGTGAAAAAAAACCCATGTTCTGGTCCTTTGGTGGAGATGTTCGGAAAAATCAGCCGTCGAGATCGGTGAAAAGGTCTTCCCAGACGATTTTGCCCTGGTCCTTGCGCGCCTGGCGAAGCAGCAGATAGACGGCACCGCTGCCTCCATGCCTGGGCAGGGCCGTGGTGAAGGCCAGGACGATGCGCTTGAGCGGGGCATGGGTCAGCCACATGGAGAGCTGCTGGCGCAGGACGCCTTGTCCCATGGGAGAATTGAGCCCGCGACCTGGAATGAGCAGCACGCAGCGTTTGCCTTCCATGTAGCAGCGCCGCAAAAAGTCAATAACCGCGAATTTGGCCTGGTCCGCGTTCATGCCGTGCAGATCGAGGTGGCCCTGCACGCTGAACTCCCCGCCCTTGAGCTTGCGGTATATCTTGGCGTCCAGACCTCGAACTTGCCCTGTCATGAATTCGTGGGAATACTCCATTTCGAATTCGATGTTCTCTTCAAGCAGGCGGGCAAATGTTGGCGGGGGAGGAGGGACTATGGCCCTGGGCTGAACCGGCCCGGCGATGTCCCGTCCGCCCTTGGACAGGGGGGCGACATCGGAGAATGCTTGCAAAAAAAGATCCGCCTCGGATTTTTGTTCCGTGGCAATTTTTGACGAACCCGAAGATGCGGTCTGTTCAGCCTTTTTCCTGGAGGCTTTTTTTTTCAGATGGGACCGCAAAACGGGGTCTTTATCAAGGGATTTGAAAGGATTATGCATGCATGGCTTCCACTGTGGTCAGGGCTCCATACACAATAATGTCTCCAAGGGCAAAATCTTAAGGCTGCGGTTCGCGCCGGGTCTGTGGACAAGGAGCCCCCTCCTCTGATAGCCGGAAGTCTTGACAACTCTTGGCAATTTTTCATCCACCCCTGCCCGAACAGAGACAAAAATCATGATTGCAGATACCCAGGACAAGGACCAGTTTCGGTTTCTGCTCGTGGAGCCGGACGAAGAGCTCGCGCGGGAAATGCTGGTTGTGCTGCAGCGTCTCGGCCTGCGGGTCGATCATGTGCGCGGGCATCTCAAAGCCATGGCCCTGACCGAAGACACCGAATACAACTGCGTGCTGGCGGCCTCCCGGGGCGTCGATATCTCAGGCCTCGAATTTTGCGCCATGCTGCGGGCCAGGGAGGCAAGGCGCTCCCTGCCCCCGGTCTATGTCATCATCCATGGCCCGGAAGAGGACCTCGTCTCAATTTTTTCCAGCGCCGATGATGTGGACGATTATATGGTCGGCGCGTGGATGGATCTGGAACTGGAATGGAAGGTCAAACGCGCCTTGCGCGCTCTGACGCTGTGTCGCGAGTTCGGTGCCAGCCGCCTGCTCGACACCGAAACGGGCCTGCTCACGAAGGAAGGGTTGCGCACCTTCCTCCACGAGGAGGTCAATCGCATCGGCCGCAGGGAAGGATGGGTCTCGATGAGTGTCCTGTCCGTGCCGGGGCTAGGCGGCTTGCGCGCCAGTTACGGGGCGGACTGGATGGAATGGTTCAAAAGCGGGATCTGGTCGTCGCTGCGGCGGCAGCTGCGCAATTATGACCGTCTGGCTTCCATGGAAAACGGTTTTTTGTGCCTCATTTCCCCTGACCTGGACGAGGAGGGGACGCGGTTTCTGCTGGCACGGCTGGCCTCGGTCATCACCGAATATCAGTTTCAGGAGAATGCGGAGCCGTCTGTGCGCATCGCCCTGGCCGCGCGCTATCTGTGCGTGCGCGTGCGCGGTGACTACAGGCAGTTCGGCCGGACCGGGGATGTTCTCTGGAACTGGCTGCGTGAGAAGATGGCCGAGCCCATGCCCGAGGGCATCATGGGCTATACGGGCACTGTGGACCTCAATATCCATATCGCGCAGGCCCCGTCCCCCAGGATCTGATCCTTACGCGAAGGCTTGGCTGACAAGCATCTCCACCTTCAAGGCCACTTCCTGGATCACGGGCTGGTAGTCGTTTTCCAGCAGGAAGGCAGGCAGAGTCTGGCGTTTGATTTCCACCGAAAACAAGGGGTTGAAGTGATAACCCGCATCCGTGGCCAGATAATCCGCAAGCTTGAGCAGCATGATGGCCGGGGGCGGAGAGTCGTCGGAGATGGCCCGGTGGTGGGCGTATACGGCAAGCTGGACATTTTTGGGGAATTTCCACAGCTTGAGCGCCTTGGCGCTCAGGATCGGGTGGCTGACGCCGAAAATTTCATCCTCGATCTCTTGGGGTTGCCGCTCGCCTGCTTCCCAGAAGCGGGTCAGGGTCGTGAATTCGTTCGGCATGAGGGAAGCCATGACCACGTAGCCGATGTCGTGCAGCAGTCCGGCCAGATAGGTTCCATCCTGTTCTTCCGGAGTCATGGGAAAAAGGTGCGGGTAGAATTGGGAAAGTTTTTTGCACAACAGCGCCGTGCACAGGCTGTGCGTCCAGAACCTGCGTATGGAGAACGAAGGCGGAAAAGCGTTCTTGCGGACCGAGTCGGCCAGGGTCAGGTAGTAGACGATGCCTTTGACCTCGTTTAATCCCAACCGGACCAACGCCTTTTGCGGAGAGTTGATTTCCTCCAGCCCTCTGTACATGGGGGAATTGGAGATGGCCATGATCCGGGCGCAGAGAACCGGTTCGGCGCTCATGGCCTCGACGATTTCCTGCAATCGTGTATTTTGAGAGTTCAGGAGCTGCCACAGCCGGATGACCATGGGTTTCAGGGGTGGAAGGTCCCGGTCGCTGAGTTTGTCCAGGTTGATCATGGGGACTCGTCTTGATTTGAAAAAAGGTTGTAACGTTGTCGCTGGCCCTGGTGTGCCCGCCATCAGTGAGCGCTAGCACAACCGATCGCATAAGGGCAATGGGTTGATCTTTTTCTTTGTCTATCCACTTGGAATATAGGGAGATCTTTATGAAGATTAGCTTTCTTGGAGCAGCGCGGACCGTGACCGGTTCCTGTTACGTACTGGAGTGCGAGCACGCACGTTTCGCCATCGATTGCGGCATGCATCAGGGCAACCGGGTCATCGAAATGCGCAACTGGGACGAAAACGACATGTATCGTCCCGGATCCCTGGATTTCATTTTGTTGACGCACGCGCACATCGACCACTCAGGACTCCTCCCCCGTCTTGTGGCGCAAGGGTTCAAGGGGCAAGTTTATACTACTTCGCCAACCAAGGATCTCCTCGGGATCATGCTTGAGGACAGCGCCCGCATCCAGGAGACGGAAGCCCAGTGGCGCAGCACCAAGAAGCTGCGAGTCGGCGATCCGCCTGTGCAGCCACTGTATACGGTCGAAGATGCCCAGAAATCGCTTCGCCAGCTCAAAACCGAGGACTACAACCAGGTTTTCGAGCCCGCCCCCGGCATTCGGGTGAAATTCAACGATGCCGGGCATATTTTGGGTTCGGCCTTCATCGAATTGTGGGTCAAGGAAGGCGACGAGGAGACCAAGCTGGTCTTTTCCGGTGACTTGGGACGGCCGAACCAGCTCTTGGTCCGCGATGCGCAGACAGTGGAAACGGCCGATTTTCTTTTTCTGGAATCCACCTACGGCAGCCGCAATCACAAGAACGAAACCCAGAGCCGCGAAGAGCTGGCCGAGGCGATCAAGTACAGCTACGAACGCGGAGAAAAAGTCATCATTCCGGCTTTTGCCGTGGAGCGCACCCAAGAGCTGCTCTACACGTTTCATCTTCTGCACAAGGAAGGGCGGCTTCCTGCAGACATGCCCGTCTATGTGGACAGCCCTCTGGCCATCAAGGCCACGGAGATATTCCGCCGCCATTGGGACTACTACGACCAGCAGACCAAGGATCTGGTCAAGAACGGCGAGAATCCTCTGGACTTGCCCAATCTGCGCTTTACCCTGACGGCGGATGAGTCCCGCGCTATCAACGTGTCCCAGGGGCCGGCCATCGTCATCGCGGGCAGCGGCATGGCCAACGCCGGGCGCATCAAGCATCATCTGCGGCACAATATCTGGAAATCCGGAGCGTCGATCGTCTTTGTCGGCTTCCAGGCCGAAGGCACGCCGGGTCGGCGCATTGTCGACGGGGCCAAGACGATTCGGATTCTGGGCGAAGAGCTGACGGTCAAGGCCAAGGTGTTCACCATCGGCGGTTTTTCAGGCCACGCCGGGCAGACGCAGATTCTGGATTGGCTGTCCCATTTCCGCAACCCCGAGGTGCAGGTCTATCTGGTCCACGGCGAGCATTCGGGACAAAAGATCCTGGCCGGGCTGATCCGGGAAAAATTCAAGCTGAACGTACACATCCCCGACTACCTGGACGAATGCCTGCTCGAAAAGGGCGGCCGCTTCGAGCTCACCGCCCGTCCTTCCCTGGCCGCGCCGCGCATCGATTGGGAATACCTGCTGGAGGAAACCGCTGGGAAGCTTGCCCAGGTGCAGGAGCGGTTGGACTTCATCCAGCGCATGGGGATGACCAATCAGGTGGAAATTCGCGGCAGCCTGCTCGCCATTAACTCCCGCTTCACGTCCATTTTGTCGGAGCTCATGTTTGAGCAGAGGCAAAAGACCAAGCAGGAGTAAGGCGTGCGCATCATCGCCGGGGAGTATCGAGGCAGGCGCGTCCGCACCACAGAAGGGCCGGGATACCGGCCCGCCACGGGAAAGGTGCGCGAGTCCCTCTTCTCCATGCTCGAATCCCAGGGCCTGGAGTGGGACCAGACGCGGGTGGCGGACATCTTCGCGGGCAGCGGCTCGCTTGGGATGGAAGCCTTGAGCCGGGGCGCCCGGGACGCGGTCTTTGTGGAAAAGGCCGCCCCGGCGGCGGCGCTCATCCGCACCAATCTGGAAGAGCTTGGGGTCGAGCGGCAGCGGTGGAATCTGGTCAAGGGGGACGCCTTGCGCTGGCTCGGGACCGTGTCCGTCGGTCCGTTCGGGCTGGTCTTCATCGACCCGCCCTATGGCAAGGACCTGTTTTTGCCCGCGCTGCGGCTGCTGATGGAGCGTGGCGGGCTGGCGACGGACGGGATCCTGTGCGCCGAGGTGGAGGCGGGGCTGGCATTTCAAAATCCGCCGCATCAGGATTTGACTCTTCTTCGCGACAAACTTTACGGGCAGACGAGGATTTGCATATGGCGCAGAAACTAGAGCGGGTGGCCATCTATCCGGGCAGCTTCGACCCCTTCACCAACGGGCATTTGAGTCTGGTGCGGCGGGGCCTGGAAGTTTTCGACAAGGTCATCGTGGCCGTGGCCAGGGATTCGGGCAAGAAGCCTCTCTTTACCCTGGACGAGCGGGTACACATGATCCGCGAGGTTTTCCGGGGACAGCACCGGGTCGAGGTGGAAGGTTTTTCCGGGCTTCTGGTCGATTATGTGCCAAGCAAGGGTGCCAACACCATTCTGCGCGGACTCCGGGCCGTCTCGGATTTCGAATACGAATTCCAGATGGCTCTCATGAACCGCAAGCTCAAGCCCAGCATCCACACCGTCTTCATGATGACGGACTATCGCTGGCTGTACATCAGCTCGACCATCATCAAGGATGTGGCGCGGCTCGGAGGGGTCATCGAAGGCCTGGTGCCCGATTCCATCCTGGCCCACATCGCTGAGCGCATGGAGGAAGTGCGGGCCGCCAAGGCCTTGTCTGCACCGGAAGGACCGGAACAGGCATGACGGAGCTCTGTCTTGTCTGTCTGGTCGGAGCTACGGGCACGGGCAAGACCGCCGCAGCCCTGGCTCTGGCTTCCGCCCTTGGCGGCGGGGTCGTCAATTTCGATTCGCGGCAGGTCTATGCCGGGCTTGGCGTGGTCACGGCCCAGCCAACGGCGCAGGAGCGTGCCGTGTGCCCGCATGCCCTGTACGGCTATCTCCCCGTGGACATCCCGGTCAAAGCCGGAGCCTTCGCCGTGGAGATTCTGGCCCAGGCCCGGATGTACCGGGATCAGGGCCTTGTTCCCATCCTGGTCGGCGGGACGGGCCTCTACCTGAAGAGTCTGGTTGATGGTCTGGCGCCCATTCCGGACATCGATCCGGGTG
Source organism: Desulfomicrobium sp. UBA5193 (assembly GCA_002412965.1). Classification (GTDB taxonomy): domain Bacteria; phylum Desulfobacterota; class Desulfovibrionia; order Desulfovibrionales; family Desulfomicrobiaceae; genus Desulfomicrobium. The sequence goes on from DHWB01000004.1 coordinate 65,916, forward strand.
TTCGCGAGGCCGTGATCGCCGAGTGTCGGGCTGTGGGGTCGCAGGTCCTGCATGCCCGGCTGCAGCTTCTTGACCCCGAGTACGCGGCCAAAATCCATCCTAACGATCCCCAACGCGTTTGTCGCGCCCTGGAAGTCTGCACCGCCACGGGTCGGACCCTGACCTGGTGGCATGGCCAGACTCGCCGGCCCGCCGAACTTCGGGTACTCAAGATCGGGCTGGAGTCAGATCTGGCTGCTTTGACCCCCCGTCTGGCCCGGCGCATCGAGCTGATGCTCGATGCCGGAGCGCAGGAGGAAGTGCGTCTGGCCTTTGAAGCGTGTCCGGACCGGAATGCCCCCGGATTTTCTGGCATCGGTTGCCCGGAGCTTCTGTCCGTTCTGCTGGATGGAGTGAGCCTGGCCCGGGCCAGGCAGGACTGGCTGCGCAGCACGCGCGCCTACGCTAAGCGCCAGCTGACCTGGTTTCAGAAGGACACGGAAATTTTATGGCATGCCCCGGAAGATCTGGCGGGCATCGTGAAAACGGCTCAGACATTTCTGGAGTCGTAGTCGCCGGTTGCGACTCGGGATTGCCCGCGCTAGAGTCGATGCGAAAGGAGATTTTCATGCAAAGAAGCGTGTTTTGCCTGTGGCTGATACTATTCTGCTGGGTTACGCCGGTCATGGCGGACCAGCGGGTGGTCGTTCCTGTCGATGGCGGGGAAGGCCAGCCCTCAGCCCTGGACAGGGGCTTTGACGCGGCCCTGGCTCAGGAGGTTCAGGTTCTGGTCGGCACTCCCTTGGCTCCATCGCGCCTGAAGGCGGTCATGAGCGTGCTGGGCACGGAGCGCAATGCCTTGATCCGCGGCTACAGCGAGGTCGCGGGAGGGAGCGCCAATGCAACTGCGACGGATGCCAATGCCACAAGCGGCGCCTCCCTTGTCCTGGATGTGCGCATTCACGCCGAAGGGCTCAAGACCAGGCTGCGCGAGCTTGGGGTCATGTTCACGGCGGCGGCTCCTTTGCCGTACGTGCTGGAACTCTCAGGAGTCGAGCCGTCGCGCACCAAGCGGCTCGGGGCATTGCAGGAATTGTCCGGCCTGAAGCCCTTGCCTGTGGGCGCGGCGGATGTACCGGTGCTCAAACTGTCGCAAATGGGGGCCTGGACCGGCGTGCTGTCTCTGGGTGAATGGAATGCCACCCATTCGGCCAAGACCCTGGACGAGGTCTGGCTAGCAGTGTGGAAGAGCTATTTTTCCCGGCCCGGAATCCTGGCCAAGGGGGAGTCGGGACTGCTGGTTCGCGTTTCCGGGTGGCTGTCGAGCATGGGGCCCATGGAATTCGACCGGCTCATGGATTCCTGGAGCGATGAGATTCAGCACAAGACCCTGGTCGGGGTCGAGATGGATGGCCCCGGCATGGTCGGGGTCTGGCGGGTGCAGACCAGATCGAGGGATGCCCTGGCCCGGCGTCTCGGGGATGCCGCCAAGGCCCAGGGGTTGACCCTGGAGATCCGTTAGCAGGCCGCCCCAAAACGGCGATCTGCTGCGTCAGCGGAAAAATCCAGACCGCTTATGTATGCGAAAGTACACTGCGCGTCCTGGATTTTTTCGCTTCCTTGCATCTCACCATTTTTGAACGGCCTGCGAATTTTTGATTTTTCAACAGGCAGTTAGTCTGGTTTGGAAAAGAAAAATCCCGGTCATGCCGGGATTTTTCTCAGTGAAAACAAAGAATTTATTCTTTTTTGTCGGACGTGTCCTTGGATTCGGATTTGGGAGTGACATCGATTTCTTCGGGCTCACCGGTGGCTTTCTTGAAATTTTTGATGGCTCGACCCATACCTGAACCGATTTCAGGCAACTTGTTGGCGCCAAAAATGATCAGGACGATGACCAGGATAATGAGAAGCTCAGGGATACCAATGCCAAACATGTATGCCTCCTCGGGAATGATTGGGCCTCATATACACATAGCCCTCCGGGCAGGTCAACTCCTCCCTGAATAAGAAAAACCTTGGTTTCCGGAGGGATGGAATGTATTCAGTAAATAGGCATGCCTCGTTCTCGCGCAGCCCTCTTCGCTGCGTTTCGTGGTTGGCGTGAACCCGGTTCTGTGCATGCCGGGGGATGCCTGCCGGTACTGGGCCGCCGGGCGATGTCTGTACGAGGAGTGCGCCAATCCGGGGCTGCGGGTGGAATTCATGTGTTCGGTGCTGCGCTTCCTTGAAGACAGGTTTGATGAGTTTGTCGTGCGGGGGGACGTCTTGGGACTTTCGGCCGACGAGGCCGGGCGCATCTGGGAGCAACGAATGGCCGCGTCCTTGAACATCGGCTGGGACTGCGCACAATTCACCCCCGTGCAGGACAGCCCCGAGGATGTGCTCTGCCTGCATTTTCTGGAGGGCGTGTGCGTGCTGCGATTGCCCCCCTGCTGCGGCCGCTGCCGCAGGTATGTGCTCGATCGGTAATTTGTGCATCTTAAGGAGACGAGGAATGAGCGATATGGTGCTGCATTTTCCCTGGCTGCATCCGAAATTGGGTCATGGCCCCCTTCCGGAAGGTGTTGTTTTTTTTGATCCGGGCGTGGATCTGATCACGGACTCCCCCAGATGGAGGTCCGAGGACTTGCCGTGCTCGGCCGCCGAAATCCGGGCCTTGATCCGGAGTTTCATGGAATTCGGAGAACGTTTTCCCCGCTCCTCGGACATGAAGGCCTATCAGGCCGCTGGCCTGGACAATTTTTATACGGACACGACCATGGACATCAAATCGCAGCTGACGGGCAGACGCGTGGAGCCTGAGGTCGCCGACCCCAGACGTCAGGCTCAGATCCTTTTGGCCATGGCCCTGTCCCGCGAAGGGCAGTTCGTGGAGATGCACGAGCAGGAGGCCCGCCTTGAGGCCGCCCGCAGCGGTTTTGCCGAGGCGCTGGGCCTCGACGACGAGGAGGACTTCGCGGACGTCTCCGTCACGGATGAAGCCCTCTTTCCCCGCGCCTGCGTGGACTTGCCCTGGAAGGGCCTGCTGTCTTCCCTGCTGCTATTCTTGCCTGCGGGCGCAAAACTTTTCGTTTCCGACGAGGACGTGGTGCGCGAGCTTGTGTCTTTGGACCTTGCTTTCACTCCTTGCGCCCAGAATCCGGACGGGTTGACCTGCTGCGCGCTCGATGCCGACGGACTGGAGCGTCTCTGCGGCATCCGGATTGATCTGCCCGCACCCCTGACGGTCATGGCCCGTCCCTTGAACCCTTAACCAGCGAGAACGGTGTATGAGCAATGAGCAACTCGGCAAGCGTATCAAACGTTTCCGGGAAATGAACGAGACCAGTCTGGAAGACCTGGCCCAGCGTACGGGTTTGGGGCTTGAGTTCCTCAAATCCCTGGAAGACGATTCCGTGTATCCGTCTCTGGGGCCGCTGCTCAAGGTCGCCCGGGGACTGGGCGTGCGCCTGGGCACTTTTTTGGACGACGAGTTGGGTCACGATCCTCTCATCGTTCGTCTTGGGGAACGGGATGAGGGCCTGAGCATGCTCGGGGGCAAGGGCTGTTCCGTGGACATGAAATTTTATTCGCTTGGCAAGGGCAAGACCGATCGGCACATGGAGCCCTTTTTTGTGGACCTCATGCCCGGCGCATGCGGGGAGCGGAAGCTTTCCAGCCATGAGGGCGAGGAATTCATCGTCGTGCACGAGGGAGCCATCGAGGTCACCTACGGCAGCGACGTACTGACCCTGGCCAAGGGCGATTCCATTTATCTCAATTCCATAGTTCCGCACCATGTGGCGTGCAGCGGGAATGTCCCGGCGTCCATTTATGCGGTGCTTTATTTCCCGGAATAGTCCGGTGCCATCCAAAGGGGGAGTCATGGACAAGCCTGCGTTGCGAGAAATTACCCTGGGTCAGATGCTTGATGAAGCCATCATGCAGCACCCGGACAACGAAGCCGTGGTCTACGTGGACCGTAATTTTCGGATGACCTACCGGGAGTTCGGGGAGCTGGTCGACAACCTGGCCAAGGGGCTCATGGCCATGGGCGTGCAGAAGGGCGAGAAGGTGGCCATCTGGGCAACCAACGTGCCCTACTGGGTGGCCTTTCAGTTCGCCACGGCCAAGATCGGCGCGGTGCTGCTGACGGTCAACACCTTCTACAAGAGGGCCGAGCTGGAATACCTGCTCAAGCAGTCCGAATGCGAAAACCTGCTGCTGATCGATTCCTTCCGGGATACGGACTATGTGCAGACCGTGTACGATCTGGTCCCGGAACTCAAAACCCAGGAGCGCGGCTACCTGCGCTGCGACAAGTTTCCTGACCTGAAAAGAGTGTTTTTCATGGGGCAGGAAAAACATCGGGGCATGTATTCCATGCCCGAACTGCTGTCCCTCAGCCGCGTGACCTCGGAAGAGGATTATCGGGCCAGGCAGGCCAGTCTCAATGCGCATGACGTGGTCAACATGCAGTACACGTCCGGCACCACGGGATTTCCGAAGGGCGTCATGCTGACCCATTACAACATTGGCAACAACGGCTTCTGGATCGGCGAGAACCAGAAGTTCACCCACAAGGATCGGGTCTGCCTGCCCGTGCCGCTGTTCCATTGCTTCGGCTGCGTGCTGGGCGTGCTGGCCGCCGTCAGTCATGCCGCCACTCTGGTCATCCTCGAAGGGTTCAACCCCCTCCTGGTTCTGGCTGCGGTGGAGGAAGAGAAATGCACGGCCCTCTACGGGGTGCCGACCATGTTCATCGCGGTCATGGAGCACCGTTCCTTCCCGCGCTACGATCTGTCCTCCCTGCGCACGGGCATCATGGCCGGGTCGCCCTGTCCGGTCCCGGTCATGGAGAAGGTCATGGACGTCATGTTCATGAAGGAGATCACCATCTGCTACGGCCTGACGGAGACGTCGCCGGTCATGACCCAGACCAGGGTCAACGACAGCATCGAGCAGCGCACGAAAACCGTGGGCCGGGCCATGCCCGAGATCGAGGTGCGCGTTGTCGATCCTGAGACGGGCGAGCCCGTCGCGCCCGGTGTGCAGGGCGAAGTCTGCTGCCGCGGCTACAACGTCATGAAGGGCTACTTCAACAACCCCGACGCCACGGCGCAGGCCATCGATCCTGATGGCTGGATGCATTCCGGGGATCTCGGGACCATGGACGAGGACGGCTACCTGAGCATCACCGGCCGCCTGAAGGACATGATCATCCGTGGCGGCGAGAACGTCTATCCGCGCGAGATCGAGGAGTTTCTGTACCGCATGGAAGGCATCAAGGACGTGCAGGTGGTCGGGGTTCCGAGCCGCAAGTACGGCGAGGAGGTGGGCGCGTTCGTCATCCTGAAGGAAGGCTTCGACTACGCCACCGAGGACATTCGCGACTTCTGCCGGGGCCAGATCTCCCGCTACAAGATTCCCAAATATGTGGTCTTTCTGGATGAATACCCCATGACCGCGAGCGGCAAGATCCAGAAGTTCAAGCTGCGCGATTTGGCCGGCCAGTATTTTCCGGAGGCCATGAACTAGCCATGCCAAAGGTCGTGGGCCAATCCCGCCGTTTCGACCTGCGCCGGATTCGCGGCGTGGTCTTTGACTGTGACGGAGTTCTTTTTGACTCCAGGGATGTGAACAGGCATTACTACAATCACATCCTCCTGGCCTTGGGGCTTGCTCCCATGAGTCCCGAGGACGAGGACTATGCCTTCATGCATACGGTGGATACGTCCCTGGCCCGCATCATCCCTCCCGAACTCATGGTTCGGGCGGCTGAGGTGCAGGGGCACATGACCTATAACGACTTCATCGATCGCATGATCCCGGAACCGGGGCTCGTGGAGTTGTTGCAGAGTTTGGAGGGTCTGGGCGTGCGCATGGCCGTCAACACGAATCGCAAGAATTCCATGGAGCTGGTTCTGGAGCGGTTCGGACTGACCCGTTTCTTCTACCCGGTCATGACCGCGGCCAAGGTGGCCCGGCCCAAGCCCGATCCCGAAGGGCTGCGGCGCATCGTCGAGGATTGGGGGCTGCCTTTTCAGGAGCTGTCCTACCTCGGAGATTCGAGCGTCGATCGGGAGACGACGATCCGGGCGGGGGTTCCTTTTTGGGCCTATCGGAACCCGGATTTGCAGGCCCAACTGCATGTGGACAGTTTCCATGAACTGCGGCAATGGTTTGAGACGGGTTTTTGCGAAATAATCGATTAGCGGCTCGGCGTAGCGCTGACGCGGTGCCTGAACGCAGAGCCAGAGGAGTGTTTAATGCCTGTTTTTTCAAGTCTTTTTGCGGCGATCTATTACGTGGCCGACAGCGTCCTGTCCCTGTATTTCTGGGTGGTCATCGCTGCCGTGGTCATGTCCTGGGTCAACCCAGATCCGTATAATCCCATTGTGCGCGGCATCCGGACCCTGACCGAGCCGGTCTTTTACCGTATCCGCAAATGGCTGCCGTTTACGTATATAAGTGGAATTGATTTTTCACCGTTTCTCGTTGTTCTGGGCATCAAGTTCATACAGGTCTTTTTGGCCAGGCTGATGTCGCAGATGATGTTCTAGTCGGACATGAACATGACGGACCGTCCGGGCTTCGCCGGACCGGCCAAGGGTGGCTGGAGGCTCTGTGTCTGGGTTCAGCCCGGAGCGAAGAAGACGGAACTGGCGGGGATGCACGGGGATTACTTAAAAATCAGACTGCACGCCCCGGCGGTTGACAACAAGGCCAACAACGCGTTGACAGTATTTGTGGCCAAGGTCCTGGGACTCAAAAGCCAACAGGTGTCCATCGAGTCCGGACATGGATCCCGGCAGAAGAATCTGCTTTTGTATACAGAGGAAGAGCCCGACTGGAATGTCTTTTCGGTTCGGGCAGAAGGAAAACCATAACGCTAAGGAGACATCCTATGGAACAGCAAGACCTCGAACTGATTGCGGCGAATTTGAATCACGACGAGGAACTCAAGGCTCTGTGGGAAGAACATGTGGGTTTCGAAAAAATCCTGGAGCGCTACTCCGGCAAGGCCGTGCTTTCTCCCGCGGAAGGTTTGGAAGTGAAGGAGTACAAGAAAAAGAAGCTGGCCGGGAAGACCCGGATCCAGGCTCTGCTCGAAAAATACAGAAAGCAGGAGGGATAGGGACTCATGTTGCTCACCGGTGCCCAGATTCTTATGGAGTGTTTGAAACGGGAAGGGGTTGATCTCATTTTCGGATTTCCCGGCGGTGCGGTCATCGACATTTATGACGAACTCCCCAAACATCCGATCAGACACATTCTCGTCCGTCACGAACAGGCCGCGGTTCATGCAGCCGACGGATTCGCCAGAGCATCGGGCAAGGTGGGCGTATGTCTGGTCACTTCCGGACCCGGTGCGACCAACACCGTGACCGGAATCGCCACGGCCTACATGGATTCCATTCCAATAGTTGTGATCACGGGGCAGGTGCCTACGCATCTGATCGGCAACGACGCCTTTCAGGAAGCCGACATCGTGGGCATCACCCGGCCCTGCACCAAGCACAACTACCTCGTCAAAAACGTTGCGGACTTGGCCGCGACCATCAAGCAGGCTTTTTATATCGCGAGGACAGGCAGGCCGGGTCCTGTCCTCATTGATCTGCCCAAGGACGTGGTCAATTCCAAGATCGAGTTTTCCTATCCCGAGACCATAGGCATCCGCAGCTACAATCCCAACGTGAGTCCGAACCGCAAGCAGCTGCGCAAGGCGGCGGAACTCATCGCCCAGGGCAAGCAGCCCGTGATCTATGCCGGCGGCGGGGTCGTGTCCTCCGACAGCGCCGAGGAGCTGACCCGGCTTGCGGAAACCTTCCACCTGCCGGTCACCACCACGCTCATGGGCCTTGGCGCCTTTCCCGGAGACCATCCCCTGTGGCTCGGGATGCTTGGCATGCACGGGACCTACACGGCCAACATGGCCATCAACAATTGCGACGTGCTCATTTCCGTGGGTGCGCGCTTTGACGACCGGGTCACGGGCCGGGTCAACTCCTTTGCCGCGCGGGCCAAAATCATCCACATCGACATCGACCCGACCTCGATCAGCAAGAACGTGGTTGTGGACGTGCCCATCGTTGCGGACTGCAAGCAGGCCTTGGCCGGACTGGCCGAAGAGGTGGCCAAGATCAAAGACGTGGACTGGAAGGCCAAGCACGAGGCCTGGAACGCGTCTCTGACCGAGATGCGGGCCGCGTATCCGCTGAGCTATGTCAAGAACGGCCCGACCATCAAGCCGCAGTGGGTGGTGGAGAAGATTTTCGAGCTCTCCAAAGGCGAGGCCATCATCGCCACCGAAGTGGGCCAGAACCAGATGTGGGCCGCGCAGTTCTTCACCTATCGCAAGCCGCGGACTCTTTTGACCTCCGGCGGGCTCGGGACGATGGGCTACGGCTTTCCGGCGGCGATCGGAGCCCAGTTCGCCTTTCCGGACAAGCTGGTGGTCGACATCGCAGGAGACGGCTCCATCCAGATGAACATCCAGGAACTGGCCACGGCGGTCAGCTACAACGTGCCGGTCAAGATCGTCATCCTGAACAACGGGTTCCTTGGCATGGTCCGGCAGTGGCAGGAGCTTTTTTACAAGAAGAATTACTGCGCGACCTGTCTGCACACCAACCCGGACTTTGTGGCCCTGGCCAAGGCCTACGGGGCGGGTGGATTCCTGGTCGAGAGACCCGAGGATCTCGAGTCGACCCTGAAGGAGGCCTTCGCCTATCCGGGTCCGGTCATCGTCGATGTGCGCGTGGAGCCCGAGGAAAACGTCGCGCCCATGGTCCCGGCGGGCGCCGCCCTGTCGGAAATGCTGCTGGTTTAGGAGATCGCCATGAGACATGTCTTATCCATATTGGTTGAAAACGAACCTGGAGTCCTGTCCCGTGTGGTCGGCCTTTTCAGCGGCAGGGGTTTCAATATCGAATCCCTGAACGTCGGCCCGACCCTGGAGGGCGGTGTTTCCCACATCACCATCTGCACCAGCGGCGATGAACAGATCATCGAGCAGATCATCAAGCAGTTGCACAAGCTCATCACGGTCATCAAGGTGGTGGACCTGACCCATCTGCAGGCCGTGGAGCGGGAAATCGTGCTCATGAAGGTTGGAGCGGAAGACGCCAAGCGCGCGGAAGTGCTGCGCATCGCGGATATTTTCAGATGCAAGGTGGTCGATGTCAGTCCGGACGAGCTGACACTCGAACTCACCGGAGATCAGGGCAAGATCAAGGCAGTGGTGGCGCTTTTGCAGCGGTTCGGCGTGAAGGAGTTCATCCGCGCCGGGACCGTGGCCATGCGACGCAGCATGCAGCTTGCCGACTGAACGAATTGGCTGGGGTAACGGTTCGAACGATTCACGAGTGAAGGAGAAAGTATGAAAGTTTATTACGACAAGGACGCCGATCTGAATATACTCAAAGACAAGATCGTGGCTATCATCGGGTATGGCAGCCAGGGTCACGCCCATGCGCAGAATCTGCGTGATTCGGGCGTGCAGGTTATCATTGGCCAGCGTCCCGGCGGCCCCAACTGGCAGCTTGCCCGGGAGCACGGCTTCGAGCCGGTCAGCGCGGCCGAGGCGACCAAGAAGGCGGACCTGATTCAGATCCTGGTGCAGGACCAGTATCAGCCCAAGGTCTATGCGGAAGAAATCCTGCCCAACCTGACCGCAGGCAAGACCCTGGTTTTCGGTCATGGATTCAACATCCACTACAACCAGATCGTCCCTCCCAAGGATGTGGACGTGGTCATGATCGCCCCCAAGGGCCCTGGACATCTGGTTCGTCGTGAATTTGAGAAAGGCGGCGGAGTGCCGTGCCTGGTTGCCATCCATCAGGACGCCACGGGTCAGGCCCTGGCCAAAGCCCTGGCCTATGCCGCTGGCGTGGGCGGAACCCGCTCCGGCGTGCTTGAGACCACCTTCGCCGAGGAGACCGAGACCGATCTGTTCGGTGAGCAGGCCGTGCTTTGCGGCGGCGTGAGCGAGCTCATCCGGGCCGGCTTCGAGACCCTGACCAAGGCCGGTTACCAGCCCGAGATCGCCTTTTTCGAGTGCATGCACGAGCTCAAGCTCATCGTGGACCTGCTCTACGAGGGCGGATTCAAGAAGATGCACCACTCCATCAGCGACACGGCCGAGTACGGCGACTACGTGACCGGCCCGCGGGTCATCAACGAAGAATCCCGCAAGGCCATGCAGAAGGTGCTTGAAGAGATTCAGGACGGCACCTTCGCCCGCAACTGGATTCTGGAAAACAAGGCGAACCTGCCTTTCTTCCTGGCCAGACGGCGTCAGAGCCACGAACATCAGGTCGAGAAAGTTGGAGACAGCTTGCGTGAAATGATGGCTTGGCTTCAGAAATAACCCCTCCGGGCGGCTGGCCTTCCGGCCGCCCGAATCCGGACTTTAGTGAGCATGATGCATGGATAATCCTCTGACCGAGGAACAACTCCTTTCCAAGGCATGGAATCTGTTTGCCAAGGATGACTACGCCGGAGTCCTGAACATCTGCCGGAGCGGATATTCGCAGGGCGTGCGCAGCTATGACATGGTTCGGCTCATGCTCGACAGCTTGAATAAGCTCGGCAAGGTTCAGGAACAGGCCGAAGTGACCTTAAAGGTCCTGGGCGAAAACGAATACCCTCCTAAAGTCGCGGCCAAACTCTATTTTCGGGCCGGTCTTATCTACCAGCACCAGGACGATCATCGCGAAGCGAAGAATATCTTCGAAAAGGTGCGCATCCTCGATCCGGATTTTCCCGGCATCGAACAGCGCATCAAGGCTCTGACCCCGCGTCCAGTGGCCTCCAGCAACAGCCGCTACTCCTATCTGCTCGAAAAGGGCATCATCACCGCCGAGCAACTATCCAAGGTCCTGGCCTCGGATGACAAGAATTCAGACAACGTTCTCATGAAGGACTACAAGGTCTCCAAAAAGGATCTTGGAGAGAGCTTGTCCCGCTTCTACAACTGTGAATTCATCCCTTTTTCTTCAAGCAAGGAGCCCCCTTTCGAACTTTTCGAAAAACGGCGCCTCGATCCTGATTTTCTCAAACGGTATGGTTGGATTCCCTATTCCCAGGAAGGCAACACCATCACCGTGCTCATGACCAACCCCTTCGACCTTGGCCGCCTGGATGAGATCCGTTTCATCTACGGGACGTCGAGCGTCGAGGCCCGGGTGACCCTGGCCGGGGACATCGAGCAGTACATCGAACATTTCTACAAGCAGTTTGGGGCGGGCGAGGATCTGGCCGCGGCCTTTGACGAGGACGTCGAATCCGGCGAAGTGGTCAGCGCGGGCGACGAAATGGAGAGCGAGATCACCGATCAGGACAGCGAGGTGGTGCGCATGGTCAATGCGCTCCTGGTCGAGGCCTGGCGCAAAAATGTGTCCGACATTCATATCGAGCCCAATCCACAGTCCCGTTACTGCATGTTCCGCTTTCGCCTGGACGGAACCTGTTTTGAATTTCGCAAGGTCCGGCTTCCCCTGGCCCGGCCCATCGTCTCGCGCCTCAAGATCATGGCCAGCCTCGATATCGCTGAGCGGCGCCTGCCCCAGGACGGAAAGATCAAGATCAAGCTTCCGGATCGCAACAAGGTCGTGGAATATCGCATGGCCACTATCCCCACTCTGGAAGGCATGGAGGACGTGGTCTTGCGCGTGCTCGCCTCCGGCAAGCCGCTGCCCTTGGACAAGCTCGGTCTTCTGGCCCAGAACAAGGCGGCCTTCGAAAAGCTCATCTACAAGCCCTATGGCCTTATCCTCGTTGTCGGTCCGACGGGATCGGGCAAGACGACGACCCTGCATTCGGCGGTCAGCTACATCAACACGCCGGAGCGAAAGATCTGGACAGCCGAGGACCCCGTCGAAATCACGCAGGAAGGGTTGCGCCAGGTGCAGGTCAACCCCAAGATCGGCCTGACCTTTGCCTCTGCCCTGCGCTCGTTTTTGCGCGCGGACCCCGACGTGATCATGATCGGCGAAATGCGGGACAAGGAGACCGCGCACATTGGCGTGGAATCATCCTTGACCGGCCATATGGTTTTTTCCACTCTGCACACCAACTCCGCGCCGGAAACCGTGACCCGTCTGCTGGACATGGATCTGGATCCTTTCAACTTCGCGGATTCTTTGCTTTGCGTCCTGGCTCAGCGCCTGGTCAAGACCTTGTGCCCGAACTGCAAGCAGAGTTACGTGCCGGAAGCAAAGGAGCTGGAGGAGATGACGCTGGAGTTTGGCCCGGGATGGGAAATCCATGCCCGGGAATTCCTGCAGGGCAAGCGGACGCTGTTCCGCAAGGTCGGGTGTTCGCAGTGCGTGGGCGGATATAAGGGCCGGGTCGGCGTGCACGAGCTGATGGTCAATTCTTCCGGAATCAAGAACCAGATCAAACGCCGCAAACCCACCGAGGAGATCCGGGCCCAGGCCGTGACCGAGGGCATGCTGAGCTTGAAGCAGGATGGCATGATGAAGGTGCTGCTGGGACTCACCGACATGGATCAGGTCCGGGCCGCAAGCGGTTAGCCATGATACTTTCCTCCAGTCAACTCCGGGCTCTGAAGGAGCGCAATGATGAAGAACTGCGCAAGGGCAAGCACGCCAAATACGGATATCCCGCCCATACCATCCAGGACTTGCTGCAGACCGTCGAGGCCGTGAAGAAGGAAAAGAAGAAATGGAAGCAGCTGGCTCAGGAACGGGGCAAGGTCCTGCACGAGGTTATTGCCCTGACGCTCAAGGCTGTGCCCGCTGCATCTGATGTGGACGACGATCTCTAGAAACACGCGACAGGTGGAGAAGCGATAAGGCCAATCAGGGCTATTTCGTCACGAAGCGCACTGGGTCGATGCGACTTTGGAAGTGGTCCAGGCGATGGCGACGACTCCTGCCGCTGTCAGCGCTGTGACTCCAGACCCATTTCCTTCCTGCATGATGGTGAACTCAAAAGACCTCAAAGGTGGAAGCGCGTTCAGTAGTCGTGCTTCCAGGTTACGCCCCCTCCTTGGCGGGAGTCGGAGCCGATCTCGGTCTCCACGCTGATTTTTGGGGTCAGCTGTACTTCGACCTTGGTTCGGTCCTGACCTGAAACACTGCGTTCGGTTCGAATGTAGTACTTTCCGCCGAAATATCCGCCCACACCGACGGCCGTGTTGTCGTCCTCATCCCTGCTCACATCCACTTCCTGCAGTCCCAGACCTGCCTTGATCTTGCCGAGAAAATCCGGGGTGGCGCCGATGCCGGTCAGCTCCGACGCGGCTTGCGCCAGACGCACGGCCTGCAGGGGGGATATCTGCGACATGGACCTGCCGAAGAGGATCATGGCCAGGAGTTCGTCCTGAGGGAGATTCGGAACCGAAGTCAGGGTCAGGCGAAAATTTTTCGCCGGTCCGTTCAGATGTACCTGAACCAGGGTGTCCAGGATCTGCGCTTCGCCGATGACGTCCATGAATGGATTGGGCGGCGTCTCACCGTTCAGCGAAAGGACGCCTTTGGTCAGGTTGAAGGTGCGCTCCAGAAAATCGAACCTTCCCCGCAGCAGGGTCATTTCGCCGTTGATCACAGGTTGTACATGGTTTCCTCCGACATGGAGCGTGCCGGACCATTCCGAATCCAGCCCTCGGCCCTGCACGAAGAGTCGGGCCGGGATCAGCACTTTGAGATCAAAATCGGTCCGGAAGGAGGACGCGCTTCTTGCGATGCCGGTTCGGCCTGGCGAAGTGTTGATTTCCTTGATCTCGATTTGCGTCATGTCCGCAGGCATGGAGGACGGCAATCGCACCGTGGTCGGGTCCAGGGAGAGCGTCCCGTTCAGACTGGCGGCATCATACGTGCCCTGAAAGCGCAGGGCTCCGCTGGCCGTGCTTTGGACCAGATCAAGACGCAGCAGGTTGCACGCGGCGAGGTTCACGTCGCAGGCATAGGTCTGCCTGGCCGGGTCGAAAACTCCGGTGCCGTCGAGTTTGCCTTGTCCTCCGTCGGTGCCGTTTGCGGTCAGATCCAGCCTTGAATCCTTCGCGACAGCGTCGAGATTGAGGGCTTCGATCCGGGTGCCGCTGCGGAAGTTTTCATAACGGGCGTTTCGGATGCGGGAATAGCCTTCCATAAGTGGGGCGTCCCAAGTGCCGCGCAGGCTGAAGTTTGTTTCAAGCTTTCCGTCCAGGGTCTGGTCGTAAAGGTTCAAGAAGTGGGGGAGGAGAAAAAGCTTCGCTGTGCCCTGAAGTTGGCCCGCCAAGGGGACGTCTTGGGGGAAAGCCAGGGAGAAGAGTTCCGCCCGCACCGGGCAGGAAAAGTTCGCATCAAGCTGAAGATCGTCTGCGGATGCAGAGGCGACCGATGCGCGCGCTTCAAGTGAATCCCTGCGCAGCCGGGCTTCCGCCGTGAGATTGAGGTCGGGCAGGTTTTCAAGGCCGGTCTCTTCGGTTCTCAATTCGCGGGCGCGCACGTTCAGACGCGCATCCGGGTCCAACGGGGATCCTTCGACAGTGAGCGTGGCGCTGACAATGGCGCTCGGCAGGCCGGGATACAAGGGGCGCAGAAGCGCCGGGTTCATGTTTTCCAGATCGGCCGAGATGGACGCATGTTCGGCCGTGATGCTGCCCTTGGCGCGCAGGCGGGCAGGGCCAAAGGCCAGGCTTGTCTGCGACCAGGCCGTTTCGGTTTCGGAGAAAGTCATGTCCAGCGGTGTTTCCAGGCGCAGCGCCTGGCTGAGCAGGGTGCCCTGCAGATTCTCGATACGAAGCCGGGAAGGAGAGAATGAAACCTCGCCCCTGGCCTTGAGGCTGCTGTCTGAGGAGCCGTGCGCGAGGCCGAGGTCAAAGTTCAGCCCGTCACCTGTTGGCCGCAAGGTCCCGTCGATATGGTCGGCGCGCAGGTCGGCATAGGACACGGAATCAAGGCGCAAATCCGCGCGTGTGCCACCGGGGATGCCCTGCGTCGCGCGCGCTTGCAGGGTGGCCGTGCCGACGCGCAGCCCCAGGGCGGACAGCTTGCTTCCTTCTGCCTGAATGTGAACAGTTTGCGCCGCATCATGTTTGGTCATCTTCGCCTGGGCGGACAGCGCGCCTTCCATATTCGTGCCCAGAATCCGGCCCAGATTGCCCAGATCCTGGCTTATCAACCGGGCATTGCCTTCGAAGATCAGGCTGGCCGGATCAAAGACGCCGGATGCGTCCAGGGTGGCTTGCGGCAAGCGCAGTGCGAATTCCGGTATGCGGACAGTGTTTTTTTGCATCTCGGCCTGCACGCGCAGTTCGGCCAATTCTCCCCCCACCAACGCCCCGGCCCGCAGGGTTCCCGCCGGTTTATGTGGCAGTCCTTTCAGGGCGATGGTTGTCGCGGCATTGGTTATGGCCAGGGTGTCGACAAGGATCTGGCGGGACTCGGCAGAGAGATCAAGGCCAAAATCCTGCAATGTGCCCGAGGTCTTGCCGTGCAGGGCTGAACCTTGCGCCACGCGCAGCGTTCCCGTCTGCAGGTCCGGCAATGTGAGCGTGAACTCGCTCTGGAACAGTCCAGTGTCCAGGTTGTGTGCGCCGGCAAGGGTGCCCTTGGTTCTGGAGTCGAGTTGCGCCTTATGAATCTCCACGCTTTGGGGAGAAACGGAGAAATCGGCCAGCACCTGCGGCTCCAGTCCCAAAAGGAGCTCCGCCTCCTTGGGCAGGCCGGAAATTTCTGTTGCACGCAGGGAGAGTTTTCCGCTGAATGACGGAGCCTCCGGATCAATTTGGCCGTTCAAGCTCGATTTCAAGCGCGCGGAAAACAAAGAGCCTTCGGGCAGGAGGGGCAGATCGCGCAGGCGCAGGTCGGCGTCCAGATGCACGTCGCTGTCGAGGCTTCCCGTAGCGGTGAGTTCCAGCCGTTCGCTGTCCAGCCGCAGGTTTTTCAGCAGAACGGTGGTCGCGTTGCCGCCCAAGGTCGCGTTTGCGCTCCAGGTGCTTAGACCGGGAGGCAGGGATGGGGTGTGGGCGGCAATGGCGGTGTCTGCGCTCCACTGGCCCGTGTCCGAGGGCATATCGAAGAAGAGTTCGGCGCTGGCCGTTTGCAGCGAGGTTCCTGCCAGGTTCCAGTCATGAAGGGTGATGTGGCCTTCAGCCTTCAGCCCGCGCGGCTCGACAAGTAGGTTGGCCTGCACTCCGGTCGGTCCCGAAGCGATTTTTGCCGGCATGATCCAGGTCAGGTCCGCGAACGTGCCCCGGAGCGCGGCGGCAAGAGTTCGGGACTCGTTGTCCCAGGTCGCGTTGGCGCCGATGGTCGCGAATCCGCTGTGTAGATCGAGGGTGGTCAGACGGAGGTCCTGGCCTGTCCAGGCGCCCTCGGCCCGGATTCCTATGGCGGAATCCGGCAGATGCGTAAGTCCGGTCCAGGCCGGGCCTGGGTGCAGGTCGAGATTGAGGGCGATTGCCGGGTTTTCCGTGAAGTTCAGGGTGGCATTGCCCGCAAGGCGTGCTGCATCGGAGATGCGCCCCGTGACAGTCAGCGGCCAGTCGGAAGTGGTGCCCTCTCCCTCGACATCCAGGGCGATGCCTTCGGTGCCGTTCAATCCGAGGGTTGCGTGCAGGATGCCGCCCGGCTCTTCATTCAACTTCAGTCGAAGGCGAAGAGCCTGGTCCTGGATGCGTCCGTCCAGTTCGAGCACGTCCCGGTCCCTGTCCAGCCGGGCAATGCGTAGGCGGGCGGTGGACTGGCGCTGGTCGATGAATATCCCGCCGCCAAGGCTCAGGAATGCTTCATGTCCTACCAGCGCCGCTCCCAGTTGGATGCGTTCGGCGTCGATGCTCTGGATGCGCAAAGGCGGCAAGGTGAATCCAGACGAGTCCTCCTCCGCGCCCTCCCCGGATTCGGGCAGCCGGTCCATTTTGAAGAACTCCACGCCCAGATGCTCCAGGGAAATCCTGCCCAGCAGGAGTTGGCCGAAAACGGGCCTGGCGGTCGCATTCGTGATTTCGAGCCAGGGGCCAAGCGCATCGCTTATGGTCAGATGCGCAAGGGAGCATGTGTCGCCAAGTCGCAGGCCCTGCATCTCAAGGCGGAAACTTGGGCCGGCCGTTGCCTTGGTGATGAAGTCAAGCAGGCTCTGCCTGCCACGGTCCGTACCGAGAAGAACGGTGATGCATAGAACGCACGTGCCAAGGAGCAGGGCGAGAAATCCAAGCAAAAGCGGAATGTGGCGAAAGATTTGCCGATTCATCAAAAGGCCTGCCCAAGGCTCACGTAGAGTTGAAAGGCGGAATCCACGCCGTCGCGCCGGTCAAGCGGTACGGCCACGTCCATCCGCACCGGGCCGATGGGCGTGTAATAACGGATGCCGCTGCCAACGCCCCAGAAATAATCTTCCTTTGCGCTTGGATCCCTGTTCAGAAATGCCGCGCCGCCGTCCCCAAAAAGCACAAACCCGAATTCCTTGTTTATCCTGAAGCGCAGCTCCGCTGAAAAGTCCATGGCGCTCAATCCGCCCATGGGGTCTTCGTCTTCGTCAAGCTGGCCCGCGTACTGGTAGGCGTAGCCGCGCACGGATCCCCCCCCTCCCGCATAGAGGAGCATGTCCTCGGGGATGTTTTCCCGGCCTGTTCCCGCCAGCACGCTGTAGCGGCCGCGAGTGGCCAGCACCAGGGACCTGTTTTTGCACAGCGGCAGATAGTGGCGTCCGCTGATGTTCCAAAGAACAAAGGACGATGTCCGGTCCGAGATATCCGAGAAGGGTTCCATGCGTCCGGACAATGTCAGGCCCGAGGTCGGATCCAGGGGATGGTTTGCGGTGGAGAACTCCGCGATGAGAGGTACTGAAAAAAGATTGAAATGCCGCACTTCGTCTTCGTCCACTCTGCCCAGGCGGTACGCCAGCCCGTAGCCGACGTTCAGTACGGACAATGGGCGGCGCAAGATGCCGGACAGTGAGAGGTTGCTCGCGTCGTACACGTCCGTGACCTCGTCCTCATATTTTGCGGACAGATCCAGTTGATGTCCGCGTTGGCCGAAGTTGGGAAAAATCAAGGCGGAGTTGAGGCTTTGCAGGTTTTCAGAGATTTGCGTGTCAAAGCGCAGCTCCTGTCCCTCCCCGAAGATGT
Organism: Desulfomicrobium sp. UBA5193; assembly: GCA_002412965.1. GTDB lineage: Bacteria > Desulfobacterota > Desulfovibrionia > Desulfovibrionales > Desulfomicrobiaceae > Desulfomicrobium. The sequence goes on from DHWB01000004.1 coordinate 83,956, forward strand.
TGCGGCGCGTCCAGCCCGCGCTGACTCCAAGACCGAGGTCGGAGAAGTACCACAACCCTGCGCGCACGCTGCGGTGCAGGGCTTCCAGCAGGGTCAGGCGCATGGTCACCGTGGCGGTTGCTGGATCGTTCACGGCATCGATGCGCACCGAGCGGAAGAGTCCTGTGTGGATCAGGTTCTCCCTGGTTTTCTCCACCAGACGGCTGTCGAAGGGCGCGCCCTGCTCCCAGGCACATTCGTCCACGACATAGTTTTCGGACACCTCCTCCAGCCCAATGATTTCAATCGGGCCAAAAACGGCCATCGGCCCGTTTTGGACTGCAAGCCGCACGGAAACGGTATTCTCGGCATGATCCGCCACTACTTCACGCTTGGCGATCGTTGGAGATGGGTGCCCGTTTTCCTTGAGACGCTCCAGGAGCGCCGTTTCCGTGTCCAGAACCAGGCTTGAGGAATATCCGTACCCGGCCTTGATCGTGTCCAGGGTCTCGCGCAGAAGGGCGAGCATTTTTGTATTGTCTGGCGTGAGGATGAGCTCCGGGGCGGCGAACACAAAGCGCGGACCGGGCGTGATCGTGAAACTGACCGCAAAAGGCGTGACCGTTTCGTCCAGTTCGGCTTCGATTTCGTGCTTGAAGTAGCCACGGGATTGGAGCGCCTGGTCGAAGGACTCCACGTCATTGTGCATGCGCCGCTTGAGCAGGCCGACGGTGTCCGGAGGGTTATGCTGCAGGCCGACGCAGTCGGACACGGAGGATAACAGGGCGGTGAGGTCGTCAGGCAGGGGCGGAATTGTCACCGTGTATAAAGCGGGCGCGGCCTGGAGCCGCGCCGGGTGAAAGGCGGCGACGAAGGCGAGAATGGAAAATATGAAGATCCGGAAGACCGGCATGCGAGGTTCCTTGGAGATCGGGTTAATTGCCCGGAGGCGTCATCCAAGAGCTGGCGTAGCGCTCGACGTCGAATTTTCGACGCGCGCCCGCCAGATTCATGTACCTGATCTTGCCGAAAATCGGGCGCTCGGTCCAGCCACGGTCATGCACACCCCCAATAGACCAGCTGATGCCCGTGTACCCGTTGCTGTCGCGGCCATCGAGGCTGTAGCGGTCATTGAGCCAGATGGCGATGCGCAGTGCTTCCGAAGCGCTGGGGGACCATTCCAGAATTTTTTTGGCCCAGTACATGCGCAGGTAGCCGTGCATCTTGCCGCTGCGCATCATCTGGATTTGGGCCGCGTTCCAGAGCGGTTCATGGGTTAGGGCTTGCTCGAATTCCTCAGGGGCATAGATGGCTGGGCGCGGGTCATGGCGGTGTCTGTGCAGGGTCTCCCTGGCCCAGGCGGGAAAGCCCGCTTCCGTGTCGTAATCGGGCGTGTGCAGGCAGAAGTTGTCCGACAGTTCGCGCCGGATGATCAGTTCGTCCAGAAAGGAATCGATGTGCTCGCCCATGATCCTGCGCGCCCGAATTTCGAGGACCATCCGCTGGGCGGAGATCATGCCGAAATGAAGATGAGCGGAGAGATCTGAGCAGACATCCTGGTTTGGGTCGTTGCGATGCATATAAAGAGGCAATCGGTTTTCCAGAAAATCAGCAAGCAAGGCATGGGCGGCCTCTTCTCCCGGTTTGACGCGTGTTTTGGGCAGGATAGTGGCTTCGGCCTCCAGATTTTGTCTCAATGCGGAAAAATCGGGCGGCGGCGTTGCCGATGGCCAGGAGTGGGGATGAGGGGGCAGAACGGGGAAATCATCCAGAAATTCCTGGAGCTGGCGCTGAATTTTCGGGCGGATGGTCCTGGCCATGAATTCACGGTGGTCCGAGGCCACCCGCGCGGGCACGATGTTGCGGGAGTCGACCTCATGCACAGGCTGGTCGCAGGCGTCCAGCAGGTCTTGGACCCAGCGGATCTTGATACGCAGCGGGTCGAAATCCGTGACGATGAGTCCGGCCATGTGCTCGCGGGCAAAACGAGCGACCTCGATTCCGGGGTCTCCGTGCAGGGCGAAAAAGGGGATGTTCGACTGGCGCAGAGCCTTCGCCGTTTCGCCGAGTCCCTGGAGCAGGAATTCGAAATGGGGCAAGGTCGCGCCGGAAAAGGCGGGGGCCAGGCAAAAAACTACGGCCACGGGCTGGCCAAGTTTGAGCGCCTGCAGCCGGGCGTGGATCAGCCCCCAGTTGTCCGAGGCCCGGAAATCACGGTGCATCCAATAAAGCACTGGCCCTGCGATTGCTGGTACGGTTTTGATGATATGCACGCGACGCAGGTTCATGACGCATTCTCCATGGGATGTCCGTTTTCGCGGAGCGGAAGGGTCTGAAGCGCGGTGTTCTGTTCGCCACGCAATTGGCCGCAGGCCGCCAGGATGTCCGGCCCGAGGCTGCGCCGGATGAAGGCGGTGCCGCCCAGGGCCTTGAGCCAGCGGGCAAAGCTCTCGATGCGTTCCGGACCGGGACTTATGTGAGGGCTTCCGGGCACGGGATTGCAGGGAATGAGGTTGATTTTGGCGCGCACGCCCTCAAGCAATTCGTGCAGCAGTTCCGCATGACTCTGGCTGTCATTGACGTCGCGGATGAGGATGTACTCGATGGTGATGCGTTCCCGGCCAGGCAAGGGATAGCTCCGCAACGTCGCGATCAGTTCATCCAGGGGCCATTTGCGCGCGCCGGGCATGATCAGGTCCCGAAGCTTTTGGGTCGGGGCGTGCAGGGAGATGGCGGGCAAGGCGAGCCGCGACCGGCCAAGCTCTTCGAGTTGCCGGGGGAGGCCGATGGTTGAGAGCTGGATTTTTCTCCAGGACAGGTTTGGGCCGCCAGGGGCGGTCAGCAGGGCCAGGCAGTCGCGTACGGCTTCAAAATTGAGCAGGGGTTCGCCCATACCCATCAGCACCGCTCGCTGTGGCCAGATCCCCGTGGTGGCATGCAGTTCAAAAGCGGCTGTCCGTATTTGGGCCATGAGTTCGGGCAAGGTCAGGTTTCGGATGAAACCGGATTGACCCGTGTGACAGAAGGTGCAGCCGATGGGGCAGCCGACTTGAGTGGACAGGCAGATCGTGCGTGTCGAAGGCATGGGCATGGAGACACTTTCAATGGTCTGTCCATCGTCAAGCTCGAGAAGCAGTTTTTGTGTGCCGTCTTCACTCAGTTGGCGCTTGCGCACGGGCAGCAGGTTGTCGAACGACCACAAGCGATGTGCGTTGGAAACAGCGGAGGTCGCCTGCTTCTGCAGTGAACATTTCATGTGCATTTCCGTTCCTTGTCCACTTGTCGTATGCTGTCAATATGAGCTCGAGAGGTCCCCTTGTGCGAGCTGTGCGAAATTTTTTGAAATGCGTTTGATCGCGCAGTGCATGCCGGATTTGAAGAAGTAATTTCATTATATGGATTGCAATGTTGGTCCGATTTTGTAATAATAAGTAATGGATCCCAATGAATTTTTTAGCTTTTAAAATTATTCGGATCGTCTTTTATTCCATCTTGGAACAGCGGTTTGTCGGGGGGCGTGTATTCCCCGAAACGATATGGGCGAACCGGAGCGCGTTTGCGCGGATGATTTCTTGCTGTGGCGAGTTTACCTTGACGGGTGTTGAAAGTGATTTTTCTCTTGAAACGAGCGGCAGTGCGTGTCATTTCTCAAAAACAATCTGCGCACAGGCAATTGGCCATTTTTTTTCATGAGTTTTGAAAAATGAACCGTGCGGGGAGTAGACGCAGAGCGATGTGTGTTCTGCCGAATGATTGTTTATTTACTAATTCTAACGCATGAATGAAATTATGAATGAAGACAAAACATCCGATGTTGAAGTTTATGTACACAATAAGTTAGTTGTTTCCTTCTGTTGTCCTCTTTGTAAACTGGAAAAAACAATCGGTGTTGAAAGAATAAAAGACGTATATCACTGGAATATAAATGCAATATGCCGTCGTTGTGGACATAATTTCAAAGTTTCATTCAATTTTCGAAAATATTATCGAAAAGAAACATATCTGCATGGGCTTATTTTTTCTTCTTCAGATTCGAAGAATCAGCTTGCAGATGTGATTGTCACGGATTTATCCCTGACTGGAGTGGGTTTTGAGTGTAAGGACCGCGATTTTGAGATGGACAGTGTGTTTGTCATCCGCTTTTTTTTGGACGATGAAGAGAGTTCAAAAGTTGAAAAACAAATATCCATCGAATCTGTTCGCGGCCATAAGGTCGGCGCGGTTTTTGTGGAGACAAAGGGCTTCGACAAAACTCTCGGCAAATATATTCTTCCCAAGTAGAATCAAATCAACGTGATGGCGGAGAGGAATTGACAATGGCTGAAATGGACAGGTCACGTTCAACCGGCAGGATTTTGGGCATTTTTTTGACTCTTCTGGCCTTGGTGGCCATAGGGGGCGCTATCGTCCTGACCATGAGGCCGGAGCTGTTTTCCCTAGGTTCTGCCCGTCTTGTGGACCGTGTTTCGATTGTTCCGCAAGATGCCGCTGTCGCCGGAGGACAGTGGCGCATGGTCAGCCAGTGGCAGGGCGCGGGTGAGTTTCAGGAGGCGGGAAACCTTTTCCTTGTGGAATTCAAGGCCATCCCCGGCTGGGAAACACCAGCCGCCGTGGTGCTCAAAAAGGGTCAGATGGGCGCCAAGGTCGAAGGCGTTTACAAGCCCGCGCAGTATTCCGAGCAGACCATTCTGACTCTGGTCGGGGCAAGCACCTTGGCCAATCGTCTGGTTCCGGAGCTCGCGCACTTTTACTTGACGCATATCGGCGCCAATGAGGTGCGCAAAATCCCCGGAAAGAATGCCGACGAATTTGTCATGGAGGGGATTTTTTATTCCACCAAGGAGATTCGCAGTATTCACATTCAGGGCCGGGGCACGCCCGCCGGTTTCGCAGCTCTGAAGGACGGCTCCTGTGATGTGGCCCTGGCCGCCGAGCGAATCTCCGGAGATGACGCCAAGGCCATGGGGGAGGGCTTTCTGAGTGCGGAAAGCGAATACAGGCTGGGCATGGATGCCGTGGCTGTGGTCGTGCACAAGGATAACCCCGTGTCCGCTCTGACTGTGGACGAGGTGGGTAAGATTTTCGCGGGCGAGATCACCAACTGGGAGCAGGTCGGCGGTCCCTCTGCTGCGATCAAGGTTTTCGCCTTGCGCGACACTTTCGGAACTCGCCGTTTTTTTGATGACTTCTTTTTGAACGGAAAGGGTCTCGCTCCTGCGGTGCGCGAGGTAGATGTTCACTCGCTGCTGCCTGATCTCGTTTCACGGGATCCGTGGGCTATCGGGTTCAGCAGCATTACCGTGGCCAATCAGTGCCGAGAGATGCCGCTCAAGGCCGGAGTTGGCTCCGAGGCTACGCTGCCAAGCGCCCAGGCTATCCGCACGCAGGCATATCCGGCCGGGCGGAGCATGTATTTATATCTCGCGCCCGCGTCCAGGAATGTCTATGCGCTTGATTTCATTCGCTTGAGTTTGGGCGACAAAGGGCAGGAAATAGTCAAGAAGTTCGGCTTTGTGGGCAACGAAGACATCGCGAGTGGTGCGAGCAGTGTGCGCCAGGCTGTACAGACACAAGAGTCCGTGTCTTCCGCGCCGGGTACAACCGAAGCGGAAGCGCCGAAGGCGCCGCCTCTTTCCGGCCCCCTGCCGCAGCTGGTCCAGTTCGACGGGGAAGTGGTACCCGATGATACGCGCAGGAAGCTGCTGCAGGATGTCCTCGACGGAGTGTTCGAGGCCGAGCATCTGCCCATTATTTTTCGATTTGAGTCCGGAAGTATCGATCTGGATCAACAGGCCGTCAAGGACGTGAACCGGGTCGTCGCCATGATGAAGGAGCCCAAAAATTTGAAGAAAAAAGTCATCCTGGTCGGCTATTCCGATTCCGCGGGGACCTATGCTTCCAATCTGGCCGTTTCCCGCAAGAGGGCCGAGGTTGTCGAACAGGTGCTCAAGGTCAAGGGGCTTAAGGATATCAAAGTGCTGGCCGCGGGGGAGGAAGGGGCCGTTCAAAGTAACGAGTCCCGTGTTGGCAGGGAAAATAACCGTCGTGTGGAAATATGGCTGAAGTAACACACGCCACTTCCGAGACGGATGCTACCGGAAAGAAGGCGGACATGCAGAGTATCCTGGTTATTGATGACGACAAACTCATGTGCATGGCACTTGCCAGAATACTGGTTTCGGCCGGGTACACGGTCACTCAGGCCTTTGACGGCGACGAAGGATTGCAGTTGTACCGGACGCACGGTTTTGACTTGGTCATCACCGATCTCATCATGCCGGACAAGGAAGGAATTCAAATCATTCGGGAACTGCGCAAGGAAAACAGCAATATCCGCATTATCGCCATGTCCGCCGGGGGCAGGGGCGGTGCAACGGATTACTTGAAATGGGCCAGGCTCATGGGCGCAAAACAGTGTCTGAGCAAACCCATCAAACGTGAAGACCTGCTGAACGCCGTTTCGACGGTCTTGGCCATGCCATAGCTTCTTGACTGGATACCTCTTTATGAACCTTTGCCTTGCCGTCCGCGGCAGGCTGCGCGAGTAGGACATGGAAAGAAAAAAGGCGTTTTACAATCTGCTCCAGTTTAAGATTCACCTCGGAATCCAATTCATATTGGCGGCGTGCTTTTTTGGATTGGGATATTTTATCTATGTCACGCAGCTTGATTTCCTCATCAGCGACATCCGCAGGCAAGGAACGGAACAGGCGGAGATGGTCGCTCAGGCGAGCGTAACGTCCATCCAGCGCGAAAGTTTTTACATGCTCGAGGAGTTGGCCACCAAAGCCGAGTATTCTCCACTTGTCGCTTACTGCCAGATTGTCGATATCACGGGGAAATCCTTTCTTCAGGGTGAAGTCCGGGTCGGCCTGACCCGGGACGATCTCATGACCGCGTACAGTGCCGATGATGTCACCGTGGTGACCAAGGACATCCTGCAGGCCGGCCAGCGCATCGGGCAGGTCAAGCTGGGCATGTTTATCGACAAGGCGCGGCACGAAGTCCAAAAGACCACAATCCAGCTCGTGGCAGCATTTGCCGCGGTGCTCGGCATCATTGCCCTGTTTCTGTACGTTTTTTTGAACCGCCTGCTCATTTTGCCCGTTGTCAATCTTTCCTTCCTCACGGAAAGCCTCTCCAAGGGGGACTTTGTAACGTCCAATCTTGATCGGCGGCAGGACGAGCTCGGAGTCTTGGCCCACGGGTTCAACAACATGAGCCGCAGCCTCAAGGAATTGTACAAGAATCTGGAAAAGAAAGTTGATGCGCGCACCGAGGACTTGAACAACGCCTATCATGAACTGCAAGCCATTTTTGACAACTCCCTGGTGGGCATCGCCGTTTTGTCTTTCGACCACAGGGTGATCCGGGCCAACAGCAGATTCGCCACGATTTTCGGCTATTCGTCCGAGGAAATGCCGTTGGTCAGTCCGGAAAAATTTCATGTTTCCAACCGAAATTTCGATGAATTTGTGGACAAATTCTTCAATCGGCTGGGGGAAAGGGAAATTACCCAGCTGGAATACCAGTTCCGCAGGAAGAACGGCGGCGTGTTCTGGAGCCAGGTTTCGGCCAAGGCCATTGACCCGCATGATCTGAACCGAGGCGTCATCCTCATCATTGAGGACATCTCCGACCGCAAGAAAGCCAGCGAACTCTTGCGGCAGCATGCCGAGGATCTGCGTGCCGCAAAGGATCAAGCCGACAAGGCGACCCGCTCCAAGAGCGAATTTCTGGCCAGGATGAGCCATGAGATACGCACCCCCATGAACGCGATCCTGGGCATGGCTGAAATGCTTCAGGAGACACAGTTGAACGCAGAACAGCACGAATACGTCAAGACGTTCAGTTCGGCGGGTGAACTTCTGCTTGGCATCATCAACGACATCCTCGACTTCTCCAAGATCGAGGTAGGCCAGATCAAGCTGGAGTCCATCCCGTTCAATCTGCGCGAACTGACCGAGGACGTGAACAAGCTCTTTGTCTACCGGGCGCAGGAGAAATCCCTCACCCTTGAGAAGCAGGTCTCTGCTGGGCTGGCGCAGCGCTATAACGGCGACCCGACTCGAATCCGCCAGATACTCATCAACCTGCTTGGAAACGCCATCAAGTTCACCAGCGACGGCGGTGTGACCTTGTCCGTGACGGAATCGGTCATGGATGACGGTGCGCCCTGCTGCCTGTTCGCAGTCAAGGATACGGGCATTGGAATCCCCAAATCCAAGCTCGGGACCATTTTTGAAAGTTTCGCGCAGGCGGATTCCTCCACCACGCGAGAATTTGGCGGCACCGGCCTTGGTCTCGCTATCTCGAAGAAACTCGTGGAGCTCATGGGTGGACAGCTTTGGGTTGAGAGCGAAGTCGGCCAAGGAACGTCATTCCTCTTCAAGCTGCCGCTGATCCCTGATTTCCAGGTGCAGCAGACGGAATTCAAGTTGAAAATTCCGGTCGACACGCATCTGATGGTTATCGAAAGCGAGCCCGAAGGGCACGAGAGTATTTCTTCCCTGGTGCGCAGCTGGGGCATCGTTCCCGTCTCCTGCACGTCGACCGCCAAGGCGGTGGATGCGCTGAGCGCGCACAAGAAGGATTTTTCCTTTCAGGCCATTCTGATCGACAGTTTTGTCGATAACGAACCCGGGATCGAGATTGTCCAGTTGCTCCTCGGTCAGGGAATTCCGTTTTCCAATCTGGTGCTGGCGGTGGAATCCGCCGAGAGCCTCGGGAACTTGCCGAGCGCCTCGGAGATAGGCCCCCTGTCCTATATTCTTAAGAGCGAGCGCAACGCGGTTCTGCACGACAAGATCTACGAGGTGGTGACCGAATCCCAGCGCAAGCGCATGACCGACTTTCAGGAAAAGGGCTGGAAGGTGCTTCTGGTGGACGATGTGGAAGCCAACAGGCGGGTGGTGGAGCTTTTCCTGAAGAGCTGCAACGTCTCGCTGGTACATGCTGAAAACGGAAAGATCGCGGTCGAAAAGTTTATCGAAGAGCCTTTCGACCTTGTGCTCATGGACATGGAGATGCCGGTCATGGACGGGCTGGAGGCCACGCGGCGCATCCGCATGTGGGAATTGGAAAAGCGGGAATACAAGACTCCCATTATCGCCTTGACCGCCCACGCCTTTCAGGAACATCGGCAGAAGACCATGGATGCGGGCTGCACGGAATTTTTGGCGAAACCAATCAAGAAACAGGCGCTCATCAACATCATCGACCTCTTTGCCGGTCAGCGCGAATCCCTGATCACGGCGGCCGAGCCGGCGATGATCATTCCGGAGATCACGCCTCTGTTCGATGAAGAGGAGTCTCCGATCCAGATTGATCCCGAACTTCAAGATCTTCGCCCGCTTTTCTTGCGTACTGTCCGCGATTTTCAGTCTCAACTCGCCGATGCCATCACAGGCCAGGATTTTGCCACCATGCAGCGTTGCGGTCACAGCCTCAAGGGCCTGGGCAGCACCTACGCCGTGGATGAGATCAGTCAGGCGGGCAAGATCATCGAAAGCGCGGCCAAAAGCAGACAGGCCGCCGTCGTCATCGAAGCGGTCAACCATCTGGGCGTGTTCATGAGGACGGGTCAGGCGCAGAAGATTCAGCCTGTGGAAGAGGCCGTGGAAATGGCCGAGACGGACATCCTGCCCGAGCCGACATCCGGTCGTTACGTGGTCCATGTCGCGCCGGAAATGTCCGAGCTCATTCCGTTTCTCATGGACGCGATGCAAAAGGACCTTGCGCTGATGAACAAGGCCCTGGCCCAGAAAGATTTCGCCACGGTTCGCCGGTTCGGGCATAGCCACAAGGGCTTCGGCAGCACCTACGGATTTGAATACATCAGTGTCATCGGCCGCAAAATTCAGAGTGCGGCCGACGCAAGGGATGCCGCCGAGCTTACGCAGCTTTTGACCGCCTTGGGCAACTATCTCGAACGGGTGGATATCGTGTACGACATCAAGCCCGATTTGGTGGAGCAGGATATCGATGAGCCTGTGGTCGGAGACGCGACGGTAGAAGAGATCCAGGAGGAGGAACAGTACTTCACGGTCGAGGTTGATGAGGAACTGTATGAGCTGGTCCCCTTGTTCATGGACACCATGCACTCAAACATCGCTGAAATGCGGGATGCGCTGCCGGCAAAGAACTACGATATAATTTGTCGTCATGGCCACAGTCAAAAAGGTCTCGGCAGCACCTACGGATTTGATTATCTCAGCCATCTTGGTCTCAAGATCGAAACTGCCGGAATGCAGAAGAATGAGAAAGAGATTGGGGCATTGCTCAAGGAAATGAGCCAATATTTAGAAAAAGTTCATATCGTGGAACGGAAAGGATGATTATGTACATTCAAGAAGCTGACTCCGTTTTGGAAAAATACGTAACTCCGATACCCATTTCAGTTCTGCTCATCGATGATGAATTTCTCATCGGCGAGGCCATGCGCATCAAGCTCTCCACGGAACGGGACATCATCTTTAATTACTGCAAGGAGCCGGACAAGGCCCTGGAAACAGCAATCGGCGTTCAGCCTACAGTGATCATGCTCGATCTTGTCATGCCGGGCGTGAACGGGCTGACCATGGTCAAGTTCTTCAAGAGCAGCGAGGATTTTCGAGATGTCCCGCTCATTGTGCTGTCCGCACGCGAAGAACCGGAGTTGAAGAAGAAGGCCATTGCGCTCGGAGCCAATGACTACATGATCAAATTGCCGGATAAGACCGAACTCATTGCGCGCATCCGCTGCCACTCTGAGCGCTTCATTTTCAAGCAGCAGCGAGATGAGCTGATCATGAAGATCAGGGCGATGTCCAGCCAGAACAACAACGATCTTTCATCTCCTTACCTGGATTGATTTCTTGTGGAAAAATATGCGTTTTGCGGGGCTGGAATATGATTTTCTGGTCCCGTTTCTAGTTCGAATCGAACGGATAAGCCTGCTAAATGAGGTTGTAGAATGCTCAAGTCGAAACTGATCGCGATCAAGAACATCTTTCAGGATGCGCAGGCCTTTGAAATGGCCTGGAATAAATGTCTGCCCGATTTGAAAGCTCTTTTTGAAGTGGAACAGATCAGGCTGTACAAATATGACGCGACCCAGGCCGAACTGTTCGCCCTGGTGCTCAAGGACGGCAGACCGCGAGAAGTGCGCCTGCCGATTTCAGCGTCCAGCGTGGCCGGATATACCGCCATGTCGCAAATCCCTTTTATTTTGAGGGACCTGGATTTCAACGAGCTTGAAGCGATCCACCCGACATTGCGTTTTGACCGCGAGTACGACAAGCTGGTCGGATTCGAGTCGGTCAACCTCATTTCCATGCCCATTCAACACGACAACGAGTTGCTCGGGGTGCTGCAGCTCCTGAACAAACAGCAAGGCGCCTTCACTCGCGAGGATGAGGCGTTCTGCCGCCTGATCGTCAGCATCATGGGCCAGAAAATGTTCGACGAACGAAATCTGCCCAAAGGTCCCTATGAACATCTTGTTTTTCAGGGCACCCTGACCCGGCAGCAGCTCGATGACGCCCTTTCGCGTTCGGCCAAGAGGGGTATTTCCACGTCTCGTCTCCTGCAGCTGGATTATGGTGTAAGCCCTGATGACATCGGCGCTTCCCTGGAACTGTACTATCAGACTCCCTTTGTCCGCTTCCAGGACAACCCGGTTTCCGATCAGATGCTTAAAGGCATCAACCGTCAGTATCTGATCAATAATCTGTGGGTGCCGATCCATGCCAAGGGCGACCGTGTCGTCATTCTGGTCCATAACCCGCACGATTCGGAAAAGATCGAAGAAATCCGACGCATTGTGAATGCCGGAAACTATGAGTTCCGGGTGGGCCTGCCGGAAGAAATCCTGGCCTTTCTCGGAGACCGCAGCCAGTTGCCAAGGAACGTTTCCGCCACCAAGGGCGGAATCGAGACGCAACATGCGATGGAGGATGAAGAACCGGAAGATTTCGATGACGAGTACGATACCGGTGATGATCTGTCCGATGCCTTTGCCGATTTGGAGGATGTGGCCGAGGATGGACTTGAGGTCCGGCACATTGAAGAGGAGGACATTACTCAGGAAAGCAGGCAACTCGCGGTCCGATTCGTGAACAAGATCATCATGCATGCCCACAAGACCGGTGCTTCGGACATCCATATCGAGCCATCCCGTCCGGGACGCCCGGGAGTGGTGCGGATGCGCATTGACGGGACCTGCGAACGGGTTTTGGCTGTCCCGGAGAGCATCATCAAACCGGTGGTTTCCCGTATCAAGATTCTCTCCAACCTGAACATTTCCGAAAGGCGGTTGCCCCAGGACGGCAAGGCCAAGGTGCGTTTCAAGGGGCGCGAGCTTGAGCTGCGCGTCGCCACCCTGCCCACTGTGCACGGGGAGAGCGCTGTGCTGCGCATGCTCACCTCCGGCAAGGCCCTGCCTTTTGACAAGTTGAATTTGAGCGATGCGAACAAGGCGCAGATAGAACGGCTGATGTCCAAGCCCCATGGCATTTTCCTGGTGGTCGGTCCTACGGGCTCGGGCAAGACCACGACTCTGCATTCCATTTTGGCTCGCATCAACACTTCCGACAAGAAAATCTGGACAGTCGAGGACCCGGTCGAAATAACCCAGCCTGGCCTGCAGCAAGTGCAGGTGGAGAGCGCGATCGGTCTTGATTTCCCGAGGATCATGCGCGCCTTTTTGCGTGCGGACCCCGATGTCATCCTCGTGGGCGAAATGCGCGATTTGCAGACAGCCCAGATTGGCGTGGAGGCCTCCCTCACGGGCCACATGGTTTTTTCCACCCTGCACACCAATTCCGCTGCGGAAACCGTCACTAGACTTCTGGACATGGGCATCGAATCCCTTAACTTCTCTGAAGCGCTGCATGGCATTCTGGCCCAGCGTCTGGTAAAGACCCTGTGTACGCAGTGCCGGGAGGCCTACACGCCTTCCGACGAGGAGTGGGAGTATCTGCTCGCTCAATACGGGGCCAAATATTTTCCGGAGCTGCGCATTGAACGCTCCACGGCCAAGATTTTCAGGGCCAAGGGCTGCGGGCGTTGCTCCCAGACCGGCTATCGGGGCCGGACCGGAATTCATGAGCTGCTCGTGACTACCCCGGAAATCCGGAAGGCCATCTCCCGCAAGCAGCCATCCGAAGAAGTTGCGCACATGGCCATTGAGCAGGGCATGCGAACCTTATATCAAGACGGCATCGCCAAGATTTTCAAAGGGGATATTGATATCCTGCAACTGCAAAAAGTGACGATGTCCGAGTAATGGAAATGGAAAACTCCACTGATAAAAATGAGGCCCCGCTGACTGATGAGCCAGTGGTCATTCCTGCCAATCTCAAGCTTCGTCTGGAGAAATGCCCCAAGTGCCATTATGAGCGGCGTTCAGGAGACGATGACTTCGCCTCGCCCTTTGAATGTCCAAAGTGTGGAGTCGTCTACGCCCTGGCCATGGAAGAGGTGCGCCGCTTGAACAGGGGCCAGGAGCTGCAGGACGAGGCCGAGGCGGATGAACTGCGTCGCCTTGCCCAGGCTCAGGATGAGAATATCCGCAGCTCCCAGATCGGCAGCGCCATGTTCGTGGTGGATGAAGGGCGCAAAATCTGGCTTGGCTTGGCTGTGGCCATTGGGTTGGCGGCTTTGGGAGCCTATTTCCTGTTTTGAATCAGGGTGCGCGAGCTGACGACCAGCAGGTTGTCTTGTTGTTAATTTACTTGAGCAACGGTGATGTATGGCAAAGCTATTTCCCTGGGATCCCTGGCTTGAGATGGAATGCTTGAAGGAAGACATGAAACGGCTTGCTGAAAATACGGCCTGTTCGTCGCCCTTCATCGACAATGTGAAAAGGCTGGGCCAGTTTCGCCCATTGGCCGACGTGATCGAAACGGACGATGGGTTTCTTGTCCTGGTTGAACTGCCGGGGCTTGAGCGCGAAGATGTCTCGCTTGAGGTGCATGGCAACGAGCTGGCTGTTTTCGGGGAGCGTAAACCGCCACAAGCCCTTGCGGGAGCGGCTTTTCAGGTGATGGAACGTTCATACGGCTGTTTTTCTCGGCGTTTTGTCCTGCCGGAAGCCATCGATGCCATGGCCATCGAGGCCAGCATGAAATCCGGACTCCTGCATGTTCGGGTGCCCAAGCGCTCGCGAAATGTGCTGAAGCGGAATATTTCCATTGCAGTCGAGGAATAAACATGTTTTTCGGCCCTGACCTGACGACGGCGCTCAAAGGTTTGGAGGGTATATACTTGCAGGAGGTTGCGTTGTGAAATTTTCCAAACTGCTGGCCACGTTACTTTTTTGGGCGCTCATGAGCGCCCATTTTTCTTTGGCTGCCAACAAGGATGTGCGAATGACCCCGGTGGTGCGCACGGTGCAGAGCATTGCCCCGGCGGTGGTCAACATTCATACCGCGCGTATTGTCGAGCAGGAGCTCAATCCTTTCGGGTCCATGTTCGGGGACGATGAACTTTTCCGGCATTTTTTCGGTTCCCAGGATTTAACCCGCAAGTTCGAGCAACGCAGCCTCGGCTCGGGCGTCATCATTGACGGACACAAGAATCTGGTTCTGACCAATGCCCATGTCATCGAGGGGGCGTCGTCCATCCGGGTCCGGCTCCTTGACGGTCGGCAGTTTGACGGCGAACTGGTCGGGTCGGACCCGGATTTCGATCTGGCCATCCTGCATCTGAAAGACGCCAAGGATTTGCCCCAGGTTTTCATGGGCGACTCTGCGGACATGATGATCGGCGAAACCGTCATCGCCATCGGCAACCCCTTCGGGTTCGGCAACACCGTGACCACGGGCGTCGTTTCAGCCCTGGAGCGGACGATTGAGACCAAGCAGGGGACCTTCACGGATTTCATCCAGACCGACGCGGCCATCAACCCCGGCAACAGCGGCGGCCCACTCATGAATCTGGCCGGAGAGCTGGTGGGCATCAATACTGCTATATACGCCGAGGCCGAGGGCATCGGCTTTGCCATCCCCATCAACAAGGCCAAGCGGGTCGTCGAGGAGCTGGTCAGCTTCGGACGAGTGCAGGCCGTATGGCTTGGACTGGAGGGGCAGGATGTGGATGAGCGCATCGCCGGCTATCTGGGGCTTGACGATGTCCGGGGCATGGTGGTGACGCAGATACATGAGGATGCCGTAGGACGGGGCGGGATCAAGCCCGGCGATGTGATCAAGGCCGTTGGCGGGGTCGAGGTCGAGGATCGCAACCATTACCTGCGCATCCTGCGCAATTATACCTTGGGGCAGACAGTGCAGCTTGATGTTGTCGGGCAGGGTGGCAAGCGCAGGGTTCAGGTAGCGATGCAATCCTTCACGGACGACAAGGCCCTTGACATGGCGGCCCGGCGTTGGGGCATCATGGTTGAGTCCAGAGGAGGGGAGGTATTCATTGCAAGCGTCAGGCAGGGCAGCCCGGCTCAGCAGCTGGGGCTGAAAAGAGGGGATATTCTGGTCAAGGTGGCCGGCGACGCACAGACATCCGTGAATGATTTTTCCCGGGCGTTCAAGCGCTACCGCATGGCCAACACCGTGCTGCTGCTCGTGGCCCGTGACGGGCGGGGCTATCATGTGCGTCTGCGGGTCTGATTGATCGTTATATTGAGGAGCATTGAATGAGCATTTGGTACAATCACGTGCGCGCCCGTATCCGCTTGCAGGCGCTGGTCGATAATTTCAACCTGATCCGCACCCGCGCCGCTAACCCGGCTCCGGTCATCAAGTCCGACGCTTACGGTCATGGACTGCGTGAGGCGGCAGAAGTTTTGTTTGCGGCCGGAGCCAGGACTATGGCCGCCGGGACCGTGGGCGAGGCGGCGGTGCTGAAGGACACGGTGCCCGAGGCCGAGGTTATTTCGCTGCTCGGCCCCATCGACGCCGCGGACTATGGTTGCGTGTGCGAGCGGGACATCATCGCCTTTGTCGGCAACACGGAGCAGCTGCTCCTCCTGGAAGAAGCCGGGAAACGGGCCGGGACAACGGTCCGGGTCGCGCTCAAGTTCGATACGGGCATGGCCAGGCTGGGTTTTGGCGCGGAGGAAGCCTCCGGCGTGGCGGACACCCTGGATGGGCTCGAATATGTCAGGGCGGGGTTGGTCTGCTCCCATCTGGCCACTGCGGATGACCCGGGGCAGGTCGAATACGTACGCGAGCAAGGGGAAAGATTTGTCCGCATCATGCACACCCTGCATGCGCGGGGGCTCGATGTGCGGGCCAGCCTGGCCAATTCCGGAGCAATTTTCGGACATCCCGCCCTGCACCATGACCTGCAGCGTCCGGGCATCGCCCTCTACGGGGGCAATCCCTTCCACGGCACGGCATGGGAAGAGCAAGGGCAGGGGCTGCGGCAGGCCATGGATGTTTCCACCCGGTTGGTGCAGGTCCGGACCATCCCGGCCGGTCAAAGCGTCAGTTATGGCCGCACATTCAAGGCATCCGCCGAGATGCGCATCGGCGTCGTGGCTGTGGGCTACGCGGACAACTATTCTCGCGGGTTGTCTTCCAAGGCCCAGATGCTCGTCAACGGAAAGAGGGTCCCTGTCCTGGGCCGGGTCTGCATGCAGCTTACGGCTGTTGACTTGAGTTCGGCGCCCGAAACCATGATTGGAGATGAAGTCTTTCTCCTCGGAGGCGAGGGGCCTTGCGCCATCTCCGCCGACGAATTGGCGGCGTGGTGGGGGACCATCACCTACGAGGTTTTTTGTCTGCTGGGACAGAATCCGCGCGAATACATCGTCTAGTGCCACCTCACGATTCGGCGGCGCGTTGGTTCAGAATTGCATTGCAGGCACGCTTCCTTCGTCCATGCGAAGTCATGGGCGAAGGAGCTTGAAGCCGGTTGCAGGCTCCAGGACCCTGCTTGCGCTCGTGTCGAGCAATTCCACCAGCACCGCCTCCATGACATGCCAGACCTTGACTCCGCCCCGGATGCAGCCGGTCACTGTCTCAGTCCTGCGGCCGCAGGCCATGTGCATGTGCAGCACGGGCCGGCCCGTTTCGTCCGGGAAGATGGTGCCGGTCCCCGCGATCTCATGCGCATCTTCCAGAATGTGATTCATGGGCATGACCGGCGAAACGCCTCGGCTTTTTTCGGGGCCGACCACGAGGGCGCTTTGACTGTCCGCTCCTCCCAGAATGGTCAGAAACCCGGCCTTGACTCCTTCTTCCCTCGCCAACCGTTCGATTTCTTCATGAACGATGTCGCCATCCTCCAGACGGATGACAAAGATCCGCCCCTGCCTCGCTTGCGAGTATTTCATGCGTACATTTCTCCTGATTCTCTTTTTTATCCCGCGAGGCGAGCAAGCCCCTGCTCCAGATCCGCAAGCAGATCAGCAGGCTCTTCGAGGCCGATGCTGACACGGATGAGTGTCTTGCCCTGCAAAGGTCCGGCAAAGCCGCGCTTTGGCTGGCCCGTGGTGATGAGGCTCATGAATCCTCCCCAGCTGTACCCGATGCCGAAAAGTTGAAGACTGTCGATGAATTGGCCCAGAATGCTTTCCGGATATTCATTTTTCAGCGTGAAGGCGAAGAGTCCCGAGGAGCCGCGAAAGTCGCGTTTCCATAGTTCGTGCTGCGGATGGGAGGGCAGTGCCGGGTGGAGCACCCTGTCGACCAGCGGATGGTCGTGTAAAACCTCCGCCACGGTCAGCGCCGAGGCCTGATGCTGCTTCATGCGCAGAGGCAGGGTTTTGATGCCGCGCAGGGCCAGTTGGCAATCCTCGGGCGCGGCGTAGATTTCCCGGCAGGCATATGCCTTGGCCAGTGTTTCGGCGTGAGCCTCGGTAGTCGAGGTCGAGCCCATGAGCAGGTCCGAATGGCCGCAGATGTACTTGGTGATGGAGTGGATGGACACGTCCACGCCCAACTCGAATGGATCGAGGTAGAGCGGGGTGGCCCAGGTGTTGTCCAGTATGGTGACGATGCCCCGCTGGCGTGCGATTTTGGTGATGGCCGGTATGTCCTGCAATTCAAAAGTGAGGGAGCCCGGAGATTCCAGAAAGATGATACGGGTCTCGGGGCGCAGATAGGCCGCGATGTCCGCGCCCGCATCGGGCGGGATCGTCTGCGTCGTGACGCCGAGCCTGCCCAGGACTTCGTTGCAAAAGCGCAAGGTTGGTCCGTAGGCATTCTCGCACACTAGGACATGGTCTCCGGCGCGCACAAAGGCCAGGAGGGTTTCGCTTATGGCGCTGATGCCGGAGGGGAAGACCCGGGTCAGGGCAGCGCCTTCAAGGTCGCGGAGAGCTGATTCCAGAATGCGCTGCTGGGGCAGTCGGTCCGTTCCGTAGGTTATCCCGTCGTATTCCCCCTGGCCGGCCTTTACGAAATCCGCATGGCTTGGGAAGAGAACGGTCGAGCCGCGATAGGTAGGCGGATTGATGGTCCGGGCCGCGGGGATTAATGATTCAGGGGCGTGAATGAGTCCAGAAAACGGATGCATGGTGCGCCTCTTTAATTAGGTGGTGACACTTATTGAGGGTGAAGAAGGGAGTGGGTATCAACGTTTTGACTCAAGCCTATTCTTTGTGTAGGTATCTGCAACATACCAGAACAGGAGGGAACGCTATGGATTTTCGGCAAAGTGGGCAAGGCCCTCGTCGAGAGTTGTCGAGTCTGCTTGGACTCGCGCTGCTCATGTGTTTTCTTTGTACCGTAAACGGGTGTTCGCAGAAACGGGCCGTGGCAATCCCCACCCCTTCGCCCGCAGTTCAGCAAGCTGTCGTTGAACCCGTCTTGCAGCCGCAAAATTCGACCCCGGCCGCTCCATCTCGCGAAGCCGATTTTTCATCATTCATGCCTCAGGCAACCGGTTACCTCACTTTTTCTTTTCCTGAATACGGATTTGACGGGCCCCTGCCCGAAGAGACCGTCTCCTCAGAATCCTATGAAGACATAGACGACGTTCCTTCCATCAGTGATGTTGTCATGTCTCAGTATGACGACTGGCGCGGCGTGCGGTATCGTCCCGGTGGGTCGGACTATCGCGGCGTGGATTGTTCGGGGCTGGTGCAGGCGATTTTCAGGGATGCCTTTGAAATGGATTTGCCGAGGACCTCGATTGAACAGAGCAAAATGGGCGAGGCTGTGGCTCGCGAGGAGATTCAGCCCGGAGACCTGCTCTACTTTGTGGACCGTGGCCGCAAGCACGTCGGTGTTGCCGTCAGCGAGAACCAATTTGTACATGCGTCACGCAAAAAAGGCGTGATCCTATCCAAATTCGACAAGTATTGGACACCGCGCCTGCTTCGGATCCGTCGCCTTCTGGACGAGAAGGACCGGAATGCGTTTGCTCCCAAGGGCGGTTGAGTGAATCGTGCGTCGGCTCTGCTTGTTCACACAGCGGGTTGGCGCACGGGTTCATAGAGGGGACGTTCACCCATGATTGTCCGAAAATTCTTCGAATTTCATAGTCAAAGTGTTATCCGTCTGAGCGGGACTGTTTTCTTGTGTCTGCTTTTTTTGGGCGTTGGCTGCGCTCCCAAGGTCGTCATTCAAACTCCTGCGTCCACTCTTCCGGCGCAAACTGCACCATCATCAACAGTTTCCGTGATACTTCTGGGTCAATTTCAGGCCTGGAAGGGAGTCCCGCATCGCATTGGCGGTTCGGATCGTCAGGGCGTGGACTGCTCGGGGCTGATGCAGGCCGTTTTTCGCGACGCGTTTCGAATGGATCTGCCCCGGACTTCACGCGAGCAAAGCCGGCTGGGACAAAAAGTGGACGCGCGTGAGATGCGGCCTGGAGATCTGGTCTATTTTATCGACAAGGGCGGAGACCATATCGGTGTAATCGTTGAGAATGGAAAGTTTTTACATTCATCCTCAACTCAAGGAGTGATCTTGTCGGAGCTTGACGCCTACTGGTGGCCGCGGCTCAAACGAGTGCAGCGGGTCCTGTCCTGATTTTTTACGCGTCTGACTGTATGCGTTTTTGCCGCCAGCGTCGTGCCAGCATCCATCCGTACAGTCCCCCATTGACGAGCAGCACCATCACCGCCATCGCCACCTGAATTTCCCTGGTCAGGCCGTCAGGGTAGATGATCGCGAGCAGATAGTGTTCGATGAACCCGCCCGTGTATCCTTCCTCGCCGGCCATGCGCAGCAGTGCATTCTCAAACTCCGTCAACGGGCAGTACCAGCCCATGGCCTCCACCAGAAAGCCCCAGATCGCGGCTGGAATATGGATAAATGCAAATCCGGGCCATCGCAGCGCCACCACGGCGCCGAACATGACCAAGCAGATGAAGAGCAGATGCAGGGTGAGGATGGCGTTGGCGGCGAGGAGGTGGATCATGGGATCACAACGGAAAATGGGGAAAGGAGTTCGCTCCTTTCCCCATTTGATTTTAGATCTCGAAGAGCATTTCCAGATCGGAGCGGGTCAGGCTCTTCCAGGCTGAATGGCCCGGTATGATGGAGTCGGCGATACCCTTCTTGGATTCCTGCAGTTTCAGGATTTTTTCTTCCACGGTGTTCTCGCAGATCATCTTGTAGGCAAAGACCTGGCGGGTCTGGCCGATGCGGTGGGTACGGTCGGTGGCCTGATCTTCCACGGCAGGGTTCCACCACGGGTCGTAATGGATGACGTAGTCGGCCGAGGTCAGGTTGAGGCCCGTTCCACCCGCCTTGAGCGAAATGAGGAAGATGGGGATCTCGGGCGTGTTGTTGAACTTGTCCACCTGCTCGAAGCGGTCCTTCGAGGTGCCGTCGAGGTAGCAGAAGGGGATCTCCACCATGTGCAGCCAGTTGCGGATGATATGCAGCATCTGCACGAACTGGGAGAAGACCAGCACCTTGTGTCCGTCATCGATGATGGAGGTGACCAGATCCTTGAAGGCCTCGAACTTGCCCGAGGACAGGTTGGCGTTGAAGCCCGGCATGTCGAGCTTGAGGAGTCTGGGATGGCAACAGATCTGGCGCAGCTTCAGGAGTGCGTCGAGAATTGAGATCTGGCTCTGGCCGATGCCCTTCTCGTCCACGTCCTGCAGGACCTGTTCACGGAGTTTCTTGGCCAGGGCGGCGTAGAGGGCTCGCTGGTCGTCCAGCAGGGCCGAGTAGTAGATGTTCTCGACCTTGGGCGGCAGGTCCTTGGCCACCTCGTTCTTGGTCCGGCGCAGGATGAAGGGTTTGACCCTGGCTTTGAGGTAGCCGAGACTGTCGTCGTCGCCGTCCTTGATGGGTTTGACGAAGCCTTTCTGGAAGGAGGCTTGGGAGCCCAGGAAGCCCGGCATGAGGAACTCGAACAGGGACCAGAGCTCCAGCAGGGTATTTTCAATAGGCGTGCCGGACAGGCAGAGCCGGAATCGGGCCTGCATCTTGCGCACGCTTCGGGCCGTGATGGTGTTCGGGTTCTTGATGTTCTGGGCTTCGTCCAGGATGACGGCATTGAACTCGAACTTGAGGAGTTCATCCAGATCCCGGCGCAAAAGGGCGTAAGTGGTGACGATCAGTTCCGAGGACTCGATCTTCTTGAACAGGTTTTCACGCCGCGCGCCGTAGATGACCAGGCGTTTCATGTCCGGGACGAATTTTTGCGCCTCGCGCTCCCAGTTGGGCAGGACCGAGGTGGGTACAATGATGAGGTTCGGACCTTTGTGTCCCTTTTCCTTCATGTACTGCAGAAAGGTCAGGGTCTGGATGGTTTTGCCCAAGCCCATCTCATCGGCCAGGATTCCGCCGAAATGGTATTCGCGCAGGAAATTCAGGTAGCTTACGCCCTGCAGCTGATAGGGACGCAGGGTTGCATCCAGGCCCTTGGGCTTTTCAACCTGTTCGATTTCAGTGAAATCATTGATCTTGTCCCGCAGGGTATTCCAGAAACCGTCTGAAGTGGTCTCGGGGATGTCTTCTAGGATCTTGTCCAGGACAGGGGCCTCGAAGTTTTCGAAGCGCTTCTTGGGCGGTTTTTCCGGGTCAAGGCCGAGGGCGATGAGCTTGTGTCCGAGCTTTTCAAGCCACGATTCGGGCAGGCTGGTATATGAGCCGTCTTTGAGCTGCACATAGCGTTTGCCCTGGGTCCAGGCCTTCCAGATCTTGTCGATGGGCACGGAGATGCCGTCGTACTCGACATTGATCTCGAGATTGAACCACTTGTCCTGCTCCTGGGTCTCGACAGTGGCCACCACGTTGGGAGGCGTGAGGCGGACCTTGTAGCGGGCCAGGTCTTTTTCGCCGTACACTCGGTAGGCCTCGACCAGCTTGGGATAGGCGTCGAGCAGGAAGGTGATGGCTTCCTCGGGCTCCAGGAACCACATGGCGCTGCTTCTGGGCTGGAAGTTCATGTCCATGAGCGTGGTCAGCAGCGCTTCCTCTTCTTCCTGGTCGCGGCGGATGAGGAAGGATTTGCCCTCGAACTGGTAGCTGCCGGTCTGCAGATCCTGATTCGGGCCGGGCAGGGAGATGTCGCCGTGCTCGGTCTCGTAGATATTCTGAATCTCAAGTGTCAGGAGGCTGCCTTCCTCGTTCAGGAAGAGCTTGGGATTGTAGTTGGCCGGCACGAAAATGGGCTGCATGCGTTCCAGGAATTCTTCCTGTCCATGCAGATCCGAGGCCGGAATCTGGGTCCAGACCCGGTCCAGAAATTCGGAAATGTCCGCGTGGGGGATGACCGGCGTCGAGCTGACCAGTTCCTGGATCAGGCTGGGGCGCAGGCCCGTCTGCACGGGGTAGAAGCTGTGCTTCAGGCAGACCCAAAGGGGAAGGTGGCCGTAAAAGGACACTTTCTGGTTGAGTATGGAGAAGGGCACCTTGCCCTCTCGGCCGAGCATGATGTCAAAAGACAAACCGTCGTCCGTGAATCTGGGCCGCAGCTGCAGGCGCATGGGCGTGCTCTCGATGCGCACGGGCTGCTCGGTTTCTTCCCAGAGTTGGTAGTATTCGTTTTTGATGGACCAGAAGAACCAGGTCATGAGTCCGAAGGGGATCTCGACCCGGTGTCCGTAATAGTCCAGATACTGGCCGATCTGTTCGGCCACCTTGGGCAGTTCCGGCGAAATCTCGCACCAGTCGGGGTTGCGGATGATCTGTTCCAGGGTCACGGGGTTCTGAACCGTAGACAGGCCGGATTTATTCTGGCGTGCACGGAAGAATTCCACCTGAAGCCGTCCGGTCTCGGCAAAGAAGCGGTAGATGAAATAATGATGTCCCGGTTCCGGCTCAAGCGCCGTGGAGAAGAAATAGCGGAAGCTCTGCTTCCATTCGGATTTTATGATCTGGGGCTCGGTCTCGTGCTTGACGTCCAGCTTGGAGAGCAGTCCCAGAGCCGTGGCCGCGACGTGGCGGCATATGCCTGAGAAGGAGTCCTGACAATTGCAGTAGGAATGAACGGTGCCTTGGTCGAGGTTGATGCCAAGTTCAGAGGAATAGGTTTGAAAATCGTCACCCTGGATCTGGCCTTCCACGTCCCATGATTCTTCATCTCGACGTATATCGATTTTCTGGATGCCGCCGTCTGCGATGAGGTATTGAGCCCCGTCGCGGATGTGCTCGGGGATGTTGTCTGACAAAAAGTTGTGCACGATGCGTTGAATGCGTGCTTCGACGGAACTGGACATTGTGTGAGGTTATCTCCGTAAAACCGCCTTTGGCGGTGGAATGGTCAGGGCCGTGGCCAACTCCCGGGAATCTTGGGAGGCAAAACGCGACACGGCACAATAGAACCATTTAAACAAATCACAATTCTTTATCAAGAGCTGGGGCAACTTTGCTAGCGTCGCTTAAAATCTTATCAAAGAACTGCAATTTCCGTTGGTTGACGCGGTATCCCGGACTTGGAATGCCGGGATTGGCAACCCTTTGCTCAGCTGAATCTGTATGACATTATTTTCGGAAGCGGTCCATGTGAAGCCACCCTAAGTTGGTGGGGTCAAAAAGTAGGGTTTTTCTGGGGCTTCGTTGCGGCGGAAAATGTGCAGGAAGTCAGATCGCCACGCATTGAAGGATCCTGTCCGGAGTGCTCGCAATCAGGGGCGTGAATGCTCCGTGGGAGTGGAACCGGAAAGAGAAGTTGACTTTTTGATGGCCGAAGGCCAATTTCAGGCTGGATCTGGTTCCATCCCCTCGGGCCTACAGGACAAAACATGATTCGCATTACCGATATTTTGGACCAGGCGTCCACCTATCTTTCCCCCCTGGATGTCGCGCTCATCCAGAAGGCATATGTATTTTCCGCAGCGGCTCATGCCGGGCAGATTCGTCTCTCCGGTGAACCGTACCTCTCGCATCCCCTTGAAGTCAGTAATATTCTGGTGGACCTGCGCCTTGACGCGGCGACCATCGTGGCCGGCCTGCTGCACGACACGGTGGAGGATACCGACGCATCCATCCCGCAGATCATCGAGCTGTTCGGCCCTGAGGTCGGCGCCATTGTCGAGGGCGTGACCAAGATCAGCAAGATGAATTTCGAGTCCAAAGAGCAGGCCCAGGCTGAAAACATCCGCAAGATGATCCTGGCCATGGCCGACGACATCCGGGTCATCCTGGTCAAGCTCGCCGACCGCCTGCACAACATCTCGACCCTCGAATTCCAGAAGGAGTACAAGCAGCGCGCCATCGCCCAGGAGACGCTGGGCATCTACGCTCCCCTGGCCAACCGCCTGGGCCTCTACCGCATCAAGGTCCAGCTGGAGAATCACGGCCTGAAGTACTTGAAGCCCGATGTCTACAACCAGATTTCCGAGGGCATCAACCGCTATCAGGATCAGGGGCAGGCCTATATCGACCGGGTCAGCACCATGATTCAGGACGTGCTGCAGGAAAACGACATCAAGGGGCGGGTCAAGGGCCGCATCAAACACGTATACTCCATCTATCACAAGATGAAGCAGCGCGGCCTGACCCTCGACCAGATCTTCGACATGATCGCCTTCAGGGTGGTCGTGAACAACCTGCGCGAGTGCTACACGGCGCTTGGGCTCGTGCACTCCCTGTGGCGGCCGGTTCCGGGCAAGTTCAAGGATTACATCTCCATGCCCAAGGCCAACATGTACCAGAGTTTGCACTCCACGGTCATCGGCCCCGAGGGCGAGCGCATCGAGATCCAGATTCGGACCGAGGAGATGCATCAACTGGCCGAGAACGGCGTTGCCGCACACTGGTCCTACAAGGAGCGCGGCAGCAAGAAGGCCCAGGACGCCGACCGTTTCAGCTGGCTGCGCCAGATTCTGGACTGGCAGGGGGATCTGAAGGACTCGCGGGACTTCATGTCCACCTTGAGCCTCGAACTTTTTCAGGACGAGGTCTATGTCTTCACGCCCAAGGGCCAGGTCAAGGAACTGCCCGAAGGCAGCACTCCCGTGGATTTTGCCTATCTCATCCACACCGAGGTCGGAAACCGCTGTGCCGGGGCCAAGGTCAACGGCCGCATTGTCCCCCTCAATACCCCGCTCAAAAACGGCGACACGGTGGAGATCATCACCGACGCCTCCCGCAGTCCAAGTCGGGACTGGCTGCAGTTCGTCAAGTCCGGCAAGGCCAGGTCCCGCATCAAACACTGGATCGGCACCGAGGAACGCGAGCGCAGCCTGTCCCTGGCCAAGGAACTCCTGGAGAAGGAGGGACGCCGGATGGGCATCAACGTCGGCAAGGCCATAAAGAGCGGGGAGTTCGAGCCCGTGGTGAAGGAATTTTCCTTCCGCCACATCGACGATCTTTTTTCCGCAGTGGGTCATGGCCGCATCACGGCCCGCCAAGTGCTCAGGAAGCTCCTGCCCAAGGAAGAGCAGAAGCCCGATGAGCAGCGCAAGCAGCCGGATCGTCCCGGCACGCCGCAAGCCAAGCCCCAGGACCCGGATTCCATCAGCATCCAGGGCGTGGACGGCGTGCTCATCCGTTATGCCCAGTGCTGCAACCCCCTGCCCGGCGACCCCATCATCGGCTATATCAGCCGGGGCCTCGGCGTGACCGTCCATACCCAGGACTGTCCCAACGTGGCCAACATGGAGGCTGAACGCCTCCTGGACGTAAGTTGGGGAGGCCAGGAAGAGACCAAGCTCCTGCCGGCCCGGATCAAGGTGGTCTGCAAGAATCAGCGCGGGGTGCTGGGCATGGTCAGCGGCCTTTTGGCCAAGGAGGGGATCAATATCGACTCTGGACAGTTCACCTCCGCCGTGGACGGGATGTCCGAGCTTGATTTCGTGATAGAGGTCAAGACCACGACCCAGCTTTACGGCATCATCGAAAAACTGCGCAAGCTCGAAGCCGTGCAGGAGGTGACCCGCACTTCGTCCGGGTGAGGGCGGGTCCGCATCGTCAATTGTGCTGCGGTGGAGAGGGGTTTCGGCGGATGGCCGGGATCCCTTTTTTATCTGGTTTTGACGGAGTGTGAGCCAAAGGCGTCAGGAAAATTCTGGGAAAAGGCATGGATTCCCGTCTTCACGGGAATGACAACGGTGTTCTGCGAGCGCTGAGTGGAGTTGTCCACCGGGTTGCCCCAGCGTCATTCCCGCGCAGGCGGGAATCCATGCCTTTTCCCGTTTGAGCAGGTCAGGACTGAATGTTGCAAATAAAAAATCAGCCCACGCTGACCAGTTCTATTTCAAAGGTCAGGGCGAATCCGGCCAGGGGATGGTTGGCGTCCAAGGTGGCTTCCTCGTCGTCCACATCGACGATGAGGGCCGGGAGCTCGTTGCCGTCGGGCGAGCGCAGGATGAGCTGCTCTCCGACGGCAGGGGTGATCTCTGCCGGGAAGGATGCCTTGGGCACGCGGATGACCATTTCTTCATGATGGGGACCGTATGCCTCTTCCTCGGGGATGGTCACGGTGATGCTCTGGCCGGGCTCCAGGCCCACGATGGCCTTCTCGAAGCCGGGGATGACCATGTCCTGACCGAGGATGACCTCAAGGGGTTCGCGTTCCCGGGAGGAGTCGAACTTGGTGCCGTCGTCCAAAGTTCCAGTGTAATGAACCAGTACCCTGGTTCCAGCTTCAAGTGCCATGATGTTTCCTGTGGATAAAGGGTTAGCGGGCTGCCCCAAGACGGCGATCTGCTTCGTCACTGCAGAAAATCCAGACCGTTACGTATGTCTAAATACGCTTCGGAGCTGGATTTTCCTTGCTTCTCGCATCTCACCATTTTTGGACAGTCTGCACATTTGAATTATTCAGCCAGTTAGGAATCTATTTGGCGCGTTCCAGTTCGGTCAGCCAGCTCTCCAGGGTATTGGGCTGTCCGGGCTGATGGTCGTCGGGGTACAGGAGGGCGGACATGTAGAAGACGCTGCCGATCTCCAGGCTGCGGCGGGCGCTCTGGGAAAACATGTCCAGCCGGTGCTCGATCATGGGGCGCCGCGTGAGGCTCACGGCATCCAGAAAGGGGGCCGCGTTGGAGGATAGATCGGCCAGCAGTTCGGCCTTGCGGCGCATGCCGTCCCGGTATCCGGCGTCGTTCCCGTCGTTGTGCAGCAGCTGGAGAGCCGTGTTTTCCGTCTCCTTGACCAGCCTGATCTGTTCACGCAGAAAATTGAGAAAATCGGTCATGGGAGCCTCCATGCGTATGAACGCAGGTTTCAAGACGGGTGTCCAACGGGAAAATGATCCCTTCGCCATGCATGGTGTAGTAGGAGCGCTGCTTGCGCTGGAACCTGCGCACCTGATCCAGGTTTGAGCTGCCGATGGGATCGCATTCGAGCACCGGGGAGCGCTGCGGGTTCTGGAGCAGGTCGATGACCAGTTCCTGCGCGAAGACGATGGCCTCGGCGATGAGCGCCTTCTTGCGCGCAAAGGGCAAGAGGCCCCGGACCATGCGCAGGGATCGCTTGTACGAGCGCTCCTCAACCAGTTGCAGGCTCTGGCGAAAGATGGTCTTTTTGATGGAAAAGGAGAGTTTTTTTTGCCTCATGGTCACGACCAGGGAATTGTCCGCTTCGGGACGCGGGATGCGGAAGATGCGTGAGGCCTGCTTGCGGGGCCAGTCGACCTGCAGATCAGCGAGCATTTCCACATAGGTGTGGGCGAATTTTCCGCTTCCGGCGGAAAATCCGAGCATGTTCGGGACCAGATAGTTGTGAGCGATGACATCGGCGGCCAGGTGGGACAGATACCCATAGGCATACGCCTGAATCTCGGAGCTCTCGGCCTGACGCAGCAGGGCGCGGCCAGTGTCCCAGTTGTGGGAATGGGTGGGCGTGAATTTGCAGCCCTTGCCGATGAAAATGTCCGCAGAGAGGCAGCCATAAAGGTACTGGTCCGGATGGGCCGCGAGCAGGGTGGCCACGGCAGGTCCAAAAAGATGCAGATGGGTCAGGACGTGATTGCCGATGGCCATGTGCACTCCCGGCCCCCAGGCGAAGGAGTCCGAGGGGCAGAGGAGAAGAAGGGCAAAGGCGAAGAGTATGGCCATAGGCTGCCTGGTAGTTTAGTTTTTTTCCCTGGTCGTATGGAATGTGATATCCGGCCATTGTTCCATGATGTACTCCAGTCGCCAAGCGCTGTCAGCCAGCAGGGCCAGGTTGTCTTCGGAATCTGTGGCCAGGGCACCGTAAAGCTCTTTCTGGAAACGTTCGAGCAGCGCCTTGTCGTCGGCCTGGACCCAGCGGGCCGCCGCCAGATTGACCGGCGTGTAGATGGCGTCCACCGAGTACTCATCTTTAAGACGTGATATGATGACGTCAAACTGGAGGATGCCCACGGCGCCCAGGATATATTCGTTGCCGAGCAGGGGGCGGAAAACCTGGACGGCTCCTTCCTCGGCCAATTGCTGCAGCCCTTTTTGCAACTGCTTGGTCTTCAGCGGGCTTTTTAAGATGACCTTGCGGAAATGTTCGGGCGCGAAGCTCGGGATACCGGTGAACTTCAGTTCTTCCTTCTGGGTGAAGGTGTCCCCGATCTTGATGGTCCCGTGGTTGTGCAGGCCGATGATGTCCCCGGCGTAGGCTTCTTCGACGCCGGTGCGGTCCTGGGCCATGAAGATGGTGGCGTTTGAAATCTGCACTTCCTTGCCGATGCGGTGGTGGCGGATTTTCATGCCCTTCGTGTACTTGCCGGAACAGATGCGCATGAAGGCGATGCGGTCGCGGTGGGCCTTGTCCATGTTCGCCTGGATCTTGAAGACCACGCCGGAAAAATCCTCCTCGAAAGGGGACACATCACGGGTCAGGGTCGCCCGGGGGCG
The DNA here is from genome assembly GCA_002412965.1 of Desulfomicrobium sp. UBA5193. GTDB lineage: Bacteria > Desulfobacterota > Desulfovibrionia > Desulfovibrionales > Desulfomicrobiaceae > Desulfomicrobium. The sequence goes on from DHWB01000004.1 coordinate 113,057, forward strand.
GGGGCAGGGGGCCAACTCCACGAAGGTGTCGAGCATCTCCTTCACGCCGAAGTTGTTGATGGCGCTGCCGAAAAAGACCGGGGTCTGGGTGCCGTCCAGGTAGCGTTCCACGGAGAAGGGAGTGCCGGCGCCTTCGAGTAGCTCCAGGTCCCGGCGCAGATCGGCCGCCGGCAGGCCCAGCATTTCGTCGAGCTTGGGGTCGTTGACCCCCGCGATGACCACGCCCTGCTGGATGCGGCCCCCGTGGGTCGCGGAAAAAAGATGGATCTGGTCCTTGTAGATGGAGTAGGTGCCCTTGAAGCCCTTGCCCATGCCGATGGGCCAGGTCAAAGGGGCGCACTCGATGCCCAGATGGTCTTCGATGTCGGCCAGCAGATCGAGGGGTTCGAGGCCGTCGCGGTCGAGCTTGTTGATGAAGGTCATGATGGGAGTGTTGCGCATGCGGCAGACGTCCATGAGCTTCTTGGTCTGGGCCTCGACGCCCTTGGCGCTGTCGATGACCAGGAGAGCGGAGTCAACGGCGGTCAGCACCCGGTAGGTGTCTTCGGAGAAGTCTTCATGGCCGGGCGTGTCCAGCAGGTTGACGTCGTACCCGTTGTATTCGAATTTCATGACGGAGGTGGTCACGGAGATGCCGCGCTCCTGCTCCATTTTCATCCAGTCCGAGGTCGCATGGCGTGTGGCCTTGCGCGACTTGACCGTGCCGGCCAGGGTGATGGCGCCACCAAAAAGAAGCAGCTTCTCGGTCAGGGTCGTCTTGCCCGCGTCCGGATGGCTGATGATGCCGAAAGTCCGGCGTTTTTCCACGTTCTGTCGTATTTCTCTTTCCAGTGCGCTCATAACCTTATCTCCACGTGCTGCGTAACCCTCGGCGAGGGCCTAGGAGGCAGTAGGCGTGATCCTTGGAACAGTCAAGGAAGGCCGGATGGCCTTCAAATTGGGAAAAAAGCTGCCGCACCCTTGACCTTGCCCCCTGCTCTGCTATGCTGAACCAAAATAGTGTACGGTCGTTCAACCAGTTATGGAGGTGTTCAATGCAATATTCAGAGAAGGATCTGCCTGTTCGACTGCACGATGGAGAGATGCTTGTTTTGGATGACGGCAACGAAGTGCGCTGGGAAAGCAATGGCGAGGCCAAGGCCGTTTTCATCGGCAGCAGCTTCGATGCGACCTTGGAATTGTTTCCTGCGCAGGAGGAAAAGGTCAACGTCGGCGGAAAGAATTTCGTCTTGACCGCGTTTTTCGAGGACGCCCTGGAGGTGAAAAAAGCCTGATGCTTTTTTCCATTTTGTCATGAGTCGCAATTTCATCTCTTGACCGCAACGCTTCGTTTCCAAGTTGCGGGGATTTGAGAAAGCCTTCGCGCCGGAGAGATCAGTGTGGGGGCTTTTTTTTGGCGCATTGGGCCTTGTGGACGGGTGGGCCTGGATGGAGTAGGAAACGGGCATTACTAAAGGAGGACACCCATGAGGTTCTGCGTATATTTGATTGTTATGATGCTGGCTCTGTTTTCGGCTGCGCAAGCCGGAGCCGTCGAGACCCCGGCCACGGCCCTGACCAACATTCAGCGGGCCATTGACGGCAATGACCAGGTTTTGCTTGAGAAATACATCGATTTGCGCGGCATCATCACGCGCGGGGTTGACGTGTTTGTGGCGGACTTCGCGGCCCATCCGCCAAGCGGCGAGGGCGACCCGCTGCTTGAGATGCTGTCCGGCGGCCTATCGGACAAGTCCGGGACCGCTGCCAATCAGTCCATGAAGATTATGCTCATCGAGGAGACACGCAAGTTCGTGATTCGGGGCGTGGCTTCGGGAGATTTTTCAGGCAGGCCGTCAACGCAGGCGAATTTGCCTGACGGCGGCCTCTTGTCGGTGCTCTTCGCCGACGCCTCGACGGCCCGCAAGGAGCTGCGTTCCGTGCGCGTCCAGCCGCCGCAGGGCGACATGACCACGGCTTCGGCCAAGATGTACGATCACGGTAGCGAACGCAGCTACCCGGTGCAACTGGAACTCAAACGCCAGCCCCAAGGGTACTGGAAGGTCACGGAAGTGAGCAACATCTCCGAGTTGATCCGCACTGTGCGCAAGGAGGCCGACGCGCGCTAGTCACCGCGTCTTGCCCCGATGTGAATGTGTCGTCCATGAAGCCCCGCAATGCGGGGCTTCATGCTTCCTGGAGGACTGGCAGAGGCCGTCGGCGCAGGTCGCCCAGTTTGATCGCGGCCACGCCGGCCAGGAGCAGGGCGCTGCCCAAAAGCTGCACCGGGGTCAGGACCTCGCCCAGGATGAGGAAGGCGAAGACGGCGGTGAAGGCCGGCTCAAGGGAGACGATGATGTTGGCCACGCTCGCGTCCAGCAGGCACAGGCTTACGTTGTAGAAGCCGTATCCGCCCACGGTGGGGATCGCGCCGAGCAGGATGAGCACGACCCAGCCGTCCCAGCGACTGCCAAGCCAAAACATGTCCATCGGCGTCACGGCGGAGCCCGGAAACCAGCCGCCGGTCATGTTGACCAGAAAAAGGAAGAAGCCTGCGAATCCGAAAATGTACAGCAGTGTGGTCCAGGGCGAAATACCTCTTTGCGAGGTCACACGGCCCATGAGGCTGTAGGCGGTGTAGCACAGCCCAGTCAGCAGTCCGACGACCACGCCGAGAAAATTGGTCTGCCAGGCCGATGCATTGAGCGCCCCGGAAATGAGGGCGCATCCGCCAAGACACAGGGCGATGGCTCCGAATTTGAGAGCGCCCAGGCTCTCCCCCAGAAATTTCCAGCCAAGAATGGCGGTATAGGCCACGGAACAGTAAACCATGACCGTGGCCACGGCCGCGCCGTTGTACGCCACGGACAGGGTCCACAGCCCGTTGAACCCGGCCAGCATCAAGCCGAACAAGGCCAGGAAGGGGATGTTGGTCCATCCGACCCGCAGCAGACGGGGGCTCAGGACGAGCATGGCCGGGATGAGGGTCGAAATCACGATCACGTTGCGCCAGCAGGCCAATACCAGGGGGGGGACATCAAAACCCGTGATCAGGTGGCGGATGAAGATGGAGGTCGTGGACAGAAATATCGCGCTGATCAGCGCGGCGGTGTAGCCTTGGGCGGAACGGGACAGGGCCATGGGAACGTCTCCTTCAATCTTGTGCTTGGCGTGAGGCTGTTTTAGGGAGGAATTGTCCCTGTTAGAAGGGCCAATTTTTTATGAAATTGACCAGTCCAATTTGTCCAAGGAGAGCCCATGCGTCTGGCCCTTGATTTTGAATCGCCGCTGCCCCTCTATGGACAGATCAGCCGGCATTTTCGCGACAGCATCCTGACCGGGAATCTGCGGCCCGGCATCCGCCTTCCGGCGGTGCGCTCCCTGTCGGTTGACCTTGGCGTGAACAGGGGAACCGTCGAGAGCGCCTATGCCGAGCTAATGGCCGAAGGTCTGGTCACCTCCCGGCAGGGCAGCGGCTTCTATGTGCTGCCTCATGCGCCGGGCGAAGCTAGCGTTCCGCGCCGTTCGGAAATCTGGCCCGCCTGGCAGGGGCGGCTCAAATACGGCGGTTACGAGGCCATGAGCGCCTACCTGCCCGAGGCTAGCCGCCAGACGGATTGGATCGCCCTGGACGGCGGGGCGTGCGATCCCCGGCTTTTTCCCATGGACGAGTTCCGCAGGATGCTCGGGCAGGTCATGCGCCGCGATGGGGTGGCTGCCGTGGAGTACGGGGAGATCAGCGGATACCGGCCCCTGCGGACCACCCTGGCCCAGGTTCTGGCCAGCCAGGGCATCCAGACCGGGGCGGACAACATCCTCATCACCGCCGGTTCCCAGCAGGCCTTGTCCCTGGTCGTCGGGCTGCTTCTGGCTCCGGGCGAGACAGTGGTGGCGGAGCGTCCGACCTATGCCGGGGCCCTTGATGTGTTTCGCGCCCGGGGGCTTGTCATCCGCACCGTGGGCATCGACGAGGACGGCATGGACATGGCTGAGCTGGAAGACATTCTGACCCGGCACAAGCCGGGGCTCATTTACACCATTCCCAATTTTCACAACCCGACGGGCGCCTGCCTGAGCGGGCAGCGTCGCCGTCAGCTTATCAGTCTGGCCGGACGCTTTGACGTCCCGGTCCTTGAAGACGATTACGTAGGAGACATCCGCTACGAAGGCCGGGCCCAGCCCACGCTCAAATCCCTCGATCCGGACGGGCGTGTCATCTACATGAGCACATTTTCCAAGATGCTCATTCCTGGCCTGCGCGTTGGTTTTGTGGTCGCCGACGGCCCGGTTTACGAACATTTGCTGCGCTCAAAACGCTGCCACGACCTGGCGACCTGCAACCTTATCCAGCGGGCCCTGCGCGATTACGTGTCCGTGGGCCGGTACCACGCCCACCTGCAACGCTCGTGCACCCTTTACCGCCGTCGCCGGGACGCGATGCTCGCGGCCATGGAACGGCATCTGCCCTCCGCGATGACCTGGACGCGACCCAAGGGCGGGCTCTTTGTCTGGGCCGCTCTGCCGGAAGGGATGAAGGCCTCGGAGCTGCTGCCCAAAGCCTGCGGACAGGGGATGATCTTTGCGCCGGGCGGGAATTTCTATCTTGATCCGAACGAGGGGGAAGGATGCATGCGTCTCAATTTCGCCTCGAACAGCGAAGATGTCATCGAAGAAGGGATAAAGCGCCTGGCCAAATCCATGGGGTGAGGTAGCCTGTCCGAATTTGGGGTGCGGGAAGAAGGGCGGCCACGGGGGACCGCCCCTACGGAATGCGCAGGTCCTGGGCGATGCGTTATCATGTCGGCCAAATGCCGTGCCGTAGGGGCAGGCCCCCGTGCCTGCCCGATTTTTGGTACGTGTAGCCTGCCCGATTGTGGGGTACAGGAAGAAGGGCGGCCACGGGGTTCGGGAAGAAGGGCGGCCACGGGGGGCCGCCCCTACGTTGCCTTGTCTTTGGCGATGTCGGCGATTCGTTTCATCTGGCGACAGAGGCCCATGAGCTGGTTGTATTCGTTCACGCGCGGGTTGACCCGGTTGAAGAAGCGCTTCAGGGGCAGCATGAAATAGTCCGGATTGTCCGCCTTGAGGTAGTCGATGTCGAGCAGGGTTTCGCGCAGCTGCGCAAAGAGGATCTCGCGCTCTTCGGTGGTGATGTAGCGGTCCCTGGGGTATCCTGACACTTTGAAGGGAGTGGTCATGGATTTCTTGAAGCATTCGTAGAGCACGACCATGACCGCCTGGCTCAGGTTGAGCGAGGTCAGGTTCTCGGTGGTGGGGATGGTCAGGAGCTGATTGCACAGATCCGTCTCTTCGTTGGTGAGGCCCTTGTCCTCCGGTCCGAAGACAATGGCGATCTCGCCTCCGCCGTTGCGCTGCTCGATGATGCGCGGGGCCGCCTCTTCGGGGGTCTGGATGGCCTTGCGCCATCCGCCCGTGCGGGCCGTGGTCCCGTAGGAAAAGGAGAAGGGCGCCAGCGCCTCGGCCAAAGTCGGACGGATTTGAATATTCTCCAGAAGGTGCCTCGCATGATGGGTGGCCAGGGGCAGGGCTCTGCCGAAATCCCAATCCCACGGGTCCACCAGCACGATCTGGCCGCAGCCCATGTTCAGGCAGGCTCTGGCCACGGAGCCGATATTTTCCGAGAACTTGGGCCTGAAAAGAATGACGGCGATGTTGTCCAGCATGGTTCTTCGTGTGAGGTCAAAGTTATAGTTCAGGATTTCTGCATGCGGAGGTCATGTTGCAGCGAAAGTGTTTCCACGGGCCAAAACTTTTCAAGTTTATTATGTCGTTTTGTGAATAAAATTAGTTAGAAATGTATAAACACAAACTTATTCTCATTTTTCAAATTCAAATAAGTATAAATGCGCACCACGATCTAAACGTTGTTCTAAAATTTTTCCATTGATATGGGAAAGGAAAAATTTTTCTTCATCTTTAAAAATATGAGAAAATAAAAACCAAACTCTCTCAAATTTTTTCATCGAATCTATTTCGCGTATATATTTTTCTCTATTGTTTCGAGAAGAATTTCCTATGTGCCATGATTCATTTTTCTTTATTTCATTTTCTCTGTAATACATCAAGGCATGTTCTGCCCCATAATAAACATAGATTTGGTCTTTTTGTTTTATTTTTGAATCAAGGTGTTCCAATATCGGCTTGATTTCTTCTATTTCTATATTTTTTGTTATTTTTGAAATTGATTTGAATGTTGGAAGTGATAAAAGTAAGCATATAGCAAAAGAAATAAAAAAATTTCTTTTTTTTAAAAAAACTTCAGCTCCTTTTACGTATAAAAGAATAAAAAGAGGAATTATATATAGAGCGAGACGTCGCTCAAATGGGTATTTATAGAGAATAGCAGCGCATAATGCAAAGAAAAATACCATCGCTAGTATTAAAATGGAAGCGGACTTCTTGCGAAATCCGTATACAACGGCAATGCCGGACATAAGAAGTGGAACTATCTGGAGTTTTATTGTAAAACCACAAAACTTTAAAAAATCTTGTAGGGTATTTATCCAAGTTTCAATGTCGTCTATACTGGTTGGAATAGGTAAAAAACCTTTATTCCAAAACGAAGTGAGGTAACTATTTTCTGAAAGTTGTCTCAAAAAAACAAAGTAGTTTATACAAAAACTTAAGAACCATATCGTAATAATTATTATGATTTTAATAAAAGAAATATTAATTTGTTTTTTATATTTGAGAAAAATAAAAGTGAATGATACGCTTGAAATAATGAAAATAGAAGGATAAGACAAAAATGTTGAAATACTTCCTAAAAAAATAAGAAAGACTAGCTTAACATTATTGTTTTTTTCTAAATATCCTAAAAATAAGTATAAAATAATGAGCGTTATTGTAACGTCAGATGCATATTGTTTAAATTCTTGAGCATAGTATATAAGTCGTGGCGAGAAGGAGAAAATAAAAAGTGCAATTGCAATAAAGGGTGCTTCAAGAAAGCGTTTCGCTATGAAGTAAAAAAAGATGATTCCGATAACGGATATTATGAGTGGAAATAAACGTAATGCAAGTTCTCCTGTTCCAAAAAAAGTTGTCACATATTTCGTTAACCATAGGAAAAGAACGGGCGCTCCTTGATTGAAATCAAGAGGATTTAACAACTCATAAAAATTTCTGCCGATAATATTGCGGGCGAGCATCGCCTCGTCAATCCAAAGGCTTCTGCAATTAATGTACTGCCATATTCTGATGCAAATTCCGAAAAAAATGAAAGCCCAAGATAAAGGCATCCATATTTTCTCCGTATTTAGCAAAAGCTGGCTGTGTTTCAAATTGAGCATCTCTTTTCGCGAAATATGAACTTGCTGCGAGCGAGGTAGTTCCAGCAGAACACGATAGCTGTTGCTCCAAGTTTGGCGATAAGCGTGTCAACGTTCAGTCTGATTATAAGAATGTACAAGATTGCCTGATTGCACGCTAAGCCGACGCCACTGGCCAAAAAGACCATCATGACTTCGTGATGTTTTGTAAACCGCGTACAACTCTCAAACACATGGCGTATTGAGAGCAGATAATTCACCGAAGTTGCCAAAGAAAAACCGATCACTCCTGCCGTAAACCACCCTGCGGTTTCTGTTGTAACCAATGCCGCAAATATTGAAAAATCAACAGTGGCCGCTATTCCACCCACAAGGAAGTAACGGAAAATTTTCATTAGCGGAACAAATTGTATTTGAAGATACAGTAGATGGCTCTTATTCCGTCCTTCCACCCGATTTTCTTTCCTTCAGCATAGGTCCTGCCATAGTAACTGATGCCAACTTCGTAGATGCGGCAGTCAAGTTTGGCAATTTTTGCTGTAATTTCCGGTTCGAAGCCAAAGCGATTTTCTTCGATCTGAATGTTCTGAATAATTTCACGTCGGAAAAGTTTGTAACATGTTTCCATGTCGGTCAGATCAAGATTTGTGAACATGTTGGAGAGCATCGTGAGGAACTGGTTGCCTAGATGGTGCCAATAGTAAAGCACGCGATGCGCCTCGCCTCCGGCAAAGCGCGACCCGAAAACGACATCTGCCTTCCCTTGAAGTATTGGCTCAATCAACCACGCATACTCATTAGGGTCATATTCAAGATCCGCATCCTGAATAATGACGAGATCGCCTGTCGCAGCTTGGATCCCCGTGCGCAGGGCAGCCCCTTTTCCCATGTTGACGTCATGGTATATGACTTGGCTAATACGTCCAGAATTTTCAATCTCTAGTTTAAGTTTCTCTCGCGTTCCATCTATTGAGCAGTCGTCAATAATTATTATTTCTTTATTCGGATAAGGAGAATTGTTAACGGCATCAATAATGATGTCGATTGTTGCCAATTCATTGTAGCAAGGGATGACAACAGAGAGACGCATGTGGAATACTCTTTGTCCATAATTTGAAATTGAAAGAATTACTTATTGAGATCGGAGCGTAAAAGTAATTGCCTTTTTAAGTTCATTGAGAGGAGGATCTAGACGTTGAACAAAAAATGCACCACATCTCCGTCTTTCAAGACATATTCCTTGCCTTCCACCCGCAGCACCCCGGCGGCCCTGCATTTTGCTTCGGTCCCGTGCTTGACGTAGTCGTCATAGGCGATGACTTCGGCCCGGATGAAGCCGCGCTCGAAATCCGTGTGGATCACGCCCGCGCCCTGGGGCGCCTTGCAGCCCTGGCGGATGGTCCAGGCGCGTACTTCCTTGGGGCCGGCCGTGAAATAGGAACACAGGCCGAGCATCTCGAAACCCGTGCGGATGATCAGGTCCAGGCCCGATTCGTTCACCCCGTAGGAGGACAGGAATTCCTGGGCTTCCTCCGCGGTCAGGCCGACAAGCTCTTCCTCGATACGGGCGGAAATTTTCACGGCGCGAGCGCCTCTGGCCGCGGACAGTTCCCGGACCTGTTTGACGAAATCATTGTCCTCGGCGAGTCCCGCTTCGTCCACGTTCATGCCGAAGATGACCGGCTTGAAGGTGATCAGCAGCAAATCCTTGCGCAGCTCCTGGCCCAGGTCGCTTTTGAGTTCTTCCAGTTCCGAGGCCGGTTTGCCCGTGTTCAGGTGGGCCGTGAGCCTTTGCAGCAGGTCCAGCTGTGGCGCCAGGCGCTTGTCGCCCCTGATCTGCTTGGACAGGCGGTCGGCCTTGCGCTCCACGGCCTGCAGGTCGGCCAGGATCAGCTCCGTGTCGATGACCTCAATGTCCCGGACGGGGTTCACGGATCCGTCGACATGGATGATGTCGTCATTCTCGAAGCAGCGCACCACATGCAGGATGGCGTCGCATTCGCGGATGTTGGCCAGGAACTGGTTGCCCAGGCCCTCGCCCTGGCTCGCGCCCTTGACCAGCCCGGCGATGTCGATGAAGTCCACCGTGGCCTGGATGATCTTCTGCGAGTTCACCAGTTCAAGGAGCTTGGCCAGACGAGGATCCGGCACCGGGACCACGGCCTTGTTCGGCTCGATGGTGCAGAAGGGGTAGTTGGCGCTTTCGGCATTCTGGGCCTTGGTCAGCGCGTTGAAAAGAGTGGATTTGCCCACATTGGGCAGGCCCACGATGCCTATGCTCAGTCCCATGCTATCTCCTTCATTCCATTTCGTACAAGCTCCGCGCAGCGTGCGCCGGGAGCGGCGCTGAAGAGCGGTAAGTCACCGTTTTCATGCGTGGCCGAACATTGACGGGAATATGGAATGGAATGGTTGTGATTTGCTCAAGCGCCAGAGGCCCGGCGCGAGGTGGCGAAGCCATAATATGATCGTTTCCATGACGCAAGACGAGATATGGCGTGGTAGATTGCGGTGCGTAGTCCTATCGGGTTGCAGCTTGTGGCCGGGACATGCCTGGAAAGTGGAAATAATTGTGGCCGGTTTGGAGATAAACTGGGAAAAATCGTGACCACTTCCACAGGATTGCGGCCTAGTCCAGATGGAAGAATTTGAGCTTTGCCGCGAAGGAGTATAAGCCGCCCGTATCACGAATCGCGAGGGGGATTTTTATGAATGAATGCCGCATCAATCCGTGCTGCCAGGACCTGAGCTCCTTCAAGGTCATGGACGTGCTGGAGCGGGCCTGCGCGCTGGAGAAAGAGGGCCGGGACATCGTGCATCTGCAGATCGGCGAGCCCGACTTCGACACGCCCGAGTGCGTCAAGGACGCCGCCTGCAAGGCCATCCGCGACGGGCGCTGCCAATATACCCATTCCCTGGGCATCATCGAGCTGCGCGAGGCCATCTGCGCGAATTATCACGCCAAATACGGGGTGGAGGTCCATCCGGATCAGGTGCTTGTCACCTCGGGCACGTCTCCGTCCATGCTGCTGGCCTTTTCGCTGCTGCTGCAGCCCGGCGACCGGGTGCTGCTGTCGGACCCGAGCTATGCCTGCTATCCCAATTTCATCCGATTCACCGGCGCGGTGGCCGATTTCGTGCCTGTGCGCGAGGAGGACGGGTTCCAGTTCCGCGTGGACCAGGTCAAGGAGCGCATGGGCGAGGACGTGCGCGGCATTCTGGTCAATTCGCCTTCCAACCCCACGGGCACCCTGGTCAGCCCCGAGGTCTACTGCGGCCTGGCCGAGCTGGGCGTGCCGCTCTTTTCCGACGAGATCTATCACGGGCTTGTCTATGAGGGGCAGGAGCACACGGCCCTTGAATTCACGGACAACTGCCTTGTCTTCAACGGCTTCTCCAAGCTTTACGCCATGACCGGCTGGCGGCTCGGCTATGTCATCGCGCCCAGGGGCTACATGAAGCGCCTGCAGACCATGCAGCAGAACTTCTTTCTGTGTACCAGTTCCATCGCCCAGTGGGCCGGGGTGGCCGCCCTCACTCAGGCCGGTCCGGATGTCGCGCACATGAAGGCCATCTATGACCAGCGCCGCAAGCACCTGATCGGCAGGCTGCGCGAGCTTGGCTTCGGTATCAAGGTCGAGCCCACGGGAGCCTTCTACGTGTTCGCCAATGCCAAAAAATACACGAATGATTCCATGCAGTTCACTTTCGACCTGCTGGAGAAGGCCGGAGTCGGCGTGGCGCCGGGCGTGGATTTCGGGCCGGGAGGCGAGGGCTACATCCGCTTTTCCTACGCCAACTCCATCGAAAAAATCGAAGAAGGCATGCGCCGGCTTGAAAAATATCTGGGAGGCCTCAAATGAACATGGTGGAAGTGGCTTTGAACCAGCCCTGCTGCTCCGGTTGCCTGGCCTGCGTGGAGCTGGCGCCGGAGTTTTTTGCCTATGACGAGGCCGCGCATGTGGCCGTGATTCTTCAAAACCCCTGCGAGGAGGATCTGGCCCGCAAGGTTGTGGCCTACTGCCCGGACGACTGCATCGAGATCATCGAATAAAGGGCATTGAACAAGAAGCGAAAAGGGCGCTCCATGCGGGGCGCCCCTTTTTTCTGCTGGATATGCCGCGTTCAGGCGGCGCTTCGCGGGTTGACTTCGCTTTCCAATTTTTCTCCAAGATTTTGTGCCGCAACTTCAAGTTCATAATGCGATTGCAGGTTCATCCACGACTGCGGATCAACTCCGAAATAGCGACCGAGTCTGAGCGCCGTGTCCGCGCTGATGGCTCTTTTTCCGTGCACGATCTCATTGATGCGGCGAGGAGGAACGCTGATGGCCTTGGCCAAGGCATATTGGGTGATGGCCAGGGGTTTCATGAAATCCTCGAGTAGAATTTCTCCGGGATGAATGGGGCTTGGAATCAGGTTCTTCATGGTGCTTTGCTCCATTAATGATAATCCACGATTTCCACATCGTGCGCATTGCCGTCACACCATGTGAAACAGATGCGCCATTGTTCGTTGATGCGTATGCTGTGTTGTCCGGACCGATCTCCTGACAGGCTTTCGAGCCGGTTGCCCGGTGGCACGCGAAGAAAGTTCAGGTCAACCGCCGCATGCAGTTGCATAAGCTTGCGCAAGGAAACCCTCTGAATGTCCGGAGGAATTTTTCGTGACGTTCGTTCACGGAAGAGTTTGTCGGTTTCCTTGCAAGCAAATGAGACAATCATGAATTGTTAATAACGCCTCGCGTTCATATTGGCAACTCCGCTTGACTGCATGGCGAAGCTTCTTATTGAGAAGTTTTATTATTTTTACACAGCAATCCGGAGGCAGTCATGACCGCCATTTCCACCGATACCCTCGCCAACATTCTGTTCCGCCTGCACTGGGAAGAGCATGGAGTGCGCCACGAAGATAGTTTTTATGCCCAGAACGTGAACCTGTGGCGGGATGTTTTTCCTGCCGGGCTTGAGAGGGAGATTCTGGGAATGAAGGCGGGAGAGTCCCGCCATGTCGATCTGTGTCCCGGAGCGCATGTGCCGGTGCGCGACATGCGCAAGGTCCTGACCGTGCCCCGCAGGGAGTTCAAGGTCGCGCCCTCAATGCCGGCCATTGTCCCGCTCCAGGGCCGTTTTTATCCCCAGGGGGTGCTGCGCGGAGTGCCCGGCATTTATCCGCAGAACATCCAGCCCTTTCGCATCATCGGCATGGACCAGGACACGTTGACCGTTGACCTCAATCACCCCATGGCCGACGCGGAGCTGGAACTGGAGATCACCGCCCTTGATGTCTGGCCCAAGACGGCGGAGTTCGGCGGTCAGTGCCAGGACTGGATCTGCGCCATTACCGACGGGCCGGGCTTGAAGCGCAGGGCGAGGAATGGCACTGATTTCGGGTTGGGTGGGTCCTTGGACAAGCCGTTGGGGGAAAATGACGCCGCATTTTATTCTACGCCGCGCAAGGTGCCCCATGTGGACAGCCAGGCGGAAAAGAATATCGCCGGTGTGTACACTCGCCTTCTGCCCGGCAGGAAGCGCATACTGGATCTCATGGCCGGCTGGCAGTCCCATCTTCCGGACGGTGTCACGGCCACGGGCCTGGGCATGAACGAGGAGGAGATGAACGAGAATCCGGCCATGTCGTCCCATGTGGTGCATGACCTGAACGCCGATCCGGCCCTGCCTTTCGCGGACCGCGCTTTCGACGCCGTGATCTGCAGCCTGTCCGTGGAATACCTGACCCGGCCTCTGGATGTTTTCCGCGAGATCGCGCGGGTGCTGGAACCCGGCGGGCTGTGCGTCATGGTCTTTTCGCACCGCTGGTTTCCGGATCAGGCCGTGCGGATCTGGACCGAGCTGCACGAGTTCGAGCGGGCCGGGCTGGTCACGGAATATTTTCGAGAGAGCGGGCTTTTCAAGGATTTGTCCACATTGTCTGAGCGCGGCTGGCCCCGGCCCATGGACGCACGGGACCGCTATTATCCCATGATCCAGCATTCGGACCCTGTGCATGCGGTCTGGGGAGTGACGACGTGATGGTCGCATCCATGAGCATATGACATAGAATGGCCGCAACCCCCTTGAGGGCGCGGCCATTTCTCTTTGCGTGCCGGGTGTTTCGACTATTTGATTTCCGCCAAACGTTTCTGGATGGCTTCCAGTTGCGATTGCAGGGCCTCGACCTGATTTTTCAGCGTCTGTTGCTCCGTGGCAGAGTCAACGGCTCCCTGCCGCGCGAAGCGGCCCTGCGGCCCTGCCGCGAAAAAGCGGTTTCTGCGGCCTCTGCCGCCTCCGAATCCGAATCCGCCGCCTCCGAATCCTCCGCCACTTGCGTAACCCGGCATCCCGGAACCGGAGCAATATCCGGCACCGCGTCCTGTCATGGAGCCCATACCCATGGGTCCCGTTCCGTTACCAGCTGGCATAATACCTCCTTCCCGTCTTTCGCGGGAGCAGTTGTATGAAAATTGTCCGTCACTGTTTCTCAAGGGCCAGACGCATGTATCTGTTCAACGCCTCGTGCAGCGTGGAGACGGCCAGAAAAGCGCAGTGATGATGGTCCTCCGGGATCTGTCCGGCCCGGGCCAGGATCATTTCGCCCGTGATGTCGAAAAGTTCTTCTGCCGTCTTGCCCACGGCCATTTCCGCCGCCAGGGAGCCGCAGACCACGCTGGGGCCGCATCCGTCCGTTTCAAACGACGCCGCGCAAACCCGATCGCCGTCAAATTTGAGCGAGATGGCCATGCTGTCGCCGCAGGTGCCCTTGAGTTCCGCCGTGCCGTCGGCGTCGGGCATGGACCCCATGTTGGGCGGGTTGACCCAGCGCTGGTAGGCATCCTCGCCCCAGACCGCGCGCGTGTCTTCATTTATTGTATTCTGCAAGGCCTCAATGATGCGGTCCAGATCGTCGCCCATGAGCTAAAACCCCTTCTGTGTTTATTTGAAAACTTCCGGAACATATCCGATTGGCAGGTGCGCTGTCCCTTTGACGCAGGGGATTCCCGCCGCGTCGGCGGCCAGGCGGACGAGCCGGTCCACATCCGCGCAAAAGCCTTGGTCCGGAGCCCATCCATCCTTCTCCTTGTGGGAGAACAGGCAGGTGCAGAAATGGATGCGTTCGGCTCCCTTGCTTTTGAGTATCCGGGCCATGTCTGCCACGTTTTCTCCCGGACATCGACAGGTGAAAACGCCCGCAAGTTCCGGCTCTTCGCAGTCCGCAAAGCCTTCTGTGGCCGAGGAGAGCGCCTTGAAACAGGAGGTGAGAGGACATTTGGTTTCATTTTTTTCGCAACGGAGTATGCCTATTTTGGACATTGCTTCTCCAATTCATGTTTTGGCTGGCGTAGCCGGGAGGTTGATTCGTTCCGCAAGGTGTTCTTGCCCGGACACGACCGGACGTGTTTTTGGCTACTAGATGCAAAGCAACACTGGTGCCATCGTGGCGACAAGGAAGAAATACGTCGAACAGGCTGGATGCATTGAAGAATACAAATATTTTGAGGAGATTTGCGCAGTCCAGTGGCGCATGGCTGCAACCAAGGGAAGGTTCAATGGTTGCAGTTGCGCAACCCTCTTGCGCAGAAGGTCTGTGCTTCAGGGGAAGGTGATCAGCGTTCCGGTGTGCGGGCCGCGATCAGGGCTTTTGCGCAGCCGCTGGCCATGATCGTGGCGCAGCCGGCCAGTTGCAGCCCGGATAGGCTTTCCCCGAAGATGGACCAGCCGAAGAAGACCACGGCCAGGGGTTCGAAATAGGCCAGGGTGCCGAAGGTCGCGGCGGGCAGGCGGCTCAGGGCAGCCACGGCGAAGGTGATGGCCAGAAAGCCCGGGATCAGGCCTGTGCCCAGGAGCCAGAAGGCGTTCACGGCGGTGATTTCGGGTCGGGAGTGCAGGAAGAAGGGCAGCATGACCAGGGCCCCGGTCAGGAGCTGGTAAAAGGCGCGGGTCATGACCGGAACGTGGGGCCGGATGCGGCGGTTCATGAGGATGAAACTTGCGTAGCAGAGCATGGCCAGGGCCGCTAGGCCGAGGCCCGCCGCATGGTTCGAGCCGTCCGCGAAATCCAGCCTGAATTCCATCATGGCCGCGAAGCCGAGCATGGCCAGGCCGATGAGAATCCAGCCCGCGAGATTGAGCCGTTCCCTCATGAAACAATGCGCGAAGATCGAAGCGGACACCGGGGCCAGATAGACCAGCATGATGGCGTTGGCCATGGAGGTCAGGTTCATGGCCTGCACGTAGAAGATGATGAATCCGGCCAGAAGAGCGCCGTTGACGATCACGGGCCAGGTCGGCCAGCGCCTAAGCGTGCCGGCCTGACGGGTGGCCAGGAGGAAAAGGGCCAGGAATCCGGCTCCGAGCAGGAGGCGGAAAAAGGTGATCGTCTCGGCGGGCAGTCCGGTGATTCTGGAGAAGACGCCGATGGTGCCCATGAACAGGGCCGAGAGGATGGCCAGGGTGATGCCGGTCGAGTCCATGAGGAAAATTTCTCCGGGGCGAAACGGGATGGGCCTGAACGCGTATTAAGCGTCCCGGCCCTTTTCTATTCGAGGATATTGACCTTGGCCGGGCCCCTTTTGACGGGGCGGTGGTACTGGACGTCCGGCGTGCCGAAGAGCAGCGCGTAACCGATGGCGTGATCGGCCGGGATGCGCAGGGTTTCCCGAAGCTGCGGGCAGATGGCCAGGGCCATCATGAACATGCCGTCCCACAGGGTGCCGAGGCCATGGGAGCTGGCCAGGAGTTCGAAGGTGGTCAGGGCGATGTGCGCGTCCTGCACCGCACAGGGTACGCCGGGCGGGGTGCTCGTCAGCAGCATGTGCGGCGCGCCCCGGAAGATGACGTCGCGGCCGTCCGTCCGCCAGGCCTGGACGGCAAAGCCCAGGTACTGGGAGATGAGCCCTTCCGGCAGCTTTCCGGCGTCGGCCAGCGCTCCGAGGCGGCCCAGCGTCTCGCGGCGCAAGGTGTCCATGAACGCCTTGTCCCGGACCACCGTGAACACGACGCCCTGGGCGTTGACCCCGGTCGGCGCGTGGCAGGTGGTGTCGACGAGCTCGTCGATGATGTCCTTGGGAACATTATCATCCTTGTAGCGCCGCACGGAGCGACGCCATTTGATCAGGTCCGACATCTGCAGAGGAGAGGGGAGTTCCTTTTCCACCGCGGCGTCCTCGGGGGTCAGCCCCAGGATGGACACGGCCCCCGTCGGGCAGACGGAGTAGCAGTGCTGGCAGCGGTAGCAGCGCCCTTCATCAGTGATTTCGGGGAACTCCTGCATGTCGATGATGCCGGCCGGACAGTCGGCTGCGCATTCGCCGCACTGGATGCACTTGTCCTTGTCTATGTGGAATTCGATCATCGCTGTCCCCTTTATTCGCTCACGGTTTCAAGGACCGGAAAGCTTTCCAGATGCGGCTTGATCGCCGCCCCCAGCCAGGCGATGGTCTGCCCCAGATTCTTCATGTTGCCAAGGCCTTCGGCGTCTCCCTCGACTTCACCCTTGTCGCGGCCGTAGCCCATGTTCCAGTACACGGAACCAGGGATGATCATCTGGTTCATGAGGAACATGTGGTTGATGGTGTCATAGACGTGGGTCGCCCCGCCACGGCGCACGGCCACCACGGCCGCGCCGATCTTGCCCTTGAAGGCGCGGCCATTGGCCAGGGCGACCAGACCGGCGCGGTCCATCAGGGCTTTGAGTTCAGCGGAGACATCGGCGAAGTAGGTCGGCGAGCCGAAGATAAGGGCGTCGGCGCGCAGAAGTTTTTCCATGACCCCGTTGAAGACGTCCTTTTTCATGGCGCACTGTCCGTCCTTGCGCTCAAAACATTTATAGCAGGCTTGGCAACCGCGGATATTCTGTCCGCCGACCTGCACCAGCTCCGTTTCCCAGCCCGCCTTTTTTAGGGGTTCGAGGGCGTGGTTCAAGAGGATTTCCGTGTTGCCGCCCTTGCGCGGGCTGCCGTTGACTGCGACTACGTACATATTTTTCTCTCCTTGTTTGGATTGACTGCGTGATGCAGGCCCGGATAGAGCACATGTCTGCGATTAAGAAAAGTACTGTTAATAATGTACGGTACACACATGGAGTATAGTAATGGACGAAAACCAGCCTCAGCCCTGCAAGATCAAGGAAATCTCCGGCAAACGCTACCGCTGCTATTTCGAGCTGACCCTGGCGGTCATCGGCGGAAAGTGGAAGCCCATCATCCTTTACCATCTGTCTTTGGCCGAAGCCGTGCGTTTCGGGGAACTCAGGCGGAGCATGGCAGGCGTGACCGAGCGCATGCTGACCCGGCAACTGCGCGAACTGGAGACCGACGGGCTGGTTCACCGCGAAGTCTACCGCGAAGTGCCGCCCCGCGTCGAGTACTCCCTGACGGAAATGGGCCGAAGCCTCATCCCGCTGCTCCTGCAGATGCGGTCCTGGGGCGTGGATTACGAGAAGTTTCTGGGCGCGGACGTGATCTTCCAGGAGGAAGGGTACGAACGGCCGGATATGACGGAGTGCGGCCTGGGCACGCGCACGTGACCCCGTGCTTGTCATCTTTTCGACAATGACGACGATTAAAATCTCAATATTGGCGGCTTATTTCATTGTCAGTTTGGCCGATCTTTTGGCTTAAATAAAAAAAAATATCACTTTGAATTTAAAAATAAAAAAATTGAAAATAATATTTTAATGGCAGATATTGGCCGATTGTCTGGGGCCCACCCTCCGGAATCCGATGGGTAAAATGGATGAGAGAGTATTGGTTGGGGCAGAAACGTGTCGAAGGATGCTTGGCCGCGTCGGTGCGTCTAGAACGTTGTCATGAGGAAGGTCACGACCACGCCGGCCGGGATGAGCAGCAGGCCGGGTACGAGGATGCGCGGCAGGAGTTTGCCCGGATCCTGGTGGAAGTAGTTGCAGGTCATCAGGTAGCAGATGTGCATCGGCGAGGACATGATGCCCGCGTATCCGGCGTACATCCCGAGGCTCAGGATCACCGGGATGAGATGGGGCTGGCCTGTGGAATGTGCGAGTCCGAAGAGCAGTGGGAAGGTCGCGCCGACAAAGGCGATGGTCAGGCCGGCCACAAAACCCACCAGAAAGGGCAGGACGATGGCCATGACGTAGATTGCGCTGCCTCCGCCGAGGGTCTGCGCCAGGACATCCACTACGTGGCCCTGGTGCAGGATTTCCTTGAAGATGAAGATGGCGCAGACCACGGCCAAGAGCGTCATGGTGTTGTCCTTGCCCGCCTCCCGCAGCACCGCCGTCCATTTGGCCTGGGCCATGAACAGGCTTACACCGGAGGCAAGGATCAGGGCCGCGATGACCCCGTATTCCATGGGCCTGCCTGGCCAGAGCACGGCGCAGAGCCATTCGCCGGCGATGGATCCGGCGATGGCCGTGAAGAGTGGCAGGCCGCCGAACCAGTCCTGACCGCTCCGGGACTCGGCCGCGATGGAGGGCAGCCGGGGCGCATTTTTCAGGGCCGGGCGCAGGATCAGAAGCCAGCCCAGGGTTATGGCCACCAGAGGACCGGGCCACAACAGCGCGATGATCCCTGTCACCGGGATGCCCGCCAGGGAGGATGCCATGATGAGGCCCGGATACAGGGGCCAGGCCAGCTCCCAGATGTGCCGGAACCAGTAGTTGATGAGGGCCTGGTCCCTTTGGGGGATGGCCAGTTCCGAGGCCGCCTTTTCGACCATGGGTGCGGAGAAGATGGCCCCGCCGGGCATGGGCAAGAGGCCGATCAGCGCCGGAAAAAAGGCCAGGAGCAGTGAGCGCGAGCGAATTTGGGCGCGGATGGCGCGCATGAACCGCTCCGACTGGCCGGAAGCCGAATACAGGGCGCTGAAGGTCAGGATGACGGCGATGATGGCGCAGAGCACAAAGGTCTCTTCGGTCAGCAGCGCATCCGGAATGGCGCCCAGCCAGGCCAGGGGCGAGAGGCCGAAGAGGATCGCCAGCACGAAGCTGCCCGTCAGGATGGACAGGCCCAGCCCCAGCTTGAGGCGGATTCCCGCCAGCATGACGGCGAAAACAAGGATGATGGAAAAAATCGCGGTCATTGGGTCCTAGCTGACTGTTAAAAAATCAAGAATTCGAAGGCCGTTCAAAAATGGTGAGATGCAAGGAAGCAAAAAAAACAGGACGCGCAGTGTATTACGCATACATAAGCGGTCTGGTTTTTTTTGCTGACGCAGCAGATCGCCGTTTTTGAGGCGGCCTTCTAGCCGCAGCACTTCTTGAATTTCTTGCCGCTTCCGCACGGGCAGGGGTCGTTGCGGCCGACCTTGGGGCTCTCATGGCGTACCGTCTCGGTCTCGTATTCGCCTTCGAGGTAGTACCAGCATCCTTCGCGGCGCACAAAGCGGCTGCGCTCGGTCAGGCTCTGCGTGCCGCCCTTGTGCCGAAAGCTCACCCGGAAAAGGACCATGCCCGTGTCCCCTTCCGTGGCGGTCTCCAGGATTTCCAGGTCCAGCCAATCCGTTTCCTTGTTCCAGCGACGTACGTCCTCGGCCTTGAACTCCGCGCGGTGTTCCTCGACCAGGGAGTTCTGGAGATAGTCCATCTCGTCGCGGCAAAAGGCGGTGTAGCGCGAGCGCATCAAGGCCTCGGGGCTGGGCGCGAGGATTTCTCCGGCGATGATGGGGGCGCAGCATTCTTCGAATTCGCGTCCAGAGCGGCAGGGGCATTCCATGGTTGTCTCCTAGCAGGCCGTTGAAAAACGGCGATCTGCTGCGTCAGCGAAAAAAGCCAGACCGCTTATGTATGCGCTATACACTGCGCGCCCTGGCTTTTTTCGCTTCCTTGCATCTCACCATTTTTGAACGGCCTGCGAATTTCGAGTTTTTCAACAGGCAGCTAGTGCGTGCAGCCTTCGTGATTGCAGAGAATGTTCTGGTCCTTGATTTCGCCGTTTGTCCAGCGGGTCAGCACGTCGCGGACTTCGCCTTCGCAGCCGCGAATCACCGTGATGCCATGCTCCGCCATTTTGTTGATGGCGCCCTGACCGATATTGCCGGCGAGCATGACTGACACGCCCTTGGCCTGCATGGTCACGCCCACGGTGGATTTGCAGCCGCAACCCGAGGGCGGGAAAAAAGTTTCATCCTCGATGACTTCATTTTTGTCGTTCAAGGTGAAAATGGTGAAGGTCCGTGCGTGGCCGAAATGTTCGTCCACGCGGGTTCCAACTGTGGGGATGGCGACTTTCATGGGAAAACTCCTTGTTTTTCGAGTCCAAATGCCCCTATGATCGTTTCATGGCTGCGTCAATCAAGGACGCGGTCCACCTTTTTCTCGGGAGGAAAAGCATGAGCACAGGCAAGCCCAAACATTATCAGAAATTGCAGGAAATGTATCCGGATTTGATCGGCGCGGCCGAGGCCCTGGGCAAGACGGCCCAAGAGGCTGGTCCCTTGAGCGAGAAGGAGATGCAGCTCGTCCAGCTCGGCGCCTCCGTGGCCTTGCGCTCCGAAGGCGCGGTGCGCAGCCATGGCCGCAGGGCCCTGGCGGCTGGAGCCACGGCGGAAGAGGTCCGGCACGCAGTCATTCTCTTGACCAGCACCATAGGATTTCCTACGGTCGCTGCGGCTCTGGACTGGCTGGAAAAGGTTCTTGACTGAAGCGGTTGGACCACAACGCGGTTTGATGCAGCGGCCCGCAAGGGCCGTTTTTTTATGGAGGATACATGCAGAAATTGGAATTTATCGCCACTGAGAAGGCCCCGGCCGCCGTGGGTCCATATTCCCAGGCCGTGCGCGCCGGGGGATTCGTGTATGTGAGCGGGCAGCTCGGGCTCGTCCCTGGCTCCGGCCAGTTTGCCGGTCCGGATTTTGAGGCCCAGGCCCGTCAGGCTCTTTCCAACATGGGTGCCATCCTGTCCGAGGCCGGATGCGTCACGGCGGACATCGTCAGCGTGGACGTGTTCGTGACCGATCTAGGCAACTTCAAGCTGTTCAACGGCATTTACGACGAATTCATGGCCGGACACCGGCCGGCCCGCGCCGCCGTGCAGGTCTCGGCCCTGCCTCTGGGCGGGGTGGTCGAAATCAAGTGCGTGGCCCTGTCTCATTCATAAGGAAGACTCATGACCAACAAACGAACCCGTCGCTTCGGCGTTTTCCCTTCGGCCAACGAGGACGCCAAGGCCGCACAGCGCCATGTCGATACGCCCCAGTGCACATCCCAGTCCTATCGCTTGGCATTTCAGGATCAGGATTTTCTCCTGCGCGAGGAGCTCCGTCCCGTGCGCCTGCAGCTTGAGCTCTTGAAGCCCGAGCTGACCCTGCAGGAACAGCAGATCGAATCAACTATCGTCATCTACGGCAGCGCCCGGACCATGAATCCCGAAGAGGCCACAATCCGTCTGGAAAAGGTCCTTGAAGGGCTCAAGAAGAATCCCGATGATTATCTGCTGCAGCAGGAGCTGGCGAGAGCCCGCACGGGTGTGGCCAACAGCCGTTATTACACGGAGGCGCGCAGGCTGGGGCGGCTCATTTCCGAGAACGTGGACAAGTACAAGCACGTGGTCATCACCGGCGGCGGCTTCGGGGTCATGGGCGCGGCCAATCACGGTGCCCATGACGTGGGCGCGAAGAGCATCGGCATGAACATCGTGCTGCCCTTCGAGCAGGAACCCAACCCGTACATCACCCCGGAGCTGAGCTTCCAGTTCCATTATTTCGCCATCCGCAAGATGCATCTGCTGATGCGGGCCAAGGCCCTGGTGGCCTTTCCCGGCGGATTCGGGACCATGGACGAGCTCTTCGAGGCCCTGACCCTGATTCAGACCCAAAAGGTCAAGCCCATCCCGGTCCTGCTCTTTGGCCGGCGCTTCTGGCAGAAGATCATCAACTTCGAGGCGCTGGTCGAGGAAGGCACCATCAATGCCGAAGACCTGAGCATCTTTCGCTACGTGGACACGGCGGAGGAAGCCTGGGAGATCATCGCGTCCAGCAACGGCCTGACCACGGCCGGCAAGCCTTGAGGGGGAATGGTGAGTAGTGAATGGAAAAATCAAAGAGCGGCTTTCAGCCATCCTCTTGCTTCCACTACTCACCAATAACCATTCACTCTTCCCCCGCACCAATCGCGGCATGCACGTCGGCGATGATCCGTCCCGACAGCGTACGCATGACCCGGCTCATGGCTTCGACCACTGAGCCGGGATTTTTTTTGGCGCTGGGTTCGGATTCGCGGTAGGTGCGCTGATAAAGCACGAGGGCCGGCAAGGACTTGGCGCGCAGGTCGAGCAGAGTGATGGTCAGCTCGGCCGTGGCCAGCCAGCGGTCGTTTTCATCGCGCTCCAGCCATTCCTCGACCATGCCGTCCAGCTGATGGGTGGCGGGCAGGGACGAACCGGGGGCGCTTACGGCCAAAAAGAGCCCGCTCGCTTGCAGGTCGCGGCGCAGATAGTCCGCCACCAGACTCTGCGGCGTGGCACGCCATTGGTGGTACACGTATTCCTGCCTGCCAAAGGACAGATCCCGGTACACGATCTTGGTGGTGTTGAATTCCGGGGCCACGCCGAAACGGCTGACCGCGATGACGGCCTCGGCGGGCTGGCCGGAGATGGCCGGGGGCTCGTATTCAAGGGTGTAGTAGCGGGTGTCGGGGATCGGCGTGCGAGTCGCGCCGCACCCCGCCAGGACGAGCATCAGGATGAACGGAACAAGAGAACGGATGGGCATGGGCTTCCTACTCCTCCACTTTGCGCGGGGGCTTGGGTTGACCGAAAATGAGCAGGGACGGCTGGTCTTTTGCGTTCGTGATCAGGGAGTTCAGGTTGCTTGAGGTCTGCTCCAGGTTTTCGGCGGTGACGGCCAGACGGTCCTGCAACTCCTTGATGGTGGCCTGCATCTCGAACATCGTCGCATGGCTCTGGGTCATGAAGGCGTCGGCCTTGAGCGCAGTGGTGGCCAGGGCGCCCAAGGTCGTGTCGATGTGCGGCCGGTTGGTGTCGAGGGTGGCTTGCAGTTGGGCCAGGATGGCGTCCATGCGGGTCAGATCCTCGGTTGCCCGGTCCATCAGGGTGCGCGAGGCGATGACGGTCTGGTCCATGTTCTTGGCGATGGACTCAAGGCGCTTGGGGTTGGCCGCCGTGTTGATGCTGGCCAGCAGGGTGCGGATGTCGGCGGAGATGGCCCCGAACTGTGCGTCGGTCATGACCTTGTTGGCCGTGGCGAAGACGGTCAGGGCCTGATCCGAGATGCCCTTGAAGTCGATGGACTGGATCTTCATGGCGATCTCTTCGATTTCCCGGAAAAGTTTTTTAATTTCCGAAGGCTTGGAAGCGATGACCGTGTGCTCCGGGGTAAAGGTCAGCTTCGGCGAAAGATTCATCGACCTGGCGTTCTGCTTGTCGATTTCCACGAACATGGCTCCGGTGATGCCGACGTTGGAGAGGGAGGCCACGGTGTCGGCAAAGCGCTTTTCGTCACCCGTGTGCTCGTCGTCGACCAGGATGACGACCTCGATGAGGTGATAGTCCGGGGCGATGCGGATGGCCTGGACCCTGCCCACGGGCACGCCCCGGTATTTGACCGGGGAGTCGACTCCGAGGCCCTGCACGGACTCATCGAAATAGGTCACGTAGAGCTCACCTTTGCTCAGAAAGGAAGTCATCCCCAGCCAGATGATGGCCAGAGTGGCCAGGATCAGGCCGGCGGTCATGAACAGACCCACGGAGAAATTGACGCGAGCGGAAGCCATTATATCTCTATCTCCGGTTGGCGGTTGAAAAATTGACGGACAAAGGGATGCTCGCTGGTGTCTCTGAGCGTGCGTGGATCGCCTTCGGCGATGATGGATTTGGTTTTTTTGTCAAGCATGACGATCCGTTCCGCGATGGTGTAGATGGAAGAAAGTTCGTGGGTGACCACGACAAAGGTCGTGCCCAGAGTCCGGTTCAGGCGCAGGATGAGGGCGTCCAGTTCGGCCGAACTGATCGGGTCCAGGCCGGCCGAGGGCTCGTCCAGAAAGAGGATTTCCGGGTTTAAAGCCAAGGCCCGGGCGATGGCCGCCCTTTTTTTCATGCCGCCGGACAGCTCCTCCGGAAGGTGGTTTTCGAAACCCTCCAGGCCGACCTGCCGCAATTTGAGGCGAACCAGGTCCTCCACGGCGGAGCCCTCCAGGGCCGAGTATTCGGTGATGGGCAGGGCCACGTTTTCCCCCAGGGTCATGGAGGAGAAGAGGGCGCCGGCTTGATACATGACCCCGATGCGGGCCAGGATCCGCTTGAAAGTGTCCTCGTCGTCGGGGTTCAAGGCCATACCAGCTATGGTGATGGTTCCGCTCATGGGTTTGTAAAGGCCCACCAGATGCTTGAGGAGCGTGGATTTTCCGCACCCGCTGCCGCCGAGAATGACGAAAATTTCTCCTGCCCGGATGTCAAAGTCGAGGCCCTCCATGATGACCACGTCCCCGAAACCCATGGTCAGGCCGCGCACCGAGATGACTGCTTCCGTCATGGCCGCCAGTACCTCAGGATCACGGCCAGGATCGAGTCCACCAGGACCACGAGAAAGATGCCCGTGACCACTGCGGAGGTCGTGGCCTGGCCGACGCTGGCCGCTCCGCCGCGCACCTGGTAGCCCTTGAAGCAGCCCACCGTGGCGATGAGCACCGCAAAGATGGCGCTCTTGAACAGACCCCAGTTGATGTCGAAGATGGACAGGGTATTCATGGTCTGGGTCATGTACCCGTTTACGGTCAGGTCCAGGGTGGTCACGCCGATCAGGAGCCCTCCGGCGATGGCGAACAGATTGGAAAACATGGCGAGCAAGGGCACCACCAGGACCGAGGCGATGAGCTTGGGAGCCACCAGAAACAAGGCGGGCTTGAAGCCCATGGTGATGAGGGCGTCCACTTCCTCGGAGACCTTCATGGTTCCGATCTCGGCGGCAAAGGCCGAGCCAGAGCGTCCGGCCACGATGATGGCCGTCATGATGGGTCCCAGCTCCCGGACCATGGACAGGGCCACCAGGGAGGCTACGTAGATGTTGGCTCCAAACTGCTGCAGTTGCACGGCGGACATGAAGGCCATGATGAGGCCAAGCAGGAAGCTGATCAATCCGACAATGGGCAGGGCGTCCACGCCCACCTGCTGCATGTACGTGATCGTGTCCCCCAGCCGGAGACGGCCAGGATGACGCAGCAGGGAGAGGACGGTCACGGTGACCTCGCCCACGAAGTTGACGTGCGACGTGGCCTGATCCACGACATTCATGGTCTTCACGCCAAAGCGGGTCATGAAATCCGGTTTCGCCCGTTTGATCGGGCCTGGGATCGGGGGTTCGTCCAGGCGCAGAAAGGCCAGCAGATCCCGGACAGGTTCCGGTGTCCCCTGCAATTTCAGGCTGCTGTTCTGCTCCGCGGCCATGCGTTGCAGCCGCATGATTACCAGGGCACCGCAATCATCCATGCGCGTGACCTCGCTCAAGTCGGCGCGGATCTCTTTGGGGACAGGTCGCTCGACAAGGGCCAGCTGATTCAGGATGTCCGGGGTCGTGTGCAGATTGAGCACGCCGCGAAGATCTATGCACAGGGTGTCCGGCTGATTGCGTATGGTGAGGGTGGCGGTGCTTGTCATGACGTTTTCGGCGGTGTGCGCCGTGTGCATTGCCATAGCTCAGGGGCACGGCCCCGTCTACCGCGTATGCTGCGTCTTGCGGCTATTATGACCGAATTCTCGATCTTGAATAGAAGGCCGGTCTATGCGATGGTAACTTTTTGGAGAGGCGCTCTTCATTGCGAGACCGTTCTCCTGACCATGCCGCCGTCGCGGCGAACATATAACCGGAAGATGTACATGATCGTGCGTTTTTTTTGTCTCCTGACCATGCTCATTCTTGGATTCGCGGCTCCTCTCCGCGCCCAGTCCCTGCAAGCCATTCCGGATTCCCTGTACTCTGGACTTGAATATCTCCTGACAGTTCCGAAGGGGAATGCGGACATCGCTCCTGAGCAGCTGTCCGAAATCATAGCCTTTGTCGCTTCCACCGCGCCGGACACCAGCATGTCCATGCAGGACCGGGACAAGGCCTCGGGGGGCTTTCACGCCTTTACCTTGCGCGGCGATCTGAAACGGGTCGCGGACTACGTATATAATCCGGACATCCCTGTTTATGTGACCATGCCTTCCTCGGTGCGCGAGCAGGAATGGCTTGATCCGGCCACCGGACAAGCCCTCAAGCTGCTTCCCCAGGCCTTGGAGAAGGGCAGCACGTTTCTGGTGCGCGGCTCGGAGCGGGAAACCATCACCCCCGACGCCAATACGGGCGGTTATTACGCCTACCAGCAGGATCGGGCCGTGACCGTGTTTCAGGGTCCGACCGGCCCGGTGCTCGTTTCCGTGGGTTGCCAGGAGAAACCCTCCGATATCGGCAGGAAGGGATGCGTGGTCGGGGATGATGCCAACTGGAATTATCTCTATTCCGACGAGACCGGACTGACCAAGACCGGACTGGGCTGGGTCGATTCCTACATGTACGATGCCCACTCGATTCTCGTTTTCGTCACCGACACCAAGGCCGGAATCGTGCACGTCGGATCCTTCAAATGGCTGAATGCCGGCTGGGCCAAGGTCAACATGGTCAAGCAGATGCATATCATCAACGGCATCAAGCGTTTTGCTTCGGATTTCAAGGCCGTACTCGAATCTCCGCGTCTGCCCAAGGCGCAGGATCTGGCGACCCTGCATCGCGAACTGGAGGCGGACAGCGCGGAGAACCTGCGGCAGAGGGTGGCCCCGTATCTTGCAGCCTTACTCCAGTCCGGCGACTCCGAGGTCTCTTCAGCGCCGTTCAAGAAGCTGCTGGCCTCGGGCGAGTATTTGCAGAACATGGGGCAAAAGGAGATGGTCAAGGTCGTGCTCAAGGAATTCCTGAAGCAGCGCCTTGGCAGGCAGAGCCTGATCCAGGTAGCCCAGGTCGGGCAACAGGCCACGCCACAGCCCTGATGTCCTGCCAATTCCAATAAATCTCGTGGCCTGCGGGATTACGGGAGCGTCATGAACAGCATCGCGGCCCTTGGATTCTGTCTTGTGGTCAATGTTCACCCATCCGGTCCAGACCGGCGGCACGTGTTTGCGTTGCGCCGGACAGGTCTGCGCGGATGAGCCGGGTCAGCGAAGACGCACGCAAGCGGGCGCGCGACATCCGTGACGAGGCCCTGTCCAGACATGCCGAACGGGACCGGGCCTCGCTTCTGCTTGTGCGTGACGAGCTCGCCGAGCTCAAGGCCATGGTCGCGGGACAGCAGGAACAGATTGTCCGACTGATTGCCATGATCTCCGCCCTGACCGCGCGTCTCGCTCCGGACGATCCGGTCGCAGGCGTTTCTCCATCGACCCCCCGTCCTCTTTCAACGCAAAAACGCGCGGCCCTCGAACGCATCCGTGAGCTGCGCGCCCAAGATCTCTCATTTTCCCAGATCTGCGAAGTCTTCCAGTCCGAGGGCGTGCCGACCCTGTCCGGAGAAGGGCAGTGGTCCAAGGGCACGCTTTGGAACCTGTGGAAGAATCACCACCGCCAGCTCCATCCAAAGAGCCCTGGCTGAAGTCTTTTTTGCCCCGCTCCTTCCCTCGTTTCCTTCCTACGGAAAATGACGTTGCAGATCCTCCAGCAGGTCCGGCTCCTTCTCCAGAATGTCGGCCAGGGCTTCCACGGCCGACGCGTCGAAGGCGGTGCCTTTTTTGCCGAGCAGTTCGTCCAGGGATGTCTTTTGCCCCAGACCGGGGCGGTACGGGCGATGTGAGGACATGGCCTCGAACACGTCGGCAACGCCGAGGATGCGGGCTTCGAGCATGATTTCTTCTTTCTTCAGACCGTGCGGATAGCCGCTGCCGTCCAGCCGTTCATGGTGCTGCAGCACCATGTCCGCCACGGGCATGGCAAAGGGAATGTCCCGCACAATCTGGTACCCGATTTCCGGGTGACACTTCATCAGGTTCATTTCCACTTCGCGCAGCGTGCCGGGTTTGGCCAGAAATTCGGACGGGATGTAGATTTTGCCGATGTCATGGAGCTTGGCCGCGGTCTCAAGCCCGAGGAGCCGCTGCGCATCGAGGTCGAGCGATTTTCCGATGCGCACGGCCAGGCTCGCCACCCTGGCCTGATGGCCGGCCGTGTAGGGATCGCGGATTTCCGTCATGCGGGCCAGGGCCTCCACGGTCTTGTCCAGCGTCTTCTGAAGAATGAACAGCCGTTCCGTCTGCAGAAACTCTTTTTCCTTTTGATCGGTAATGTCCCGCAGCATTCCGATCAGTCTCCAGGTCCGGTCCGCATCCCGGAATACATCCACATACTGGGCGATCCACCGCACGGACCCGTCGTGCAGGATGATGCGATGTTCGGCTTCGCGGGTCTGGCCGCTGTCCTTGCAGTCGTGGATGGCGCGCACCAGCGTCGCCCGGTCTTCAGGGTGCACCGAGCCGAAGAGTTCCGTGAAATCGCCCTCCGAAGTTGCAGGAGTGAAATGCATGAGCCGTTCAAAACCCCGGCTCCATTGGCATGTGCCGCCAAGGATATCCCATTCCCAGCGCCCCAGCGTGTCCGTGCGGTTGAGCAGTCCTTTTTTGGTGGCGAGCAGACGCAGGTTGCTCAAGTATTGTTGCAAGATCTCGAGGAGAAGATCGCTGTCCATGGGTTTGACCAGAAAGCGGTGTATCTGGCCGGCATTGATGGCCTCGATGACCCGCTCCATGCTGGCGTGGCCGGAGAGGATGATGCGGATGATTTCCGGATGGCGCGTGCGGACGATGGAGAGAAATTCGGAGCCGGTCATGCCCGGCATTTGTTCATCGGCGACAACGATGTCGATGGGCGTCGAATCGACCAGCTCCAGGGCCTGGAAAGCGGACTGGGCAAAAAGTTTCTGAAAGGGAGCCCTGTGCAGGGCACGGCGCAGGCCGTCCAGCACGGACTGCTCGTCGTCGATGAAAAGTACGCACTGGTCTCGGTTGCTCACATTGTCCATCATGGTCTCTCCTGGCCGGAAGGGAATGTCTCTGACAGTTTCGGATGTTTGAGCGGTTCACCCTTTTTGCGACGTCTCTTGCTGTCCGATTCAGGGGGAGCTTGAAGCGGTTTGGGATACGGCCACAAAGGCCGGTCGCAATGCAGATTATTTTTGTTTTACTTGCTTTTGGAAAATGATCAATGTAAAAATTACATAAATATTTAAAATAATTTCATAATACTATGAAAAAAAACGAGAAAGATGGAATTTTGCACGGGGCATGTGCCTGTTTTTCCGAAAAAAGGTTACGAGAAAATGGAATATCTCGATCAGAGATACGCAGGGCAAACAAGAGTTCCGCAGGGATGGTGATTCCCATGGATGGATTCGTCCAGCTGCTTCGTGACAAGCAGCCATGGCTTATGGAGAGGATTCTCGGCTATGCCACGGAGCATGGCTATGTTCGTTACACCTCGAATTTATTGGAGGCGTGGCGCCTCTCAATTGCCGGCCTGACCGAGGCCATTGCCGCCGCTCTTTCAGACCCTGGCGGATACAGCACCGCCATCATGGTCGATACGGACTGGAACGAGGATCCGGTGACCCGTTTTGGCGTGACGGAAGCTCGCAAACATCGCGAACGGGGAATACCGCTGGGCATGTTTCTGGGGCTCTTTATCGATTACCGGCAGAGCTATCGGGATTGCGTGCGCGAGTTTTATCCGCCGGGCAGTGATCGTGACCGGCTGGACCAATTGGTGGTGAGCCTTTTTGACCGCATGGGAACGGCTTTTTGCGTGCATTGGACGCAATCGAAGGACGAAGCCGTCATGGCCAACATGGCATCCACGTTGAGGGACATGACCAATGAGAAGAATCGCTACCTGAATTTTTTCGAGAGCGTCGCCTGTCCGGTTATTTTCATCAACGGGTCCGGTTTGATCGATGACCTTAATTCCGCAGCGGGCAGACTGGTCAACTCCGATGTTCGTCCGGGTCAGGAATATTACGCCGTCCAGACGGAGAGCCAGTCTGAAAGTCTGCACGGAAAACTCCTGGAAGATGTCTTCCCCTGGCTGGAGGAGCTGATGCGCTCGGTCTTGACCCACGGGGACCTGCCGAAGGAATGTGACGTGTCTTTTTCCGGGCCGCAGGGCATCCGGTATTATCACGCCGTTCTGAACAGGCAGCCCGACGTCTTGGCGCAGGCCACGGGTTATTCACTGGTGTTGCATGATGAAACCGAAGGCCGGCAAGTCAGGGAGTTTGTCATCAGGGCCAAGGAAGAGTTGGAGCGCACCTTCGATACGATCTCGGATCTGGTTTTTTTGGTCGACAACAACTGGACCATCTTGCGGGCCAACAAATCCCTGGCGGATCAGCTCGGCGTTTCCCCTCGGGATCTCATCGGTCGAACTTGCCGGGACGTGTTGGGCTGCTCACTGTGCTCCCTTCCTGGCGAGTCGTGCGTCACGGAGGGCATCCCCGTCTCTTTCGCCAATATGTCCGGCAGCTTCCTTGTCAGCCGCAATCTTCTTCGCGATCGTACCGGGAATCCTTTCGGCAGCGTCTTTGTGGCCCGTGATGTGACCACCATGGAACGCATTCGCGGAACGTTGATGGACATTGAGAAGAAATACAAAAATATTTTCGAAAATGCGCGCGAGGGCATTTTTCAGAGTACGCTTGAGGGGCAGTATTTGAGCCTCAATCCGGCCATGGCCCGCATCTTCGGCTTTGACTCACCCGAGGAAATGCGCACAGCCTTCACGGATATCGGCAAGCAGATGTATGTCCATCCCGAGGACCGCCGCGCCATCATCGATGAGGGCCTGGCCAAGGGAATTGTGATGGCCAGGGAGGTGCCGCTCAGGCGCAAGGACTGCTCTGTTTTTTGGGCGGAATTGAAAGGGCGGGTGGTGCGCGATGCGGAAGGGTATTTCAAGTATTTTGAGGGGTTTGTAGAGGACGTGTCCGAACGGCGACGGTTTGTTGAAGAGCTGGCGCAGAGCGAAAAACGGTTCCGAAGCCTGGTTGAGACCATGAGCCAGGGTCTCGTGCAGATTGATCCTCACGGAGTGCTGACCTATTGCAACGACCATTTCTGCGAGCTGGTGGGCATGCCTCGCGATCAGATGCTCGGCCGGGCTTTGGAATCCCTGATTCATTCGGACGACAAGGGTACTCTGGGCTGGCTTTTGAAAAGCGATTTTGGTTCCGAGGCGCAGCGACATCTCGATATCCGTTTTTGCAAGGGCACCTCCCATGTGTTCACCATTGTCACTGCGGTGCAGCTTTCCGCAGCGAAAGGGGATGAAGGCGGATTCTGGCTTTTGGTCATGGACGTCACGCAGCGCAAACTTCTTGAGGCCCAGCTCCTGCAAACCCAGAAATTGGAAGCCATCGGCCAACTTGCAGCAGGCATTGCCCATGAAATCAACACGCCGACGCAATACGTGCTCAACAACATGTGGTTCATCAAGGAAGCCATCGAGCAGATCCACGCCGCCATTGCCCGGCATGAGGAGTTCTTTGCGAGGGTCTCGGCCGAAACCTCCTTGACCGGCGGTGTCGCGGAGCTGCGCGCCAGGGATCTTGATCAGCAGATAGCCTTTTATCTGGAGGAGCTGCCCGCCGCCATCTCCGAGACCTTGCAGGGACTGGAGCGGATCACAGCGATTGTCGGTTCGGTCAAGCAGTTCGCACATCCTGGCCATGAAATGCAGAGGGATGTCGATGTGAACGCGCTGGTCGAGAATACGGTCAATTTGTCCCGCAACGAGTGGAAATACGTTGCGGATCTGTCCATGGATCTTGACCCCGAGTTACCTGCCGTGTCCTGCCAGATGCAGGAGATCGGTCAAGTGCTCTTGAACCTCGTCATCAATGCTGCCCACGCCATTGTTGATGCCGGAGACGGAAAAGACGACGTCAGGGGTTCCATCCATATCAGCACCCGAAGGAAGGGCGAGTGGGCCGAGATCAGGGTGCAGGATACGGGAACCGGCATCCCGGAGCATGCGCAGCCGCATATTTTCGAGCCGTTCTTCACGACCAAGCCCGTTGGCACGGGCACCGGTCAAGGCCTTTTCATTGCTCACCGCTCGGTGGTCAAGCATCACGGCGGCAACATCAGTTTCGAAACCCAGGCCGGACAAGGAACAACGTTCGTCATCACATTACCTTTGGCGGGTAGAATATCGGACGGGCATCATGCGTAATCTCCTGGTTCTCTTTGTTGATGGCGACGCCCAGCTGCTGAAGAGCCTTGCACGTTTGATCGCGACCAAGCGCTTGAACTGGAGCGCGCGCTTTGCCGGGAGCGGAAAAGAGGCTTTGCGTGTCCTGGATGAACAGGAATGCGACGTGATCATAACCGACGCAAGCCTGAAGGACATGAGCGGAAGCGTGCTCCTGAATCAGGTCAAGGAGCAGCACTCTCTGATCTTGCGCATCCTGCTCACCGAGCAGGTTGATCATTCCCTGATATCGAGCCTGCTCAAGTCCGCTCACCAGCTTCTCGCCAAGCCGTGTCCGCTGGACCAGCTCGTCGAAGCGATCGAGTGCGCCATCTCCCTGCGATCGTTGTACATGAATCCGGCCGTGCGGCGGATCATCTATCGCATGGAGCATCTGCCCGTGGTGCCCAGGATTTATTTGGAGTTGACGCAGGAGCTGCGCAAGAAGGATTGCGCCCCCAATTCCCTGGGGGCCATCATTGCGCGGGACATGGGGCTGACGGCCGGGGTTCTGAAGATGGTCAACTCGCCTTTTTTCGGACTGTCCCGGCGCATCGAATCGCCCCAGCAGGCGGTGTCATTCATTGGCGTGAGCATTTTGAAAGGGCTTGTCATCTATGAGCAAATTTTCAAGGCGCTGAATCCTGCCAATTATCCCGACTTCGATGTGGAGCGGCTCTGGGAGCACAGCCTGAATGCCGCCCGCTGCTGCAAGGCCGTGGTCAAGCATGAGGGTGGCAGTGGAAAGGAGCTGGACAGCGCCTTCAGCGCGGGCCTGCTGCATGACATCGGCAAGATTGTCCTCGCCGAAGGATGCTCGGAGGAGTATGTCTGTGCCCTGCAGAAATCCCGATCGGAAAATTTGCCTCTGGTTGAAGCGGAGGTGGCCCTGCTCGGGGTTGCCCACGCCGAGGTGGGGGCGTATCTTCTTGGATTATGGGGCTTCCCCGAACCATTGGTCAGTGCCATTGCCGATCATCATGAGCCGTCTCGGGGAGATCGTCCGTCACTTCTGACCGCCGTCCTGCACTGTGTGGATGTGTCGATGCACGACCTCTACGTACAAAGCAGTGGATATTCCAGCCATTTTCTGGATCAGGGGTATCTGTCTCGCAACGGATGGGAAAATAAACTGGAAAAGTGGAAAGAAATTGTCGATGCCGAGCTCGACAGCACCATTGCCGACAGATGACGCGGCATTCATTTTGGACGAAGCCTCATTTCAAACTCAGGCAGGTTGATTCATGACAGTCACAGAGTCGGATCAAATGGCGGACAGCTGCTTTGAGCCGCAGCGGCGCTTCACGATCCTTCGGGATATCTTCGACAGCTTGAGTGAGCACATCGCGGTGCTTGACCATGCCGGACGCATTGTCGACGCCAATGCGAGCTGGAGGCGATTCGCAACGGAGAATTCCGGAGAGGATCAATGCCGGATCGAGGGGGAAAATTATATAGAGGTCTGTGAAAATGCGACGGGAGCCTTCTCCGAGGACGCACGCGCCGCCGCCGTTGGAATCCGGGCCGTGCTGGCGGGAGAGACGCCGTCCTTTCGGTTCGAATATCCTTGCCATTCGCCAATCGAGAAGCGCTGGTTCCTGATGACGGCGACTCCCTTGGTCTCGCACGGCATCATTGACGGCGCGGTGGTCTCCCACATCCAGATCACGACGCGCAAGCTGGCCGAGGCTGCCCTCATTCGTTACGAGCGGGCCATAGCCTCTTCCTCGTCATTGGTCAGCATCATCGACACGAATTTCGTCTATCAGCTGGTCAACGACAGCTACCTCAAATTTCATGAAAAGAAGCGCAGCGAGATCGAGGGCCGCAAGGTCGCGCAGCTCCTGGGACAGGATGTCTTTGAAGGGCACGTCAAGCCGCGTCTTGAACGCTGTTTTGCCGGCGAGACCGTGGAATTTGAGGTCTGGTTCGAGAGCAAGGGGGAGGGGAAACGTTGTCTGGCCGTGACCTATTACCCGTACCGCGAGCGGGACAATTCCATTTCCGGGGCCGTGGTCACGGCCAATGACATCACCGAGGCCAAACTGCTGCAGGACGAGGTCGCAAGCAGCGCCCGCCGTCTGTCCGAGGCCCAGCGCCTTGCCCAGGTCGGCAGCTTCGAGCACGACTACGTGCAGGGGAAAAAGAGCTGGTCCGACGAGTTTTGTCGCATTCTCGGCTACGCTCCCGCAGAGGTGGACCCGGATTTCAATCTTTTCATGCACCACATCCACCCCGAGGATGAACCCGATTTCAAGGAGAATTTTGAATTCGCCCAGACCTCCGGCCTTGATTTCTCAACTGCGCTGCGCATCCGCACCGTGCAGGGCGAAGAGAGGCATGTCAGTCTGATCTGCGGTTTCGATCTGCTGGAGGACGGTTCGTATTTTCGTTTGCATGGGGCCATGGTCGATGTGACTCTGCGCCGTCTGGCCGAGCTGCGGCTGGAGAGATTGGCGAACACGGATGAGTTGACGGGCCTGCCCAACCGCAGACATTTTCTGGAGACAGTGCGCAAGGAGCTGGCCCGATCCGCGCGTTTCGGCAAGCCGCTGTGCATGGCCATGGTCGACATCGACGATTTCAAGAAAGTCAATGATACACATGGACACGGTGTCGGCGACCTGGCTCTGCAACATGTGGCTGCAGCCATCGCGAGGGAGCGAAGAGCCTTTGACATCGTCGGTCGGCTTGGCGGCGAAGAGTTTTGTATTCTGTTTCCGGAAACGGGGCTGGATGCGGGGACGGTGGCGGCAGAGCGTGTGCTCACGGGGCTGGCCGAATCGGTCTTCGTCCATCAAGATCTGAAGTTGGGCCTGACGGTCAGCATCGGGTTGGCCGAGCATGAGCAGGGCGAAGGGCTGGACGAACTCCTGAGACGCGCCGACGAGGCCTTGTATGCAGCCAAAAAGAGCGGCAAGAACCGGGTCTGCTCAGCCTCGCTCATGCTCCAAGAGGGTGGACATCCATGCCAAATATTGAACAAAATTTAGTCCCGATGGAATACAAAAGCGACTGAGAATTTGCATCTTTCCCTGCTCGCGGGAGACCGGACGTTCATGCACGGAGGACTCATGTCTGATCTGACCATCCAAGCCGAGAAGCTGCCCCGTGTGTCCTTGGGCGCCGCGCGAAAATTCGCGGAGCTGGAAGACGTGCTGCTGGATGCGGTCAATACGCACATGACCGGGCGTGCCGACCTGGCCGATCTCATCGGATCGAATCCCGTGGATGCCATGCTGACCAACCATCGCAACCACGCGGCGTTCATGGCCAACGTGTTTCATTTTGGCAGCTACGCCCTTTTGGCGGAAACCCTGCCTTGGGTATACCGGGCGTACCGCAACCAGGGCTTTGAACATGCCTATTTTTCTGTGGAACTTGCGGCCTGGAAGGCGGCCATCCGCGAGGCCATGCCGGTTGACTGCAAGGAAATACTGGCCGTGTACGAGTGGATGCTCTCCCGACATGAGGACGTGATCACGCTTTCCTTGCTGCCGGCCGAAGACTCTTCATCTGCGGTTGAGCAGTGGCGTCCGACCTGTGAGGAGTTCATCGCCGCGCTTTTGGCTGGTGATGTGGAGTTTTGCCGGGGTTTGACCCGGCGCATGGTTCGAAGCGGTCCCGAGATGGTCGAGTTCTTCGTTCATGTCGTGCAACCTGCGCTCTACGCCGTTGGTGCGCGTTGGGAGAACGGGGAGATCGGCGTGGCTCAGGAGCATCTGGCTTCGGCCATCGTGTCCAGGCTCCTGGCGTCCATCCCGGTGGCGGAGTTCAGCCCGGCCATGGCGCGGGGCAAGGCCGTGGTCAGCGCCTCCACCAACGAATTTCATGAGCTGGGAGCCTGGATGGTCGCTTTTTGTCTGGAGAGTGACGGATGGGACGTGCGTTACCTTGGGGCCAATCTTCCCGGCGATGATATTCTGGCCTTTGTGCACGCCGAACAGCCTGATCTGCTCTGTCTGTCCGTGACCATGGCCTTCAACCTGAACGCGGTCAAACGCATCATCGAAAGCGTCCGGGTCGATGCATCCCTGGTGCGGACACGGGTGCTTGTCGGCGGCCAGGCCGTTCTGAACAATCCTGGTCTGTTGCATGACATGGGCGCCGACGCTTTTGCCCCGGATTGCAAGGCCGCCATCCGCGTGGCCAGAAGCCTTTGCATGCAGGAGGATTGATGGAGTTGTGCACGAATGTGTCCTGGGCTCACGCCCTGGACGATTTTCTGGAACATGCCGACAGTCTTGTGGTGGTCCGCGCTGACGCAAAGGGCCGCATTCTGGAGTGCAACCTGGCCTTGATGCGGTATTTGCATAAAAGCGAGCGGCCTCTGGGCTGCCTGCTGAACGAGGTTTTTCGCTCCACGGACGGCACGACTTCGGATTTCACGATGTTCGAACCCGATAATCCGCCTCTGCCACAGATTCTGAAGCTGCGAGGCACTGATGACGTGTTCAAGGTGGTCTGCGCCGTTCATGGCGCAGAGTTGATCGTCCTGGCCGAGCGCATTGGCGGTGCGAACAACGTGGTCATGCAGACCATGTCCGCCTTGACCAACGAACTGGTCAACATCGGGCGCGAGCTGTCGCGCAAGAACCGGGAGCTCGGGGAAGCCAAGAGCCGGATCGAAGCCATGAGCCGCACGGACTTTCTGACCGGCTTGGCCAACAGGCGCTATTTCATGGAACGCTTTCGGGAATCGATTTTTCTTGCCGACCGGCACAAGCAGGAGCTCTGTCTGCTCATGGCCGATCTGGATCATTTCAGGCAGGTCAATGACGAGTATGGCAACGATGCCGGGGACAAGGTCTTGCAGGCTTTTGCGCAGCTGCTGCGCCAGGTCTGCCGCAAGGAGGATCTCGCGGCCCACAGCTGCGGCGAGGTGTTTCTCCTGCAGTTGCCCATGACCTCCGAAGAGGACGCCTTGCGGCTGGGCGTCCGGCTCTGCGCCTCCCTGCGCGCCCTCGATGTTGGCTCAGGGCGACCGGTGACGGTCAGCGTGGGGGTGGCCATGCATCGACATGGGGACGGTCCGGATCAGGCCTTCAAACGTGCGAATCAGGCCCTGTACCGCGCCAAGGCGCAGGGCCGGGACCGGGTCAGCCTGTAGGGGGTGATGTGGATGGGGGGTACATGACCGAAAGAATTCTTTTTGTGGATGACGAAAAGTTTGTGCTCGAAACATTTCGGCGCAATCTGCACAGGCATTTCAAGATTGAGACTGCCGAGGGGTCCATGGAGGCCCTCAAGAAATTGGAGAGCAACGGGCCGTATGCCGTGATCATTTCCGATCTGAAAATGCCGAAGATGAGCGGGGTGGAACTCTTGAGCGCGGTCAAGGCCCACTATCCCGATACGATCCGCATCATGCTTACCGGCCAGGGGGATCTGGACGCGGCCATGGCGGCCGTGAATCATGGCGCGATTTTTCGTTTTTTGACCAAGCCATGCTCCCCTGAAGCGCTGCTCAACGCCGTGAATGACGGTCTGCGTCAGTATCGGCTGGTCATGGCCGAAAGACAGCTGCTGCATGGCACCCTGCGTGGCTGCATCCAGGTTTTGTCGGAACTTTTGGCGATGGCCAGCCCCACGGCCTTCGGCCGGGGAGAGCAGGGCAAGGCGCTTGTCTCGGACATGGTCCAGATTCTGGGACTAGAAGGTGCGTGGAAGTATGAACTGGCGGCCATGCTCAGTCAGATCGGGTGCATTTCCCTGCCGCCAAAAATTCTGGAACGTAAAATAGCGGGGGAGAAGCTTTCCGCCGAGGAAGAACGGGTTTTTCTCATGCATCCGGGCATGGCCGGAAATCTGCTGCGCAACATCCCCAGGTTGGAGCAGGTGGCGGAAATGGTCGCCGGCCAGGAGTTGACTCTGGACAGTGGCCCCACTCCGGGCGCGAGAATTCTCAAGGTGGCATTGGACTTCACGGACATGACGTCCACGGGGGTGCCGGAAGAAGAGGCCTTGAGCCGGATGCGCGAACAGACGAAGGTCTATGACGTCAGGGTCGTGAACGCGTTGTCCGAGGCCCTGGAGCGGCGCAGGAGCAGTGCGATCCAGTGCGTGTCAATCAGTGAGTTGCGCGTGGGCATGCTGCTCATTGAGCCTGTGATCAGCGGCCAGGGTGCGGTGCTGATGCAAAAAGGCCAGGCCATCACCAGCGCCGCCCTGGCGCGTTTCGTCAACTTTGGCACGGTTCTGGGTATCAGGGAACCGATCTGCGTCCTGGTCAAGGTGGCGCAGGAGGGGCTGCCGGGCGGGGAGTGACGGGTTCGTGGCCGGACTTAACGGATCAGGCGCAGCAGTTCCGGCATGAACGTGGGCACGTCCCAGCCGGGGACATAGCGGTTCAGGGTCTCCAGTATCGCAACCACCAGCATGCTCGCCTGCAGCATGGACAGCGCGGCGATGGCGAGCATGGAGCCTTTGAGGCGCATGGGGTTTTCGCTTGTGCAGACCAGCAGGGAGAGGAGCATGGCCGCGCCCAGGCAGGCCGCGCCGATCGCCCCTGCATAGAAGATCTGGGGCAGGTAGAGATTGAAGATGCCCTTCAGGCTCGCAAAGAGCCAGAGCTGCACCACCATGACGATCAGCCCCCCGGCCAGATGCCATTTGGCCAGGAAAGGGGCGGCGAAGCGGTAGTAGTCCCGGCCCCAGTCATCGGCGTCCCGGCGCAGCAGCAGGTAGCACAGACCCATGCCTGCGGCCAGACACAGGGCCAGTGGCAGCCAGAGCGCGATCAGGGGCCACAGGGCCGAGCCCCACGGCGGCAGGAAGGCCGGGTTGTCCACTGCCTCGCTGCGGAAGAGGAGCAGGCTCATTCCCACCAGCGCCCAGTATCCATACTTGATGGGCACGTTGGCCACGCATCCGAGCAGGATGTGCACAGCCTTGCGCTCCTTGGCGCCCTTCCATCCCAGATCATAGGCCACCAGCGCCAGAGTTCCGAAAAAGGGCAAGGCCGCCGAGAGGA
The DNA here is from genome assembly GCA_002412965.1 of Desulfomicrobium sp. UBA5193. Classification (GTDB taxonomy): domain Bacteria; phylum Desulfobacterota; class Desulfovibrionia; order Desulfovibrionales; family Desulfomicrobiaceae; genus Desulfomicrobium. The sequence goes on from DHWB01000004.1 coordinate 152,491, forward strand.
TCAGCAGCAGCTTGTTGGCCGCCGCGAAGTCCGTCTGCCAGAAAGGATGGGACATGAGCATTGCCGCTCCGATCAGGAGCGTCAGCCAGAACAGCGCGTGACCCATGACCGCCAGCCGTGAAAGTTGTCTGGCGGCGCGTGCGGGAAACGGTTTGCCGGAGACCAGGCCGATTAGTTCGCTGACCAGGGCGATGGCCGGCGCCCCCCAGAAAAGGGCAGCCAAAAGCAGGAAAAGGGGCAGCAGGGCAAATGCCCACAGATGGACGGTGAGCGCCATGGGAACCTCGGATATCTTTGGGTTGGGGCGGCCGCCGGGGCAGCCGAATGCGGGGTATCTGCCCCAAAAGTGCGCAAGTGGCAAGGCGGATGCTCTCTTGAAAATTGGAGGGATCTCTCCTATGCGACGGGCGTAAGCAAGGGAGAAACGGTGTCGAAAACATGAAGTCGGTGCAGGCCTTTGTGGCCGGAATGCTTGTAGGCGTCCTGCTCACGTACGGCGGCGGGATCGCTTTGCGGCATCTGGCCCGTTACGGCGTGACCGAGCAAGGTCACATGCTCGCGCCTGCCGGGATTTTGTCCGCACTCAAAGACATGCACCGCGAGCTTGATGATCTGACCCACCCACCGAAACCACCATCCAGTTTTTTTGCGCTGCGCCGCCCCATTGTGCGCAGTCTGCGTATGACAAAGTCGGATGTTGTCTTGACTCTGCCCGTTCAAGTTTCCATGAATGCAACCGTGACTGCTTCTCCAGTTATTGCTGGCAATACGGAGCAGTCGCAACATAACCAGACCGTCCAGACTGCGCCCGAAGCGTTCGAAGTGGCCAAATCCGTCTCTGCCAGTCAGGCGGCGATCATTCCCCAAGCTGTCGGGCCCAAGTCGTTCAGGGCTGCGGCTGTGCCGCCGAAGGCGGCGAAGCAAGCTTCCCCTGTGCGGACTCCCGAACAGCAGTATGCCAGCGCCCTCAAGAGTTACGAAGCGCGGCGGTATGAACAGGCGCGGGAACAGTTTGCAGTCTTCATGGACACTTTTGGGGACCATAAACTGTTGCCCAACGCCCTCTACTGGACCGGGGAAACCTGGTATGCTCAGGGGCGATATGAGCGGGCCGTCCAGGCCTTTGCGCAGGTCGTGCAGAGCTATCCCCGCCACGCCAAGAGCCCCGACGCGCTGCTCAAGCAGGCCTATGCGGCCATGCGTCAGGGGCGGATGGATCAGGCCAGGACCTATCTGGACCGCTTGGAGGGGAGCTATCCGAATTCCCAGGCCTCCCGCCTCGGGCGCCAGGCGAGGTCGAAATTGCAGGGGCGGAACGAATTCGAGATGCTGGTGATGGCCTGTGGATGAATTTTCGGCCAGCCTGGCCTTGCGGTACACACGCGGTCTGGGTCCGCGCACCTGGAAGCGCCTTTTTGGCGCATACGGCAGCGCCGTGGCGGCGACGGCGGACTGGTCCGCCTGGGCCGCGAAGGGCTTGGCTTCGGTGCGGGTGCAGAGCGAGTTCGGCCTGGGCGCGTGGCGGGAAAAAGCGGAGGCGGAACAGCGCAGGAGCGAGGATCTTGGCCTCCTGGTCGTCTTCTTCAGCGATCCCGCCTATCCGGAACCGCTGCGGGAAATTCCCGATCCACCTCTTTTTCTGTACTATCTGGGCGACTTGAAGCTGCTGGCCCAGCCGTGCGTGGCCGTTGTCGGCTCACGGCAGGCCTCGCGTTACGGCACGGGCATGGCCGAGACCATGGCCGCATCCCTGAGCAGCGCCGGGGTCTGCGTGGTTTCGGGATTTGCCCACGGCATTGACCGTGCCGCGCATCTGGGCGCCCTGCGCGGGGTGGGAGGGACCATTGCGGTCCTGGGCACGGGACTGGACCTAATCTATCCGGCCACCAACGCCGACCTGTGGGGACAGCTCGCGGAGCGAGGCCTCATTGTCAGCGAGTTCGCGCCGGGCACCCGGCCCGAAGGAATCAATTTTCCGCACCGCAATCGCATTGTCAGCGGGCTTTCTCTGGGTGTATTGGTGGTTGAAGGTGCCTTGGGCAGTGGCAGCCTGATCACGGCGGAGCTGGCCCTGGCCCAGAACCGCGATGTCTTCGCCCTGCCCGGCCCTGCCAACCTGAAGACCTACCAGGGTTGCCACCAGCTCATCCGTCAGGGTGCCTGTCTGGTACAAAGCGGTGAGGACATCCTGCGAGAGCTGCAAGCGCGGCTTGGGGAGCACCGTGTCACGCAAGCGACTGCGCTGGAGGTTTGCAGACGGGAACCCGCTGATCCAGAACAACAGATCGTGCACCGTCTGCTCCTTGATCGGGACTCTCTGCATATCGACGCCCTGACCCGCCAGACTGGCTGGACGGCGGAGAAGATCAGCGCCACGCTTCTCTTCATGGAATTGCAGGGCCTTGTGAAGCAGCTCCCTGGTATGTACTATACTCTTGAAACCTGACCTGCGGGTCATTTGGAGATATACCCATGCAAAAGATACCCTTGCAGCTGGCCCAGCCGGACATGGTCCTGGCCAAGCCCGTGACCCGGGAAAACGGGATGGTGCTCATCGCCGCCGGCACGGTTTTGACGGCCTCGCTCATTTCCAAACTGGACAATATGGGCGTGGAGCAGGTCGTGGTCGAGGGCGAGAGCCTGGAGATGGGCGGGGGATGCGGCGCGGAAGTGCTGGCGAAGAAGCGGGAGCGTCTCGACCACCTCTTTCGAAAATTCGAGAATGACAAGTACATGCAGCAGGTGAAGCAGATGATCGTGGACTATTACATCCGGCAATGCGCCCTGGCTGCTGCAGCCCAGTCGGCGCGGACAGAGGGGCAATAATGGACGAAGATCTGCGTACCAAGCAAAAGGGTCAGATTCTGGCGGTCAAGGATCTTCCGACCCTGCCCGGAGTTCTGCAGGAGGTTGCCATTCTGGTGGAGAACCCCAATTCCTCCACGGATCAGATAAGCCGGGCCATCTCCAAGGATCAGGTCCTCTCGGCCAAAGTTCTGAAGATGGTCAATTCCCCGATCTACGGCTTTCCGGGACGGATCGGCTCCATCCAGCACGCCCTGGTGCTGCTGGGGTTCAATGTCATCAAGGGTATCATCATCTCCACGTCGGTCTTTGACGTGATGAACGAAAACATGAAGGGCTTGTGGGAGCACAGCCTAGGATGCGCCCTGGCCAGCTCTGCCATCGCCCGCGCCATCGGCTGCAAGGACCCGGAGGAATACGCCGTGGCCGGGCTGCTGCATGACATAGGCAAGGTCGTGGCCGCGGTACAGCTGCCGGAGAGTCGCGAGGCCATCGACGCCCTGGTCCGTGAGAAGGAGATCTCCTATCGCCAGGCCGAAAATGAGATCCTGGGCTTTGCCCATGACCGCATCAATCTCTGGCTCTGCACCTACTGGAACCTGCCCCCGAATCTCAAGGAGGGGCTGTCGTACCATCATCGGCCCATGTCCGCCACGCTCTATCCCAAGATCGCACAGGTCGTGCATGTCGGTAACTTCCTGGCGCGGCTCTTTGGCGTGGGCAACGGCGGGGATGATCAGGTCAGCGCTCTGGACGAGGGCGTGCTGGAGGCGCTGGAGATCACCCCGGAGGTGCTGTTCAAGATCATGGACAGTCTGGAGCGGGAATTCGTGGATCTGGTCTAGCAGGCTGTCCCAAAACGGCGATCTGCTTCGTCACTGCAAAAAATCCAGACCATCCGTATGAAAGATACCCTTGCGGGCACACGTACGCTTCGGCCCTGGATTTTCTTTGTTCCTCGCATTTCATCATTTTTTAAGCAGCTTGGAGATTTGTGATTTTCCAATCAGCTAGGGGGCCAACGTGAAGGACAGCAAGCATTTTTTCCTGGTCACGGCGGACCCCAAACTTGAGGGCAGCCTGCGCGCCCTTTGGCCCGAAGACGAGGTCAAGTGGACCTGTTTTGGCCGGGGCACGTCGGCCCTTGAATTTCTTTTTTCCGACCCGCCGGACCTTCTGGTTGTGGACGAGCAGCTTCCCGATCTGGCCGGGGCCGAATTGATCCGGCTCATCAAAAGCGAGAACGTCTATCGGCAGCTGCCCGTGGTGCTGTGTCTGGCCGACGAGGACCAGGTGGAGCTTCTGGATTTCAGCACCATCGAGGTGGATGATTTTCTGGTCAAGCCCATCTCTCCCGCCAACGCCAAGGGGCGGGTGATCCTGGCCTACCATCGCTCAACCCGTGAACTGGACGCCAGCCCGCTGACCAAGCTGCCCGGCAACACCTCCATCATCCACAAGATCCAGGATCTCATCGAGCGACGGGAGGATTTCGCGCTGGCCTACATCGACCTGGACCATTTCAAGTCCTTCAACGACAAGTACGGTTTTTCCAGAGGAGACGAGGTGCTGCTCATGACCGCCCGGGTCATCGTCAACTCCATCCGGGGCTTCATGGGGGCGAGTACCTTCGTGGGCCATGTGGGCGGGGATGACTTCGTCTTCATCGTGCCGCCCGACAAGGCAGAGAGCGCCTGCCAGCAGGTCATCGACAACTTCGACTCCATCGTGCCCCACTTCTACGATCAGGAAGACCGCGCCCGAGGTGCCATTCATTCCCTGGACCGGCGGGGCAAGGAGCAGGTTTTTCCGCTCATGGCCATCTCCATCGCGGTGGTCCTCAACCGTGATGGCAAGCTCAAGCACTTTGGCGAGGCTTCCCAGATCGCCATGAACCTGAAGAAGGAAGCCAAGAAAAACCCCAAGAGCTGCTATGTCATGGACAAACGCGCCGGCGCCTGATCCGGTAGCGCTTTTTCTCCTCTACCTGGATGCCCAGCGCGGGTATTCACCGGCCACGGTGGCCGCCTACGGGACGGACCTGGAAGGCGTGCACCTTTTTTTGGAACGTCGAAGCAAGGGGCTGCACGCCCCGGCCGAGGTGACCAAGGTCGATATCACCGCCTATCTCGCCGATCTGCACCGGCGGAGCCTGGCCAAAACCAGCGTCTGCCGGAAGCTCTCGACCCTGCGCGCCTTCTACCGCTTTCTGCGCCAGCGCAAGATGGTCGTCGAAGACCCCTGCGCGGCCCTCTCCAACCCGAAATTGCCCAAGTGCCACCCCAAAGTCCTCAATGTCGATCAGGCCCTGCACCTGGTCGAGACCGAGGTCGCGCCCGATCCCGAAGGACTGCGTGATCTGGCCCTGCTGGAAGTGCTCTACGGCTCGGGGCTGCGGGTCAGCGAGGCGCTGGGGCTTGACTTCGCGCACGTGGATCTGGATCAGCAGTTGGCGCGGGTGCTGGGCAAGGGCAGGAAGGAGCGGCTCGTGCCTCTGACGGGTCCGGCCGTCGAGCGCTTGCGGCGTTACCTTGAGCAGCGCGGGGCTTTTGGTCCTGCGGCGCGGGAGCAGGCTGTTTTTCTGGGCAAGCGCGGGGGCCGGCTGACGCGAAAGCAGGCGGATCGCATCGTCAAGGCCATGGCCGTCCGGAGCGGGGTGCCGGTATCGATCAGTCCGCACACCCTGCGTCACAGCTTCGCCTCGCACATGCTCCAGGCCGGAGCGGATCTGCGCAGCGTGCAGGAGCTCCTGGGCCACTCCCGCATCTCGACCACGCAGCGCTACACCCACCTGGATCTAGCGCAGATCATGCGCGTGTACGATGCCAGTCACCCCCTGGCGACGAAAAGGAATGGGGATGAAGACAATTGAAAGAAGAAGGCTCTGCTGATCGAGATTTTCTGCACGCGCAGTCCCACCGCAAAAATGTTTGTGCTTCATGCATCTATCGATTGAATGCAGGAGCCCTTTCGTTTCGGAGTTGATTATGAAAATGACAGTTGGAATGTAGTGTTCGTGCTCAAGGATGTCATGGTGCTGGTAAGACCGTATCAGTACGTGAAGAATCTTCTTATTTTTTTTCCCTTATTTTTTTCTCTCAAGATGTTCCAGCCAGAATTGTTCATAAGAGCGTGCATTGCGTTTTGTTCGTTTTGCTTGGTGGCCAGCTCCGTGTACATCCTGAACGATTGGATGGACCGCTTCGCAGACGCCGGACATCCGGAAAAATGCTTCCGACCTATTGCTTCCGGCCGGATCAAATCAACGCTGGCGTTCTTTGTTTTTTTGCTCTTTCTTATGCTCGGACTGATGACAGCCCTGCAGATTTCACCGCCCGTATTCGCCCTCATGATCGGCTATTTTGTGCTCAACGTCGCCTATTCCTTCAAACTGAAGCATCTGCCCATCATAGATATTTTTCTTATATCCGTGTTTTTTGTGATTCGTCTTTTTGTCGGGGCTGGAGCCACCGGAGTGGTCTTGTCCACGTGGATCATGCTCATGACCTTTCTTTTGGCCTTGTTTTTGTCACTGGCCAAGCGACGGGACGATGTCCTCGTGTATGTCAAAACAAATCATAAGGTGCGCAAAGTCGTTGATGGATACAGCTTGAGATTTCTTGAAACGTCAATGTTTGTCTCCGCGTCCATTGTTGTCGTGACGTATGTTTTGTGGTCCGTGTCTCCGGAAGTCACCATCAAGTATTCGAATTCCAATGTGTATCTGACATCTGTTTTTGTTGTGATAGGAGTTCTGCGTTATCTGCGAATTTCATTTGTGGAGGAGAGCGGCGGTTGTCCAACCAGTGTATTATTGAGGGATATTTTTTTGCAATTAACTCTATTAGGTTGGATTGGGAGTTTTGTCTGGCTATTATATTTAAGAAATATAAAAATAGTTTTTTAATTCCAAATGAAAAAACTTTATAATTTTCTTAATATATATGAAATATTTTTTATATTTTTATTATTTATTTCTGTATTTATTCGTGTGATAATATCTTATCATAAAGTAAGTGGCTGGAAGTATACGCATTGGATTTTTAATTATGAAGAAGAGTTTGTGAAGCGAGGCCTGATCGGAGAGTTTTTGAGGCTGTTTAATATCAGTGTTACATATGAATATGTACAAATATTTTCAGTGATACTTATTTTGTTTGTAGTATGTTCTTTGCTTTTTGTTTTTGTGTTGCCGTTAAAGAAGTATCCTGGCAACATAGGGATGTATCTATTTTTCTTTTGTGCCGTTGCAAATCCTGCAACATTGCAGCATTTTGTTTTTGATGCGGGGAGATTTGACGGTTTTTGTCTGTTATTAGCGTTGATGTCGTTATTATCTGTCGAATTATTTTCTCAATATAGATCTCTTTTTTTGATTTTTATTTTGTCTATTATTTCAATATTAATTCATGAGGCTTCTTTTTTTATTTTCATTCCTCTAGTGTTTTCATATTTCGCGTATAAAAATAATAAAAAATTAAATTTATATACAGTATTTATTTCTATTTTCGCTCTATTTTTGGTAACTTATGCGATTTCAGTGTTAGGATTGGCGCAACTTTATGATATTGATCATTACTATGAAATTTTAACTATGAAGTATGGAAGTCATATTAATAAAAATTCACTATCTGTACTTTATAATGGTTCGTTGGATTTCAATATAAAAATGACGATGGAAAAGGTGTTGAATATGAACAAGTTTATTCATCACTTAGCCATGCTTCTTGTTTTTTCACCGCTCATTTTTCTGTTTTATTCTTCATTAAGATGCTATTTAAAGAAATCTAGTTATTTCAAAATATTATTTATAGGTTCATCTTTAAGTCCCTTATTCCTTTACCCTCTCGGTTTTGATCACTTTCGCTGGTGGTCATTGGCGATCACAAATTTAACCATATCCGTATGTATTCTCACTTTAGATGATGAAGCATTGTTGAATTTCATATCTGAAACTTTTTATAAATATAGAAATATTTCTCTACTTTTTATTATTATATCATTGATTGTTGGTCCGCTGTGTGTGATGTCAAGTTTTAAGTTTGTAGATTTTGTATTGCTGTAGTAACTCACGTGTTTGTCATTTTATTGAAGCGATTTTTCTGTATTTATCATTTAGGGCAGCGCAATGAAACTTTCAGCTTGGGGGCGTTTTCCCGTCATTGAGGCGCGGCCTCTCCATTATTCAGGTGCACAGGAGCTCATCCAAAAAATTTACGGGTCTACTTCCCTGATCCCTTTCGGCAATGGTCGAAGTTACGGTGACAGCGCACTGGCAGCCACATATATTCCAATGCGCACGCGCGCGAGAATGCTTGCCTTTGACGAACAAGCCGGTTTGCTCACCTGCGAAGCCGGGGTGCTTTTGTCGGAGGTCATAACCGCCTTCGTGCCCAAGGGATGGTTTCTACGCATCACCCCCGGAACCAAGCTCATCACCGTCGGCGGGGCTATCGCCAGCGACGTGCATGGTAAGAATCATCATGTCGCAGGATGCTTCAGCGAGTGTGTGCACTCGATGAGTGTCCTGCTGCCGAGCGGTGAAATCCAGTCTTGCGCCAAAGGTGACGAACTCTTCCATGCCACCTGCGGAGGCATGGGTCTTACCGGCGTGATCTTGGACGCACGGATAGCGCTATGCAAGGTCTCTTCCAAGAATATCGAGCAGCGCACGATCAAAACGCGTTCGTTACGAGAAACTTTCGAAGCTTTTGAGCAGTATGCCGCACTGCCATACTCGGTTGCCTGGATTGATTGCATGGCCAAGGGCGATAAAATTGGCAAAGGGCTGTTGAAAGTGGGTGATTTTGCAACTGACAATGACCTGAGATACACGGTTAAAAACAGCATTTCAGTTTGCTGTGATTTTCCGTCATGGGCGCTGAACAAGAACAGCATCAGCGCCTTCAACCGGCTCTATTATCATCAAGCACCCGCAGGAGAATCCAGGCACCGAATCAGCCTGGATGATTTTTTTTATCCATTGGACTGCATCAACAATTGGAACCGTCTGTATGGCAAGGCCGGTTTTACCCAGTACCAGTTTGTTCTCCCCAAGGACGAAAGCTTTGCAGGGCTGAACGAGATCCTCAAGGTCATTTCCCGGAGCGGCAAGGGTTCGTTTTTGGCCGTGCTCAAGCTCTTTGGGATGGCCAATGGGAACTACCTCTCCTTTCCCATGGAGGGCTATTCCCTGGCCCTGGATTTCAAGATTGAAAAAGGGATTTTTATGTTGCTTGATGCCCTTGATCGGCAAGTGCTTCGTTACGGTGGCCGGATTTACTTGGCCAAAGATGTGCGTGTCGGAAGGGAAACCTTTGAACAAGGCTATCCGCACATTGAAAAATTTCGTGCTTTTCGGGAAAAATACGGGATGAACGCAAAATTCAACTCTCTGCAATCAGACCGGCTGGGCTTATGACAAAGGAATGGATACTCGTTCTTGGCGCCAACAGCGATATCGCGGTGGCCACGGCCCGTCGCTTGGCGCTGGACGGATGCAACGCATACTTGGCTTCCCGGAATGTCTGTGAACTGGAAAAGGAAGCGGCTCATCTGAACGTGAGGTACGGGGTCGAAGCGCGAGCCGTTTTTTTCGACGCCCTGGATTTTGATTCTCATGCCGTTTTTTATGCGGAGTTGAGCCCCAAACCCGTTGGGGTGATCGTAGCTTTTGGCATGCTCGGCGATCAACTGGCAGCGCAACGGGACTTCACCGTGGCCAGGGCGATCATGGATACGAACTATTGCGGCGCGGTGAGCATACTCGAAGTGGCGGCAGCGGATTTCGAGCGCCGGAGAAGTGGATTCATTGTTGGAATTTCCTCGGTGGCCGGGGATCGTGGGCGAAAAGGCAACTATGTATATGGCAGCGCGAAAGCAGGCTTTTCAGCCTACTTGTCGGGTTTGCGGCAGCGACTGTCTGCGTCCGGGGTGTCGGTGTTGAACGTCAAGCCGGGGTTCGTGGCCACCAAAATGACAGCTGAGCTGGGCTTGCCTGAGAAATTGACGGCCAGTCCTCAGGACGTGGCGGAAAAAATAGTGGCTGGCATCAAAAAGAAAAAGGACATCCTGTATGTCAAACCGGTCTGGCGTCTCATCATGTGGGTCATCATTCATCTGCCGGAGTATGTTTTCAAGCGTGTCAACTTGTAGTCCGACGGATAGCCCTTGCCTGTTTTTGGCGGGTACGGAGCCAAAGGGGCATTGGCCGGCGTGTTTCGCCGGCCGCGCCATTACAAAAGAACCTACTGCATCTGATCCAATCCGGTCACCGGCACGGTCAGGTCGTTGGTCAGCACCCATACGGCCAGCAGGTGGCGCAGGGTCAGATCGGCCTGGGCCATGGCTTCCTTGTCCGCGTCTTGGGCGGCCATCTCCTGGAGGGCGAGCATGTACTCGCGGGCCAAGGTGAAGTCGGCGCAGATCTCGCGCACGAAATCCTCGAAGAGGTCGGGTTCTTCGTGGTAGAGTTGGTCGAGGACGCTGATGGTCCGGGTCAGGGCATACAGAGTGACGTCGGCGAGTTGTGGCATCTTTGGTCTCCATGAAAAGAGCCGGTTGCGGAGCGAATCCGGAACCGGCTTGTGCGTAATGGGTGAAAGGGGCTTACAAACCGAGCTGGCTCAAAAGGTCGTCCACATCGGTCTGGGAGTTGTCGGCCTGGGGGCCCTTGAGTTCCGTGGCCCTGGCCTTGGAAGTCTGGCGGATTTCCTCGAAGGACTGCTCGGGGTTCTGTTCCATGGCCTTCATGGACAGGCCCGTGGCCATGTAAAGCTCGAAGACGACCTTTTCGATCTGCTGCAGGGCGCTCACGATGCGCTTGATGCGCTGTCCGGTCAGATCCTGAAAGCTTAACGTGGTCATGATCTCCATCAGGTCCGCGCCCAGCGCTTCGGAACCGGCGCGCAGCTCCGCGATTTCCGGCCTTGTGGTCCCGGCGTCTAGCGAGTCGAGCAGGGACATGGTCCGGTCGTTCAGGTCCAGATGCTTTTCGACCAGACCCATGATGCTTTCCGTGGCAGTCTCCGTGGTCTGCAGAATCGCTCCAAGCTGGCTCGAAGCCTCGGAGAACATCTCGTCGGCTGCTGGGGCCGGGCCCGCTGTCGGCTCGGCGGAGCCGCAAACCGTGGCTGCGCTGATCTCCTTGTAGATGGACTTGAGCCCTTCCTGCAGATCCGTGCTGATGGCGCGATAAAATTCGCCTTCGGTCAGAGCCATGGTCAAGGCGCGGTTAATCTCTTCCGTGAGCGCCGTCGAGATGACTTCGCGGATGGTGCTTTCAGCCTTGGTCGTGATTCTGTTTAATAGTTCCTGGCTCAAGTGTTCTTTGTGCATGCCTGTTTTTCCACGGTTATGATGTGGGGGCGAGGTGTCGTTCCCGCAGCTGTTCGCGTTGCTGGGCCACGACGAACTGAATGATCTTTTCGCGCTCCGAGTCCCGCATCTCCCTGAATTCCAGGGCCCAGACAGTCTCCCCGCGCAGTTCGTCCGCGCGCAGGATGACTCCGGTCGCTCCGGCCAGGGTTTGGGGCTGGCTGCCCAGGGCGATCACGATCTCCACGGCCTGCCCCGGTTCAAATTCCCTGGCGGCGCTGAACCGAAGCCCTGCGCCGCTGATGTCGTGGATGAGCACGGTCACGGGAAAGTCTTCCTGCAGGGACTGCCGGTTGAGCAGCGACAGGATGGCGCTTAGCTTTTCGTTCATGCTGCGCAGGTACTGGAACAGTCCGTCGGGCAGGCTCGACTGCGCGGCCTCGGAAAGCTGGGGGGCTGCGCTCGCCTGGGCGCAGCTGAAGAGGGAAGTGAACCGGCCCGTGGGCAGGATCCGCAAATATCCCTTCAGGGCCGTGTCGATTCGGGCAAAACTGCGCTCTGGAACGCTCATGACTCCTCCTTTACCACGCAGTCGGGTCAACCTCCATGATCATGGCCCGCACCGGGCAGACTGTGACGCACATGTTGCACGCGGTGCATTTGTCCTGATCGAAATCGACCAGCCGGGTTTCCAGGTTCAGGTGCAGGGCCTTGGATGGGCACAGCGCCGTGCACAGGCCGCAGTGCATGCAGGAGTCCTCGTTGCGGGAGATCTCATGGGCCACGGGAGTGACCTTGATGCCCTGCTCCTGCAGGTAGGTGACGCCTTGATGGTAGTGCTCCCGGGTGCCCGAGAGCTCCAGGATCATGTGGCCTTCGCGGCGTGGATTGATGATCGCCTGCAGGATGTTGAAGGTCAGGTCAAAGTGCTTGGCCAGATTGTACATCATGGGCTGTCCCGAAGATTCGGGCGGGAAGCGCAGACTGACGATGCGACTGTATTCGTGAGTGGACATGGATGTTCCTGCCTGCAGGCTAGTTGCCGCTCTTCAGATACGCCTGGGCGCGCTTGGCCTCGGCGGAATCCGGGTATTTCTTGATCAGGTCCTCAAGCACCAGCTTGCCTGCCTGGTCCTTCTTCAGCTTGAAGAAGGAGATGCCCTGTTTCAGGAGGGCTGCCTTGTACTTGTTGGATTTGCTGTGCTCCTCGATGACCGTCTGGTAGGTCAGGACGGCATTGGCATAGTCCTGCAGCTGGAAAAAGCATTCTCCCTGCCAGAAGACGGCATTGGGCACGAGCGGATCCTTGGGGAAGCCTTTGACGAACTCGGCCCACATGGTCTGGGCCTGCTTGTACTTCATGGCGTAGAAGTTTTCGAGGGCCTTCTGGTACATGTCCTGTCCCGAACCCTCGCCCTGGGGCTGTTCTTCGGTCGGGGTCTGTGGCTTCACCTGGGCAGGCGGCTGGGGCGTCGCCGGCGTGGCGGGCGCCATGGGTGAGGGAGCGGAGACGACCGGGCCGGGACCGGGTGTGGCTTGCGGCTCGCCCTGCGGCATCTCTTCGAAGACAATGCCCAGCTGGGAGGCCATGAACAGGTTCTTGCGCTCCAGTTCGCGGACCTGTGCGCTCAGCGTGTCAACGGTGATGACACCGCCAGCGGCGGACTGCTGCATGTCCATGGTCCGGCGCATGTCGTCCACCTGTCCGTTCAGCGCCGCGATCTGGCTGCGCATGGAGTTGACTTCCGCCCAGCTGTTGGCCTGGGCCGGCTGGCTCCGGGCCTGATCGGCTTCCATCTGGGTCAGGCGTTCCTGCAATTTAATGCGTTCCTGTTCCTGAGTGTAGACCTGGCTGCGCAGACGGTCGAAATCCGAGGTGGTGACACAGGCCGGAATGGTGCCCAGCAAAGCCGCCAGGGCACCGGCGATCAGAATTTTTTTGCCGTAAGGAAAAGAATGCATGCGAACCTCTCTCTCTGGTGCTGTGTTCATCAGCCCTGAATTTTCCCGCAAGCGGGAATGAAATCAGGAAGGTTAGGGTTTTTTTATGGCGCGTTTTCTGCCGAAAAGAATATAGCCCACACCGCCGATCACCGGCAAGACGACCTGGGCCAAAATCCAGGCTGCCCGTTCCTGATGCGTCGGAAATTCGTTCTTGTACAGATGCCAGATGGACCAGAAATTGGGCAGGATGGGTAAAACGAGGAGCGGTATCACATACGGCAGCTTGTCCGGGGGAATGCTAAAGAACATGGTGTCTCCTGTGATGGATGATGAAGAACCCAAGCCCCACGGCGCCGAGTGCGATGAGCTGGGTCACGCTGATCGGTCCGAAGTCCCCGCGGTAGTCGGAGCGGAAGAGCTCAATCAGGAACCTGAACAATCCGAAAAGAATCAGAAAAATGCCCATGAGCTGGCCCGTGTGCCGGATTTTCGACTTCATCGCCAGGGTCACGGCGAAACAGGCCAGTCCGGCCAGACTGTGGTAGAGCTGGGTCGGATGCAGGGGCTGATGCAGCGGAGCCAGGGACTCGGGGTGGAAGAAGGTGATGGCCCAGGGCAGGTCGCAGACCGCGCCATAGCAGCAGCCCGCAGCCAGACAACCGATGCGGCCGATCGATTCGCCCAGGCCGATGCCGGGAGCCAGGGTGTCCATCCATAGCCAAGGGTCCTGCTTTTTGAATTTGAGAAAGGCCACCGCAAAGATCGTCGCCAGGATGGCCCCTCCGGAAAAGACGAGCCCGCCCTTCCAGAACATGCAAATTTCCTGGGGGTTGTTCCAGAAATATGTCGGGTTGATGAGCACATAGAGCAGGCGCGCGCCCAGGATGGCTCCGAGGATGATGTAAAAACCCAGATCCGAAAGCATTTCGGGGTCAAGGCCGCGTTCCCGCGCTTCGCGCATGGACCAGCCGATGCCGAGCAAAAAGCCCGCCGCGACGAAGAGGCCGTAAGTGTGCAGCGTGAACGGGCCAAGAGTGAGGCCGAAGAGGACAACGGAAGGGATATCAAGAATTGTCGGGAACACAGCGGCGCCTCTGCTGATAAAAAGAGACCAGAAGGGCGGCCGCGCCCAGGCAGATGCCCATGTCGGCAACATTGAACGCCGGCCAATGCCATTCCCCGGCATAGAAATCGAGAAAATCGACCACCATCCCGAGCCGCACCCGGTCCAGCAGGTTGCCCAGAGCGCCGCCCAGGATCAGCCCGAGCCCGTATACGTAGAACGGGCCGTCGTCCTCCTTGCTCCTGGCCAGGACCCAGATCAGGCCCACGGCCAGGATCGAGACCACGATGAAGAAGGGCCGCTGCCAGTCGATGTCGTGGCTGTTCAGAAAGCCGAAGGCCGCGCCCTTGTTCAGGATGTGTACGATGTCGAAAAAATCGGGGATGACCGTGAAGCCCTTCTCCCAGACCGGAATGGTCTGCTGGATCCAGAACTTGGTCAGCTGGTCCAGGACAAAGACGATCGCCGCCACCAGGCCGATGGCTCGGTAGCGACGACCCATGTCGGGCGTGCAGGGAACGCGAACGACCTTAGGCATGGTATTCCTTCAGCACCTTCGTGCAGCGCGGGCAGGCCGTGGGATGATCCGGGTCCGTGCCCAGGTTCTCGTCGTAGATCCAGCAGCGGGCGCATTTCTCGCCCTTGGCTTTGGCGATGACCACGGACACGTCCGCGACTTCGCCCTGGATGGCTTCGGCCGGAGCGGGCTCGGCGGTGATCACTGCCTGGCTGACGATGAACACGTCGCGCAGGTCAGAGGCCACCCCCGCCAGACGGGCATGGGTTTCGCCGGTGGCGTGCAGGGTCACCCTGGCGTCCAGGGAATGGCCCAGCGCCTTGGACTGGCGCAGGGGTTCGATGGCGCGGGTCACGTCGCCGCGCACGGCGAAGACCAGATTCCAGGTTGCCTCTTCCTCTTCGGTCAAGAGCGCGCCTTCGAGCTCCGGCACGCGCATGGCGAAGACCGTGCTTCCGGCCGGGCGCATGGCTTCGGGCAGGTGCTGGAAGATTTCTTCGGCGGTGAAGCTCAGGATCGGGGCCATGTCGCCCATGATCATGAGCAGGATGTGGTGGAGCGCGGTCTGGGCCGAGCGGCGCTCGCGGCTGGTCGCGCCGTTGACGTAGGCGCGGTCCTTGATGATGTCCAGATAGTAGGAGCTCAGATCAGTGGTGCACAGGTTGTGCAGGGTATGGTAGACCTTGTGGAACTCGAAGCTCTCGTAGGCCGTCTGTATGGTCTGGTGTCTGCCGCGGACCATGTTCAGGGCGTAGCGGTCCAGAGGAAGCATGTCGGAGGTGGCCACCATGTCCGTGGCCGGGTTGAAATCGCTCAAGTTGCCGATGATGAAGCGGCAGGTGTTGCGGATCTTGCGGTAGGCATCGACCAGGCGGCCCAGGATCTCATCGGAGATGCGCAGATCCTCCTGGTAGTTCTCCGAGGCGACCCACAGGCGCAGCACTTCGGCGCCGTGCTTTTCGATGATCTCCTGCGGCGCGACCACGTTGCCGATGGACTTGGACATCTTGCGGCCCTGGCCGTCGAGCACGAAGCCGTGGGTCAGTACGGTCTTGTAGGGCGGAACGCCGCGCGTGCCCATGGAGGCCAGCAGCGAGGAGTGGAACCAGCCGCGATGCTGGTCCGTGCCTTCCAGGTACAGGTCCGCCGGGAAGGAGCACTCGGGTCGACCTTCGACCACGGCCGCGAAGCTGGTGCCGGAATCAAACCAGACATCGAGGATGTCGTCTTCCTTTTCCCAGTGCGTGCCGCCGCATTTCGGGCAGGTCAGGCCGTTTGGCACGACCTCGGACAGCGGCGCTTCGAACCAGTAGTCCGCGCCCGTGGGGTGGGTGGCGAAGCGGTCCACGATGCCATGCGCCCAGTCTCCGTCGAAATAGGCGTCCCCGCAGTCCGCGCACAAGAGGGCGATGATCGGCACGCCCCACATGCGCTGGCGCGAGATGCACCAGTCGGGGCGGAACTTGATCATGCTGTGGATGCGCTCCTTGCCCCAGGACGGGATCCAGCGCACGTCGTTGTCGATGGCGTCCAGCGTTTTGCCGCGCAGGTTGCCATGCTCCATGGTGATGAACCACTGGGTGGTGGCTCGGAAGATGACGGGCTTCTTGCAGCGCCAGCAGTGCGGGTAGGAATGCTTGATCTTCTCTCTGCCCAGAAGATGTCCGACCTCGGTCAGCTTGTCGATGACCAGCGGGTTGGCGGCAAAGACGTTCTTGCCGCCGAAGAATTCAACGCTCGGCAGAAATTTGGCTTCGTCGTCCAGCGGGGAGAGGATTTCGAGACCATAGCGCAGGCCGGTCTCATAGTCCTCCCGGCCGTGGCCGGGTGCGGTGTGTACGCAGCCCGTGCCCGCGTCGAGGGTCACGTAATCGGCCGTGACCACGGGGGAGGGGCGGTCGTAAAAGGGGTGGCGGGCGATGAGCCCTTCAAGGGCGCTGCCCGAAACCGTCGCGCGCACGTTCCACTCGGCCCAGCCGAAGCGCGTCGCGCATCCGGGAGCCAGCTCCTTGGCCAGGACGTAGAAGGCGTCTTCGACCTGGACAAGATCGTATTCAAAGTCCGGATGCACGGCCACGGCGAGGTTGTCCGGGATGGTCCAGGGCGTGGTCGTCCAGATGACGATGAAGGTGTTGCCTGCCGCGGCCTGAGGGAAGACCTTCGAGAGCTCCTGCGCCTCAAGGGGAAAGCGCACGTAGATGGACGGCGAGGAGTGGTCGTCGTACTCGACTTCGGCCTCGGCCAGAGCCGTTTCGCAGGAGCCGCACCAGTAGATGGGCTTCTTGTTGCGCTGCACGGAGCCGAGCTTATAGAAATTGGCCAGCTCGCGGGCCGTTGCCGTCTCGTAGTCCGGGGTCATGGTCAGGTATGGCTTGTCCCAGGTCCCGAGCACGCCCAGGCGTTTGAATTCCTCGCGCTGGATGTCCAGGTACCTGAGGGCGTAGGCGCGGCATTTCTTGCGGATCTCAAGGGTTGAGAAATTGTTCTTGCCGCCCAGCTCCTGCTCGACTTTCAGCTCGATGGGCAGGCCGTGGCAGTCCCAGCCAGGGACGTACTGGGCCTTGCGACCGGTCATGTTGCGATGCTTGACGATGATGTCTTTCAGGATCTTGTTCATGGCGTGGCCGATGTGGATATTGCCATTGGCGTAGGGCGGCCCGTCGTGCAGAACGTAAGGCTCCCTGCCGTCATTGGCCCCGATCATGGCCCCGTAGGCGTCATTCTCGTACCAGCCCTCCAGGACCTTGGGCTCGTTCTGGGTCAGGCTCGCCTTCATGGGAAAGGTCGTGGCGGGAAGATTCAGGGTTTTCTTGTAATCGCTCATGGGAAGGCATTCCTCCGGGTTATCTGCTGTGCCGACGGGCCACGGGCCAAGGTGGCGTGCACATGTGTTCGTTGTATAATGAAGGGCAGAACAGTGGAATATCCCGCACCCGAAGTCAAGTTTGAAGCGGGTTACAGCCTCTTTTCCCAGTTGTAGGCCGACAGCGCGATGCCTTCGATGTCGTCATGCGCGGGTTCCCAGCGCATTGTCGCCCGGATGCGGGCCGGATTGGAGATGAGCGCCGGAGGGTCGCCGGCCCGGCGGGGGCTCTCGATGACGGGAAAATCGATGCCGCTGGCCTGCTTCACGGCGGCCACGATCTCGCGCACCGAATAGCCGTGGCCGTAGCCGCAGTTGAAGATGTCCGAAGGTTTCCCGGCCTCAAGGTGCGCAAGGGACAGGACGTGGGCGTCGGCCAGGTCGGCCACATGGATGTAGTCGCGGATGCAGGTCCCGTCGGGCGTGTCGTAGTCCGTACCGAAGATGTGCAGCGCCTCTCTGCGGCCAAGGGCGGCCTGGGACGCGACCTTGATCAGGTGCGTGGCGTCGGGGGTGGATTGTCCGATGCGTCCCTTGGGGTCGGCCCCTGCCACGTTGAAATAGCGCAGGATGACGAAGGAGAAGTCCGGGTGCGCGGCGGCCGTGTCCTCTATGACCCATTCGCTCATGAGCTTGGTCCGGCCGTAGGGATTGATGGGCAGGGTCGGGCTCTCCTCGGTCACGGCGGAGGTCTCGGGCATGCCGTAGACCGCGGCGGTGGAGGAGAAGATGAAACGCGGGATAGCGTTCCGGACCGCGAGGCGGATCAGCTCCGTCGTGTTGTTCGTGTTGTTCAGGTAGTACTTGAGCGGGTTTTCCACGGACTCGGGCACGACGATGGACCCGGCGAAGTGCAGCACCGCTGAAAATTTTTCGTCCTGCATGAGCCTGTCCAGTTTCGCGGTGTCGGCCAGGTCGCCGACCACGAGGCGGGCCGGGGGCAGCACGGCTTCGGCCTTGCCCGTGGACAGGTTGTCATAGACCACGACATCGTATCCGGCCAGGATCAGGGCCAGGGTCGTGTGGGAACCTATATATCCGGCGCCGCCGGTGACAAGAACTTTGGACATGAGTTTCTCCTTTGTTGAGATTGACATTGCAGCCTCGGACTTTACAGAAAGCGTTCGTCCTTGCAAAGAGAACTGGCTCCGCAAGTTGCAAGTTCGGCGCGGGGAGCACATGAAAAAACTGTTTCGAGGAGATCACCCACCCATGCCCACCGGATTCACCCGCGTTTCTTCCGTATATGTTCAGGAAATTGCCTCACAGGCTGATGTCTACGTCCACGACAGGACAGGGGCGCGCATCCTGTCCATGCGCAACGAGGACGAAAACAAGGTCTTCGGCATCAGCTTTCGCACCCCGCCGTCCGATTCGACCGGCGTGGCCCATATCCTGGAACATTCGGTGCTGTGCGGGTCGCGCAAGTATCCGGTCAAGGAGCCGTTTGTCGATCTTCTGAAGGGCTCCCTGCAGACCTTCCTGAACGCCATGACCTATCCGGACAAGACCTGCTATCCTGTGGCCAGCCAGAATCTGAAGGATTTTTACAACCTCGTGGACGTGTACCTCGACGCGGTCTT
The DNA here is from genome assembly GCA_002412965.1 of Desulfomicrobium sp. UBA5193. Taxonomy (GTDB): domain Bacteria; phylum Desulfobacterota; class Desulfovibrionia; order Desulfovibrionales; family Desulfomicrobiaceae; genus Desulfomicrobium. The sequence continues at coordinate 171,582 of DHWB01000004.1, forward strand.
TTTTCCGCGCATCACCCCCGAGATCTTCGAGCAGGAGGGCTGGCACCTGGACCTGCCGGCCGTGGACGCGGAACTGGCGATCAAGGGCGTGGTCTACAATGAAATGAAGGGCGTGTACTCCTCGCCGGATTCGCAGCTGGCCGAACATTCCCAGCAGTCGCTCTTCCCCGACACGACCTATGGGCTGGACTCCGGCGGCAACCCAAGCGCCATCGTGGACCTGACCTACGAGCAGTTCCTGGATTTTCACCGCACCTATTACCATCCCTCCAACGCCTGGATCTTTTTTTATGGGGATGACGAACCAGAGGCCCGGTTCGAGATGCTGCGTGAATACCTGGACCAGTTTTCTGCCCTGGACGTGCCTTCGACCATCGCTCTGCAGGGTCCTCTGGCCGGCCCCCTGGAACTGCGCCGCAGCTTCGAGGCCATGGGCGAGGATGACGAGCCGCTGGGCATGTTGACCATGAACTGGCTCCTGCCTGGCCGGGAAGATCCCGAGACCGTCCTGGCCTGCAAGATCCTTGACGGGCTCCTCACCGGCATGGACGCTTCGCCCCTGCGCAAGGCGCTGATCGAGTCGGGCCTGGGCGAGGACCTGACCGGCGCGGGCGTTGAGCACGAGATGGCCCAGATGTATTTTTCCGTGGGCATGAAGGGCGTGCTGCCGGAAAATTTTGGGGCTGTCCGCGAGCTGATCGTCGGCACCATGGAAGACATTGTCGCGCGCGGTTTTGACGCCGATCTGATCGAGGCCGGGATCAACTCGGCCGAATTCGACCTGCGCGAGAACAACACCGGCGCCTATCCGCGCGGCCTCATGGTCATGCTGCGGGCGCTGGGATCGTGGCTGTATGATCGGGACCCGTTGGCCCTGGTCGCCTTCGAGACCCCCCTTGCGGGCTTGAAGGCGCGTCTGGCCCGGGGCGAAAAGGTCTTCGAGGAGATCATCGCCCGCCATATTCTGGGTAACCCCCACGCAAGCGTTGTCATCCTTGAGCCCGAAGCCGATCAGGCGGCCCGCATCCAGGAAGCGGAGAACGCCTTGATCCGCACCCTGCGCGAGGCTCGCGCCGATCTGTCCGACGAGGAACTGGTCCGGCGCACGGAGATGCTGCGCAACATGCAGGAGACCCCTGATGCGCCGGAGGCTCTGGCGCTCCTGCCCTGTCTGTCCCGTGAGGACATCGACCCCAGGGTGCGCACCGTGCCCACTGAAGTGCGGGACTGGGAGCAGGCGACGGCCCTGCTGCACGACCTGCCGACCAACAATATCTGCTATATGGATCTGGCGCTGGACATGAGCGCGGTGCCGGAGCGCCTCATTCCGCTCATACCCCTCTTCGGCCGCGCCCTGACCGAGATGGGCACCATCAAGGAAGACTACGTCTCCTTTTCCAAACGCATCAACAGCAAGACCGGCGGGGTCTATGCCAGAAGCCTCCTGTCCCAGCGCGAGGCGGGTCCGGAGCCCGTGGCCCGGCTGGTGGTGCGCGCCAAGGCCATCGGCGAGCGTGTGAGCGACATGCTGGGCATTGTCCGCGACGCCCTGACCCTGACCCGCTTCGACGACCGCGAGCGTTTTCGGCAGATGGTGCTGGAGGAAAAGGCCGGCCTCGAACACGCCCTGGTGCCTTCGGGCCATCATTTCGTGGGCCTGCGCCTGCGGTCGCGCTTCAACCTGGCCGACAGCCTGCAGGAGCGCATGGGCGGCATCGAGAACCTCCTTTTCCTGCGTGAGTTGGCCGCAAGGATCGACAGCGACTGGTCAGGGGTCCTGGCCGATCTGGAATCCGTGCGCGAGGCACTGGTTCGCAGGGAGGGGGCGGTCCTGAATCTGACCATGGACGAGGGGATGCTCTCCGCGCATGCGGACGGATTCCGGGAATTCGTAAGCACCTTGCCGGGCGGCTTGTCCCTGGCCGCGTCCTGGTCCGGGCCTGGCGCGGCGGAGCATGAAGGCCTGATTATTCCCGCGCAGGTCAACTACGTGGGCAAGATTTGCGATCTGCACCGGGCCGGTTACGCGTTTCATGCGTCGAGCCTGGTGGCGAGCAAGTACCTGCGCACGACCTGGCTTTGGGAGCAGGTCCGGGTTCTGGGCGGGGCGTACGGAGGTTTCTGCAACTACGGCCGCCTCTCGGGGCTGATGAGCTTCGGCTCCTACCGCGACCCGAACATCTCTTCCACGCTCGCCGCCTTCGACGGGTGCGGAAAGTTTCTGGAAACCGTCAGCCTCGACAAGGGCGAGCTGCTGAAGGCGATCATCGGCACGTCCGGGGATCTCGATCCGTATCAGCTGCCCGATTCCAAGGGTTTCACGGCCATGAGCCAGCATCTGGCCGGTGTGACCACCGAGACCAGGCAGCGCATCCGGGACGAGGTCCTGGCCACGGACGAACGTCATTTCCGTGAATTCGGGGCGCTCTTGCGCGAGGCCGCCGCCTCCGGACTGGTCTGCGTGCTGGGCGGGGAAGACGCCCTGGCCAAGGCCCAGGCTCAGGGGCTTGAGTTGCCCCGCAAGCTTCGCCTCCTGTAGCCGGCTGTTCAAAAAGGCTCAATTGCCGCGTTGCCGCAAGCCTTTTTGAACAGATTGCTTCGCACTGAAAGGTTTATTCATCTTTTAACCGGCAGGCTGCCGGAAGAGCTCAAGGCCGCATCCGTGTTCGTACGGGTCGTGGCCTTGAGCTTTTTTGTCCATGTCCTCGACATGTTTTCCAGGTGTCGCGGGAGCGACTCCGCACTGACGCTGCCTATGAGGACACGTTGCGCAGCGTAACGCACAGTGGGCTGTTATTGAAGTGTTTCATGGTATAAGTCGGGATTTTAAAAAGGTTTTGATAAATTATCGAGCCCGTGGCAAGAACGAGAGACGCAACCTTTTCCGTCAGGCGTGAACACAATGCGTTGCCTTCACGCGGAGAACCAGATGGATGATATCACTCGCAGCGTTTCCAGCTCCCGTTCGGATGAACTTTTTTTTGCCGATGAACTGGAAACGTCCCGGTCCCGTACCTTGCCCAGCTGGAAGCTGCTCATCGTCGACGATGAGGAGGAGGTGCACGTCATCACCAGGATGGTGCTGGAGGGGCTGACCTTTTCGGGGAAGGGGTTGACCTTCCTGAGCGCCTATTCCGCACAGCAGGCCAGGGAGATTTTGCTCGAGCAGCGCGATATCGCAGTGATCCTGCTCGATGTGGTCATGGAGACGGGGCAGGCGGGCCTGGAGCTGGTTGAGATCATCCGCTCCGAGCTCGGCAACCGCATGGTGCGCATCATCCTGCGTACGGGCCAGCCGGGGCAGGCTCCGGAGCGGGAGGTCATCACCCGCTACGACATAAATGATTACAAGCAGAAGACCGAGCTCACGGCCCAGAAGCTTTTTTCGACCGTGACCACCGCCATCCGCTCCTTCCATGACCTAAGCACCATCGAGAAAAGCCGTCAGGGGCTGGACCTCATCATCAGCTCGACCAAGGGCCTGTTCGCACGCCGCAACATGGAGCTTTTCGCCAAGGGAGTGCTGGATCAGATGAGTTCCCTGCTGCGGGTCAACGAGGATTGTCTTTTTCTGCATTCCCCGTCCGGCTTTGCGGCCACGGTCAGGGACGGCGACATCGCAGTGCTCGCCGGCACGGGCGAATTCGCTCAATGCGGGTCGGAGGGCCTGGGCTGCGTCCTGGATGACGAGGTGACACAGGCCTTGCAGCGGGCTGTGGCCGACAAGAAGAGCGTCTTTGCCGAGAATTCTTTTGTGCAGTATTTCCGCTCCAGGCGCGGCTCCGAAAATCTGCTCTATTTTCGTCTCGATCGCTCTCTGAACCCCTTCGAGCGCAGACTGGTGCAGGTTTTTTCGGGCAACGTGGCCATCGCGCTCGACAACATGCAGCTCAACCTGGAGCTCGCGCATAGCCAGAAGGAGATCATTTTCACCCTGGGCGAGTGCGTCGAGTCCCGCTCCAAGGAGACAGCCAGCCATGTGCGGCGCGTTTCCGAGTGCTGCAGGCACCTTGCCGGTCTGCTCGGCCTTGACGCCCAGGACGCGGATCTCGTCCGGCTGGCCTCGCCCATGCATGACGTGGGCAAGATCGGCATCCCGGATTCCATTCTGCTCAAGCCCGGCAAGCTGACCGTCGAAGAATTCGAGATCATGAAAACCCACACCCTGCTCGGCTATCATATCCTGAAAGGGTCCGCCCGTCCGATCATGCAGGCGGCGGCGGTCATTGCCTTCGAGCATCATGAGCGCTGGAACGGGGAAGGGTATCCCCGGGGATTGGCCGGTGACGGCATCCATCCTTATGGGCGAATCGTCTGTCTGGTCGATGTCTTCGACTCCCTGCTGTCCCGCAGGGTGTACAAGGAGCCGTGGTCCCTGGAGGAAACGCGCGATTTCATCCTGCGCGAAAGAGGATGCATGTTTGATCCGCACATGGTCGACGTCCTGATTCGCGAGCTGGAATCCTTTGTCGCCATTCGTCAGCAATTTCCGGATTGATCTTACCCAAACGGAGCCCCTTTTTCATGAAACACGAGCATATGATGGATGAAGTCCATTTCGCCGACGAGACTCCGGTCCCACCGCCAGACAGCGACGCGACATGGAAGGTCATGATCGTGGACGATGACGATTTCGTGCACAAGGTGACCGAGTTGACTCTGGGAGACTATCGTTATCAGAACACCCCCGTGCAGTATCTGCACGCCTATTCCGGGGCCGAGGCCAAGGTGCTCCTGCACGAGAACCCCGACACGGCGGTCATTCTGCTGGACGTGGTCATGGAGACCGAGAACGCGGGGCTGGAATTCGCCCGTCACGTTCGTCAGGATGCCGGCAACAGCTTTGTGCGCATCATCCTGCGCACGGGCCAGCCGGGGCAGGCTCCCGAGCGCAAGGTCATCACCGAGTACGACATCAACGACTACAAGCATAAGGCAGAGCTGAGCGAGCAGCGCCTGTTCACGGCCATTACGGCGGCCATCCGCTCCTACCGCGATCTGCGCACCATCGAGCAGGGCAGGCTTGGGTTGCAGGGCGTCATCGCCGCCTGCTCGGACCTTTTTGCAGCCTCTTCGTTGCAGGAATTCTTCGTGCTGGCCCTGGAATACATCTTGCGCACCGGGCGCTGCGCGGGGACTTCGTGCACGGAGCACGCCGCGGTGGCGGTGGCCCGTGACGGGCAGTTCGAGGTGCGTGAAGCGCGCGGCGTCATGGATCTGGGTCCGACGGGCCTTGAGCCTTCGGCCCGGACGATTGAACTGTTTGAAGCCGTGGGTCGCGATCAGGGTGTACTGGTGCTGGAAAAGGAGTTTGCGGCCAGCTTTTTTAACATCCACACGGATCAGGACTTTTTTTTCTACGCGTCCTTCGGTCGGTCCCTGAACGAAACGGAGCAGGGCCTGCTGCATATTCTGGGCGGGAACATCGCCGTGGCGTTGAGCAATCTGTTTCTGACCGAGGAGATTGTCGCCACCCAGCGGGAAGTGGTCCTGACACTGGGCGAGGTGGTGGAGACCCGCTCCAAGGAGACGGCCCAGCATGTCAAGCGCGTGGCCGAGTATTCCTACCTGCTGGCGGCCAAGGCCGGGCTGTCCGAGGACCGGGCCCAGCTTCTGCGCATGGCCTCGCCCATGCACGACGTGGGCAAGATCGGCATCCCCGACTCCATCCTCTTCAAACCCGGCAAGCTGACCGAGGAGGAGTTCGCCGTCATCAAGACCCACACCGTCATTGGCCACTCCATCCTCAAGAATTCTCACCGCCGCATCATGCGCACGGCCGCGACCATCGCCCTGCAGCATCATGAGCGCTGGGACGGGAAGGGTTACCCGCACGGTCTGGTCGAGGACGAGACCCACATCTACGGCCGGATCACGGCTCTGGCCGATGTCTTCGACGCGCTGGCCTGCGACCGGGTCTACAAGAAGGCGTGGCCCCTGGAGCAGGTTGTGGACTATATTTCGGAGCAAAAGGGCAAACAGTTCGATCCGTCCCTGGTGGATATGTTTTTGCGCAACATGCCAGAGATGCTGGCTATTCGCGCCACATATCCCGACTAGGGACCATTGCCGGAGGATGGAGGATTCATGACCGATCACGATCTGCGCGATGACATCGTGTTTGCCGCCGAGGATATCGTCATTGCGCCTGGCAGGGGACTGACGCCGTGGAAGCTTTTGATCGTGGACGACGAGGAGGATGTGCATAGCATCACGCGCATGGTCCTTGATGGCTTCGAGTTTGAAAGCGGGCGGCTTGAATTTTTGAGCGCCTTCAGCGCGGCGGAAGGGCGAAAGGTCATGGCCGCGAATCCTGATGTCGCGGTCATGCTGCTGGATGTGGTCATGGAAACCCCGCATGCGGGACTGGAGCTGGCCAGGTACGTGCGCGAGGAATTGGGCAATCCGCTGGTGCGTATCATCCTGCGTACGGGTCAACCCGGTCAGGCTCCGGAGCGGGAGGTCATCACCCGCTACGACATCAACGACTACAAGAGCAAAGCCGAGCTGACGGCTCAGAAGCTTTTTACCGCCGTGACCACGGGCATCCGCTCCTTCCGGGATTTGCGGGCCATCGACCGCAGCAGGCAGGGGCTTGAGGACATCATCGCCGCCTCGGCGGACCTTTTCCAGGCCAACAGCCTGGAGCTTTTCGCGCGCGGCGTGCTGACCCAGATGACCTCCCTCCTGCGGCTGGAGGACAGCTCCATGTATCTGGGCGCCGCTTCGGGATTCGCGGCCCGCGACAGGCACGATGATTTTGTCATCGTTGCGGGAACGGGTGATTTCGCCCGCATGGAGTCCCGGCTGACCAGCGAGGTGCTGCTCCCACGCGAGCTGACGCTGATCCGCAGGGCCGCGCATGAGAACGAGTGCTTTTTCGACGAGTCCTGTTACGCTGGCTGTTTCGGCATGGAGAGCGGCGGACGGCATGTGCTTTTTTTGCGAATTCAGCGCGGGTTGTCGGCTCTGGAGCAGAATCTGGTCCAGGTTTTTGCGGCTAATGTGAGCGTGGCCTTCGAAAATCTGCAACTCAACCAGGAGATCGCCCAGACCCATCGGGAAGTTATTTTCACTTTGGGCGAGGTTGTCGAAAACCGGGCTCTGGTCGGGGGCATGCATGTGCATCGGGTGGCGGAGATGGCCTTCCTGCTCGCGCAAAAAGCGAGCCTGCCCGAGGATGACTGCGATCTGCTGCGTCTGGCCATGCCCATGCACGACGTGGGCAAGGTGGCCATTCCGGACAGCGTGCTGCTCAAGAGCGGCCCTCTGGACGAGGCCGAGCGCCGCATCATGGACCAGCATCCGCGTCTGGGTTTCGATATTCTGAACCGATCCGGCAACCACATCATGCAGGCTGCGGCCCGCATCGCCCTTGAGCATCAGGAGGCGTGGGACGGGAGCGGCTATCCGGCTGGGCTCAAGGAAGAGGGAATTCATATTTTCAGCCGGATTGCGCGGGTCGTGGATGTGCTGGACAGCCTGCTCAGCGAGCGCGTGTACAAGAAGGCCTGGAGCGTGGACGATGCGCTGCGACACCTGCGCGAGCAGCGCGGACGCATGCTCGATCCGGCTCTGGTCGATATCCTGCTGGCGTATCAGGACGAATTTCTGACCCTGCGGGAGAATATTATTCAGCAGAGTCAGGATCTTGAAAAAGAAGAAAGTGAAAAAAAACCTTGACCCCCGGCGCCGGGTCATCTATCAACCGCCTCTGTCCGGAGGGGTTCCCGAGTGGCCAAAGGGAACAGACTGTAAATCTGTCGTCGTACGACTTCGGAGGTTCAAATCCTCCCCCCTCCACCAGCCGACCATACACCCACCTTTTGGTGGGTTTTTTTTGCCCTTTTTTCGGCCTGGGTGCCCATTCGGTCAGCCGACTACTTTCCTTTTTTCTTGCGAAAAAGTTGTGGGTGCTTCACAATCAAGGCTGAATCCTTGTTTGTCCCGGAGGTTGTTATGCGCACGGTGATTCTTTTTTCGCTCTTCCTGCTTCTTGCCGTTCCTGTCCGGGCGGCTTCCTCTGCTCAAGGCGGAACCGGCATGGACCCCAATGCGTTTCATTTGACGCTGACCACGGAGCCCGCCACCGTCCAGGCCGGTCAGCAGGTGAACGTCATGTTGCAGCTAACGGATGCCTTCGGCGCGCCCGTCACCGAATTTGAGATCGTGCATGAGAAGAAGGTTCACGTGATCATAATTCGGGAGGACCTGCAAAAGTTCACGCATGCGCATCCTGAACCGGGGGCCGATGGGGTTCTGTCCAGCATTGTCTCTTTTCCGGAGGGCGGGACATATTTTTTCCATGTGGATTTCACGCCTCGGGATGGAAAAGGTGTGACCCTCATGTCGGAATTGCGGGTTGAAGGCAGCGCGACGCAAGCCCCGCCGCTGGAGCCGTTTGTGCCGGGTCGGATCCAGACAGACGATCTGCTCGTGGATGTCGCGGTGCAGGACATGAAGGGCGCGCGTCGGATAAGCTTTGCCTTGATGGGCCTGGATGAGGCGCCGGTCAGCGACCTTGAACCTTATCTGGGCGCCATGGGGCATCTGGTGGTGGTCAGCGCGGATGGGCGAAAGTATGTTCACGCTCATCCGGTGGACGGAGGCAAGCCAAACGAAGTGATGTTCGACGTTCTTTTCCTCGGCTCAGGGCTTTACAAGGGCTGGGGAGAGTTTCAGCGAGCGGGCAAGGTCCTCGTCGTGCCCATCGTGCTGCGCGTCGAAATGTGACAACATTTCAGTATCATTGCATAGTTTAATGGAACTCGATTTTAGGCTTGACGGTCCCCAAAGCCCCGTATATCAAGCCCCTCACGGATTCGCCAGGATAGCTCAGTTGGTAGAGCAACTGATTCGTAATCAGTAGGTCGAGAGTTCAATTCTCTTTCCTGGCTCCAGTAAAAATAAGGACTTAGATGTAAATCTGAGTCCTTTTTTTATTTGTCGTCTGCAAATTGTCCGCAGTTTGCCCCACTCCTGCCCCACTTTTTAGGCGGTAAGGCCCCGCTGACAGGTTAAATTCATGGAGCCCGGAGTATTGTCTAGAGCATAAGCCTGAACTTCAGCTCGATCAATACTTCCTCACCATCCCCGTCACCACACCCCAGATCTCCAGATCCTGCCCCGGCCTGATGCGCAGAGGCTGAAAATCCCTGTTCTCGGGGTCAAGGACCCAGCTTCCGGACTTTCTGTTCAGGCGCCGGATGCACATCTCACCGTTCACGACCGCGACCACAATCATGCCGTGCCTGGGTCCTATGGACCGATCCACGATGAGAACATCCCCGTCGAGGATTCCGGCGCCGGACAGGGCGTCGCCCTTAACTCTGACCATGAATGTGTCCGGAGGGTTTCTGATCATGTACCTGTTCAGGTCTAGCTCGGCTTCGATGTAGTCATCGGCAGGGGAGGGGAAGCCTGCTGATATGTGGGAAGAAAAAAGAGGTACAGAAAGCTGAGCTGCTCCCTCTTCCACTGCGCCAGCAAGGATCTCGATCTGTGAATGCCATCCTGCAAGTACAGGCGTGTCCCGGGTCATATCTCCTAGAAATTCGAACACCTGATTACCTCCAAGGCTACACAAAAATTCGTCCAATTTGTCAGCATGGAATGAAAGAGAAATAACGCTCTCGTCTAAGGTCAGCTGAATACCCAAATTGTCATACAAATCTAGAGTTGACAAAGGTTTAAGGCTGAGGGTTATGGAACTATTGCCGACGATTAATACTAGGAATTGAGTGTAGACGTCCTGTCTACAGCCTACAGATTGTCTCGGACTTAATAATTTTTTGAATGGTCATCGTCTCCAAAAACGTCCAATAAAACCAATTAAACACCATCTCTATGAATATATTGTACTTAAAAATGATTGCAGTGATACACGAAAAAATCTTTACATTAAAAGATTTAATAAAAATTTACGAATACTCAAAAATTGGTGTTCTTTGTATTTTACAGTATAATTCTCATAGTTTAAATTTTGTAGACGATAAAAAAACAGAAAAAATTCCTGAAGTACATATCTGGATTTTATTAGATACATTACAAATTAATTTAAATGATAATGAAAGTGTCTATAATATAAAAGAATTTGATGGAAGAATTTGGTATAAAGTTGGATTTCTAAAAATAGATGATGAGTATACGAAAATATACACCGACGTGCTGAAAGATTATGAAGAATTTTTATCTTATGGTATGTTGTATGGGTTTCCTGTTGAAATAAGCAACAATGTGTTCGAATTTGTAGTCGATTCTGAAATCGAAATTCAAGATCAAACTCAATATCTTTTGCCTGAAAGTAAGTTATTCTATTTGACAAATTGTAGACGTGATTCCGTCGTATTTACAAGCAAAGGTCAAATATCAAAATACCCATATATTGGAGTCGAGCAAACAGAAAGTTGTAATTGTATAGAAATTAAAGACTATATGCGTAGTAGATATGGTAAATTATTACACACCAATTTGGAGTCTTTTTTATTTTGCCAGACAACGCATAGATGTTTCATAGAGGTTGTTTTTTCTAATTTCATTTATGTACCTCTTCGAACAGAGCATATATCATATATATATGATTTAGATATAATTCGTGATGGCGATGATAACAGATTATTTTGTGATTACAAGGACGATATCAAATATAATTGTAATAAATTCATATACGTTCTATCTGTCTATGATTATTCTCAGGTATTCGATTTCATCGACGAAGAATATTACAAAAATTCAATTAGTTAAATTATTAACTAAATATTAATCAAGGATAAAGCATGAAAAATGAGAATAATTTTTTTTGGAAATTGAGACGAAATATTAAAGAATTTGAAGATTTAGATAATGAATTGTATTCTTATATGAAATTAGGCAATATGGAATATCTTGCGAGAGTTTTAAAGGCTAAAAAAAATATTAAACGGCTTTTGTCTGAAGAAGAAGTGATTCATATAGGACCAGATAAAGCCTTAGCAGACAAATTAAAGAAAATTCGGGATGATTATGGCTATAACATTGACCTATTAATAGACAATATAAACAACTATTGTGGCTCTGATATTTCGCAATCATCTGAAGATGATAAAGACTATGTTGATGCCTTATTTTCTGAAGGAACAGCCGATTATGTTGATGAAAAATTTTTTCAGCGAAAAAATGAGATAGGTGCAGTTATTTGCAATCAAAGTTTACCTGATATTTTTTTATATCATATTGCCCGGTTAAAAGAATGTTATTCTCTTGGCTTGTTTGATTCGACAATAATTTATTGTCGAGCAGTAATTGAATCATGCGCGTATATTTTCTTATGTAAAAAAGGGCAAATTTCCACTGATAAGAAAATAACAGATATTGGAGAATATAGCCTTAAAGAATTATTGCTTAGAATTAAGCCATATACAAACTCGTCAATTCAGCAAGAAGTTGCAAAAGTTATTTCGCTTGCCAATAGAGTTTTACATGAAAAGCGAAAATCTGTTTCTGTTACAAATATAGATGCATATAATTCAGTTAAATCAACTTTTGACTTTATTGAGATTCTTTTTAAGTAGTTTTATTATAAATAGTATTATTTTCACGCTCTATATTTATAAATTAATATTTATTTTTTTTAAGAAATAGGGATTGTTTTTATTTTGTCTTATTGACTTTATTATTGATCCATAAAGTTGTAATTAAACATAAGTCGCGCTGATAATGGCAACCTCCACCGAAGTATCAAACTACTCGTCACTCTTTTAGGAACACCACATGCGGCTTGAAGATTTGCGACCCGGTCTAAATATTGTCGGCCTCGAACCCACGGACATTGTCTCGCTCATTGCCGTGGTGCCCATCGGCGAAGGTACCGTTCAGGTCATTTACAAAACTGCCTCCGGAGGCCTCAAGGAGAGGTTGCTGGGCCGCATAGACGAAGCACAGATCGACATCGCCACCCAGGGGCGGCCCTGGAGCTTCGACGGTGACGGCGAGGCCTTCAAGCTGGCTGTCGAAGCCAAGCGGATGGACCTAGCCTTTCTTTTCGACCCCATGATGGCCGTGCATTCGTCCAATGTTGAGCCTCTCCCCCACCAGATCACGGCCGTGTATGAATCCATGCTGCCAAGGCAGCCCCTGCGGTACGTTTTGGCCGACGACCCTGGCGCAGGCAAGACGATCATGGCCGGTCTGTACATCCGCGAACTGGTCATGCGCGCCGACGCCCGCCGCGTGCTCATCGTTGCCCCAGGCAGCCTGGTCGAGCAATGGCGCGACGAACTTTTCGAGAAATTCGGGCTTGAGTTCCGCATCTTCTCGACCATGCTGGAGCAGGCCTCGCCAAGCGGCAACGCCTTTGAGGACAACGACCAGCTCATTCTCCGCCTGGACCAAATTTCCCGCAACGAGGACCTGCAAGCCAAGCTTTACAGCTGCACGTGGGATTTGGTCATCTTCGACGAAGCCCACAAATTGGCCGCGCACTTTTTTGGCCAGCAGATTAAGCGCACCAAAAGGTTCGATCTCGCAGAAAAGCTCGGAGCGACCACGCGGCACCTCCTGCTCATGACGGCTACCCCGCACAATGGCAAAGAAGAAGATTTTCAGCTTTTCCTCTCCTTGCTGGACTCGGACCGTTTTTACGGCAAATTCCGTGATGGCGTGCACAAGGTCGACACCTCGGACCTTATGCGGCGTATGGTCAAGGAAGAGCTGGTCAAATTCGACGGTACCCCGCTTTTTCCTGAACGCCGGGCCTACACCGTCAACTACACTCTCTCCGACATCGAGGCGGCATTGTACGAGGCCGTGACCCAGTACGTGCGCACGGAAATGGGCAAGGCCGACCAGTTGGAAGGCAAGCGCAAGGGCTCTGTTGGCTTTGCCCTGACAGCCCTACAGCGCCGTCTGGCTTCCAGCCCTGAAGCCATATTCCAGTCCCTGCGACGGCGCCGTGAACGTCTGGAAAACAGGCTTCGCGAGGAGCGTCTGGCCGCACGTGGTCAGCGACTCCTGATCACAACCATTGACCTCATCCCCGAGGATGACGACGACCTCCCTGCCGACGAACAGGAATTTCTGGAAGAAAGCCTCTTGGATCAGGCTACGGCCGCCAACACGATAGCCGAACTCCAAGCTGAAATCATTATTCTGGAGGATCTGGAAAAACAGGCCAGGGACGTCGTCGGCTCCGGTCAAGACCGCAAATGGGATGAACTCTCCCGCATCCTGCAGAATGACTCGCGCATGCGCGACGCCACGGGCCGACATCGCAAGATGATTGTTTTCACCGAGCACCGCGACACCCTCAACTATCTGCACCGTCGCATTACCGGCGTATTCGGCAATGACGCTGCCGTGGTCACCATCCATGGTGGCACCCACCGCGACGAACGCCGCCGCATCCAGGCTCTATTCCGCTCCGACCCCGAAGTGCGCATCCTCGTGGCCACGGATGCGGCTGGCGAAGGCGTGAACCTTCAGAGCGCCAACCTAATGGTCAATTACGACCTACCCTGGAACCCCAACCGTCTGGAGCAGCGCTTCGGCCGCATTCACCGCATCGGCCAGCTTGAGGTCTGTCACCTCTGGAACCTGGTGGCCAAGGAGACCCGTGAGGGTGACGTCTACCACCGCCTGCTCAAAAAACTGGAGGTGGAGAGTGAAGCCCTCAAAGGGCGGGTGTTCGATATCCTGGGAGAGGTCTTCGAGGAGACCAGCCTCAAGGACCTTCTCATGGAGGCCATCCGCTATGGGGACCAACCCGAAGTTCGGGAAAGGCTGTATCAGAAAGTTGAAAGCTTTCTCGACCAGGAGCACCTTCTCCAGATTCTGAACCGCAACGCCCTTGCACAAGAGACCATGAGCCCGGAACGCCTCTTCGCCGTCAAAGATGAGATGGACAAAGCCGAGGCTCGACGCCTGCAGCCCTATTTTGTGCGTTCATTTTTCATGAAGGCTTTCGCCGCCCTGGCCGGTTCCATCTATCCACGCGAGGCGGGGCGTTTTGAGATAACCCACGTCCCCTCCCTCATCCACGAACGCGATCGGCGCATCACCGGCCGCAACCGCCGCGACCAATCCCCGGTACTTCGCCGCTACGAGCGAGTCTGCTTCACTAAGGACGCCGTGCAGCCCCTCTCTGTTTCCGGCAGCACGCGCGCTGAGCTTATGCATCCAGGCCATCCCCTCATGTTATCCATGTGCGACCTGATTCTGGAACAGTATGGCAATCTTTTGCGTCAGGGCACCATCCTGGTCGATCCGGTTGACGATGGCGACGCGCCATATCTGCTCTTTCTGCTGACCCATGAGATCAGCTCCGGCGACGGGCAGACCCTATCCAAGCGCATGCAGCTCGTCCGTGTGGATTCCACCGGAGAGGCCAGCTTTGCCGGCTGGGCGCCGCATCTTGATCTGGAAGTGTTGCCCGTAGCAGATCTGCCGCTGATGGAACCGCTCCTGGCTTCTCCTTGGATTTGCCTTGATCAAGAGCAGCGCGCCCTGGCCCTGGCCGCTGAACGCCTTGTTCCTGATCATTTCAACGAAGTGGCCGGGCGGCGTACAGCCTACGTGGACAAAACCCTGGCAGCCGTGCACGAACGCCTGACCAAAGAAATATCTTTTTGGACAGACCGCTGGGTCAAGCTCAAGGAAGATTTGGAGGCAGGCAAGGACGTACGTCTGAACATTGAAAACGCCCGCCGCACCATTGCCGACCTGGAAGGTCGTCTGGAAAATAGAAAGCGGGAACTGCAGGCCATGCGACATGTGCAATCAGCTACGCCTGTGGCCATGGGTGGAGCCTTGGTTGTGCCCGGCGCGCTGCTGGCCCGCTTACGTGGAGAAGCACCAGACCCGGGTCTCTTCTCCGCCGACGCCCAGGCACGAGCCCACATTGAACGGGTGGCCATGGACGCTGTTCGCAAGGCAGAGGAAGCCAGAGGATGCAGAGTACTCGATGTTTCGGCACAGAAGTGCGGGTGGGACCTGACCTCCTACCCACCCGTGACGGACGGCAGGCAGCCGGAACCTCGGCATATCGAGGTCAAAGGCCGCGCCAAGGGCGCTTCCACCGTCACCGTGACCCGCAATGAAATCCTCTACGGACTCAACCAGCAGGGCAAGTTCATCCTGGCCATTGTCATGGTGGACGGAGACTCGTGTGATGGCCCTTATTTCGTTCACAAGCCCTTCACCCAGGAACCCGATTGGGCTGTGGCCAGCATCAATCTCGACCTGCCATCGTTGCTTGAAAGGTCGATCAATTTCAAAAAATTATCACATTGAGAGTGAGCATGCTCCTGATCACAATTCTAAAAGAAACAGATCCCGAACGACTTGCCGCCCAACAAATCTGGAATGCGCAGCTTAAAACCAAAACTCGCACGAAAAAAACAGGAGAACCAGAATATCCACCCTTCTTTCCAACATACAACAGCAAAGGTGAAATTGGTGAGTATCTGTATGTTGTCTATGATGGGTCAATTTTTGGATATGGAGTAATCGGCCACATTGAGGAAAGAGACGGAGATACAATTTGTGGTGGAATGCAAGAAGTGAATTCGAGATGGTGGTGCAGAATTACCAGAGAACTTCTAGAAATGCCATATCAAGTGCCCTGTATTGGATTCGAAGGGGCACGAACCAAAGACATCAATCTGCACGAATGCGGGCGTTCGACGGCAATCAATGTATTAAAAGGCTTGGGATTGAGAATCCCGGCCGAAGACCCTCACCCTGTGGAATTTGTGACCCGGAAAAAAGTGTCCTAACATAGCAATAATACATCATCGGGCGAGACGGGCGGTGATGCGGTCGAGCGCGGTTACCTCGTGTCCGACCGCAGTTCATGGAATCGTGCTTGGGCGGCTTCAACCCATTGCCAGTTGATGATGATTATTGGATCACGGACCACGTGAGGCAAAGCTGACCGGACGCGTTTTATAAGCAACAAGATGTCATTCCACGGCCGATACGCGATTTTTAGCATCAATAAGGACACAACAAGCACCATGACCGTCAAATCACCCAAGAAGCTCATTGAAGTGGCCCTGCCCCTTGACAAAATCAATGAGGCCGCGGCGCGGGAGAAATCCATCCGCCACGGGCATCCGTCCACCCTGCATCTGTGGTGGGCCAGGCGACCCTTGGCTGCAGCTCGGGCCGTTATCTTCGCCCAGATGGTCAATGACCCTGGCTATCAGCAGGGCGGCGGGTTCAAGTATGGCATGAACAAAATTGATGCGGCCAAAGAGCGACAGCGTCTGTTTCGGATCATGGAAAAGCTGGTCTTATGGGAAAACACCACCAACGAAGAAGTGCTGGAAGAAGCACGGGCCGAAATCCGGCGCAGTTGGCGTGAGGTCTGCGAACTGAACAAGGACCATCCCCAGGCGGCGGATCTGTTCAACCCGGATCAGCTACCAGCCTTCCACGACCCTTTCGCGGGCGGCGGAGCCCTGCCCTTGGAGGCCCAGCGCCTCGGGCTAACCGCCTATGCATCAGACCTAAACCCCGTGGCCGTGACCATTAACAAGGCGATGATCGAGATTCCTCCCAAGTTCGCAGGCCGCTCGCCCGTAGGGCCGCTGCCAAAGGGCGAGAAGAAGATGGTCGGACGCATGTGGCCAGGAGCCACAGGCTTGGCTGAGGACGTGCGCCGCTATGGGAACTGGATGCGGGAGGAGGCCGAGAAACGCATCGGCCATCTGTATCCGCCCGTAGAAATCACCGAGGCCATGGCCAAGGACCGCCCGGATCTGAAGCCATACATCGGCCATAAGCTGACCGTCATCGCCTGGCTCTGGGCTCGGACCGTCAAGAGTCCCAACCCGGCCTTCAACCATGTCCATGTGCCTCTGGCCTCGACCTTTGTCCTGTCCAGTAAGGCCGGCAAGGAAGTCTATGTAAAGCCTGCGGTGGAGGGCGATCAGTATCGATTTGAGGTCAAGGTGGGCACACCGCTGGAGGGTAGTAAGGAAGGGACCAAGCTATCGCGCGGGGCAAACTTTCGATGCTTGATGTCAGGTATTTCTATTGAATCAAAGCATATTTACTCAGAGGCTAATGCTGGGCGCATGGGTGCTCGGCTCATGGCCATTGTCGCAGAAGGCGATCGAGGTAGGATTTACCTAGCGCCCACGGATCTCCATGAGAACGTAATTGAACAAGCGCGACCAGACTGGAAGCCTGAAGTTGCCATGCCAGATAATCCGCGCTGGTTTTCACCGCCTCTGTACGGACTCAAATCCTACGGCGATCTATTTACCCCCCGTCAACTCGTGGCCCTGACCACCTTTTCCGATCTGGTGCAGGAGGCCCGCGCCAAGGTTCTGGCTGATGCCGTAAAAGCAGGCTTGCCCGACGATGGCCAAGGTGTGGATGCTGGTGGCATCGGGGCTGCAGCGTATGCGGATGCGGTGGCGGTGTATTTGAGTTTCGCGCTGAGCAAAGTTGCCAATATTGGTTCGTCAATAGCGTCTTGGATGAATGACCGTGGGGCATTTCGTGAAACTTTTGCTCGTCAAGCAATCCCAATGGTTTGGGATTATGCTGAAGCAAATTCGTTTGCGGACGCCGGAGGCAGTCTTGAAACCGCATTAGAAAAAGGGGCAATGTCAATTCGTGATTTCCCAAAATGCGGCCAAGGTATCTCAGTTCAGCAAGATGCGCAGTCACAAATAATCAGTAGTGGAAAAATTGTCTCCACCGACCCTCCTTACTACGACAACATCGGATATGCAGACTTATCCGACTTTTTCTATGTCTGGCTACGTAAATCCCTGAAGCCCATCTATCCAGGCCTGTATGCCACTGTGGCCGTGCCCAAGACCGAGGAGCTGGTGGCCACACCCTACCGCCACGGCGGCAAAGCCGAGGCAGAAGCATTTTTTCTGGACGGCATGACCAAAGCCATACGCAATCTAGCCGAGTTGGCCCACCCGGCCTTTCCCGTGACTATATATTACGCTTTCAAGCAGGCTGAGACCAAGGGCGAAGCCGGTACCCACAGCACGGGTTGGGAAACTTTTCTGGCAGCTGTGCTTTCGGCTGGATTTGCACTTACGGGAACTTGGCCAGTTCGCACGGAAGGCGCCGGACGAATGATCGCAAGTGGCACCAACGCCTTGGCCTCGTCCATTGTTTTGGTCTGCCGTAAACGCCCGACCGACGCGTTGACTATCTCCCGCCGCGAGTTCATCCGTGAACTGAACGCGGTTTTGCCCGAAGCCCTGGACGAAATGACCCGTGGCACGGGCGCGGATTCTCCGGTGGCTCCGGTCGACTTGTCTCAGGCCATAATCGGCCCGGGCATGGCCATTTTTAGCAAATACGCCGCAGTGCTCGAAGCAGACGGTTCTTCCATGACCGTTCGCACAGCCTTGCAGCTCATCAACCGTTTCCTGGCCGAAGATGATTTCGACCATGACACACAGTTCTGTCTGCACTGGTTCGAACAATATGGCTGGTCTATTGGAGAATATGGGCAGGCCGACAACCTGTCTCGTGCCAAAGGCACGAGTGTTGACGGCATCCGAGACGCGGGAGTGCTGGAAAGTGGTGGAGGCAAGGTGCGCTTGTACCGCTGGGCCGAATACGCGGTGGACTGGAACCCGGCCACGGACACCCGTCTGCCTGTCTGGGAAGCCCTGCACCAGCTCATCCGCGTTCTGCGCCAACAGGGTGAAAATCCGGCAGGCAAGGTCCTGGCGGCAGTACGCCAGCATTCCGATGCCATCCGCCAGCTGGCCTACCGCCTCTACACCCTGTGCGAGCGTAAGGGCTGGGCCGAGGACGCCCGCGCCTACAACGAACTGATCACAAGCTGGGACAATATCGACAAGGCCGCCAGCAAGACCACGGGTGAACGCCACCTGAGCCTGAACATCTAGGAGATCATCATGACCCTCAAACCCTGGCGTGAAATCGTTTTGCCCCACCCAGACGTTCTGGAAGGGACCTTCCTGCAATCGGAATTTGCGGCCGACATCACCGCCGTGGCCACGGGCCAGGCTCCACGAGAGTATCAAGACGCCCGCGCCTTTTTCGAGCGCACCTACATCACCGAGGGCATGCGTCATCTGCTGGTCTCCGTAGTTCAGCGTCTTTCCGGCCAGGGCGGCGACCCGGTCATCCAGCTCCAGACATCCTTTGGCGGTGGCAAGACCCACACCATGCTGGCCGTGTACCACATGGCCACCAGAACCTGCTCCCTGAACGACATGGCCGGTATCCCGGCCCTGCTAGACCGGAGCGGACTCATGCACCTGCCCACGGCCAATGTGGCTGTGCTGGACGGCACGGCCCATGCCCCTGGCCAAGCCTGGACCCGTGGCCAGCAGACCATCCGCACCCTGTGGGGCGAACTGGCCTGGCAGCTGGGCGGTGCTGACGCCTATGGGATGGTGGCCTCGGCCGACGCGAGTGGCACCTCACCGGGCAAGGACGTGCTGCGCGTCCTGCTGGAGCGCTTTGCCCCGTGTGTGGTCCTCATGGACGAGTTGGTGGCCTACATTCGCCAGTTTCCCGAGGGGCAGGCATTAAGCGGCGGCACCTTCGACAGCAACCTGTCCTTTGTGCAGGCCCTGACCGAAGCAGCCAAGCTGGTGCCAACGGCCATCATCCTGGCCTCCCTGCCGGAGTCGGAAATTGAGGCCGGCAGCCAGCGCGGCCAAAACGCCCTCTATGCCCTGGAAAAAACCTTCGGCCGTGTCCAGGCCCTGTGGAAGCCCGTAGGCGTGGAGGAATCCTTCGAGATCGTGCGGCGCAGGCTGTTCGAACAGGTGCACGACCCAGCCGGCCGCGACGCGGTCTGCCGCTCTTTTGCCGAGACCTACGTTGCCGAGGGAGCCAAATTCCCGGGCATCACACACGAAGCTCGCTATCAGGACCGCCTGCTCCAAGCCTATCCGATCCATCCGGAAGTTTTTGACCGCCTCTACGAGGACTGGAGCACCCTGGACAGCTTCCAACGCACGCGTGGGGTCCTAAAGTTCATGGCCCTGGTAATTTTTCGCCTGTGGCAGGACAATAACCGCGATTTCATGATCCTGCCCGGCAGCATTCCGCTTTGTGATCCCAAGGTGCGCGGCGAACTGACTGCCTATCTCTCTGCTACGCCTGGCTGGGATGCAGTCATCGACCGCGATGTGGACAGCGAACGGGCCGAGACGACACTGCTCGAAACGCGCGAGCCGCGCTTTGGTACCTGCAACGCCGCCCGCCGTGTGGCCCGGACCGTGTTTTTGGGCAGCGCTCCTGCTGCCACGGCGCATAAGCCAGGCATCCGAGGACTGGACCGCGCCCGCATCCTGCTGGGGTGCATGCAGCCGGGCCAGACCGTGTCTCTGTATGCTGATGCACTGAGTCGATTAGCCGACCGTCTGCAGTACATGAATGCTTCAGGCGACAGCACTCAAGATGCGACCCGGTTCTGGTTTGATGTCCGCGCAAACCTTCGCCGAGAAATGGAAGACCGTAAAAATCGGTTCAATGACAAAAACGAAATCACGGCCAAGTTGGCTGCGGTGCTAAAAAAACTGACCAAGGGCCTGGACGTGATAGACGGCGTGCACATCTTCACAACGCACGGCGACGTTCCTGACGACGAAAGCCTCCGCTTGGTTGTGCTGCCGCCGGATCATTTTTATTCAAAAAGCAATGCTCGCGAAGTGCATGATGAAGTGTTGAACTACCTGCAATGGAACGGGACCAAGCCCAGATACAAAGGTAATCGGCTGCTTTTTCTCGCTCCTGATCATGGCTCGTGGGGGCGCTTGCAGGACGCCATCCGCACGGCCTTGGCCTGGGCCAGCATCATGGATGACATCCAGGCCGGACGCATCAACATTGACCGTGCCCAGGAAGCCCAAGCAAAACGTGAGCACGAGTCGGCCGAAAATGTCCTGCCCAGGGCTGTGCGGGAATGCCACAAATGGCTCCTCTGCCCAGTGCTGTTTAAGCCCACGGACACGACGCCCGAAATCGAATCCTACCCTGTGTCCACGGCAGGTAACTCACTTCCCATGGAAATTGAGCGCATCTGCCGCGACAACGAGTTGATCATCACTGAATGGTCACCCATCCATCTGCGGGGCAAACTCCAAGAACTCTACTGGAAAAATGACAACGTCGCGTTGCAGGCCCAGACCTTCTGGGAGGACAGCCAAAAATTCTTATACCTGCCCCGCCTGCGAGGGCGCCACGTGCTGGAAAAGGCCATCAAGGCTGGAGCCGGCAGCACAGACTTTTTTGGGACAGCCTACGGACAGAAGGACTGCGTGTACGAAGGGTTTCAGTTCGGCAACGGCAACGTGCAGGTGGACGGAACCTTGCTCCTGATCGAACCGGTAGCAGCTCGGGCCTATGCAGACCAACTGAAGCCGATAACTGGCATCCCAGTTTACCCCACGAGTCCGGGCTCAGGCACCACTCCAATTGGAGTCCAAGAACCACCCCCAGGGGTGCCGACAGTGGGTACGCCGCCGACAACAACCAATCCGCCACAATCAGGAACAACAACATCGACAGCAAAATCCTTCCATGGCTGCGCGGAGATCAGCCCCAGCGCGGCCAAGGCGCGACTCATTGATTTGGCTGAAGAGATCATCGCCGTCCTGGGCCAAGACCCCAATGCCGAAATCCGTGTGAATCTTGAAATACACGCTGACTACCCTAACGGTGCTTCTGACCAGATCAAGCGGGCCGTAACGTTAAATGCCAAGATGCTGGGACTGAAGACGGCTGAGTGGGAGGGGTAGTGCTTTATCTAAAGGGAGGCCGGCTGCAATCAAGAAGGGGCTGTGGAAGGAATGGCGTGCTTGGCCAAACAATGTGACTGAGGCTTTCCGAGAAGGAATACGCAGTTCTAAATGCGATTATGTTTATATTTTCAATTAACAAAAGCTGTTAGCTGCGAATGACTAACCCCGAAAGTCGAGATGATTACATGACTTTCTCAACACCGATTACGGCTCGTATGGCGGCCATGTCAATTTTAGGATCTGACTTCGGATGATTTTTCAACACGCTTTTGGGTGCCATGAACTGTAAGATGTAAGAAAAGCCCCCCGGGCGGAAGAACTCATTGTTTGCAGCACCTAGACCATTTCGTAGCCAACATGGGATACGGACCCGTGGCTTATATCGCTGCTACCGCGTTCGCCCAGTCCAGCAGGGTTATCTCGTCGTACCAGTCCGGCTTCGGCCGGTTCGGTTTTAGGGGGAAGTCCTTCCTGCTCACGTCCGCCAGATCGTAAATCCTGGCCATCAACTCGGGCCTGTCCAGCAGGTTGTAAATCTCCTGTCTGTTCGCCTTCTCCAACTCCTTCCGGTCGACGTATGGGTCGATCAGCCCCGCTTCGTCCAGCGTCGTTAGAAAGTGCCTGACTTCCCACTCCGGGTCGGCCGACTGAAGTATCAGTTCCCGCAGTCGCACTTCCACTAGCGCTCTGAGATTCAGCAGGCCCGCGAGTTCCGTCCATCCCTCCGGAAACATCAGCGTCACCGCTACGGACTCCGACTCCGGCACCCATGTGTTGTTCATTGAATTTCTCCTCCAGGGCTTCGAATGATTCTTTGCGTTACAAGGTGAGAGGTGCGTTTGTTTCCGAATGAGTAGTGAGATTGTGTGACCAGTTCTTTGCAGGCCGCTAGAACTTGATTTTATGATTCTTCTGATTCAAACTTTTCAAAGTCATTGGCCAAGCCTGCCAACTTGGGATGAAAATAACGGAGCTACTGAAGAGAGTTAGAATATGATCCGCCGTTCCCCTCGGATAGGCAGCGAGAACAGGCGATCGGACTCGCCGCGGATGTCGGCCTCGGGAACTTCCTCTGTGAGTATCTGCGCCCAAACGTCGAGGGCTGTTCCGTTCTTGCCAACGATGTTCAGCCCAAAGCGCGACCGGAGCCACTGCGCCCCGTCGTTGCCGTGCTGGCTGATGAGAAGGCCGGGATAAATACCTCCGCCCTTGATGATGCGACCAACGGTCCTGGCGTACATGCGCTGCCGTACAGCCTGAACATGGGAACTGGCGATAAGTTCCTGCCTGCTGGCGGAAATGACATACTCCGGATCTTCAACGTCGAGCGCCCTGATCTGGTCGACTTCGTCCTGGGTCAGCGCGCCGTCAGCTACGAGCCGGTCGTGGAGCCCTTCGACGTGGCGGGAGACTTCATCGTAGGTTGGTTCAACTTGTCCAAGATTGCCCTCTGTAACTCCGGGCTGAAGTCCCGCAGGAACTCCGCTTGAAAGAGCTTCTGATACGGCTCCGACTTGCCCAAAATTTCCTTGCTCAATGCGCTCGCCATTGAATCCACCCACAGCGTTGCCCGCGCCTGCCTGTCCATAACTGCCCTCCATTAAGGGGGAGAAGATTTGCCTACTGACCCAAAAAAAACTTCTTCCACCTGAACTACAAATCATCGGTATTTCTGGCCGTGTGGGCCACTACCCCCATGAGGATGGCTAATTCTCAGACCCAACAGGGATTTCTGGTCCGCAAACCTCAGATAAAATATTATTAATCGACTTTATGAACCCAAAAAATAAAGGCCCAGAATGCATTTTTAAATAGTCACAAAGCAAATATCTATATCTGCATGCATCATAATCTTTCCATCTAGACGAAATATCTAATATTCGAGAGCACATCAACATGCGATCTGCCAAGATGCCCGTCACATCATCAGTTTTTTTTCTATATAAATATTTAATTTCTTCAAATATTTCGTTAATAGCGACTTCATTATATAAATCGCAATACGTTTTTTTTATAAAATCAACAGCGCTTTCAAGGTCTATATATAACATTTCCACGTCAGACTCGAAATCAGATGTCACATCGTGAGACGTTGTTTTCTTATGATTATCAATAAGATATTCAACGTGTGTAAAAATACAGTTCATATAAAACATTGCTAACTCTAAAGACAACAAATCAATATTTGATTTTTCTATAATTTTTTTGAAATGACAAATTTCAGACATTCTATCTATTTCAATAAAACAAATTTGAAGCGTAGCGACACCTATAATAACATCAATTTTATCACTATCCATTTCATATAATAACCTATCAAACAAATTGTCTTTCCCAAAATAATCTTTGATTTCATTCTTCACTGGGAGAAGAACTTCATATTCAAGATATATATTTCTCATTATTAACTCATATTTTATTAAAATACATATTTTTAAATTATTAATTCATCATTAAATACAAAATAAAACAAAAAAATTAATTTAATTTATTTCCAAATATGACAAAATAAATTCTGAACGACTTGTGATAACTCCATGAATCGAGGACTTGTCTTATTCCGAAAAGGACAGTTACTATGGCCAATTGAACGCACGGTTTGCCTCCATCTGCCTCTTTTCTGTTTCGATTTGCCGCTTTTCGTGCTCCAACTCTCGGACTTCGCGTTCTGCGTCTCTTTTTTCATTTTCTAGACTCATCATCTCAGCTTGCATACTAGCTTTTTCTCCTTCTAGTCTCTCTTTTTGATTTTTTAAATCTTTTTTTTGCTTCATCAATGAAACTTGATCTTGAGGAACACCGCTCTTTACCATATAAAGATCATTTAGTAACTCTTCTTTTTCCGCAATTTCGCGCCGAAGCCCATCTCGCTCCATGGATTTATCCATGCGCTTTTGACTATTAAGATATCGCAATTCTGATTCAAGATTTGCTATTCGTTCATTTATTGGATTTGATTTTTCAACACGGGGCGTGATTTTATTTTCAACCTCGCTGATTCCAAGCTGTCCGCCCATGGGGGCCTTATTTATTATCTCATTTGTATCAACCTCTACATTAGAACTGTCTCCGGGAGGATGATCAGTTATATGCAGCACACCATTTTCATCTTTCCATTTATAAAAACCGCCAGCTTGGACTGATGAGCACAAATTTAAAAGTAGAATAATCGCTAGGACCCTGATCATCTGCAGCCTCCATCAATATGACTCGTACTGTAACCGTTAGGACGTCACGTATCCAATTAAACACAGAATATCCAGCGGCTATACGAGTTAATCGTCTTACAAAACAACCATCCCCGTATTACATCACCCTTTCTGCAAATAATTTCAGAGCATTGCTGACACCGCGTTCGCGCAAAAAAAAAGACCACACCCGAAGGCATGGCCCTGACAATCCTAATGGCGCTTGCCGCTAATCTGCGGTGTTCATCACGCGATCAAGGCACTCCTGTATTTCCGGTGACAACGGTTTGCTCGTGCTCGGGAACTTGATCATCCGCCTTACCCCGTCGATAACCTCATAGCTTCCCAGGACGCTCCAGAATTTCGTTCCTGCAGGATATGCGGCCCACAATTCCTTTTCATTGAGCCAAACGGTGTATGCACCGATAACCGTCACCTTGCCCTCTCCAAGATTTGCGTAAGAGACGTGATCCATGAAGTCTCTCCAATTCTCACCCCCCTCATCAGTTGGACCCTGGGCTATGGCCGCTTCCAACTTTTCAATTCGTGTTTCTAACCTGCTCATTTCACACCACCTTGCCCTTCCAGGGCCGCAATTCTTTTTTCGAGTTCAGCAAGCTCAATGCTCTTGCGGAGACCTTCCAACATGCCAATCAGCGCCTGACCTTCGCCTGGTAACAGGTGCCCACCAGCGACAGCCTCAACAATTGTCGCCACAGCCCGGGGCAGATTATCTGCCGTGAGTTCAGGCAGTTCCACGTCGGCATCGATAGCCCTTTCCCTGGCCGGTGGACACAGGCGGTCTAGGCAAAGGCGTAGCGCCACAGAATCACCATCCAGGGCCATATCAACGCATTTCCGCGTCAGGGCCTCTGCTTCGCCATCAAGCAATGCCTGAACAGCCCTAGTTGCCTTATTGCGCGTCCCAGGAGCTTTGCCAGCAGGGTTACCGCTTTCCCCTTTCCTGAAGGGTTTCCCGCGCTGTTTCCTCGTTGCATTTTCAGCACTCACAGTTCACCTCCTTGCCGCCGTGCCCACCACGCCAACAACAGCGCATCAGCACGACCATGATCTTTCTTTCGAGACAAATCCGCGTCGGGAAAAAGACGCCTGGCCACGATCAACGCGCGCGCCTTCGCGTCTGGCCCATCCGATTTTTTCACCAAACCTTTTTGCCATTCCTGGGGAGTAGGTTGCAGGCAGGGCAGGGACAGGGCGGCTATGATGCCTTCCCATTGCCCGAAGTTCTGTCCAAAGGTGAACATGCTTTTCACTCCCTGGCCCGGCATGGCGTGAACGCTCTCCAGGGCCACGAGTTCAATGTTGAATTCAATGCGCCATGTCAGCAGCAGTTCGGCGGCTCCAGCTGCGTCACCTGGCCAGTCTTCTACAAGCTGCCCGTCACGATGAACGAGGGCGATAGCTCCGCTCTTGCCGGGGTCAACTCCAACCCATGCACATTGTTTCATGCTCTGGGCTCCTTGGCGCTCGTTGTGGCCGGTTCTGTTCGTTCTCGCAGTTCTTTGACCTCGGCCTGTAGTTTCTGGATCTCCGACCACAATGTCCGCGTCCTGGCGTCGAGCGTGCTGTCCTGCAAGCGCACTTCGTCCTCAAGGTTCTGCACCCGCTCGGATATGTCAGCCTTCATTTTTCACCTCCGGCATCTCGTTGACCGCGTAGGTCAGGAATGTCTTTTGCTCATGCCTGGGGATGGACTCCCACGCCGTCAGCATGTTGTGGACGTGCTCAGCGTTCCACCACGGCATTGATATAGACCCGCCGCCAATCAGCAGCAGGAAGCCGTCCTTGTCGGCCAGGCGGGCTTCTGCCCACAGTTGAGAGAGCTTGTTCATGCTTCCCCCTGGTCCTGGATGCTCAGGACATAGATGCTCGTCACCGCGTCCATGAGCATTGGCGGCCAGCACTCGGGCATGGTCAGCCCATACCAGCCTCGGACCTCGAAGCCTGGCCATTCAGCTTGCAGTTCAGTCAGGAATGCTCGGCACCCTGCCGGGGTCCACTCGGGGGAGTGGTATCCACAACAAAGAAGGTCCTCGGCCATAGTCGGCGGGATGGAGAGGGGAGAGCCCGGAGACCCTCCGGTCAATTCGTTGATGATGGCGGTCTTGTGCTGCTTGGCCAGGGCCAAGACTTCAGGCCGCTGTCCGTGCGAGACTTTGGAGAGATCTAGGGTCAGTTGCCCGGATTCGTCGATACGGGGGATTGCACCACGAGAGAGGAGGAGGGAGGCGGCGCTCATAACGTCACCTCGTCGGGAATCTCATTCCCTAAGAAATCTATTCCGAGTATTCCGACTTGTCCGAGTCCTCCTCCCTTAGAAGGAACACTCGGAACACTCGGACTACTTCCACCACTAGGAACACTCGGAATGAGAGAATACATTCCGTACCCAACAGAAAATAAAAAACCTTCTTCGACCAGTTTTTTAATAAGCTTTCCTGTGTTGGAAGGAGTCCTCCCTGTGGTCTGTGCCACCATGTTGGGGCTTAGGGCTCCGCCGTCATCTTTGAACACGCGCAGGATGGTCAGACGCTCAGGGCTCAGGTCCACTTCATCCTCGTTGGCGAAGCCGGTGCAGGACCAGCCCGGGTCATTCCATGTGAGGTCGTAGGAATGGCCTTCAATATCTCGCCCCGTTGTTTGCAGGATGGCAGTTGGAGCGCCACGCTTACGGGCCAAAAGCATGGCTGTGTCGGCCGTTCCAAACTGGCCCATGCTGCCAGTGATAGAGTCGAAGGGGTCTTTCGAGGTGCGCATCTTTGCCAGGTGCGTCACGATCAAGATGCATATGCCGTGCTTGTCCGCCATGGACTTGATGCGCGTCATGATGATGGAGTCGTTCTCGTAGGCGTTCAGACCCTTGCTCTTTGCCTTCGGTCCGACCTTGGCCAGGGTATCGATGACAACGAGCTTCAGTCCCTCGGGCACGTTCGCCTCGACGTAGGATTCCAATTTTTCCAGACCACCCTCGTCATCGAATCGCGGCCAGTTGATTTGAAAGTCCACGTTGGCGAGACCGGCCTTGAGAGCGGGCTCATTTTTACAAAGGGCCTTCAGACGGTCCTGTAGTCGCCGCTTGCCGTCTTCCAGGGCTAGGTAGAGGCTCTTTGCCTGTGGCGTTTGGAAATGGCCTAGGACGCGGCATCCGCAGCCCATGGCAAGACATATCAAGTAAATCAGCCACGACTTCCCCAACTTCGGCCCACCGGCCAGGATGGCCAGGCCCTGGGGGAGTAGGTTGAGAACTGCCCAACGGACCTCCGGCAAGTCCATTTCGAGCAGGTCGGCACCGTTGAAGATCCCGGCGAGACATTCCTGAGCATGGGCTTCCTTGGCCGCGTCTTTCCCGGCCCGTTGACCGCCATTGGGGTTCCATCCGGATTCGCCATCCTCGGGGACCACCTCAAACATAGCTACAGTTGCAGAGTTCGCATTCCTGGGCTCGGCCATGCCTGCGGTCATGCCTGACCGGATCGTCTTGTCCGTCTCGATTTCCCCAAGTCCTGCCGCCGCTGCCGCCTGAGCCAGAGCCAGACGGCCTTCCTCTTCCCGGATCTCGCCGCCGCCAACGAGTTGACCGACCACGAACGCGGCCTGGTTCGTTCTGTGATTGCGTCCACCTTCGGGCTCGCTGGCCACGGCTTGACATTCAGCTTCCAGGGCCTTGAGTCCGTAGGGGGTCGATTCAATGGCGGTAATTGTCGGAGCGGGCTTGCGATCCACCTCGGGACGGGGACGTTCCTTCATGCGGTCCACCCACTTCTGGGGCAGGGGAGCGGGGTCAAGGTTGTTTTGCCAGGCGTAGGTGCCAGCCTCGTTGCGTGAAGGGGGCAGGTTGATGTATCCACCCACGCCCCGCACGTCCAAGTTCGGGCCAAGTTCGCCCACGCTGTTCTTGATCGTGGTGCCCTCGGGGTAGAGTAAAAGGAGCTGGTCTCCGCCGGAGCCGGTGCGCTGTTGCAGGGTCGGCGGTAGCCCTCCCAGATCCGCTTCCAGGGCCTTGCAGGTCTCCACGCCGTCCACCCCGTTCTTGCGGTCACGGTCAAGGACAACGAGTCCGGTAATGGTCCCTGTGGGGGTAGCCACGCCGGCCGCTCGGGGGTTGCGGAACATGGCCCGGATCTTCGCCGGGTCCGTGGTCGCGTCCTTGTAGCCGTGGGCGGTCAGGGGCTTCTTCTTGATGTTGGTAGGGAAGACGGGGAGACCGTGGGCCGCATAGTGCAGGGCCGCTTCGGCCAGATCCGACGGCACCCGGGAGAGCGCCTCAAGGGACTTTGACAATACTTCACGGTCAAGGGATTGCTGGCTCATGAGCGCCTCCCAGCCGACAGGCGCCGGACCTCAGCCTTCAGCCGGTCCAACTCTCGCTCAGCGGAACGGCGGGCTTCAAAATTGATGTTTTTAATTTCCAAAATTAGCGCAAAAATAGTTTGACAATTATGTAAAATGATTTCATAGTTCTGTTGTGGATTTTGGATCACCTCCACACCTCCCTCGAAGCCCGGACTGACCTCCGGGTTTTTTACTTCCTGCAGCACGATCATATTTGGCCCCCAGCATAATCGGCGGCGAAGGGCACTTCGTTTCCGTAGCGGCGGCCCACGCAAGCCAAGGCATATCTTCTGATCTCTTTGATCAACTCTCGGTCGTGTATCTCCCGCTGCTTCTGCGCTGCGAAGTCTTCCATATCGAACACACCATTCAGGGCGGCTCGGAGGATGTCTTGCAGGTCTTTGGGATGCAGGGCGTCAAGCTCCACTGCGGACTGGGCAGGCCCGTATTCACGCAACCATGCTCCGTGATTCGGGTCTTGGGATTTCACTGCGTCAGGGCTACCAGGCAGTGCGAACAGATCCACCTGATCAGGATTTAGGGCGGCTCGGAGAACTTCTGCGTCGATACCGTGGCGGTCGGCAAGATTGCGCTGTAGCGCCTTGGGGATGGCCACCCCGGAAGGGTCCAGATCTCCGAAATGGATTAGGACGGGGCGCTTGTTGTCCATGATGGCCTGATCGAAGCGTCGGGCTATCTGCTCCACCATTGTGGCGCTTACTTGGCCACGGACCACATTTAGGCGGACACAATACGGATAAACCACGTCTTCCAGGATTGCAGCCAGGGCGTCCTTCTCGGTCGTGATTTCGACGTGTACGGTCTGTCCCTGGACAAGACACCGACCATAATTCCCTGGATTGAAAAGGGCGCGGGCTTCAATATCAAGCCAATCTGTAACGCTTGACACACCGCGTTTATCCGTGGTCCGGCGGGTCCGGTCTTCAATGGCTGCCCATGGGACCAGACCTTCTTCCCGAAGTTGCACCAGTACCCGGGAGACCTTGCTGTATTGCGATAAATTGTTGGGGATAATCTGCCTGCCGACCAACTGGTAGTAGCACTGCCTGACTGTCAGGGGCTGGTAGGCGGCCAGATCGTGATTGATAACTTGGATCAGGGCATCGGCCACTGTACGGGTCTTGCTGCTGAAAATTGTACTAGTGCAAATTTTCATGCGCCCCCCTAGCCCTGCACGTTCAGGCGACTCAGAAACCAATCAACGAAAGGTTCCCGAAGGTAGCCGACCTTGGTTTTGCCCATCTTGACCCTGCCTTCAGGTCCTGTTCCATCGCTGTCTCTGTTCGCGAGGGTTCGACCGTCAATCATACCACCAGTCAGTTCTCGGACCTGCTGGCGAACAAATACCGGCGGCATGATCTCCAAGAGTTGCTTTCTCAATTCGTCTTTGTTCATTAGGCCCCCTTCACGCTCATGCGTGAAATGATGTGAATGTTAGGGGACATTATGGCTTTTATATCAGCATATTGGAGGGCGTAAAAAACGGGTAAAGGTAGTGAGTTTCGGCGTAGATTTCGGATCAGGCGGGTAGACGCAAAAAAACCGGGGGTTCCCCCGGCTATATCTTCAGCATGGCTTTGTAAGTTCGCGTTGTGTTCTTGAAGGCGTTTTCAAGTGACTCTCGTGTTTTGACTGTTGGCGGAT
Source organism: Desulfomicrobium sp. UBA5193 (assembly GCA_002412965.1). Classification (GTDB taxonomy): domain Bacteria; phylum Desulfobacterota; class Desulfovibrionia; order Desulfovibrionales; family Desulfomicrobiaceae; genus Desulfomicrobium. The sequence goes on from DHWB01000004.1 coordinate 202,528, forward strand.
CTAGCCCCAGCACATGAGCGGCTATCTCTGCCCGATCCAGGGTCTTCTTTGGCGGCCGGCCCCACCGGTCTTGAACTTCAAGCATCAATTGGCCGTCGTGGATACTGCCCACCTTGGCACGTCGCCACTTAATGTATGGCACGGCGTCGGTCGGTTCTTGGTCTTCCACCTGCTGATCGTGGCCCGGTTCGGTCTTGTCCGATTCCGACTCCCTGAAGGGTCTAGGTCTCGCGGCGACTACTGGACGTGGGGCAATCGGTGTTCGCTCATCTTTGGCGAAAACATCGTCGAGATATGCTTCGACTTCTGACCTAACAAACTCACAGTCCTTGAGCCGTTCAAGAAGGTCCTCGTCTGCAATAACACTATACCCACCCTTGCATATACCTTTGAAGTCTGATGCTTCGACATCCGACCGAACAAAATCACAGTCCTTGAGCAGGCGTTCGAAAAGATTCTCGTCAGCGCTATCACGCCCTGACGTCATGCCGTTGGCTTCCCCAACCCGTGAATGTGAGCAATAGCTAAGCCCGGCTTGATATTTCCGTGGGATTGGATTGTGGCACGCACCTAGATCAGTCTTCGTCTGGGTAGCTTCTACTGGCGGCTCGGCGTAGATACAAGTCAGGCAATTATGCGGTTTGAGCCTTGCCCCGAAATGGACAGGATACAGGCCGCCATAGACTGCATCTACAAGATCGTCCTCCACAAGATTGCTCTCTAAGAACCGCGCAATGACTTCAGCTCCTTTCATATCAACCGCCTGTCGTTAGCGCCTGAAGTGATCCAGGGCCAGGCGTTCAGGCAAACGCTTTTTGGGGCAGTTCATGACACCGACCCTAGGCCCTGAAAAATTGATCGATTATTTTCCGAAAAGATCGACCACCCTGGAAGGCGTCGCAAGCTCATTACCAAGGGCGTCCATGGCCTTGCGCTTGGTCTTGTCGTCGTCGTGGGCATATCTCAAAGCCATGACCGGGCTAGACCATCCACACAAGGCTTGTAGGTCAGGCAGGGAAGTCCCAGCCTTGGCAAGTCTGGTCGCTGCGCTATGTCTCAGCGAATGAAAAACAGCTCTGTCCCGTTTGCCCCGACCTATATTCAAGCCCAAGGCTTCAACCACGTCCCTGAAGGGCTGTGGCGGCTGCGTGTAGGCTTTCTCTGCACTGTTCAGAAACACCGGCCCGGTAAGGCGGCCTTGACCGCGTAGATCGATCAGAAAGGCAATCAGCGGCGGCGGTAGTGGGATGGCCCGGTCTTTACCATTTTTCGTCGCTCTGAAAGTCGCTTCGCCCACGGCAAGATCAAGGTCCCGCCATTCCAGACCGGCGGCTTCGCCAAACCTGCATCCGGTCATGGCGCAAAAAAGCGTAATCGCATGGGCGGCGGGATCGCGTTCGGCCAGGATGGACAGGATCTCTTGAAGTTCTGCGGTAGAAAGGGTTCGGGTCCGGCGATTGCCACCCCTGCCGATAGTCGCGCCAACGTCACGGGCGGCGGGCGGGGGGGTAGATACCAACTTGCGAGAATAAGCGAAGGCCAGCACCTGCCGAAGGACAAGCGCTGCGTATTGGCGGGTCCTGCCGGAAAGGTTCGCGTCAACCATGACCCCCATGAGTCGGTCCCAGTGATCAACGTCAATGTCCTTGATCAGTACGCCACCGAGGACAGGCTGCAACCAGTTCGCATAGATGCTCTCATCATTCGCCCATGACTTGTCCTTTTTCTTGTCACCTTTGATCAACTTGGAACTGGTCAGATAGACCGGCCAGTAGTCGGCAAGGGTTACATTGCGTTCGGCTTCAAGCTGCTGCTGGCGTTCGGCTTCAACCTTGGCTTTGGCGGCTTGGGTCCGTTTTTCTCCCATGGTATCGGGGCCTTGCCCATCCCTGTGGCCGTCCTTTAACTTGGCCCGCTCTGCAATGGCCCGCTCAAGATTCCAGCCTTCGGAAGCCCAACCAAGGGGTTCTTCCTTTTGGGAGCTTTTCTTTTCACCATCGACTACCTTAACGATTCGATAGCGGATGAAGTATTGTCGATCAGGCCCGACACCATGCTTTCGGGTTTCGTGTTCCCTTGTCCTGATCCCCCGCGCAACTGTTTTTGACCCTGCCATGCTGCCCCCTTGATTTTGCCCCTCACCAGCCCCACTTTTTAGCGTGAAAGTGGGGCAAACTTTGTGATAGTTTATGACGGCTTTATATACTTAACATACTGACAAGTCGAGTTTTTTGTGATAATTTGTGAAAGCGCGTGAAAGCCTATTTTCCGATTCGTAATCAGTAGGTCGAGAGTTCAATTCTCTTTCCTGGCTCCAGTAAAAATCAAGGGATTGCATGAAAGTGCTGTCCCTTTTTTTATGTTTTCAAAGGAATGCTCAACCATTTGGGCGGGAATGTTGGTTGGCCCTCCGTTAATTTCAACCAGGCATGAGGTCGAGAGGTTCAAGACTGCCTAGGTCGTGCGGGCGTTGAGAGAGCTTCATCTCCGGTTCCTCTACGTGCGCTCTTCCTTCAAGCCGTAAGTGCCGGATTTCAAAAAGGCTCACGGCAGATCGTTTTTGTCGCGACCAGGCGACGCTGATGGCCCCTTTGGGATTATGGCCTTGGGCTCGATCCCATTGGGGCACCCCTCCCGCTCCCGGATTCTTCTTTTTCCCGCTTAGTTTTTTTCACTGCCGATAAATCGGTAGATTATGGCGCCGAGGATTGCGCCGATGATCGGCGCCATCCAGAAAAGCCAAAGCTGTGAGATTGCCCAGTCACCGACAAACACGGCAACTCCGGTGCTGCGCGCAGGGTTCACGGAGGTGTTTGTCACGGGGATGCTTATCAAATGAATGAGCGTCAGGCACAAGCCGATCGCAATCGGCGCGAAGCCTTTTGGGGCTCGCGCGTCTGTGGCGCCAAGAATGACGAGGAGAAACATCATGGTCATGACCACTTCGGTTACAAGGGCGGACAGCAAACTGTACCCGCCAGGGGAATGAACGCCGTATCCGTTTGAGGCGAAGCCTGCGGAGAGGTTAAAGCCTGCCGTGCCGCTGGCAATGAGATACAGCACTCCACCTGCGGCAACGCCGCCCAGGACTTGCGCGACAATGTAAGGCGGAAGCTCCTTTGCGGGGAAACGCCCTCCTGCCCAAAGCCCGACAGACACCGCCGGGTTGAGGTGACAGCCGGAGATGTGTCCGATGGCAAAGGCCATGGTGAGCACTGTCAGGCCGAATGCCAGCGATACGCCAAGCAGTCCGATGCCGACATCTGGAAACGCGGCGGCCAAAACGGCGCTGCCGCACCCGCCAAGCACCAGCCAAAACGTCCCGATGAATTCCGCGCCATACTTCTGCATACAATCCTCCGTCGGTTTGATGATTCTGGGCAACCTCAATCTCAAAGCACGGCAAGCGCCTTGAGTTGTCGTCCGTGGAGTCGCCTCGCAGCCAATGGGATCCTTTCCCAAAATTTCTCCCGCTCAATTATCGGGAGAAATAAAGGAGATCTATTTTTATCGAGCCCCATACCACCTAACCGACGCGCTATCCAGAAATCATTGCTCCATTTTGTCTCGCTTTTTGTTCCTGTGAACGGATTTCATCAGAGGCGCGGTGGAAGTGAAAAGTTTTCGCGGATGATTGCTTAAGACCTCCAGGGTGCGCGAGACGGATGCCGGTTCGCGGAGCGCGAGGGCGGAGGCTTTGAGATGAATTTTGCAGTGCCTTCATAAAAATTGCGGAAATTATTCTCGGCTGGGCAGTAAAATAAACAGGCCAATTCGTGTGGAATTGAGCGCCTGACGCATTCGAAGGCTCTCGCAATATGATTGTGATCTTGGCGGCTACGCGAAACGTTCTCTGTATCGATACATCTTGCGGACGCTGGCGGGCTCTTTTTGGACGGCTTCGGTTCGATTCTTGCTTTACTCAAAATGCGTATTAATATTCCATAATGCCAAATTTTTGGGAAATAGGTCGTGTTTTTGGATGATATATTTCGCTTAAATGGTATGTCTGTTGAAAATGAGGGAAATACAATGAAAAAACTGTTCATAACAATCATATTTTTATCATCGATCATGCTCTCGACCGCTTCTCGCGCCGAGTTCAATGTGAGTGTCGGCATTGCCTTGCCGCCAGTCGTTGTATTCGCGGGAACTCCCGGCCTTGTCGTCATTCCGGGAACATATGTTTACGCCATCCCGGACGTTGAACCCGATATCTTTTTCCATGTCGGATGGTGGTGGCGTTTATGGGATGGACGCTGGTATCGGTCCCATTACTATGATCGGGGCTGGGCATATTTTAGAGGCGTGCCGCGATTTTATTATGACATAGATCCTGGTTGGAGAGACTATTACAGGCATCGCAATTGGTATGGGCACCGATGGGATTATGAACGGATACCTGCTCACCATGTTCAACAAAACTGGAGCAAATGGCAGAACAACAGATATTGGGATAAGCAGAAAAACTGGGGCGTGCACAATTATCAGCCCCGACCCTATCAGCAAGGCTCCGAGATGAGACCTCAAAAGCAGGATCAAGATCGTCAGCGGCAGGATTATCAGCGTTCGCAGCCGAGAATGGAGCAGCAACCGCGATATCAGGAACCAAGGTCCATAGGGCGGTATGAAAAAAAGGGGGCCCCGGATCAAAGACCGCAGTATTATCAGCAGCAAGGGCGCGACTATCAGCGGCCCCAGGATTTATCTCCCAAAAGAAGCCATGAAGTTCAGCAACTTCGAAAAGAGAAACAGTATCAGGAGCGGAATGATCAGCGAGGGCAACAGCGGCCCCAGGGAAAGCCACAAAATAATAATTTCCAGTGATCGCATGGAGTAATCAATGGAATAGGCTTGGCGCGGACATGATATTTTTTTTCTCGACGTGATTTGAGCGGGCTGTGCGAATTGAATTTGCGTCTGCGGGCCAGTAGTCCTCAATTTCAATTTTCTTGCTGGCTTAAGTAAAATCAAGGGATTGGGTGGTGTCATCCAATCCCTTTTTTCTGCGATCTGGAATTTGAATCAATCCGGCGTGAGGACGAGCAGCGGCTCGACCAGCGCCGACTGCGCCGCGATGCGTTGCAGGGATTGGACCATCGGACAGGAGAGCTCCGTGCCCGTTTTCAGGAGCAGTTTGCCCGAGGTGGAGAATGCGTCGTTCTGAAGGATATAGCCGGGCAGCAAGAGGCTTGCCGAGACAAGGCGAGGCTTCGCGGACAATGTTTCGGACTGCAATCCCTTTTCCAGTGCTGCGATCATATCCAGGTCATATTTGCCTGGATTTGCCCTGAGTTGTCTCAGCGCGGCATCCCGCGGGAGCCCCGTGGACACGAGCCGGTCGTATTCGATGACTGTGCGCAGGAGGGTTGCGCCCAGGGCAACAATTTTGTTCCCGTTCTCGGCGGAGCCTGAAGGGGGCTCAGCGTCATCCGCCTGCCGGGCGATGATCGCCGCCACATTTTCCAGATTCGGGATTCGGCTGACAAAGTCGTAACCTGCCTGGGGGTGGAGATCGAATAGCGCTTTGTTCGAGTCTTCGACCGCACGGCCCGCATAGATATCTTCCAGGATTTCAGGGGGAATTTGCAGGCACCCGACCTGGGAGAACGTGGCCGCCAATTCGAATTGCCATGACCCAGGCTGGTCCAGATGGGGCGACATCAGCTTGACGTAGCGTCTGAGTCGCGCAGCCCGGCTGTAGGCCACCGGATTGGTCATGGTCAGCAGATCCATGAGCAGGCTGACCGCCCCGGACAGTGTTTTTTGCAACGTGTCGCGCAGTTGCGTTTCCGTGCTCTTTAAGCGGAGGTGTGTGGCAACGCGGGCGCTCACAATCGGCGGAGAGATGGGCTTTGTGATGTAGTCCACACCTCCGGCGGCGAAACCTTTGGCCTCATCCGCGATATCTGTCAGGCCGGTCACAAAAATGACTGGAATTTCCCGCAGCTTCCTGGTTTGTTTCAGGCGGCGACATGTCTCGAAGCCGTCCATGCCCGGCATGATGGCGTCCATCAGAATCAGATCCGGCAGCGACTTGGCCGCCTCCTGCAGCGCCTGCTCACCGCTCGTAGATTCCAGGATTGTATATTCCGCTCGCAGGGTTTCCTTTAAAATTTCAATGTTTTCGACAAGATCATCCACAATTAAAATCTTGGGTCCGTTGACGGTTGTCATCTGCGTTCCATGCTCCTTACGATCTGCCAGCGAATTTTGTTCATTTTGAGTGAGGCCATGCAGCATTCCCCGAGGTTCACGACATGGGTCAGAAATCAGGCATGGAATCCAAAAAGATAGTAAATTTGCAGGCTGTCCACAATCATGGAGTTTGTAATTTCCCTGTTTTGTCTGGAAAAATCATGCGTAGGGCGAGGCTGGCATCGGTGAAAGAGCTTCTCCAATGTTCGTGCGTGGCTTAGAGTCTGGTCCGCATTTTGGCTTCAGTAAAATGGATGGATTGTTCGGACACGCAACCTGCAGATTTAATACCGGCTATGAAAAGGGATGCTGATTTGCCACATTGAGTCGTTACGCCTTGCAAATATGTCTCTGCAAAAAAGTCGTCATCCCCTTGAGGAAGAGATCTGCGATTTTCCAACGATCTGAAAAAATTGGATTATCTCCTTCTCGGAATGATTTTTAAGGGAACCTCACGACTTTTTTGTAGTGATCGCTGAAAAGGCTTGCTTCGTTTATTCTATGATGGGCTGTGACTTTGGAGATATTTTTTTTGTGAATGATTTTCATATTTGCGCTGCGGATGTAGGGGATGTGTGACGAATATTCATTTTTGTAGCCATGTCTAATTTTGTTTTTGCGAAAAAATAAAAAAAATGGTGTGACCATGAGAATAGAAAGACATTTTTGTATGTATAAATTTTCTGTTTTTCAATAAAACATAAAATTATGTATTATTATGCTTTATAATTCATTTTTTTTGATTTAAGAAGTTATTTTATGGAATAAATAAGTCATGCATTCGATAAAGATATATTTTGATAAATTTATCACGAGCTCAGGCTGGTTGTGCGAACAGTTTAATAAATGATTTTTTTTGTTCAATTGTGAAAAAAATAGATAATTTATTTATAAATTCTTGCGCGAGGAGTCCCCAGAGAGTAGGAAATCTCAAACAATTTTAACCGTTGGAGGGTATTTGGAATGTTGAAACTGAAGACCATTCTTGCGTTTGTGGTAGGTGCGGTTTTATTTTGCGCTGTGTCTGCCACCGCTGCTCCCATCGTGATCAAGTTCTCCCATGTTGTGGCCGAGGACACCCCCAAGGGCATCATGGCCAACAAATTCCGCGATCTCGTGGCCGAGCGTCTGGCCGACAAGGTCGTGGTCGAAGTGTATCCCAACTCCCAGCTTTTTGGGGACGGCAAGGAACTCGAGGCGCTTCTTCTGGGCGACGTGCATCTCCTGGCTCCCGCCTTGGCAAAATTTCAGAAGTACACCCCCCTGCTGCAGATCTATGACCTGCCCTTCCTGTTCAAGGACATGGCCGCCATCGATCGTTTCCAGCAGGGCCCCAATGGTCAGGCGCTCCTTGGCTCGATGAAGGACAAGGGCATCGTTGGTCTGGCCTATCTGCATAACGGCATGAAGCAGATCTCCGCCAACGATCCCATTCACGGACCGGCCGATGCCAAGAACAAGAAGTTCCGCATCATGACCTCCGACGTTCTGGCCGCCCAGTTTGAAGCCGTTGGCGCCATGCCGCTCAAGAAGCCCTTTGCCGAGGTTTTCACCCTGTTGCAGACCAAGGCGATCGATGGAGCGGAAAATCCCTGGTCCAATCTCTATTCCCAAAAATTCTACGAGGTTCAGCCCTATATCACGGAAACCAACCACGGCATCCTGGATTACCTCGTGGTCAGCTCCACGGAGTTCTGGGAAAGCCTGCCCGCCGACATCCGTCCCGTTGTGGAAGCATGTCTGAAAGAATCCATCGAACTCGGCAACAAGGCTTCGGCGGACAAGGATCTGGAAGACAAGCAGAAGATCATCGACTCCAAGCGCAGCGAGATCATCACCCTGACCGAAGCCGAGCGCGCCGCCTGGGTTGAAGCCATGAAACCCGTGTGGAAGCAGTTCGAGGATGCCGTAGGCAAGGAAAACCTCGCAGCCGCTATCGCCTCCAACAAATAGTCCTTCCTATCATGAATACCTTCATCAACAAGCTGGAGGAGGGGATCATTTCCCTCCTCCTGGCTTCCATGACATTCTTGGTCTTTGTGGAAGTGGTCATGCGCTTCGGGTTCAACATCGGCCTGATGTGGTCGCAGGAGCTGACACTCCTCTTGTCCGGCTGGCTGGTCATGTTCGGCGTGTCCTACGGCATCAAGGTCGGCTCCCACATAGGGGTCGACGCCCTGGTCAAGCTGTTCCCGAGCAACGTGCGCCGCGCGGTCGGCATTTTCGCCATCTGTCTGTGTCTGGTCTATTGCGGTCTCTTTCTGATCGGCAGCTGGACGTATCTGGGCAAGCTGAAGCAGATCGGCATCCACCTGGAAGACATCCCCGTACCCAAATGGATTGCCAACAGCATCCTGTTTGGCGGGATGATCATGCTTGTCGTTCGATTGCTGGATCTTCTCTGGTCCGTGATCAAGGGCAGGGCCGAAGGCTTCAAGCTGCTGGATGAGGCCAAGGAGAGCATGTATCTGGCTCAAAAAGAGGGCACGGCCCTGGATGGAGACGACGAATGACAACCGCCGCCCTTTTTACCCTGCTCTTCCTCTTCATTGCCACGGGCATGCCCATCGCAATCGCCTTGGGGCTTTCGAGCATCACCACAATTCTGTTCTTTTCCAACGACTCCCTGGCGTCCATCGCCTTGAAGCTTTTCGAGTCGGTTTCCGAACACTATACCCTGCTGGCCATCCCGTTCTTCATCCTCTCGTCCCAGTTTTTGTCCACGGGGGGAGTGGCCAAGCGGCTGATCAATTTCGCTCTGGATTGCATAGGGCACGTCAAGGGCGGGCTGGCCATGGCCTCGGTCCTGGCCTGCATGCTCTTTGCCGCCGTGTCCGGGTCCTCGCCTGCCACGGTGGCGGCCATTGGCAGCATCGTCATCGGCGGCATGGTCCGCTCGGGTTACCCCGAGAGCTTCGCGGCCGGCGTCATCTGCAATGCCGGCACCCTGGGCATCCTCATCCCGCCCTCCATCGTCATGCTCGTCTATGCGGCAGCGACGCAGGAGTCGGCGGCCCGCCTGTTCATGGCCGGGTTCATTCCGGGGATAACGCTGGGACTTCTACTGATGCTCGCTATCTATATAGTGGCCCGCATCAAGAACTATCCGGCCCTGGCTTGGCCCGGATTCCGGCAGATTTTCAAGTCCGGGTTCACGGCCATGGGCGGACTGATGCTGGTCGTCATCGTGCTTGGTTCCATCTACGGAGGCATCTGCAGCCCCACGGAAGCGGCGGCGGTTTCGGCCGTTTACGCCTACTGGATAGCTGTATTCGTGTACCGTGACATGGGCCCCTTGAAAGAGGTGCCCCTGCGCAAAAAGGACGAGGATTTGAGCTCGGCCTTGGTGCGCGGCTTGTGGCAAACCCTGGTGGCCATACCCAAGTCCTGGGTGCATCCGGAGGTGCGCCATGTGGTTCTGGATGCGGCCAAGGTCAGCATCATGCTGCTCTTCATCATCGGCAACGCCATGCTCTTCGCCCATGTGCTGACTACGGAACGCATCCCGCACATGATCGCCGAGACCATCGTCGGCTGGGGGCTCCCGGCCTGGGGATTCCTCATTGTCGTCAACATCCTGCTGCTCATCGCCGGCAACTTCATGGAGCCCTCGGCCATCACCATGATCATGATCCCGATCCTCTTTCCCATCGCGGTCAAGCTCGGGATCGACCCCATTCATCTGGGCATCATCGTCGTGGTCAACATGGAGATCGGCATGATCACCCCGCCTGTGGGGCTCAACCTCTTTGTCACCGCGGGCATCACAAAACGCGACCTGACCTGGGTCGTGCGCGCGGCCTTTCCGTGGCTGACGATTCTGCTCGGGTTTCTGGTGCTCATCACATACATTCCGGAAATCTCCTTGTGGCTGCCGAATTTCATCGACAAACTCAAAGGATACTGACGGGTTGTATGCAATCGGATTGTGGCCGGGCTTCGAAAGGAGCCCGGTTTTTTTATGCCCGCGTGAGGCAATGAGCGGGGCGAGGGCAGTGGGTAAATGCGGTGCGTTGCCGGAGCATGCGCCACGATGATGCGGATGCGAAGGAGCGGGCGGCTATTTCTTGATTTTTTGGCAGGCGGGGCAGAGCCCCTCCAGGCGGATGTCCACATGCCGGATGTCCAGGGACAAATCGGCCAGGGCCTTGTGGTCAAAGGGCAGAGCGGGAACATTCAGGCACAGATAGCGGTCGCAGCAGGTGCAGTGGAAGTGTGGGTGCTCGTCCTCGCGCGCGCCGCGCAGGCAGAAGCGCTGGGATTTCTCCCCGAGGCCGAGACGATTCAAGACCTCGTGTTCCACCAGGAGGTCCAGGATGCGGTACACGGTGACGCGGTTGATGTCCTTTTTAGCGCGGATCAGGCCCAGCACTTCCGGAGCGCTGGACGGGTGCGGCGTGTTGCCCACGGCCATGAGCACCTGCAGGCGATGCTCGGTGACCTCCAGACCGACTTTTTGCAGTCGGTCCGTGGCCGATTTTTCGGTCATGCGCGCCTTCATCTTCGCCCTCGCAGCGATTGCAGGCCCCAAGCCAGGGCATAGCCGCTGGTGGCCACGGCGATGATGGACGCCCCGGACGTGATGTCGAAGTGATAGGACAGGGCCAGACCCGCCAGGCAAAAGGCGAGGCTTGCAAGTGTCGCCAGGGCCATCATCTTCCACAGGGAGTTCGTAAACAGTTCCGAGAGCATGGGCGGAATGGTCAGCAGGGCGATGACCAGAATCAGCCCCGCCACCTGGATGACCATGACCACGGTCACGGCCGTCAGCACCTGCATCAGTGCGTAGAGCAGCCGCACGGGGACTCCCGTTGAGCGGGCGAACTCCGCGTCGAAGGACAGGGACAGAAAGTCCTTGTACCAGAACAGGACTACGCCCAGGATGATCAGGTCCAGCAGGAGCATGAACCAGATGTCGCTTGCGGGCACGGCCAGGAGGCTGCCGAACAGGTAGCTCATGAGGTCCACGTTGTAGCCGGGGGTCAGGTCCATGAGGATGATGCCAAAAGCCATGCCTGCGGCCCACATGATGCCGATGATGCCGTCCGCGCGCTCGGTCCGTCCGAAGGAGGCCAGGGCCATGATCAGCGCCGCCAGGACCGTGAAGCCCAGGGCGCAGGGCAGGACCGGCAGACCGAGATAGAAGGCCAGCCCCACTCCGCCGTATGCCGTGTGCGCTACTCCGCCGGCCATGAAGACCTGTCGGTTGACCACCACCAGAGAGCCGATGACGCCGCAGGCCAAGCTGGCCAGGAGGCCTGCCAGCAGGGCGTTGCGCATGAATTCCATGGTCAGGATGTCGATCATGCCTTGCTCCGTGGGCCATGCGCACCGAATATGGAGGACATGCCCTTGATGTAGTCGTCAAGGGGGCAGGAGGCGTCGTGGGTGCCGTAGATGAGTTCGAGCATTGTCGGGGTCAGCTCCCGGCTTCCGCTCTGGATGAGTTTGCGGTTGACCGCGGCCACGCTCGAGATGCGCGTGGAGGCGGAGATGAGGTCGTGGCTGACCATGACGATGGTGATGGCCGAGCTCAAGGACGAGAGCAGGTCGAAGAGGCAGACCTTGCCCTGGGGGTCGATGTTGGAGGTCGGTTCGTCGAAAAGCAGCAGCGCCGGGTCCGAGACCAGGGCGCGGGCCACCAGGACGCGCTGCTTCTGGCCGCCGGACAGGGCGTCGAAGCGGCGCTCGGCCAGGTCTGCCATGTCGACCATGTGCAGGGTCTCCAGCGCCTTTTGCTTTTCCGAGGCCACATAGCCGGGCCAGCGCCTGGCGGACAGGAGGCCTCCGCCGCGGCGAACCCCCAGCAGCACCACGTCGCGGACCGTGACGGGAAAGCTCGGCTGGATCAGCGCGTGTTGCGGAACGTAGCCCACGGCCGGCTGGGTCGACAGAGGATCGGCCCCGAGCACGCGGACCGTGCCGGCCTTGGGAGAGAGCAGGCCCAGGATCAGTTTGACGAGGGTGGTCTTGCCGCCTCCGTTGGGGCCGATGATGGCCAGAAAGTCTCCGGTCCTGACGGTCAGGTCCACGTCCGAGAGCACCTCCCGGTCGTCATAGTCGAAGCTGACGCCGCTCAGTTCGATGACCGGCGTGCCGGTACCCGGCGCGCCGGTGCCTGGCATCGGCCTGAAACGGGGCTCCGGTATGAGCAGCGGGCCATGACCGGAACACGTGGGACAGGAATGGTCGGGTGAATGCATGAGGTGCCTGTGGAGTAGGATATATATAAGGTCAGGCGTTGAGCCTGGACCGAGCCTATTTCAATGCGTCCGCAAAGGCCTGGGCGGCACGGCGCATGTTGCCGTCCCAGTCTTCGGCCAGGGGGTCGAGCCGGACCACCTCGGCCCCGATCTGCCTGGCAATGACGGCCGCGCTCTTTTCCGAGAACTGCGGCTGAACAAAAACAACCTTGGCGCCCGATTCCTTGCCCATGGCGATGATCCGGGCCATGTCCCGGGGGCTCGGCTCCTTGCCTTCGACCTCGATGGAGGCCTGGGTCAGCCCGTAGGCCTTGGCAAAATAGCCCCAGGACGGGTGAAAGACGAGAAAGGTGCGCCGCTCTTTGGGGATGAACGCCAGCATGGCTCGGATCTCGCGGTCCAGCGCGTCCAGCTCCCTTTCAAACGAGGCCGCATTTTCGGCGTATGCAGCCGCGTGCTCGGGGTCAATCCCGGACAGTCCGTCACGGATGTGACTGACCTGGATCTTCACTAGGGCCGGGTCCAGCCAGATGTGCGGATCCAGGGTGCCCTGTCCGTCCTCGGCGTGATGTTCTTCCTGATGCTTGCCGTCATGCGCATGTTTTTCCTGCGCGTCGTGGGAGGATTCTTCGCCATGAGGATCTTCCGCGCCAGGTGCGGCTGTCGGACCGGTTTCGTCGTGATGATGCTCCTCCATTGGAATCTTGGCTATGCCCTCGGCCGTGTGCACCACGGTCATGTCGGGGCTTGCGCCCATGATCCTCGGGAGCCAAGTCTGGTCGAAGCTGTCGCCGATGGCAAAATAGATTTTGGCCTTGGCCAGCTCGGCCATCTGCCTGGGTTTGGGTTCATAGGCATGGGGATTGGCGCCGGGCGCGACCATGATCGAGACGGGCACCTGCCCGCCGCTGACCTTGTCCACGAAGTATTTCTGGGGGCTGACGGTCACGAAGGCCGAGGGCGCGGCCCAGGCCGAAGTCGCCACCAGGAGCAGCAGAAGAGTGGTTGTCGCGATGTGGTTTCTCATGATTTCCTCCATGATTTCGGGAACCATGTTTATGCAACACAATTGCATGAAGTCAAGGTCCGTGCAACCGGGTTGCGCGTATTCGACCCGCTTGTGCATCGATCTCTCCCGCCGTAGGAGAAGGGATGGTCCGTGACGGTGCGGGCCACAGCCCCCTGGAGGAAAAGATGCTTGATTTTGTCATTGATGAGACCCGCTGCATCCAGTGCGGAGAGTGCGCGGCCGATTGCCCCGTGAATGTCATCGACGCAAGCGGCGGCATTCCGCGCATTCCCGAGTCCCGGCAGTCCTATTGCATCCGCTGCCAGCATTGTCTGGCCGTCTGCCCCACCGCGGCCCTGTCCATTCTGGGAAAGAACCCGGATCAGAGCGCCGCGATTTCACCCCTGCCTGCGGAAGGGATCGAGAACCTGATCAAGAGCCGCCGGTCCGTGCGCCGCTATCTGCCGGACGCCGTGGATCAGGCCGTCCTGAACCGACTCATGGATGTGGTCGCGCATGCGCCCACGGGCAAGAACCAGCGCCAGGTCCGCTTCACCCTGGTCGATGACCCGCGCGTCATGGAGGCCATCCGCGTCCAGACCATGGACGGGATCCGCAAGGCCGCGGTCGAGGACAGCCTGCCCGACGGCCTGGAATACTTCGCCAAATTCAACGCCCCTTTTGATCAGGGCCGCGACATAATCTTTCGCCACGCACCGCACATGATCATCGCCTCCTCCCCCAGAGATGCGGTCACGCCCGAGGCGGACCCGTTCATCGCGCTGTCCTATTTCGAGTTCATGGCCCAGAGCCTGGGAATCGGCACGGTCTGGTGCGGCTATGCGCGTTGGGCCCTGCAGAGCGTTGTCCCGGAAATTGGGCGCAAGCTTGGCATTCCGGCGGATCACCGCTCCATGTACGTCATGATGTTCGGGTACCCGGCGGTCCGCTACGCCCGCACCGTGCAGCGCGATGTGCAGGACGTGCATCTGGTGAGTCTGGCCGATCTGGAGGCAGGACAGTGAGAGAAGACATCCTGAAGGTTCTGGGCGAGCGCGTGGTGGTCGCCGACGGGGCCATGGGCTCGCTCCTGTTCGAGCGCGGGGTGGACAGCGCGTCCTGTTACGACGCCCTGAACCTGAGCGACCCCGCCCTGGTGCGCGCCATTCACGAGGCGTATGTGGGGGCCGGGGCCGAGGTCATCGAGACCAACACCTTCGGCGCCAACCGGATCAAGCTCGGCCGTTTCGATCTGGCGCACAAGATGCGCGAGATCAACCTGCGCGGGGCCGAGCTGGCCCGCAGCCAGGCCGGGGCCGGACGATGGGTGGCCGGGGCCATGGGGCCGTTGGGCCGCATGGGTGAAGAGGCGACCGATCCGGCCGAGGTGGAGGAGATTTTTGCCCGGCAGGCCGAGGCGCTGGTGGAAGGGGGCGTGGATTTCATCATGCTCGAGACCTTCGCCAGCCTGACGCTCCTGCTCACGGCCCTGCGCGGAGTGAAAGGGCGTGTTTCAGTGCCCGTGGCCGCGCAGATGGTCTTTACCCAGCGCGGGCGGACCCATTCCGGCCGCACGGCGCGCGCATGCTTCGAGGCCCTGATCCTGGCCGGGGCCGACGTGGTCGGACTGAACTGCGGGATCGGCCCCAAGAACTCCCTCGAAGTGGTCCAGGAGCTCGGGCCCGTGGCCGTGCCCCTCTCGGTGCTGCCCAACGCCGGTTTCCCCGAGGCCGCCGGCGACCGGCTCATGTATGCCTCCTCGCCGGAATATTTCGCCCGCCAGACTGCGGCCTGCGCGGCCCATGGCGCACGGCTCCTGGGCGGGTGCTGCGGGACCGCGCCGGAACACATCGCGGCCCTGGTGCGGGTTCTGCGTGCGGGTTCGCCCGTGGCGCTAGGCACTGCCAAAGTCATGGAACAGGTCAACTCGCAGTCCGCCGCCCCGACGCGTCTGGCTCGCCGCCTGGCCGAGGGCAAGGTCATTCTGGTCGAACTGGACCCGCCCAAGCACCTCGATGTGGAGCCGGTCCTGGCGGCGGCCGAGGCCCTGACGGCGGCGGGCGTGGACGGGATCACCATCGCCGAAAACCCCCTGGCCGTGCCTCGGCTGTCGAACATCGTACTTGCGGGCATGATCCGGGCCAGGACGGGAGTCGATGTCGTGGTCCATCTGACCGGCCGCGACCGCAACCTGGTCGGCATGCAGTCGACGATCATGGGGCTGGCCGCATCCGGTCTGCATAACGTGCTGGCCGTGACCGGGGACCCGCCCTCGGCCGGTAGCGCGGAGCGGGTCTCGGGCGTGTACGATCTGCGCTCCCTGGAGCTCATGGCGCTCCTGGCCGGGTTCAACCAGGGCCGCAACCATTACGGCGATCCCATGCGCCTGCCCGTCAATTTCTGCATCGGCGGAGCCTTCAATCCCAACACGCGCAATATGGCCCTGCAGGTCGGGCGCATGGAAAAGAAAATCGCGGCCGGGGCCGGCTATTTTCTGACCCAGCCTGTGTACTCGCGGCAACGCGTGGACGAGATCCTGGCCGCGACGGCCCACGTGAGGGCGCCCATTGTGCTCGGCATCATGCCGCTCGCTAGCAGCCGCAACGCCGAATTCCTGCACAACGAATTCCCCGGCATCGAGATCCCGCCCGAGACCCGTGAGCGCATGGCCCAGGCCGGGGAGCACGGCCAGCGCGAGGGCGTGGACATCGCCTGGGAGCTTCTGGAATACGCCTGGCCCCATTTTTCCGGGGTGTACATCATCCCGCCCTTCAACCGGCACGCCATGGCCCTGGAGCTGATGCGCCGCCTTGGGCGGTAGAACAAAAAACGGCCAGGATTTCGGTCCTGGCCGCACGAGAGCTCTCCTCGAAACGCCTTCTATCCTGCATATGGCTCGGGCGAGACATATTCCTCCATGACCCAGCCCCGTAGATCCTCCTGCCCCTCGATATCCACATAGAACCATCCGGGCGCGCTGCCGATCACGCGCAGCCGTGTGTAACGCTCGACCTGGGCGATGACTTCCTCGGTCTTGTCCGGGCCGTAACGCACGTTCAACAGATCGATGTTCACCGAGACCCTTTCGGGCAAGTTCACGGCCGAGTCGCGGATGGGCTCGACGACCTGATATCCCGTGGGCACCTGACGATAATAGACGTCACCAAAGACAAAGTAGGGGATGCCCGCCGAAAAGAAGACGCGGTGGCCAATCGGAAGGCTCATCACGATCAGCCCCAGGGGAGGGCGCACCAGAATGAAGCCGCTGTTCCAGGGGCGGTAGTACCTGCCCGAATAATAGTGGTACCGCTCATGGCCGTGCAGGATGACGGCATGTCGGGACGGGATATAATGGACCACATGCTTGACGGGACGGGGGCGGTAGTGCTCCCGGTCGTAGCGGCGGTAATCGGGCTGTGGTCTGTGATAGCTGTCCGGATACCGGTATCCCCCGCGGTAATCATCGGACCTGTAATCCCTGCGATGGTCATCATATGTCCGCTTGTTGCGGTAATCATCATACGAGCGGTTCTTGTCGCGGTGATCGTCGGACCGGGAGCCTTTGCGCTGGTCATCATATGAGCGGCTCTTGTCTCGGCGATCATCCGGCCTGTATTCCTTGCGCTGGTCATCAAACGACCGGCTCTGGTCGTGGCGATCATCTGAGCCGGATTTCCTGCGGGAGTCGTCATCCCTGCCATTCTTGTCGTCGACGAGCCTGAACGGATTGGTGGTGCCGCGCTGACGGGCGTTGTCGTCACTCGCTCGACGAGGCGCGACGTTGCTTTCGCGGGGAGCGGACGGTGTCCGGGTTTTTTCTTGCGTATTGAGCCGCATGAATTCCGCCGGAGGCGTAACGCTTCCCAGACCACTGAACGTGTTGCCGCGCTGCGTCCGATCCTCTCCTCGCTTTCCGCTCCGGGTGTCGGACGCAGTTTCACGCGATTTCTCGCGGTTCGAGCGCTGAAATCCGCGTGGAGCGGTGTCGTCACGCTGAGGTTCGCCTGCGAATCGGAATGCATCGCCTGTGGCGGAGTTGTTTTTTTGCCTGGTCCGGGATTCGGCGCGCTGGGCTTTCACCGTTCCTTCTTCCCGCGATTTTTCAGGGTGCTTGCCTGGGAAAGGCTTTTTGAAGCGCGGGTCCATAAGCTCCTGCGCGGGCTGAGACGAAATTTCCGCGCCTGCGCCCGGTGCTGCCAGAACGTGCAGACAGAAAAGGGTCATCAGGGCGAGCAGGGTCATATTTTTGGGGATGCTATCCATGGTTCCTCCTGGAGTGAATCACCTTGCCCATGGCAAGCGTCGTGCCAAGGTTGGGAATCGTGTGCTTTTACAAAAAGCCCGAGGCCGGCGGCCATGTCAGCCCGCCGTCCCAAGCCGCGCTCGCCTGTGCGGCCCGTTCACTTCCCGATCCGGGGTGCGCAGACTTTTCACATCAGGTAATTCTTTTCGGGTGCTATTCCAGTCCCAGGCGCTTGAGTTTGTAGATCAGTCCGCGCCGGGTGATGCCCAGGAGTTGGGCCGCGTGGGTGCGATTGCCGCCGGTCTCTTTCAGGGCCGCAGCTACAGCCTCCACTTCCTGTTGTTCCAGGGTCCTGGTTGCCGTAGGCCGATTCGGGTCCGCTGTGATTCGGTCAGGCGCCGCTTTGGGCACGGCCTTGCGCACTGCAGGGGGCAGATGTTCGGGCAGGATGACATCCGTCTGGCTCAAGAGGCGCACGTGGGCCATGGCGTTGGCCAGCTCGCGCACGTTTCCCGGCCAGGGGTGGGCCATGAGGGTCTGGATGGCGGCGCGGGAGAGGCGCTTGTTTTCGGAGGTCCCCTTGTTCAGAAAATATCGGGCCAGCGGGGGGATGTCCTCGGTCCGCTCGCGCAGGGGCGGAATGTCGATGGTGATGACGTTGAGACGGTAGTAGAGATCCTGGCGAAAGCGTCCGGCAGCGACGTCGGTTTCCAGATTGCGGTTGGTGGCGGCGATGAGGCGGCAATCGACGATGGCTTCCTTGTCCGATCCGACGGGAGTGATCCGGCCGGTTTCCGTGGCGCGCAGGAGGGATGGCTGCAATTCCAGCGGCATGTCCCCGATTTCGTCCAGAAAGAGCGTTCCCTCGTGGGCCTCGCGGAAATATCCCTTGCGCTTGGCCACTGCCCCGGTGAAGGCGCCTTTTTCATGGCCGAACAGTTCGCTGGCCAAAAGGCTCGGAGCGATGGCCGCGCAGTTGACCGGAACCAGGGGCTTGTCGCGGCGGGCGCTTTGGCGGTGAATGAACTGGGCCACCACTTCCTTTCCGCTGCCGCTCTCGCCGGTCAAAAGGATCGTGGCGTCGCTTGCGGCCACGCGGTAGGCGTCGCGCAGCACGGAGCGCATGGCCGGGCTTTCGGACACGATGCCGGTCAAGGCCTCGGCTGGAATTTCCCCGGTGGCATCCGGGCGCACGCCCAGGGTGTCGTGAACGGCGGCGAGCAGTTCGTCCAGGTCCACGGGTTTGGCCAGGTAGTCCACGGCGCCGAGCTTCAGGGCGTCCACGGCCTCGCGCACATCGGCATAGGCCGTGACCAAGAGAAAGGGCAGCTCGGGATGCGCGCTGCGCGCCCGGCGCAGGAGGTCAAGGCCGCTTGCTCCGGGCATGCGCACGTCGCTGATGACCATGGCCGGGACATCGACGGACAGCAATTTCAGCGCTTCGGCGGCGCTGCCCGCTTCCTGCACGGCAAATCCGGCGTCACGCAGCACGCGGGCATAGAGTTCCCGGAAGCGGATTTCGTCGTCAACAACCAGGATGGACCTGTTCATGCGGTTTCCTCGGCAGGTTTGATTCCCAGAATGGTCATGGTCGTGCCTTTGTCCGGACTGGACACGGCCTGTATCCGCCAACCATGTGCTTCAACCATGCGTTTGACAATGGCCAGACCCAGACCGTGCCCGGTAGCCGAGCCCGAGGTGTAGGGTTTGAAGATATCCGGGAGCAGTTCCGTCGGGATGCCCATACCTTGATCCTCCACCGCAAGCTGCAGTCTGCGACGGCCCTGCCTGCGCATCGAGACCCGCACTGTCGTGCCCGCCGGCGAGGCGTGCAGGCTGTTCAGGAGCAGGTTGACGAGGATCTGGCGCAGCATGGATCCGTCAGCGGAGATGGTGGCCGAAGGCACCTCGATGCTCAGCTCGACTCCGCTCGCCACGAAGTCCGGCCCCATGATCTCGGCCAGTTCTTGGCAGAGCCTGTCGGTGCGCACGGGGGAGAGGTTTGGCGTGCGCTGGCGGGCGAAGTTCATGAAATTGCCCAGGCGGGAGCTGGCCTTGTCCACTTCGTCCACGATGTGTTCGAGCATGGTCCGGCTCTCTGGCGGGATGTCGGAGCGGGCCGTGATCTGCTGGGCCATGCCCATGATGATGCCGAGCGGGTTCTTCGTCTCGTGGGCCAGCCCGGCCGCCGCCAGGCCCAGCTCTTCGAGGTGGCCGACGCGGATGCGCTCGGCGGCCAGTTCTTCGGCCAGCACCCGTCGGCGGATGCCCGCGATCCAGACGGAGATGACCGCCAGGACGCAGACCAGGACCGAAGCGAAGATGGGGGCCTGACGCTGCCAGAACCAGGAGTTGAAGAAACTCTCCGTGCTGCTGCGAAGGCCCAGGTACATGACCGGGTTGCTCCGTGGCCACAGGCCAAGGCCAAGATGGGTGGAGTTGAGGGCCTGGGCCCAGTTGGAGGGTATTTGCGTAGGTTTCAGGGGCGCCCAGAGGACGTACATGGCGTCCGTGTCCATCTCGCCCCTGGTGCTGTTGGACATCAGAAATTCCGGGGGCGTCCCGCTCTGGACCAGGCGGCCGTAACGGCCTTCGACCACGACAAAGAAGGTGCGGGAGTCGCGGATGATGCTGGTCAGCACTGTCTCCACCTGCTTCCAGTCCGTCATTTCGCCGTTGCTCAAGGACGCGATGACCGCGTTCAGGGTGTCGAAGCTGTCCTGGGCGCGCTGGCGCCGCCAATCCATGGAACGTTCGGCATAGCCCTGCCAGGACCAGAAGACCCAGAGGCCCAGGGCCAGGATCATCCCGATGGCGGCGAGCAGTGGAATGCGGTAAATGCGTGTGCTGTGTTTCATGTGCCTCTCCTTGCAGGCGAGTGCCAAGCAAAGAGCGTGCTAGCTGACTGTTGAAAAATTACAAATGTCCAGGCTGCTCAAAAAATGGTCAGCCCAAAAGCATCCTGTCCGAGATTTCCGCATCCCCCTGGCTCTGGAATTTTTCCAGCAGATCCTCCACCGTCAGCCCGGCTTTTTGCTCCCCGCGCACATCGAGGATGATGCGGCCCCGATGCATCATGATCAGCCGGTTGCCCAGGGTCAGGGCCTGATGCATGTTGTGGGTGACCATGAGCGTGGTCAGGCCGTGCGCGGTGACGATGTTTCGGGTCAGCTCCAGAATCTGGGCCGCTGTTTTTGGGTCCAGGGCGGCGGTGTGCTCGTCCAGAAGCAGCAGCTCCGGACGGACCAGGGTGGCCATGACCATGGTCAGGGCCTGGCGCTGTCCGCCCGAGAGCAGGCCGGCCCGGTCCTGCAGCCGATCTTCGAGGCCCAGCCCGAGCACGCGCAGCCGTTCGCGGAAGACCTCCCGGTCGGCCGGCTTGACGCCACGGGACAGGCCGCGCCGCTGGCCCCTTTTGAGGGCCAGGGCCATGTTCTGGGCGATGGAGCCGCTGGCGCAGGTGCCCATCAGCGGGTCCTGGAAAACCCGGCCGATGAAGCGGGCGCGCTTGTGTTCGGGCCAGCGGGTCACGTCCGTCCCGGCCATGGTGATGCTGCCTGAGTCGAGGGCGTGGGTTCCGGCCAGACAGGACAGAAAGGTCGATTTGCCCGCCCCGTTGGAGCCTATGATGGTGATGAAGTCGCCCTGCTCGATGTCGATGGACAGGTCCCGGATGCTGTGCACTTCGTTCACACTGCCCCGGTGGAAGTATTTGTTGACGGTTTGGGCGCTGATCATCGGGCGAATCTCCTTTTGAGCATGGGCGAGGTCAGGGCCACGATGACCAGGAACGCGGTGATCAGGTTCAGGTCGCTGGGCGTAACGGAGAATCCGCCGAGATTGATCCCTAGCGCCAGGGCGATGGCCGTGCGGTAGAGGATGGACCCGACGATGACCGCAACGCAGGCGCGGGCAATGGTCGCCTTGCCGAAGACCGTCTCGCCGAGGATGACCGAGGCCAGGCCCGCGACGATGGTCCCCACTCCCATGTTCACGTCCGCCGCGCCCTGGTTCTGGGCGATGATTGCCCCGCTGAACGCGACCAGCGCGTTGGACAGCCCCACGCCGAAGATGATGACGTTGTCCGTGTTCACGCCCAGCGCCGTGATCATCTGCCGGTTGTCGCCCGTGGCCAGCATGGCCTGTCCGTATTCGGTGTGCAGAAACCAGATCAGCCCCGCCGTGATCAGACCGGCCACAAGGAAAAAGAACAGGGGCGTGACCTGATAAAGCGGCAGGCCGAGCTCCTCCAGGTCCGTCAGCACCGAGGGCGTGCCCAGGAGGGCCACGTTGGGGCCGCCCATGATCCGGATATTGATGGAGTACAGGGAGATCATGGTCAGAATGGACGCCAGGAGGTGCAGGATTTTCAGTTTGGTGTTCAGGAGCGCGGTCACGGCTCCGGCCACGAACCCTGCGGCTGCGGCCAGCAGAAGGGCCAGGTACGGGCTGTGTCCGGCCGTGATGGTCACTGCGCTGACCGAGGCCCCAAGGGGCAGGCTGCCGTCAACCGTCAGATCCGGAAAATCGAGGATGCGAAAGGTCAGGTACACCCCGAGGGCCATGATGCCGTATAAAAACCCTTGTTCCAGGGCTCCGAGAAAGGCGTAGAGGGTCATGTTGTGCTGGTGCTAAAGGTGGATGTGGGGGCGCGCTGCGCCCGATGAGCGGCACATACATGGGGGCCGAAGGGAGGACAAGCAGGACGCGGGAAGGATTTTATTCAGGCCGTGGCTTGAGATTTTCGAGGCGCGAAAAGCGTGTTCACTTTTGTTGCGGATGGTGGGCAGGCCTTTAGCGCAGGCAAAACAGGATATAGAGCGCACAGGCACCCAACTGGATCAGCGTGGCCGGGACGCCGAAGCGGGCGAAGGCGCCAAAGGTGATCCGTTCGCCCGCCTCGCGAGCTGCGGAGACGGCGATAATGTTCGGGATTGCTCCAAGCATGGTTGCATTGCCGCCCAGAGTCACCCCGAAGAGCATGGACAGGATGATGAATTTCGACTCGCCGGGCATGGCGGCAACGCCTGCGGTTGTCTGCGCGGCATTCAGAAAGCCGGTGTCGAGCAGATAGGTGACCAGGGTTGGCAGCATGACCGCCGCCAAGGGGATGTTCGGCATGACGCTTGAGAGCGCGCCGAGGGAGAACAGAATCCAGATGGCGGTGACGAGCGCGTTGTCGCCGAGTATCCCGGACAGAAAGTGTCCCGTGGCGGTGAAGACGCCCGAGGCCTCCATGGCGGCCACGATCATGAACACGCAATCGAAGAAGAGGATCGTCTCCCAGTCGATGCTGCGGATGACGCGTCCGAAATCGGCAAGTCCCGTGACGTGGACAACGATCAGGGCCAGGGTGCCAGCGACGATGGCCGTGAACACGGGAGAGATTGGCACTGGCAGGTATTCGCCTGTCAGAAAAAGGAGCACCGCTGCCGTGAAAATGATGGCGAGCAGGGAAAGCGCCGTGGGGTTTTGGATGCAGGCCTTTTGCGAGGGGGCTTGCGGATTGGCCGCCTCTTTGCGACGTGCGGTCCAGATCGTCGGGAACAGGAACGGGGAAGAGAGGAAGAGCGCGCCCATGGCTGTCATCGCGCCCGGCGTGACCTCGCGCAGATAGGTTAAAAAGTCCATCTTGAGCGCGGTCCCGACGATGTAGGAGGGGACGCCGCCGATCAGCGTCAGGAGGCCCGCGCCGTTGGCGATGAAGACCAGGAGGATGATGACCGGCATGAGCGGCATGGCGAACAGGCGCGCCACTTCTGCGCACAGGGGCAGAAAGAGCAGGACCACCGTGGCGTTGGGAAAGACCGCGCAGAGCGGGGCGACAACCGCGAAGAGCAGAACGAGTAGGAGACGGCCGTCTCCGCGCGCGAGGCGAAAGAGCCTTTGGGCCAGCACCGGGAAAATGTTGGTCGGTTCCAGACAGCGGATTATGACCATGCTCGCGATAAAAAGGGAATTGATGGAATAGACCGCCAAAATGCCTGCGCTGCGGACCTCGGTCGTGATGATGCCCGTGACCATGAGCGCGCTGACCCCGAGCAGGGCGACCAGGGCCATGTGCAGGAGGTTCAGGGAGATGCCGAGGATGACGAGCGCGAAGACCGCGATGCAAATGTAGCCGTCAATGCCCATCGTGAAACTCCAGCGGAATGCGGTTTGTGATGACGGAGCAGGGCGGGGATCATCCTGCCTTTGGTTTCGACACTTGTAAACGACGGCCAGCTGGCGGAGCGGGAAATGAGTCGATCCAGGCAACCATGGTGCGTTTTTTCGCGAGCGCATTTCCCGGGGCACCAATTCTGCCTTGCCATGCATTTTCACCGGGTCTACAGATCCGCAGGCTCGGCGGGATCTTCGCACGGTTTTTCGCATCCCCCATTCGCGTAGGATTTCTCCGGCAACATGGAAACCACTATGAGGACTTAAGTGCTGACTCGATATGGCCTTCATGGTAGGGGAGCGCAGGAGATCTTGCGGGTCTTGGCTGCGAGCTTTGACAGGAGCTTCGCGCTTCCGATAGGGCAGAGCCCAATCTCACCGTCTGACCGAGGTCCCCATGCCCACTCCCGTTGAAGTCCTGCGCTCCGTTTTCGGTTACGACAGCTTTCTGGGCCCTCAGGAAGCCATCATCGACACCCTGCTGGCCGGCCGCGACGCCGTGGTGCTCATGCCCACGGGTGCAGGCAAATCCCTCTGCTACCAGATCCCCGCCCTGATCCGCCCCGGCACCGCCGTGGTCGTCTCCCCGCTCATCGCGCTCATGCGCGACCAGGTCCAGGGCCTGACCCAGAACGGAGTGCGCGCGGCCTATCTCAATTCCTCCCTCTCGGCGGCCGGGGCCAGGGAAGTGGAGGCGGACCTGCAGGCCGGGCGGCTGGACCTCCTCTATGTCGCCCCGGAGCGCCTCTTCATGCCGGGATTTCTGGAGCAGCTCGCGCGTGTCCCGCTGGCGCTTTTCGCCATCGACGAGGCGCACTGCGTGTCCCAATGGGGGCACGACTTCAGGCCCGAGTACACCCGTCTCGGCATGCTCTGCGAACACTTCCCCGGTGTGCCGCGCCTGGCCCTGACGGCCACGGCCGACGACCTGACCAGAGCGGACATCATCCGCCAGCTGCATCTGGAATCGGCCCGGATCTTCGCCTGCGGCTTCGACCGACCCAACATCCGCTACCTCGTCACCCTGAAGGACCATCCCGACCCGCAGCTCCTGGCCTTCCTGCGCTCCCAGCCCCCCGGCGAGGCGGGCATCGTCTATCGCATGTCCCGCAAGAAGGTCGAGGCCACGGCCGCGTATCTCGGCAAGCAGGGGTTCACGGCCCTGCCCTATCATGCAGGGCTGGACGCGGCGGTGCGGGAGCGCAACCAGGAGCGGTTCATGCGCGAGGACGGGGTGGTCATGGTCGCCACCGTGGCCTTCGGCATGGGCGTGGACAAGCCCAACGTGCGTTTCGTGGCCCATCTGGACCCGCCCACGAGTCTTGAGGCCTACCACCAGGAAACGGGCCGCGCAGGCCGCGACGGCTTGCCCGCCGTGGCCTGGATGACCTACGGCCTGGGCGATATCGCCATGCTGCGCCGCCTCGTGGCCATGGACGCAGGGCCTCGCTCGGCTCCGGCGGATTTCGAGGAGCAGGGGCGCGGGGAGACAAAGGCGCGGCATGAGCGGCTCAAGCAGCAGAAACTGACCGCGCTGCTCGGCTACTGCGAGACGGCGCAGTGCCGGAGGCAGGTGCTGCTGCGCTACTTCGGCCAGGAGCTGCCCGAGCCGTGCGGCAACTGCGACGTCTGCCTGACGCCGGTGGAAACCTGGGACGGCACCGTGGCGGCGAAGAAAGCCCTGTCGAGCATCTTCCGCGCAAAGGAAGGCTTCGGCACCGGGCACCTGGCCGACGTGCTGGTCGGCAAGCTGACCAAGGCCGTGGAGCGCTGGGGGCACAACGAGCTCTCGACGTTCGGCATCGGCACGGAGCTCGCGCGGCCCGAATGGCTGAGCGTCTATCGCCAGCTGGTGGCCGCTGGTCTGGCCGACGTGGACATGGAGGGGTACGGGGCCCTGAAGCTCAACGCCGGCAGCTGGGAGGTCATGAAAGGCGGGCGTGCAGTCCTTTTGCGCCGCGATCCGCACCCCGTGGCCGCCGAGCGCGCCCAGAAATCCGCACCCGCCGGGATGGCGGAGCTGAACTCTCCCGAGGCGCGCGAGCTGTGGGAGGCCCTGCGCGCACTGCGGCTGCATATTTCCCGGGAGCAGAACGTGCCGCCCTATGCCGTCTTCGCGGACCGCACCCTGCTTGAGATGGTCCGCTATCGTCCGCGCAAGGTGGAAGAGCTGCTTGGCGTCAGCGGGGTGGGCCGGATGAAGCTTGCGGCTTACGGCGAACGCTTCGTGGAACTCCTGAACCAGCATGAATCCGAGTACGGCCGCCCGGATGACGTGCCGGCCGCTCCTCTGCCGCGCGTCGAGAAGGTCCAGCCCCGCAGCGGGGAGCTGTCGGGCACGGAGCAGACCAGCCTGGACCTTTTTCAGCAGAACGGGTCCGTTGCGGCCGTGGCCGAGGCCCGTGGGCTCAAAGCCGGAACCATCTACGGGCACCTGATCAAGGCCATCGCCCTCGGATATCTCGGCGCCGGGGAGGTCACGGGGCTCACGCGGACCGAGCTCTCGCGCATTGAGGAGGCTTTGGGCTCCATGCGCTTCCGGGGCATGGCGGCCTTGGGCGCGGTGTCCGAGGCGCTGGGCGGGGAGTTCAGCTACGAGATTCTGCGCTGCGTGCAGGCCGCGATGCTACGGGAGAGGAGCGGCGCATGAAGATCTATCTTGTCGGCGGCGCCGTGCGGGACCGGCTGCGGGGGATGGAACCCGTGGATTTCGATTATGTGGCCGTGGGCGGCGACGAGAACGCGCTGCGGCGCAGGGTGCCGGGGCTGACCAGGGTCGGGCAGGGCATCCCGGTGTTCGTGCGCGGGGCGGCGCAGTATACGCTCTCGGAATTCTCGGACATACATGACGATCTGGCTTCCCGCGACCTGACGGTGAACGCCCTGGCCGAGGACGAAGCCGGAACGGTCATAGCTCACCCGCTGGCCCTGTCTGATCTGCGGGACGGGATTCTGCGGCCCGTGGCCCTGGCCAACTTCCTGAATGATCCCCTGCGTGCGGTGCGCGCTGCCCGCTTTGCCGCCGCATATCCGGATTTCACCGTGCATGAGGATCTGCTGGCCGCCATGCGGGCCGTCACGGAGCAGAGATTGAAATCGGTGGCGGCCGAACGGGTCGGCCAGGAGACACTCAAGGCTTGCGCGGCTCCGCGTCCGGGCAACTTCCTGCGGGTCTTGGGGGCCGGAAACGCGCTGGCTCCGTGGCTGGCGGAATTCGCCGGCGCGGACAGGATCCCTGCGGGACCGCCGCAGTACCATGACGCAAGCGTCCTGGAACACACGGCCCGGGTCATGGACGGCTGCGCGGGCGACGGGATGAGCGTCTGGATGGCCCTGTGTCATGACCTGGGCAAGACCGCCACCTCCCCGGAACTGCTCCCCCGGCATCATGGGCACGAGGAGTGCGGTCAGGAGTTGGCCCTGGCCCTGGCCCTGCGCCTGCGCCTGCCAAACCGCCAGCGCGTCGCCGGACGCCTAGCCGCGTGCTGGCACATGGCTGCCGGGTGCTACGGGGATCTCAAACCGTCGACCAGGGTGCGCCTGCTGCTTGAACTTGAAAAAGCCGGGATCACGGAAAGTTTTTTCCGGTTGGTTGCGGCGGACCATGGTGGCGAATATCTGGAGAGGGCAGGGCGTGAGCTGAACGTGATCAAGTCTGTGCGCCTGCCAGAAAAGCATCGCGACCTTGGCCCCAAAAGCGCGGACATCCTCCTGCAGATGCGTTGCGAGGCCCTGTGCGCAAAATCCTGACCGGTGGCAACGGGATGTTTTGGAGATGCCGGGGAAACTCCCAGGGGAGGTCTTCATGAGATTGAGATGGTCGGTTTCAAGCGGCGCTGGTCCGCTGCTGCTGGGGCTTTGTCTTTTCGTGCTGGCGGCGCATACCGTTTTTGCCGGTGTTTCCTTGGCCCAGCCCTCCCGTGGCGCGGTGGACGATGTCCTGGTCTATGAGCGGGGGGGCTGGATCTGGACTTGCGATGGTGAAGGCAAGGGGCAGGCTCGTCTGGTTCAGGGCGCAAGACCCGTGGTGAGCGCGGACGGCCGGCTGATCGCTTATTTTCGGCCGAGCCGGGCCAAGACGTCCGAAGAAATGTCGGACTTGTGGATTTACGATCGCGAGGGCGGCCGCGAGACCATGATCGCACCGTCATTTTTTGCCGCATCCTCCCCGGTTTGGTCCAATGAGGGGACACAGATCGCCTTTTTGGCGCGCGATGCCCAGGCGCTGACCCGCATCATGGCCGTAAAGGCCGACGGCTCGGGCATGGGCGAGCCTCTGCGTGAGGGTGACGACGGCGTGGGCTTTCTCTGCGCGCTATCATTTACGCCCGAGGGTTCCCTGCTGACGCATGACATGGCCCATGCCTATTGGGTGAATCCTGCCGGCGGGGTGCTCAAGAGCGTCCCGTTGGAGAAGATCATGGGATCCAGCGCGGGGAACGTCACCAGTTCAGACAAATTTGCGGTCTGTCCTGCAGACCCGACGGTGCTTGTCTTCAGTCACTCTGTGGTGGGTACCCGGCGTTTCGAAGCAGTCATGCACGAGCCGAGTTCCGCCCTGTCCCTGCACGACAGCTGGGTTGGCACGGGCAAGAACATGCAGATCACGCCGCGTGAAATCACGGCTTTTGACCCTGTCTGGTCCAGGGACGGCAAGCGTGTTTATTTCATAGGCTACCGGGACACCCAGGCCGCCGACGCGGATTTGTTCCGGATTCTGCGCGTTGACCGTTTCGGTTCGGGGCTGAGGGAGCTTGCGTTGGGAGAGAGCGTGAGCGTCGGTTTAAGATCCGGCGGGCAATGACAGAAATCTACGGCCTTATTTTGTCTTGCGCGTGACGGCTGCAAAGCACAGAAACACTCCCGCCGCCAGGATGGCGACCTTGCCGAGGTCGAAGCGGGTGTCCCTTTCAAGGGCGTTCACATAGGGCAGGGCGGGCAGGTAGAAGACAGCGCTTTTGCCTTTGGAGATACCCGCGCTGACTGCGCTGCCGATGGTTTTTGTGTTGCCGGGAATGATCCGTCCATCGGGGAGGGCGAACTCATAGCCGACTGAGTAGCTGTAGCGATTGGCCACCGGATCCTGCCGGTCGCCCAGTTCGCGGCGGATTACGGTGATTTCTCCGGCCGCTCGTGCGCCGACCAGAGGCAGCAGGGGAATGATCGTGCCGTAGAGCGTCAGAAGCAGGCCCACGACACCGAGGATGACCCGGGGAGCAAGAGGCTTGGTTTTCGGCTCTGGCATGGGGCGTGAGATGTCCTGGGCTATTTCTGATACGTTCTGGGCATGGGCAGATCCCATTTTTCATAGATAGGGGCCAGCCTGCCCTGATTGGCCAGACTGAGCATGCCCTCCTCAAAGATCCTGCGCAGCTTGCTACCACGCTCGGAAGTGGAGAAGAGCGGGAAATACTGCCGAAATCCCACGGATTCGATGCGAAATTTCGCTTCATCCAGCGGGGTGCCCGAAGCGTTCAGGCTCTCCATGATCAGGTTGCGGTCGTCGACATAAAAATCAGCCGCTTCCCGGATCACTCTCTGCAGCGCCTCGACCCCGCTTAAGGCTTCGGCGTGATGGATGGGAACCGGGAAATCCTTGGGCTCATAGTAGCCAAGCCTCCACACCACCCGCATGTTCGCCATGGAGCGTACGCCGTCCCAGTAGGGAACGGCGGCGGCCCGGAACAGGGCGTGGTATTCGCCCTCATACATGGGCAGCGCGGCCATTTGCAGTCCGTCAACGGTTTTTGATTTGCAGGTATAGATATCGGCCTGGCCTTCGCGGACCATGATCAGCCCCCGCTTGGCCGGGACTTCCAGGTGCCGCACAGTCTCCCCGCCGGGTTCGTAGATGGCCCGCATCAGGTCGTGGTAAAGGCCTTGTCCATCACTGCTGGTGAAATCCTTCCAGGCCGGGGACGCGGTGATCACTTCCCCGGCCTGGGCGGTGACCGCGAGCAGGGCGAAAATGAGTGCACCAAGCACCAGAGTGTATGGTTTGTGGCATCTGAACATGAACAATGGACCTACCCCAGGAGCGCTTTACGAACAAGTGCGAATTTGATTTTTTTGCTGTGGGAAGCGCAAGGGGCTTGCATCCGTCATCCCGAAGTGATTTGCTGTTCGGCGCGCGGATGTCGACGATGAGCGGAAATTTTTCGCCTGGGCGAAAGAGCGTTCTGGTTATTTGCCAGACACGGACCGCCGCTTGCTCCGTTTTTCATACACTTTCATTGGGGGAATGCGCATGCAGGAACGCGTCCATTTGGCCAGACGGATCGTGTCACTTTTGGACCTGACTTCCCTATCCGGTTCCGAGACGCAGGCCGAGATCGACAGTCTCTGCGCCAGGGCGGCGGGGCCGTGCGGGCAGGTGGCGGCGATCTGCGTCTTTGCCCGGCATCTGCCGCAGGTCAATGCCGGTCTGGTTCTCCGATCCTTGCAGGGCGTCGAACTCGCCACGGTGGTCAATTTTCCGGACGGAGATCTGGACACGGCGAGGAGCATCGCTGAAATGAAAACCGCTCTTGCCCTGGGCGCGAGCGAAGTGGACCTTGTATTTCCCTACTGGGCGTATTTGCAAGGTTGGGAGGAAGAGGTGCGGGAGTTTCTCGAAGCTTGCCGCCAGGCTTGTCCGGTGCGGCTGAAGGTCATCCTGGAGAGCGGCGTGCTCGGGAAAAAGGAGACTATTCGCGCGGCCAGCAGGCTGGCCGTGGAGTGCGGCGCCGATTTCCTGAAAACGTCCACAGGCAAGGCCGAGGTCCACGCCACTCCGGGGGCGGCCAGGACAATGCTCGAGGTCATTGCCGAGACTGGGGGCCGGGTCGGCTTCAAAGCCTCGGGCGGGCTGCGCACCATGAAGGACGCGCTGGTCTATCTGAAGCTTGCGGAGCAGATTCTCGGATCCGACTGGGTCAGCCCGCGCACTTTCCGTTTCGGGGCCAGCAGCCTTCTTGATGATGTGCTGGCTGTGGCGGAGCGTGCGTGAGACGGGTTTGTCTGATCGTGCTTGATTCGCTCGGCGTGGGCGGGGCTCCGGACGCGGAGCGGTTCGGAGACCTCGGGGCCGACACCCTGAGGCACATTGCCCTGGCCTGCGCCATGGGACAGGCCGATGAAGGACGCTTGGGGCCGCTCCATGTTCCGGTCCTTTCTTCCCTTGGTTTGGGTCTGGCCTGCGCCCTGTCCACGGGCGGCGTGCCCCCCGGACTGGAACTGATTGGTCCGGCCAGGGCCAAATACGGGTGCGCCACGCAAGTCAGCCGGGGCAAGGACACGCCGAGCGGACATTTTGAAATGACCGGCGCGCCGGTGCTTTTTGACTGGGGCTATTTCACCCAGGCCGAGCAATCAATGCCCGCGCGATTGCTCGACACGCTTGCGGCCCGCGCAGGGCTGCCCGGAGTGCTGGGCAACTGCAAGGCCTCGGGCACGGAGATTCTGGTTCGCCTTGGAGAGGAACACCTGCGTACGGGCAAGCCCATAGTCTACACCTCGGCGGATTCCGTGCTGCAGATCGCGGCGCATGAAACCAGCTTTGGCCTGGAACGCCTCCTTCAAGTCTGCGCCATTGCCCGTGAGTTGGCGAACGAATACCGCATCGCGCGGGTCATCGCGCGGCCCTTCGTCGGCGAGGACAGTGCCACGTTCGTACGCACCGCAAATCGGCGCGATTTGGCCATACCTGCTCCCGCGCCCACGGTTCTGGATCACGTGTGCGCGGCTGGTGGCACGGTTGTATGCGTGGGCAAGGTCGGAGACATCTTCGCCTATCGCGGCGTGAGCCGGAGCATTCGCGCCTACGGCCATGACCGGCTCATGGATGCCACCCTGGCCGCCTGGCGCGAGGCTGGAGACAAAACCCTGGTCATGACGAATTTCGTTGATTTTGATTCCGTTCATGGTCATCGTCGGGACGTGGCCGGGTACGCTAGGGCGCTCGAAGCTTTTGACGCCCGCCTGCACGATTTTTTGAATGCTCTTGAGCCCGGCGACCTGTGCATCCTGACGGCGGACCACGGCTGCGACCCGATCTGGCAGGGCACGGATCATACCCGGGAGCGGGTGCCCGTCCTGGCCGCCGGCCCCGGAATCAGGTGCGAAAGCATCGGGATTCGCGAGACCCTGGCCGATGTCGGCGCAGCCATCGCGCAATTTTTGGGAGTGGACGGGACCGGGCATGGCCGATCATTTTTAGCCGAAGATGAACATCGCTGCATTAAGGAATATTCATGACGCATGATTGCGGACCCAGCCCGACGAACCTTGCCGAGCGGATCGTGCCGACGCTGATCAGAATTCTGGTCTGGGGCGGTTTTTTTTCCGTCGTTTTCATTCTGCGCTCGTTTTTTTTGCTGCTCTTTCTCACCTTCGTGTTCGGATATGTTCAGAATCGGGGCGTGAACAGGCTGCAACCCCTGATTCCGCACCGGCCGACGCGGGTTGTGCTGGTGACGGCCATTTTTCTTGGCGTGCTCATAACCGTAGGCGTTTTCCTGGTGCCCAGAGCCAAGGACCAGACCGTCCTTTTCGTCACGCAGTTGCCGCAGTATGTGCAGCGTCTGGATCAGGAGCTTGGCGCCCTGGGTGAACGCTATCCCATGATCGCCAATGCCATCCCGGAGCTTGGGGCTTTTGCCGAGCATTCTCCGGCGAGTTCTGGCAAGTCGCGGGTCGCGGCTTTGGTGCAGCAGATTTTCAATCTTGGGGAGCATCCTGAAGGCCAGAACAAGGTCAATCAGTTGCTCGATCTGGTGCGCGGGGTGGGCGGAAAAATAGCGGCCATCGCCTCGGCCTTTCTCCTGGCCCTGCTTTTTTCCTTTTTGATCGTGCTCGATCTGCCTCGCCTGAGCGCCAGCGTCTCTTCCTTGGAAAAATCCAAGCTCGCTTTTGTTTACCGCGAGGTGGCGGGCAGCATCAGGGATTTTGCCACGGTCCTCGGCAAGGCCCTGGAAGCCCAATTCGCCATCGCCGTGGTCAACGCGGTCCTGACCGCCATCGGCGTGTCCCTCCTGGGTCTTGGCTCGTCCATGGCCTTTTTGACGGTCATTGTTTTTCTGTGCAGCTTTATCCCGGTCCTGGGAGTATTCATCAGTTCCGTGCCCATCTGTCTTATCGCCTTGCAGTCTTCGGGCCTGACGACAATGCTCCTGGCCATCGTCATGATCACCGTCATCCACCTGCTCGAAGGCTATGTGCTCAACCCCAGAATTTACGGTTCCTACATGCGCATCAATCCCGTCATCGTCCTTGTGATCTTGACCATCGGGGCCAAGCTTTTTCAGATCTGGGGGCTGGTGCTGGGGGTGCCAATATGCACCTATATTTTTGGTCAGGTGATTCAGCGTCCCGACCCCGTTGATCCGGTCGCATCGGAGCGCGGAGAGGAAAAAGGGTCGGCTTGAACCAAGTAGGGACAGCGGGGGGCAAGGAACGCCCCGTGTCATTGGTCGTGTCTGGGAACGACCGTTGAAGCGTGAACATTTTTTCCATGGAGCGCCGCGTGACAAGTAAACTGAACATCGTGATTGTCGAGGAGCCGTGTCTGTCCCGCAATGTCATGGTCAAGGCCCTGCGCGCCTGGGGATATGCGTGTACGGTCGTCGATGATGAAGATGCGGCCTGGGCTGCATTGCTGGCCGCCACAGGGCCGTGCCTCGTTCTGGTGGACTGGCACGCTGATTTTTTGGAGTGCGGGGAATTTTTTGACAGAATCCGAAACAGCCCGGCGCTGAATGGAACCTATATCCTGAGTGCGGTTCCGCGCGGATTCGGGAGGGCCATCCGTGAGAGCGTCGTCGCCGGGGCCGACGATTACGTCTTCCGTCCCTATGATCTCGATGAAGCGCGTGTCCGGTTGCACATTGCGTCCAGGATATTGGGGCATGAGCCTGGCGGATCCGTTTTCGCGAGTGAAGACGCTCCTTCCCCACAATCGCCTTCCTTTGGCGAGGGAGCGCTTTTGGCGGACTGATCCGTCAGAGGCGTTCTTTGATCTTTGCATCTCCGCGATCGCCTTCCCATTGGGAGGTAGTCGCGGTTTTGCATTTCAGAGGGTTGTGGACCAGAAAAGTGCGTTTTTCTGGATCGCCATGCTCATCTCGGGTTGCACGAATTCCTGGGGTTCTTCCACAAAAGGCAGGTATTCGATGCGTGCTTCCAACGGGCCAAAGGACCCTCCCTGGATTTTGGGGAACAGATTCTTGCGGGCCGGCGCCAGACGACCGAGGATTACGGGCAGGGCCTGAAAGGCTTCGGTCCTGGCCAGGGTCACGGGGTGCAGGGGGATGCGGGGCAGGGTCTCAAGCTCCGTGGCTTCGGGTTGGTAGAGGCTGATCTGGGCGCTCAGGTTCAGGAAAAGCTCGGGTCTGATCTTGAAAGCCGGGACGCGGAAGGAAAAGGCCGTTGATTCCATCCAGGGCAGGATGGCGCGCGGCAGGTTGGTCAGCCGGATCAGGTCGGCCCAGGTCTGGAGGCGAAAACCCTTGGCCCGGAAGCGCAGGTTCCAGAACGGCAGATACAGGGCGGGCTTTTCCTCCGTATGCAGAAAATGAAGGGTGACGGGCTGGCCGCCCTCGGCGCCAGGCTCCCACGCCGTGTCGCAATGCGGACAGGTCTGGACCAGGCTCTGGCGGTCCCCGACAAGATCCCAGCCGCACTGGGGGCAGAGCGTGGATGCGAAATGAAGATGGCTGCCCGGCCTGCCCAGTGTCTCGACATTTATGCCGGCCGGACCCAGGTATTGCCCCGTGATCCCGTCCACCAGTTCGTCATTCTGGAACACGGGCTGGTAGATCAGGGACAGTACGTCGCCCACGCAGGCGGTGAGGCTTGGTCCTGTGCGCGTCGCCAGACCGGGGAGGCTTTTGAGCAGCCGCGCCTTGAAGTCCGGGCTTTTCATGTCCGCAGGCAGGAAGAGGCCGTCCGTTGTCGGCTCCACGAAGGACAGGTGCATGGCCTGGGTCCGCAGGCCCAAGGAGGGCGGCATGGCGGGACTGTGCGCGGCCAGGAGGCTTGAATCGAGGATCTTGTGCTGCGTCTCCAGCGGGCCGAGCACGAAGGCGTTGCCCCGGAAGCGCCAGTAGGGCACATAAATGAGGGTGCCCGGATGGGTGATGCGGGGTTTGAGATAATACTCAAAAGGGCCGTCCGCATGGATGAAGAGGCGGACCTGACAAAACGGACAGGAAAAAATCCTGTCCGTTTCTTCGAGTTCCACCGGCGCACCGCACTGCGGGCATTGATGGGAGAGGTGCACGCCGTTCATGTTCAGGCCATGCGCTCCCCGCAGTGATTGCAGAAAATGGACGAGGCCAGGTTTTCCTGTGCGCAGGAGCGGCATTTCGTCGTCTCGCGCGCGCTTCCCGCCTGCTGTCCGCAACGCGGGCAGAAACGCGTGCCGGGAGCGAGGTTCTTGCCACAACCCTTGCATTGTTCAAAGACCAGCAGCTGATGGCCACAGGACGGGCAAAATCTGTCATCCTGTCGGATGGGCTCTCGGCATTCAGGGCAATTCAGGCCCGTGGCCGGGGCCGCGGCTTGACCAGCCGCCGGTGTGCCCTGCGCCATCTGCATGGCCTGCGCCATGAGCGACGGCATCATGAAGCCGACGCCAAGCCCCATGGAATCCCCCGCGCTGCCCGGATTCGAGGCCGCTTTTTCCATGGCTGTCGCGGCCTTGAGCTGCAGCAGCTTGTTCATGTCGTCGAACATG
This sequence comes from Desulfomicrobium sp. UBA5193, assembly GCA_002412965.1. GTDB lineage: Bacteria > Desulfobacterota > Desulfovibrionia > Desulfovibrionales > Desulfomicrobiaceae > Desulfomicrobium. Next base: position 238,056 of record DHWB01000004.1, read on the forward strand.
CCGAGCTTGGTCTTGTCGTCCATGGCCTTCTGGACTTCGGGGGGCGGAGTGATCGCGCTTATGTACAGCTGGTTCAGGGACAGCCCGAAGTGGCGGAAATCCTCCTGCAGGCGTTCACGCAGGCCTGCGGACCAGGCTTCGTACCGGCTGGGCAGGTTCAGGATGGTGTCCATGTTTTCGCCCAGATAGTCGTTGAAGCGGGAAACGATGACCTTGCCCAGGTATTCGCTCACGTCGGCCACGGAAAAGGAGGCCATGGTGCCCACCAGCGAGTTGATGAAAAGCAGCGGCTGCACGATCTGGATATTGAACATGCCGTAAGCCCGCAGCCGAATCAGTCCGAGCTCCGAGTCCTTGAAGGCCACGGGTTCGCGCGTGCCCCATTTGAGGTTGGCGAAGACCTTGGTGTTGATCATGTAGGCTTCGGCCCGCAGCGGGCTCTCCAGCCCCCAGGGGATGCCCATGATCTTGTTCAGGATGGGGATGTTGGCGGTTTTGAGGGTGTGCCTGCCCGGCCCGAAGACATGCACGGCTTTGCCGTTGTAGAAAAAAATGCCGGCCTGTGATTCACGGACGACCATCTGCGCGCCGTACTTAATTTCGCCGGAGCCTTCCTGCGGAAAGCGGTGCACTATTTCCTTGCCGCTGTCGTCAAACCATTCGATGAGTTCCAGAAAGAAAATGTTGTTGGTGCCCATGGGCCCTCCGTGACTTCGGTTGCGATCCCCGATGTATAGGATGATTCACTTGCAATTACAACTTGCGGCACTTAGTGAACAGGACGTGTCAGACGTAACGGAGGGATCCCCATGCACAACGGCAAGGAAATCATGGCTGCGGCCGATATCGTTCGAACGCTCGATCGTTTGGCCTGTCAAATTCTGGAACAGATTTCCGACCACGATTCCATAGCCCTGGTCGGTATTCAGCGCCGCGGCGCGGATCTTGCAGCCAGACTCTGCAAGCTGCTCTCCGCACGTACCAAGCTGCCCACGCCCTGCGGGGAATTGGACATCAATCTGTACCGCGACGACTGGACCACCACCAACGCCACACCGAACATCAACGCCACGCGCATCGATTTTTCCGTGGAAGGCAAGACCATCATCCTCATCGATGACGTGCTCTTTACCGGCCGCACCATCCGTTGCGCCCTGGAGGCCATCCTGGACTTCGGCAGGCCCAGGGCCGTCAAGCTTCTGGTGCTGGTCGACCGGGGACACCGCGAGTTGCCCATCCAGGCCGATTTCGTCGGCAAGACCGTGGCCACGGAGCATGACCGGCAGGTCAACGTCTTCCTGCTGGAACGCGACGGTCTGGAGCAGGTTGTCATCAACTGATCACGCTTTCAATTCATAAAAAAAGGCCGCTGCTCCTGGGGAACAGCGGCCTTTTTTTTCATCGCGAACCAGTGAGCTAGATGAGGCCCTTGTCCGTCAGGAAGGTGCGCATGCATTCCGCGTTGGCCGGACTCATGGGCACGAGTGGCAGCCGCAGCTCCAGTTTGATGCGCCCCATGAGCGCAAGGGCGGTCTTGACCGGGATGGGATTGGTCTCCAGAAACATCATGCGCGAAAAGCAGGCCAGGAAGAAATGCTGCTCCTGGGCCTTGGGCAGATCTCCCGCGAACCAGGCCGAACACAGGCCGCTCATCTTGTCGGGGAGGATGTTCGAGACCACCGAGATGACGCCGCATCCGCCCACGGACAGGAGCGGCAGGACGGTGAAGTCATCGCCGGAGAGAACCTGAAAATCCGGGCCGCAGCATTCGAGAACCTGAGAGACCTGGCTCAGGTCACCAGTGGCCTCCTTGATGCCGAGCACATCCGGGATGTCCTTGTTCAGCCTGGCCACGGTGGCCGGGAGCAGGTTGACGCTGGTGCGTCCCGGGACATTGTAGAGGATGAACGGCATGGAGACTTCGGAGGCGATGCGCTTGAAATGCTGGTACAGGCCTTCCTGGGTCGGCTTGTTGTAGTATGGGGTGATGAGCAGCGCCCCGTCGGCGCCCGCTTCCTTGGCGAATCTGGCCAGTTCCACCGCTTCGGCGGTGTTGTTCGATCCGGCGCCGGCCAGGACCGGGACTCGTCCCTTGACCTGATCCACGCAGATGCTGATGACCTGCTTGTGCTCGTCGTGGCTCAAGGTCGCGGATTCGCCGGTGGTGCCGCAGGGCACGACGCCGTTGATGCCGCTTTCCAGCTGCCATTCGATCAGCTGCCGATAGGCCTCCTCGTCAAGCAGGCCGTTTGAAAACGGAGTGACCAGGGCTGTGAAGGCTCCTTTGAATTGCATCGTTTCCTCCCGGGTTGGGGCTGTGGTTGATAGGCTGGCCGTCTCGGACCCTAAAGGCCCAGGGCGGCTGGGCTGAACTCGCCCTGATAGACGAGCTGGGCCTTGCCGCGCAGGAAAATATCCGTACCGCGTACGCTGATTTCGAGCACCTCGGAGCCGGAGGTGGTCACCCGGGCCTTGGGCGCACACAGCCCCAGGGCATGGGCCACGGCTACCGAGGCCGCCGCTCCGGTGCCGCAGGCATAGGTCTCGTTCTCCACTCCTCGCTCATAGGTCCGCAGCAAGAGCTCTTCCCTGCCCAGAACCTGGATGAAGTTGGCGTTGGTTCCGGCAGGGGCGAAATGGGCGTGATAACGGACCAGGGCTCCGAGGCCCTTGATGTCGAGAGCCTTGACATCATCCGCGATGATGACCGTGTGCGGGACACCGGTGTTCGCGAAATGGGCGGTAAAGGGGGTGCCGCCGAGATCAAGGGAAAAGTTCAGGGCCACGTCCCGCACCGGGGTCAGCTGCACTTCCACTTCGCCGGCTTCGGGGAAGACCTGCGCGTGGACCGTGCCCGCGTCTGTGAGCATGAGATGTTCAGCCGGGGCCATGCCCAGTCTGTGGGCCAGGAGGGTCGCGCAGCGGGAGCCGTTGCCGCACATCTCGGCGCGTGATCCGTCGGCGTTGAAGAAATGCCAGCGTGTCGCGGCCTGTCCGGAATCATCCATTTCCAGAAAAATGATGCCGTCCGCGCCGATGCTGAAGGCATGGGGGCAGAGCGTCCTGGCCCAGAGGGGCATGACATCCTGAGATATGGTCCGGGCGCGATTGTCGATGACGATGAAGTCGTTGCCGCTGCCCTGCATTTTGTAAAAATTTTGGGTCGAACCTGAGAAAATGGACATGCTGTTTCCTTCAAGACATTCTATTATGCGTTTGAATTATGGGGAATTGCCGCAAAATGCAAGGAATTGGCTAGGGATTGAAGAGGGCCGCGATTTCCGGAGCCGAGGCAATTTCGCCACCCAAGGGCACAGCCGCTGTGAAAATCGAGACCTCGGGGTCCCAGGTGACTTTGGCGCCGGGTTGCGGCAGGGCGGGAATGGTGATGGTGTGCACATTTTTGCCCTTGGTAAAGGCCCGCACCCAGAGCACCCGGTTGCCCTTAAGATAAAGTCCACCATAGCCGGGGCCTTCCCCTGAGCCCAGGATGATGTCGAAGACGGGTTTGCGTTTGTCGATAAACTCGCTTTCCCTGGCCGCACCCCAGGTGCTGACGCCAATGATCAGATTATGCTTGCGGTCCGCACGCAGGGACTCGGCGAAACGGACCAGGTCGTCTTCCATGGCCTTGTCGGGTTGGCCGGTGTCAGGGAAGATGACGAAGGCCAGGCGGCCACCCTGTACATCCTTGCTCACCATTTCGGTTTTCGCAAGTGGTCCGCGCCAGTCCGAGGAGGCGAGGATTTTGGTGGTCTTAAGGACCGTTGCATCGCTTGGACTCAGGAGCAAAAGGTCGTAATCCAGCAGTTCATACGCTTTTTTGAGAGGGGCAATGACGGCTGGGTGTCTGTCGGTTTCCGTGCCGAAGGGGGCAAATTCGTACCCGCCACTGATTAAGACCGCGTCCGGATTTTCCCTTGCCGTCTTGAAATAGTTGGCCCTCCGGGCCAACCCACCATAGGTTTTACCGCCTCACGTGGGGCAGGGCGAGTGCTCTCCCAGGCTATTGGCCGTGAAGACCAGGGTGGTCTCGGCCTGCGCCCGGGTTGCGAGGGGCAGAAGCAGGGCGAAGAGAATGATCCAGAGCAGGGCTACGATGCGTGTGTTCATGTTGGGTTTCAAATAAGTGATTTGAGGATGGGGGTGCGTGAAATGAGATCCCGGAGTTTGATCCGGCGCTCAATGATTTTTTTGGCGATCTCGCGGATGTCCTGGGCGGCCTGACAGGTGGGCGCGAACTTCATGAACGGCACCTGATGTCGTACAGATTCCGTGACCATGGGATCGCGATGGACCACACCCAGCAGGCTGATGGGCAGGGTCAGGAAACGTTCGCAGGCCTGCGCCAGGCGGTTGAAGGCGCTTTTGGCTTCCTTGTCCGATTCGGCCATGTTGACGATGATCTGAAAATTTCTGACTTGATGCTGGGTGCACAGCACCTTGATCAGGGCATAGCTGTCGGTCAGCGATGTGGGTTCGGGGGTGATGACCACGATCCGTTCCTGAGGCATGGCCGCGAACGACAGCACCGTGGGGCTGATGCCGGCCCCCAGGTCCAGGAGCAGGAAGTCGTATTGCCGGAACAGGGCTTCGAGCTTGCCCAGCAGCAGGGCCCGCACATCTTCGTCGAGTTCCACCAGTTCGGCCACGCCGGAGGCGGAGGGCAGGAAGACAAATCCTTCCTTGGCCAGCGGCACGACGACATTTTCAGCCGTTGCGTCGCCCAGGAGATCCTGCAGGTTTTTTTCCGGGGAGAGGCCAAGGAGAACATCCAGGTTGGCCAGGCCAAGGTCCGCGTCCAGCAGAACCAGGGTCTGCCCAAGTTCGTGCAGGGCAAAGCCAAGGTTCAGGGCGAGGTTGGTCTTGCCGACACCGCCCTTGCCGCTGGCTACGGCGATGCTCAAAGTCTTGTTTGCTTCGGTCATGTCAGTCCTTGTTCTGTTCCGTGTGCGAAGATGGAGCAGAGAAGTGGGAAAAAAGAAATCGCTTTTCGTCCTGGTGGACCAGGGATGGGTCTTCGCCGTGGATAATGTCCAGAATGGGCGCGACCTCTATCCGGTTTTTGCCGGCGCGCTTGGCGCGATACAGCGCCTTGTCCGCCTCGACCAGAAGTTTGTCCGGATCGGGAGGAAGTTTGCCTCGATAGCTTGCCACGCCCATGGACATGGTCACGGCGAGCTTGTCCGGGCCGCAGCTGATCTCGGTCACCTTGATGACCGACTGGATTCGCTGCAGGAGCTTTTGGGCCCTGGCCAGTCCGGTTCCCGGCAGCAGCAGGGCGAATTCCTCCCCGCCGATGCGGGCCGCCGTGTCGATCATCCTCATCTCGCTCAGCAAGATCGACGCCACGGCCTGCAAGACCTCGTCGCCGCAGGGGTGGCCATACGTGTCGTTGACGGCCTTGAAGTTGTCCAGGTCCATGATGCACAGGGTCAGGGGCGTCTTGAAACGGGTGGAGCGTTCCACCTCCAGGGTCATGGTCGAGTCAAATCCCCGACGGTTGACCAACCCCGTCAACGGATCCTGCCCCTGCAGGAAGGTCAGGCGCTCGATGTGCTCCTTGAGCTTGGTCAAGGCCGGGAACTTGTCGCTGCGTAGCGGCAGCACAACCCATTGATCCATCTTGTTCCGGCGCAGTCGCTCGGGCCAGGACGGATCGGCTTGAATCAACCGCACCAGGGCCGACACCTCTGAGCCTGCGGATGAGACCCGCAGCTCTTTTTCCAGGGTCTCCAATTCGCCCAGCAGCGCCTCGTCTGAGGGGAGGTTATGATTTTCCATGAAGGTGCAGGAGATAGTTGTGTATGAAAGCGTCGATATTTCCGTCCAGCACCGCGTCAACATTGCTCGATTCCGTACCCGTGCGGTGATCCTTGACCAGGCGGTAGGGCTGCAGCGTGTAGGTTCGGATCTGGGAACCGAAGGCGATGGAGCCCTTGGCCACGTATTCGGCCTGGCGCTCGCTTGCGATCTTTTGCAGTTCCAGTTCGTAAAGCCGGGCCTTCAAGACCTTCATGGCCGCTTCCTTGTTCTTGTGCTGGGACTTTTCGTTCTGGCACTGGGCAACCAGTCCCGTGGGAACGTGGGTGATGCGCACGGCCGAGTCCGTGGTGTTGACGGACTGGCCGCCGGGGCCGCTGGAACGAAAGATATCGACCCGCAGATCCTCGTCCCGGATTTCGATCTCGATGTCCTGGCCCGCGTCGGGATAGACGTCCACCGACGCAAAGGAGGTGTGCCTACGCCCGCTGGAATCAAAGGGGGAGATGCGGATCAGGCGGTGGGTCCCTTTTTCGGCCTTGAGCTGGCCGTAGGCGTAGGGGCCGTGAATGTGCAGGGTCACGCTCTTGATCCCCGCCTCGTCGCCGGGGAGGAGATCCAGAAGTTCGACCTTGAAGCCGACCCGTTCGGAGAAACGGCGATACATGCGCAGGAGCATCTCGGCCCAGTCCTGGGATTCGGTGCCGCCCGCCCCGGGATGGATCTCAAGGATGGCCTCGCTCACGTCCTCGGGGTCGCTCAGTAGGGTGCGCATCTGCGCGGCCTCCAGCTTGTCGACCAGATCGCTTAGGGCATCTTCAAGAGCCTGCAGCATTTCCTCGGTCTGTTCCGCCGCAGCCATCTCGACCCATTCCTGGGCGTTGTCCCTGGCCCTTGACAGTGCCTCCCATTCGTCCACCTGGCTTGCGAGCTGGGTTTTCTCCTGCAGGACCGGGGTCAGCAGCTCAGGCTTGTTCCATGCTCCAGGCGAGGAGAGCTGCTTTTCGATTTCCGCCAGACGTTCCTTGCGCCCCCTGAGGTCAAAGCCGCCTCCAGAAATCGTTGAAGCGTTCGTCCTGCTGGGCTGCCATGGCTTTGAGTTCCGAATATTGCAACATGATGATCTCGATTATGGGTTGTTTTTCCGGCCGGTTCTCCACAGCAGCGCCAGAAGGCCCAGGCCGAGGAGAGGAAAGGCCAGATGAATTGATTTGAAATGCTCATGATAAAAGGTCGTGTCTGTCAAGAGCGGCACGGCAGGATTGTTCACGACGCCGGAGGTGAAAAGTGCCGATGGCTCATGCAGGCTTCCGTCGGGGCCGATGAAGACGCTTATGCCGGTGTTGGTGCCCCTGATGATGGCCCGGTTCTGTTCCACTGCACGCAGGATGGAAAGATGCAGATGCTGCCACGGGGCGGATGACCGGCCGAACCAGGCATCGTTGCTGATGTTGACCAGCACGTTGGCGCCAAGCTCGACCTGTTTTTGGGCCAGCTCCGGAAAGATGGCCTCATAGCAGATCAGAAGGCCCATGGCCATGGCCCCTGTTTTGAGTGGCGCGGTGTTTTGGCCGGGGCCGAATTCGAATTGTCCCGGCACCAGCTTCGCAATGAAGGGCAGCCATTTACCCAAGGGGACGTATTCGCCGAAGGGGACCAGATGTTCCTTGTCGTACCAGGACACGGTTTCACCGTTCCTGCCCAGGAGGTAGGCGCGGTTGTGGAGCACATACTGGGGCGCACCTGGTTCCGTGGGCACTGAATAGGCAGGAGCTCCGGCCAGGACAGGCACTCCCATCCCGGCCACGCTCATGCGCACGCTCATGGACAGGTCTGTCGGGTCCTGGAAATAAAAGGGCATGGCCGTTTCCGGCCAGACAACAAGATCCGGGGCGTCCTCGGCCACCGCCGTGCTGGACAGGTCGACATAGGTCTGCAGGATGGCTGCCTGCATGGCCTCGTCCCATTTGAGTCCCTGGTCGATATTGCCCTGGATCATGGTTACCGAGGCGTGGGCTGTGGGCGCTGCCGGGGTGCGGGTCAGGGCCGGCAGCAGGCAGAGTCCCAGCAGGGGCAGAACCAGCAGTCTGTTCCAGCCCCGGCTCAAGGTCAGGGCGTGACTCATGGCAACCAGCAGACCGGACAGCCCGAATCCGCCGATCCAGGCTGCAAGCCCGAGGGTTTCGGGCCAGGGAGCCAGGGACTGGGACAGGGTCAGCCAGGAAAAGCCGGTCAGGAAATGGTTGCGCGCAAGTTCCAGGGCGGCCCACAGCAGCCCGGCCATGAGCATGGCCAGGGGATGTCCGGCGCGGGAGCGGACCAGATGCATTCCCATGCAGAACAGCCCGGCGTAGGCGGCGAGCAATGCTCCGACCAGGACCGGGCAGGGCAGGGCCAGCGCCCAGGGCAGGTTGCCGTAGTCATGGACCGGAATGGCCAGCCAATACAGGCTGGCCGCATATCCGGGCAGAGCTGTCAGAAAGCCGGTTCTGAAGGCGTTTCCGAGCCCTGTGGCCCGCATCGCCGTCAGCATGAGTGCCGCCGGCAAGAGCAGGATTGCCGGGGGAAAGTGCGCGAGCGGATTGGCGAACCCGAACCAGGCGCCTATGAGGGCCATGCCCATGGGGCCGAAGCGGAGCATGGGGGAATCAGGACGCTGGCTTGGAGACAAGAACCCACTGGATCTGTTTGACATCGGCTTCCTTGATGAGGAACGTGTAGCCCTGCAGCTCCAGGGATTCGTTGGCCTCGGGAACGCGGCCGAGCTGTTCGCTGATATATCCGCCTACTGTTTCGACCTGTTCGGATTCCAGCCGAATTCCGCACTCCTCGTTCAGATCCTCAAGGATGGTTCGCCCGGAGACGAGGTATGTGTCCTCGTCAACGGGTTGGATGTCCTCGGGGCGTATGGGGTCATACTCGTCCTCGATGTCGCCGACGATCTCTTCCAATACGTCCTCCAGGGTGACCAGGCCGGCCGTTCCGCCGTACTCGTCCAGAACGATGGCCATGTGCTGCTTGTTGGTCTGGAAATCAAGGAGGATGTTTTTGACGTTCTTGGTTTCCGGAATGAAGTAGGGCGGCCGCAGGACAGAGACCAGGTCCGTGGGCGCTTCTTTGTCGCCGACGAAAAACCGCAGCAGTTCCTTGCAGTGCAGGATGCCGACGATCTGGTCCTTGGTCTCCTTGTAGATGGGCAGGCGCGAGTGGCCGCTTTCAAAAAATTTTCTGGCGACGTCGGTAATTGTTTCTTCGAGTTCCGCACAGACGATGTCCGTACGGGGAACCATGATTTCATATGCTTGTTTGTCATCAAGCTGCAGGACGTTCAAAAGCATGGACATCTCATCGTTCTGCAGTTCACCGCCGTCTTTGGCCTCTTGAATGGCTTCTTCCAGGTGGCATTCGCCCTTGCGTGAAAAAAATCGTTTCAGTGTGGTCCAAAGTCGACTGTCCGGGCCCTCATCCATAAATACGTAGTCCTCCAAAGGAAGGTTCACAGGTTAAAAAAACGGATAAACCTTTAAACGATTTCGCGTTCGCGGTAAAGTTCCAGGTGACGCTTGAAAACCCAGGTGACCAGCTCGTCGATGCCCCGATCAGGTTCGATCTTGACCCAGTCGATAGTTTCCACTTCGGCCGCAGCGCAACACTCCACGAATTCATAGCCGAGCATGAGCGTCCCGTGGTCTTGGTCCTGGGCTTTGGTGCGCAGTCGTGCAGCCATGAGGTAAGGTGGAAAATTCATGTTGTCCACGGGTTCGAGCTCCAGGCGCATGAACAGAACCGGATGCCTGACGACGAAATCATCCAGGCCGGTGTAGTGTTTCGGATCGACGGACAATTTGATGCCGCCGCCCGAAAGGTCAAGCACGCGCAGACCGTCCTGATCTTCACGCGTGTAGACGGCCAAGGGGGCGGGCCAATTGCCGGGGTCCGACTCGAAATGAAAGGTTCCGTCCTCGGTCGCCGGCCAGATTCGAAAGTCCTTTATGTCCCGGGGCGGAATTTCCAGCCGGAGGTGTTTGCGCTTTTGTCCCAGTTCGACCTTGGGCGGTATGGCCAGCACCAGATAATGGATGTCCCCTTTTTGCCAGGCTCCGGTCACGGTCGAGACAAAGGTGTAGAAATAGGGGGCCTTGTTCTCCCGTGGGATGCGAAAGAAACAGACCATGCGCTTGCCTATCCAGTCATTGGAAGGGTTCACTCCAAGGGGCATCTCCAGGGTGATCCCGCTCTGCGAGAGCTCGAACAGGCTGCAGGAGATGGTCTGGCGCGAGGTGGAAATGGGGTGGAAGCTCATGTCCATGCGGCTGCGCAGGAGCATGGCCTGGTCAAGAATGGCGGAAATCTCCTTCGGCAGGACGGTTGAGCCTGATTGCCGATTGAGCGCAGCCCCTCCACCCATCCGACGCCACAGCAGGTAGCACAGAGTGGCTGCCAATACGAGCAGGCCCGTGGTCAGGATGAAGCTCCCCTCGGGTTGGCGGCCTCCCGAATCGATAAAGGACAGGGAGATCTGTTGCAGCAGGCTATCCGAAGTCTGGAATAAATAAAGATCGGTCATCTTCTGTCTCGCTCGATTTTATGCGGGCCGGGGTTGCATGAGGTTTCCGTCCAAAGCCTCTCTTTTATTTTCTACATCAAGGCGTTGCAAAGAGAAAGGATGCGGTCGGGCCGAACCCGCGTTCGAGAAAACGCGCGGCTGCAACGACGTAGCATCTTTTTCTGTCCGCATATGCGAGAAAAAGCAAGTTTTGAACCAATCTGCGCGTGGTTACAAAGGGTTCGGGATTTTTGCCGGGAACGTTCCGTGGCGGCGGTCGCGTCAGAGCGCGGCGGGCATGGGGCCGGGAGTGCTCTGGTCCAGCACTCCGCATTCGAGCAGTTCGTCCAGTTCGCTCAGGAGGCGCTCCTTGTCTCTGGGCAGCCTGCCGGAGAGAGGCAGAATGTTGGAGCTGTGATCGGCCCGGAATACGGTATGTCGCAACTCAAGGCCGGAGAGGATTCCCCTCAGCTCGCGGACGGCTTCTTCCTCCGTGAGTTGCCGGAAGCGGCCGCTTGCGATCCAGCGCCTGAGCGGCGTGCCCGGAACCGGGACCAGCCGCAGACACGACAGGAGCCGGGGCTGCATGGCATTCAAGGCCGCGACCGTCTGCGCCACGTGCAGTGCGGAGAGGTCTTGTCCGCCGATGCCGATGAGCGCCATGATCGACATGGACAGTCCCGCCTCCTGAGCGCGGCGGCAGCCTTCGATCATGTCGTGCACAGTTCCGCCCTTGGCCATGAGGCGCAGCACTTCTTCGGAGCCGCTTTCAAGGCCCATGTAGAGGGTATGCATGCCGGATTTGCGCAGGGCGGCCAGTTCCTCGTCGCTCCGTGCGGCCAGGGACTGGCCCGAGGCATAGCTGTTGACCCTCGACAACCTTGGAAACACGTCGCGCAGCCGGCCCAGGATTCGGGCCAGGGCCTTTGGGGGCAAGGCCAGGACATCGCCGTCGGCCAGGAAGACACGCCGGGCGTCGGGGCGGGCCTCAGCCGCTGCGGCAATGGTGCGGGCCAGGGTCTGCGCATCGTGTTCGCGGTAGGGCACGCTCCGGTACATGGCGCAAAAGGCGCAGGAGTTGTGCGGACAGCCGTCGGCCACGCGGATGAGCACGCTGTCGCTTTCCGCCGGAGGGCGAAACATGGTGTGGCGGGATGCGGTCATGCAGTGGCGCTCCGTTGGGGCGCGGAAGGCAAGGTAGCAAGGGGCCGGGCTGGAAGGGTCTGGCAGAACATGCATCATCCTTGAAGGTGGGGGACTTTGAATTGGGATGCACGCGGCGTGCTCGGAAAAGCGACATTCAAGACAGGGCAACGCTAGCGCTTCGGTTTTTCTTTGACAAGAGCGCGGATTTTGGGCGCGTTCTCTCTTTTGCCAACATGCTCCTGTGCTGTTAACGTGCCAGGTCATGAAACACGGCATGCATCTTGGCGACTATCTTGATCTGGAATGGTTCTTGGAACAGGACAAAGCGGCTGCCCCCGGACAAATTCTGGAAAGGGACCGCAAGCTGGGGCTGGCCGCCCTGGCGGAGTCGGTGTCTCCGGAGCTGTACGGACAATTTTGGCTTGCCCAGCGTCGCGAGCAGGATGCCGGGACTTTGCCGTCCGGCATCCTGGCTACGCTTATGACCGTTCTTGGCTGGGTGCTTGCTTGTTCCGGGCTGCTGGCGGGCATCTCCCTGGTTCGCGGGCTGCTCCTCTACTCCGGCGCCGAGCCCGTCAATGTCTCTGTTTTTCTGCTTCTGGCCGTTTTTCCGCAAGCCGGGCTCTGTCTGCTCGCTGCCGGGATGCTTGTGGCCAGGGCCTTGGGGCGCGGCGAGCTCCGCATCCCCCTTCGCCGCTTGCTTGACCTTCTTTGGCGAAGGCCCGGCCTGCTTTCCCCTCAGGCCGGATTTGTTCGCGCCCTGTTCTTGAGCCGGGGATGGCCCGCCAGGATGCTGGCCTGGGACAGCCTGCGACGGCTCCATCTGGGCGGGCTGTGTCTGGCGGCAGGTTCTCTGGCGGGGATGATCGTCAGCGTGGCGGTCACGGACCTGGCCTTTGGCTGGCAGTCGACCCTGCAGGTCGGAGCGCAGGGCATGCACGGCCTGGTTTCGACCCTGGCCCTGCCCTGGTCGTGGTTGCCCACGCATTGGGGACTGGCGCCGAGTCTGTCCCAGATCGAGGGCAGCCGCATCATCTTGAAGGATGGCATCTCGACCTTGGCCAATGCGGACCTCATTGCCTGGTGGCCTTTCTTGAGCATGTGCATCTTCAGCTACGCGCTGTTGCCCCGGTTGCTGCTTGTCGTGCTGTCCCATCGCGCCCTGCGTCGCGTCGAGCGCGATTTCGTCCATCCCGACCTTGGACGCATCGTGGACCGCATGCGAGCGCCCCGGCTTGGATCCGCCACGGCGGGAGAGCGCGCGTCCACGCCGCTGCCGCTTGGCGGATCGCTGGACAGGAAGGATGTGGAAGGCGCCGTGGCGTCTGCGGCAGGGGGCGAGGTTGGCTGCGTGTTGCTGCTTCCGCCGGAACTTCAGGGGCGGATCGGGAACGAGGCTCTGGGAGAGCTGGCGTTGCGCGTCTGCGGGTATCCACTGTCCCGCGTCTTTCCCGTTGCGCTCGATGCGGAAGAGATCCGGCAGTTGCTTGCAGAGTGCGCGGGGTTTGCCTGGACCGGCGGGCATGAGCGCTTCGTGGTGCTGGTCGAGGGCTGGCAGCCGCCCATCCGCGAGAATTTGCAGGCCTTGAATTTTCTTGGTCTGGAGGGCGGGGGCAGCCGCAGCCTGACCCTGGTCCTGGCCGGCCGCCCGGCCGGAGGGAACTGGCTGACCGCGCCGAGCGGGGCCGAACAGGAGATGTGGACCGAAGCCGTCGCGCGTCTGGCGCCGCTGCGCGTGGACATTTTTGGAGCGAGTTCATGAAAACCATGCCCGTCTTTGCCGTCATCGGCCATCCGAACGAAGGAAAGTCCTCGGTGGTGGCCACCCTGGTCGAAAACGACCAGATCCGTATCAGCCCACGGCCAGGGGAAACCGTGGAGTCCAGAACCTATCCGGTCAGTATTGATGGGCAGAATGTCATCGCCTTCGTTGACACGCCGGGTTTTCAGAATCCGCTGCAGACCCTGGGCTGGATGCGAAAATTCGAGGGCCCGGAAAGCGCTCTTTTGTCCTCGTTTCTGGCGCAGTTCGCGGATGATCCGGGCATGGCCCATGAATGCGAGTTGCTGCGGCCTGTGTGGGACGGAGCCGGCATCATCTACGTGCTCGATGCCTCACGCCCCTTGCGGCAGGTGGACAAGGCCGAGATGGAGATCCTGCGCCTGACGGGGAGGCCGCGCATGGCCATCCTCAACTGCAAGACCGGGGAAGAGGAATTTCTGGAGGAATGGAAGGCGGAGCTGCGCAAGCATTTCAACATGGTGCGTACCTTCAATGCCGTGAGCGCCACCTTTGCCGAGCGCATGCGGCTGCTGGAGAGTCTGCGCGCGCTCGAACAGGATTGGGAAGACGCCTTGGGCCGGGTTGTGGATGTCTTTGCCCGCGACTGGCGGCGCAGGAACGCCGAGTGTGCGGCTCTCGTCTGCGATTTCTTGCGGCGGGTGCTGAGCATGGTCGAGACCGCGAGGCTCCCGGAGCCGGAGCGCAAGGCCGAGATAGAAGCGCAGCTCGCCAAGCGGCTGGAAGACGGAATCCGCACGGAGGAGGTGCGCCTGCATGAGCAGGTCTGCCTGCAGTTTCGTCATGACCGGCGCTCCTTTGCCCTGCCCGAGCAGTCCGTCCTGCGCCAGGACCTCTTTTCGCGCACCACCTGGACCGTTTTTGGCCTGAGCAGGAGCAAGCTCGTGGCCGCGGCTGTAGCCACCGGGGGAGCTGCCGGTGCCGCGCTGGACCTGGCCACCCTGGGGCACAGCCTGGGTCTTTTTGCCGCCATCGGGGGGACCGCCGCAGGGCTGACCGCCCTTTTCCAGGGGGAGCGGCTGGTGCGCGGCAAGGTACTCGGTCTTGATATCGGTCAACGCAGGGTGCAGGTCGGCCCCCTGGATACGGTGCAATGGATTTTCGTTCTCCTCGACCGCTTTCTGATGCATTATTGGTATGTGATTCACTGGTCCCACGCCTTGCGAGACCAGGATTTACAGCCCATCGCGGCGGCGGATGGGGGAAAACTCGGCCTGACCAGCACCTGGAATCGCGAAGCCCGCAAGCTGTGCGCGGAATTTTTCAAGGCCGTAGGCGCAGGGGACGCGTCCGCATCCATGACGATCGAAGCGGAGCTGCGTCGATTTCTGGAAGAGGAACTTGAGCGGATGTCCAGGCTGTAGGGAAGAGGCTGCTTCGCAGGCGGGGAGGAAAATCTATTTCTGTTGAGTGCCCCAGAGATGGAGGGACAGGACGAAGACGGCGGCGGTCTCGAAGCGCAGGATGTTCGGGCCAAGGCTCACGGGAGAAAACCCGTTTTCGCGAAAGAGCTCGGCCTCCTTCTCGTCAAGGCCTCCCTCTGGCCCCAGCACCGCTATGCTGCCGAGGTCGTGCGTCAGGCTTGCGGGATGGATGAGGCTGCCCTGCTCCTGCTCCCAGCACAGCACTCTGGAACCAAAGCCCCCGGCTGCCCGTACCACGTCCATCGGCCTGGAAAAAGTCCGAATTTCCGGCAGCCAGGCTGCGCCGCACTGCTTGGCTGCAGCCACCAGCTGCCTGTCCCAGCCTTCCTTGCCTTCTTCCGGGACATCTCCCTGGGACCGGACGCCCTGCCAGAACCAGATCGCCGAAGCACCCAATTCCACAGCCTTTTCGAGCAAAAAGCCGCGTCGCACGCCCTTGGACCAGCCCACGGCCAGGGTCAGGGGACTTGACGGCGCGGGGGCGATGCTTTCGGACAGAAGTTCAAGGTGGGTGGTCTTCTTGCAGATTTCGCCGATGCGGAACAGCCCCGAGCGTCCCTTGCCGTCGAAAAGACGGATCGTGTCCCCGCTCTTGGCGCGCAGCACGCGGCTCAGGTGATGGGCTTCCTCGCCGTCGAGCGTAAAAGGCTCCCGCCACAGGACGGGAGCCAGATGGAAGGAATTGAGCCGCGACATCTAGGCGAGTTTTTTGCGGGCCGTGCCGGCGGTGTAGAAGGGCATGTCCACGCGGATGGCTTCGAGCGTCGTTTTCGGTCCCTTGACTGTGAAGGCGGCCTGATCGGCCATGTCCGCGCGCACAAAGGCCATGGCCACGCAGTAGCCGAGGCTCGGGGCGATGGAACCGCTGGTAACCATGCCGACCTTGGTTTCGCCGACGTACACTTCGTCATAATGCCGGGCGCTGCGGCGGCCGTCGATGCGCAGGCCGATGAGGCGCTCGCGCACAGTGGCAAGACCGGCCTTGCCGATGAAGTCGGCTTCGCTTTTCAGCATTGCGCCATAGCCCGCTTCCATCGGGGTATGCTCCGTGTCCAGATCCTGTCCGTAGAGGGGCAGTCCGACCTCAAGGCGCAGGGTGTCGCGCGCGCCGAGGCCCGCCGGACGCACGCTCTCATCGGCCATGAGCTTTTCCCACAGCACGTCCGCCTTGTTCCAGGGCAAGTAGAATTCACAGCCCAGTTCGCCCGTGTAGCCCGTGCGGCTGACGATGAGCTTGAACCCTTCGAACTCCACCTCGCGGAATCCGAAATAGCCGAGACTGGTCCAGTCCGCAGGCATGATACGGTCGAGCACGTCGAAAGCTTCGGGGCCCTGCAGGTCGATCTTGGCAATGTCGAAGCTCTGGTTGGCGAAGGTCAGGCTGGCCGGGAGATGGGACTTGATCCAGGCAAAATCGGAGTCGATGCATGCGCCGTTGACCACGAGCATGTATTTTTCCGTCTCCAGGCGGTAGACGATGAGGTCGTCGAGCACGCCGCCCTTGTCGTTCAGCAGAAAGCCGTAGCGGCATTTGCCGGGCGTCAGGGTGGCCAAGTTGTGGGTCACGATCCCGGCCAGGGCTGCGGTCGCGCCGTCACCTTCCAGCAGGAACTCGCCCATGTGGGAGATGTCGAAAATGGAGGCCTTGGTGCGGGTGTGTTTGTGCTCTTCAAGGATGCCGACATACTGGACCGGCATGTCCCAGCCCGCGAAAGGGACCATTCTGGCTCCGTTGTTCTTGTGCCAGGCATGAAGAGGAGTGGTCAGCAATTCGGACATAGGTGTTTCCTGCTGCTAAAAGGTGATGAATTTATGCGTCGGCCTTTGTTTTGCGTATGGCTTTGAGTTCGTCAACCAGGGAGACAAGTCTGCGGTACAGTTTTTTGATCTGTAATCCATTATCTGTAAGCTGGTCTTCCTTGGGAGTAATGTACGTCCTGATCAGGTAACGGTCATTGAGCATGGATTCGGAAAAGAAGATGGCCTTGCTGATCAGCGCGTCAAAATACTGGGCGAATTCGAATTTGAGATCTGAAAGCAGGGCCGTGCTGTGGGTCAGCATGGCCAGATAGGTGATCTTCCTGCCCTTGTGGAAGCGGCCCTTCAAGTCCTCGAGTTGTTTGATCTTGCGGGCCTGCTTGATGTAACTGTAAGTGGTCCAGACTTCCTGATAGAGGTCGTGCAGTTCCGCGAACTCGTCGGCCATGAGCGGATCGGCCAGATATCCGTCCAGGACGCGCACGATTTCGGCATAGAATTCTTCCGAATACCCGATCATGCGGCGCTGGTGCTTGCTCAGCCAGGAGTGCAGGAACTTGAGCCGCTTCTCGTGGGTGTCTGTGTCTTCGACGATTTCGTTTTTCTTGTAGACCACCCGGCCCATGAACTCCCCGCGCACGATGTCGTTGAGCTTGAGGCTCATGGTGTAGGAGTCCTTGATCAGGTTGACCGAGGTGCAGACCTGGCCCGTCAGGGGATGGATGATTTCCTGACGCCATACCGAAAGCGCGCGATCCTGGCGCACGTTGTTGGGGTCGAATTTATGCTGGCGATAGACCACCCGCAGGATGACCACCTTCTTTTTGCGGTCGAGGAAATAGCCCCCGCTCTCCAGAAAATCGAGCACGTCCATGCCCCGCGTCTCCACGGGCACCAAGGCGATCTTTTCCACCCGTGGGTAAGGATGGCCGGCCTTGGTGCTGAAAATCGACGTGATCGTCCTGTCCGATTGGCCCAGGGCCTTGACCAGAAATCGCTCTCCCATCTTGTGAAGCCGCCGGGAAAAGATGGCGGCCGAGGTCTTGCGTTCCGATGAGATGGGATAGCCATAGAGTTCCATCAGGAACTGGTACACGAACTCCCGGTTTTTTTCGTAGACGAGGTTGTCGTTGGGCTTGAACTTCCTGGCCTTGAGCCCGAAGCGTTTGAGCTCCGTGTCCAGGTCCGAGGGCAGCGAGGCGTAGACCCCGGAGAGGAAGAATTCCCCGTCGCGGTCCAGCGACAGGACATGGGCGCGATCCATGTGGCTCAGATAGTGGATGAGCAGGGAGTAGGAGGAGATGTCCGAGATCTGCCTGTCCTGGGTGGCTTCCTTGAAACCTTCGCGCAACTCTCTGGGCAGATGCGACCGGAAGCAGTCCAGATTCTTTTGCTGCAGCGAGTTCTCCAGCACGCAACTGTCTCCCTGCACACGGCAATCGGGATCTCGGCAGGTATGCAGGAGGTCGAACTGAAAGACCTCGTTGAAATAGTCCAGGGGCCGTTCAAACGCGACCATGGAAAAACCCGGAAGCTCCGCGAATTCCGTCAGATTGGGTTCAAAGGAAGGGAGCAGGTCCCGGGCGTCGACCAGGGGATAGCTCCTGATTTCCTGGTAGGGCCTGAGGAGGCAGAATTTGACGTGGATGAAATCGAGAAAATGCCGCAATTCCTTCAGATTGCGCAATGGAGATTTTGGCAAGAGATCCCCATTAATCAAGGCGTTGAGCGTAGGAATTTTGGAAAATGCGGTTTGCCAATTCATGCGGGGTGCCAACTATCTCATTGTGTTTGTTACGGTTGTGTGTAGACTATTTTGCATGTTTTCAGCTGTCCGTAAACATGATTTTATGCTTGTGAGTCCGGTCGTTTCCATTGAAGCGTGCCCCCGTTTCCTTTATGTCCGGATATCCGCTTCGGTATGCAATCCGGAGCCTCAACGTGCCGCACGGGTGTCCACCCCATGAACATGATCAAATACCCATCACTCGACAGACTGCTGGAAAGCGTCGGCAGCGTTTTCGACGCCTATTCGGTGGTCCTTTTTTGCCGCAATGCGGAAGGCAGGTTCGACCTCTGCGCGTCGTTCAGCCTGGGGGATTCCATCAGCAAACAGACGTGCATCGAGCCCGGCCAAGGCTTGGTCGGCTGGATCCTCAAAAACAACTCGCCCCTGGTGGTGGAGAAGTTCGATCAGAAGAACACGTTCCTGGGCTATTACGGTTCCGAGCAGGACGAACAGATCAAGGTCTTCGTGGGTTGTCCCCTGCCTGGCGGCACTGGCGCGCTGTGCATGGACAGCAAGAAGACCTATGCCTTCACCTCCAAGGACCAGCGGGTCCTGTCCCTGTTCGCGCAGGTCGTGGCCGCCATTATCGCCGATGTGGGCGACGGCGGAGTCTCCAGCCGCGAGCAGGCCTTGTACCATGTTTTGCAGCAGGTGTACGGCTTGCGCGAGACCCATCCCAAATGGACTGAATTCCTGAATCGCTACCTGGCCCTGGTGGCCGGTGCCAGCGGTTACGAATATGCATTTCTCGTGGTCAGCGACGAGTGGGGGGACAATTATCTGCTCGAAGGCAGCAACAAGCCCTTCATGCCCGAGAACGTCGCCGCACGGCAGACGTTCAGTACGGGTAGCGGTCTTCTGGGCTGGGTCTTCAAGAAGAACCAGCCGGTCTTTTTCGGAGACGGCAAAAGCGAGCTGGGCCGCACCCCGCTTTTTGGGCGCGACATCCCCGGCCCCGTTCTGAATACGCTGCTGGCCTTTCCGCTTAAGGTCCATACCCGCTGTCGAGGAGTGCTGGTCTTCGGGGATCGCGGCAGCCTGGTCATCAGCGATGAGATCCGGGCCTTTTCCAGGATGGCCGCGGACTATCTGGCCCTTTTTCTGGAGAACTTGTATCTGCGCAACAAGGTCAGGCAATTCGCTCCGCCGAGCGTGGCGGAGCAGAGCGAAAATCCCGATTTCGACAACACTGATTCACACCCATAAAGTCAGGTAGGAACACATGTTTTTCAGTAAACTTTTCGGTTTTCTCGGTAAAAATCTGGCCATGGACCTCGGCACGGCCAATACGCTTCTTTATTCGCCCAAGGACGGGATCGTGCTCAACGAGCCTTCCGTGGTCGCCCTCGATATCCGCAACGACACAATCCTCGCGGTGGGCAGGGAAGCCAAGGAGTATCTTGGCCGCACCCCGGAGCGGATTCGGGCCGTGCGTCCCTTGAAGGATGGAGTCATTGCCGATTTCGAGGTCACCAAGGTCATGATCGCCTACTTCATCCGCAAGGTCATCACCGGCATGCGCATCGTCAAACCGCGCATGGTCATCTGCGTGCCTGCCGGCATCACCCAGGTTGAAAAAAGGGCGGTCATCGAGTCGGCCCTGCAGGCGGGGGCGCGCGAGGTCAAGCTGATCGAGGAGCCCATGGCTGCGGCCATCGGCGCAGGTCTGCCCATCCACGAGCCCCGTGGCAACATGGTCGTCGACATTGGCGGCGGTACGACGGAGGTCGCGGTGATTTCGCTGTCGGCCGTGGCCTATTCCGAATCCGTGCGCATCGCCGGGGACGAGATCAACGACGCCATTCAGCGCTACGTGCAGGACGAATTTCAGCTTTTGATCGGTGAGAACATGGCCGAAGCGGCCAAGATTCACATCGCCTCGGCCGTGCCCCTGGCCGAACCCATGCAGTACCGGGTGGCGGGGAAAAACCTGGTTGACGGCAATCCCAAGTCGATCATGCTGACCGACGCCCATGTGCGCGAGGCCATCAAGGAGCCGGTGGCCGCCATCGTCGCCGCCGTGCGCCGTGCTCTGGAAAAGACTCCGCCCGAGTTGGTGGCGGACATCGCCACCAACGGGCTGCTTCTGGCCGGTGGCGGAGCGCTCTTGAAGGGCCTGGACAAGCTCATCACGCAGCAGAGCTCCCTCATGGTGCATATCGACGACGACCCGTTGACTACGGTGGTGCGGGGGACGGGGCGGTCGATGGAGGACGAGGCGAGCTTTTCGAAGGTTTACATCAACTAGCGCCCTGGCGGTGCAGGCGGGTCTTCCACACGGTCAACAGGGTTGGGGTGAGCTGGTCCGGATATGAAGAGGCCAGGGCGTCGAGTTCGTCCTGATCGACGATGAGGAAAGCGAGGTCGCGGGCCAGGGCCTGCGCGATCTGGTCCGGCATGCTGCCGCCCAAAACTTCCACGATCTCATCGCCGGTGCCTGCGTCCCCGGTAACGGTCAGGATGTGGCGCAGACTCTCAACGAGTTCTCGCGCGACCGGGGGCAGATGGCGTTCGGCGGCCTCCTCGGCGGCTTCCCCTGCGCCGATGTGTCCGCTTCCCGCAATGTCCCAGCGTCCCGGATACAGGGCATGGGTTTTGTCCAGTCTGCGCAGGATCAGCCGGCCTTTGGGGTCCGTCAGCAGCAGCATGAATCCCCGGTGCCTGAGTCCCTGCTGATGGATCTGCTCTGCGTTCATGACGGCCAGGGGCCGATTTTCCGCGTCCACCACATAGATCCGTTCCGGGTACGATTCTGTCGACATGATTTTTCCACACTGCCTAAGGGGTTGATGATGCGTCATTTTGGCCTGGAGCTGCGCCTTTTGGGGCCGGATGATGCTTCAAAGCTCGCTACGCTGGAGGCGAAGGTTTTTGCCGATGCCTGGGACGCCGGGCATTTTGCCGGGCTGCTGGGGCAGGATCGTTTTTTGGCCGTGGGCACCTTTGACGGCCAGGATTTGCTCGCCTATCTGACGGCCTTCAGTCTGGACGGTGAGCTTGAAATAGTCAACGTGGCGGTGGATTCCCCCTTTCGCGGGCGCGGCATCGGCAAGGAGCTCATGCTTTATTTTCTGCAAGAGGGATGTCGTCGTGGCGCGGTGCGGGCAGTGCTCGAAGTCCGCAGCGGCAACGCGGCGGCGCTTGGTCTGTACGCAAGCTGCGGTTTCACGCAGGCGGGGCTGCGCAAGGGCTACTACGCCGACAGCGGCGAGGATGCACTTATCCTGGAGTGGCTGTTGTGCCCCGTGTCGTAGCCGACCCGGAAGCGTATTTTCGGATCCTGGCTCCTGAGCGTATGGAGGCGGAGCTCGACCTGGCGCTTCAGGCGCACGAGCGCGGCGTGCCCGTCATCGGGCCGGTCATGGGGCGGCTGCTTGAGCTTCTGTGCCGGGTCATGGGGGCCGGACGCGTGCTTGAACTGGGTACGGCCGTCGGCTATTCGACTCTCTTTCTGGGCCGGGCCATGCGTGACGCGCGCGGGCTCTTGCTCAGCGTGGACATGCATGAGGCCCATTGCCGGGAGGCGCGCGGGAACCTTGAACGCGAGGGGCTCGGGGACAGCTGCCTCGTGGTCTGCGCCGACGCCCGGACGCTGCCCTTGGGGAAAGGGAATTTCGACCTTGTTTTTCTGGACGTGGATCAGCGCTACTACCTCGAACTGGAACCTGTCTGTCACGCCTTGCTTCGGCCCGGCGGTCTGCTGGTGGCGGACAACACGTCCTTTGTCGACGCCCACGCCTTCAATGTCCTCCTGCGGGACGGCGGACGGTTCGACGCGGTCAATCTGTTTGCATTCCTGCCGAATCATGCGCCTGAGCAGGATGGAATCTGTCTGGCGCGCAAGAAATAACATCAAAGGAGACTCGTTATGATAGTAATGGAAACATCCATGGGGACGATGAAGATCGAACTTTTCGCGGACAAGGCCCCCCTGACCTGCGAGAATTTTCTGGCCTATGTGCGCGACGGTTTCTACGACGGCACGATCTTTCATCGCGTCATCCCCAACTTCATGCTCCAGGGCGGCGGCATGACGGAGACCATGCGCGAAAAGGAGACGAACAAGCCCATCAAGAACGAGGCCGACAACGGACTGAGGAACCTGCGCGGGAATCTGTCCATGGCCCGCACCCAAGCCGTTGACAGCGCGACCTCGCAGTTTTTCATCAACCTGCGCGACAACGCCTTCCTTGATCACGGGGCCAGGGATTTCGGCTATGCGGTTTTCGCCCAGGTGGTGGAAGGCCTTGAGGTCATGGACGCCATCGCGACAGTGCCTACGGGCAGCTTCGGATTTCATCAGGACGTCCCCAAGGAGCCGGTGCTCATCGTCCGCATGACCGTCGAGGACTAAGGCGTGGTGCGGCTTCGGACCGCCTTTCCCTTTTCATCGGGACACGTCCAGACACTCTTTCCTCCGGTCTTTCGACCCAGGGCGGACGTGAGCTACGAGCGTCAGCGCCTCGAAACCTCGGACGGGGATTTTGTGGATCTGGACTGGTCCCGTGGCGGGAATGACCGTCTGGTTCTGATCCTGCACGGCCTGGAAGGGCATTCCCGCCGCAAATATGTCCTGGGCATGGCCAGGGCCGCCCGATTGCACGGGCTTGACGCCCTGGCCATGAATTTTCGTGGGTGCAGCGGGGAGCCGAACCGCAAGGTCACCATGTACCATTCCGGGTGGACCCGGGACGTGCATGAGATCCTGCTCATGGTCGATGCCCTGGGCCGCTACCGGAGCGTGGATCTGGTGGGGTTCAGTCTGGGCGGGAACGTGATCCTCAAGTATCTGGGCGAGGAGCCGGGCAGTGTTCCCGGGCTTGTGCGCCGGGCCGTGGCCATCTCCGTGCCCTGCGACCTGGAGGACTCGGCCCGGGCATTGGCCCGGCCGCAGTGCGCGCTCTATACCCGCTATCTGCTTGACCAGCTGCGAAAGAAGATTATTGAAAAGGGTCGTCTTTTTCCGGGGGAGCTCGATCTGGAAGGGGTCGGAAAACTGCGCACCTTTCGCCAGTTTGACGACAGGTTCACGGCCCCGTTGCATGGATTCCGCGACGCCCAGGACTATTGGCGCCGTTCCAGCTCAAGACAATATCTGACCGCGATTGATCGGCAAACCTGCATCATTAATGCCCTGAACGATCCTTTTTTGGGGCCTGGTTGCTATCCCCGGGAAGAAGTCCGCACCAACGGTGATCTCTTTCTGATCACCCCCGAAACCGGGGGGCACGTTGGATTTGTCGGTTCCGGCCTAGACGGGATGTACTGGTCCGAGTGGATGGCGATGCGGTTCCTGCTGAAACCCCTTGACGCTGATGTGCAGGAATGTGTCGTTCGCTGAGGCCTGTGTCCTGCGAAGTGCAGTTTTGTGCGCGGTCCGGGGTTGCACATCCCGGCTTTGTTCAAGCTGACTGGGATGTTGGATGCTGGCACGGTCGATGCTTCCTTGAGTTTATCTACGAATCGGAGGTCTTTCATGAAATATGCAATTCGTTCTCTTGCGGTACTTTTCATTTTTCTGGCGTCGGCATCCATGGCCGCGCAGTTGCCCGACTTCACCGAACTGGCCGAAAATTCGGGACAGGCCGTGGTCAACATCAGCACGGTCAAAATCGTCAAGAGTCAGCGCAACATGCAGCCGTTTTTCCACAAAGGCCCCAAGGGGCAGGAACCTTTCGGCGATTTTTTCGAACAGTTTGAACGCTTCTTCGGTGAGCAGGGACGCGGTGTGCCGCGTGAACAGCGCTCCCTGGGGTCGGGTTTTATTTTTTCCGCCGACGGCTTCATCGTCACCAACAACCATGTCATAGAAGGCGCGGATTCCATCAAGGTCAATCTGCTGGCGGAAAAGAACGGGGAGCTTTCCTACGACGCCGAGGTCATCGGCACCGACAAGGAGACCGATCTGGCCCTGCTGAAGATCAAGGCCGAGAAGCCCCTGCCGTATCTGGCCTTTGGTGATTCCGACGCACTCAAGGTCGGGCAGTGGGTCATGGCCATCGGCAACCCCTTCGGCCTGGATCACACCGTCACGGCCGGCATTGTCAGCGCCAAGGGCCGGGCCATCGGCGCAGGACCCTACGACAACTTCATTCAGACCGATGCCTCCATCAATCCCGGCAATAGCGGCGGCCCGCTCCTCAATCTCGACGGTCAGGTCATCGGCATCAACACGGCCATCATCGCTTCAGGGCAGGGTATCGGGTTCGCCATTCCGAGCAGTTTGGCCAAGCAGGTGATTGAGCAGCTCAAAGAATACAAGAGTGTCAAGCGCGGCTGGCTCGGCGTTTCCATCCAGGATGTGGACGAAAATTCCGCCAAGGCGCTGGGCCTGACGGACACTCGTGGCGCCCTTGTCTCGTCGGTGACCGCGGGTGATCCTGCGGAACAGGCCGGAATCAGGGCCGGAGATGTCATCGTGGCCGTGGAAGGGGTGTCCGTGGATGACGCTGGCGATTTGACTCGCAAAATCGGTGATCTTCTGCCCGGCGTGAAGATCACGCTCTCCGTCTGGAGAGCTGGGAAGGTCATCAAGCTGCCCCTCGTTCTGGGCGAACGCAATGCCGAAAAAGTCGCCCAGGGCGGGCAAGCCATCCCCGGAGCCGAGGGCGAAGAGATCCTTGGTTTGAGCGTGCGGCCCGTGACCGAGGCCGAGGTCAAGGCCTTGGAACTGGAGCGGATTGGCGGACTTCTGGTGCTGGAAATGAGCGAGAGTTCCTCGGCCGCGCAAAACGGCCTTGCCGTGGGAGACGTCATTCTGGAGGCCAACGGCAAGGCTGTGAACACAGTCAAGGAGTTGCGCGAAGTGATAGACGGTGACGGCAAGTCCAAGGGTGTCGTCATGCTACTCATCAAGCGTCAGGGCAAGAATGTGTTCCGCACGGTTCCGCTCTCCTGAGCGAAACGTTTGGAGCGTGTGCTGGTGAGAATGGCATGACCTGGAAACTCTGCGCCGGATGCAAGGTCAACCTCTATCTCGATATCGTCGGGGTGCGGGAGGACGGCTATCATGAAATTGAGAGCCTTTTTTACCCGCTCCCGGCGCCATGCGACATCCTGACCGTGGAGGAGATCCAAGAAGAAGGGCTGCGCCTGACCTCATCCAGCGCCGCCTTGGCAACGCCGGAGAATATTCTGGCCAAGGCCTATGGCCGCTTTGCAGGGGTTACAGGTTTTTCGCCTGGTCTTGCCCTTCATCTTCACAAGAACATTCCCATGGGCGCGGGCTTGGGGGGCGGCAGCAGCGATGCGGCGGCTTTCCTGGCCTGGCTCAACTCCCGGGCCGGGGAGAGGGCGCTTGGCGAAGCTGACTTGGCTGGTCTGGCCCTGTCTCTGGGGGCTGATGTGCCCTTTTTTCTGAAGAATCAGCCCGCCTGGGTCACGGGCATTGGCGAAAAGCTTGAGCCGGTGCCCTTTGATCTTGGGGATTACATTGTGCTGGTGGTCTGTCCGGCGGTGCACGTCAACACAGGATGGGCGTACAGGCGTTGGGACGAGTTGTTCGCCCGAGGGCGCGTGCGGCCAAGAAAAGAGTTGACACCTGAAAATAGCCCTATTATGAGTCTTTGCTTCACGAAACCACCCAAGCTTTGGAATGGATTTGAAGAAGTAGTTTTTCAAGAATTTCCAATACTTTACGGAATCAAAAAGCAGATCCTGGAGCACTCCGCCGATGCCTGCGTCATGAGTGGCAGCGGCTCCAGTTTTGTGGCTCTTTTTTCTTCTTCCGTGTACGCCATGGACTGCGCCCGCGAGATGCGGTCGCTTGGGCATGCGTGTCACGGGATTAAGTCCGGAAAACCTTGGTATCTGGAATCGTGATGAATTCGGGTTGGGCTGCGGGTCGATAAACCTTGCGGTCTTTTTCATTTACTTGAGGAAGCCATGGGCTGCACAAGCCGGGCGACCTATGTTGGGGCGTCGCCAAGCTGGCAAGGCAACGGTTTTTGGTTCCGTCATTCGGAGGTTCGAATCCTCCCGCCCCAGCCATTTTCAATCAAGGACAGAATATGCCACGCATGGGTGAGCTGAAGATCGTCACGGGAACCGCAAATCCGGCACTTGCTGCCCGTATTTGCGATCATTTGGGGTGCAAGCTGACTCCTTCCCTGGTCGACAAGTTCAGTGACGGAGAGATCCGCATTGAGATGGGCGACAATGTTCGCGGTGACGATGTGTACGTGGTGCAGTCCACCTGTGCTCCGGTCAATCACAACCTGATGGAACTCTGCCTGATGCTTGATGCCTTGAAGAGGGCAAGCGCCGGTCGTGTGACCGCAGTTGTTCCCTACTTCGGCTATGCCCGACAAGATCGGAAGGTCGTGCCCAGGGCTCCCATCAGCGCCAAGCTGGTTGCGGATTTTATCACCGTGGCCGGGGTTGACCGTGTTCTGACCATCGATCTTCATTCCGGGCAGATTCAGGGTTTTTTCAACAAGCCCGTGGACAACCTCTACGCGGCCCAGGTGCTGCTCGAATACATCCGCAAGCTCGGCGACAACCTCATTGTTGTCTCTCCCGACGCAGGCGGCACGGAGCGGGCCCGAGCCTATGCCAAGCGTCTTGGAGTCGGACTCGCCATCGTCGACAAGCGTCGCGAAGGTCCCAACAAGGCTCAAGCCATGCAGCTCATCGGCGACGTGAAGGGCAAGATCGCGGTTGTCCTCGACGACATGATCGATACGGCCGGGACCATGACCGAGGCCGGCAATCTGCTGGCGGAGAACGGGGCCGAGGATGTCGTGGCCTGCGCTTCGCATGCGGTCCTTTCCGGACCGGCGGTAGAGCGTCTGAACAATTCAGCATTTTCGCAGGTCATTGTGACGGATACGATTCCGCTCAGTGCCCAGGCCCTGGCCAGTGATAAATTCAAGGTAATTTCCGTTGGCAGTCTTATTGCCAAGGCTATTCATAATATCCATTCCGAATCTTCGGTCAGCGTTCTTTTTAGCTGAGCCGGCCGAAAGAAATTGATTTTCAGTTGATGAATAAAGGAGAAAAGCATGTCTGAAGTCACAAGTTTGCAGTTAACGCCTCGCGAGGAAAGGGGAAAAGGCCCTTGCTCCCGTATGCGTTCCAATGGTTTGGTTCCCGGCGTTTTCTACAATTCGAAGGGTGAAAACATCTCCTTTACTGTAGACAATCTGGCTTTGGGCAAGGCTTTCGAGAAAGTGCGCTACTCAAAGATGATTGAGCTGCAGATCGAAGTCGATGGTCAGGTGCAGAAGCGCAACGCGCTTTTCAAGAAGCTCGTGACCCATCCCGTCAAGCGCCGCTATGATCACGTCGATTTTATCGGTATCGAGCTGGACAAGGAAGTGCAGGTCACCATTCCCGTTGAAACCATCGGCCGTGCCAAGGGCGTCGTGCTGGGCGGCAAGCTGGAAGTCCTGCAGGAACGCGTCCTGGTGCGCTGTCTGCCGACCATGATCCCCGATTCCGTTGTCGTTGACGTGACGGAGCTTGAGATCAACGGCAATGTACTGGTCGATCAGCTGGCTCTACCCGAAGGGGTCACGGCCGTTTTTGATCGCAATTACGTTGTTCTCGCGATCCAGACCGCTCGCGGCGCCAAGGCCGGCGAAGAAGAATAGTCATTCCTTTTCGAAGGCCTTGCTGTGGCAGGGCCTTCGATTCTTTTTTTTTGTCCATCCCTTTTTTGACGGTTTCCCATGACATATGACGGTCTGATAGTCGGACTGGGCAATCCGGGCACCAAATATGCCCGGACCCGGCATAATTTCGGGTTCATGCTTGCGGATCGTCTGGTCGCTCATTGGGCTGATCAGCCCGGTTCATCGTGCGAAGTCCGCAATGCGCGTCTGAACGCCGAGCTGTGGGAAGCGAGCGAAGATTACGGCGCACGCCGCTGGATCGTGGTCAAGCCGCAGACTTTCATGAATCTGAGCGGTCAGGTCGTGGGGGAACTCAGCAGGAAACACGGGATCGTCGCGGATCGCATTCTCATCCTCCATGATGAGCTTGATTTGCCGCTCGGCACTGCGCGTCTCAAGTTCTCCGGCGGACTGGCCGGGCACAACGGGCTCAAGTCCGTGGCCGCTCATCTCGGGACCCGGGATTTCGCCAGGTTGCGCATGGGCATCGGCCGCCCCGAGGGGAGCGAAGCCATGGCCGATTATGTACTGCGTTCCTTTTTACCTGCGGAGTGGGATCTGGTCGGCCAGGCACTGGACGCTGCCCTCGACGCGGTACTTTTCTATTGTCGCGAGGGGTTGACTGTCGCCACCGCCCGTCTGAACGCCCGTTGAAGTCTGTTCTCCTTTCCAGCTCTTAGTGGACGCCGTTTTGATTTTGATCTATAGTTATTTTCCTTTGCAGTTCGATTATGTTTTTCTGGAGGTCGCTTGTGTTTTCAGTTGATGAACTTGTCGTCTATCCCGCGCAGGGGGTCGGTAAGGTCGAAAGGATTGAGACCCAGGAGATCGGGGGCGTTGCCACTGAACTGATCATCGTGCGTATTCTCAGCAATAACGTCACCTTGATGGTTCCCGTGAAAAACGCCCGCAATGTTGGGCTGCGTGGTGTTTACACTCCAGAGCAGGCGGATGAGATCCGCGTCTATCTTCAGGACCGTACCGATTTTACCGGCTATTCAGGCCAGAATTGGAACCGTCGCTATCGCGAATATTCCGAAAAACTTAAAAGCAGCAATCTGCGAGATGTCGCCTACGTTCTGAAAGAACTCATCCTGATCGGCAAGGACAAGGAGTTGTCCTTTGGCGAGCGGAGGCTGCTGGAGCAAGCCATGGGCCTTATCTCCCTTGAACTGTCCTTTGCCTTGAACCAGGAGCAGGCGGAAGTGAAGAAATCCATTGAAGCCCTGTTCGCGGACATTCTGCATGCCAAGGCCGCAGAAGATGAGATTGCAGGTGACTAGGGGGCTTGCTTCCCCTTGTTTTTTTTTATACGTTCATATATCTATTTATTCCATCCCTGCCTGACACTACAAGTCCATAAGCAGATGTTCATATTTTTCCACCCGATCCCTTAAAGGGTTTCATATTTTCATATCAGAGTACTCTTATATTCCACCAAGTTTCATATTTTACATTGTGAATACTTTTTCATTTTGGTCTGTTCCTTTCAAACGGTCCCAGGTCTCAGCCATTTCATTGTTATGAGGGTTTGTTATGAATCTTTCTGAGTTGAAAACCAAGTCCATGTCTGAACTCATGGATATTGCCAGCGAGTACCAGATCGAAAACATGAGCGGCCTGCGCAAGCAGGAGCTGATTTTCGCTCTGCTTCAAGCCTGTGCTTCCCAAAACGGGTCCATTTTTGGCGAGGGCGTGCTGGAAATTCTGCCCGATGGATTCGGCTTTCTGCGTTCGCCCATGTACAGTTACATGCCTGGACCGGATGACATTTATGTCTCGCCATCGCAGATCAGACGTTTCGGCCTGCGTACGGGAGATGTCATCTCCGGACAGATTCGTCCTCCAAAGGAAGGAGAGCGCTACTTCGCGTTGCTCCGGGTCAAGGAGATCTGTTTTCGCGAACCCGAGGAAGCCAAGCGGATCGTCCTTTTCGACAACCTCACCCCCATCTATCCCGACGAGCAGTTTCGTCTCGAAACCACCGACAAGAACTACTCCGCCCGGATTATGGACCTGATGACCCCCATCGGCAAAGGGCAGCGCGCACTCATCGTGGCCCCACCCCGGACAGGCAAGACCATGCTCATGCAGGCCATCGCCAACTCCATCAGCATCAACCACCCCGATTCGTATCTGATCGTCCTGCTGATCGACGAACGCCCTGAAGAAGTCACGGATATGGAACGCACGGTCAAGGCCGAGGTCATCAGCTCCACCTTTGACGAGCCGCCGCAACGGCATGTGCAAGTCGCCGAGATGGTGCTGGAGAAGGCCAAGAGACTGGTCGAGCGCAAAGTCGACGTGGTCGTGCTGCTCGATTCCATCACCCGTCTGGGCCGGGCCTACAACGCGACCACCCCGTCGTCCGGGCGCGTATTGTCCGGCGGTCTGGATGCCAACGCTCTGCAGCGGCCCAAGCGCTTTTTCGGTGCGGCCCGGAATATCGAGGAAGGCGGCAGCCTGACCATCATTTCCACCGCTCTTGTCGATACTGGTTCCCGCATGGATGAAGTCATCTTTGAAGAGTTCAAGGGCACGGGCAACTCGGACATCTATTTGGATCGCCATCTCTCCGACAAGCGCGTCTTCCCGGCCATTGACCTGAACCGTTCCGGCACCCGCAAGGAAGAACTGCTGCTTGATCCCAATGTCCTGAACAAGGTCTGGATCCTGCGTCGCATCATGGCTTCCATGAATTCCGTGGACAGCATGGATTTTCTCTTGGACAAGATGCGTGGCACCAAGAGCAACAAGGATTTCCTGGACATGATGAATTCCTGAAGGGGAGGGGAGCATGGCTGCGCTGAAAAGGATCGACTGCCCTCGCGACAACGACTTCTCCTTGTGGCTAGATCTGCTGGAGGTGAAGGCCTCGGAGCAGCTCCTGCAGGCCCTTGGAGATTTCCTGCTCGACTACCTCCATGTATCCAGGCTGAAGGTTTACGTCATGGGCCTGTCCGGGGGGATCGATTCATCCTTTTTGGCGGCCCTGCTCCATCATCGCCGCATTCCGTACCTGGGCTTCTGCCTGCCCATCGCCACCAACACTCCCGAAGAGACCGAGCGCGGCCTCCGGGTGGCCCAGGCCTACGGGACCGCGCCCAAGGGCGCGTCCATCAGCCATATTCACGATTTTACCGACCTGTACGGGCAGATGTCCGGCACGTTCGCGTCCATCTATCCGAAATCGAATCCCGTGGCCGAAGGCAATCTGAAGGCGCGCACCCGGATGCTCTTTTTGTATCACGTGGCCCAGATTCATGGCGGCTGCGTGCTCTCAACGGATCAACTGGACGAGCTCTTGACCGGCTTTTGGACCCTGCACGGCGATGTGGGCGATGTCAGCCCCTTGCAGCTCATCCCCAAGAGCGTCGAATACGACCTCGCCCGCATGCTCTGCCTTCGTCTGGATGACCCCGCTCCTCTGCAGGCTGCCATCGAGGCGGTGCCGACGGACGGGCTTGGCATCAGCAGTTCCGATCTGGATCAGCTTGAAGTCGAGTCCTATGACCAGGTTGAAGAGCTGTTTCGCGAGTACTTCGGATTGCGGCTCAAGGAACAGGGCGCGGCCCTGACTCCCCAGGAATCCGTCCGCCGCGGTCTTCTCGAACAAATGGGGCCGATCAGACGATTTCTACTCAGCGGATACAAACGCGCCGGTGCGGTGCTTGTCGATCCGAGGAGCGCGACACCGTGAAACTCGCCGGCGGCCTGCGAGCAGGGGTGCTGTTCCTTGTTTGTCTGTTGGTAGCTGTTCGTCCTGTCGCCTCCAGCTTCGGCGAATTCACCATTCGCGACGAACTGGAGCTTGCGCGCAAATTTGATCTGATCATCGAAACCAGATTTCCCGTGATCCATGACAACCAGATCAAGGGATATCTGCAAACGTTGGTTGATCGACTGGTCGCGGCCATGCCGCCGCAGCCGTTTCCGATCAAGGTGACCGTGGTCAAGAACGGCGCCATGAACGCCTTTGCCTCCGCTGCGGGGCACATCACGATCTTTACGGGACTGATCGGTAATCTTGCCACCGAGGATGAACTGGCCAGCGTCATTGCCCATGAGTTGGCCCATGTTTCGGAACGGCATATCGCCAAATCCATCGAACAGAGCCAGCTGGTCGGGGTCGGTTCCCTGCTGGGGATTCTGGCCGGCGTTCTGGTCGGTTCCCAGAGCGGGAGCGATGGCGGCAGTGCCATGATTCTGGGTTCGGTGGCCGGAGCCAGGTCCATGCAACTCAAGTACACCCGCGAAAACGAAAAGGACGCGGATCAATACGGAGTGGGCTATCTGGTCGAAGCGGGCTTTTCCCCCTCCGGGATGACCAACGCTTTTGATACCATTCGCAAAATGCAATGGGTCGGCGGTGGGGGGGATGTCCCGTCCTACCTCTCGACCCATCCGGGCATGGATGACCGCCTGGCTTACATGCAGGAGCGTATCGCCCGCCTGCCGCAGAATGTGCGGGACCGGAAATCGGACAACACCTCTTTTCTGCGTGCCAAGTTGCTCGTGCAGGCCTGGTTCACTGATCCCAACACGGCCAAGGCCATTTTTGAATCGTCTAAGGGGCAAAAATGTCCCGCTGTGCTGGGTGAAGCCATCGCCCTCAGCCGCCTGCACCAGATCGAACCCGCGAAGGCGCGTTTTGAGGCTGCCCTGGCATGCAACCCCAGTGATCCGCTCTGGAAGCGTGAATACGGGCGCTTTGCTTTCGAGTACGGAAATCTCGATGTCGCCGTCAAAAATCTTCAGGAAGCCGTACTCAGGGATCCTGAAGATCTTTTCGCATTGTTTTTCTATGCCCGCGCCGTGGCGGAGCAGGGCAATTATCCGGCCAGCGTCAAAGCCATGGAGCGGGTGGTCAAGGATGTCCCGCGCGACTCGGAAGTCCTTGAAAATCTGGCCCGCTACCAGGCAGCCATGGGGCGCAATTTCGAAGCGCATCTGAATTATGCCAAGGCCTTTGCCTACAAGCGGCAATTCAGCAAGTACACATTCCATATGGAAAAATCCGAGGCGCTGGCGACAAACGCGCAGGAGCGGGACAGAGTTCTGCAGGTGCGCGCCGAGATCTCCGAATTTCGGGAGATTCTGGGAATCTAGATCGCTTTGGCCTTGTATTTCGGGCTGCACCAAGGTAGCCAATCCCCGATCAATCACGACAATACATAATGGAGGAAGACATGTTTTTCGAAAATCTTGCACATGCCATGGGACAGGCCCCCGCAGCGGGAGGCCAGGCCGGTGGGCCTCTGATGACCTTCATGCCCCTTATTCTGATGTTCGTGATCTTTTATTTTCTGCTCATCCGTCCACAGCAGAAAAAGCAGAAAGAGCACAAGCTGATGCTGGACAACCTGACCCGTGGCGATCGGGTAGTCACGGCTGGCGGGCTTTATGGGCGTGTGACGGAAGTCAAGGACGACGTGTTGACCCTGGACCTTGGAAATGAAGTGCTTGTTCAGGTCGGTCGCGGTTTCATTTCCGCCATCGTGCCTGCCGACGGCGGCGCGAGCAAGGCCAAGGACAAGAAAAAGTAGCCTTTTGGTAAGCCATACGATAAGGCAGGCCTGTTCCTTTTACCGGGAACAGGCCTTGTTTTGCGTATGCTTTCGGGGCTTTTTTCACAGCTGGCCTGTTTTGGATTTGGCAACATTCAACCTGTTTGATTTGGATAAGGATGATGCTCATGGGTAGTCTGCGCTGGAGGGCAATGCTTGCCGCGTTTGTGATTGTGCTGGCCTTGATCTATGTTCTGCCCTCGATTCCCTCGGTCCGCAATTCCTCGCTGGGAGCTTTGCTTCCGTCCGATGAAATTAGCCTGGGCCTTGACCTGAAAGGCGGAATTCACTTGACTCTCGGGGTCGATCTCGATGCCGCGTTGGCCAATGCCATCACCAGCATGGGTCAGGATCTGCGGCTTGAAGCCAGGGAAAAGAAAATTTTGGTCTTGCGTCCACGTCTGGTGGGTACGAGACAGTTTGAATTCGCGCTCCTGAAAAAGGAGCAGCAAGAGGCCTTGGATTCCCTGCTGCGTGATCGTTTCAGCAACATGGATGTCACCGCCAGGGAAGATACTGGTAACGGACAGGTCCGTTACGTGCTGACCGCCACCGAATCCTATATCAAATATCTTGAAGACCTGACCATGGATCAGGCCCTCAAAACCATCCGTAACCGTATTGACCAGTTTGGCGTGGCAGAGCCCGATATCCGCAAGCAGCAGGGCAATCGCATCATCGTCCAGCTTCCTGGTCTCGACGATCCCAAGCGGGCCATCAACATTATCGGCCGCACCGCCCATCTTGAATTCAAGATGGTGGATGAAACTGCCGATGTCCAGGCCGCCGTGGCCGGAACCGTCCCGGCGGAGAGTGAGCTTGCCTATCTTCAGGACAAGAGGGGCGCTTCGGATGTCAAAACGCCCATAGTAGTCAAATCCGAAGTCGTACTGACCGGTGAATACATCACCGACGCGAACGTGCAGTTCGACTCCTACGGTCAAGCCTACGTGGGCATGAATTTCAACGCGCGCGGAGCCCGCATCTTCGAAGAGGTGACGGGCGCCAACATCAAGAAGCGTCTTGCCATCGTGCTCGACGGCACGGTGCATTCCGCCCCGGTCATTCAGGACCGCATCGGCGGCGGCCGCGCATCCATCACCGGACAGTTCAGCACCGAAGAAGCCCATGATCTGGCCGTAGTGCTGCGGGCCGGTTCTTTGCCGGCTCCGGTGACCATTCTGGAAGAACGCTCTGTCGGCCCTTCCCTGGGTCAGGAATCGATCGACAAGGGCATGATGGCTGCCGCGATTGGCGGTTTGATGGTCGTGCTCTTCATGTCCATTTACTACCGTAGGGCAGGCCTCATTGCCTCTTTTGAAATAATTCTGGATGTCATTCTCATTCTGGCCGGTATGGCCGCATTTGGGGCCACGCTGACCTTGCCAGGTATCGCGGGCATTATCCTGACACTCGGTATGGCTGTCGACGCCAACGTGCTGATCTATGAGCGCATCCGCGAGGAGTTGCGTCACGGTGAATCCGTGGCCGCGGCTATCAACAACGGGTTTGCCCGGGCGACCCAGACCATCGTCGACTCCAACCTGACCACAATCATCGCCGCCGTCATTTTGTATCAGTTCGGCACGGGTCCTGTGCGCGGGTTTGCAGTTACCCTGACCTTGGGAATCCTCGCGTCCATGTTCACGGCTATTTTCGTGTCCCGCATCTTCTTTGACGCATGGCTGGCCAGAAGGCAGCCCGGCACGCAACCGAGTATTTAAGGAGCAGACCATGTCCTTTGAAATTATCAGACATGATACGAAAATAGACTTCGTCGGGATGCGCAGGTACGCGTACGTCCTGTCAGTTATGTTGCTGCTTGTGGGGGCGCTGTCCCTCTTGATCAAGGGCGGTCCCCGCTACGGCATTGATTTCGCCGGCGGTTTCAATATCCAGGTCAAGTTCGGTCAGGCCGTGGAGCTGGACAAGGTCCGTACTGCGCTGAACAGCCCTGTCCTCCCGGGACTGGTGGTCCAGAACTTCGGTGACGCGAATGACCATGAGGTCCTGCTTCGCGCCTCTTTTTCCGATCAGACTACCAATCAGGTGCGTGATGCCGTGACGGAGGGTCTTGGTGCCCAGTTTGCGGGTGTGTCGCACGAAATTCAGCGTCTGGAGATGGTCGGGCCCAAGGTTGGCGCGGATCTGCGCGAAAAGGCGCTACAGGCCATTTTTTATGCGGTGCTGCTCATTGCAACCTACATTTCCGGTCGTTTCGAGCAGAAATGGATGGTCGCCGGACTCATGGCGGCCGGCCTGTCTTCCGTAGTATATGTGCTGGAGCTGCTGAACGCGCCGATGAGCATCTCCGTCATCGCCGCGACCATAGCTACCTTGGTCCTCTGCGTTGTGCTGCGGCTCAAGTATGCGCTCGGAGCCATGGTTGCGCTCATCCATGACGTCATGATCCCTCTTGGCTTCTTCTCACTCATGAACAAGGACGTGGATCTGACCATCATCGCGGCCTTGTTGACCATCGTCGGCTATTCCCTGAACGACACGATCATCGTTTTCGATCGTATTCGTGAAAACGCCCGGGCCAAGATCTCCCCGTCCCTGGACGTGATCATCAACAGCTCCGTCAACCAGACACTGTCCAGAACAATCATCACCTCGGGCACGACCTTTGTCGCGGTGCTGGCCTTGTTCATCTTCGGTGGCGGCGTCATCCACGATTTCGCACTGGCGATGCTGCTCGGTGTGCTGGCAGGAACGTATTCATCGATCTTTGTCGCGGCTCCCATCCTTGGTTTCTTCAATCCCCGGATTGACACGGGCGAAACGACCGCGCCTGCCGCGGCCTGATCGGCTCCCTATTATCCGTCTTGAAAAGGCGCTCTCCGGGGCGCCTTTTTTTATTCCGAATTGAAATCTGACGCAGTCCAGGCAACCTGAAAAGAGCGGAGACAGGGGGGTGTTTTTGTATCTTGTGAAATTATGAACGTAATTTATGGGCTCCAACACATTCAGAGGCCTAAAGTCAGGTGAAAAATGTGACAAAAGGATCAAAGCTCGTCCCAAAGAATCAAGATTTGCCTTTTTCCTTGGAACAGTGATAGGCGGTGCCATCCTTTATGAGCGTTTTGCCGCAATTCCTGCAAAAGGGGCTCATAACCGACAAGTGCTTGGAAAATTTCAGGTTTACACCAGATGTTTTTACAACGGGAGAAAAAGGGAGGTTTTATGTCGAAACGTTTTTATGTCATGGTCTTTTCCGTTCTGTTCGTGATGGCGAGCATTGGCGCCCCTTTGTGGGCCCAGGACAATGCGTCCGCCCCTGCTGTTGAGGCAACCCAGGCTGCTCCTGCTGCGGCAACTCCCGCAGCCCCTGCTGTTGAGGCAACTCCTGCCGCTCCCGCCGCTGCGGTAGCGGAAGCCCCGAAAGCCGCAGCGACAGGCAGCAAGTTGCAGAAGGCCATTGCCAGCGCTCCTCAGGGCACTGAAAAGGGTCAGATTGATCCTGCCAAGCCCGCCGGTTTTCTGGGCATCCCCGGCGCTCCGAATGTGAGCGTTGTCGTCGCGTTGCTCTGGGCAGTGTGGGTAGGCTGGATTTTCTCCACCGTCGGCGCTTTTGGTGGCGTCATGGCCGGCGTCGGCCACATGAGTGTTTTTGGCTTCGGTGAATATGCGGGCGCGTTCAAGAAGACGGCTCCTGACCTGGGCAAGGTTATAACCGACTCCATCAAGGCTTCGAACCAGTTTCTGGTCGGTACGTCCGCGTTGATCAGCTCCATCAACTACCTGAAGATGAAGCGTCTGGTCCTGCCGCTGGCCATCAGCCTTGGCCTTGGTTCCCTCATCGGC
Organism: Desulfomicrobium sp. UBA5193; assembly: GCA_002412965.1. Classification (GTDB taxonomy): domain Bacteria; phylum Desulfobacterota; class Desulfovibrionia; order Desulfovibrionales; family Desulfomicrobiaceae; genus Desulfomicrobium. The sequence goes on from DHWB01000004.1 coordinate 275,271, forward strand.
GCTTATGGCGCTGCAGCCCTGTCTGCAGGCAAGCTCGATTTCAAGTCCTACCAGGGCTACTTCGGCATCTTCGTTCTGGCGCTGGGCGCGTACCTCATTTATGAAACCTCCCCCGCAGGGCAGGCCAGCAAGAAGACAGCCAAGGCCGCGGCCAAGGCTTTTGAAGACAACGCCAAAAGAATGCGCAGCGGCGAAAAGGTTGATTTGACTGCCGGGCTGAAGATCGAAACATTCACCCCCTTCACCTGCGCCTTCACTTTCTTCGGTGTTCCTTTCAAGTTCAATCCGCTGATCCCCTTCCTGGGTGGTATCGTCATCTCCGCCATTGCAGCCTTCCTGGGTGTTGGCGGCGGATTCCTGCTGGTTCCTTTCCTGACCAGTGTGACCCAGCTGCCCATGTATCTTGCCGCCGGAACCTCCGCTCTGGCAGTGTTGATCAGCATGGTCACCAGTATCATCACCCTCATGACCAAAGGCACGCCCATTGACTGGGTCCTGATCGGCACCGAACTTGTCGGCATCACCGTCGGTTCCCTCATCGGCCCCAGAACGTCCCAGTATTTCTCCGATGTCATGCTGAAGCGCATCTTCATCGTTCTGGCTGTGTACGTTGGTCTGGGCTATCTTTTGGCCGGCTTCTTCGGTATCAAGATTCCCGGCGTTTAAGTTTGATTATCGACTCCCCCGGCCCGGCCGGGGGAGTTTTGGATTCCCATGCTCCTCCAAGCTTTTTATCTTCTCGACGCCTGGCTCATAGCTCCATTCAGGTGGACTTCCTCGGCCATGACCGGGTTTTTCTTCGGGTGCCTTCTTCTGGCAGTGCAGAGCGTATTCATTGGTCGGCTTTGCACCAAAGCCATGATCAGGCTTCAAGGCAAACATGGCCTCAAGCATGAACGCGAGGCGGCCGAGCGCTCGGAACTTGCCATCGAAGCGTTGAAAGCCAATGACAAGAACGCCTATCTGGCCCAGAACACCCTGGCCAAAGATGCCTATGGACATTCAGCGGCCTTGGCCGTGGGCAAGGTGACCGCCTCCCTTTGGCCGGCCGTCGCGGCTTTGGCATGGCTCGATCTGCGTTTTCGGAACATCCCCCTCGAACTTCCCTTTGCCGTACCCGGCCTTGGGTCCTCCGTTCTTTATCCCTTCTATTTCATTCCCATTTATTTCTTCATACGATTTTTTTGGGCCTATGCCGATCGGCGGTTTTCCCATTGGCGCCAGACAAGGCGCGAATCCGGGCAATAATGGGGGGATCCTTGGGATTGGCCTTTTTTGTTCGTTTGAATTAGGTTTTTCAGGTCGGCGTCCGCAATTTGATCTCGGTGTTCCACCTGTTGCGGAATTTTCACCACGTGGTAGGCCTCAAGGAGCAAGATGGATACAACGCGGCTGTTTTCCCACTGGACTTTTGACTCCTTCGCACCTGGGTCCATTCCTCGGGTCAAATACAATGCCTTTTGCGAGATCCACCGGGAAAGCAGCGTGTGCTTTTCCCTTCTCGCCCGCTTCGAGGAACTGAGTACGGGACGGGAACTGGTGGACTGGTGCCGCGTTTCAGGATTGGCCGCCCGCTTGAGCGCGGCCATCCGCGATCTTGTGGATCAGCTGCAGATCATGAATCCCGTTGAATTCATGGATGCGCACGACTGGGTAGCCAAATTGAGCTTTTATACCCGTCTGTCCACAGAGCACTCATCCACACCTGCCCATCCTCCCTACCTGCTGATGCTCGACTCGGAAGAGGCCAAAAGCGGATATTCTTGGGTTCCGCAAGCGGTAAATCTGCAACGACGCCGGCCTGCGCTCATCGTTACCCCATCCCTGTATCAGTATTTCATTGAAGCAAACGACCTGCGCGACAAACTCGATGCGTTGCTGCGTAAACTTGACCTCAATAACAAGATCGCGACGGAGGATCTGAGCGAGAAGGCGCGGGCCTTGATTCGTGTCGGGACGCTGCCGCAACGCCTGCAAAGCGAACTTGAGATCGCGGCCGTGGAGCTTGCTCCGGGCGGGAAACTGCTGGAATTTCGGATTGTGGCGGGTACCGGGCCTGACGCCGTCCTGATCGGGGAGTCCGGAGGGGTGCGGCCTGCGGACTTTTTTTCCGGCTGGCTCAAGGCCGCAGCCTGCAAGTTTTCTTCCTCCGCGCTTGCCTTGCGCCTTTCTCTCGGGCTTGCCGACGAAGAGCATCCGCTGACCGTGATCGCATATCCGGCGGACCAAACCGAAGCGGTCGATACCTGCTCCCTGTGGAGCGGCGCGCCCGACACGGGCGCGCTGGTCGCCCGGCTGGAACAGACCCTGCCGAGGGTAACGCAGCTGCACGTCTTTCAAACCCAGGGCGCTGCGCTGCGCCCTGAACACTGCCGTTCCCTGCACGATCTGGTCTGCCTGTGTCTGGAACGTGGACTGGCGCAGATTTTTTCCTTTGCCGGCGAACCGGCTCGAGGTCTGGGCGGGATCAAACAGCTGCGTCTTGAAATCCCCGTGGTCATCAACATCTTCAACCTTGGCGGGGGGCTGTTCCCTTCGGCTGCGGAGCGGGCATCGATCTCCATGGAGGATGTACGCTCCATTCCGGCCTGGTCGTTGTTCCTGGGGCTGGTCTGTCCCGCGGTGGCCTGGTCGGGGGCGGTGCATGAAGAGTCTTCTCCCAGGCCCCATTACAGCAGCTATGCGGTCCTTTCACAGTTTTTCATGCACTGCACCCTGCGGCTTGCGCAGAATCTTTACGTGGCGGAATGCTGCTGCGAGGACGCTTCAGAAAAGTATGTCCAGTTCCGCTTCAAGGGCGGGTCCGGGAGGAACGCGGAGCGCAGGCGCAGGCTTGAAATCATGCGCCTGATTCTTGAAGGTGAAGGATTTGAGGTCATCTCGCGCGGAGATTATCTGGAGGCGATGCGTGAAGGTGAGGAGGATGTGTACCTGCAGCGCAATCTGGTCTGCATCGGACTGCTCATCGCCTGGATTCAATCCACCGGGGTCGAGGCCCTTGGGGAACTGACCCCGGAGCAGGGCCGGGATCAGTTTCGTCGTCTGCTTACCCGCTCCATGTCCGATCCGAACTAATCCTTGCGGAAATGGCAGCCGCGGTTGGTCTTGTTGCGCAGGGCCGCCGTGGTCACGATGTAGGCGGTCTGGCAGCCATGGAAAAGATCCACCGATTCCTTGCAGATGCGGATGGACTTGTAGAAGGAATGCAAGCGCTTGTTCAGGTTGCGCAGGTCCTCGAAGGCCCGCTCCAGGCGCGGGGTGGTGCGCATGATGCCCATGTAGTTCCACATGGTGCTGCGGATCGTGGCCCAGTCCTGGTTGATGAGGGCCGGGTCCTCCATCTCGGTCTTGCCGGAGGTGATCCAGTCCGCGATGGAGTCCTGCAGACGCTGGCTCAGCACGCAAGAGTCCTCATAGCGGTCATGGATGTCTTCGGCCGCGCTCACTCCCCACAGCAATCCCTCCAGCAGGGAAGTCGAGGCCAGCCTGTTGGCTCCATGCAGGCCGGTGCAGGCCACTTCTCCGGCTGCGTAGAGCCCGTCCAGGGTGCTGCGTCCACGCTTGTCCACAAGCACTCCCCCACAGGAATAATGCGCCGCAGGTACCACCGGGATGGGATCCTTGGCCATGTCCACGCCGCTTTCCTTGCACTTCTTGTAGATGGTCGGGAAGCGTTTGCGCAGGTTCTGATCCACATAATTGGCCGCGTCCAGAAAGACGCAGTCTTCTCCGGTCTTGAGCAATTCATCGACAATGGCCCTGGTCACGATGTCGCGGGGAGCCAGCTCCATGCGTTCGTCGTAGCGGGACATGAAGCGTTCGCCCTTGACGTTGAAGAGCCTTGCGCCTTCGCCGCGCACCGCTTCGGAGATCAGAAACTTGCGGTCGGCGCGGTGAAACAGGGCCGTGGGGTGAAACTGAATGTACTCCAGATTCATGACCGTTGCGCCTGCCCGGTGGGCCATGGCCATGCCCGAACCTATGGATGAGGAGGTGTTGGTGGTGTGCAGAAAGATCTGGCCCAGGCCGCCGGTGCACAGCACCGTGAAGTCGGCCAGGATTGTGTTGGGTTCGTTCGTTTCCGAATTGAACACGTAGGCGCCCACGCATTGGTTGGTCAGCTGGTAGCGAAATTCGAGCTTGGTGGAGTGGTGGCGCGTGGCCAGGAGGTCGATGGCCGTGCGCTGGTAAAGGATGCGGATATTGGGATGAGTGGTCACCGCCTTGACTAGACTGTCCTGAATGGCCCGGCCGGTGTAGTCGGCGCAGGTCAGGATGCGATGCACCGCATGGCCGCCTTCTTTGGTCAGGTACCAACCCCCATCCTTGGTGTGGTCAAAGGGTACCTGCACCCGCTCGAAGAGGATTTTTTCCACTGCCCTCGGCCCTTCTTCGCACAAGAAACGGACGGCGGGGTCATAATTGTATTCCCAGCCGGCGGTGGTGATGTCCTTGGCAAGCTTTTCGGGCGAATCCTCCGCGCTCGTGTATACGATGCCGCCCTGGGCCAGGGCCGTGTTGCCGTTGTCCAGCGAGGTGCCGGAGGAGAGCAGGGTCACTTCGTGGCCCTTGTCGGCCAGGCACAGGGCTGCGGTGCAGCCGGCAATGCCCGAACCGATGACGAGGACTTCGGTCTTCATGCGGGAGGGAGTCATGATTATTTCCTACCGGCAGGCGTCCAGCATGCGTTCCAGGGCGAGACGCGCGGGCTCGGCTATGTTTTCGTCGACCCGGACGGGACTGGCCGTGTCCAGGCCTTGCAGGGTGCGAGCAAGATTTTCTTCGGTGATTTTGGCCATGTTCGAGCACAGGGCCGTGCGCAGGGGGCGGATATCCTTGTCCGGATGCCTGTCTTTGAGCCGGTTGACCAGGTTCCACTCCGTGCCGACGAAGATCGTGGCTCCGCTCCTGGCTTCCGCCACGGCCTTGATCAGGTAGGAGGTGGAGCCGGCCCCGTCGGCCGCGTTGACAACGTCCGGGCTGCACTCGGGATGGACCAGAACCAGGGCTTCGGGATGGGCGGCCCGCAAGCGGGTGATCTGTTCAGGATGAAATTTCGCGTGGATGGCACACAGTCCGGGCCAGAGGTACAGGCGTTTCGCAGGGCTTGCCGGAGCGATCAGGCTGCCTGCGCCGCGCACATCGAGACGCTTGATCTCATCCTCCTTGATTCCCAGGGTCCGGGCCGTGTTCCGGCCCAGGTTCGCGTCGGGCAGGAAGATCACCCCGTCTCCCTGTCCCAGCGCCCAGCGCAGCATGGTCGCGGCATTGGCCGAGGTGCATACGCTGCCGCCATTGCTGCCGCAGACCGCCTTCACCGCGGCGGAGGAGTTGACGTAGGTCAGGGGGATGATGCGCGCCCCCTCGCGGTTTAGGGCCGTGATGACCGTCTCGACCAGCGGGGCCGGGGCCATGTCCGCCATCACGCAGCTGGCGCCGGTGTCAGGGATGTGCACCTTCTGCTCAGGCCGGGCCAGGATGGCCGCCGTTTCGGCCATGAAGTGCACTCCGCAGAAAACAATATGCTCGGCCGTGAGGCCATCGATGCGCCGGGCCAGCTCCAGGGAGTCGCCCAGGATGTCGGCATGCCGCACCACCGCGTCGGACTGGTAGTGGTGGGCCAGGATGCACAGCCTGGAGCCCAGCGCTTTTTTGCGTTCGGTGATTTGTTGAGCCAGAGTCATGCTTCCTCCCGGGGGCTTTGGGTCAGGCGCATGGAGAAATCCGCGACGGTTGCGGAGTGCGTGATGGCGCCGGTGGAGATGTAGGTCGGTCGCAGCTCGGCCAGGGCGCGGATGGTCGCGAGGGTCACGTTGCCGCTGATTTCCGATTCGATGTGGGGCGGGATGAGCCGCAGGGCTTCGGCCGCCGTCTGCACGGGCATGTTGTCGAGCATGATGCGCTGGGGCGAGAGGCTCACGGCCTCGAGCACATGAGCCAGCGTCCGGCACTCGACTTCCAGTGGCGGGCAGACGTCGTAGGCCGCCCTGACCCGGTGCACGGCCGTGGTGATGGAGCCTGCCTGATCGATATGGTTGTCTTTGAGCATGAGCATCTCTTCGAGGTTGGCTCTGTGATTGTGCCCTCCGCCCATGCGCACCGCGTATTTTTCCAGATAGCGGTGTCCGGGCGTCGTTTTGCGGGTGTCCAGCACGCGCACGCCGGTGCCTTCCACGGCCTGCACGAAGCGGCTTGTGGCGTTGGCCACGCCGGAGAGGTGGCAGATGAAATTCATGATGACCCGCTCAGCCTTGAGCAAGATCGGTGCCGAGCCCTGGATGCGGGCCACTTCCCGGCCACGCTCGACCGCGTCTCCGTCGGCCGCGAGCAGGGTCACGCAGGGCTTGAGGACGTGCATGCGTTCAAGCACGATGGCGATCAGGGGCAGGCCCGCGACCAGGGTGTCCTGCTTGGACACGATGGAAGCATGCAGGATGGATGCGGGCTCAAACAGGGCCTCGGAGGTCAGATCGCGACCGTCTTCCTCCAGCGCCAGATCCACGAGCCGGTGCAGCAGGTCCAGACGATCATCACGGAAAAAAAGGGAAAACATGCCGGATTCCTTGCGGGAAGGGAGTTTGGTTTGGCTGTTGACTAGGAAAAGGACCACCTGTCGTCAAGCTGCAAATGGTCCATCTCCGGGTTGCGCTTGACGATGCCGCGTGTCATGTTGGCTCATGATGTGTATCCAAATGAACCGCCGCCGGGCTCCGCGCAGCTGGAGGTTTGCATGACCTGCATCGAGCCGCTTCTGGCCAAGGTTACGAAGAACGCCGCGCCTCGGCTGCTCTGCAACGGGGTCGTCTGCTGGCTTATTCACGCCCAGCCCCTGCCGGTGAGCTTTCTGCAGTCCCTGAGCGACATAGGGGGTTGGGCCCTGGCGGAAGAGAGCACGCAGACCCTGTGGTTTTTTCCCTCCCCCGACGTCATGCTCGGTCTGGCCCGGCTCCACAACTGGGCCAGGCTCCACCCCATGTCCACGGCCATCACCGTCTTTGATGGCAGCCTGGTGGTGGACGAACAGCTGACTCAGTCCCTCAAGGTCAAGTCGGAGCTGCAGGCCCTCTGTACGGAATTTCCCAAAAGGCTGATCGTCCGCGTCAGCGCGCGCCTGCGAGAAGTGGGCCGGACCCTTACGGGGCTGTCCTTCAGGCATGTGCAGAATCCAGACGGCCTGGCCGGCGACTGGTTCGAACTGGAGTCGAGCGAGCAGGTCAGCGTGGCCTACAGGCTGAACTGGCTGTGGATCATCCGGCCCCAGGGCAACCGCCAGGACAGGATCTTCGTCAAGGGCTGGCGGTCCTATTTCGAGCGCCTGGAAGCCATCCTGAGCCAGAACAAGATTTCCTACCTGCACGCGGAGGACCAAAACCTGGTCCTGCGGGTGACGACGCCCAGAGTCATGGCCCGATTGACCACGGAGATATTGACCCTGATCGAGGACAAGGAGGTTCCGCCCTGGCCATGCAAGTACATGGCCGTGGAAATGGGCGATCAGTCCTTTTCCCCTGATCTTGCGGGCAAGCTTCGCTACGTCGTGGAAGCGCTTGAGCCCAACACGCTCTACCTGCCCCTGGCCACGATATTTCAGATTGCCGATTCGAGGATTGTGCCCGTGGATTCCCGCACATCTATGGACAACTCCACGCTGACCGATCTGTTTCAGGTGCGTTTTCATTCCAGCAAAGGCGGAAAGCGACGCGGCAGCCTGAACGTCTTCTTGCCCTCAAGCCTGATTTCAGGCGCCGAGAGCCCATGTTTTTATTGCGGACTGCGCTCGCACTCGGCTCAAAAATGCCCGTCACGTATTCTTCAACCCGGTAATGTGCATGTCACGGACTTGTCGCGCTTTGCGCGCATTGATCTCGACACCCTGCCGGGCATCCTGACTGAACTGGAAAAACTGCTTGCGCCCGATATTCTGCGCGGTTTGACCTCCCTATTGGGGGAAAAGACCAATCTGGCCCTGGTTGTCAGATCCGTGTTCGAGGTCAACATGATCTGCCAGCTGCGCATGATGGCCACTGTCTGGCGAGCCAAGGGCAAGGAGTGGCCGCGTGGCGTCGAGGAGCAGCGCCCGCAAAGCGAGGAGCATCTGTGGGAGGCGCTGGACAGCCTGCGGACCGGAAATCCGGAGCGGGCCATGGAGAAGGTGGATCACGTTGTGCTTCGCGCTCCCAAGAACTACCAGCCCAGAGTGCTTCTGGGGTTCATGGCCATGGAGCGCGAGGAATTGAAACGCGCGGCGGGGTTCTGGGAGGAAGCGGAGAATCTGGCCTACACCAGCCTGCAGCGTTCCTATATACAGCTCCTGCTCGGCCGGCTGCGCGAGATCTGCGGAGATTTTACGGAGGCCATCCGTCTTTACGGGCGCGCCGTGAACGAGTCGTCGCGGTTCAGTCAGGCGCGATACAGGCAGGCCGTCTGCCTGATCAAGTCCGGGTACCTCAATGAGGCGCAGGCCCTGATCCGTGAACTGATCAGGGATGAACCCGACTATTTCAGCGCGGTGTTGCTGGACCCTGAACTTGAGGGGGGGCGTTCCCATCTGCTGACCGACCTGTGGGAAGTATGGGACGAGGCGCGGACCAGGGCCGGCGAAGTCATCGGCGCGGTCGAGCACCTCCCGGACCTGCTCGCCAAATGGCTGCCCGTCGATCACGACGCCTACCATATGTTTCACGAACGCATCGAAGAGTTGAACAGCTTCGCCGGGGTCAACAACTATGCGTCCATGGCCAAGCTTCTGCGAGGCACCATTCTCATGCGGGCGGACATCCAGGCCCGGGTGAAAAAGGACATCCAGGAGCTGGCGAACAGGCGCAACGCCATTCGGGATCGGCTCAAAGCGATCCAGCGCGAGGCTTCCTGGTTTCCTTTTCCGTCCATGCTCGGGTCCTTCAGCAAGCTCTTCAACTCGTGCGGCGAAGGCGTCAGCCTCATCGGCCACCTCGACCTCTACGTCCCGGAAAAGTTTCGGCAGGGCCACGAGGCCATGCGTCAGGCCGAGCACGACCTCTTGCTCCTTGAAAAGAAGCTCCTGCTTCTGCAGGGGGTGCGCAACGGCATTCTTTTTCTGCTCCTTTCCGGGAAATATCTGCTTGTCTTCGAGATCATCGCCCTGGTTCTGGCCGGAGGGTTTTCCCTGGGGCTCTACTATCTGGCTCCGGATCAGATCATCATGGGCCGCGACCTGCGCCAGGACCGCTGGTTGATCCTGAACATCTCGCTCATCTTCTTCTCCTTTCTCGCCTTTGCCGGCACGGCCATCAGGGCCGCGTCCCGTTTTGAAGCCTACAAGAACGAGATTCTGGACAAGGGGGAGGAGTGAACGAAACCCGCCTTCCGCGCTTTGTGCCCGTCTTTCCCGCGTCGCCAGGAGTTGGTCCTTTGTGCCGGACTTTTGGCACGGCTTTTGTTTGGAAATGATGATGCATACCCTGGTGATCAATCTGACCCGGTTCGGGGACCTTCTGCAGACCCAGCCCGTCTTGAGCGGACTGCGGGCGCGGGGCGAGCGCGTGGAGCTTGTCTGTCTGGATTCCTTCAAGGGGGCCACGGCCTTGCTGCGCGATCTGGACCGGGTCCGGGCTCTGCCCGGTGCCCGCTTGCTGGCGAAGCTCGACCACAGCTGGCCACTGGCCGTAGCGGAACTTTCCTCCTGGTTGGCGGGCGATTCGCACGCGACCGCGGACCGGGTCCTCAATCTCACGCCGACCCTGTCCGCCCGTCTGCTGGGCCGCGCCCTGCACACCGGGGAGGTGCTGGGCTTTGGTCTGGATAGCCACGGCTTCGGCGAATATTCGACCCCGTGGGCCGCTTTTCTGCAAGCCGCCTCGACCTATCGCGGGTGCAGCCCCTTCAATCTGGTCGATCTCTTTCAGCGTGTGGCCGACCTTGCGCCGGGCGAGTTTCAGCTCGTGCGTCCGGATGCCGGGGCGCTGGCCAAGGCATCCCATCTGCTTCAGGACAGCCCTGGCCAGGGGCTGGTGGCCTTCCAGCTTGGCGCAAGCCAGGATTACCGCCGCTGGCCCGTGGCCGATTTTATCCGGGCCGGTCGCGTGCTGTGGGAGCGATGCGGGCGCTCGCCCATCCTCCTGGGCACAGCATCCGAAGGGCATCTGGCCCGTGAATTTGCGGCCCAGGCCGACTACCCCTGCACGGACCTGACCGGGCAGACCGACCTGCCGACCCTGGCAGCGGTGCTTTCGCGCATGGATCTGCTGCTGACCAACGACACGGGCACCATGCATCTGGCGGCGGGGCTGGGAGTGCCGGTGGCGGCGGTGTTCCTGGCCACGGCCCAGCCTTTCGATACCGGGCCGTATCTGGAGGGCAGCATCAGCCTGGAGCCGGACCTGCCTTGCCATCCGTGCTCCTTCGGGCAGGAATGTCCCCACGGCATGGCCTGCCGCGACTGCATCGACGGAGAAGCGCTCGGAGCCATGCTGACCGGATACCTAGACTCGAAGTCTTGGGACGTTCCGGCCGGGTTTGGAGCCAGAGTTTGGCAGGCCGGGCGGGATGAGAGAGGATTTATGGATCTTTTTTCCGTGTCCGGTCACGAAGGGCAGGACCGCAGCCGCTGGATCCGGATTCAGCGCGACGTTTATCGTCAATTTCTTGACCAGAGCTGGGACGGCAGGGACTGTATCTGGACCGGACCGAGCACCGTTTTTCGTGAAGAACTCGCGCGGGATCTTGAGCACTGCGCGCTGATGCTGACATTGGTGGAGCAGCAAGGACGGGTTCTGGCCTTGCATCCGAATGCGCCAATGAGATCAAAATTCATGGTCAACTGCCAGAATTTAGAGGATAATTTCAAGAAGAACCCATCTCTTGGGGTCCTTGGTCCCCTGTGGCGCTACCAGTCCAGGGACCAGTCCGTGAGCATGGATGAGTTCCTGAAGCTGTGCGCCCGTTATCGGGAATTGCTGACCGTTTTTCAGCGTCGACTCGCGCTGGCATGAATGTTGATTAACGGGTGCATACGGCAAAATTATTCCCAGTAGGCGGAGGACAGGAAAAATGATCATAATAGACGGTCAGAAGAGTCCACTTGAGGTTCGGCAGTTCGAGAACCTCGAGCAGATTATCGAAAAAGTCATGGAAGACAGACGCATGCACAGCCGTGTCGTGACGGATGTTCTGGTCAACGATGAGGCCTTTTCGGAGATTTATCCCCATCAGGCCGAGGATATGGAAGCCTCGCACATCAATAGGGTCGAGATCGTTTCCGTTCCCACCTCGGAAATGGCCCAGGACATCACCCGTGAATTGTACAAGGTCGTGACCCTCATGGGCAAGGCGGGCCGGCAGGTCTCGGATTTGTTCCGCCAGGCCGACGATGACCAGGCCCTTGAGCTGTACGGGGATCTTCTTGAGGTGAACCGTGATTTCCTGAACATGGTCGGCGTGCTCAGAAACGATTTCTCGACGGGCACTTCCGCGGAGTTCGAGGAGTCCCTGGCGGATCTCTCGGGGCTCTTTTCGGAGATGATCGAGATTCAGGAAAACGAGGACTGGATTCTGCTCTCGGACCTTCTCGAATACGAATATCTGCCCGTGGTGGAGAAGACCAAGGAAATCGTCGCCAAACTGCGCGAGTCAGTCAAAGACTCGATCAAGAAGGAAAAGCATGGCTGAGATACGTGACGCCTACGAGCGCATCATGGGGCTTGGGCAGGAAGAAATGGCCCTCCTCGCCGATCAGAACACGGACCAGCTTGGTCACGTGCTCATGGCGAGGGAGGAGGCTATCAACGCGTTCATAAGCAGCGACATGGGCGAGCAGGACAAGACCTTTCTGGAAAAGCTGCTTTGCGTCCAGAAAATGAACACGCAGCTGCGCCAGGAGGCCAGAGTCCTGCATCAGTCCCTGAAGGAAGAGCTCCTCAAGGTGCGTTCGGAGAACAAGCGTATCGGCGGGTACCGCAACGGAGCGCTCATAACGCCCTTGAATCGACACGTTCTGAGCCGAAAAGGCTAACCCCTTTCCCACCCGGCCGCTCCCCCACGGGAGCGGCTATTCCATCCAGATGATGCCCACCTGGCGGCCCGTGACCTTGTCCCTGCGGTAGGAAAAATACTGCGGGGACGAGGCCGTGCACAGGTCGAGGGAAAAGATGTTGCGCGCCGGAATGCCCGTTCCCATGAGCTGGTTGCGGGTCAGGGTCCAGAGGTCCACGCTGCGGGTGTCCGGGTTGTAGTAGGACTTGAACATGGGCTCCCATTCGGAGGCGAAATTGACGAATTCACTCTTGCCCGGACCCAGGCTCGGTCCGCGTACGACCAGCACGTCTGCCGGATCCACGCCATAACAGGCGCAGAATTTGCGCACTCCCGCGGCGGGAAAATTGCCCGCGTTGCCCCTCCAGCCGCAGTGCAGGGCCGCCACATGCCGGCCGGTCTTGTCCGCGAGCAAGATGGCCTGACAATCCGCCGTCTTGATGACCAGCGCGTGGCCGGGCTTGTCCGTGCCAAGCCCGTCGCCTTCCACCGTCGCCCCTTCAAAGAAATCATTCTCCATATCCATGTACATGGCCTGCCCATGCACCTGCCTGAGCTCTTGCCAGACACCGATGCCAAGTGTCTGTCGCAGCTCCGCGCGGTTGGTTCGCACAGCTTCGGCCTCGTCGCCCGCCTCCAGGGACATGTTCGCGCTTGAATACGCGCCCGCGCCGTGGCCGCCGTTTCTGGTGGTGAAGACGCAGCGCACATTATCAAGGCCGGGAAAACGAAAATCCAGATATTCCAAACTCATGTTCACGTCTCCGTGGTGATGTGCAGAATTGATTCAGGGGTGACGACAAGTTGCACCGGGCAGTCCCAAGGCTCGACCGGAACCTCGTCCAGGAGCTGAAACCCGTAGGCGGGTCCGACCAGCCAGGGGGAGCAGGTCAGGCTCGGCAGGAAGCGGTCGTAATAGCCGCCCCCGAAGCCGAGGCGATACCCACGCCGGTCAAAGGCCAGGGCGGGGACGAGGATGACTTCTGGCTCCGGGGCCGGGGTCAGCCGGGCCAGGTCGGACCGGGGTTCGATCAGGCCGAAGCACCCTGGTCCAAGTTCGTCCCGCGAGGTCACGGCGTAGGCTTCCATGATGCCGGGCCTGCCGTTGCAGCAGCGGGGCAGCAGTACCTCGCTCCCGCCAGCCCAGAAATGGTCGAGCAGGGGCCAGGTGTCGACTTCGCCCCAGGCAGGCAGATAGAGCATCACGGACCGGGCGGTGCGAATCCGGTCCAGTGTGAGCAGATGTTCCCGGATGCGGGCGCTGTCTTCCCGCACCACGTCCGGGTGCAGATTCTGACGGCGGTCGCGCAGGGTTCTTCTCAGAAGGTTTTTGTTGGGCTCTTGCATGACCGTGGCCGCTCCTTTACCATGCTGTGAAGGCTGGACAATTACTCAAAGAGAGGATGAGAGGCAAATGGGAAACCGTCACTGGATAGCTTTTGGAGACATTCATGAACGCATCGACGCCGTGGCCAGGATCGACGATATCGGATCGGCCAGCGGCGTTTTTCTTTCCGGGGATCTGACCAACGTGGGCACGCGCGAGAGCGCAAGCCGCATCCTCGGTGCCGTCGCGGACAGAAACCCGCACATTTTCGCCCAGATCGGAAACATGGACACCCCGGCCGTCGAGCGGTTGCTGACGGAGCGCAAGATCAACGTGCACGCCCAGGTCACGGATCTGGGCGGGGGCGTCTGTCTGGCCGCGGTGGGCTATTCCACCCCCACGCCGTTCAGCACCCCATCGGAGGTCAGCGAGGCCCAGGTCTGTCAGTGGACCCGTGATGTGCTGGACCGGGCGGACGCATTTGCGCACGTCATCCTGATGGTCCACACCCCGCCGCACGGCACCGTGGTCGACAGACTGCCGTCGGGCACCCATGTCGGAAGCCCCGGCGTGCGGGCTCTGATCGAGAAATATCAGCCCGCGATCGTCATCACCGGGCATATCCACGAAGGCGTGGGTGAAGAGCGGATCGGCCGTTCACATGTGCTCAATCCCGGCAACTTCGCCAAGGGCGGCTACGTGCGCATCGATGAAACCCCGGATGGTCTTGCGGCCAGCCTGCGGAGCGTCGAATGAGCTTGCGCCTCTACTCCTGGAACGTGAACGGGTTTCGGGCCGTGCTCGGCAAAGGCTTTCGCGAATGGCTCGAGCGCACCGCGCCCGATGTGCTCGGCCTGCAGGAAATCAAGGCTGAGGAAGCCCAGGTCGGGGGAGGGCACCTTTTTGACGGCTATCACTGCTTCTGGAACGCGGCCCGCAGCAAGAAGGGCTATTCCGGCACGGCGTGCTACACCCGCCTAGAACCCCTGGCCGTGCAGCGCGGACTGCCGGACCCCCGCTTTCAGGGCGAGGGGCGGGTCATCCGCCTGGAATTCGAGAAATTTCATTACTTCAACATATATTTTCCCAACGGCCAGATGAGTCAGGATCGTCTGGACTACAAGCTGGGCTTCTACGACGCTTTTTTGGAGCACGCCCAGGACCTGCGGCGGGACAAGCCCATCGTGGTCTGCGGAGACTTCAACACCGCGCACCGCGAAATCGACCTCAAGAACCCCAAGGCCAACGAGGGCACGTCCGGCTTTCTGCCCATCGAGCGGGCCTGGATGGACCACTTCATGGCCCACGGCTATGTGGACACCTTCCGGCACTGCCACGGGGATGTGACCGACGCCTATACGTGGTGGACGTACCGCTTCGGAGCCCGCTCCAGAAATGTGGGGTGGCGGATCGATTATTTCTTTGTCTCCGAGGAGCTGCGGGGCATGGTGCGCGATGCCTGGATCGATGCCGATGTGCCCGGATCGGACCATTGCCCGGTTGGACTGGAGCTTGAGTTGCCGTGAAACGGTACGGAATCGACGCACTTTTTCTGATAAGGATGGATGCCAGTGAGCAAGCGTGACGAGATTTTGGCGGCGGCCCAGGCTCTTTTCGCGGAGTACGGGTATGCAGGGACGACCATGCGCATGATCTCGGAGCGGGCGGGAGTGGCCTTCGGGCTCGTGTCTCACTATTTCGGGAGCAAGGAGAATCTTTTTCTGGTGGCCGGGCACGAGATGATCGACGCCATGCTGGCCCTCATCCGGCGCGACATGGAGGTCGCCGAGAACGGCCTGCAGGCCGTGGACATCTTCGTGACCTCCTACCTGACCTACACCCTGGCCAACCGCGCCACCTTCCCCACACTGATCCGCTGCTCCCCTTTCAGCGACGACAATCCTCACCTGGATCGCCACAAGATCGGAGTGAAGTTCGAGGAATTGATCAGGGAAATCGAAGCCAATCTGGAGCGAGGCCTTGGAGACGGAACCGTCGCCGCAGTGCCCGTCAGGGACTGCGCCCTCATGATTTACGCGGCCATGGTCGGCGCGGTGCGTACGGTCTTCCTGAGCCCCTTCGGCGATCCGGGGCTCTTCGAGGAGACCCGGCGTTTCATCATTCGTTCCATCCGGGCCTGACGCTTGCGGGGCTTGCTACGTCCCGTCCGAGCTAGAAATTGAAGACTTTTGCTTCCGCTGCCAGGTCGATGAGGTGCGGGCCGCCGTCGAGCAGCATGTTCGGGAAGAAACGGGCCTCGTCCATGTTCCGGTTACGGGCGCAGGGGGTGCAGATTCCGATCTCCACTTCCGACTGGACCAGATAGGGCAGATAGTCTCCGGGGCAGTCGCCGGTGAGCGTCTTTTGGCTCAGGTCCCTGGCCGTGTCCGCCCAGGAGACTCCCGAGTCGATAAAGAACATGTTCACATGGTGCCCCTTGGAGTGGGCGATGCGTGCGAACTGGAAGCAGCGGGTCGCCGCCTCGTTGTCATCCTTGCTCAGTACAAACAGAAATTTGGCCATTTCATCCTCCCCATGTTCCTGAAACGCCTCCCTAGAATGATCCATTCGGAAAATCAACGAATTCAATGAACGATAGTTGAAGGAATTTTCTTGATTGCGGCTGACATTCGGAATTTCTTGAGGATCGCCGCATTTGTTCTCTTAGATTCCTTCGCGGAGCGTCTTGGAGAAACTCGAAATAATGATTAAGGCTTCCTCATGGCCATGAAAAGCACGAAAAACAAGCTGCCCTTTCGTTTGTCCGCTCTGGGGATACCCGAGAAGCTCATGCCCGTGGTCCTGCAGTGCGTGCGCCAGCTGGAAGACGAGGGCGTGCGTGGCAAGGCCCTGCGCCGCCTGTTTGGCCGTCTGGCGGATGATCCCCGGTCTTTTTCCGATCATCCGGTCCTTGGCTCCCTGGCCGGGATGCTGTGCGGGGTGGGATCTCGGGAGCCTGCCCTTCCCAAGTCGGAGGCTCCCTGGCGAGCCTGGGGGGAGGATCTCGACCCCAAGGCCGTGCAGCAGATGCGCGACGGCGCGAGCCTCCCCGTGGCCGTGAGCGGGGCGCTCATGCCCGATGCCCATGTCGGCTACGGCCTGCCAATAGGCGGAGTACTCGCCGCGGACAACGCGGTCATTCCGTACGGGGTGGGCATGGACATCGCCTGCCGGATGAAGATGAGCGTCTTCGCCCTCTCCCCGCAGCTGATCGATTCCCACGGCGACGATCTTGCGCTGGCCATCCAGCAGGAGACCTGCTTTGGTGTCGGCGGCAAATTTCAAGTCCGCAAGGACCACGCGGTCATGCACGAGGATTGGGGTTTCTCCCCGGTCACGGCGCGCATGCGCGACACCGCCTGGGCCCAGCTCGGCACCAGCGGTTCTGGCAATCATTTCGTGGAGTGGGGCGTGCTCGATGTGCCTCTGGACATGCCCGGACTGCCTGCGGGAATGTATCCGGCGTTGCTGTCGCACAGCGGCAGCCGGGGCACGGGCGGGGAAGTGGCCAAATACTATTCCGCTCTGGCGAGGCGTCTGCATCCGGAACTGCCCCGCGACCTGGGGCATCTGGCCTGGTTGGGGCTGGACTCCGATCCGGGCCGGGAATATTGGGCCGCGATGGAACTCATGGGCCGCTACAGCGCAGCCAATCATGCCCTCATCCACCGGGCCGTGGCGGCACATCTGGGATTTTCGCCCGTGTGGATCGTCGAAAACCATCACAATTTCGCCTGGAAAGAGGAACATGGCGGGCGACAGGTCATCGTGCACCGCAAGGGAGCCACGCCGGCCGGGGCCGGAATCCTGGGAATCATCCCTGGGACCATGGTCGATCCGGCCTACGTGGTCGAAGGACTGGGCAACCCCCTGTCCCTGTGCTCGGCGGCCCACGGCGCGGGACGCGCCATGAGCCGCAAGGAGGCCTTGAAGCGCTTTCGGCGGGGGGATCTGGAACATGTGCTGCGGGAACGCGGGGTCCGCCTGCTCTCGGGTGGGCTGGACGAAGTGCCCATGGCCTACAAGAATATCGGTTCGGTCATGGCCGCCCAAAGCGACCTCGTCCGCATTCGCGCGACCTTTGTGCCGCGCATCGTGAAAATGGCGTAATAAGGAGAACGAAATGGCTTTGGTTGTTCAGAAATACGGGGGCAGCAGCGTGGCCACCCCGGAGCAGATCCGTGATCTGGCCCGGCGCATCGTGGAGCGGCATGACTGCGGAGACCAGGTGGTCGTCGTGGTTTCGGCCATGGGCAAGAGCACCGACGCCCTCGTGCGTCAGGCCAAGGAACTGGCCGAGCATCCCGACCCGCGTGAAATGGACATGCTCGTGTCGGCCGGCGAGCGCATCTCCATCGCCATGATGAGCATCGCCATAAACGGATTTCGTCCCGGTCTGGCCGTGTCATTCACCGGCTCCCAGATCGGGCTCATCACCGACTGCAATCACGGAGACGCACGCGTCCTGGAAGTGCAGGGCGACCGGCTGCGTCAGACTCTGGATGAAGGCCGCATTGCGGTTGTCGCCGGATTTCAGGGCGTGTCCACGGCCCGCGAGATTACCACCCTGGGCCGGGGCGGATCGGACACCACCGCCGTGGCCGTGGCCGCTGCCCTGGAGGCCGATGTCTGCGAGATCTATTCGGATGTGGATGGGGTCTACACCTCGGATCCGCGCCTGGCACCCTCGGCCCGGCGGCTGGATACCGTGGACTATGAGACCATGCTTGAGATGTCCGCCGCCGGGGCCAAGGTTCTGAAGGATGACGCGGTGGAATACGCCCGCCGCCTGGGTGTGCGCATAGCAGCAGGGTCCAGCAGCTCCGGGCGGATAGGGACCATCGTCAGCAATGAAAACCTGAACCGCGACACCCTGCAGGCCATGGTCTATCATGACCGCCTGCGCTGGCTCGTGTTCGCCGCTGGCGTGCCCCTGCCTCCTGACTGCCGCCTGTGCCAGTCCATCGAGGGCCGCAGCGTCGTGGTCGTGGACGAGAAGCATGCCGGAGCCATGGAAGGGGTGCCGTGCGTGAGCCTGTCTCTGATCGGCTCGCGGGTCGCCGCCCAGCGCGAGCGGGTGAACGGGGTGCTGGCCATGCTGGAGGAAGCCGGAAACCGGGTCCTGGCCATCAGCAGCACGGCCTCGAAGTATGAGATATTTCTTGAAGATCCCATGTCCCAGCCCCTGGTGGCCGCCATTCACGACATGCTGTTCACGGGGGAGGGCGCATGAACAAAAAGATCGTCCTCGGTCTGGGAATTGCCTTGTTCGTGGCCCTTTTTTTCATGCTCGACGTGCAGCGTTTTTTGAGCCTGGAAGCGATGCAGCGTTCACTTGGCGCATTGCAGCAGGCCTACGCCGAACACCGCGTCCTCATGGTCGGGGGATTTTTTATGTGCTACGTGCTCATGGCCGCCTTCAGCCTGCCAGGGGCGGTGGTCATGGGCCTGGCCGGAGGGGCAATCTTCGGCTTCTGGGTGGCAACCATTGCCGTGTCCTTTGCCTCTTCCGTGGGCGCGACTCTGGCCTTTCTGCTGTCCCGCTACCTGTTTCGGGACGTGGTTCAGCGCCGCTTCGGCGACAGCCTGGTTGCCATGAACGAGGGCGTCGCCCGCGAAGGGGCTTGGTATCTGTTCACCCTGCGTCTCATCCCGGTATTTCCGTTCTTCATCATCAACCTGCTCATGGGTCTGACCCCGATGCCGGTGCGGACCTTCTACTGGGTCTCGCAGCTCGGCATGCTCGGCGGGACCATGGTCTTCGTCAACGCGGGCAAGGAGCTGGGCCGGCTTGAGTCCCTGTCCGGAATCCTCTCGCCGTCCATTCTTGTCGCTTTTGCCCTGCTCGGTCTTTTTCCCCTGATGGTGAAGAAGCTCGTCGGCTGGATGCAGGCCCGAAAAAAGGCGGCGGGACGTCTTTGATTCAGGTCCCAGTGAATTTCTAATGACAGATCCACAAGGTCGTGGACTCCATGTGCTTAAGGAGATCCATGCTGACCGAGCCGAGCAGGTGCAGGGATCTGGTTTCCCCGCGTCCCGTGCGGCCCGTGGCCAGGACGCCGTAACCGCCTTCGCGGGACACGCGCAGGATGGTCTCGAAGGTGTTGGTGCCTTCGACGATCTTCTGCCTGATGCGGCCTGGCGCGATTCCGTTTTCTTCCAACATGTGCCGGGCGCCGGATATGGCCTCCGCCGGCACGGCCGAGGAGGCGTGGGCAATGACGTGCAGCAGGGTGATCTCATGATCCGGTTCGTCCTTGAGCATGAACCCCACATGATCGGCGCAGCGCAGGCTGGCCGGGGAGCCGTCGGTGCAGAGGAGCACGTGCGGCATCGGCTTTTCGTGGCTGCGGCAGATCCACAGCGGGATGTCCATGGGCGTGCTGAAAACCTGCTTGCTCACGCTCTCGTCGAGCAACTCTTCCAGGCGCGACAGTCCGCGACGGCCCAGGGCAATGCAGTCGTACATGCCGGCGATGCCTTCCTGGATGATGTCCTTGGCCGTTCCGAGCTGTTTGAAGGCGATCTTCCTGTGGATGTTCGCCTTGGGGAAATGCTTGGTCACCAGAAGCTCCTCGGCCTTGTCGAGGGCGGTCTGGGCCAGGCTTGTGGTCTGGGCTTCCCTGCGGTTCAGGTTGCCGTAATCCTGGATGATCTCCGATTCCGTGAGGCCAGCTTTGGGATTGGGAGCCACATAGAGCAGGGTCAGGTGCAGATCCTTGTTGTTGCCGAAGAAACCGGCAACAAAACGCACGGCTTGCAGAGAGCTGTATTCATCACTGACGGTGAGCAGGAGATGTCTGTCCATTGAAAGTCCTCGCGGGGTGTTTTTTTATACTTTTCATCTAGAGCAAAGCACGGGTTCTTGCAATCCTGTCCTTAAATATTCCGGTGCAATGCGATCATGGTTTTGGCGTGAGCCGCACGTACGTGGATTTCGTAGCCTTCACCTTGAACAATTGAATCCGGACCGTTGTGCCGTTGTCCGTGCGTTCCGGCGTGAGGAGCAGATACTCTCCGGGCTGCATGGCGCAAGTCGGACCGCTTGGGCCTTCCTGCCAGGGCAGGTCGTCCAGGGCCATCACGTAGCCGTCTTCCAGCCTGGCCACGCCGAAGTCGCGCAGCGGCTGCAGATTCGTGCCGCCCAGGATGCGCAGGGTCCCGTCGGCCTTGGGCCGGGGCTCTATTTCCAGGAACTGCCACGCCTTGCCGTCAAAGTATTCCACACCCCCGAAATCCGGCTGATAGCGTGCCGCGACACCCATGGTGCGCAGGGCCGCGGTGGCCAGCACGCCCTTGTCCTTGTCCGAGGCGCAGAATCCTCCGGCATGGACTTGGCTTGGTGTAAGCGGCGGGCCGAACAGGGCGGGGGGCAGAGTTTGCAGGGTGCTTATCCTCGCTTGAACCAGGCGGATTTTCTTTTCCAGAGGCTGGTCCGCGAAATTTTCCAGCCATGTCCAGAGCTGCGCGCGCCAAGGTGACCAAGGCTCAAGGTGGATGCGCGGGGAGAGCACGAAGCGCTCGAAAAGCTCGTCGTCATAGGACAGCCCGCCCTTTGCCGCAGCCTCTCGGGCCTGGACCGCCAGTGCGATATCTGAGGTCAGGGTTTCAGGCTCGGCTTGCAGCAGGTCCTTGTCGTCCAGTCCCTTGATGAGCGGTTCGATCCAGGGTGTGCTCGGCCCGGCAGGCTGGTGCAGGAGTCGCAGCCACTGCGCGGTGCGTTCTCCGGCCAGCAGCAGGCGCTCGCGCATGGGGCCGGACAGGTCGCGCAGGAGCGGTTCCCAGCGTCTGGCGCGTTCTTCGCGGATGCGTTTGAGCTCTGGGCTGAGTGTGGCATTGAAGGTGTCCACCGCCGGGCCCGGATAGGAGAATTCCAGGGATGCGGGGAGCGGGCGCGGGTCCGTTGCTTGGAGATTGACGTATGTCGTCTCCAGGTCGCGGGTGTCGAGCATGGTCCAGGCCAGGGCGTCATCGGCCGCGCAGGAGACGAAAAAGATTCCGGGTCCGAGGGTGACCATGGCTTCGCCGTCACCATTGGTCACGGCTTTGGTCACGGGCCGAAGTCCGCCCATGGAATACATGGAGAAGATGACATCAAGGCCGGGGACGGGCTCGCTCTCTTCCCCGGTCACGCGCAGGCGGACCTTCGTTGCCAGCGCATAGCCTTCCGTGTTGTCGAGCAGGGCGAAGCCCGGTCCGGTGCGATAGACTGCGGAGTCTGAAGGATGGCCGAAGGCGTGGGCCGCCACCTTGGGCATGCGCGGGGCCTGGGCCGCGAACCAGGTCTGGTTCAGGGCGGAGAACTCCGTTCCGCTTTCCAGAAATTGCCAGCCATCCGGAGTCCAGGCTTCGACCCAGGCGTGATTGCCGTCCGCCTGCTGCCACCACGGGACCATGGCCTGGCGCACGGGCAGTCCCACTGCGCGGGCCGCGGCCAGAAAGAGGATGTTGGTTTCTTCACAGCGCCCGTACCCGGCCTCCAGAATGGAATTCACGCCCAGGTCGCGCCGGGAGGTGGGACGATATTCGGCCTTCTGCGCGCACCACTTGCCCACGATCGCCAGCGCCTCCTCCATGCTTCCGGCCTTGGTGCAGAGGGGCGCCAGTTCGCGAAAAAGCACGGCCCGGTGGGGCTGGAAGGGCTCCTGGCTGGCGCGATGCGGCAGGACGTAATGCAGGAAAATGTCCCAGGGAATCTCCCAGGGCATGGTTTGCCTGGCCAGGAACGCGTATTCCAGATTCTCGCGCAGCTCCGCCTCGGTCATGGACAATCTGTCGGCCAGAGGCAGGTTTTCGAGCAGAAAAAGGGCGGCACGCCCCTTCTGCGAGTCTTCGGCATAGGCCTGCGCAAAGGCGGCATGCTCGGCCGCTTTTGGGTTGGCCGCGGCCGGTATGGCGATGAGGGTGCTTTTGGAATCCGTGACCGGCTGGCGCGTGGCGCAACCCCACAGGATGACGAGGAGCAGGATGCACAGTTTGGGGAGGTGGCGGGTATTCATCAAGTCAGTGTAGCGGCGGAGCAAAGCACCTGTCCAGAGAGTGGGGAGCACATTTTTCGTTCGTCCTCAATAACAGCCAAAACCAGGTATCGACTTCCTCTTTTTCGGATATGCAAGGCTTGGATTTTTTATGGTTGCAGGGCTTCCCAGGGTGATATTTCGTCTTTAAATTCGGATTTCGTCCTTTTCTGTCGCGTGGTTCGTCCATGCTGCCCTTTGATGATATCGGAATTGTCTCTTGTTTGGAGGTAATGAGCGAATTGCAATATATATTTTGCATTGGTGCGCTTTTTGATATGCTCCGTTTGTCATGGCTTATTTTGAGCGGGATGTTTTATTTCATGAGGGTACAGCTGAAGGAGGACAACGGTGAAAATTGTCGCATGGCTTGGACGCATTAGGTCACTGTGGACCGCATGCGCGGCGTTGGGGGTTGTTCTGGCACTTGTTGCCGCACCGACGCTGGCGGCGGATAACGCGACGGACACTGCCGCTACTCAGCAGGATTTGGAAGCCGGCAGGATACTTTATGAGATGGCCAACGTTATCGCCAAGGCGCCGGCAATGAGCGTGACCATCCGCAGCGGCTACGACGCCATCCAGGAAGACGGCCAGAGGATCGAGTTCGGCGAGAAGCGCCGGATCACGCTGCAGCGTCCCGATCGGGTTCGCGTCGAGGTTCAGCGCAGCGATGGCGACAAGGGACAGATCCTGTTCGATGGCAAGACAATTACCGTCTTCAGGGCTGCGGACAACGTCTTTGCCCGTGTTGAAAAAAACGGCACCATTGATGAAATATTGGTCTTCATGGTCAAGGATCTGCAGATGACAATGCCGCTGGCCAGGATGTTCCTCACAAACTTTCCGCAGGGTCTGGAGAAGCAGGTCACGTCAGTCAGCTATGTGGAGGAGGATCACCTCTTCGATGTTCCCACCGACCATCTGGCCGCCCGTTCCGCAGCGATCGATCTGCAGGTGTGGGTCACGCAGGGCGAGCAGCCGCTGCCGCGCAGGGTCGTCATCACCTACAAGAATGCGGAGGGCGAGCCACAGTTTTGGGCTGAATTCTCCGATTGGAACCTGTCGCCCAATATCGCAGGCGATACTTTTTCCTTCACCCCGCCGTCAGGAGCCGAGCAGATTCCGCTTCTCGCCCCCGTTCGCCAGAAGGGTTCCCTCCCTGCTCAGGAAGGAGACAAGCAATGAAACTCAAATTTCAAGTGCTTGCGCTTCTTGTCGCGGCGTTGTTTTTATTCGTGACCACCCTCGCTGGCATGGTTGAAGCGCGTGGTGGAGGACGTAGCGGTGGCGGCGGAGGAGGATTTACGCGCAGCAGTCCCGCCAAGAGCGGAAGCTTTTCGTCGCGATCCGGCTCAAGAAGCGCGGCGAGTCCGTCCACCCGTCAGGCGGGATCAATCCAGCGTCCGGCGCAGTCGTCAACCCGTCAGGCGGGAACAGCGCAACGTTCGGCGCAGTCTTCAACGCGTCAGACGGGAACAACCCAACGTCAGGCCCAATCTTCAACCAGGCAGACAGGAACGGCCCAGAGTTCGACGCGACAAGCCAGCCGTCAGGAAAGCACTTCCCAACGTCAGGGTCAGCGTGAGGAGGCCTCGGGAGAACGTCAGGGTCAGCGTGAGGAGGCCTCGGGAGAACGTCAGGGTCAGCGCCAGGATGCTACCGGGGAACGTCAGGGTCAGCGTCAGGAGACGCAGGGCCAGCGTCAGGATGCTGCCGGGGAAAGGCAGTCGGAGCGCGGGGATAATCGCGACGAAAACCGTGAAGACTGGCAGGAGCACCAGAAGGATCTTCAGGAAGACAGACAGGACTTTGCCGAGGATGAACTCGACGATTGGGACGACAATTGGCACGATGACGATTGGGACGACCACTGGGACGACGATGCCGCCGAGGCGTTTATCGTCGGGGCGGCCATTGGCGCGACCGTGGGCGTGGTCGCGGGCGCGGCGTCACAACCTACCTACGTGACGACCGTGACAACGCTCCCCTGTACCGGCAATGCGGTGATCATCAATGGCGTCAGCTATTACCAGTGCGGAACCACCTGGTACAACCGCGGCTACCAGGGCAGCACTGTCGTCTATATGGTTACGACCCCGCCTCCGGGATTTTAAGTATCAGAATCGGGGCGTGCAGCCCGCCGAGTGGGCTGCACGCACGCTCCGGGATGAGCAACCGGCGTTCTTTCGGGTCGTCCTCGCAGGCCCGAAGGAGCGCCGTTTTTTGTGCTCAAGGTCGAGTGGTGGCGCGTTGTTTGCCCATACTGCAGTGTCCGCTGCAACGGGAAACCGCAAAAAAGCAGGTGGACGTGGAAATCGGCTCAGGATAGTTGAGGTTTCGTTTTCAACGGCTCCCTGGTCGGTCAAGTTTTTAGCATCAAAAGGGACGAATCTCGTGTCCACCAACAGCACCATTGCCCGCAATGCCTCCATCGTCTCCGTGGCGACCCTCCTCAGTCGGGGGCTCGGGCTCGTGCGCGACCTGATAATGGCTTACACCTTGGGCGCGTCCGTTCTGGCGGACGCCTTTTTCGTCGCCTTTCGCGTGCCCAATCTGCTGCGGAGCCTCTTTGCCGAGGGTTCCCTGACCATGGCTTTTGTGCCCACCTTCGTCAAAATACGGCAGGAGCAGGGGGACAAGGCCGCATTCATCCTGGCCCGCTCCATCCAGTTCTGGCTGCTCGTCATCCTTGGGCTCTTGACCCTCTTCGTCCTTCTCTTCCCCAAGGCCGTGACCCTGCTCATCGCCTCGGGTTTCGCCGCCAAGCGGCCGGAGCTCTTCGACCTGACCGCGAGCCTGGTCCAGATCTGCTTCCCCTACATCCTCTTCGTCTCCGGCGTGGCCCTGTGCATGGGCATCCTGAACAGCATGGGCCATTTCCTGGTTCCGGCGCTGGCCCCGTGCATCCTTAACATCGTACTCATCTGCGCAAGCCTCCTGGCCATCAAGGTTGGTGGGAACGTGGCCGTGTACCTGGCCTGGGGAGTGCTCGTGGCCGGAGTCGGGCAGTGGCTTCTGCAGCAGCCGATCCTGCGTTCCAAGGGTTTTTCCTGGGTCGGCCCCGTTGACCCCACGGGGCCGGGCGTGCGGCGAATTGGCACCCTCATGCTGCCGACGATCCTCGGTTCGGCCGTGTACCAGATCAATATCCTCATCGGCACGGGCATGGCCTCCTTTCTGCCCGAAGGCTCCGTGTCCTATCTCTATTATGCGGACCGCCTCTTCCAGTTTCCCCTCGGCGTTTTCGGAGTGGCCGTGGGCGTGGCCACCCTGCCTTCGTTGTCCCTCTTGACCGCTCCGGAAAATCGGACCGAGTTCAAGGAGACCCTGGCCACCTCCCTGGGGCTGACCCTGTTCGTGAATCTGCCCGCCGCCGCCGGCCTGGCCGGGCTGTCCCTGCCCCTGGTCGATCTGCTCTTCGGGCGCGGCGAGTTTTCCTCGGCCGCCGTGCACGGCACCGCCATGGCCCTGCTTGGCTACGTGATCGGCTTGCCCGCCTTCTCAAGCGTGCGCTCCCTGGCCTCCGCCTACTACGCCCTCGGCGACACCAGAACCCCGGTGCGCGTGGCGCTTTGCTGTCTCTTCGTTTATGTCGTCGTCGGCTACACGAGCATGCAGTTTCTCGGGCACGTGGGCCTGGCCCTGGCCTCGTCCGTGTCGGCCTGGGTCAACGTGGCTCTGCTCGGCTTTCTCCTGCGCAGGCATTGCGGAGCCTGGTTCCGCCTGAACCGTGACATAGTCTTTTCATTCTTCTTAAGCCTTGGCATTCTTGCCGGTTGCTGGCTCAGCACGGCCATGGGGCCGGTCTGCCTGCTCTTCATCCCCGTCTGGGTGATCCTGTACATGGGGGCGGGGATGGCGCTGGGCATCAGCCAGGCACGACTTTTCGCCGATGTGCTGGGCCGGCGCTTCCGGCGCAGGCGGGTCTGACTTGAACTGCGAGCCCTTTGACGTTACGGGTCTGGCTTCCACGCAACACCGAAAACAAACCAATGAGGACCACATATGATCCGCATCAATGAAAATTATCTGAAGCTCAAGGCCTCCTATCTTTTTGCCGACATCGCCCGGCGCGTGAACGCCTTTCAGCAGGCCAACCCTGACAAGAAGGTCATCCGCCTCGGCATCGGAGACGTGACCGAACCTCTGCCCGAGGCCGTGGTCGCCGCTTTCCATCAGGGTGTGGACGAAATGGCCGATGCCAAGACCTTTCGCGGTTATGGCCCCGAGCAGGGCTATGACTTTTTGCGCAATCTGATCGCCAAAGAGGATTTCCAGTCACGCGGGGCGGACATCTCCGGGGATGAGATCTTTGTCAGCGACGGTGCCAAGTGCGACACGGGCAATATCCAGGAGCTCTTTGCCGGGGACATCCGCATCGCCATCCCCGACCCGGTCTATCCGGTTTATGTCGACACCAACGTCATGGCCGGCCGCACCGGCGCCAATGTGGACGGCCGCTACGAAGGGCTCATCTATCTCGACGGGACCATGGAGAACGGGTTTATCCCGGCCCTGCCGAATGAGCCCGTGGACCTGATCTATCTGTGCTACCCCAACAACCCCACCGGCGCGACCATCACCAAGGCCCAGCTCAAAGCCTGGGTGGATTACGCACGGGCCAACAAGGCGCTCATCCTGTTCGACGCCGCCTACGAAGCCTTCATTCGCGACCCCGAGCTGCCGAGATCCATCTACGAGATCGAAGGGGCGCGCGAGGTGGCCATCGAATTCCGCTCGCTGTCCAAGACGGCGGGCTTCACGGGCACGCGTCTGGCCTTCACCGTGGTGCCCAAGACCTGCATGGCCTATGACAGCCAAGGGGGCGCGCACAGCCTGCACGCCATGTGGAACCGCCGCCACACCACCAAGTTCAACGGCGTGTCCTATCCGGTGCAAAAAGCCGCCGCGGCCGTCTATTCGCCCGAGGGCAAGGCGCAGGCCAAGGCGCTCGTGGACCATTATCTGAACAACGCGGCCATTATCCGCAAGGAAATGACTGCGCTGGGCTATGACTGCGTGGGCGGGGAAAATTCGCCGTATGTCTGGATCGACGGCAAGATGGGCTCGTGGGAGTTTTTCGACATGCTGCTGACCAAGGCCGCCGTGGTCTGCACGCCGGGTGCCGGGTTCGGGACCTGCGGCGAGGGTTACATCCGCATTTCCGCGTTCAACAGCCTGACCAATGTTCAGGAAGCCATGGAGCGGCTGCGCTCCGTTCTGAAGTAGGATGAGCTTTCCGGCCCAGGATCAGGCCCGGCGGAATTTTCCGCGCGGGCTCTCCCAGCCGGAGTCGGGTTTTCGTTTTTCCATGGACGCATTGCTGCTGGCCGCCTTTGCCGGTCGGGAGCCGGTGCGTGGCCGGATTCTCGATATGGGGACAGGATGCGGGGTGGTGGGGCTTGGACTGGCCCTTGACCACCCCGATTTTTTTGGGGTCGGTCTGGACCTGAATCCCGAGATGCTGCTCCATGCACGCGAAAATGTCCGTCGTCTGGGTTTTGACGACCGCTTCGCTCTGCTCCGGGCCGACGTGGGCCGGCCGTTTGGCCTTCCGCCCGAAAGTATGGATCTGGTGCTGTGCAATCCTCCGTACCGTGACCCCGGTCGGGGCCGGACCTGTCCGGACGAGGGCAAGACCCTGGCGCGTTTCGAGAGCCGGGCGGGACTCGCGGACTTCGTTCGCGCCGCGTCCTCTCTGGTGCGCAACAGGAAAAATTGCTTCTTCATTCTGCTGGCCGAGCGCGCCGACGAGCTGCTGGACCTGCTGCGCGCATCAAGGCTGCAGCCCAAGGAGGTGCTGTTCGTGCATCAGCGCCTCGACGCCACGGCCCGTCTGGTGCTTGTGCGGAGCCTCAAGAACGGAGGTCCGGGACTTGTGGTGCTTGCGCCTCTGATCCTGCACGAGGGCCAGGGAGATCAGACGCGCCTGTCCGCCGCTGCGCTGTCTTTTTGTCCGCGTCTGGCCTGCAATGCGGGTCTGGGCGGGAAGGACGGGGAGGTCTGCCCCTAAAAAAGAGAATTCCCGCACGGGTGGCGGGAATTCGGGAGATTCAGGGTCTGGCGGAGCGTAGACCTATTTGGTCATGCGGCCGATAATGAAGGAAATGAGCGCCACCGCGAAGAGCATGCCGAGGACATAGTCCGTGTCGAGGGCTGCCTGCAGGGTGGTGGTGATTTCGATGAATGTGTCCTTGATGGGATAATGCTCTTCCATGTATGCTCCTGCTGCACAGCAAAGCCCGCAAACACGCGTCCACGGGCCTTGGAGAAAATGTACGCTTACGTTAGTTGATTCCGTCCCGGACCCAGAAGGTCATGTTGTACTTGTCTTTGAGTTCCTGCTGAAGCTCGTTCAAGATGTACTTTTCCATATCCATGATGCGGATGAAGACCTGCCGGAAACCTTTCTCGACCTTGTCGTAGGAGGTCAGGACCGAAATGACTCTGGCCTTGTGTCCGCGCAGGCAGTCCAGAACTTCTTTCAGGGTGCCGCGCTCATCGGGCAGCTTGAGGCCGAACTGTATGCCGCCGTGGTAAACGCCTGTGATGCTCAGGAGAACGCTGTACACCTCGTTCTGGGTCATGATGCCGACCAGTTCGTCCTTGTCGTTCAACACGGGCAGGCCGGAAATTTTCTTGTCGTGCATGATGGCCGCGCATTTCAGGACCGTGTCCGTGTCCCTGATGGTCAGGGGATTGGGGGTCATGATGTTTTTGACTTTGATCTCGGAGAGCAGGTAGTACAGTTCGTGCACGTCCAGAGTGGTGGCCTTGGAAGGGGAGGCTTCCTTCACGTCCCGGTCGCTGAGCATGCCGAGCAGCTTTCCCTTGTCGTCGACAACGGGCAGGCGGCGGATGCCTTTTTCCTTCATCAGCTTGGCCGCGCGCATCATGGAGGCTTCGGGGTCCACCGTGATCACGTCCTTGGTCATCCATTCATTGATAATCATGTTATTTCTCCTTGGAGGCGGGTTGCCCGCCCTTGGTGAAGCTGTGTCTCTTTTGGGCAGTCAAAAATGCATGTAAGTTGTTCAGCCGATAATATCTTTCAGTCATTCCGTCAAAGGCTGGATATCAAATCGGCCACAACTTTGGCATAAAGATCCGGACGCCGATGGGAAAGGGCGGGAATGTTGCGACGGGCCCGGTCGATGTTTGCCGGGTCGACGAGCCCGCAGACCAGTCCTTCCCGGACTGGGTCGGCCATGACTGCCTCGCCGGACGGGGGAATGAAGAGGGAGTGTCCGCCGAAGGGGAACGCGCCTTGGTCGCCGACCCGGTTGGCGCCGAGCAGGTAGCACTGGTTTTCCAGAGCCCTGGCCGTACAGAGGGCTTTCCAGACGTCGATTCTGGCTCTGGGCCAGGCGGCGGCCAGGAGCAGGACCTGGCAGCCGTCGATGGCCTGCACCCGGTACAGCTCGGGAAAGCGCAGGTCGTAGCAGATGGAGAGGCCAAAGCGGATCCCGTCCAGCTCGAAGCCGGCTATCTCGCCGCCGGGGCTGAAGACGCCTGTTTCGTCGGCATCCCCGGTTTGAAAAAGGTGGATCTTGCGGTATTCGCTCAAGATCGTTCCCTGCGGGCCGAAGGCGACTAGAGCGTTGGTCAGCCCTGTCTCGCAGGGCAGGCAGACGCCGCAGACCAGGCATATGCCGAACTCCGCGGCCAGGCCCAGGAGGCATTCCCGCACTTGTGGCCAGGAGTCGCGGCCATGCCTGGCGATGGCGGGCATATCATAACCGAGGTCGGAAATCTCCGGAAAGAGCAGCATGCGGCAACCGGCCTCGGCTCCCGCCAGGACATGGGTGCGGATCTTTTGCAGGTTTCCCTGCACATCTCCAGGAAATCCGGACATTTGAACTGCGGCGATTTTCATGTCATATCCTTTGCCGAAGACACCGTGAATTGTGAGGAAACACATGCCCGAGTTGCATCTTGATTGTCCAGCCGGGATTGCCGGAGACATGTTCCTGGCGGCCATGGCCGCTCTTGGAGTTGATTTCGCCCCCTTGCGGGCCGCTTTCGTCCAGGCCGGCGTCGATGTCGAAATCACGGCTCTGGATGCGCGGGACAAGGGCATCGCCGGCAAGCGCATGCAGATCAGCGCGCCCGAGGCACAGCCCCTGCGGCATCTGGCCGATCTGACCGCGATTGTCCGGGCGCTGCCTGTCTCACAGGCTGTCCGCCAGCGCTCCGAGGCCGCCTTGGCGCGTCTGGCCGAAGTGGAGGCCGGTGTGCATGGCTGCGCCCTGGAAGAGGTCCATTTTCACGAGGTCGGCGCCGTGGACACGCTGGTCGACGTGGTCGGGGCCTTCTGGGCTCTGGAGGCGCTTGGGGTGAGCCGGGTGACCTGTTCCCGCGTGCCCTGGTTTTCCGGCACGGTCCGCTGCGCCCACGGGCTCATGCCCTTGCCCGCCCCTGCGACCACGGTCCTCCTGCAGGGCAAGCCCGTGTATCCGACCGAGTTTCATGGGGAGCTCATCACTCCCACGGGCGCGTTGCTGCTGGACCGGATTGTCGATGAGTTCACCTTCGGCCCGGCAGGATGCCTCAAACGCTCGGGGCTGGGTCTTGGCACCATGGAGCTTCCTACGGTCAACGGCCTGCGTGTCCTGCTTCTGGCAGGGGACGGGCCTGGGCTTGAGCGGATCATGGTGCTGGAGACAAATGTCGATCATCTCACGGGGGAGGAGATAGGCGGAGTTTTCGGAGTGCTGCTGGGGGAAGGGGCGCTGGATGTCCTCTTTCTGCCCGGCGTGATGAAGAAGAACCGGCCGGGCGGGCTGCTCCAGGTGCTCTGCAGGCCTGAAGATCTGGTGCGGATCAGGGATCTCGTATTTGCCCAGACGCTGACCCTGGGCCTGCGCATCACCGAGACGACCCGCGCCGTGTTGCCCCGCGCCGCCGCCACCCGCCCGACGCCCTGGGGGGAGGTGGCCGCCAAGGAGACCGTGGTCGAGGGAGAACGCTACACGCGTCCGGAGTTCGAGGCGCTGCAAGCCCTGGCCGAACGCACGGGCCGTTCCGTGGCGCAGTTGCGCTATCTGTTGGGGGAGGAGCAGAAATAGAATCGGCGTCGTTCGCCGTGTCATTCCCGTGCGGGCAGGAATCCACGGTTCAACCCTTGACGTACCATTTACCAACAGTGTCATTCCCGCGCAGGCGGGAATCCATCCGGGCGGATGACCAGCACAGCCCCGAGGCGGTGCTAGAATCCCCGCGCCGTCAACAAGCGGTCCAGCTGATTGGCGAACTCCTGCCGGTCTTTGGCGCTCAGGGCCGACGGCCCTCCGGTCATGACTCCGCTGCCGCGCATCTCGTCCAGAAAATCGCGCATGGTCAGACGGCTGCGGATGTTGTCCGTGGTGAACACTTCTCCCCTGGGGCTCAGCCCCGTCCCCCCTTTCTCGATGACTCCCGCCGCCAGCGGGATATCCGTGGTGATGACCACGTCCCCGTTCTGCGCCTTCTCGACAATGGCCAGGTCCGCCTTGTCGAAGCCCGCGCCGACTTGCAGAAACTCGATGTATTCCGACTTGGGAACGGGAAAGCGTGAATTGGCCACCAGAATCAGGCTGATCCTGCGGCGTTCGGCCGCACGGTAGAGCACGTCCTTGATCACTCTGGGGCAGGCGTC
The DNA here is from genome assembly GCA_002412965.1 of Desulfomicrobium sp. UBA5193. Lineage (GTDB taxonomy): Bacteria > Desulfobacterota > Desulfovibrionia > Desulfovibrionales > Desulfomicrobiaceae > Desulfomicrobium. The sequence goes on from DHWB01000004.1 coordinate 307,264, forward strand.
GGCGTCAACCCAAATGCGCATCCTGGTCTGTGTGTTCATCGCTGCTCAGCGCCGGTGTGGGCTTCGGGGAAATGGGAGCGCAGGAAAAGGCCGGGCTCAAGGTCCGGGTGGTCGCAGTGCAGAAGCAGGCGCAGGCCGCTGTGCGCCGTGCCGACGTGCAGCCCTTCCTCTTTTTCCACGCCGTAGTCTGCGGCGGCCAGGACCGGACGGCGCAGGCCGGGCAGCACGATCTCAAGGGGATCGGAGGTCTGGAAGCGGTGCTTGACGTCCATGAGCCACAGCCCCGGCCGCACGGGCTCGATCAGCTTGGCCACGATGTTTTTCTTCAGGGTTCTGGGCAGGGCCGGGCGCAAGGTGATGCGCTCGGGCGTGAAGAATCCCGTGGACAGGGGGCGGGTGCCGAGCTGCTGGAGTTCTTCGAGGTAGAGTCCGGGGCGGAAGTTTCCCGCGGCCAGATCGTCGAGGGCCGTGCGGTAGATGTCCGTGACCTGGGCGAGGTAGGAGGGCGTCTTCATGCGGCCCTCGATCTTGAGGCTGTGCACGCCCGCCTGCCGGAACCAGCGCAGGTACTTGATCAGGCACAGGTCCTGGGCGCCCATGATCTGGGTGTACTCCTCGTCCTCGCAGATTTCCCACATGTCCTGGCCCGGCCGCAGCCGTTCTTCGAGCCGCACCGCCGTAACCTTGTAGTCGAAGCGGCAGGGATGGGTGCACAGGCCAAGGTTCCCGGACCGCTGGTTCAGGTGCGCCGAGAGCAGGCAGCGTCCGGAGATGGCCATGCACATGGCCCCGTGCACGAACACCTCGAGCTCCAGCCCGCCCACCTTTTGCGCCATGGCCCTGATGCGCGCGGCCCCGAGCTCCCGCGCCACGTTGACGCGGCGTATGCCCAGATCCCGCCAGAACATGGCCGAGGCGGAATTGGAGGTGTTGGCCTGGGTCGAGAGATGAATGGGGATGTGGGGAATCCGTTTCCTGGCCATGGCCACGATGCCGGGGTCGGCGATGATGACGCCGTCCACCGCGCATGAGCCAAGCTCCTCCAGATACCTTTCCACCACATCGAGATGTTCTTCCCAGGCCAGGAGGTTCAGGGTGAAATAGACCTTGGCGTCGTGACGGTGGGCCTCGCGTACGGCCGTCTCGACTTCGGGAAAGGAAAATCCATCGGTCTTGGCGCGCAGACTCAACGCTTGGCCGCCCAGATACACGGCGTCGGCGCCATAGCGCAGGGCAGTGCCGAGTTTGTCCGGATCGCCGACCGGGACGAGGAGTTCGGGAAGTGATTTCATGAGTTATGAGCAGGCTGGAAGGTGGTGGCCGTGTTTGAGGCGGGATTCTTTCATGCGCCGCACCAGGTCGTAGGATGGCCGCAGGCCGCCCTTGCCCCGGCCGAGCGCGATGTTTGGCTTGTTGTCGCCATGAAAATCGGAACCGGCGCTGGGCAGCAGATCGAGCTTGCGGCACAGGCTCGCAAAGAAGTTGGTCTGGGCCTGGGTGTGCATCGAATAGAAGACCTCTATCCCGTCGAGGCCCCAGCCCTTGAGTTCGCGCAGCACGGCCTCGAGCTCGTCCTTCTCCAGCCGCAGGGTGCAGGGATGGGCCAGGATGACCGTGGCATCTTCTTCCTTCAACAGGTCGATTGCCTGGCGCGGGAGGAGCTTTTCCTTGGGCGCGTAGCCTTTGGTCCCCGGCCGCAGCCAGCGCATGAACGCGTCCTGGAAATTCACGGCCAAGCCTTTTTCCACCAGCAGCTGCGCGATATGGGGCCGGCCGATGGAGCCGCCATCGGTGATCTCCTCAAGTTCGGCGTAGGTGATGTCCACCCCGTAGCTGTTCAGATTTGCGATGATGCTCTCATTGCGCGTCTTGCGCAGGCTGGAGAGCTGGTCGAGGGTGGTTTGCAGGCGCAGCGGGCGCTGGGGCAGCCACAGGCCGAGCAGGTGCATGCTGCCCTGTGCGAAATCGACGCTCAGTTCGCATCCGCCGATGACCTCAAGGCCAAGCTCGCTTCCGGCCGCGCAGGCTTCGGGCAACCCCTGGACCGTGTCATGATCGGTCAGGGCGATGGCTTTGAGGCCGATGGCCAAGGCCGCGCTGACGAGCTCCGCCGGGCGCATGGTGCCGTCGGAAGCGGTGGAGTGGGTGTGCAGATCGATTTCCGGCATGATTCATGGGTACGGCAGGGGCCGGGGGATGACAAGGGGGCGCGCGCCGGGGCCGGGCAATAAAAAACGGCACGGACCCTGGGGAGCGCGTGCCGGACAATTCTCTACAGGGGATTACTTGAAGCGGTAGGTGATTCTGCCGCGGGTCAGGTCATAGGGAGACAGTTCCACCTTGACCCGGTCGCCGGGCAGGATGCGGATGTAAAATTTGCGCATCTTTCCGGAGATATGTCCAAGCACCTGATGACCATTTTCCAGACGAACCAGAAACATGGCATTGGGCATGGCTTCCTCGACGACACCTTCAACTTCAATAGACTCTTCCTTGGCCATATAAAACGAATACCTTCTCTGTTATCAGTAGTTTTTTGTTTAAAGACAGGACTCCTTACCCGCCTTGATCGCAAATGACAAGGCCGGATATCCTCCTGCATTCGTCCCGACACCTTGTGCGCCTTGTGCGCCCTGTGCGCCGGGATCCGGATCCGGGCACGCGGCGGAGAGGCAACGTGTGCTAGGGCTTTGCGGCGCGCCGGACCTTTTCGATGGTCTTTTTCAGAAAATTCACATCCATTGGTTTCGGCACGTACGCGTCCATGCCGTTGCCGAGAAATCGTTCCTCGTCGCCGCTCATGGCGTTGGCGGTCAGGGCGATGATGGGGATGCGGGCATGGCGCTTGAATTTCGGATCGCAGCGAATGATCTTCGTGGTCTCGATGCCGTCCAGATCCGGCAAATGAATATCCATGAGAATGCAGTCAAAGTCGCTCTGCGCGAGGATGTCCAGGGCTTCGAGGCCGGTCCTGGCCACGGAGATGTCGTAATCCTCGTTTTCCAGAAAGGCCGTGACGATTTTCTGGCTGAAGAGGTCGTCTTCGACCAGCAGAATGCGCACACCCGAGACGTTTTCCGATTTTTCGACCTGCTGCGCGGGCTCAGCCATGATTTCACCGGGCAGGGAGAGGGGTAGGACCACGGTCATGGTTGTGCCGGTTTCGGGTCTGCTTTGCGTCTCTATGTCGCCGCCCATCAAATCGAGCAGACGCTTGACGATGGCGAGCCCGAGGCCGACGCCCCGGTTGGGGCTCGCGGACGCCTGTTCGAAGGGTTCGAAAACAAGACCAAGCTTGGCTTCGGGAATGCCGCAACCTGAATCGGCCACGCGGAAGATCACGCGCAACCGGCCCTGGTCATCCGGGTTGTCCGGGGATGCATGCACACGCACAAACCCGTGCGTGGTGAACTTGAGGGAATTGCCGACCAGATTCAGCAGGATCTGCCGCAGCCGGGTCTCGTCGCCGACGAGGATGTCCGGCAGGCGGGGGTCGAGCTCGAAGTTGATCCGAATTCCTTTCTGGGCGCTCATGGGTTTGAAAATATCCATCACCGAGGCGCGGATTTCGGCCAGGGAAAAGGGGGCCTCATGCAGGGTGAGCTTGCCCGCCTCGACCCTGGAAAGGTCCAGGATGTCGGACAGGAGGCGGGTCAGACGCCTCGAAGCCTGGGTGGCCATTTCGACGTAGTCGCGCTGCTCCTGATCAAGGTTTGTGATGCCCATGAGCTGGAGCATGCCCAGGACGCCGTTCAATGGCGTGCGGATCTCGTGGCTCATGTTGGCCAGAAATTCGCTTTTGGCCCGGTTGGCGGCTTCGGCCTGGAGTTTGGCAAGCCGCAGGGCCTCCTCGCCTTCCATACGCAGGCCGATGTTGACCAGCATCTGGGCGAAAATGGTCAGCAGGGTGTGCTCGTCACGGGAGGGGACATGGACCTGCCGGACGAAGTCAAACCCCACGCATCCGACGCATTGGCCGTCATGCATGAGGGGCACGGCCAGCAGGCTCTTGATGCCCTGGGGTTCAAGCACGTCGCGCAGGGCACCCGGCGGCAGGAGGGACACGTCTTCGATGCAGTGGGATATGCCCCGGACATGATGCGCGAGGCCATCCTCGATGTGCTCCAGCGGAAGGGCCCCCAGGGTGTCGATCTGCGCGGCGATGCCCTCTGCGCACCATTCGTGGGTATTGACGGCGATGTTGCGCGTGAAATCGTATTCGAAAATGTAGGCTCGGTCGGCCCGGACGAATTTGCACATTTCGGCCAGGGAGTCCTGAATGGCGGCATCGACCTTGGTCAGGGGCAGGTTGATGCAGGTCGAGGCGATGTTGAACAGAACCTGCTGCAGTTGCGATTGCCTGCTTATCTCCATCTCGGCCTGTTTGCGCGCGGTCAGGTCGCGGATCGTGACGAAGATGCCGATACATTGGCCTTCACGGTCAAGCAGGGGGCTTATGGTAGTGCTGGCCCAGACGGAGCGTTCCGCGCCGGTCACGGATTCTTCGACGGTGCGTGGCGTTTTGCTGGCAAGCACTTGCTGGTCCAGCAGTCGGTTGGCTTCGGCCTGGCCCGGCGGGAAAAGATCGGCGTCCGTGCGGCCGATGATGCTGGATTCCGGCCTGCCCAGGAGTGCGCACATGGCCGGATTTGCGGCCCTGTATATGCCAAGGGCGTCCTTCAGGGCGGCGATGTCGTGCATGGCATCGAGCAGGGCTCGGCCGGAGAGTGACTGGACCCAGGCGCATGGCTGCCTGGAATTTTTTCCCGGCGCGCATCCGTTGGCGGTTGCTTCCGGTTGAGCGGCGCGGCGGCCGAGTTCTTGCGGTTCGACGTGTCTGCCCTTTTTCTCCATCGTGCCCTCGTTCGATTGATTCCATCCTGTTGGCGTGTGCCAGGTGCGTTTGAGCCCTGTGTGCGCATTTTTGCATTGCGTCATGCTTGCGTGCGCGGCCGCCGAAATTGATGATACTTTTTTAAAAGACTAGGTTCTTCGAATCATAATATCAAGAAGAACCCATTTTTGGCAATGTCATACAGGAAAAGAGCCTTGCATTGTGAGGGAAGATGTTTCGGCGCTGTTTTTCTCTCGAAAGATACAATGATCTCTGTTAAAAGATATCAATGACCAAGCCATGAACTGCTCGGTAATGTATTCATTTTTTTGCCAGGAACGGTGATCTTCATGTCATACACGCCCGCAAGGCAATCCCTGTCCAAACGCCTGTTCTTCTCTTTGGGCATTTTGAGCACGGCCATCGTTCTTGTTGTCTCGGTTCTGGTCTTTCTCCTGCTGACCTGGCGGGTCGGAAATCAGATGGAGGTCCAGGCCGAGAGCACCATCATGTTTTTGACGCAGGCTCTGGAATCCCCCTTCTGGTCTTTGGACAAGGGTAGCGCCATTGCCGTGGCTCAGGCGACAGCCATGGATCCTAACGTGGGGCTGCTTGAACTCAGCGACTCGCGCGGCGAGCAATGGTTCGCGCATGAGACGGGCAAGACCCTCTACATCACCCGCGAAGCCGATGTGAGCCATGACGGACAGGTCATCGGCCATATCCGGCTCGGCCTGGAGAACTCGTACCGAGTGAGGATATTGGCAGGTATCGGTCTGGCTGGCGGGGGCATTGCCCTGCTTATCATCCTTGCCCATTCCTTCTTTGCGGCGAGGGCGCTGCGTCATTATTTTCGACAGCCGTTCAATGCCCTGGACGCATTGGTCGCGGCTTATGCACGCGGAGATTATGCTCCGGGCGATCCCGGCGTGCACTACACGGAGTTCGAGCCGCTGGTGCATGCCTTTTTGGGCATGGGAAAAACCATTGAGCGTCAACTCGGGGCCTTGGCGGAGAGCGAGGAGAAATACCGGGCCATTTTTCATAATTCGCCGGTCGGCATTTTTCGCACCACCTTCGACGGCGTGCTGATGGAAGGAAACCCGGCACTGGGGCGCATGTTCGGGTATGTGGACCGCGATGATTTCTACACCACGAACGGGTTCCGGATTGATCACGTTTATGCCGATCCCGCAACGCGCCAGAGGCTTTTGCAGGCGCTGACCGAGTCCTCGGGCACGGCGACCATGGAGATGCAATTCGTGCGCAGGGACGGGTCCCTCTTTGACGGCGTGCTGACCGCATCCGTGCAGAATGACGAAAAGGGCCGGCCGGCATTTTTGAACGGGGTGGTGGAGGATGTCAGCGCCCGCAGGCAGGCCGAGCGTTCTCTGGCTCAGGAGCGGGTCCTCATGGCCGCCATCTTTGAGAGCGTTCCGGGGCTGCTCTATCTCTATGACAGCCAGGGACGGCTGGTGCGCTGGAACAAGGCGCACGAGACCGTGATGGGCTACTCGCCCGAGGAGATGCCCGGACGCAAAATCCTGGATTGGTTTGGAGGGCGCGAGCCGCACGCCTCCAAGGTCGACGCCGCCGTGCGCAAGGGCATGCACCGAGGGAGCGCCATGGTCGAAGCCGAGATGCTGACCAAGGATGGACGGGCCATTCCCTTTTATTTCACGGGAGTCTCCGTGATCATCGACGGTGAGATGTATCTCACCGGCATCGGCATTGACATCACGGAGCGCAAGAAAGTCGAAGAGGCGCTGATCGAGAGTGAAAAGAAGTTCAAGAACCTGTTCGACACCATGCCCAACGGATTCTATCGCTCCACTCCGGCCGGTTATTTTGTCGATGCGAATCCTGCTTTTCTGCGCATGCTCGGCTATGAAAGTATGGATGAACTGAGGGAAGTTTACATACCAAATGATGTGTTTGTGCATGAGTCTGAAAGGGACGACATCATCTCCGACAATGCGGAATTTGTGGACGCCATAGAAAATTACAGGCTCAAGCGCAAAGATGGACAGATAATATGGGTCGAGGACAACGCGCGCTACATCAAGGATGAGCAGGGCAGAGTCCTTTTTCACGAAGGCATTTGCAGGGACATCACGGACCGCAAGCGGGCCGAAGAGAGCCTGCGGCAGTCGGAGGAGAAATTCTCCCGGCTTTTCCGCCTTTCTCCGGATGTCATCATCCTCATGCGACTCGATGACGGGCGCGTCATTGATGTCAACGAAGCCTTTTCGAGACTGACAGGCTTTGGGCACGGCGAAGCCGTCGGCAAGACGGTGTTTGAGATGGGCCTGTACGACAGCCTGGCGATGCGCGATCTTGTCCGGCAGCGCATGCAAACAGCGGGACAGATCGAAAACATCGACTTCAGCTTGCGCCGCAAGGATGGGGAAACGATTTCGTGCGTATTGTCCAGTCAGATGCTGAGCATCGATGGTGAGCCCTGCGTCATGGCAGTGCTTCGCGACGTGACGGAGTTCAAGCGCATGCAGGAGATGATGATCCAGAGCGAGAAGATGATCTCCGTGGGTGGCATCGCGGCGGGCGTGGCCCATGAGATCAACAATCCCCTCGGGATCATCATGGTCACCAGCCAGAATCTCGCGCAACGGACCAGGCCGGACTTTCCCAAGAATATAGAGGTCGCGCGCGGCCTCGGCCTCGACATGAATCTGCTGGATCAGTACATGCGCGCCAGGCGGCTTCATGAGTTCATCGGAAACATTCAGGAAGCTGCCGTGCGAGCTGCGGACATCATCCGTCATATGCTCGACTTCAGCAGACGCAGCGAATCCAAGCGCAAGGTTTGCGATCTGCGCACCATAATCGAGCGGGCCGTTCATCTCGCGGGGAGCGATTACGACCTGAAGAAAAGCTATGATTTCAGGAAAATACATATGGTGTGGGAATGCGAAGACAATCTCCCCAAGGTCAACTGCACGGAGACGGAAATCGAGCAGGTTTTCTTGAACCTGCTACGCAACGCGGCCCAGGCCATGGCTTCGGCCCAGCCGGAAATCGCGGATCCGCGCGTCGTTGTGCGCATGCAAGGCCGGGAGGGTCGAGTGGTCGTGGAGGTGGACGACAACGGTCCGGGCATGCCCCCCGAGGTGCAGCGCAGGGCGTTCGAACCGTTCTTTACCACCAAATCCCCAGGAGTGGGTACCGGCCTTGGGCTCTCCGTGTCCTATTTCATCATCACGCGCAGCCATGACGGACTGATGAGCGTCGAGTCACGCCCTGGCGTGGGCACGAAATTCGTCGTCGAGCTGCCCGCGCTCGTGAGCGCACACGAATAAGGAGGACAGGTGCATCCACGCATCATGATCATTGACGACGAGGAGCATATCCGCACTTCGCTCGCCTGTTTTTTGGAGGATTTTGACGAGTTTGACGTTCGCACGGCCCACTCGGCGGAACTGGCGCTTGAGGAGCTGCGACGGGAGCCTGCGGACCTGTGCATTGTCGATATCCGTCTGCCTGCCACGAACGGAGCGGAATTTATCCGCATTGCAAAGGAGCGGGCATTGTGCCCGCGTCATGTCCTGCATACCGGGTCCACGGATTTTCAACAGTACGTCGATATCACGGAGCTGGGCATGACTGGGGAGGATGTTTTTCAGAAGCCCTGCGACAGCATGGCGATGCTGGAGCGGATAAGGCAGGTGCTGCGGAGTGACTGACCTTGTCTGTGTCAAGCGGGATCGTGGGGTCCGGAAAAGGCGTTCTCTGCGTCCATGGCGCGAGCGCGGCATCGCGGGAGTTTTTTTGTGCCTGGCGCTGGTGATCCTGCCCCTGTCCGGATGGTCCGCCGGGCCTGCGGGACATGTCATCACCCTTGTCACGGAAGAAATGAGGCCTTTGAATTACACGCAGAACGGAAACCTGCACGGGTTTTCAGCGGACCTTGTCAGGGCCGCCCTGGACGCCGCCGGTCTTGAGTACACGATTGACGTCCAGCCTTGGCCGCGGGCCTATGACCGCGCGCTGAAGGACAGGAATGTGTTCATTTTCTCCATGGCCAGGACTCCGCAAAGGGAGTCCAACTTTATTTGGGTTCACGCCCTTGCTCCTGCGCAGGTGAGGCTTTTTCGGCTCGCGTCGCGGGAGGATCTTGCGCAGGTGGACAGGCGGGAACTTTCCTCCCGCAGGACGGCGACCATACGCGAGTATTTCACTTCCGAGATTCTGACCCAGTGGGGAGTGCCGGACAAGAAGATCGTCCTCTTTGGCGACGAAAGGAAGGGCGCGGTACTGGAGCATTTGGAACTCGGCCGTAGTGATTTTTTTCTCGGGGACCCGCTGATTTTCGCCCATGAGATCCGGAAGGCCGGGAAGGATGGGCGGATCGTGCCTCATGGAGAGGCCGTCCATGTCGGCGACTATTATCTGGCGGCGAGTCTTGGAACCGACCTTGAGCTTGTCAGGGAGGTCCGCGCCGCAGTTGCGGGCGTGTTCGAAAGGGGAGAGGTCGAGGCGATCCGCGACCGGTACCTGAAAATTCCAGCCCCCTAGCCCGCCGGTTTCCGAAGAACTCCCGGTAAACACAAGTTCCCCGGTCCCTGCCGCATGGCGGCTTCCGGCTGTAGGGTGCGTCCTTGCGGAGCGGTGCTCGTTGAGCGCGTCATGTCCCGCAGTAGGTCTTGTAGCCGTGGTTCCGTGGTGCAGGCGTGCGATAGCCCGCATGCTCGGGCAGATCGTCAAAGGGTCTGGACAGCGCCGCAAGAAGAGCGCTGAGCGGCGTGAGATCCTCCCGCTGAACCGCCGCCTCCAAGGCCTCTTCAACTCGGTGGTTGCGCGGGATGACTGCAGGGTTGCGGGTGCGCATGAACGCGCGAGACACTTCCCAAGGCTCTCCTTGCCGCTTCAGCCGTGCCTGCCAGCGTTCGTGCCACGGCCCGAACGCCGGGTGGAGGAAGAACGGCGTGTCGGGCAATGGCTCCCGTGCCAGATCGCGCAGGGTGCCGGTATAATCCGCGCCGCTGTCCTGCATGCGCTTCAGGAGATTCTGAGCCAGGGACAGGTCCTCATCCTCCGCCGTGAAAAGTCCCAGCTTTGCTCGCATTCCCTCAATCCAGCAACGTCTGAACACCCCCGGGAAGGAACCCACAGCCGCCTGGGCCAGCTCGACGGCCTTTTCCTTGTTCGGATGCACCAGCGGGAGCAGGGCTTCAGCCAGGCGGGTCAGGTTCCACTGCGCGATGGCGGGCTGGTTGCCGTAGGCGTAGCGGCCGTCGTGGTCAATGGAGCTGAAGACCGTGGCCGGGTCGTAGGCGTCCATGAACGCGCAGGGCCCATAATCGATGCTTTCGCCGCTCAGGGCCATGTTGTCGGTGTTCATGACTCCGTGGATGAAGCCGACATGAAGCCATTTGGCGACCAGCGACGCCTGCCGCTCCATGACCGCATGGAGGAGGGCGAGGGTCGGGTTTTCGGCCTCAAGCAGTTTCGGGTAGTGGCGGCGGATGGTGTAGTCGACCAGGGCGCGCAGCTCTTCCTTGCTTCCGCGAGCCGCAAGATATTCAAAGGTTCCCACGCGGATGTGGCTGGCCGCGACGCGGGTCAGGATCGCCCCTGCGAGCAGGGTTTCGCGGTGCACCGCTTCGCCCGTGGCGACCACTGCGAGGCTGCGTGTGGTCGGGATGCCCAGGCCGTGCATGGCCTCGCTGATGATGTATTCGCGCAGCATAGGCCCCAGGGCGGCGCGGCCGTCGCCCCGGCGCGAGAAGGGCGTCTGGCCGGACCCCTTGAGCTGGATGTCGACGCGTTTGCCCTTGGGCGTGACGTGCTCGCCCAGCAGGATGGCGCGGCCATCGCCGAGCATGGTGAAATGGCCGAACTGATGCCCTGCGTATGCCTGGGCGATGGGCTTCGCGCCTTCCGGGATCAGGTTGCCCGCGAAAATTTCGGCCCCTTCTTTTCCGTCGAGTTCCTTCGTATTCAGTCCCAGTGATTCGCCCAGCGCGCGGTTGAAAATGACCATGCGCGGCGCCGGCACGGGAATGGGATTTTGGCGCACATAGAGGGAGTCCGGCAGACGGACATAGGTATTGTCAAAGTTCCAGCCCTGTCGGGGCAGGAGGATATTATCGCGAAATGACATGTGGCTCCATGGGTTGAGGCCGCAGTATTCTTGTCGAGTGGGTGCGCACCTACTTTGGGAAGTCTTAGTTAGTACTGACTACTATTTTTGTATGACAAAAGTAAGCATTAATACTTAGTGAAATAATTCTCTTTTCGGACCGCCATTTCCTCTGAACTGAATTCTGAAGGCGAGATGACAAAGATCATTTTTATGAATAATGATCATTATGAACCAAAAATCAAGGAGACGGCGATGAACGTGAAAATCAGCGAACTCGAAGCGAAGATCAGGGAAATGTATCCGGAGATCGAAAAAAACGAGATCCAGATCACATGCCATTACGACGAGAAGGTCGAAGGGTGGACGGTCGAATTCTCTTTCGGGGAGCACTCCCTCGATACCCATCTGGACAAAAAGGATGTGGAGGATTGTCTGGCCGGGAGAAAATGCGTTCACATGGGCGTGCAGATCGGCAGATTCGTGGAGAACTACTGTCTCCGGGACAACGTCTGCCCTACCGACATCAAGAAATAGAGGCGCTTGTTGGGGCGGATGGCGTGTAGAGTAACAGTCCGCTTGCTAAGCCTGCCAGGCTAGAGTTCGAGGGCTCCGGCGCTGCCGATGAAACTCACCAGCCTGGTGCGAAGCTTTCCGTCCTGAAGGATTTGGGCCTTGTAATGCCCCTTTTTGAGCTCGATTTCACGGGATTCTCCCTTTTTGAGTTCCAGACTGACGACGGTCTTGCCGCTCTCCGAGTCGTTCAGGGTGAGGCGCGTGTCCTGCATGGCCGTGATCGTCAGGAATCCATAGGCGGCTGACCGGGGAACTCTGTCGCTCTTTTTTGTCTCTTTTTTTGTGATCTCGATCTTTTCGGGAGGTGTCTGGCCAGTGATCCAGGCTATGGGGTTGAAGTCAAAAGGGATGACGGGATATTGCATGGTGTTGTGCAGGATGTGCGATCCGCCCGCGACGACAAGCCCGATGACGGCGAATTTCAGGAGATTCATGAACCGCAGCACGCTGCGGGCCGGTTTGCCGGCCTGGCCGGGCCGCTGGTCCGCCCTGGGCGGGCGTCTGCTCAGGGAACTCTGGATTTTGGCCACGATGCCCGGCACCTCGCTTTCTTCGATGAGCACCGTGTCTTTGGATCTGATGTAGCTCACGAAGTTTTTGCCCTTGGTCACGTTGTCCGGCATCGCGATTTCAAACGTGGCGTTGTCCGTGAACGCGATGACCGAGAAGAGTTTGTCTTCGCCGATCCTCAGCAAGCTACTCAGTGCCAGCTTGCGGTTGAAATTCGGTTTGAGCGGGTTCGGGAACTTGATTGTCTCGCCATTGATTGTTTGCGTCCAATCGGGGTCGAATGCCTTGCCGAGGATCGTGCCACCCATGTCCATGGTTTCGATGACGAACACGCCGAACGGGGAGATGATGACATGGTCGATCTGAACAGTTCCGTCTTTTGTTTCCAAAGTGAGGTCGTGCATTTGATGGTATGTCTTCGCGTCCAGGAGCGCTTCGGCGATTTTTCGTGTCCTGCGCCCGCCGCGCTTGCCCGCACGCTTGCGCGAGGCGAACATCGCCGCTGCGGCCATGACGGCAATGATCAGCGCAATCCACATGGCGGAGATGCCGACGAACGGCATCGCGTCCGCACTCTCAGTCGCCCATGCAGTGGCGGTCCAGGCGGTCGATCCGAGCAGGAGAACGGGGAGTGTTTTCATGTGAGATACTGTTCTTCGGTTGCATTTGAAGCATAGGCGTGAAGCTGTTTTCTGGTCGGAGCCGAATACCAGCGCACAGGGGAATGATCAAGACAGCTTGCCTGCGGGCATGGACAACGAAAGCGCGCGGCGACGCGGCGTGCTCGTTTTTGAAGAGGAAAAGGAGCCGTGCCTTTTTTTCTGCGATTGCGCACAAGATTCACGTCTGCGTGACGTCATTTTCGAAATCGAAAACGCCGCCTCCCCCTTGAAAGGAAGATGCGGCGTTTCGCGTTTATCGTCATGGCCGAAGACTAGAACGGCAGCTTGCCAAAACCGATGAGATCATACGCGGGTATGAGCAGACCAAGGAATGACAAGACAATAAGCAGCGCACCCAAGACCTTGGGTGACAGCTTTCCATACGTCACGGCCCAGACTGCGATTGTCAGCACCACAAAGGCAACCATCATGCAGCCAAGGTAAAGGCTCTTGCCGATGAATGACGTTCCGTCGGGCTTGATGCCCCCGCCGGTGAAATAAAAATACGCGGCAATGGCCAAAATGATCGCCATCATCAAGCTCAGGTTGCCCAGAGAGCGCAGGTCTTCGATTCCGTTCAGCATGCAGTACGAGATTGTAAGGTACACAATGCCAAAGGGGATCAGCAATGTCGCCGTAAACGCATCGCTGCCAAAAAGAGGCGTTGCATGGATTATCCCGCCGATACAGGTTATTATGCCCACAAAGCCGGCAATCGCGCCGCAGGTTTTCGCATCCCCTTGGCCAAAGTAAAAGAGCCCGATCGGAAACCACAGCATGGCAATTGTCACAAGCAGTACCAAAGTCATTACTTTTTCCTCCGTCGCTGAGATAAATTTTTTCAATCAAGAAATGCTTGAAATTGAAAAAACATGAAAACGTCCTTGTCGTCGCAAAAGTGAAGTGGCCCTCCTTGTTGATTTTGAAGTGATGATCGCTATTGAATTCAGGAGCGATAACATGCTCTAATTATTCAACGAACTATTTTGAGGCAAAAAGTCATCAATGAGCATGCCTGATTGTGATGCTTTGAAATAAAATCAAAATTTATATTGAGCAAAATTGAGACCATGAGCAATAATATTGCATCGAGCGTTATGAATTTAAATGATTCTGATGTGTAGAAAATGCGTGCAGATGAATTTCTTGTGAAATTAACCAGTATTCATGAGAGCTTAGTAAATACGAATTTTGCGGGATATAATGAGGAGGTATTCAATGATCTCAGCTGGTGCTTCAAAAGAAATGCATAATGATGGGTCATAATGTCTCGCGAGCGTGTCATTAATATACAAGAAATGTGAATTGTGAATAGTTCCAGATCCTTTTGATACGCCGGAGCTTTTGCCTTCGTAACGGCAATCTCGGGCGCGTTGACCTTTACCCGTTGGGGGACGGATGAATCCGGGATCTCATCCTTTGAACCGGATCTGGTTGATTACAGCGCGGGAAACTAAAAAAGACTGTGATTCTTGTGGCGCAAACTGATCGAACACGGTTTTCGGTCCGATGCTCGGCCAGTAAAGGCTTGTGCCTGAGGTGGCGTTTTTGGAGTTTTATTGAGGCTTGAAAGATCAGTAAAGTTGAATGACTTCATCTTCATTTTCAATTTTGAATTCTTTCTGCATTTTGTAGCCGTCACCGATGATTGTCGTCGTGTAATCTCCATATGGCATCTGTATTTTTTCAGGAACATGAGAAGAAACGTTTTTCATCAAGACAAGACTGTTTGATCTTTTATCACGGACGGTTATGCAGACCGCGCGCATCGACGAGAAAAGAACATTGCTCATGGCTCCCTGCTTTTCGTATTTAACGGGATATGAACTTGGTGATGCTGTTTTTGTATGTGGAACCGAGGAGGGTGAGTTTGTTGTTTGGGCCGTCGGAGTCTTTGTCCTGATTTGCTCTGGTTCGTTTCCGGCAACATCGATCCGGGTGATCCGCCACCAGGTCGCTTTTTTTGAGGCCGTGAATCTTGTCTCGAAGGTTTCGCCCTGGCCCGTGAATTTACCTATCTTGATCTTAACCTTGCGCGTTTTTCCCGCATCGTTTTCAATATGAATTTGAGCCAGCAGCGGCGACCTGGCAGGGCCATTGCTTACCCGGCCACTTACCTTGACTTCTTTTCCATTCTGCCACGCATGCACATTCGTGAACGCGTATCCGTTCACATTCCAAGCCCCCTCCGCCCAGACATTGCTGATCCACATAATCAGGACGAACAGGGATGCGATGACGGATTTCATGTTGCACTGCCTTTTTGTGTTACTGTTTTCTTGAGAGAACAATATATTTTCTGGGATCGATACTCTTGCGAATCAGTGCATGGATTTGGATTTGGCGACCGTCATGTCTTTTGGACATATCGCCTTTGGCGCGAGTATGTCCTCTCCATGCGTCTGAGCTCGCAGGCAAATCTAATTAGGCATCATGTTATTCTTGGCTGTTGCAAAACACATCGGGATTGGAGCGTATAATCAAATGCGGAGCATACATGAGGCCACTGCAAAATGTCGCGAAAGAGCCTGGGTGTCATTCCCGCGAAGGCGGGAATCCATTCTTTTCAGATAGTTAAAAAAGGCGTCCCCTTCTTCAAGGGATGACAACTTTTTGCAGCCACACCATACATGTCGAGGTGAAGGGATTGCTTCAAAGCCATGATCTTGTCTTGCAATGAGTATCATGCGCTGGACTTTGAGCAGGACTGGGAGAGGGGCGGTGTTTTGAGGATGCGAAGCAAGAGGCGTCGTTTTTTTGGGGCGACGCGAAGGTGTGTCGAGTGCCTGGAATGTGCCCGCACCCTGGCTTTCCCGAGGGGAGTGCGGTCTGGATTTTTAGCCATGGCGAATCAATTTTGGGGCGCGGTTCATCAGGCGGTGGCCAGGATCTGATGTTTTGTCTTAAAAAGTGCTGCAAATAAATTTCGTTCGCATTGACTACAGCGATTTTATCCTGTTATTCACATAATAGTTTTCCTGATTTCTCCCGCCAGACCATTGTTTTCGACGGTCGAGAGGGGCGCGGAGCTTTCGAGCACAGTTTATTATATGGAGGCTTTAAAATGAAACGAGAAAAGTGGTTTTTCAACACTCGTGTCTGCTGGCCGATTCTGGTTGCCTATTTCTTCCTCGCGTTAGTTCCTTCCAATGCCGAGGCATTTCTGGCGCAAAGCCGCATGTCTTCAGGCGAGATCGTTGCGCAGCGCAGCGCCGACATCGCGTCCATTCAGACCGCCCTGGAGAACAAGGTCGTGGCCCAGCGCCTGGCGGACTACGGCCTGACCCCGCAAGAAGTGGACGCGAAACTCGGCACGCTTTCCGACGATCAGTTGCACCAACTGGCCAGCCTTTCCGGTGACGTGGGCGGCGGCGTCGTCGGGGTGGTCATCGCGGTGCTGCTGGTCATTTTGCTGGTGGTCCTCATTCTGCATTACAGCGGCAAGCGCGTTGTCGTTAACTAGGCGGCTTTGCCTCTTGGGGCTCATGGCGATGCTTTCAATGGCGGGGTGCGTGCAGCGCCCCGCTTTTCAGCCGGATAGGGAAATTAACGCCCGCATGGTTCGCCTGGAAGTGCCCTTTATTCCCCAGACGCAGATCAACGACTGCGGTCCATCTGCACTGGCTGCAGTGCTTGCGTTCCATGGCCGGGACGAGTCCCTGGATGAGGTGACGCGGGCCGTGTTCACACCGGTGCTGGAGCGCACTCTGTTGCCGGACATGGAAAATCATGCCAGGTTTCTCGGGCTGTCGACCAGCTCCGGGCGCGGCGACCTTGCCATGCTGCGGTCGCGCATCGACGCCGGGACCCCCGTCATCCTTCTGCTCGAAATGGGCGGGAGGATGTTCAGCCAGGGGCATTACGTGGTGGTGTTCGGCCATGACCCGGAGGGGTTTTTGATGCATGCCGGGACCAAGGAGGACGTGTTTCTGTCGGAGCGCGAACTTCTTGAGCGCTGGGAACCCATGAACCGCCTTTATCTTGTTGTGGAGTAAGCCGTGCGATTTGTATGTTGTCTTTTGTTCTTTCTTGCCCTGAGCGGATGCGCCACGCCCAGGATCGTCGTGCTTTCCGACCCGCTGGACGCACGGGAGCATAACGATCTTGGGGTGTCCTACGAGGCCGCAGGGCAGCTGGATCTGGCCCTGAAATCCTATGAAGCGGCCGCGGCCAAGGATCGCTCCTGGGACCAGCCGCTCATCAACCTCGGCAATGCGCATGCGGCCCTGGGCGATTGGGCGCAGGCGCGGGAGAGCTTCAGGCTGGCCTTGAAGCGCAACCCCGAAAATCCGGAGGCCATGAATAATCTGGCCTATGCCCTCGTGAATCTGGAAAAGGCACGCGAAGCCCTGGAGTGGTCATCCGCGGCGGTAAATGCCGAGCCCGGCAATCCGCTCTTCAGGGCCACTATGGCCTTGGCCTTGGCGCAAACCGGCGAAAGGGAAAAAGCGCTCGCGCTCTTGGACGAAACCCTGCAAACCCTGCCCCCTGGTGATCCCCTGCACGGGGAAATGACCGCCCTGCGTGACCGGATCGCGGCCGAATCTCTCTGATTGAAGCATGAATACGGTGCCCCGCTCTCCGGTTTCCTGATCCCAGGAATGCCGGAAAGCGGGGCGCACGTGTTTTGAGAGGCGGGGAATTAATTGTCCGGCATCATGCCGTTTTCGGGGCTGAATGCCGGGTGGGCGACGATCTCGCCGCATGGCGCGGGGTCTCCCAGTTGCAGGGCCAGGACGTACTGCCCGGGCACGCCCGCGTAGGTCAATCCTGGGTAATTTTTGAATCCGAACCGTGTGTAGAAGTCCGAGACATAGGCTTCCCGCTGGCTGACAGGGTGGCGGAACCAGGGGCGTTGGGACCAGTCCTTGCCAAGCCCGGTGTCGCCGTAGGCCGTCTTCACCTGTCCCACGTTGTCCACGATCTGCCTGCCTTTGGCATCGGTCACGTAGAGCAGCTCGAAGAGCCCCTGGCCCAGGGCGCGGCGCAGCGCGGTTTCCACCCGGCGGCGCTCCATGGCTCTGACGTCGGCGTCGCGCACCAGGGCTGCCACGGCGCTCTTGGCCCATTCATGGGTGGCGAAGCGCAGCCTGCCCACGGCCGCGAGCTGGCTCTCGGAGGTCTCGCTGACCTGTCGGGCATGGACGGCCAGGGTCTCGGCCTCGCTGGCCTGGGAGGCGCTGCCGTCGTGCAGGGCCACGAGGCTCTCCTGCACGGCGGCCACGTCCCGGACGTTGCTCTGGCTCTCGCCGCGCAGATCCGCGGCCAGCACTCCACCTTCCTCCACGCATGGCCGGGCTACCCGCGCATCTTCGAGGCAGGCGCTCATGGACGCCTGAATCCGACCGACAAAGCCCTCCACCCGGCGCACGGCCTCTACCATGGCGGTGACATTCCTTCCGATCTCTTCGTTCTGACCATCGACCCGCGTGGTGGCATCCACGGTCTGGTGGGAGAGGGTCCGGATCTCGTTGGCGATGACTCCGAATCCTTTCCCCGCCGCTCCGACATGGGCCGCCTCGATGGTGGCGTTGAGGGCGAGCATGTTGGTGTTGGCGGCGATGTCGCGGATGGCGTGGGCAATGGAGCCGATGCCCTTGATGCGCGTCTCCACCGTGCCGACAAAGCCGAGCAGTTCGCCCATGGCGGCGGAGAGCTCATCCATGCGCATCTCCACCTCGCCCAGGCGGGCCTCCAGACGGGCCATGTGCCCCACGGCCGCCTGCGCCATCTCGGCCTGGCGCAGCGTGTGGCCGTTCACGGTGTCGGCCCGGTTGACCACGGCGGCCGTATGCTACTTCGATGACCGCGACCTGTCGCAGTCCGACCTCGGTAGTGGCCTTGAGCCGCTCTCCGAGGGCATCAAGTGGCGATGACAAACGCTGCAAGGCAATAGCCCCGGCCACGGTATCCAGCAACGCGGCATCGGTGCGCGTATCGGTGGCGGATTCAAGTGCTGTGGAAGAATCAGCGCCCGTTTTCTGTCTGTTATTCCAAATTTGTAAGAAAAGCATGATCTTACCTCCTGCTGGAGGGAGAAGAGCAAGGGGTGTGCCGGGGAAATGTGGACGTCATCCAAAGAGTGCGAGGCGGGATTTGCAATCTGCGTGGAGAGATTCGGCGGGCACGCAGTCTGGATCGAAAGGTTCCATGGCTATAGTGTCTCGGATGAAAGTAGAGCCTGGGAATTTTATGCGGAGGGGATGGATAGGAGGGAAGATAGTCCAGATTTATGATCTGATTTCAGATTGATACGTATTCAAATCACAGAATGGCCAAAAGAAGACCTGACCCATTGCCATGCTGTTTGCTCAACCGGAATACGGCTCAGATCGGAAGTCTTTTGTCCCGTGGCCATGCTGAGGATCTTTTCCACCTTGGGCTTGCCGTTCACACGAGCGTCTCCCGGATGTAGAAGTAAGGTCTGCCATTTTTGATTTTTCGATGAAGGTGCGCCATGTCTCAAATGCGCGGCTACAGCCGTTTGCTACGCCACAGGATAGCCAAACGCGAGAAAGCGGCCCTTCCCGTGAAAAAGCCGCTCCATGGGGCAAGGCTATTGCCGGACCGGGCCTACTGGGCCACAAGCTCCACGCGGCGGTTCTTGGCCTTGCCCTCGTCGGTCGTGTTGGCGGCCACGGGGACCGTGGGGCCTGCTCCAAAGGGGATCAGCCGTGCCGCGGCGATGCCGTGCTTGCTGACCAGGGCATTGACCACCGAGGCGGCACGATCCTGAGACAATTTGAGATTGTGCGCGAACTGGCCAACGTTGTCGGTGTGCCCCACGACAAAGAGCTTCAGGGCCGCGTCGGTCTGGAGCATCTTGACGATCTCGGCCAGGGCTGGCTCGGACTGGGGCTTGAGCTCGGCCTTGTTCGTGTCGAAATAGATGCCGTAGACAGCCACCCGCCCGCTCTCCGCGATGCTGCCGGACAGCGCCTCCGCATTGGCCACCACCGCCTGCTTCATAAGCTGCTTTTCGATCATCCGGACATTGTACATCCCGTTGTTCGCCCCGGACACCTCGGTCCACACTTCCATGTCGTTCTTGACTACCCGGATGATGACGTATTCGGTGCCACCGTCTTCGAACTCGTAGACCCGCGATCCCCCGATGGCTTCCGCGGCGCCAACATAATTGCGGGTTATCTGCAGGCCGCTGGGCTGCGTTATTCCCTCGTTGGCGTAGTAGTAGAGAGCGGTGCTTCGTCCTTCCACTTTTTGCGTTTCAGCAGGACCTGTTTTGAACTCGTACCGGTCGAACTCCAGGGCTTCGTACTCCCGGATGTGGAAGCCGGGCATGCGGGAAAAAAGCGCCGGGTCCTTACTTCCAGGCACGTCGTTGGGATCGCTCGCCGCCCAGGCCGGAGCAAACGCGAACAGGCAGAGGAGCATTGACAACAGGCCGGTGATAAAATGTTTCATGAGACCTCCTTCAGAGTTGTCGGAAACTTCGTTTTGATGAAAAGGCCTTTCGCTGCAGATATCGATGAGATGACAGTAATCATGACTACGGCTTGCTCCCTCAAAAGTGGCGGGGGGCGGGGTATCCCTCCTGCCCTGGTCTTCCGGAGATCCCGCACACTTGCGATCCAAATGAGGAGGCGTACATGAGCTGGCTGCATGTGTTGATGGCCGTGTTTTTGTCGGTATTTATCGTCTTTGGCGCGCCAACAAACGCCAAAGAAAACGATGACGCACTCACGCTTACCATCGACGCCACCTACCCGTATGGCCGATGAGACATTAAACGGCCAGGACTTAAGTAGCAATAACAAAGTGATCGGCACGCTCATCAGAGAATCAGGGTAAACAGAGTAGAGTAGAAAGCTGGCTCGAAACAACAGAATGGTCGCACAGAGCGCCTTGCCCCACATACTTGCGCAGGCTGCGTATTTCATCATGCGGGAGGGCGTGAATTTTGATCACGAGAAATATTTTGCATAAATTTGGAGGAGGTGGGGAACCAGCACCGGGGTTGGCATAACTACTAGATCTGATTGGTAGCCATCGCTTCCAGCTTTTCAGATGACTTTGTTTTGCCGTTCACGGCTTGAGCCAGCAACGGGTTGGCTCACAACCATGAGATCTGCAGCACGACTTTCGGGGTTAGCCATGAGCAGCCAACAGCCTTTGTTCATTGAAAATATAATCGAAATCTCGCCCCAAACTGCGCATTCCGTCTTTTTTGGCATGCGTGCGGGGAATGGTTTGGGGAAAGCTTTTTACCCAAAAGACAAGGGCCTGGATGTTTACATCCAAGCCCTTGATTTTTTGCGGTGCTGTCGCCAAGCTGCGCCGGATTCTTTTCAATCTGGTCGGCAACTCCCTCGAAGAAAAGACCGAAAGGGGCATTCCGCTTCTGCAAAGGAAATGCTGCGTGGGGCTGAAGAATCGTGCATGCAGCCCTTTGAGCCTTTTTTCGTCTTTATTCTTGGGTGCGCACAGATGCAAGATTGAATTTGTACTGGAGGTATTCCTGCTTTGTGGCGTGCCCTGTCATGCGGGACTTCATCACTAACACTTCCCTGCCCAGTTCTGGAGAATTTTTTAGAGGAATCGAGCCTCCAACCTGTCTGATATATACGAGTCCGTGGTCGATGACCCGGTGATTTCTGTCTCTTGTCACATACTCGCCGAACATCCGCTTCCCCGCTGTCTTGATATCAGCCGCAGCCTGGAAAAAACCGATGGACGCCTGTCCTTTTTTCAAAAAATCGGCGCCCTTGAAGATTGCCCCCAGGGGGTTCGATCCTTGTGTCTCCGCGCCGCTGGTGTTTTTAAACACTTTCGACCGAACGTAATCCGACGCCTCATCAAGTTTCTTTCCAAGTTCACCCACAGCCGTCAGTTTCGTGCCGACATCGAAGACCGAAGCCGGGGCCGGCCTGGCCTCACCGGTTTTCATGTCGTAGACAGTCTTGCCCTGCTTGGGTGCGGCATCAAACGTCGTCATGGTGCCGCTACTCTCGTCATGAATGGCCCCCCTCACGCCCCGTTCACCCGAGATGATCCACGTGCTCTTCTCTCCGTCGGTGTAGGCAGTGTGCTTGTCCGAGAAGGGAATTTTCCCCTCTATTCCTATGAGGGGGAGATCACCCGCCTCCTTGAAGGTCTTCATGGCTGTTCTTTCGATTTCCACCGGGTCAGCGTCGAAGGCATATTTCGGAATGACCTTCGGGGGCGGAAGAAGTGCGTCAAGGGCTTTTCGCAGTTGTGCGAGATCTTCTTCACATTGGCGAATGGCATCGAGCATCCCCTCGAGGCCGACAGGGCTGATCTGGCACAGAAAAGGCGATGAGAAGCCCAAGGGTGATTCGTCGATGGCCTGCCTGCCCTCTTCAGTCCCAAAGTTCGGAATGGCATACCCTGCGGTGGGGTAGATATCCATAGCGTCCACGGCGAACAGTTCCCTCCGGTTGGCGACAAGGTCGTACACCTCCCTGTCCGTCATGTATTTCATCAGGCCCCCTGCCTTGAGCCAGAATTCCTCCACAAGCTGCTTCCTCTTCTCGTACTTTTCCTGGGGATGGCCCAGATATTCCAGGGTGTATTTCCGTGTAATGTCGAGCAATTCGTTCATATTCCCGATGGAGGCGGCATACAACCTGATCCCCTTTCGGAGCCACTCGGCCTCATCCTCCTTCGTCCCTTTGGTCTGCTCTATGAACGCAAGATGAAAGTCGTGCTCCTGCCTGCGAAAGACGGCGCATTTCGACATATACTCCCGGACATACCTCTTAAGAAGCTTGTCTGTTGGATCTTCCTGCTGCATTTTCCAGTTGAGTTCTCTCATTTTGAAGTGATAATACGATTCAAGTACGCGATAGGCATAGTACTGTCTCATGTTTTTCAGCAAAGGGAGCGTGCCACTACTTCCTTCCTTTCCGAAGACAGACTTTTCAAACTGCATATTCTCCATGGAGAGCTTCCCGAGCCTGGCAGATCTCCGTTCAGCGTCACCGGTCAGAAATTCGCTGGAGGAGAGGTAGGCGTCAGCGCTTCCGAAATTCGGAAAAGGGGCTATTTTTATCTGGGCTGCCGGGGTGTCGGCTTTCGTATTTTCCCTCTTGGGATCCCCGTATTTTTTTGCGATCTCGTAGAGGATTGCAAGCTGGTCCTCAGAAAGGGGGTATTCCTCCCCCTCGGTGACGTCGAGTTCACCGACCTCCGCAATGTAATCGTCGAAGAGTCGCATGGAGAGGTCGTCGAAGCAGTCCCGGGCTGATTTCATGAGAGTTTCGGCGGCGAGGACGCTGTTCTCGTCCTTCAGGTGGCAGATGGTAAGCACCTGGAAGGCGGGGCCGAATTCAGGGTTCTCCGTCAAGGCCTGGGTCGCGTAGTTTTTTGCCGCGCCAAAGTCGTTCATGTCGAGGAAGGCCATGGCGATATTGGTCAAGATGACGGGATTGCGAGGTTCGAGCGCCTCCGCCGCAAAATAGAAGAAGAGGGCGTCCATGGGCGCAGAGTCCTGAAGCATTCCGGCATAGTTGTTCAGCAGCAGGGGGTGGGGATAGACCGAAACGGCGAGACCTGCGGTTTTCAGCATGCTCGCGTCCACGATGTCGTAAAAAGTGGCGACGGCCATGTGGTCTGCAAGGCCGAGGGCCCAGCGGGACTTCTGTTCTTCATCCATGCCTTCGACCCCTTCGGCCGCGGAAGCAAGGGGCGCGTCTGCGATGGACGGTGCGCTCTTTTCGGGAAAACCATTTTCGGGAGGCGGGCTTGCACCCTTGCCTTCCATTTCTTTTCCGCTGGCGGCGATCTTCGCCGTCATCATAGCTTTGGCTATGTCTGCGGGATCGAGACCAAGGCGGTCCATCTTTATCTGACGTTCCATCATGCCGAGAGCGTTTTCTATGTCCGCCTCGCTGAGCCCAGCGCTTTGCAGGACTTTTCTAGTTTCTTCCATCTCCGTGATCTCGTCTGGATCAAGGGTGACTGCGTCAAGGCCGAGGGATGAGAAAAAGCTGTCGGCAGAATTTTTACCCGCTTCCTTTCCGCTTCCTTTCATCTCCCCGCCCTTTTCGGACGCTGGGGGGCGTCTCATATCCAGTTTTCCCTCGGCCGGACGGGAATTGATTTCCTCGATGCGACCAATAATTTCTGCGGAGAGCAGGTCCTTGCCGGAGGAAAATCCCATCGCTCCTCCTGCCCACAGACACTCCACCGCAAAGAGCGCTACCAGAAAAAAAAACCTTTTTGTCACCATTCTTTTTCTCCCCTGGTCTCATCTGCTCAAAGAATGAACGCTCTCGCGGAAAAGGCCAGAAACCCCGGCTACAAATGACTCCGCTGTTCGATAAAATTCAGGTTCATCATTCCGCCCATTATACTTGGTCCTTCCGGAAACTCTGTGGGGAACGTGTTCAAACTGACCTCGGGTACAGATCGAGTCTATCGCAGAAAAAAGAGATCGCCGTCTTGAAATGATCCTTGTTGCTGTACCCACACGCCTTTCGCTTGATGCTCATGATCTTGCTGTTCAATCCTTTGGCGACGCCGTTGGTGATCCGGTGGCGGCAGAAAGTCAGGATATTTTCAAGATGTCGCGAAAGTAGCTGTCCCACCCGCTTCATTGGTTCCAAGCCGGAACGATCAATCCATTATCAACAAACCAAGCCGCTTTGACTCCAAGAATCTGCGCGTAAAGTTCGGTGTCTCTCATCGGCGTCCTCCGTGAGAAGACTCCTAGTCATTTACTCACAGCAATTCCGGAAGGACCGGCTTTTTCAAGAGTTATCATGTCAATTTTATTGCTTATTATTTCAAGCTTTTCAAAAAAACAAGGAATGTTAGTCGCCGGTGCCCCAAGCCATCGAATTTATCCATTCAGAATTCCAGCGCTCCCGTATTCCCGATAAAACTCACCGTCGACGCCACCCTCTTTCCAGGGTGGCGTGAGGCCGAGGCCCAAAGCAAATATTTCTTCAGCTTGCATGGCAGTCCTCCTACGGGATGGCTACCCAAAATGATTGAGGTCGGTCAATTCCATATCAAACGTCGAAGAACCGGATTAGGAAGCACTAAAGCGCTTGTTGGTGGTCCGTGCGTCGCCGAATTTGCATCGCTTCGCGAAGAGCCAAACAGCTCGCTTAATCACGAAAGGTGAGTCGAAAGGTGAGTCTTTTTGCGTGCGGTCATGTCGAGGTCGATTATCGACAACTGACCGTTTACACAAAATATTTTACACCCCCACTCTGGAGGCAGATGTTCCGACCGTGCGATTCTAACCTGTTGACGGCGGTATGCACCAGGCGTGGCGTCGCCCTCGCGTTCCAGACTGCCGACCGTGATGGCATGCAGTTCGCGGACGAAATGTTCCGTCAGCAGATGACCGTGTTGGACGCTTTCTTCGATATAGGCCATGGCGGCCTCGATGTTGCCCATTTCCCGCAGCTGGTCGGGCGGAAGTTTTCGGGAACCTTCCAGCTTGCTTTCCACGTAATCTGCCAGGGTGGTGTGATTGCCCTCGATGCGGGCCGAACCCAGACTTTCGAGCATGTGGAAGACATGCTTGAGCTGAAAAAACATCGGAGCAGGCGTGGTGCCGACTAAGTGAAGACGGCGCAGGTGTTCCAGCTCCGTCAGTACATCCACCAGTGGGGAATCAAACGACGGATTGAGCAGGCTCAAATCATAATGGGTCAGGCCATGGGCATCGGCAAGTGCAGCGTGGAAATGCGCTTCGTCGACTTCAGATCGGGAATATCCTGCAGTCTGCCGCTATCGGCGCCCAGAAAGTGATCCGCAGGGTTGAACGCGTCGGGTGCGGAACCTGCGCCTTTGCCGCCGAATGCACACAAGGACAGCAGAAGAAAGGCCAGGATGATGCTCTTCATGATGAAATTTTCCTTGAGCAGGGTGTTACAGGTTTATGGCTGCGCTTTAGTCCCCGCCATACATGTTCTAATAGCGTCACCGGCTCCACGGCGCGCTCTCCTGCGTTGCCTGCGGATACGAGCGGAAGATGGAGCTTTCAGGGATGTCGACGTCCTCGAAATCGAGCCAAGCGTATTGCCGGGCGCGGGCGTCGTCCACGCCAAGGGAACACAGCACGGCCTGCGCCATGTCCCGGGCGTAGGACTCCGACGCCCCGCCGCTGAGAACCGTGTGAAAGGCCATGATCACCGGTCCGAGAATGAGGTCGAAGGCCAGCTGCTCGTCGGTCACGGTGAAGAGGCCGGCGGCGATGCCGTTCCTGATTTCGCGCGTCACCGCCGTCTTGGTCAGGTTTCCCGCGCTCAGGGCCAGCGGTCCTCCCTTGGACACGAACTGAGCGAAAAGCGGGTAGGACCCGGCCAGCCTGACGACCGAGACCAGCCCGCAGGCAAGTCCCGCGCCCGCGTCCTTCTGCTGCAGCACAAGGGGGTCGACGCTGAGGATGATTTCGTTGCTGACCTCCCTGGACACTTCCAGGAAGAGTTCCTCGTTGGTGCGGAAGTAATTGTAGAATGTCCCGCGGGACACGCCGGCCTCCCTGATGACCAGGTCGATGACCTTCGCTTCCGCGCCGTGCTGCGCGAAGACCTGTATGGCCCCCCTGAGCAGCTTCGCCCGGGTTTTCTCCCGGCGCTCGATGGCGACGAGGGTGCGGTGGTCCGTTTGCCGACTCGTTTTCCCGTGTGTCATGTTGATGATGGTGTCCTATTGCGGACGGCCGTTTCAGAAACGCATGGTCAGGCCGGCGTAGGGGCCTTCGTTGACCATGTCGTGCCGAAATCCGTCCTGGTCGTAGTCGATGTGCATGTACCTGTAGCCGAGGGAGGCCGCAAACGTCTCGGAGAGAGCGTACTCTAGGCCGGCAAGGCCATGCCAGGTGAAGTCGGAGCCGACCCCGAACCCTCCGGCGTCCAGGTAGCCGACGAGCCGCAGCGCGTCGGTGACCGGGACATAGACCCTGACACCGACATAGGGGTCCACCCAGTCCTTGTCGACGGAGCGGCTGACGGAACCTTCGAGAAGCCCGAAGAGGCTCGCGTCGATGTCCGCGTCCACTTCGATTCTGTTGTACCGGATGCCGCCGACGGCATCCAGCGACACCCGGTCGTCCAGAACGCGCCAGGCCGCGGCAAAGGCCAGCATGGTCTGCCTGACCTCGGCGTCGGCCGATACGGTCAGCGCGCCTCGCGGGCCCGTGGCCTCGGCCGAATCGGAGACCTTCATGTAGATCCCGTCGAACAGGAATCCCAGGCGCCCCTTGCGGACCTCGACGGCGGTCATGAAGCCGAAGTCCAGCACGTCGAGGATATCGGAAAAGGACATGTCCACGGACGTCTCGGGCAGCCGTCCGCCCTGGACATCCCCTTTCATGGCCGTCGCCCAGAGGTAGGGTGTGATGGAATAGCTCAGGCCGTCTTCTGCGGCACTCGCGGCTCCGGTGCCGAAGGTCGCCACCGTCGTGAAAAGAACCGCCATCGCGACAAGGCGTCGGCATATGCGGCAGGTGATCGTGATCATGAAGCCCTCCGTGGGAAATGAATGGACGCGCTGCCGGCCGTCACAGGTCGATACGGTCGATGGCCCAGTCGACGCCTTCGACGCGCGGCATTTCCCGGCCGTCGTCGATGCCGATCTCGGTTTTGATGACGGCCTCGAGCTTCGCGCTCATGTCCGCGATGAGCGCGGCATTGGCCGTCCGGTCGGCGGCCAGGTTCGTCATTTCTCCCGGGTCGGTCGCGAGGTCGAACAGTTCGACGTCGTTCCAGCGGAAGAGCTCGTCGAGGCTTCCGGGACGGTTGCGCTCCAGGGGCGAGAAATAGCGCGTGAACTTGTAGCGCCCGTCGAACACGGTCCTCAGGCTGCCGCGCTTCTTCATGTTCGGGCGGTACCCGGCCTTCTTCACGGCCGCCCGCGGGTCCTGTCCGGCCGCCCTGGCGTCCGCGACGAGGCGGATCAGGTCGCTGTCGTTGGTCGCGATGCCGCTGTAGGTGAACAGGACGCTGTCGCGCACGGCGTGCGTGTCCGCCGTCCCGGGGCTGGCCAGGACGGTCGAGAAGTCCTTGCCCGGGAGAACCCGCCCCGCGATGTCGGCCTGCCTGGCGCTGTCCACGCCGCACATGGACAGGATGCCCGGGACCATGTCGATGTGGCCGGTCAGGGCGTGGCAGTCGGTGCCGCCCCGCACGTCGGGGTGGGCAACGATGAGCGGCAGGCGGGTTGTCTCCTCGTAGGCGAAGGGCCCCTTGCCGCGCAACCCGTGGGCGCCGCCCATTTCGCCATGGTCCGAGGTGAAGATAACGATGGTGTTTTCGGTCAGGCCGAGGATGTCCAGTTCGTCGAGGATTCTGGCCAGTTCCATATCCACGGCGCGCAGCGAGTTGTAGTAGAAGTCGTTGAAGCGCTCCCAGCGCGCCTGTTCCATGGGGATGTTGCCAAGCGTGTAGCCCCAGGCGCGGTCGAACTCGCCGTGGGCGCCCGGCCTTCCCGGGGCATCCATCGGCTGGCGCAGGCTGGCCGGCAACGGTGTGTGCCATTGCCTGTCATACATCGGGTGCTTCGGGGCCCGCGAGGAGGTCATCAGGAGCCTGCCGGTGTCCTGCACGCTCTCGCCCGGGAGGTCAGTGTTGAAGTACATGATGTCGTGGGGGTTCACGAGGCTGACGAACAGGGACCAAGGCTGTCCCTCGTCGGCGAGTGTCCGGCCCCTGTCGCGTAGCCACGATATGGCGCCGCCGGCGATCATGTGGTCATGCTTGTAGCCGCCCAGGGAGTGCGCCAGGACGTCGCCGGGCCACATGAAGTCAAAAAACCCGTAGGCCTCCATTTCCTTTCTGAACAGCCGTTCGAGCTTGTCGCCCTCAAAATCCCGGTTCAGGTGCCATTTGCCCTTGTAGGCTGTGTAGTAACCGGCCTTGCGTAGCATGTGGCCAATGGTCGGCACGTCCGTGGACATGGACTTCACGTAGGGCATGTCGCAGTTCTCGAACATGCCGTTGTCTGGTGTCTGCAGGCCGGTCATCAGCACGGACCGGGAACTGGTGCACATGACCGCCGGGCAGTAATGCCTGTGGAAGGTCACCCCGCGCTCCCGCAGCCGGTCATGCCCCTCAAGTTTCAGGCCTGCGGGCAAGCTCTGGAGGTAGCGCTCCTGATCCGTAAAAACGAACAGGACGTTAGGGCGCCCCGACGAGGGAGACGCAACGCGCTTCGGCGTGGTCGAGGCACTGGCTGCAGGCGGGGCGACGAAACTTCCCTCAACGAGGGAGGCCGCGACCATCGCGCCGGAAAGTCTCAGGAAATTTCGCCGGGTAATGGCGGATGCGGGCTCTTGCCTGTTGACTGATTCGTGTACCATATTCTGCTCCGTTGGTCGCCAAATCGGATTTAAATTGTGGGCGGACTCTTCGTACGGCGAGAAGGTTAAATCAAAATAGATGACGATAATGTCATTATGACAAAACAGTCATTATTGCAAGCTAAATTCATACTGAGGCCAGTCTTGATTCACGGTACCCGTAGGCGCACCGAGACATCGGCATCATCTGAGCCGTCCCGACCATCTCGACCGCCTTCACCATCAGGAACTTCGTCTTGGTGCGTCTCTCCTCCTCATTCAGACTGGACGCATTTTTAATCTTGGGCTCCTGTTCACTTTGTTCGATGTGTTCCAAGCCGCTTAGTTCATCGGTTATGGCTTCAGTACCTCACTCCTGACGGAACCGCTGTATGACGTGACGGCTCTCCACTTACTGCATCAACTCGAGAATCATGAAAACGCGGTGAGCTTCATTTGTTCAAGCGAGCATTCAGTGACATGCTTCACTGATGTGCCAGGCCAATCCATGCAGTTCATCGAGCATGTTCATCGGGCCGTGATGTAGCCGCCGCCGGTCATGTCCTTGATCTTGGCCTGGTCGATGGACATCTTCTGCGAGGCCTCGGAGGCGTAGGCGAGACGGGCGCCGCGCAGGGCCATGAGGTCGGGCTCCGGCTGGGCCGACTGTCTGGCGAATTTCTGCTCCATGAGCATCCGGACGTTAATGCGCACATGGAGCCTGTTGCCCAGCACATGCTTGAGCGTGTTCTCAGCGTGTCCTTGCCGTTGCGCGACAGGGGGCCGTAGAAGATCGCCCAGACCGCCAGGTGCTTTTCGCCCAGCAGGCCGTAGCCCAGGAGGCGGATCAGGAAGTCCGCCATGTCGCTGTCGCCGTCCATGCAGTCGAGCAGGTATCGGTCGAAGGTCGGGCAGGGATTGAGCAGGTATTGAGATTGGCGGCCGGGGGCGCAGTCTCCGCTGCGCAGGTCCACCACATCGGTGGGTGGCCAGAAGGTAGGGCTGCCGGTCGAGCTGGGCCTGGGAGATGACCGGCGGGTTGTCGATGGTCACCGCGCATTCGAGCAGATTGTCGCGGCCGGCCTTGTCCCGCAGGACGTTCATCCGCTTCGTGACCGCCTTGTGCAGATCGGAGTCCGGTGCTTCTCCGGACTGGGCATAGGCGTTCCAGTACGCCTCGCAGACCCGCTCGACATCGGCCAGGGCGGACCTGCGGTCCGGGTCGAGCTCACAGTTGCCCGTTCCACTTGAGCATCTTCTTCCATTCATGCACCCAGACGTACTTGTCGGCGAACAGGGCGCACCAGAGAGTGGCGTCGCCGACACGGTTGTACCGAAGGCATTGCAGCGCGAACTGCTGGTCGAGCTCTCGGATTTTCTGCTCGGCGGTTATCGGCACCATGGCCTGTATCTGTCTGGCCCGGGACTCCACCTGCGCGGCGATTTCATCCAATGGGGGGCAGTGCCGTCCGGATTGGCGGAAGCGGATCCTTTTCCTTCACCGTTCGATGCCTCGGACAAAAAAGAAGCCAGCGTCTCGTCATGCTGCGACATGCACACCCCCAAAGCTTTCCATTTTTACATCGAATTCATTGCATTCAAAATCGACCACCCCCAGCGCCACTAGCGACCCCTGTAATTGGAGGTGCTGGAAGGACCCGTTAGATCCAGAGCGCATGGGAGTATTTGCTTGATTTCTCGGGTGAGTGGGGCGGGGTAGTAGCTGTCCGGCCTGGCTTGGATGGGCTGCATCTCTGGATGGGGCATCTTTCAATTTGAAGAAGATGGCGACTGCTGCAGATCTAAACGAAACTAAGGCTGTCAGGCTGGTGGGCGTTCCAATCGGAACGTTATCTGGATGAGAGGAAATATGGGGAAAATCAGGGATCGGCGTGAAGAAATTGGACCTATATTGGACACAAAGCCCAAAAACAAGCGATTTACAGGTTCTGGATGTGTCCAAAATAGTTTGTAACTCGCTGATTTTCTTGGTGCCCCCACCATGACTCCATGGGCTAACCAAGATTAGGAAGCACAAAAGCGCCTGTTGGTGGTCCGTGCGTCGCCGAATTTGCATCGCTTCGCGAAGAGCTAAACAGCTCGCTTAATCACGAAAGGTGAGTCGAAAGGTGAGTCTTTTTGCGCGCGTGAAATGGAGTACTCAAGGACTGGACCGCTTTACCACGTATGCCTCCGGCAGGTCACTCCAACGGGATGCGTATGATCAACAACCCATCTTTTGGCTTGTGCCGAGCATTTGGCCCACAATCAGAGGCAAAAAAGCCCTTATAGCCTTGAGTTCTCAGGTGAAAACTGGCAACGTCGAGGCCATTAGATATACGTTGAGTTTGTTTTTTTTGAAGGAATAAATCAACGAAGACGCCTAGCCTCACTCAACAGCGACATCTCCCGCCCCTTCGGTAAGCCGCAGAATGGTCGCATTGCGCTGAAGGTCATTAACCTTCGGGGAGATGAGGTCATCATGAAGGTGTTTAGTGTGTGATAACGAGTTATAACTAATTATAACTAATTTTGTGTATAATTGGATATAGCAAGGTACAAATGGACCCAATCAAAAACCCGTTTTCTCCAGGCGCTGGTTCTCCTCCACCCGAACTTGTCGGCCGTGAGCCCATTCTTGAACAGGCGCGCATCCTGCTCGGACGGATCAAGCACAAAAGAGCCGAGAAAAGCATGCTGCTAACCGGGTTGCGAGGTGTGGGCAAGACGGTTCTGCTCAATGAAATCGACCGGTTGGCCAGAACCGAAGGGTACCGTACCGTCTTTGTCGAGGCGCATGAAGACAAGCCTCTTGGCCCATGCATCGCCCCTCATCTGCGCAGCTTGCTGTTTGAATTGGATCGACTGGCGGGGGCAAGCGACAAGGTCAAACGCGGCTTGCGGGTATTGCGCAGCTTTCTTGGCGGGCTCCAAGTTACATACAGGGATATTACCGTCGGCCTGGATGTGGACCCGGAGCAGGGTTCCGCTGATAGCGGAGACCTGGAAATAGATCTGCCCAATCTGTTCGTCGCTGTTGCCGAGGCGGCGGAAGACAGGGGCGCGGCGGTAGCGGTACTCATTGACGAGATACAGTACTTCGGTCGCAAGGAACTCGGCGCGTTGATCATGGCCATGCACAGGCTGCAACAACGTCAACTGCCCCTAATCCTGCTGGGCGCGGGTCTGCCGATTTTGCCGGGACTGGCCGGGGAATCAAAATCCTACGCCGAACGCTTGTTCAACTTTCCCGACATCGGCGCATTATCCGAGGATGATTCTCTCAAGGCATTGCGGGAGCCTGCCGTAGCGGCAGGCGTGATCTTTGAAGAAGATGCCCTGCGCGAAGTTTTCCGCCTGACAAGGGGATATCCATATTTTATTCAGGAATGGGGGTATCAGGCCTGGAATCTGGCCCTGGCCAGCCCGATCAGCATGGACATTGTGCGGACCGCATCCCAAACAGTCACGCCACGACTGGATCAGAATTTTTTCCGTGTCAGGTTTGATCGCCTCACCCCTGGGGAGAAAAAATTTCTGCGGGCCATGGCTGAACTGGGACCAGGCCCGCACCGAACCGGTGACATAGCGCAGATACTCGGAGTCGAAGTGACAGGCCTTGGCCCCGTTCGCGCCCGACTGATCAAAAAGGGAATGATCTACAGCCCCGCGCATGGCGACATGGCTTTCACCGTGCCGCTGTTCGATGAGTTCATGATTCGGGCAATCCCTGACCACGTCCGCTAAACGAGATACCTCATGAACTTCCTTCCGTATCGCCATCACTTTCACCGACAGTTTAGCCCGGCTAACAGCCGAAAAAAAAAGGTGTTTAAGACGATTGCCTTTGATCTGCAATTAACCCGGCCAACCCTGGCATGAGTTTCCACAAGCCTGGCCACTTCTTTGTTTCAGGACAAACTGCGGCATTTTTGTAATTCAATAAATTTCTACGTGTTGGATTTGATAAGTCTGTCTTGATACTCCATGTCCGGATTTTCTACTCGATATTTGGTATATCAAGTTGTCGAGGGAACACTTACTCGGTGCACCTCCCTGAACGTCTTGGCAACAGAAGCAAATAAGCATATTTCTTCGCAGGTCGTCTTATTTAACTGTTTTTCAAGGTTCGTATGCATTTTTTGAGGTAACATGGATTCATCATCTGGGCACAGCCAACGTGCAGGATACGCCTTCCTGATTGAGCAGTATGGATTGCGTGTTTTGCCCAACTGGCACCGGTCCTCGGTTCGGGCCACGGGCGGTCTGCGCGCTGCGGTCCATGGTGATCGCGTGGAATCCGTGTATCCGCCGTCCTACTGGCCCGGCGATGGTCTGGGCAACCATCTGGAATTCGCTCTTAAGTACGATGGCGTCAATCCGGGCATCCTGGCGGCCCTGTTCGAGCAGGTACCAGGCAGCGAAGTCGCAGCATGGATCGCATCCAAACCCCAGGGAAAATACGCACGCAGGATCTGGTTCCTGTATGAATTCCTGACGGACGCGCGGCTTCCTCTTCCGGATTTGACCTCGGGAAATTATATTCCGGTCCTGGAGTCGGAGCTCTATTACACCGTCCCGGGCAGGCGCGTGGCCCGTCAGCGCATCATCGACAACCAGCTCGGGGGGCGTCAGTTCTGTCCTCTCGTTCGCCGCACGGCAAAGCTCAAGGCAATGGAAGACATTGATCTGCGCGGTCGCTGCGAGGATGTCGTGGCCCCATACAGGACGGACCTGCTCCGCCGTGCCTTGAGCTATCTGTACACCAAGGAAACCAAATCCTCCTTCGAGATTGAGCAGGTCAAACCCAGCGCGTCCCGCACTGAAAAATTCATCGGATTGCTGGAATTGGCGGAACATCAGGACTTTTGTGACAAAGCCCATCTCATCGATGTGCAGAACCGCATTGTCGACCCTAGATTTCAGGACACGGACTACCGGAAAAACCAGAATTATGTCGGGCAATCCATTTCCTACCAGAAGCAGCTTGTTCACTACATCTGCCCCAGCCCCACGGATCTTCCCACATTGATGGACGGTTTGTTTGCCGCCCATCGCATCATGCTGGACGGCAGTCTGCCCTCTGTGATCCATGCCGCCGTCGTGTCATACGGGTTTGTGTTCATACATCCCTTCGAGGACGGGAACGGCCGCATACATCGCTTTCTGATTCACAATATTTTCTTTCAGCGCGGCTTGGTCCCCAAGGGGCTCATGTTTCCCGTTTCCGCCGCGATGCTCAAGAATCCCGAACTGTACGAACAGTCCCTGGAAGCTTTCTCGACTCCGTTGTTACGTCTGATCGATTACGACCTGGACGAGACCGGGCACATGACCGTGACCTCGGACGCCGGGGCCTTGTACCGCTACATCGACATGACGGCCCAGGCCGAAGCCTTGTATGAATTCGTCATGCTCACCATCGAACACGAACTGGTGGAAGAACTGAACTTTCTGAACAGCTACGACTCTACTAAACAATCTATCCAGAACATCATTGATATGCCAGACCGCCTGATTGACCTGTTCATCCATTGCTGTCTGCAAAACAACGGACATCTTTCAGCCCGCAAGCGCGCCTCCCTTTTCGACTTTCTGACCGATGACGAGCTCAATCTCTTGGAACAGGCTTTCCGTACTGGTTTTGCGCGCACCGAAGTGTCATCGCAAAACATTTAAACTGATGAATACCTTCCTCCCAAGAACGTCATTCGAAAAAAAAGCATCATCTGCTGTGAGTGCGGAAAATCAATCAAAGTTTTGACGAAGCGCCATCTCGCGACTCATGGACTCACGTCGGAACAGTATAGAGAAAAATATGACTACAAGAGGGGGTGCTTCAGACGAATTGTTCCGGGACGAACAGCGGCATTTTTTGTATCACTCGGAGATATTGATACTGTGAATTGAGACTTGGAAGGCAGAGTGGTCAACATGCAAACGATGCAGTCTTCTTCTGGAAGGGAGTTCAGTACTAGAGTCGTTCAGGCCTTTGAATTCTTTAGGTCTGTAAAAGGAAACGGCATGATGAAGATGTCGCCACGTTTGGTCACTTATCGCACCCCAGCTGCGAAATTCATCATGCACATACGCGTAAGATCTTTTTCAGAATTATTTTCCATGTCCGCCCACATTTCTTCAATCATCTTTGCTGAAATGCTTTCAAGAAGAGCTGCTGCCTGCCCCGAGGTAGGAAGAATCTCTAACGCCGCCTTCGCCTGGGCGTAAGCCTCGCAATATTGACCAATCACTTCCAGAGATTGGGCGAAGTTGAACCGCTTCTGAAATGTGCTGCCGTTCACGTCGAGAGCCTGGACATAATATTTGCGCACCGCGTCTTTCATAATTGCCTGCTTGAGCATACGGTCTTTTCCCGCCGTTGCGTAAGTGTCGACAGTTCTGCGTCCGAGTCCGAGATGATTTCGACGAAGTCGGTTTGTTCGGGGCGGGGTTGGAGTGGCATGGCTTATGCGGGTCGGTTGAGCGTTGGCGGGATGAAACCTTCCTCGGACAGCGCGCGGATGATGCCGCGCAACAGAAAACTGTTGCTGAAGCCCAGGGCGTACTGTCGTGCACCTTCCTTAATCGAACATGGGCTAACCGGGATTAGGAATTCTTTAGGTTCTTAAAGTAAACGGCAAGATAACGATGTTGCCACGCTTGGTCATCTATCGCGGCCCAGTTGAAAATTTGTCATGCACATACGCGTAAGATGTTTTTCAGAATCATTCTCCATCTCTTCCCACATTTCTTCGATCATCCTTTCTGAAATGCTTTCAAGAAGATCTGCTGCCTGCCCCGAGGTACGAAGAATCTCTAACGCCTTCTTCGCCTGGGCGTAAGCCTCGCAATATTGACCAGTCATTGCCAGAGATTGGGCGAAGTTGAACCGCTTCTGAAATGTGCTGCCGTTCACGTCGAGAGCCTGGACATAATATTTGCGCACCGCGTCCTACATAATTGCCTGCTTGAGCATACGGTCTTTTCCCGCCGTTGCGTAAGTGTCGACAGTTCTGCGTCCGAGTCCGAGAGGATTTCGACGAAGTCGGTTTGTTCGGGGCGATGTTGGAGTGGCATGGCTTATGCGGGTCGATTGAGCGTTGGCGGGATGAAACCTTCCTCGGACAGCGTGCGGATGATGCCGCGCAACAGAATACTGTTGCTGAAGCCCAGGGTGTACTGTCGTGCACCTTCCTTAATCGGCAGCAACATTCTGCGCTCGACCAGCTTCCTGATTTGATACGTGCGTTGTGCCGATGTCATGCCCGGCATGGCAGGGCTCAGGTCTGAAGCCTTGGTGATGCCAGTTTGCGCTCCAATCTGAAGAATACGCGCTTCGACCATGGTGATCAGTTCGCGTTCACGGGCAAAGGCAATGGCGGGCAGCAGTATGTTATCGGCCAGGTAGGTGAAATCAGTCAGTCGATCCACCTTGCGCAATTCATCCAGTATGCCCCGCAGCACATAGATGCACCACGTTTCCAGACTGGCCGGAGTCCCGGCATCGGCTTTTTCCAGCATGGCGTAATAGCGGTCGCGGTCATTGCAGAACACAGCAGTCGGATTGAGTACCCGCCCTCCGGCCTGGACGTTGAAGCCGTATTTGATCAGCAGCGAGTACGTCAGCAGGCGCACCACACGTCCGTTGCCGTTGCCAAAGGGGTGTATCCAGCCGAAACGATGATGGGTCAGCGCCACCTTGATCAGATCGTATTTGGGTGGATGGTTCTCGTTGATGAAGGCCACCAGTTCCTGCATGTACTGCGGCACCAGCAGGAACTCTGGAGGCAGATGTTCCGACCGTGCGATTGTGACCTGTTGACGGCGGTATGCACCGGGCGTGGCGTCGCCCTCGCGTTCCAGACTGCCGACCGTGAGGGCATGCAGTTCGCGGACGAAATGTTCCGTCAGCAAATGGCCTTGTTGGACGCTTTCTTCGATGTAGGCCATGGCGGCCTCGATGTTGCCCATTTCCCGCAGCTGGTCGGGCGGAAGTTCCCGGGAACCTTCCAGCTTGCTTTCCACGTAATCGGCCAGGGTGGTGTGATTGCCCTCGATGCGGGCCGAACCCAGACTTTCGAGCATGTGGAAGACATGCTTGAGCTGAAAAAACATCGGAGCAGGCGTGGTTCCGACTAAGTGAAGACGTCGCAGGTGTTCCAGCTCCGTCAGCACATCCACCAGCGGGGAATCAAACGCCGGGTTGAGCAGGCTCAAATCATAATGGCGAAATGTAGGCATGTTGAAGCACTCACTCTGCTATCTTGAATTTTCTGTTTTTCTTATAAAGAAAACAAAATGTTAACTCAAGTAGTAGATTGAAGTATCTTTAATGACGAATTTCGGCATGTTGAATCCATGCCGAAAAACACTGACAACCCGCATCCCACTGACTTGGAATTCACCAAACCAGCCCTTGAAAGAGCGTGAAGTCAATATGCCTGACGATCACGATGTCGATGAACACGACGCTCCGTAGGCATTTCACTCCGAACCAAGCCTCTCCTCGCCATTTCAAGCAGAGGGAAGGCCTCCCAGTTTACAGATGCCTCATCGGTCTTCCCTCCAACCAGCGCTGTCAGTGGAAACCGAAATTAAGGGTCACGGAGGCATCTTACTCTCCGTTTATCGAGTCTTTTTTTGGGCTATTCGTGGTATTTTCTCAACTGTTCACGTACAGGCCAACGGCTCGGCAACAGCTTGCCTGACGGTTTGCCAAAGCTGCAATTCAGTGTCCCGAGCCGCTCGATAGTGATCTGAACTTCGGCACCAGGGTCAAGGAAGTCGTCAAAGTCGCAGCCAGTACATCCGGGAATGGTGCCGAAACCCATGACTGAACCGGGTTTGGGGGGCGCGATGAACGCCAGCCAGGCAAAAATATCCTCTGCCTTATGGCTGATTTCCGAAGTCGACCCTCTATATTTGACTTGCCCATCCACCAGTACGGTCACATCAAGGTTGTACGGGTCACCCACCTCGTCGAGAGTCACCAAGTATGGCCCAAGTTGATTTCCTTGCGCCATGTCCTTCGTCAGACAGAATCCACCGATGAACTCTGTAGCCTGGACGTCACGGGCTGAGATATCGTTGAATATGCAGAATCCTGCAATCGGTTGTCTTTCATTTCCATACACAACCGCCAGTTCAGGCTCGATGTCCAGCCGCGATGTGTAAGCAGGCCAGGGAATGACTACGCCGTTGCCGACAATGGAGTTCATGTTACACTTGTAATAGGACAGGGGGGCTGGCCGACCCGGTGCGGGCGTTGGTTTTGGGGCTAAAACCGCTTTCGCGAACGCCTGCAGAAGTGGTGCGGTCTGTGGGTTGTCCTTCTCATATTTCATGACGGTTTCGACCGAGTCCTTGAGATGTTGCGGCGTCAGCCCGAAGTCGAAAAGAGCGGCAACATCCACCGGTTCCAACAGATGCACTTCGTCAAGAGGGTGACGTTCGCCCTTTGCAAGATCTTCGAGGTGGGTTTCGGCCCATGAGAGCAGTTCCTTTGCCACCTGTTCGCTATTCGGGAGATTGGAAAGATAGGACCGACTGTCTGCCAAGAAAGCAGAAGAGTTGCCGAGTTTGTTTTGCAGCACGGCAAACGATACAGCCTGATCCCGAACAACGATGCCAAATGTTGGCGTCGTTGATTCGGCTGTGGTGAAACGAATGAGTTTCATGAGTACTACT
Organism: Desulfomicrobium sp. UBA5193; assembly: GCA_002412965.1. GTDB lineage: Bacteria > Desulfobacterota > Desulfovibrionia > Desulfovibrionales > Desulfomicrobiaceae > Desulfomicrobium. Next base: position 345,909 of record DHWB01000004.1, read on the forward strand.
CCTTTAAGTGCCTGGAATTGGGTTAGTATTCAACTTTAAGTCCTCTGGCGTTTGCCACTTCGTAGACGGCATCGAAAACCGCGGGCGCGTTCCAAGGAGCGTTCATCGGTTCACCGCGAAATTCACGGTAAGCCCGCTCGACGTTCATATATACCCGTCCAGGGGCCCGCCAATCCAAGTATGGTCCGAGCTCAATTCGCTTTGAGGCCTCCAGCGATGTCAGGCCTTCATCGAAGCATTTCTTCGATTCATTCCGCACATATTGGAGGTATTCCTTCATCGCGACAGCACCTTCGACTCCACAACATGGACCATGCCCAGGGACAATAACCTTTGGGGCCAATTGAACGATCAAATCGAGAGCCTGGAACCATTTTTCATATGAACCAATCCATCCCATAGGTGTGCATTGTTGAAAAACGACATCGCCAGCAAACAACACTCCTTCATCAGGAACATAGACTATCGTATCTCCTGCGGAGTGACATGGTCCGACGTAAATTAATTGAACATCCATTCCGGCAAGGTCAAAGTTGTAACGCGTGTCGAACACCGTAGTCGGCATGACAAGCTCAATGCCGTCGAGGTTATAGTCTTCAAGCAATTGTTGCCCAATGGCCACAACACCCGGATGAACTTGCTCGATAGCCATCCGAGTGGTTTCATTCGCGACGCCCTGCAACAGATGCTGTGTCTCTGCAGGGTTGGCAACGTGTTTCATTCGCTCGGGCACTGATTGATGGGCAATAAACTCAGCCCCCGGAAAGAGCTGGTTGCCCCAGACGTGGTCCCCATCCTCATGCGTGATGATGACGCGCTTCGGCATTTCAGACCAAACCTTGCTCAGCATATTGATCATTTGTTGCGCATGGGCCAAGTCTGATTGCGTATCAACAAGGACGCCATCGCCTCTGTTGATGAATCCGGAGTTGGCGTCACATACGCGATTTTTCTCATTCATGATCGCATAGCAGCTTTCGCTGATCTGTTTCATTTCCATTTGACAGTCTCCCGTAAAAAATTTGTTATTTTTCTTGTCAGTGAGATCTTGAGACGCTGTTTAGCCTATCAAAGCATCAACTTTGCGACCACATAAAAATACTTGTTCATCATTTCATTGCGTAAATTTATTGCAATTGACCATATTTTGGCGATCAAAAAGCTGGCAGAGATACATGATCCAGTATGGTTTGACGCGTAACGAATGATCGCTGAGCAGTTCGGGTGCAGCCTGTCAAGTTCTCGGCGGAGTCATATACGGCGAAAAGCAGTATACTACTTCAGTGCGAATGTGGGACCATGGCAGATATGCCACCGCCGCAGCGAGAACGACGCGGACGAATCGATTTTTTCCCGTTTTCACAAGTATTCTCCTTTTCGGTTATGCTGTTCCGGCAACCCGGAGTGCGATCCAGACTGCTGGGCGACGATTTCCAGCCAGCCTCGAAAAAAAGCACTAACTGTGCCAAATATTATTATCACACTATTTCAGATAATTAAATAAAGATATGCCGCTTCTTTCGCAGTGGACGTGCGCAAAGATGCCCGACATGATAGACTGCGTGCGAATTTTCTCACAAAAAGCAATCTTCACCGATCGAAACCAATAATATGGGGAAAAAATTTAGGACAGAAGATTGGGGAGGACGGGAAAACAGGGCTATTTAGTCAGTTGTAACGCCTCGTATTCGTTTTTTTTTTCTTGTCGTTTTTTTTGTTTGAAAAATGAAGGAAGGAAGTGGGCAATTGACTTGCTTAACTTGATCGCTATACGTGTATAGCAACGGAGGGTAATCCCATGCTAGCAATACGACTCCCGGAAGATATTGACCAGCGCCTTACAGCGTTGGCGGAACGGACGGGCAGGACCAAAACTTTTTATGCACGCGAAGCCATTTTGGTCCATCTTGAAGACCTTGAAGATTACTATCTCGCCGCCGAAGCCTATGATGAGTTTATGGAGAGTGGCGAAGCTGCAAGACCTTTAGACGAAGTGGAGAGCCGACTTGACTTGGCAGATTAGCCTTACTCCGCAGGCTGAAAAGGATCTATCCAACATTGGAGCGAATGAAGCGCGGCGAATAACGCGTTTTTTGAGGGAACGTATTTTGTCGGATCCTAAGGCCCTTGGCGGTCCCTTGGTAGGGTCGCTTCGGGAATTCTGGCGTTATCGTGTCGGTAATTATAGAATTTTAGCAAAGATCGAAGAAGACCAGCTTATTATCCTCGTGGTTCGCATCGGTCATCGAAGCAAGGTTTACAACAAACGTTGAGTAATAATTCTCCGAGAGATGGGGAGAGCGAGCTTGGCCTGACCGGTTTTGGTATCGCGACGCAGAAATAGGGCCTATATTGGCCACAAAACCCAAAAAAAGCGGTTTGCAGGTTTCGGACGTGTCCGAAATAGCCTGTAAACCGCTGATTTTATTGGTGCCCCCACCATGACTCGAACATGGGCTAACCAGGATTAGGAAGCACAAAAGCGCTTGTTGGTGGTCCGTGCGTCGCCGAATTTGCATCGCTTCGCGAAGAGCCAAACAGCACGCTTAATCACTAAAGGTGAGTCGAAAGGTGAGTCTTTTTGCGTGCGGTCATGTCGAGGTCGATTATCGACAACTGACCGTTTACACGAAATATTTTACACCTCGGCCTTTGAATTCTTTAGGTCCGTAAAAGGAAACGGCATGATGAAGATGTCGCCACGCTTGGTCACTTACCGCACTCCAGCTGCGACATTCATCATGCACATACGCGTAAGATCTTTTTCAGATTCATTCTCCATGTCTTTCCACATTTCTTCGATCATCCTTTCTGAAATGCTTTCAAGAAGAGCCGCTGCCTGCCCCGAGGTAGGGAGAATCTCTAACGCCGCCTTCGCTTGGGCGTAAGCTTGGCAATATTGACCAGTCATTGCCAGAGATTGGGCGTAGTTGAACCGCTTCTGAAATGTGCTGCCGTTCACGTCGAGAGCCCGGACATAATATTTACGCACCGCGTCCTACATAATTGCCTGCTTGAGCATACGGTATTTTCCCGCCATTGCGTAAGTGTCGACAGTTCTGCGTCCGAGTCCGAGAGGATTTCGACGAAGTCGGTTTGTTCGGGGCGGGGTTGGAGTGGCATGGCTTATGCGGGTCGGTTGAGCGTTGGCGGGATGAACCCTTCCTCGGACAGCGCGCGAATGATGCCGCGCAACAGAAAACTGTTGCTGAAGCCCAGGGTGTACTGTCGTGCACCTTCCTTAATCGGCAGCAACATTCTGCGCTCGACCAGCTTCCTGATCTGATACGTGCGTTGTGTCGATGTCATGCCCGGCATGGCAGGGCTCAGGTCTGCAGCCCTGGTGATGCCCATTTGCGCTCCAATCTGAAGAATACGCGCTTCGGCCATGGTGATCAGTTCGCGTTCACGGGCAAAGGCAATGGCGGGCAGCAGTATGTTATCGGCCAGATAGGTGAAATCAGTCAGCCGATCCACCTTGCGCAATTCATCCAGAATGCCCCGCAGCACATAGATGCACCACGTTTCCAGACCGACCGAAGTCCCGGCATCGGCTTTTTCCAGCATGGCGTAATAGCGGTCGCGGTCATTGCAGAACACAGCCGTCGGATTAAGTACCCGCCCTCCGGCCTGGACGTTGAAGCCGTATTTGATCAGCAGCGAGTACGTCAGTAGGCGTACCACACGTCCGTTGCCGTTGCCAAAGGGGTGTATCCAGCCGAAACGATGATGGGCCAGCGCCACCTTGATCAGATCGTATTTGGGTGGATGGTTCTCGTTGATGAAGGCCACCAGTTCCTGCATGTACTGTGGCACCAGCAGGAACTCTGGAGGCAGATGTTCCGACCGTGCGATTGTGACCTGTTGACGGCGGTATGCACCGGGCGTGGCGTCACCCTCGCGTTCCAGACTGCCGACCGTGATGGCATGCAGTTCGCGGACGAAATGTTCAGTCAGCAGATGCCCCTGTTGGACGCTTTCTTCGATGTAGGCCATGGCGGCCTCGATGTTGCCCATTTCCCGCAGCTGGTCGGGCGGAAATACTCGGGAGCCTTCCAGCTTGCTTTCCACGTAATCGGCCAGGGTTGTGTGATTGCCCTCGATGCGGGCTGAACCCAGACTTTCGAGCATGTGGAAGACATGCTTGAGCTGAAAAAACATCGGAGCAGGTGTGGTGCCGACTAAGTGAAGACGGCGCAGGTGTTCCAGTTCCGTCAGCACATCCACCAGCGGGGAATCAAACGCCGGGTTGAGCAGGCTCAAATCATAATGGTGAAATGTAGGCATGTTGAGGTACTCACGCTGCTATCTTGAATTTTCCGTTTTTCTTATAAAAAAAACAAGATGTTAACTATGGTATTAGATTGAAGTATCTTTAATATCGAATTTCGGCATGTTGAATCCATGCCGAAAAACACTGACAACCCGCATCCCACTGACTCGGAATTCACCAAACCAGCCCTTGAAAAAGCGTGAAGTCAATATGCCTGACGATCGCGATGCCGATGAACACCGCGCTCGTAGGCATTTCTTTCCGAACAAGCCTCTCCTCGCCATTTCAAGCAGAGGGAAGGCCCCCAGGCTACAGATGCCTCTTCGGTCGTCCCTCTGACCGGTACGATCTTTCTTTTCATCCCAAATCCGCACGGCCTCGGGCGTGACCTTCAGTGGAGCACGCACTGGACATTACGACTGGTTCGCCTAGCGATACCCACCTGGGCGGGCCTTGATGATAAATATTGTAAGCAGGAGATATGTTTTTCCTGTTTTTTTACATGCGAATTGGCAGCGATATCTGTGGTCGGATTGGCGCCAAAATTTTTGAATACGACCTTAAAATGTCATTATATAAATTGGGATGTTTAGGTGCTTCAATTGTGATAATTAAAGCGTAGCTGATATTTTCTGCTTTGGTGGGCGGTCCGCCTCCCTCTCGTGCAGTGTAGTGAATGTCAAAAGCTGGGTTGTTAAGGGTTGTGCCGCGCATATTTTGAGAACAGTGTAATACAGTTTCCCATTTTCCCATGTCAGATCTGCGTTCATCTTCGGTCGCGAATTTATTTAAATCAAAAAAACTTCTTGATTTCCCGTGGGTCCCCTTCGGATTTGTTCTCGTCTCGTTTGGCCTGAATACGACTTCTAAGCCGGCGCGCGTGTAAGCCGCCGCATCTTGAGGGTCTGTTGGTGATGCGTAGCAAAAAGTTGCTTTGAGTCTGATGTTCCCGGCAAGGCCGCCTTCGGGAAGAGGCAGCGGAGCTCGAAGATATTTGCTTGGTTTCAATTTGCCTTGATAAACTACGCGCGCAACCCCATCTGGACACGCAATGATACTCAAGAGTTCTTCTGGAATCTTGCCCCAACCGACTTCCAGTTTGTCATGTCCGGCCGGATCCGCGCCATGAACAAGCAATGCTTTGATTGCCAAAGGAGAAAGTTCCGCTCCCAAAATGGCGCGTATCCCTACCGCGCTACGCAGAAGGTATGGGGATGCAAAGCTGGTGCCTTGCTGTGGAGTCAGCGTGGGCTTTTTGCCAGGTGCCAGGACGTGGAAGTATTTTTGCGTGTCACCGCCAAAAGCCATGAGATCGGGTTTTACGACTCCTGGACTCCTGCCTGGGCCAATGGCGCTGTAGGGTGCACGCGCCCATCTGTCGCACGTGTCGTTGGCGGAGCCGACGGCCAACGCGTTAACGCAATCTGAGGGCACCTGTACTCGAGCGTTTCCCGACAGATGGTCACAAGCTCCATTGTTGCCGACGGCCACGGTCATTAAGGTTTCACCATCATTGAGGAGTTCGTCGATAACAGAAGTCCACGCGTGCACGTCGGTATCTTCAATGGGTAAATCTGGTCCAAGGCTCAAGTTGATGAATTCGTATTGTCGAGAGAGCAAGACTTGTTCAACGAGTCCGAGTGTTCGATACAGTTCTAGAGGATTTTCCGATTCCGCGTCCTCATCGAGCACGCGTAGGTGATCAACATAGGAAAATGGGCGCGATGCTGTTCCATGAGGCTGGACCGGGCCAAACAAAAAAGCAGAGGTGACCGCCAGTCCATGCATAGGACCATTCGGATTGTCTTTGGCCTTTGCGTCAAGGATATGATAGGATTTTACCCAGGGCTTTGCAGCATGATCCGTGGGTAATCCTCCATCGAGAATAGCTACTCTTGGTTCTGATGATAATGGTTGTTCCGAAGGCAGTGTGCAGTTTATTGACACGCCTGTATTTCTGCAAAGAGGAAAAAAGCTGCGTAATTTTGGAGCAGGTCTAATGATCCGGACAAATATAAATTCAGCTAATTTTTCGATATTTTTTGGATCAATCTCTATTGGGACAAACCATAGGCTGCCTGCAGTAAATGAATAATCGGAAAATATTTTTGCGTTTATTCTTTTTGCGTATTTTGAAAATTCATTTTTTACAAAAAGTTGATCTGGTAAAAGATGAAGGCCAACTTCAAAAAATGAACCTGGATCGTCATTATAGATAGCCAGTCGATCTTTCGTGGTTACAGCTGAAAACCGTTCTATTCGGCTGATATCAGATGCTTCATCTGTTTCCGGTTCAATGTGTTTAGCCCAATCTTCCAAATTTCGAAATGAATTTCGCTTTCCGATGACAAATAATTCAGTAGTCGTGCATTCTTGAATTTTGCTTTTTTTGGTCCAAGCATCAGGTGTTACTTTTACGGTACGGCTTCCAACTGACTCAAGTCCAACGCGCTTCAACATGGCCACGGGGAAGTAGGATCGTGCGATATAGCTTGGGTTCATCATGAGCCGAGCAACCCCGAAGTCTCCGGGGCAGGCTGCGGATGGCAATGAATCAAGGGAAGTTGCGACATTTGAAAATTGCGGAACGAGACGACGTAGGGCTTCCTCAAGAGTGTATGCATCGGCTTTAGTTGGCTTACGCTTGGGAGGTGTTACGGGCCGCGTCAAGAGTTCGCCTCGCCCAATCAAGAAATTAGTTTGACTCATGTGCGGCCTCCTTGTTGATCTTTATTGGGTGGTTACGATTTGCTCAGATTTGTATTTGCGAATTGTGTCGCGACTGACGCCTGTAATGTCTGATATTGCGTGTTGTGATAGCCGTGTTTGTGAAGCTAGAATAACTGCAAATTTAATCTTTTCTTGTTTAGGTAGAGATATTGATCGTATTTTTATAATATTTTCAATTAAATCTGTATCAGAAGCTGTCCCTATTGCGATTGATCTGCGAATTCTGCTGATTTCACGTTCAATATTGCTGTATGATTCTCCTGCGAATACGAAAGCAAGAATGTCAATCCATCGTTCAAATATTCCATAGTCTTGTCCAGAAAACCTTTTTATGGCTTCTTTAGTTGCCGGATTGTCTGGCGCTCCAAAGTTTACGATAAGATCAAATCTTCTCCATAACGCAATGTCTATGAGCTCAGGGTGGTTTGTTGCGGCCAGCAATAGTCCATCTGAAGGCCATTCATCAACTTCTTGCAATATGACAGTGACAAGGCGTTTTAACTCTCCAACATCCGTGTCATCATTTCTGCGTTTCGCGATAGCATCTATTTCATCAAGGAGCAATACACACTTTCTTTTTTTTGCAAAATCAAGAGCCGCACGTAAATTACTTCCGCTTCGTCCAAGAAAACTGCTCATTACGGCAGTTAAGTCTAAAATATAAAGTGGAAGATTGAGTTGTTCAGCTAGCCATCGCGCGGTCATTGTTTTTCCAACTCCTGGAGGGCCAACAAATATCGCAGATCTTGTCGGCTGGAGTCCGAGAGATATTAATCGTGTCGATTGACGACGCTCTTGAATGAGTTGGTTCAAGGATTCTTCTATTTCTTTTGAGAGTATGGGTTGTTCGAATTTTGTTTCGAAGTTGAATGCCTTGAGAAGCGAAAGTCTGGATTCGTCATCAAGTGGCAATTGTTGATTTGGCTGCGCTTGGTGGATGTCCGCTTTGCGTAACGGGTTATGCCCTCTCGCTGTGTTGGCTCGGAGATATTGATCCATTTGTGCGGCAAGTTGCGGGTTTGCGTTTCTGTACTTTCTGACAAGGCGCGCTACAAACAAGCGCACATCGTCGGGCTGTTCAGCAATGGCGAGTCTAGCGAGGTGGGCTAAATCAGCATTGATTCCGTTTAATTCGTCTGACATTTTGTTAACTACTTAATTTTTATGAATTATATTTATTGGTAAAGTGGACTAAAAAAATTTGCATATGGAGGATGCCTATCTTTGCAGGTCATCAAAGTCAACCTTTTCAATCCGTTTTGTGATTGTGATTATTTCTGTTCGAATCTCGATATTATTTTTTTAACTATTTAGAATAATGAGAAGTATGCACGCTTTTGCGCAGTGCGAATTCAGGGCGGGGGAGGTCAGTTGTTTGCCGCCAATCTACATATTTGGCCGTGATGGCCTTGTTTTGATCGTGGGTCGGGGCGTTGCCTTCACTCAGCAAGTTTAACTAGATTTGAGCTTGTCCAAATTTTCCCGCGTTTTTGTGCCTGCCCCTCACGTCGAATTGGACTGGCTGAATATTCAGCCTAGCGATTAGATATCGAGTTGTTGAATCAGGTCGTCGTCATCTTAGGCATGGACATCCTCGTCACGCTCGCTTTTTGTCAGCATCTAAAATGTCAGCTCGCTAACAGCATCTCAAGCGGTGCTATTTTTTCATTGCGATATTTTACACACATTTTATTATATTTTATTTAACATAATGATGTAATTTGATAAAGATATGAAATTATATGATGTGATAAGGATAGTATGCGATACTTTATGATATTTTTCACCGTTCGTGGACAAAAAACGCCATATTATGTCATGGAGACAGAAGGCAGGACAGGTAAGGTAGGCCTACCTTACGTCCTGCCAGCCTTGCAGCTGGGGGCTTATTCGCCTTCGGCTCAACGCATGAGGAGAAAACTCCAATGCCAAGTAAGAAAAACTGCATGAAAGCATACGTCTCGGAAGAAGAATACTCCGAGATCACCGAGAAGGCGCAGAGGTGCGGACTGAGCGTCTCGCAGTTCGCCAAGGCGGTTTGCCTTGGCTTTGAGGTGCGCAGCAGGGAGGATCAGCATGCCCGTGGCGAGTTGCGCCGCATGCATGCCGATCTGGGACGCTTGGGAGGGCTTTTGAAGATGTGGCTGACAAATGAAGACGAACACCAGGTCAACGTCCGCAGGCTCCTTGGTGAACTGGAAGCTCGCCAGGCAGAATTGCGACGAGTGGTCGCACGACTATGATCAGCCGCCATATCCAGTGCAAACCGGAGAATGACGACTTCCGTCGTCTGGCCCGTTATATCGCGGACGCCAATCATGAGGGCGAGAAGTGCCTTGGCTCGTGGACGGCCGGATGCTGGATGGAAGGGGATTACAAACTCGCGATCCAGGAAGTTGTTGACGTGCAGGCCCTGAACTCTCGCAGCTCGCAGGAAAAGACGTACCATCTCATTGTATCGTTCCGTCCCGAGGACGAAGCCAAGCTGACTTTGAAAGACTTTCAGGAAATTGAAAGCGAGTTTGCGCAGGCCCTTGGCTTTGCCGACCATCAGCGCCATTGCGGCGTTCACAAGAACACCACGCATATGCATCTGCATGTGGCCTACAACATGATTCACCCGGAAAAGTTGACGAGACATGAACCGTACCGGGACTATCACAAGCGGGACAGGGTCTGCCGGGAACTGGAGCGGCGCTTTGGCTTGGTCGTGGATAACGGCCGTGATCCGGACGGGCCTCCACAACGCGGCAACGACAAGGCCAAGACCTACGAGGCCCATTCCGGCCAGCAGTCTTTCAGCGCCTATGTGCGGGAGCGTAGGGACCGCCTGGATGCGGCGCTGAAGCACGCCAGGTCTTGGCAGCAGGTTCATGAAGTGCTGGCCGGGTTTGGGCTCGCCGTCGAACTGCGCGGAAACGGCTCTGTAATCAAGGATCGTTTCGGCAAGCAGCAGATCAAGGCCAGCGAGCTAGGGCGGGTATACAGCAAGGGAGCCTTGGAAAAACGCTTTGGTCCTTTCCGGACCGGGGTGGATGTGAATGTCCAGCCTCATGACCGCTACGGCGCGAGTCCTCGTCACCGCGATCCGGAGCGTGGCCGGCTCTGGCAGGAATTCCTGGGTCAGATCGAGGTCAAGAAGGGGCGCTATGAGGATTTGAAAACAAGTTCTTCGGCCGAGGCGGCCATGATCCGTGAAAAATGGAAGCGCAAGCAGCGCGAGATCCGTTTGCGAGCGGACCTGACTATGAAGGACAAGCGCACACTGGTCTCACTGGCCAAGATGCAAAGTCTGAAGGAGGAGGGCGCTGTCTGGGACGCCGCTTCGGCTATTCGGGCTTCGATTCGTGAGGAATTTCCGTTCCACAGCTGGAATGGGTTTCTGAAGATGAAGGCGGAAGCGGGGAATGAGGTCGCTCTCGCGGTTCTGCAATCACTCAAGCGGCGCGTGGATGAAAAGGACGTCACGCCGCCCAAGCCGAAGCCAAGCGTTACCCACCAAGTGGATAACCAGGGCAACGTACTCTATCTGCTATCCCAGGGTGGCATGGTGAAGGATGTCGGCCAAGCGCTTCATTTTTCGGCAAATTGCCTAGCGGCTAGGGCAATGGCCCAGGATTTGGCGTGGCGCAAGTTTGGGCCTAAGTTTTGGCTGGAGGGAAATGCGTTCAAAAATGCAGAAAAATCATGTCGAAACAGGATCTCGCTATTCAGGTAAAGATGTTTGCGAAGGCTGCCATATGCCCAAATTTGATAGCCTACTAAAATAAAAAAAAGGATTACAGCGCACAACTGTACTCCCTCCATATTTTTGGTGTCTAAGGGGGGACTAGCGGAGGCGTCGCAGCTAATTCTTCAAAATCAATCAAATTTAGCTAGTTAAGAACAAAAACATCACCTAATTTATGACCTACATTCTTGACCCCGCAGAATCAAGCAAAAAATGAAAATGACAAATTATCCGCGCGCTGGCTTTTGGGGATTTTGATGGAATTTTTACTCGATAAAAAAATAGATAAGCTCAACTTAGTCACCGATTCTTCTGAAGACGCCCACTTCATCGAACAGCAGCGCTTTAAGACATGAATACTTGATTAATAACTCGCAAACGGATACTTTTTAAAAAACAGTAACACCTACCACGGAGTATTCATGTCGCCCAAACCGTATCGCCGTCTTGTCCTATTTCTGTGCTTCATGACACTTGCCCTGTCATTGATGACCACCCCCTGCCTGGCCAAAGATACCCTGATTCTGGCTGTGGGTGGCGAGAATGCCGAAGGCTACGACCCCACTCGCGGCTGGGGGGCATACGGCAATCCTCTATTCCAGAGCACGCTGCTCCGACGTGACGCAGATCTCAACATCGTGGGAGATCTGGCCACATCCTGGAAGCTCAGTGAAGACCGCCTGACGTGGACCGTTGTTTTGCGCGGGGATGTCAAATTCTCCGACGGCCAGCCCCTGACCGCTCAGGATGTGGCCTTCACCTTCGAAACCACGGCCAAGGCGGCAGGCCAGATCGACTTGACCAGAATGGCATCCGTGGCGGCCAAGGATGATTCCACCGTGGTCTTCAGCTTGGTGAAGCCGGACATTACTTTCATCGATCACCTCATTACCCTGGGCATTGTGCCCAAGCATCTTTATGGCCCGGACTATGGGCGGCATCCTGTGGGGTCTGGTCCGTACAAATTCGTACAGTGGGATGAAGGCCAGCAGCTCATCGTCGAAGCCAACGAACACTATTATGGTGACATCCCGCCCATTAAGCGACTGGTATTTCTCTTCACCGAAGAAGATGCCAGTTTCGCCGCAGCCAAGGCCGGCAAGGTCGACGTGGTTGGGGTCCCTTCATCCCTGGCCAAGCAGACCATACCTGGAATGAAGCTCCATGTGGTCAAGAGCGTGGATAACCGGGGACTCATGTTCCCCATGGTCAAAAACGAAGGCAAGACCACTCCGGCCGGCCTGCCCATCGGCAACAACGTCACCGCCGACCCGGCCATCCGCAAGGCCGTGAACTACGCCTTGAACCGCGAGGCGCTGGTGGATGGAGTTCTGGAAGGCTTTGGCTCGCCAGCTTACGGAGTGGCCGACAACCTGCCCTGGGACAACAAAGAAATACGCATCAAGGATAATGATCCGCAGATGGCCAAGGCCATACTGGCCGAGGCCGGATGGAAGGACTCCGACGGGGACGGCATCGTGGAGAAGGACGGCGTCAAGGCCGAATTCACCATTGTCTACAACGCCAAAGACAGCTTGCGTCAAAGCCTGGCCCTGTCCGTTGCCGACATGTTGCTGCCCGTGGGCATCAAAGCCAACGTCTCCGGACGCAGTTGGGACGAGATCAAGCTGCAACTGACCCACTCCAACGTGGTTGTCTACGGGTTCGGAGATCACAGTCCCCAAGAGATGCTCAAACTCTACCGCACCCCCGGTGCGGAACCCATGTATTGGAACGCCGGATTTTACTCGAACCCGGTCGTGGACAGCTATTTCGAGCAGGCCATGACCGCTCCCGACTTCAAATCGTCTTTGCCCTTCTGGCAAAAGGCCCAATGGGACGGGACAACCGGCTTCGGCATTCCCGGCGATGCCGCCTGGGCCTGGATGGTGAACCTCGATCACACCTACTTTGTCAGCGATTGCCTGGATCTGGGCAAATCCCAGATGGAACCCCACGGCCATGGTTGGCCGATCACAGCCAACATCCACCAGTGGAAATGGACCTGCAAATAACCACGCTCCTTGCCCGGCGCGCCATATCGGTTTCGCCGGGCAAGGGATTCACCGGAATCTTCACCGGACATCCATACACGCTTCAGCATCCTGGACAACTCCATGCGCTTCATCAGGCACCTTCTCCTGAGCGTTGCTCGGATAGCGCTCATCATCGCGGCCGTGGCCGTGCTGTCATTTGTGCTGGTTTCCCATTCACCCATCGACCCCATAGATGCCTACATGGGCTCGCGCATCATGACTATCAGCCCCGAGCACCGCGAACTGATCGCCCGCAACTGGGGCTTGGATCGGCCCGCTCCGGAACGCTTGGCAACATGGGCCTCCAACTTGATTCGGGGAGATTTCGGTCAGTCTATTATTTTTAATGAACCTGTCGTGGAAGTCATTGCCAAAAGATTCGCGGCATCACTTTGGCTCATGGCCGCGGCCTGGACCTTGTCCGGAGTAATTGGCTTTGGGTTGGGCATCGTGGCCGGGATGTATCCGGGCTCTCTCATGGATCGGTGCATCCGGATCTACGCTCTGACACTTGCCTCAACGCCGACCTTCTGGATTGGTCTCTTGCTCCTGGTTGTTTTTGCAGTAGGCCTTGGCTGGGCCCCCATTTGCTGCGCCGCGCCACCAGGAGTTCCCATGAACGAAGCCACCCTGCTCCAACGCCTGCATCATGTGGCCCTCCCGGCCTTGACCCTGTGCATTGTCGGCGTGGCCCAGATCGCCATGCATACCCGGGAAAAGATGATCGAGATCAGGCACAGCGAATACGCCCTGTTCGCCCGGGCCATGGGCGAGCGAAACTGGGGGTTCACGCGTCATCATGCCCTGCGTGGCGTTGCCCTGCCAGCCATCACTCTCCAGTTCGCGTCTCTGGGCGAACTCTTTGGCGGCTCAATCCTGGCCGAACAGGTTTTCTCCTACCCAGGTTTGGGACAAGCCACTGTCCAAGCCGGACTGCGTGGCGACATTCCGCTACTGCTCGGCATCGTCATTTTCAGCACGGTCTTTGTCTGTACCGGAAATCTTGTGGCCGATATCCTTTATTGGATGGTGGATCCACGCATCGCCTCGAAGGTGGAGTCATGAACAGCGCCGACAAAGCAGGCAACGCGTTCAGCAATCTGTGGGCCCCAACCATTCGCGGGAAGCGCCTGCGTCTCATGTTTGGCTGCATCCTGATTTTCGCCGCCCTAGTTGCAGCTGCCAAGATCATGGGTTCAAGCGGACTGACCACAAACCTGCAACTGCGCAACATGCCGCCCAGTCTTGCTTTTCCTTTTGGCACGGATTGGTTGGGGCGAAACATGCTAACCCGCACCATCCTCGGGCTCTACGAAGGCCTGAAGCTGGGTTTCCTGGCCGCCGCCTGCAGCGGAGGCATTTCCCTGGTCCTGGGCAGCATCGCGGGACTGCGCGGGGGTCATGTTGATCAACTCATCTGCGGTCTGATCAATATTGTCATGTCCACGCCGCATCTGGTCCTCCTCATACTCATATCCTTTGTCTTGGGCGGCGGCACAAAAGGCGTAATCCTGGCCGTGGCCCTATCCCACTGGCCCCAGCTCGCCCGCATAATTCGGGCCGAAGTCATGCAGCTCAAAAGCGCCCCTTATGTCCATCTTTCAGCCAAATTAGGCCGTTCCAAATCCTGGATCATCCTGCGCCACATGCTGCCCCATCTCGTGCCTCAATGCATGATCGGATTCATGCTCCTTGCCCCCCACGCCATCCTGCACGCCGCCGGGTTGACCTTCCTCGGGTTTGGGGTTTCCCCGCACATTCCGAACATCGGCATGCTTCTGGCCGAATCCATGCGTCAAATCTCCACCGGCTACTGGTGGCTGGCCGTGATTCCAGGCGCAAGCCTGGTGATAATGGTCCTGGCCTTTGATACCCTGGCTTCCACAGCCCGCGCCCTTCTCAATCCGAAAACCCGTCAGGAGTGAGCATGCTCTGCGTATCCAACCTTTCTGTCGATTTTGCTCGCTACGGCCAAGCCCTTGGCACCCCGGCGGCCATCCGCTCACTGGACCTGACCGTGGATGCAGGCCAGATCCTGGCCGTGGTCGGCGAGAGCGGATCGGGTAAAAGTCTTTTGGCCCATGCAATTCTTGGACTGCTTCCCAGCAATTCCCGAGTGGGAGGTTCGATCACCTTCAAAGGCCAAGTTCTGGATCAGGAGAATGTGCAAGCCCTGCGCGGCCGGGAAATTGCGTTGATTCCGCAATCCGTGGCATATCTGAACCCGCTCAAGCGCGTGGGATCTCAGGTCCTTCGCGCGGCCACGTTGAGTGGACTTGAGCCGACGCAGGCGGCAAAAGTCCGCGATACCGCCTTTGAACGATACGGATTGGGCTTCGAAACCCAGCGCCTCTATCCGCACCAGATTTCCGGGGGAATGTCTCGCCGCGTCCTGACAGCCACCGCCACCACCGGCAACGCGAGTCTGGTCGTGGCAGATGAGCCGACCACCGGGCTGGATCAGAAAACGGCGCTCGAATCCCTGCGCCATCTGCGCGAACTGGCCAACAACGGCGCGGCCGTGCTGCTCATCACCCACGACATCGAGGCTTGCCTGGACGTGGCGGACAGGGTGGCCGTTTTTCTTGGCGGCATGGTTGTGGAAATTGCAAAAGCCGCAGATTTCTCCGACACCTCAAGCCTGCGCCACCCCTACACGCGGACGTTGTGGCAGGCATTGCCCCACAACGATTTCATGGATGCACCAGCAAAATCATACAAAGCGACGACTGCCAACCAAGGCTGCGTCCATGCCGGGGACTGCCCGCAAGCCGACGCCTTGTGCGGTGAAACGATACCCGCGTGGCGAGAAATGAACGGCGGGCTGGTCAGGTGTCACCATGCTTGAAGCCTGCGACCTTTCCTTCCGTTACAAGGCCAAGGCACCGTGGATATTTCGAAATCTTTCGCTGAGCATTGACCCTGGAGAGATTATCGGCCTGTCCGGGCCAAGCGGACGTGGCAAATCAACCCTTGCCCGGGTGCTGTGCGGCTACCTGCCAAGTTCCACAGGCCACATCCACGTTGACGGCAAGGAACCAGGGCCCGGCTATCATCCGGTCCAACTTCTCTACCAACACCCGGAGTTGGCAGTGAACCCGCGGTTCACCGCCCTCCAGATCATGGAAGAGGCCTGGAAGCCCGACCCGGCTCTGCTGGACGCCCTGTGCATCCGTCCCCAGTGGCTGCAACGATATCCCCACGAACTGAGCGGCGGCGAACTCCAGCGCATTTGCGTGGCCCGCGCCCTTGATCCACGCACTCGCTATCTCGTAGCCGACGAAATGACATCCATGCTAGACGCCATAACCCAGGCTCAGATATGGAAAGTCGTCACGGACCAGGCCCGCACTCGTGGTCTTGGGGTCTACGTCATCAGCCACAACACGAGCCTGTTAAACCGCTTGTGTTCCCGACAAGACGACTTCTTTACTGCACTCGCTTGAATCGAAATCTTTAAATCGGGCCTCGGTTTTTTATACCAGGTTATGTACCACCCTTTGCCGTGCCGTAACTCCCGTCCGTGACCACATACCCCAGAGCACGATAATCTCGCTGATGATCGCCCCACACTCTGTCCAGTGGCAATCTTCACGAGGTTTGACGGTATGGAAGTTGAAAATTGCCAGCAATAATGTGGAGTAGCCCGTAGAAACTGTTGTTTGTAGATTTTGAGCGTGGACATTTTGATAAGACAGAGCGAGAGTGAGGCTCATTTGTCCACACATTTTTCATCACTAATGAAGTATTGGATTATACTCTTGGTTTCTTTGTGATTATAGGTTGAAGAAAAACCAAACATAAGTGGCAAACTTCGGTCTTTCATAATCAGTGTTATGCAGGTAGCGAAACCGAGTTCATTGGACACTGGTTTACCTAAAACTACTTTTTGTATTTGACATAATTTTACATTTTCAGATTTTTTCACTATTAAGCCCCGCTGTTGCCAATTAACCATCCCAGATGTCTTGTCGAATACCGTTATTGTTTCGCGATAAAGAAGTAATCCACCAATGCTGAATATGGGTCCGAGTGCTAAACCAAAAACAATATCTTTAGACAATTCTTCCTCTAAAACGGTAATTGAGTAAAGCGAGCCAAATAGTGCAAATATTCCAAGAGATATTGCAATCCCGAAAGAAATTCGTGGCTTATTTTCTACAACAAGCTTATTCTTTGTATGCTCAACTATCTTTGTCATAGATTTGAACCTACTATATATCTAAATTTAATTATTAATTATTCAACATAAAATACTTGAGGCAACATTATTTTTGACTGCTTTCTTCTGCTGTTCATGAGTACTGTGCCAGTCACGCAGTTTGACCACATTCACGGACCCGCCGCAGGGGTCCTTTTCCAGGCTTTCGATTACCGCCAGGGCTTCGCGGAAATTTTGTCCATCCGTGTACGCGCTCGGAATGACAAGGCACGCGATTCCTGCGGCCAGAGCCGCGCGCAGTCCATTCTCAGAATCCTCGATGGCCAGGCATTCGCTGGCAGGCAACTCCAGTTGGGCCAATGCGGCCACGTAAACATCGGGCGCAGGTTTTTTGCGGGGTACGTCATCTCCGCAGACCATGGCCTGCCAGTAGGGAGTTCGCGCTCCCATTGTCGAGGTCAGCAGGGCCCGGACGTTGGCCGCGCTGGTCGTGGTCGCGATGCCAAGTCGCAGGCCTGCTTGCGCTGCCTCTTCCAGCAAACGCCGCACGCCCGGGCGAAGCTGGATCCGTTCCGAGGAGATGAGCTCCGCATAAAGGAGGGTCTTGCGGTCATGAAGAGTGGCTATTCCCCCCGCATCGTAGACCACCTCCTTTGCGGAGGAGTTTTGGAAATGGGAGATCCGCTCCTTTCCACCGCTGACGGCCAGAAGACGGGCATAGGTCTGCCGGTCCCAATGCCAGTCCAGGCCGGCTTCGGCAAAGGCCAGGTTGAAAGCCGTCCGATGAACCTCCTCGGTTTCGGCCAGGGTCCCATCCACATCCCAGATCAGCCCTCGCAACATGGGTCACCTCACACTCAAGTCCGGCATGCTCTCAGTGACTTCCGAAATGCATGCCGGGCTCAACTATTATTGGTTTTCAGCCGATTTTCAGTTTTTCGCGCCATCCTGGAAAAAGATTGTCGGCATCCTGGGGAAAAGACTCGAAGGCACGGGCCAGCTCCCGGTGTTCGGTTGCGTACGTCAGAAGATCCACTCCCTGCACCCAGGCTTCGTGAGCCTGCCTGAGTGAGCGGGCACCGGCCGTCGGCCCGTCCAGATGACCAAAGGCGCCGCCTCCTGAGGTCTGGCAAAAGTTGGCATGTCCTAGGTTTTTGAAGAATCCCGGCAATCGCAATGCGTTCATGCCCCCGGAAATCATGGGCACGGTCGCCTTCATTCCGTACCATTTCTGAAAGAAAACCGGACCCTGGGCTTCTTCCTCTTCCAGCATGAAGGCCATGATCTTGTCGGATGGGTCTCCTTCCATTTTCCCATAACCCATGGTGCCGGTGTGAATGCCGGAGGCACCCTGCAGGCGGGCCATCTTGGACAGAACAAAGGCCGTATACCCTCGTTTTGACTGTGGCGAGGTAACCGCGCCGTGTCCGGCGCGGTGGTAGTGCAGGAACTGGTCGGGAAAATGGCGACGCACGGTGGTCACGGCGCTGGGGCCGCCCACATACCCATCGATGAGGAAGGCTACCCGATCGGCGTTTTCGCCAAATGCCTTCAGGACGAATTCGCCGCGGGCGATGATTTCCTTTGGGTCGTCGGCCGTGATGTTGGCCGAAAATATCTTGGCCTGGCCGGTTTCATCCTGGGCCCGGCGCATGGCGTCGGCCACGGCCGGAATGGTCTCTCGCATCGGCGCGAAGACTTGATTGCCCTGGGGTTCGTCGTTCTTGACGAAATCCCCACCCAGCCAGAATCGGTAGCAGGCATCGGCAAAGGGCGCGGGCCGAAGTCCCAGTTTGGGCTTGACGATGGTGCCGACGATCATCCCGCCATTGACCAGTGGACGGCCCAGGACGCGCCAGAAATCAACGATGTTTCTGGCCGGCCCATCGTACAGCGCCAGATAGCCTGGCGGAAAATAGAAATCGATCATCTTGGCGTATTCCACGTCGCCCATACCCTGATTGTTGCCAATGCACAGGGTCAGAAAGGATACCAGCATGGCCCGCCCGTCGAGCATGTTCAGGTCGAACAGGTCTACAGGATAGGCGATCCTGACCAGATGCGCGCCATCGGCGTCGGCAGGCCCGATGTTGTATACCAGGGCGTCCACACCCCTGGTGAAATCATCCGTCGTGCAGACCTCGACGTTGGTGCCGGTGGACGATTCGGCCGCGAAGTGGGCGGCCACGGAAGCCATCTCATGCCCGGCCGCCGGCTTCATGACATAGGCGACCAGCACGTGCTTTCCTTCGGCGAGAAGGTCATGCTCGGACAAGTTCATGTTCACGTATCGAGACGTCTGATTCATGTGAAATCTCCTTGTTTGTTTTCGATTGCCGTCATGGATGACGCTGTCCGCACTAATCCCGCTCCATGTTGGCTTTGGCGCTCAGCAAATGGTAACAGGTCAGCAACTGCGAAATGGCCAGGGGATAGCTGATCTTTTTTTCTGCGCCTTCGGCGTAATGACCCAGGCTGGTTGTGGGCAGGGGTGAGACGCCTTCCAGATGGTCCATGAGGATGTCCATGAGCGTCTCCGCGGTCACGGGTTGGATGTTGCCGGTGATGTGCAGTATATCAACGGGCAGGCCCTCATCCCGGCCCAGGGAGATGGTCAGGCATTGCCGTTTGCGGTCTGGGCGCTGGTCGATGAATTCGCTGAAGTCCGGATGCTTGATGGTCGGACGCAGAATGAGCTTGGTGTTGAGATAGGTGCCTGTTTCTTCCTTGAGCCCTTCCGGGCGATAGAAGTTGACCACGATGTCCGCGAATTTTCGTTGCGGCCGGATGCAGGTGGCCGAGATTGCTTCGCGCCGCGTCAAGGAGGCGCGCACCTCCTCCTCAGTGTACCCGCGTTTGCCCATGTCGCGCTTGATCTTCCAGTCCACGCGCAGATCCTCCTGCGGGTCGAGATAGATCTTGACGTCGAAATTCTCGCGCATGCGCTTGGTGGCGTAGCCGAGCAGTCCTTCGATGATCACGAATTCCTTGGGCTGCACGTACACCGGCGGGTCGAAATCACCGGTGGAATGGTTGTACACGGGTTTGAGGATGGGTTCGCCCCGGCGCAGACGTTCGAAATGTCCTTCCATGATGTCAACGTGGTTGCATTCGGGGTCCAGGGCGCAGATGTTCATTTCTTTGCGCTGCACCCGGTTGTATTTATGGTAGTCGTCAGAGCAGATGTTGGTTACCCGGTCCGGACCGAGAATCTGTTCGATCCCCGAGGACATGGTTGTCTTGCCGGTGGCGCTGTCACCCACGATTCCAAGAATGATCGGTCGTTGCGTTGCCATGTTCACCTCCTCAAGTGGTGCTGTGGATTTTGTTCACTCTGCAGCCTTGTCGTAGTCGACGATGCTGAAGCGGCGCAGTTTTTCCAATGAATGCATGGAGCGGATGTTTCTGATGGTGCCGGTCTTTCCACGCATGACCAGCGAAGTGGTCACAGCCCCTCCGTGACCCTGGAATTCCACCCCGGACAAAAAGGTTCCGCCGGAGACCCCGGTGGCTGCAAAGAAGATGTCGTCGCTGGCTACAAGATCTGTGGTCTGCAGCACGCGGCCGAGATCAACCCCCGCCCGCTCCAGTGAAGCCAGCTCAGCCTTGGACTGGGGGTCGAGCATGCCCTGTATCTCGGCTCCGAGAATGCGCATGGCTGCGGCTGCCAGGACTCCCTCGGGCGTGCCACCGGTGCCCATGAGCATGTCCACCTCGCTTTCCGGGGATGCGGCCATAATGGCCCCGGCCACATCACCGTCGGTGTGCATCTGGATGCGCGCCCCGGCCTTGCGGATGTCGGCGATCAACTCCCTGTGCCGGTCTTTTTCCAGCACGAAGACCACCACGTCCTTGACCTGTTTGCCCAAGGCCCGGGCCACGATGTTCAGCGTCTCGGACACGGGAGCCTGAATGTCGACCAGGCCGCGGGCCGCTGAAGGCACGACCAACTTTTTCATATAGAACCCGGGCTTGGGGTCGAAAAAAGCTCCCCGGGGGGCCAGGGCGACGACGGCGATGGCGTTGGGCCGGCCCAGCGCCAGCAAATTCGTGCCCTCCAGCGGGTCCACAGCCACGTCCATGGCAGGTCCATGGCCGGATCCCAACAGTTCGCCATTAAAGAGCATGGGTGCCTCGTCCTTTTCGCCCTCGCCAATGACCACCCTGCCTTCGATATCCAGGGAGGAAAACGTGGCCCGCATCGCTTCCACGGCTGCGTGGTCTCCTGCTTCCTTTTGTCCGAGTCCCAGCCAGCGGGCCGAGGCGATGGCCGCAGCCTCGGTGACCCTGACCAGATCCAGAGCCAGATTACGATCAGGCTCCTGTTTGCCCCGTGTGTTCATGATGTCTCTCCTCGATGCGCTGCTGGTTGTACTCCGGGCCGTGTCCCGCGTTTCTCATGTATCTGTAGTCCAAGAACCATGCCCCTCTCTGAGGCTGGCATGATATTCATGAAATCAAGAGGATACGGATGTGAGATGGTTCTGCGGTCCGCCATTTTGCCATTCGTGGCACAGGATGGGATGGCCGTGGCGTGCCAGCTTTGGCACACCATGCACGAGAACATGTTTTTGAGATATCTTGCTTGAGGGGGCTGGCGGGAGGTGCGTGCGAGAGCTCAAAGACCGTATTTTTGCATCTTGCGATAAAAGGTCCGGCGAGGGATTCCCGACAGGCGGCAGGCCTCGCTGACGTTGCCTCCTGCGTTCTTGAGGTAGCGCTCCATCTCCTTGCGCTCGAAGGTGGCCATGACGCGGTCCTTTGAGGAGATGAAGGCCTGGACGCATTCCCCGTCGCCGTCGGTGCACGGGAATGACGGATGTGATGTTGTTATCCGGGCTTCCTGGGGCGCATTGACCTGCTGGGGCAGATCCTTGGGGCGGACCCAGGAGTCCTGAGCCAGAATGACCGCACGTTCCATGACATTGGACAGCTCCCGGATGTTGCCGGGCCACGCGTAGGCTCCAAGGCAGGCCATGGCCTCGTCGCTGATGCCTTCCATCTTCTTGTTCAGCTTGGCCTCGGCACGGGTCAGGAAATGGTAGGCGAGGTAGGGAATGTCCTCCCGTCGTTCCCGCAGGGGGCAAAGACGGATGGTGAAGGTGTTGAAACGGTAGTAAAGGTCGCGGCGGAAGCTGTTTTCTTCCGTGGCCTGCTCCATATCCCGATTGGTCGCGGCGATAACCCGGACCCTGACATTCTTGATCTGCGTCGACCCCACCCTGCGCACTTCGCCCGTTTGCAGAAATCGCAGCAGCTTGGACTGCAGCTCCAGGGGCATGTCTCCGATCTCATCCAGAAACAGGGTGCCGCCGTCGGCCTCTTCCAACAGGCCCTTGCGGTCCTCGTCTGCGCCGGTGAAGGCTCCCTTGCGGTAGCCGAACAGTTCGCTCTCCATGAGCGTTCCGGTCAGGGCGGTGCAGTTGACCGCGATGAAGGGTTTGGACTTGAGCAGGCTGTGCTGATGGATGCTCCTGGCCACCAGGTCTTTTCCCGTGCCGGTCTCGCCCAGGAGCAGCACCGGAGTAGGTGTGGGCGCGACCTTACGCACCAGCTGTTTGACCTCTTCTATGTGTCCGGATTTTCCGATCAGTTCATCGGCAGTATGCACCCATTGGCCATAGGAGTGCTTAACAGTATGGAACTTGTCACGATATTCGATGGATTTGTTCAGGGCTCCGGTGGCCCGTCGCAGCAGGCTCAGGCCACTGCCATGGACCAGCGTCATGGATTTGGGCAGGCGCGCCAGGTCATCCTTGCGGATTGCCTGGAGGTCATAGGCCAGGAGTGTCTGGATGGAGGGCAGGTCCTTGCAGTCATGCAGGTTGACGTAAATTGGTAATTTCAGGCTCCTGGCCAGGGACAAACCTTGGGGATCGGGCCGAGCGTCCAGAATGCCGACCACTTCCACACCAGGAAGAACGTTCAGGCTCTTCAGGAACAATCCCAGTCTGCGGGCCGGACCGGCCACCAATATCCGCATCGTGTTGCGCTTCATGCTCACCTCCTAACGTGGTCTGGACGGGGCGCGCATCAATTATTCAACAAGCGGTTAGCGTCTGTGGGCAAGCGGCCAGACGGGTCATGAGGTGGACGGGGAAGATGCCGCGAGACGCACACCACCCGTTAAACCTCTCATTCGCCCCGCTGGCCGTAGCATAAGACCTTGCGCGCTGTGATATCCGGTTTTTTCAGGTTCTGGATGACCAGGCGCTGCGAAACGCCGCATGTCGTTCCGTATAGGGTGGATTATCGAAAAAGGACGAACCGGAAACCAGAACCGAAGCCCCGGCCTGGACCAACTCCCGGGCGTTATCAGGCGTCACTCCACCGTCAACCTGAATGATGGTTTTGGAGCCGCTGTTCTCGATCATGGATCGCAGGCTTCTGATTTTGTCCAGGGAAAAGGGGATGAAGCGTTGGCCGCCAAAGCCTGGATTGACACTCATGATCAGGACCATGAACAGTTGCGGGAGCAGATGCTCGATGCTTGACAGTGGGGTGTGCGGATTGAGGGCTACGGCCGGTTTCGCACCCAGGCGGCTGATCTCGCTGACGGTTCTGTGCAGGTGAGTGCAGGCCTCGACATGCACGCAGAGCAGATCCGCCCCGGCGCTGATGCAGGGTTCAAGATAGGAGTCCGCATTTTCAATCATGAGGTGCACGTCAAAAAACAGGGACGTGGCCTCGCGGCAGGCCTTGATGACCGGAGGACCGAAGGTGATGTTGGGAACGAAGTGGCCATCCATGACGTCCCAATGCACCCATGACAATCCGGCCCTTTCCAGAGCTACCAGCTCGTCATGAAGTCTGCTGAAATCACACGACAAAAGCGATGGGGACAAAATAGGAGAAGTGATATCCTCGTGCATATGGTACCTCATGTGATTCATGTCACAGCGTTGTGGTGATGTATCAACCCATGGATCTGGCCACCATTCGTGTCAGTCGCACCAGCTGGTTGGTGAAGCTGGCCTCGTTGTCATACCAGATGACGGTTTTAGCCAGATTGCCGTCCAGGACCGAGGTGCACATACCGTCCACTACCCCGCCGTGGCTCGAACCCAGATAGTCCACGGAGACCAGGGGTTCGTCCGAAAAGCCCAGGCTCTCACCTGCGGCGGCGCGCAATACATCGTTGATGGCGTTAACCGTGGCCGGCCGCTCCAAGTCACAGGTCAGATCGACCAGAGACACGTTGGCCGTGGGCACGCGCACGGCCATGCCGTCGAGTTTGCCGGCAAGTTCCGGAATGACCAGGGCCACGGCTCGGGCCGCGCCTGTGGTTGTGGGAATCATGGACAGGCAGGCGGCGCGGGCCCGTCGGGGGTCCTTGTGCGACCCGTCCAGAATGCGCTGGCTCATGGTGTAGGAATGAATGGTGGTCATCAGGCCACGCCGAATGCCGAAGGTGTCATGAAGCACACGGGCCACGGGGGCCAGGCAGTTGGTGGTGCAGGACGCTGCCGATATCACCTGGTGTTGTGCCGGGTCGTAGGACTTCTCGTTGACGCCCATGACAATGGTCGCGTCGGCATCTTTGCCCGGTGCGCTGAGGACGACCTTGCGCGCTCCACAGCCCAGGTGCCGGGCGGCCTGAGCCCGCTCGGTGAACTTGCCGGTGCTCTCCACCACCAAGTTGATGCCCATTTCTCCCCAGCGCCAAGCGTCGGGAGCATTCCGGGTTATGGCGACATGTCGTCCGTTGACGATAATTCCTGCCTCATCGAAACGGATATCCCCCGGAAAGGTGCGATGCACGGAATCGTATTTCAGAAGCCGCGCCAGTTCCTCATTGCCGGCACGGGCGTTGATGGCTGCGATTTCCAGTTCGGGGTCGTCCGCCAAAAGACGGGTCATGTATCTGCCTATACGGCCAAATCCGTTGATGCCGATTTTCATGATCGTGAATTCCTTCCGGGGTTGATGTTTTCAGGCCGATGCGTTTGTGTTCCGGCTGTAGCGTTCGGCCATGGTCTCCAGATCAAGTGGCTTGATCGTGTGGGCCCAGCCGGCCGAACCAAAGGCCATGTAGCGGTCGCGGCAAACTTCCTTCATGGCTTTGGAGGCCGCGGCCAGAAATTTCCGGGGATCGAAATCCGAGGGATTGCGCGCCAGATGCTGACGGACTGCGCCGGTCGCGGCCAAGCGCAGATCGGTGTCGATGTTGACCTTGCGCACGCCGTGCCGGATGCCTTCCTGAATTTCGCGGATCGGCACGCCGTAGGTTTCGGGCAGCTTGCCCCCGTTCTCGTTGATGACCCGCATCCAGTCCTGGGGCACGCTCGATGATCCGTGCATGACCAGATGGGTGTTCGGCAATCGAACATGGACGGCTTTGATGCGGTCCATGGCGAGGACCTTTCCAGTAGGCGGCGTGGAGAATTTGTACGCCCCGTGGCTGGTTCCGATGGCGATGGCCAAGGCGTCCACCCCGGTTTTGGCCACGAAGTCTGCGGCTTCCTCCGGATCGGTCAGCATTTGTTCGCGGGTCAGGCGTCCCTCGGCGCCGCTGCCATCCTCCTTGCCGGCCACTCCGGTTTCAAGGGAGCCAAGCACTCCGAGTTCGCCTTCTACGGACACGCCACAGGAATGGGCCATTTCCACGACCTGCCGCGTGACCCGGACGTTGTAATCGTAATCCGAGGGCGTCTTTGCGTCGGCCAGGAGCGAACCGTCCATCATCACGGAAGTGAACCCGGACTGGATTGACTGGGCGCACACGCCCGGAGTGGCGCCGTGGTCCTGGTGCAGGCACACCGGCGAGGCGGGCCATTCCTCCAGGGCTGCGGCCACGAGGTGGCGCAGAAAGTGCGGGCCTGCGTATTTCCGGGCCCCGGCGGAACTCTGCATGATGACAGGGCTTTCGGTTTCATGAGCGGCCGCCATGACTGCACGAACCTGCTCCATGTTGTTGACGTTGAACGCGGGCACGCAATATTTGTTTTGCGCCGCGTGGTCCAAAAGTTGTCGCAGACTGATCAAAGGCATGGATTCCTCCGGAGCGTCGAATGTTTCGTCCCGCCGCAAGTTTATCGTCAACAGTGACGTGATGTGACCCTCGCGGCCGGCGTGAAGGTCACGGGACAGGCTCAGCCCTTACATACGAGCATCTGAGCCAGACGGTTGCGAATCTTGTCCTGCCGCAATAGGAGTTCCAGGATCTTTGAGGTCAGGGCTTGCGGTGTGAATCCAAAATATCGCCACAAGGCTTCGCCTGACCCGGATTCACCAAATCCGGTCATTCCGCAGACCAGACCGTCCCGCCCGACAATTTGCCACCAGCCGTCCATGACTCCGGCCTCTACGGCCACGCGCAGGCTCAGTTCCGGCAGCACGGTACTGCGGTAAAGAGGGTCTTGCATCTCGAACAGGCTAATACACGGCATGGAGACGACGCGCGCCCGGCGCCCGAGGGATTCCAGTAGATCGGCGGTGTCTATGGCCAGTTGCACCTCCGATCCGGTGGCGATGAGGACCACTTCGGGATTGTTGGCTTCTCCGCGCAGAATGTAACCGCCCCGTTCAATGTTGTTGGTCTGACTCAGGGTCCGCTTCTGGGGTTTGAGATTTTGTCTGGAAAGGATCAGGCTGGTGGGTCCTTTGGTCCTAGTCAGAGCATGTTTCCAGGCCACCGCCGTTTCCGTGGCATCGCACGGGCGCCACACGGACATGCCCGGAATGAGCCGCAGGCTGGCCACATGCTCAACAGGTTGGTGCGTCGGTCCGTCCTCGCCCACGCCGATAGAATCGTGGGTCAGCACATAGATGGTGCGCAGTTCCATGAGCGCGGCCATGCGCATAGCGTTGCGCGCATAGTCGGAAAATACCAGGAACGTGCCGCCAAAGGGAATGAAACCGCCGTGCAGGGCCAAGCCGTTCATGATGGCGGCCATGCCAAATTCGCGCACGCCGTATGACAGGTAATTCCCGTCCAGCGTGCCCGGAGACAGACGCGTGCAGCCTTTCCAGTTGGTCAGGTTGGAGCTGGTCAGGTCCGCCGAGCCTCCGAACATGGAAGGAATCAGCGGGGCGAAAACATTTAAGGCGTTTTGCGAGGCTTTGCGCGTGGCCACATTTTGTGCCTCGGCTTGCTGCGCGTTGATGAACCGGTCCGCTTGCGTCTCGAAGGATTTGGGCAGATCGCCCTGCATGACCATGCGGAACTCTTCGGCCAAGTCTGGGTACTCGGCCTCATAGGCGACAAAGGACTGCTTCCAGGCGTGCTGGGCGGCCTGCCCGCGTTCCCGGGCATTCCATTTCCTGGCCACGTCCTCCGGAATGAAAAAAGGGGGATGGGGCCAATCAAGCTCAACCCTGGCCAGATCGATCTCGACACAGCCCAGAGGCGCGCCGTGACAGTCGTGGGACCCGCATACGTTGGGTGCGCCATAACCGATGACCGTTCGGCAGCAGATCAGACTCGGTTTCGCCTCGATGCTTGCGGCCTCGTGGAGCGCCGCGGCCACGGCGTCGGCGTTGTGACCGTCCACATTTCTGACTACATGCCAGCCACAGGCCTCGAAACGAGTGGGAACGTCCTCGGCGAACCAGTTGCCAACATGACCGTCAATGGAGATGCCGTTGTCATCCCACAGCACGGTCAATTTGCCCAATCCCAGGGTGCCGGCCAGGGAGCAGGCCTCCTGGCTCACTCCTTCCATGAGACAGCCGTCTCCGCACAGCGCGTAGGTTCGGTGATCGACAATCCTGTGTCCAGGGCAGTTGTAACGGGCTGAGAGAACCTGTTCGGCCAGGGCCATGCCGACGGCGTTGGCCAATCCCTGGCCCAAGGGACCGGTGGTGGTCTCCACGCCAGGAGTAAGCCCGCGTTCCGGATGCCCCGGGGTTTTGGAGTGCAGTTTTCTGAACTGCTTCAGGTCATCCAGGGTCAGGTCATATCCGCTCAGATGCAGGCAGGCATACAGGAGCATGGAGGCATGCCCGTTGGAGAGAACAAAGCGGTCTCGGTCCCACCAGGTGGGGTCGGCCGGGTTATGTTTCAGGAAATCGTTCCACAAGACTTCGGCCATGTCGGCCATGCCGAGGGGCGCACCCGGATGACCGGAATTTGCGAGTTGAACAGCATCCATGCTCAGGGCACGGATGGCGTTGGCGAGATGCTTGCGGCTGATCATGACCTTCCTCCATGTTGGTGAGAGATATCACTGGGTGTACATCGTTCTGAATATTTGCCCGTGTTGTGAACGTGCGAGCAATTAAATCCGGAATGAGCAGGAAATTGCATGCATGGTACATACTTTCCATTTTTTTCCATGATTGAAAAAATACCGACCGACCACAATTCATGATTTTTTTCCGTATTATTGAAGTGAAACATGGCACACCCTCATTTTATAAAAAAAATTCGATAAATTTTTTCGTACCTAAGACAAATCACATGTACATTTCTTGAAGGGATTCCGAGATCCATTAGTCGGCAGTACACGTGCAAGGGATTGAGTAGATGGCGCAGACAGTCATTCATGGTGAATCTCCTTAAATGTGATGAACAATGCATCAACAAGAATCGTACCGGGAGCCACAAAGACATTGATTGTGCTTTTTTGATATGCAAATTGATATGTTACGCAGGCTTGGAGGAAGACACATGAATGAGGCTGTGCCGGGGGCGGCGTACGAGGGTGGCACAATATCTAATAATTGGGCCGCTGGTGGCACAGCGATGGCGTTCTTTTAGGGATGTCTCAAGCCCGTTTGTCGCGCAGCCTTGAGACAGGCAGGGGAAGGTTCTGTTTTTGCTGCGGGGATCGTCGGTTGTTGACTCGGAGGCACGATGTCAGCGGTTGAAAAACGACAGGTAATTCAGCAGGTCTTCGAGTTCGTTTGATGGCAGGGCGGAGCCGATGAGCACGCCGGAAATCCACCCCGCATTGTGTGGGCGGCGGGCCGCGCTGCGGATCAGGCTGCCGATGGCCTTGGACGTGCGTAGCGTGGACAATCGCTGTGACATCTGCATTCGGCCGCCGATCTCTCGCCACAGGCGCCCGGGGTAGGAATCCAGGGCCGAAGCGCTGAAATCTCCAGACTGGAAGGCCTCGGCCAAGGTTCGTGCCGCCAGGCGGGCAGAGACCAGTGAGTTGCCTACGCCTTCGGTGCTGCAGGGGGTGGCCAGTCCGGCGGCATCCCCGACCAGCAAAAAACCGGTGCCGTGGATCTCGCGCATCACGTCGCCACCGGGCAAGATGCGCGTTTGCGGACGGCCGACGGCCTCGGCAAAGCGGAAGCGTTCCTGAAATTTGGGGCTCGCCAAGGCCTGGGTCAGGACGGCAGCCGGATGAATCCGGCGGTTCTGCCAGGCCGCAAGGGGCACGGCCATGCCGATGTTGGCGAGACTCGTTCTGTTGGGGTGCACCCACATGTAGCCAGGAAGAATCTCGTCGAGGAAATGGATTTCCATTTGATCGCGCAGCCCGATGACCTGGTTGTAGTAGGCCTGCACGGCCAGGATGCGGTGCTCGGGGTAGCGTTGAATTCCCATGCGTCTCGCCACCAGGGAATTGGCCCCGTCCGCGCCGATCAGCACGCGCGCGGTGAAGGTTTGCCGTCGCCCGCCGCCACGATCCGCCGTGACCTCGCAGCCTCGGCCAGAAAGCATGGTGATATTCGCCGCGCGGCACCAGTCCATGGCCGTGACGTTGTCTGTTTCCCGGGCGGCGTGGAACAGCATCTCATCAAAAAGAATGCGGCGGCAGATCAGGCTTCGCTCCCTGGCCTGGGAATCGATCTTGAGTACAGGGACAGTTACGGACAACTCGTTGGCATAAAAAGCGATTTCTCTCGCATGCACATGGTCGAGGGACATCAGGCGGTCTTCGAGCCCCAGTTCTCGCACTTCCGCAACGGCGGCCGATGACAGTGAATCGCCACAGACTTTGTCCCTGGGAAAGGCGCTGGCGTCCATCAGCAGAACTCTGAGCCCCGAGCGGCCGGCATAAATGGCTGTGGCGCTACCCGCAGGCCCGGCTCCAATTATCAGCACATCGAAGTCGAACATAATTTTCTCCCTGAACTGCACATGGCGCCTTTTTGGCTAAAATCCGCAAAGTTTAAGCATGTCTCGTACCAATTCGTGAAAAAGGGCTGGTTTGAAGACGGACCTCATGGGCCGAAGTGAAGAACGTGGGCAGAAAGTTGATGGAATGGCGCATGATCGTGTTAATAAATGCCTCCTGAACCATGCGCAGGAACAAATTCATCATATTTTACTTTTGCTGGGGAGGCCTTACCGTCGCCTTGAATGCCCATCTGTGTACTTAAATGCCATACCCTTTGTGGGCACAGCTATGGGCACGAGAAATCGTGCCCATAACTATTTGTTTTTGAATTTTTGGGCACACTGGATGTTTACATCTAGGTCTTTTTTGGGCACATTTCGGCATCCGAAACACCAATTTCAATGCCGGAGATACCAATGAAGGGACGTCATGTCGGATATGTCAGGGTCAGCACCCATGACCAGAATTCAGTTCGCCAGCTGGCCGATTGCAAGGTCGATTTCTGGAAGGTCTACGAGGAAAAGGCGTCAGGAAAAAACACTGACAGACCGGAGCTTCAAGACTGCCTCTCCCGTCTGGACGAGGGGGATACCTTTTGGATTCACTCTATAGATAGGCTTGCACGCAGTCTTCAGGATCTGCAAAACATCATCAGTCAGTTGATCGCCAAAGGCGTGACCGTAAAATTCGTGAAGGAAAATCTGACGTTCACCAGGGATAACCACGATCCGTTCACCAAATTGCTTTTTGATGTCCTGGGCAGCTTTGCGGAATTCGAACGCAATATCCTGAGAGAACGCCAGCGTGAGGGTATCGAAAAGGCCAAGGCAGCCGGAAAATATGCCCATGGAAAGGGTGGCAGGAAAAAGAGTGTCGACCGGACCAAGGTTCGCGCATTGCGAGGACAAGGTGTCTCATTTCGAAAAATCGCAGAGCAACTCGGATGCAGCCTATCCAGCGTCCAGCGCGTTATATACGGTGAAGCGCAGTAAGAACACAACATTCTAATTCAATCATATCGAAGCATTTTTCAACAGCAAGACCAAATTAAAAATATCAATATTTAATTCCAGAATAGACACATCCATAAATTTATGCTCGAATATATTCAATCAAACAGCAAATATTTTTTAGGAGACAATATGGAAGACTATCTCAAACAAGCAGTCGAAATCGTCAAAGCGCAAGCATCTGTGCGCAATATGAACGAAGAAGAGATCACATCAATGATCAAAGCATTGGCTGGGAGCATTCGTGGAGTGGCAGAAGGTGTCACTCCTGCAATTGAAACTGAACCCGCAATCGATCCCAAAAAAGCCATCAGAGAAAGAAGCGTCACCTGCTGCGAATGCGGAAAGTCATTCAAAGTCTTAACAAAGCGACACCTGATAACCCACGGACTCACTCCTGAACAGTACAAGGAAAAATACGGTTACAAGAAAGGCACGTCTCTTGTGGCAAAATCCTTGGCTCGCAGTCGCCGTGAGACGATGCAGGGCATGAAGTTGTGGGAGAGGCGCAAGAAAGCGGTTAAAGCCGAGTAACGCAAAAAAATACCTCTATAGGCCGACTTCCATTTTTTCAGGGAGTTGGCCTTTTGATTTTTTTCTGCAATTCAAATGCTAAATTTCTCATCATCTGTCGTGGGCAGAGCGGTCGCACTTAGCCTCAAATCTGACGAGTTCCATGTGCTTCCATAATGCGGCCGTTACTTCCCTGACAACCCGTGTCTTGTCCTTGAACCGCCCGCCTTTCTGCAAGGCGGCCAAGAACCGTGAAAAATGGAAGCGTAAGCAGTGCGAGATCCGTTTGCGCGCGGATCTGACCATGAAGGACAAGCGTACACTGGTCTCGCTGGCCAAGGAGGAGAGCGCTTTCTGGAGCAACGCATGGGCATCGATCCGGGAAGAATTTTCATTTCACGACTGGAACGGATTTTTGAAGATAAAGGCGGAAGCGGGGAATGAGGTTGCTCTTGCAGTCCTGCAATCACTCAAGCGGTGCGTGGGCGAAAAGGAGGTCACGCCGCCCAAGCCAAGCCAAGCGTAACCCACCAAGCGGATAACCAAGGCAACGTGCTTTACCTGCTATCCGACGGTGGCATTGATCAAGGATGTCGGCCAAGCGATCCATTTCTCGGCAAATAGCTCATCGGCCAAGGCTATGGCTCAGAATTTGGCGTGGCGAAAGTTCGGCCCGAAATTTGGACTTCTGGGCAACACCATCAAGAAGGTGGACAAGGTCACATCGGAGCAAGAACGCTTAATCCAGACCAAGGCATGTGCGGAGGAGGCAAAAAAGAGCAGAGGCTCGGGCTTGGGATGACTCCGACTGGTTAAGACTCGAGTCCTCTTTGAGGTGGTCGGGAGGATGAATCCTGCAATAAACTGTGTTCCAACCCCGCGGGTAAGGCGGATAGCCAAGGTATCCTCTCCGGTCGAATGCCGATCAACATGATGACGCCAGTCTTTGGTAGCACCTGACCGTTGAGCCTGCGCGCCTTCTCATGTCCCGTTAACAGCATTGGTCGAATATGCTCGTCTGACTGGTATGACCCGAAGACCTGCACTGTTCGGTGCACTCCTAATGGCAGCACTGCGAGTAGTCCCTTGGCCTGTAGGTGTTCTTTGCCTGGCACTACGACCACTGAGACAATTGTCACATGGTTAGCTGCCTCCAGCGGCTCGACGAAGACTACAGAGGGCGGCCAATCACCGCGCTGGGCTTTCGTCAAGTAGAGACCCTCTGCAGGTACCAGCAATTGAAATGCAATGATTGCCCTTGTCGGATCGGAAAGATCTGGTGTCCATTTGTGCCACGCGCGATCGCCCCCTGTAGCTATGAGGTCAGGGCGTTCTTTAATTGCCGTAGATGTGAAGCCCAGCCGCCACTTACCTGAAGCATGCAAGCTGATTTTGAACTCTCGAAAGTTGTCCCTACACGCGATGTATGCATCATCTCGGCTCGTCCAGACACGCCATGAGTTTGTGCTGGCCGCGTCGGGTGTACCCACCGCAAAACGCACGGCACGACCCGTAAGTGGTGTAGGAGTGGTTGGCGGGTTGACCCACAAGTGGACCACGCCGGAGGAAACGATATCATTGCTTTGATCAGACGCCATGAATCACCAAGTGGTCAATGGGTTGCTTCGTGTCCTAACGATAGACCTAACCGAAGTTGCCTCTCGTCTGTGCTGGGCAGAGGCAGAGGTTAGTCCGTGGTTGCACAGAGTGTTTCCTGGATTTCCTGACAATGAGAACACTTCCTTGCCTCTTCGGGGATCGTCTCTGCGCACATGGGGCACTTCTTCGTCTTCGGCTTGCCTAAGTGACTGAACATCTGGCGCCTCTGTTCGTTGGACTGACGACTACGCTCCGATTCACGTATGGCCTCAGCAACCGCCAGGTTGGAGTCCTTGAAAGACTCAAGCAGAACCTCTCGCATCTGTCCGAAGTCGAATGTTACGTTGTGCTCGTAGAGCTTTCCTGCTTCATTTTCATATGTAACGCGAAAGGATGCCTCCATCTGATCGTCTGGCGTGTCATTCCATTTGGGGAAACCCAGGTAGTACTTCAATTTTCGTGACGGGGTCAGATACGACACGCCTTCTCTCACGGGAGAACAGTGACCCAATCCAGACTTCCCCTTGCTTATTTGGAGCCACTGCACATCCTTCAGCACTGCGATGCGAACGTTTCGAGCCGGGGAAAAACCATGATTCTCAACAACGAGTCGGAGCGAATGATCAGGAATCTCAAAGTCTATGGTGACCGCCGGTTCGCGTGATTTTTGTGTCTCCTCTACCATTCGCGCAGTCAATCGAACGTAATGCGACGTGAGCCAGACCAGAACAACT
The DNA here is from genome assembly GCA_002412965.1 of Desulfomicrobium sp. UBA5193. Classification (GTDB taxonomy): domain Bacteria; phylum Desulfobacterota; class Desulfovibrionia; order Desulfovibrionales; family Desulfomicrobiaceae; genus Desulfomicrobium. The sequence goes on from DHWB01000004.1 coordinate 379,715, forward strand.
GTCGCAGCTGCCACAACAAGTGTACTCAGTAACGGTATGTATGTTGTAACCCATGGACTTATCTGCTGCATTCTTTGTTCTCCTTTCTGCGTCCAAGCGTTGAATATAAATCGTCGCAGCCGATGTGCTGTTGCGAAAGTGAAAGATACCATGCTTTGCGGTCGGATTGTTTGATATTTTAGGCATCACATTTGAATACTGTACGCATAAAAAAAGCTTAAGGCTAAAAAAGCAGCGAGTTTTTTTATAATACTACATAGCTGCTTGGCACTCAAGATCTTTTGCTGCAGCGGTGCTATAAGTTTCGTAAGCTGCCAAAGATGGGAAAGAGAACATGGCTACTGCGATATTGTGTGGCCCTTCGTGAGGCAAGAAGTAGCCATGATGTATGCCCCCGAATTTTTCAACTAAGGGAATCCACATTTTCCCGTAGGTTTCAAATTCTTTCAATTTCATGGGTCGATGACATAGTGAAGATAACAGGTGACCATTTTTATTCCTTGGGATTCCATGTGACTGACGCTGAAAGATGCCTAACGCCGCGCTCTGCGGCAAATTAGAGCGCAGCGGAAAATTTGTCCGACAGTAGCACTTTGTTATACGGTACTCTAACCAGCCTTAAACTATGCCGAGTTCAATGACAGCTCTGGTGTAGATTGCAGTTTTTCAGATCTCGCGAATCACGTTTCCTGTGTCGAGAGTGCTGCACACGACTCGTTTTCCTTGCGCACTGAAACGCCCAGCGATCACCAGATATGCAACCGCTTTGTGCCAACTATCCGCGCGACAGTTCAATGGTCCGAAGCTCCTCACCGAGGAATCCGAACTTATGTACGAATAAGCCTGCAATTTTCTCGTCGGCAGTGGCAAAGAATACTTGGCGGTCTGACTTGATGACCAGATTACGCAGGTAGTCCAAAAAGGACAAAGCGTTGAGGTCGTCAATGTGCGAAATTGGGTCATCCAGGAGGAAGACCTTGGGGCCGGCTTTGACTTGGGCGTTCATCGCCAAGAACATTGATAAAGCGAAGGCAGAACGCTGGCCTGTACTGACTTGATTGAGTTTAACCGGCGAATTGTTGTCGCGCCTTCTCAAAGGCGTCTCAGTATCGGCAGTGACAAGATATTCAGCTGGGGCGTGTATCCGACCAAAGATGCTGTTAGCCACCTTGTGCGTAGCCGCAACGACGGCAGCGCTAGCCGCGTCGAGCGACTGGTTCTCGATAATGTCGTCAAGAACACGCTGCGCCCCGGCCAGTCGCTGAATCGACCTGCCGATGCGGCTCAGACGCTCTGAGAGCTGTATAAGCTGTTCCCGCACCGTCTTCAGGCACGTTGTCGAACTGCTATCGGACTGCAGGGCCGCCTGGACCTTCTTGGCTCCCAAGACGGACGCCTCCAGCGAAGTCAGAAGCGGACGCATGTCAGCCTTAGGCGCGAAGTCCAAGTAACGATGAGCCGCAACGCACGCATCGCTAGCCCGCTGTGCCATTCTTTGGCGAGTTCTCAGCTGCTCGATAGTGGTGTCCAAATTGTTGCTACTTTGAATACCTGTCTCATCGATGCGGTGCTTCAGCCTCTCGTTCCGCTGAAGAACTCGCGCGTCTAACTCGGCAATGGAATTTTGAAGCTGCTGTAGATACTGCCTTGTACCCTCGAGCGCATCAAGCACATTCAGTGACTCTGGTCCTTGCAGTCCATCTCCGTCGACAGGCCGGCACAGCTGTTCGATTGCTGTCAAAGACAAACCGCTACGCGCATAGGCATCAAGCGCTTGCTGCGCGATCTGTTTTTCCTCAAGCAACTTTTGCTGCCGTTCAATGGTGATCGAAACCGCCTTTTGGGCATCGAAGACTGTCAACAAGGGGTTGGAGTCAGAAAGAGTACGCGTGAACTTGTAGAGCTGGCCAAGCCAAGATGCTTCTCCTGCGGCTCGCTGTCTTTCAACTTTGAGATGCTCGATACGCTGCCGAAGACCTGAAATTGCGGCATCTGATGGCGCCAGGGAGAGCGCGTGGATGCGTTGAATCAGCTCACCCGGGCCAAACTCGGTTCCGCAAACTGGACAGCTGGAATCCGAGCGCCGATGCTCGACGACCTTGTGGGACCAGCGCTGTAATTCAGCCATCACATGCTGCAACTCGGACTGCGTGCGCGTGAAGGCGGCAAGACGCTTCTGAAGCACATCAAGTTGGGAGCTTAAATCGTGAGACTCAGCGTTGGCTTCTGTGTGAGCAGTCGAGAGCGACTTGCTTCCCAACGAGGACTGCCAGCCCTCCGGCGGAGCGACTAAAGGCAAGGCTGCGTATACGCGAGCGTTCAGCGCCAATTCGTCGTTGGACTGTTTGAAAGTCGTTGACAATACCTTCAGCTCAGCTAGCGCCGTGGGGGGGGTCGCCTCCAGAGCTGTCAGCTTGGACTTTGCCAAGCCATGTCGCTGCGCGAGAACAGTACGGACACGCTCATCTTCACGGACAGCGGGGAGCTCGTTCTCCAGATCCGCGTAAGCGCTTTGCAGCACTGACGCTTGCTGAGCAATGGTGCTTTCAGTGATTGGCGCCACAAGCCAATTCAGCTGTTGAATTGCGCCCAATTGCGATGTCAGGTCCGACAGGGTTTCAACAAGCTGTTCGGTCACAACCTTTTTGCTTTCAGGTGCGTTTCGCCATCCGATGCGTTCGAGGTCCTTCATGAAAACAGAGAAAGCGGCGTCTGACTGGCCAGGCGCTGCTTTTAGCACAGAGAGCTCCTTCTCTTTGCCTTCTTTGTCCTTCTCCGCGACTGCGCGCTCAGAGAGCTTTGAGCGGGTTTCGTCTGCAACCGCTTTTCGTACTTCCTGAATGCGTCGCCACATCAGAGTTGCCTCGTGACCGCTCAGCAATGCTGCAAGGCTTTCCGCATTGCCTTCCTTAGTGCCCTCCTTAAGCAGCGAAAGCTCCGCCGCCGCATCCGTGTTCAGAAAGTTAAAGCGCGCGAACTGGTTTGGTAGCTTGTTCTGCCGACTGTTGTCGTCGCTGCCGTACCACAGCCGTTGCCGTGTCTTGAAATCGGACAGAGGCTGTTGACCCGAAGTCTTGACATGATGACCCGATACCAGCGTGCCATCAACAGCAGTCGCTGCAGAAGCGCTGGATCGTCGATTTGCGCCGCAATAGAGGAACTCCAGTCCCTCGAGAAGGGAAGTCTTGCCAACCCCGTTTGAGCCGAAGAGAAGGTTGGCCTTCCCAAGCGCCTCATAGGAGTTACGTCTCGGATAGAGCCTGAAACTACTCAAGTTGATGCTTGTGATATGCGACTCAACAAGCAGCTGGCTGTACTCAACCCCGGTGGCCTTCTTGGTCCGAACGGACTGTTTAGCCGTTCCAGAGGAAATGCTTCTGACGACATCGGCAATCGGGCGCTCTCCATCCAGCACCTCTTCCATTCCGACAGCGCTGAGGCAGTCCGACCAGGTTTGAACGATGTCGGTCGCTGCTGCGGATTTGTCGACAACCGCAACCGAATCGAGCTCATCCAGTACACGGTCTAAGTCTTTCTCAATGACGACGAATTTGCGGGCGTAACTCCTGTCGGCCTCCACGTTGCGCTTGGTCACTTGAAAGGCTTGGTTGTCTGCAGTGCCCTTATCGACAATAAAGTAGAGATAGTTGTTCCAGCGCAAGTCCGGTGACGTATCCTTGTCGAAATAGGCTGGTCCCATTACCTCGTCGAGGTAATTGCTCAAGGCGCCCACGGTGTCAGGTAGGTGATTGTTCAGGTCGAAGACATAGGCCGCGACATCGCGGTTGTTGCTTCGTCTTATTCCGCGCAGCACGCCTGCAGCGACTTCCGTGACGTTGATCAGCTTCCGGCTAAGTTTTTCGCTTGCTGCGTGAAGATTCATTCTTGAGCTCCCGGAGAACTTCCTGCGATTCGAGTAAAAGAGGGAACCCCAATGTCCACTGTCGATTGGCCACTCGGTCTGGTGAACGAAGTGCCGCGACTACTCAAGTAAGTCTCGGGGCCGGTGGCGGTTACGTAAACGATACAGAAGCGCTGGGCACCGGTTGCGTAGTGCTGGTCTAGGAACTGCTTCTTTTGCTCTTGAGAGAGCACGCGTTCTGGCTCAGGAGGTGGGCCAGCGAGCGTCTTGCGAACTTTCTGGTCAAGCCGATCCAACACCTCGGGGTCACCAATCAACCCGGCGTGAACGACTGTTGCCAGAGTGCCGTCGACCGCTTCGACGTTGCGATTGGGGAACTCTGGACGCCAGATGAATTTGAAGCCCTCGCGGAGGGCTTTGACGGAAGATGGCCAAGAGTAGTTGCAGGTGCGAAGCTCGGCGACAGCCCGCGTTAAGGCAAATCTATCGTCCCTGAACTTCACCGCCTCCGGTGCTGGGTCTTGGGTGACAGTGACTCGCCGCACGACTTCTTGCTCGCAGAGACACATTGAGTCTATGCGAGCCGGTGAGTGCCAGTCTGCAATTACCCCAAACTGCCCAGCAGTAATAGCCAGCGCCCGCTCAACAGCAATTGGGCCAGTTCGGTATAGGTCATGAAGGTCGCCAAGTGGGATGCCACCGGCGCTACACTTCCCAAGCTGTTCGCAGAACCCATCGTCTGGCAACTCGTCTTGTGTCCGAGGTTCGACCCACCGGCTTTGGTCTTGCGCCCAAACGAAGGTTTTCAGTGCCTTGGGGCCAGTGCGCATCGAGCGCGGCTTTGGGATTGCGTGGTGAAAGACCTTGGTCGACTGGAGCAAGAAGACGCGCGGTCGATAGTGAAATTGAAGAGCGTGTGCTCGTATGGGCTCGTGCCGCGTGTAGTAAATGCCGTGCCCGTGATTTTCTAGAATGGCATCGTCCGACAGATTTGTTTGTGGCGAGCATAGATACCAGGCTGACCCGCAGATGTTTTTCCACGAATGTTCCTTGGCACCATTTTTGTCAATTGAGACCACGTTGTCAGCCCAGTTGAGGCATAATAGTTCGGTTTCACCGGCAGTGGCGAATAGCTCTTGCCTATATTTTTTATAGAGAAGGTGGCGAGGCCTATTGTTGAGCTGAATGTGCAGCAGAAACAGGCCTTGGTAATATGAGTCGATTAGTTCCTTACTGAATCCAAAGACGTCAGAGCAAATGAGTGTGATAAGTCGAACTTCGCTCGGCAGAGTTCCAAACGCATATACATAGACTCCGGGCAGCATTCCAGTCGCCTCGGTATTCTCTTGATCTCCTGAGGGTACAGTCTTGTACTGAACTAACAACACAAGGCGCGTTGACTTGTCTGCGCTGCATTTGGTCAGAAAAACATATACGAGAGGATTGCGGTATTGCTGAGTGGTTCGAGCCCCTGGGAACAAATCGTCATCAAGAACAACTGCCCGTTCGGCAAGCCTTTGGCGGACAGCATCCAACCCGCCCAGTGGTAGGCTTTCGCATCCGAGAACCCAAAGCTTGCCCTCTTCGGGCACAACGCTTTGCTCAATTGCTTCGAGCAGCGTCTCCCATGGAACGCTATACTCCGGGCTGACGACTACGTCAGGTTGGCTTCCAGCCGTAGCTGCCAACTGGAGGAATGCTGCCGTGCGCTGCTTTGCCTCTAAGCTATTGGCGTGACAAATCGCGTCGGGTGCAATGTGGATGCGGCCCAGCGGCTGGTGTGTGAGCACCGTATAGAGCGTGTCATCTGCTTGTAATGCGTTGAGACGAGGAGGCTTTAGCCCTTCACGTTTGAGCCTTTGCTCGACAGAAACGATTTTCAATCTTGCTTCTCCCCTCGTATTTCACAGCTTGGTTGTATAATTCCTATATTAAAGGCTAATACAAAGGTTTTGGCGAACTGGCGGTCAACATCTGCAATTCCCTGAACACAAGTCATCGACCTTGAGGGATCGACCGGCAACAATGGGTCGAAGCGCACACTCGTGCGATGCCGTATAGCGCGGCATCCACTGGCTCGTCCGGTGCAATTTTGCTAACATTAGGTGTCTAGCATACCCCATTCGTCACCGAGGACCCAACGCAGCGCCGATAACTTGCCATTGATCATTCCCCACTCGAAGTCACTCCATGGGCCTGTGTCGTCATATTTTTCTTCAATGCGTTCAGCTGACTTGAGAGCGCCTTCGAGGATATGCTCATGAATTACATCTGAGCCATAGCGATCAGTACCTTCAGGTATGACTTTAATTTCACCATGCACGATGCGCCTCATACGGATCTGGTGCCGGTTGTACCAGACCTTGTCGACTAGCTCATCCATGGAATCCAATATTTCTCTCAACCCCCTGGTTTCCTCTGCAAAATCATGCTCAAATTCGACTTCGGCAAGCAAAAAAGGATTGATATGATCAATAGCTGAAGCTAGATTGTTGAAATAAAAAGAATTCAAAATTGAAAATATCTCGTCAAAATCCGAATGTGGTTTTCGATGATCTTTCGAGGAAAAGTCGTTGTGGTTATGGGTAACAAAAATACAAGTGTCATGGCTACGGTCGAGGCTACTCATAAACTCGAAGAACTGCTCAATGATAACAGCATCCGCGACAGAGTTTTTACTTATATGAAATGGTGCTCTTTTTTCTAGTCCACGTTGAATAGCAGCGATTTTAGAACGATCACTAACTGGAGTTATCACTGCTGATTCAATTAACCTTTCAACTCTATGGATAGTTGCGTAATTCGCGTCGGTTAAAAGGGGCAATCTTGCATTGATATCATTTAGAACGTCTATGGTCTCGGCTTTTTTTTCACCCGCAAACTCATTTACAACAGCCTTGACTTGTTTGAACTCTTGAGATAGCCGTTGAGCAGTTTTCTTCGCTACACACTCTTTATTTCGCTCATATTCTTCAATAACCAGATCAGTTAAGGCTAATTTTACACTGTTCGACCCCAACAGTTCCTCTAGTGCAGATACAAGAGGGAGATCACTTCTTTTCGTAGAAATATCCAGCAAAACACATGTATCGAGAAAGAAGTAGTTCATACATCCCTTATTTTTGTTTATCTCGTGTCACTGAAGCTGGCTTAATTTAAAAGTGTTATTATCCGGCATTCGCCAAAGTGGCAGCCCGCTGATTATTGAATTTCCCGCAGCAAGTTCAGGTCTCGTGTAGACATAGACAACACTATTGCTATATTTAATATTTGTACAGTAACAGTCATCAGAGACTTTGAAGTCAGCTATATGTCCTGATTGAAGTCAGGGTTAGTGGCACCCATAAGTGTAGCTGAAAAAAACAAATTCGCACTCCACTCCAGCAAATGATGAAACGGTAGTCCTTTCAAATATACGGAACCGCAGACGTGAAATTTTTCCGCTGTCTGTAAACAATTTATCTTCTGGAGAGCAACAACTTATTTTGTCATACATACTTGTAATTATGGGTATTTATGAACGGTGGGTCCGTTGCATACTTCGCAATGAAGCAGTATTCAAGGACGCTTTTGAATACGGAGTTCGGAAGGGGAAGGCAGTTATGGCATTTTGCGATCCGCTTCAACCCACGCTCCACAGCGTTCAAGACCAGGGCAGATGCCGGGATGAGGAAGGTTGCACAGGGCTGGGTAAATTAGGATGGCTCTTCGGCGGCTCGTCTGTTTTCTCGTAATCAGGGTGTTACAAGCATTTTGTTGCGTTGGCCGATACAGCCAGTGATTCTGTTGAAACAAGCTGCGCTGATCAGTAATAACCCCCATAGATATGGAAAAGTGGTGCGGTTAGCTCATATCCAAGCTCGCTCCCAGGCATTAACGACTTGAGCCAAGTCCTGCCTGCGTAGCACCGTGTGAACATCAGAACCTCCTTGGTGCATCGGGCTTACTTGATCGTCCCTTCGCCTAATCGCCAAGAACACCCAGAAAAGCACGTCTCCTAATCTCGGGTGGTATGCCAGGTATTCTTCCTCACCGATAGAGCAACAAAGGCGTCTCGAATGCGCTGGTGCGCGACTTCGTGGGTTGCGGCCATGGTTGATGCTCCGGTGCGAGGGTGAGGAAGCCAAAAGTTTATTTAGATGGTCAGTGTCGTGAAAGCATATTGCTTGCAGGCATGTCCGTGGGGAAAGGGCAGTTTTTGGTGAAGGCATATGTGTGACTGGAGTGACTCACCAAGCCAAATTGGGTTGTCCAAAATTCTTCTCTCGCTGAACAGCTTGCGTGACCATTCGGGTTTTAATGTCAGACCTCGTAGCTTTTGTCTGGCATGAAAGCCACTAAGTTGTCTTACAGTCTATAATCCTTGACACTTCCCCAAAGTTTGGGCTTATCAAGTCAACTGCAACAATATGAGCAGCACAGCTTGAATGATCCAGAACTAGGAGGGCAAGGAGGGAATGGCTCAAGTCTTTGGATCTGCGGGCAAAGGCGCTTTTGCCATGGGGGATTCGTGGTATAAGGACATGCTTTCCCGCATCGCATTGCCCATGCTTTCGTTACTGCTGCTGATACCTGTAGGGTATTATCTGCTGACACGCGGCCACCTTTTCTGGGGTGCCGTGGTCGCGGGCGTCTATGTTGTCTCAATCAAGTCACTCGAAGAAGCTGGACTCAAGCTCAAAAAACGCATTTCCGACGCCGATACTGGAGCCAAAGCCGAGCAAGCCGTCGCCGAAGTTCTGCAGGACCTCCCTGACGACTACTACGTATTCCATGACCTTGAATTCCTCGGTTTCAACATTGATCATGTCGTACTCGGTCCAAACGGCATCTTCCTGGTGGAAACCAAGAGCCAGAAGGGAAACATTACGCAGGAGCATGATGTCCTGCTCAGAAACGGGCGCAAATTCTTCAAGGATTTTTTGAAACAATGCTGGAGCCAGACCTACTCGCTACGGGATCATCTGGGAGCAGGGAAACTACAGGGACAAACCATAAAACCAATCCTTTGCTTCTCAAGAGGATTTGTTGAAATTCGCGGCCCAGTGCGCGGCGTGGCCGTGCTCAATGTTGGCTACCTGCGACCTTTCATTCTATCACAGCGCGGGAGTATTCCTGCCCAATTGATAAACCACATCATTCCAGTGCTGATCGCAGTTGTCTCGAACCAGGCAGCACAACCGTCCTCGACTGCTCATCAGGCTCAAAGCGGCGGCATTGTGTGCCCAAAATGCTTCCATGAGCGTACTAAAAACGACGATTTGTATTTCAGCGCAGGTGAATGCCCAAAGTGTGGTGTGATCTACGCTCATGCCCAATCAGATACGACCGACAAAACCCCGACCGCACTTTCCGCATGCCCCAATGATCTACCTGCGGCACTGATCGCTCTACTGCCGTTTCTCTCGAAGCGATTTCCATTTACTCTACTGACAGGCGTGGCTCTGACGAAAAGCAAACCAGCCTCGTCTCGATTTTCCTGGAACATCCTGGTGCTCAAATTTGCAGCATGCGCCTTGGCCGCCGTCCTTTTGACAGGGGCTTACAAGACCATTCGGGCAACCGTGACCAGCATCTTCAGCCCTGCCCAAACCATACAAGTTCAAGAAGGGTCTCCGCTCCCAGGTCCCTCGGTAGCATTTCCACTGACGCACGCGGTCTCGTCGGACAACTCATCAAAGGCGGTTACTTTCGTTTTCGAGGAAGATCGGGGACAGAATGTCATCCTGCTTTTTTTCGACTCCAAGGCTAAGACCCTCGCCTTGCGGGCCTGTGTTCGGGCCAACGAAAAGTTGACCACTACACTCCCACGTGTCGATTTGGGCTATGTGATCATCTCTGGCCCTGCCTGGAATGGCTATGAAGAACTGTTTGGTCCACAGTCAGAGGCAAAAAAAGCCCTTATGACCTTGAGTTCTCAGGCGAAAACAGGCAACGTCACAGCCATTCGAGCCACATCGAGCGTGTTTTTCCAAAAGGGAGTCTCAAGTCCCCTTTCGGAAGCCAGGGCTTGGGTCAAGGCTGCCTTCATAAGACCCAAGCCCTCTTGAAGATTTGACTCGATCCGGACACTAGTATTTCGACCTACGCAGCGAGGGTATCGTGGACCAACCAGGCAGTAATCCATTTTTTGATCATCCTATACTCAACTCACCCTACGATTACCCGCAACGACATTGGGAACTCGACGCCACAGGTCAACCCACCCAGCGCACCATTGATTTCCGGCGCAAAGCCGAGTTCATCACCCCCATTCCAAAGCCCAAAAAGCAGAAGGCAGCCCAAAAGCAGCTTTCCTTTGTCATTGATGAGGGCAAGGGACTCTCAGACGAAAAGCAACAGTACGATCTGACGTCTCTTATTAATGAGGTCCGTGATCAGGTGGATCGCTGGCGGGCCTTGCCCAATCCTAACCAGTGGCAGGTCACGCCGGAAACGGCTCGGCTGCTTCAGCACTGGCGACACCATAAATTCAGTGGCATCCGGCCATTCTTTTGTCAGGTCGAAGCCGTGGAAACCGCTATCTGGCTCACGGAAGTGGCTCCGCAGTTCAAATCCTATGGCAAGAAATTCCTAGACCATCTGGACAAAACTAACGGGGACGCCAATCCGGAACTTTCACGGCTTGCCCTCAAATTGGCCACTGGCGCGGGCAAAACTACTGTTATGGCCATGCTCATCGCCTGGCAGACCGTTAACGCTGTTCGCCGTCCGAATAGTAAAAAATTTACACGCGGTTTTCTCATCGTCGCACCTGGACTGACCATTCGAGATCGTCTGCGTGTGCTTTTCCCGAATGACCCCGATAGTTACTATCAGCGCCGCGAACTTATTCCGACCGACATGTTGCCGGACCTGGAACGCGCCAAGATTGTCATCACCAACTATCACGCATTCAAGCTGCGTGAGAGGATTGATCTGTCTAAGGGCGGGCGATCCCTGCTTAAAGGGCGGGGCGATGACCTTCAGACCGTGGAGACTGAGGGCCAGATGCTCCAGCGGGTCATGCCGGATTTGATGGGCCTTAAAAACATCATTGCCATTAATGACGAGGCTCATCATTGCTATCGGGAAAAACCTGGAGCGGTTGATCCAGACTTGAAGGGTGACGACCGCAAGGAAGCGGACAAGAACAACGAGGCGGCACGTTTGTGGATTTCTGGCCTAGAGGCGGTGAACCGTAAACTGGGTTTGAATCGCGTCATGGATCTTTCGGCTACGCCGTTTTTTTTGAGCGGGTCTGGCTATGCCGAAGGGACACTGTTTCCGTGGACCATGAGCGATTTTTCCCTCATGGACGCAATCGAATGTGGCATCGTTAAGTTGCCCCGTGTTCCTGTAGCCGAAAATATTCCTGGCGATGAGTTGCCCATGTTTCGCAACCTCTGGGAACACATCCGAAAGGATATGCCCAAGAAGGGACGCGGCAAAAGCAAGGATCTCGATCCCCTAAGCATCCCGGTCAAGTTGCAGACCGCTTTGGAGGCCTTGTACGGGCATTATGTCAAAACCTTTGAAGAATGGCGCAAGGCAGACATCTCGGTTCCCCCATGTTTCATTGTGGTCTGTAATAACACCTCAACATCCAAGCTGGTGTATGACTACATCTCCGGATTTAATCGTGAAAATGAAGATGGCGCGATAACGCCCGTTCCTGGTCGGTTGGAACTGTTCCGAAATTTCAACGAACACGGCAACCCTTATGACCGTCCTCGTACCTTGCTCATAGACAGTGAACAGTTGGAATCAGGAGAAGGGCTGGATGATCAATTCCGCAAGATGGCAGCCCCTGAAATTGATCAATTCAAACGCGACATTCTGGAGCGTGGTGGAAAGTTGGCCGATGATCTGAGGCGGGGCAAGGATCTCGACGATGTGACCCTACTGCGCGAAGTCATGAATACTGTAGGTAAGTCCGGTTATCTGGGCGATTCCATTCGTTGCGTGGTTTCCGTTTCGATGCTGACCGAGGGCTGGGATGCTAACACCGTGACTCATATCCTTGGCGTGCGGGCTTTCAGCACTCAGTTATTGTGCGAACAAGTCATTGGCCGCGCCCTTCGCCGTCAGGAATATCTGCTCAACCCGGACGGATTGTTTAATGTCGAATACGCAGATGTCCTCGGCATACCCTTTGACTTCACGGCCAAACCCGTGGTGGTCAAACCGCAGCCGCCGCGTGAAACCGTCCAGGTTAAGGCTGTTCGCCCGGATCGTGATGAGTTGGAAATCACCTTTCCCCGTGTAGCTGGATACCGGGTGGAACTACCTCCTGATAATCCGAGCGCCATATTTACTCCGGATTCGACTTTGGAGCTTACTCCCGATTTGGTTGGGCCGACACAGACAGAAAATCGTGGGATCATAGGCGAAGGCGTTAACCTCACGCTGGCCCATACTGGTGATCTGCGCACATCAACATTGCTTTTCCATCTGACCAGGCATTTGATCATGACGAAATGGCGAAACCCAGGAGAAGCGCCAAAGTTGCACCTCTTCGGCCCTCTTAAACGTATCGCCAAAGAATGGCTGGACAAGCACCTCGTGTGCAAAGGGGGGACCTATCCAGCTCAGCTCATATATCAGGAACTGGCGGACATGGCTTGCGATAAGATTACCGCAGCTATTACCCGAGGTGGTATATCTGAGCGTCGGCCCATCAAGGCGGTACTCGATCCGTACAATCCGACCGGGTCGACCATGCATGTTAACTTCACCACATCCAAGAAGGAACGTTGGCAGACCGCCTCAACGCGTTGCCACGTCAATTGGGCCATTCTCGACAGCGATTGGGAAGGGGAATTTTGCCGCGTGGCCGAGAATCATCCTAAGGTTCGGGCCTACGTCAAAAATCAGAACTTGGGTCTGGAGGTGCCGTATCGCTATGGCTCCGAAAACCGTATTTACCTGCCCGATTTCATCGTGCTCATAGACGACGGACATGACGATCTGCTTCACCTAGTTGTGGAGATCAAAGGCTATCGGAGGGAAGACGCCAAGATCAAGAAGGAGACAATGGAAACCTACTGGGTCCCTGGCGTGAACAATCTTGACAGTTATGGTCGTTGGGCCTTTGCCGAATTCACGGACATGTATGTCATGGAATCGGAGTTCAAGGTGCAGGTCGAAGGCCGATTCAACACCATGATCAATGATGTCCTGACCCAAACAGATCCAGGCGGGCACGAATGAGTGACCGTTATGAGACAGAAGGCTATGAGGAAAGCCAATTCGAACCAGACTCAGGTGGCACTGTCCTCAAAAACAGGCTGGGAATAACGTCGCTTGCCGAGATGCAGCAGGCCGAAACCATGGCGCTGTTGCGAACCACGGAAGCCATGGCTGATTCCTTCGACCAGGACCATCGGTTCACGGCTCAGGATTTGTGCGCAATGCACCGGCATTGGCTTGGCGGAATTTACTCCTGGGCAGGCAAATACCGCAACGTCATGATGAGCAAAGGCGGCTTCCCGTTCGCCTCACCGGCCTTCATTCCCCAGCTCATGACTGCTTTCGAGAAAGAACATCTAGCCGTCCATACGCCCTGTCATGGGGATGATGAAGCGGTAGCCACATCTTTGGCTATTGTGCATGTGGAGATAGTTTTGATCCATCCTTTCAGGGAAGGGAACGGACGATTGTCCCGACTGCTGGCCATGCTGATGGGCCTTCAGGCGGATTTGCCCATTTTGGTTTTCGACGAGATGGAAGGCAAGCGCCGTGAACGGTATTTTGCGGCTGTAAGGGCAGGAATGGGCGGAGATTATGCTCCGATGAAAGATATTTTCATGCGCATCATCGCGCAGAGTCGGCAGGAGCAATGATCCGTGAATCCCGTGTCTGAACGGCACTGGCAACATCTTGGGCCGTCAGGTGGATGCCTTCCACTGCGGATGAAGACAATACGGAACGAAGCAAGGCACGTCGACGCTTTTCGGGATCGCGAAGATGGGCGTTTGTCTGGCTGAGCGGTTTGTTTTTCATAAGAATTTTCTAATTCATGACCACAGCGAAGTAAAGCCGCCCAAGTCCAGGAAGGGCGGGCGATGAGAAGGATACCCATGGCAAAGAACGACAAGATGAAAACCGTTGAGACCATCATCCACGATGGCGAGTCCCGGAAGAACATTCCTTCCGCCGAATTGCAGCCTCTGCTCAAGGACCAGGACAGATCGCCTATCCGCGTGGCGTATGAACGCCGCAATCGCGACCTGGACCCGCAACTTGTTTGGCGAGGCAAGGATGAACAAGACTGGTCCGATCTCATTGTTCATGCCGCTCCGCTGTATATCCAGGAGCACGTCCACCCCAAAGCCCTGATCGACGACCTGCAAAAACAGGCCCAGGCCAAAGCCAAGCAGAAGCCCGGTCAGCGCCAGTTGGACATGTTTTCGTTTTTCGAGGTCCAGGCCGATGCCGAGGCCAAGACCGAATTTTATCAGCACGACGCTCATTGGAGCAATCGCATGATTTTAGGTGATTCGCTCCAAGTCATGGCGAGCTTGGCCGAACGCGAAGGTCTGCGTGGCAAGGTGCAGTGCATCTATTTTGACCCGCCTTATGGCATCAAGTTCAATTCCAATTTTCAGTGGTCTACAACCAGCCGAGACGTGAAGGATGGCAAGGCCGACCACATCACCCGCGAACCCGAGCAGGTCAAAGCCTTCCGCGACACATGGCGCGACGGCATCCACAGCTACCTCACCTACCTGCGCGACCGACTTACCGTCGCCCGCGATCTCCTCACCGATTCCGGCTCCATCTTCGTGCAGATTGGTGATGAAAATGTCCACCGCATCCGGACGGTGATGGATGAGGTGTTCGGGGACGAAAACTGCGTCAGTTCCATTGTGTTTCTCAAGACCTCGAGTTCTACGGGTGACTTTCTCGGCCCTACCTTTGATACGCTTCTTTGGTATGCGAAGCGAAAAGAAGCAGTAAAGTATCGTAAGTGTTTGATGAAAAAGGCGCCCGGTCAAAAGGGCGGCACCGGTTACAAAAGTGTTCAGCTAGATAATCTAGAACGCAGAAGCCTCACAAAAGCGGAAATCGAAGCCCCCGACTTGCTACCTGAAGGTTCACGAATCTACTTTCGCGACAATCTCACGAGTCAAAGTGTCGGACGTGACAAGGGTGAAGGTGCTGCCTCGTGGTTCGGTGTAAATTTTGAGGGGCAAGTCATTAAGCCCTCCCTCTCCGTACGATGGAAAACAAATGAAGTTGGCTTTGCTCGGCTCATTAAAAGCAATCGTGTCGAAGCCAGCTCAGGCAACAATCTTGGCTACATCAGATTCCTTGACGATTACCCAGTCTTTGAGCTCACTGATGTTTGGACTGACACTCTTGGACAGAATCAGTTCGGTGGACCCAAGACCTATGTGGTCCAAACGGCGCTATCAGCAGTTGAACGTTGCCTTTTGATGACCACCGACCCCGGCGACCTCGTGCTCGACCCAACATGCGGCTCCGGCTCCACAGCCTATGTTGCTGAGCAATGGGGGCGACGTTGGATCACTATCGACACCTCGCGCGTGGCGCTGGCGTTGGCCCGCGCCCGCATCATGGGGGCAAAATACCCTTTTTATCTGCTGGCGGATTCTCCCGAAGGCCAATCCAAAGAAGCGGAAATCACCAATTCGCATCCATCCAGCAAACCCACACACAACGACATCCGGCATGGTTTTGTGTATGAGCGTGTGCCACACATTACCCTCAAGTCCATTGCTAATAATGCCGAGATCGACGTTATTTGGGAGGGCTATCGGGAGCGCCTGGAGTCGATGCGGCAGCAACTTAACAAGGCACTCGAGGAAACGTGGGAAGAGTGGGAAATCCCCAGGCAGGCTAAAGAAAACTGGCCAGAAGGGATCAAAAAAATCCATGCCCAGTGGTGGAAGGAACGCATTGCCCGGCAGCAGACCATTGATGCTTCCATCTCGGCCAAGGCCGATTTTGAAAACCTCTACGACAAACCCTACGAGGACAGGAAAAAAGTCCGTGTGGCCGGCCCCTTCACCGTGGAAAGCCTATCCCCACATCGCACCATGATCGTGGACGAAAACGACGACCTCATCGACCCACAACAGAAAACCGACGCCACAACCAGCGGGGGCAATTTCGTTCAGATGATCCTCGAAAACCTGAAAACCTCCGGGGTACAGCAAGCCCACAAGGAAGATAAAATCTCCTTTGTTTCGTTGGTGCCATGGCCTGGCGATTTGATCTGCGCGGAGGGGCGCTACTTGGAAGGGGATAATGAACGTCGTGCAGCCATCTTCATCGGGCCGGAATTTGGCACTGTGCAACGGGCAGATCTGGTCAGCGCCGCTCGTGAAGCTAGTGACGCGGATTTTGACGTCCTTATCGCCTGTGCCTTCAGTTACGAAGCCCATACAACAGATTTTGCCAAACTTGGTCGCATCTCCGTGCTCAAGGCCCGCATGAACGCGGACCTGCACATGGCCGAAGACCTCAAAAACACCGGCAAGGGCAACCTCTTTGTCATCTTCGGCGAACCGGATATCGACATAAACACCACCAAGTCCGGCCAGATCCAGGTCAAAATTAACGGCGTGGATGTTTTTCACCCCAATACCGGCGAAGTGCGCAGCGACGGTGCCGACGGCATTGCCTGCTGGTTCATCGACACAGACTACAACGAAGAAAGCTTCTTTGTCCGCCACGCCTACTTTCTGGGCGCTAACGATCCCTACAAATCCCTCAAGACCACACTGAAAGCCGAAATCAACGAAGACGCATGGGCCTCACTCAATAGCGACATCTCCCGCCCCTTCGATAAGCCGCAGAATGGTCGCATCGCGGTCAAGGTCATCAACCACCTGGGCGACGAGGTCATGAAGGTCTTCAAGGTATAGCCGCATATGTTTACAGATTTGCTGTTATACTCTGCCCTTATCACAGAGGCTGTCAAAAACGGCATACTACAAGCAAATGAGTATGTCGGAATTATTGAAATTGTCTCAATGATAAGCTCGTTTGGTCTTATGTTTCTAACTTTAATACTAGCCTTTTATACCAGAAATCTGGCAATAGAAGCGAAAAGAACTCGCGAGCATCAAACAAATCCAAATGTCATTATTACGGCAATTCATGATGACGATAGACCTACACTCATGGTGTTAGTAATTAAAAATATTGGCAATGGATTAGCAAATAATATTCGATTTGAATCATCTGTACCGCTTTGCACATCATTTGGAATTGACAAGCCCACATTGCGCGACCCGCGACTTATTGATAGCGGGCCACTGGTCACAGGAATTCCTTCTCTTGGACCAGGAGAGTGTCGCCGATTGAATTGGGGGCAGCCCTACGCACTAATTCAATCAATCGGTTCGTCCATCATCACAATAAAATGTAAATGCGAGAATTCATCAGGTGAGCAGATGCCCCCCTCGATTTGTAGTATTGACATAGAATCTTTTAAGAACTGCACTGGCCATGGAAGTATCGAACTCAGGGCAGTCAAAGCCCTTGAAGGTATTCATGAACAGCTCAAAAGAATAAAACTATGAATTTCCGCATCGCCATCACCTTCACCGACAGTTTGGCCCGCCTGACAGCCGAAGAACAAAAGGCTGCCAAGACGACCGCCTTTGATCTGCAAATGAACCCGGCCAGTCCCGGCATGAGTTTTCACAAACTTGGCCAAGCCAAGGACCCGAATTTTTGGTCCGTCCGGGTCAACAACGATATTCGACTCATCGTCCACAAGTCAGCGTCAAGCCTGCTGCTCTGTTACGTGGATCATCATGAACAGGCCTACCGTTGGGCCGAACGCCGCAAACTGGAAACCCATCCCACGACTGGCGCCGCCCAGTTCGTGGAGATCCGCGAGCGGGTCGAAGAAATCCGCATTCCCATCTATGTGCCGGGACATACTATTCCGCCTAAGAAACTCGTTCTGAGCCACCTCACTCACGAGGACCTGCTCGGATACGGAGTGCCCGCCGAGTGGGTCGAGGACGTGCACGCAGCAGACGAGGACACACTGCTCACACTTGCAGACCATCTCCCCTCGGAGGCGGCTGAAGCGCTTCTGGAGTTGGCTACGGGAGGGAAGCCTACTCACCCCGTTCAGATCCCCGCTAGCGCAGATCCCTTCGTTCACCCCGATGCCCAGCGTCGTTTCAGGGTCATGAACGATGTCCAGGAGCTGGAGAGGGCCTTGGAGTACCCATGGGAAAAATGGACTGTATTCCTTCATCCTGCCCAAAGACAGTGGGTGGAAAAAGACTATTCCGGACCGGCACGAGTTTCCGGCTCCGCTGGCACAGGCAAAACAATAGTCGCGCTGCACCGAGCTGTCTTCCTGGCCAAATCCAATCCTGATGCACGGGTTCTGCTGACCACTTTTTCCGACACGCTTGCTAACGTCCTCCACACCAAACTGCGTCGGCTGATAAGTAATGAACCGCGTCTGGGCGAACGCTTGGAGGTACGTTCCATGAACGCCGTCGGGCAGCGAGTATATGAGGCCGTCTTTGGAAAGCCGAATATTGCGGACGAGTTGACCATTCGGGCTTGCCTGGAGGATGCTTCGGCGAAAGTTGTTGGACACAAGTTCGCTCTAAATTTTCTGTGCAGTGAATGGCAGGAGATCGTCGATGCCTGGCAGATCTGTACCTGGGAAGACTATCGTGACGTCAAGCGACTGGGCCGCAAGACACGTCTACCTGAAAAACAACGGGTCATTCTGTGGGAAATATTTCAGAAAGTTCTCGACACGCTGAAATCCCTAAACATGGTCACTCTCGCTGGTATGTTTGCGACATTGGCCGATCAGATGCCGGAACGTAAACGGCCACCTTTTGATTTCTCCGTGGTGGACGAAGCACAGGACATCGGGATTCAGCAAATGCGTTTCCTTACCGCCATGGGACAAGGAAATCCCAATAGCCTCTTTTTTGCCGGAGACATGGGCCAGCGCATCTTTCAGCATCCGTTTTCGTGGAGGGCTCTTGGCATAGATATCCGAGGCCGATCAAGGACTCTGAACGTCAATTACCGCACATCCCACCAGATCCGCACTCAAGCGGATTTGCTGCTGGGGCCTGAAGTTTCCGATGTGGATGGCAACACTGATAAACGAACAGGAACGATTTCCGTTTTTAATGGTCCACCGCCCAAGGTGGGTACTTTTCATTCCGAGGACGAAGAAAACCAAGCCATTGGAAGCTGGCTTGCCACCCTGCGAAGTGGTGGTGTGGCCTTGCATGAAATGAGTGTGTTTGTACGCACCGATAATGAAGTGGGTCGTGCTATAGCGGCGTTGAATCTTGCCGGGTTGCCGTATGTGGTTCTCGATGAGAATGTTGCGACAGAATTTGAACGGGTTTCCGTGAGTGTCATGCATCTAGCCAAGGGGTTGGAATTTCGAGCCGTGGCGGTCATGGCCTGTGACGATGAAGTCATACCCTCACAGAAACGTATTGAATCGGTGACAGAAGAATCCGACCTTGAAGAAGTGTACAATACCGAACGGCATCTCCTCTACGTTGCATGTACTCGGGCCAGAGAGCATCTAATGGTTACGAGTGTTAAGCCAGGCTCAGAGTTTTTGGATGATTTGGGATAGCTAAACCTACTACATGGTTTTACATAATGGATAATAATCCAAGCAGGTTGATATTGTCTCTTGATCAAAAACAAGAGCAAACGAAGATAAAAAACAAGTTTGTGAATGAAAATGTCATTTGCGAATATTGTGGTAAGTATATTAAAAAAGATAACTACGAAAATCATATTGTAAAAAATCACAATGTTTCGATAGTCACCATTTCGAATGATGTGACTAAAACTAAAAAGAAAGATAATGTTCAAAAGAAAGTTTCTATTGATAGGAAATTTACGTTAGAATCTGCAAAATATAATGTTGTTGGGGAAGTGTTGTGTGAAAAGTGTTTGGTAAACTCAAAGAGATTAAGAAAATACCAAGCCACAGACGGCACTCATGTATGTTTATGTAATTAATGTTCTGAAATTGAATTGCAAGAAACGTTTGGTTCGAAAGACTTGCTTGACTATGCAATATCTGGCCAGGGGTCTCCTTTTAACCGTAAAAAGCGATAAGAAAAGATTTTGAATTATTGTATTTTTCATAAGTTTTAATTTTGATATAATAACCAAGGAGAAACCGTCATGGCCGGTGGTTATACCCATCTAACATTTGTACGTAATGCGATCACCGCATGCCGAAAGCAAGTCCCAGACCTTCAAGACGTTGTCGATTATTGGGGGCGTTATATCTATCTTGGTGGAGTCAGTCCCGACTATCCTTACCTCGGGCTTGATGCTGAATGGGCCGATCGCATGCACAAAGGGAAAACAAACGAAATGATATTTCGCGCAATGTCGATAGTGCATCAAACGCGCGCTAAGCAACCAGACGCCCAAGTTTGGCGCCAGCAATTCGCTTGGCTCCTGGGATTCGTATCCCACATCATTGCCGATGTTACGATTCACCCAGTAGTAAATATCCGTGTTGGAAAATATGAACAACACAAAGAGAATCATCGCTATTGTGAAATGAATCAAGATGTATGGATTTATAAAGAAATCACAGGAATTGAACTTCACGTATCCGACAATATGAAGAGCCAGATCAGGTCTTGTGGCACGGCTATCGATCTGAATGACGATATAGAAAACCTTTGGAAAAGTTGTCTTGAGAATGCATACTCACCTGGCAGATTGCAAGATGACCAGATTGATAAATGGCATGCTTTCTTTATAAAATTGGTTGATCTGGCGGAAGTTGGACGCAAAATACCGGTATTTGGCCGGCATATGGCGAGCGGTGCGCTAGCTTATCCTGCAATGAATGAGCTCGATCGGAGTTATTATGAAGATATTCAAGTGCCAATTAGCTCCAATGTAATAAATATTGATAATCCTGAAAATACTTTCTTCGAGCAACCGAAAGACATCGGCGATCCGACTTCATTTCATGCAATTTTTGAAAAGACCAGCGCTCACATCCTTGAGGCGTGGAAAATTTTGTCTGATGATCTTTTTGCCTCTGACGGCACACTTGGCGAACGACATAAAACTGTATTTGGCGACTGGAGTCTCGACACTGGAATCGACAATTCCCGTAAGGAATTAAGATTCTGGCCATGGGACAAAAAGTTGATTTGATGATAAAAATCTAAAACAACGAACTCAGGAGGCAATTGGTAGATATGATCTCCAAGGAAGCTTTATCTGCTCATTTAAGATTAGGTCTTGCTCTTGTAGTTAGTATATTTTTTTTGCTGGCGATTTTTAGCTGTACCAAGAACTATTCGGATGAAATGATGGCGCCAAAAGCGGCGATAGCGACAGATCTGGCTCGCGCTGTGATTGCGTTTTCAGAAAAGAATCCTACGGAAGCGGCATCTCTCGATGACCAAGAACTTGTGAGACGTGCAACAGATTTTGATCCAAATTTACTTAGTCCTTATGATGGTCTAGTTGTTCGAGGAACTTCAACAGGTATAATTTTAGTTTGCACTGGAGATGGAAAAAGAGCTCTTATTGAAGATGCAGAATGCACGACTAAAGTCGACAAATTGCTGTGGTCGAATAGTAGTTCTCCGTGTCAATTTACATTAAATATTTATTCATTATGCCAATAATTATATAGTGTATAATTTTAATTAAATAATTTATCTATGCATTATTGATGAATTAAATGTATCTATAAATATATAAACAAGCATTGAAAGAATATTACTGACTTAAAAAGGTGATAGCTCGTGCGTATTGAACAACCGCTAGGCAAACGAGGAAGTCTTAAATGGATTCAGAGTCTAGTGCAGGCTCATCCGCGATTACTGAATGAGCAGCTTGAACGGGCTGGTGCTCTTCCTGTCGGAAGTGAACTCAAGTGGGTTTCCCCGCTGAAGCAAGACGCCTTCGCAGAGTATCGGGATGCGGACTTTCTTGAGCGGATCGGCCACCCACAACTCATCAAGAAGATGCGCGACTTTTGGCCTAATCGCGGGCCGCAGTGGGATGCCTTGGCTACTGAAAAATCAGGCCGAGTGTACCTCTTCGAAGCAAAGGCTCACGCCGCTGAAATGAAGTCCTCGTGCCAAGCCGGCCCTGCATCGCGCCAGAAAATCGAGAAAGCGTGCGCGGCGGCGAAACAGGCACTATGCGCCGACCCAGACTCCAACTGGCTCACTGGTTACTATCAGTACGCAAATAGGCTGGCTCATCTGGGCTTTCTGCGTGAACACGGAATCGAGGCTTGGCTGGTCTTTCTTTACTTCACGGAGGACTCCGAAATGGCAGGACCAGTCTCCCAGGCGGAGTGGCTGCCCTTTATTGATGCCGCCCATAACCACTTAGGCCTTAAAGAGCATGCTCCATGGGTCTTATCTGTATTCCAATCGGTTACGGCCATTTGACTTGTCGGTATCACCCACCACAAATTGTTTCGCTCGTCATGGCTCCGTCATTGGTGAATGAGATGTCGACTGACACGGCTAGTTTTTAGGCGCTACCGCTGAGCTTAACATTAAATTCCTCGTGAATAGCCATGGTAATGATTGAACAAGATCCAAACGCAAGGTTTGAAAAAGCCATTTTCAATTTGCTAAGAAGTTTCAATTATATTGATCTTAATGTTGGCCTTTTGATTGCTGGCATACTAAGACAAATGCCCCGTCACGAAATATTAAAAAAATTATCAAATAGAACTTTTAATGATAAAATGAAGTGGTTTGATTCTCTTTTAAACGAAGGCCCGCTCCAATTTCATATAGGAGAAAATGGAGTTACTGAATTTAAGGAATGGTTTGCACAAGCTCATCAAGCTAGAGAGCTGAGAAATCGATATGTTCATGCGATTTGGAGATTTTATCCATTACGCAAAGGCTCTCCAGTAAGTATTTCTTCTCCAGCGTGGATGAAAGATATTCTTGGCGATCAATTAGAAGAATCAATGACTCTTGAGGACCTGGAGTCAAAGGCATCCATGGTCGAAAAGGTTTTTGAAGATTTTTGCCGACTACGGAAAAAATACAAAGTTTAATAACAGATGTAACCAATGCATTAACCCGATTCCGCTACGCTAATCGGGTTATGTTTCGCGTGTTAGCCAGTTAGAAATGGTTGCGTGCAGACTGTCTTTGGATAGTATTTTCTTAATGGTGTTGTTATCCAGAAACTAGATAATTACTTGTTAGGCAATGAAAAAATGATGGAATTAAGAATGATCCCAGCCCACAGGGTCGGAAATTTCTGGAAGTTCAAATTCTCGAAGATTGATGACTGGATTCTTTATGGGAATGCGGGAGATGCAAGTTCTGAACCAGCGCAGGGCAGGAGCCATCAATGAGCACGGAGCAGCGGAGAAACATCTCTAGTCCACTTAGAACTGGATTTGACTATCAGACTGTGTGGGCGTTCCGCTTTTGCTTTGAGGTGCTGAGCAATCCAGAAAAGTTCAGATGGCTCCATCTAGAAACGACTCCCGATGAATACCCAGAAGGTGAAGCTTTTTTCTTAGATGACATAGTCATTCGTCATTCCGACGATAAAGTCGGAATGTACCAGGTGAAGATCACGGCCGATTGGAGTTTTGAAGTACTACTTAAGCAAGAGATAAATAAGAAGGGCAATCCGAAGGACTCGCTGATTCAAAAGTGGTCAAAGTCCTTTTTCAAATATGAAGGCCAAATTTTTGAGGCCGCCCTAATTACAATCGGAAATGGCGACGCCGAGCTTTCGAGCTTTCTCAATTCAGCTGGATCAATCGATGCCGACAAACTCCAAACAGAAAAGCCCGCTATATTTGGCCGTCTTGTCGCCCAAATAGGTTCTGAAGAACACACCAAGAAGTTTCTAAGCGCTTTTCAGTTCCGATTTGGCCAACCAGACATCGATACACTTGAATACGAGACAAGAGAACACTTCTTCAATGCCCTTCGAGCCACGGCAAGCGGCGCAACTAACTTACTTCTTGAGCTTCACAAGGAGATTCGCAAAGAGTATACGCGCCCGCTTTCAATAGAGAATATTAGAAATCTCTGTGAATTTGATAGGCCGAGACATCTTAATCAGGAGTTTTCTGTTCCAGCTGATTTCCAGGTGTTTGATGCAAACATGCACGCCACGCTCGTTAAAGAGATTCAAAACAAGAATACAGGGATTCAAGTCTTCGTTGGAAATCCGGGAGCAGGAAAAAGCACCTATCTGTCTAAGCTAGCAGAGGAGCTGCAAGAGAAGCAAACGATTGTAATTCGTCACCATTACCACATTGCTCCTAGTGACCAGCAGCCCGTCGATAGATTGCGAGCAGAGAGAGTCATTGAAGGCCTCAAGGCTCAACTCAAGGATCAGAGAAAACTGATCGGAAAATTAGCTCTCCAAGACTCTCGATGCGTTTCCGTATCAGAATTTCTAGCATCTCTCGCAGAGGCTTTGTGCAAACAGGGAAAGTCAGCCGTTGTAATCATTGACGGATTGGACCACGCCGTTAGGCATGGATTTGACCAAGATCTCAAGAAGGCCCTTCAAGATATTTGCTCGCCACAACCAGGCTTGTGGTTCTTGTTTGGCCTTCAACCTGCTGCAAAATCATATTTGCCGGAGTCTATAGTCAATGCACAGCCGGAGAGGAATTGGGTACAAGTTCCTGGACTAGATAAGTTCTCAGTCGTTAATTTGGTCATAAAGAATGAAACTGGCCTGCAACTTCCTAACAACGATCACAGATTTAGAGAGTTTTGCGACAAGGTTTGCCAGGTATCTCAAGGTAATCCGCTACATCTTCGTTATACTCTTGCCTCATTAAAGAATAGAAACGCCGACCGATCCGTCAGTTCCCATGATTGCGAACGCCTTCTTCCGTACACTGGCGACATAGAGTCCTACTATCAAGCTCTCTGGCGAGGGCTACCCTCATCGGGAAAGACCGCTCTAATTTCTTTATCTCTGATAGACACAAAGCTACATGCTTACAATCTGAAGGAACTGATTTCCACATTCGATACAAACCCTGCCGTTGTTACCACAACATTCAACGATATTCGTCATCTCCTAAAGAGCGAAGCCACGGGTTTATCCATTTATCACAACAGCTTCGAAGAATTCTTGAAATGCACCCCTGAGTTTGGGGATCAGAAAGTTCCGACGCAGAAAGCATTGCTTCGATGGGTTCAGTCTACATCGGATGACTTCATGAAGTGGGCTGAGCTCGCCAAGCTCGAATACCAACTCGGAAATCCGAACTTATTGCTGTCACTGAATTACAACTGGGTAATTGATGGACTGCGACTCGGCCGACCGGCTCACTTAATGTTGATTCAATTGAGCGAGGCTAGTAAAGCGGCTCTCGAAGCAATGAGCTTCTCAAAGCTTCTTCTCTATTCCTATCTTTCTCAATATTTGGATAACACGATTCAATTCAATTCCGAGGCATTCGAATCTGCTTGGGCGTTGTCTTTGTATACCCATAACGCGCCGATAACACGCCATCGGATTGATAATCTCACTGAAGTCCAAGCTGAAGCGCTGGCGACGCTTGCGCATTTTCAAAAGGAAACAGAATTATTTGAGCAGATTTTTAAAAACTTAAACGAGCGGAATCCCGACCAGAGATTTGGAAACAAGGGAGACGTCGCTGCTGGACGTCCAACTCTTACGGAATCTCTTATTAAGATCGCCTCCCTGGATGGTGAAGAAAGACGCAAATCAGCTGCGCGATATCTCAAGAGCTACCGCGAAAGTGGCTGGTCCGCAGATCTATTTGGTCTGTATGCGGAACACCTACTAAAAAACGGTTTCTCTACATCGGTAGAATCATTACTTCAGAAGGGCGATCTCACTGAGCCGGAAATCAGATACGTAGAAAAGCAATGTGTATTATTTGATCTTCGAAACTGTGGAACTCACTTTCAAAAGATTCTAGGCGAGAGCAAGTTTGGCGGTGCATGGACAGATCTCTACAAAGCGATAAAAGGCCCGACGCCTCCAAAGGTCTTACCACCTCAAAACAAGTCCTACCCTCGTGAGATCGCAGAACACGACTCTTCTAAACAAGAAGAGATGTCTCATATCTACGTTGAGATTTTCCTTAAGTCGGTGGTTGCCAGTTTAAGCGGAGATAAAACGATAGCCACATGGCGGTCTCAGTTGCCTCTTCACTGGCCATTTCCGTTTATTGATTGTTTGGTGAATTTTTCTGAGGCAGTTGCAAACAAAATCAGATCCAAACAAGAGATTATCTTTGAAGATTTCTTCAATGAACTGGCGAAGGTAGTGCCATTGAGGTGGCCATCCGATCGAAAGATTCTCACCTACCAACGAGCCATTCCTTCGGCTATCCGTGAAGTACTCATTGCTGTGGACGCAATCAACGGGCAGCTGAAACTGAAAGGTCCTATTGCCAAAGATCGTTTGGAAAGACTTGTCTCTGGCGAATTATTCTTTATCGATTTCTTTGATAGGGATAAGTGGCTAAGTTTCTTACTGTCTATAAGCGCCGATACACTTAGCGACAAGGCCATAGACTGGTATCTCGAATGGGATGAAGATCTGTGGAAAGACGCTATTGTTTCGTTCGATGAACGGTCGACCCATTATTCACGGCTTGGGCAGTTGGCGAGAAAATATGGAAAGACACAAAGGCAGAAATCCCTTTTGGACTTGGCCTGTAGGAACCTCATTTCTTACGGTTACCACAAGGATATGTTTCTGGACGAGGTAACCGAAGCTTTAACATCTGCGGCCCATCTCAATCCCAACCAGTTTCGAGAATGGGCGATCCAATTGGACCCCATCATACAAAACATAGGCGAATATACAGACGGAGATGAAACAGGCCATGTTCCCAAGATATTCGTCGACTTGCTCGGGAAAATAGAACCTGCTCTTGCAATAAATTACTATCGCCATCTTGCCGACAAAGAGGACTTTTACCTCGCAGATTCTGTTTTTGCTCGGATTTTGAAATTCATAAACCCTTCTACCCCGATTGGCTCGGCGATTTGTGCCACCGCAATTGATGACGAGCCATACAGTGCCCTCAAAGAGCTTTCTGCGGAAAAGCCCGAATTTCAGAAGCCGCTCCAGTCAATTCATGACTATGTGGGCGAACTACCAAGGGACAGGGAACGAGAAGCGAGCAGAAGCCAAGATTACTCTACTGAAGTTAAGGAAGATTTCTCGGCCATTTCAGAAAGTGCACTCGACAAGCGACTCGAAAAAGAGGTCACTCCATGGCTTCAGACTGGCTATGTTTTTAAGTGGGCGCTACACAATGTAAAGCATGGTGCCCTTACTGAGGCCCGAGCGGTTCAAATCTTACTTGGAAGAATAGCCGCCTTTGATGACCACGAGATTGAAGACAAACTTCTCGACTATCTTTACCCCCGGTTACTTACAATAAATGCAGAAGAGAGCTTTCGGCTTCTTTGTCTTGCTCAACAGAACGGAAATGGGTGGAGCAAGTATTGGGGCAACAGACGCTCCGAAGTGAGCGAACGGTGGGCGTTCCTTAAGAAACACTTCCCGCATCGAATCGATGAGTTCTATCAGAGGTCGCTTAAGTATAAATATGACACCGAGAAGGTTCTCTGTCCTATCGACAGAGCGGTGGACTTTTTTATCGAAGTAGGAAAGCCGATGAGAGCTTTAGAATTGCTAGGTTCAGCTGTAGATTTCGCCAAACTATTAATGGCTAATCTCCAGTTGCCGGCTGAGACCTGGTTCAACTCTCCAAACACGACAGAGTCCACATTACTCTTTCTCCGTCTTGACTGGCCGAGTCCACCCATAAGGGAAAGAGCAGCTACCGGAATTGGCGCTTTGATTAAAAGTGGTGAACTTGACCCCAAAGTTGTTTTTCAATGGATGGGCGAACAGGCCCTGGAGACTAAAATAGTTACGGCTCTTCTTGCACTTCAAAAGGCCGCCTCTCTTGGGCATCAGTTCAGAAGTGAAGAGCTGCTTCCACATATTAAGAAGTCATCTCTGGCAATCGAAAAGGTTTTTAAGAACATTTGCTTTGACGCTACAGCGGTGCCTCTCCTGAAAGCGAAAGAGGTTACAACCCGACTTCCCCCTAAAGATTACGAACCCAGTGAATTCTTCAGTAAACATATCACCGGATTTCTGCCTCCATTATATTTCAATGAGGCGGTGAAAATCTCGAAGAACTCTGGTTTTGACTTTGTGCGAGACTGGGCATTCGAGTCTGATCAGATCATCGCTGAACTAGGCGTAAAGGAGCAGATTGGCTCGGCCGATCGGTACATGAGCGGATATGAAAATCCGATCCTTAGTTTCTCCTCAAAACTATCGGAGATATACAAAAGTGCGTTTACTCGAGTCCTTCGCTACTACTCCGCTCAAAAACGTCTTCCTAAAGAGTGGACGTACACTTTTCTTTCCGACAAGACGGTTCCTGTAGATCTATCTTTTTGGGAAATAGCTCCGCAGAAATCACCGCAATGGTGGCCACAAAATGCAGAGCCGAGTAGCTATTCCGATTATCAACGAGACTTGGTCACCTTTTCTATCGACGGCAAATTAGCAACCTTACCTCTTATCGATGGGAAGGTGATACTCGGCTTGGATGGAGCCGTAAAACCGAAAGAAGGATGGCTGAAGGGGATACCGAGGACTCGGGTTTGTGTGATAAGTTTTCTATATTCGGTGGATGGTCCGAAGATACCAACGGCGGAGGAGATACTCGCCGAAATTGAGTACCTTCCTGATTTTGTTGTCCCTCCATCTGAACATCACAAGACCATTTGTTTTCTTGAAGCTCCCGGTCATGCGGCGATTGAAAGAATGCCTAGAGAGCTCGGGGATGCAAAAATTTTTCCCCTTTTAGGTCGGGTACACCAGGACGTTATTAACATCTGGCAGTGCTGGCGAAATTATCATCACGCCTTTACTCCCACGAGATTGCTAGGCAAGTGCGTTGACGTAATACGAAGGACGGACTCCTGGGAGTATATTGACGAAAAGGATTTCGTTATCGGCAGTGCTTCTGAATGGATCGAAGGCCTATCGGAGAGAGTGGCACAATCGTTTGAACTTCAACACGGCTCTTATTTTTCCGTCGATGAGACCTACCTGAACTCCTTAATTGAGAAGTCAGGCCTAAGACTCGCACATGTGGTTCAGTTCAGTCATAAGACTGGTTCGAATCGAAGAGAAGAACGCAAAATAGCCAAGGAAACATATTTATATGGTCTGTCTCCTTTGATTATTTAGAGAAGTAAGGAGACAGATTGGTGTGTGGGTTTTTTGTGGGTTTTCGGACCCGCGGGAACCCACACAAGACTAAGCGAAACTACGTAACTAGCTGAAATGCGGTGGGTCAAGCGGCATTCATCGTCCTGTCACGCCGAAGGCCGAAGTTTTCCAGTCTCATTTATGGTTTCACTCCAACCCTATCAGTAGGTCTGGCTTCCTTTCCCCCAATGCCTCGCGCTGCATCTCCATATACGTAAGCGCTCAGGCATCCACATCTTCCACGGACGTGCCTGATCTGCGATAGACTAGGGGTCTTGACTTATTGAGTAGCTTTGGCTTGGGGCGGTCCGTCTGCTTCCCTAACGCCGCTGTTCTGCCAGCGTTTCGACCATCATCTGCATGAGGGTCTCTATATTAACGGGCTTTGCTACGTATCCGCTCATGCCCGCAGCCAGGAATTTCTCCTTATCCCCGGTCATGGCGTAGGCCGTCAGGGCAATGATCGGGATCTCCCGTTTGTGGGAGTTACTAGAGCCTCGAATGCGCTGACAGGCTTCGATGCCATCCATGACCGGCATCGATACGTCCATGAGGATGAGGTCAAAATCGTTCACCTCATGCATTTCAAGGGCTTCCTGTCCGTTGCGGGCCACGGTCACGCTGTGCCCGGACTTTTCCAACAGCCTGCTGATTACGAAAATTGTTGCATCGTCGTCTTCTGCGACAAGGATTTGGAGGGACGCGGGCGGCGCAGTAAGGCTCTCTAGCACAGCATCGTCGTCATGAGGCCGCACTTCATTGCCGAGGGTCACGCAAAAAGCAACGGTCGTGCCCACTCCCTCCTCGCTCTCCACGGCCATGTTTCCGCCCATGAGGGTCACCAGTTGCTTGCTTATGCTCAGGCCCAATCCGGCACCCTGGTGGTTCCGAGTATATCCCTGGCTGACTTGGGTGAAGGGTTGGAAGAGGCTCCCTAGTTCTTCATCCGCAATGCCGCACCCCGTATCTTCAATGGCGAAGTATACTCTGAAGGTATCGTTGCGGCGTGACGGAAGCGGATAGGCCTCGACGTGCACGTGCCCGCGCTTGGTGAATTTGAAGGAGTTGCCGATCAGATTGGTGAGCACCTGCTGAAGCCTGATGGAATCTCCAACAACCCAAATCGGGAGGCCAGGGTCAAAATGACGTTTTAATGTGACACCGGTCTGGACGGCGACAGGTACGAAAAGATCAATGGTTTGAGTCAGTGCGCTGCGCAGGTTGAAGCGTTTGGAGCGGATGAGCATCATGCTCGCCTCAACCCGAGAGAGGTCCAAAATGTCCGAGAGCAGGCTGGTCAGACGGTTGGCGGACTGGATGGCCAGGGCACAAAACTCCAACTCTTCCTTATCCTGCACGGATGTCTCGAGAAGCTGAAGCATTCCCAGGATGCCGTTCAAGGGAGTACGGAGTTCATGACTCATGTTGGCCAGGAACGCGGACTTGGCGTGATTTGCTGCTTCGGCTTTTTCTTTTGCTTCGAGCAGGGAGGTCTCCAGACTCTTGAGATCAGTGATCTCGGTTGTCAAAGTGGCTACGCCCAGAAGGGTATCCCCATTTTTCTCATAGACCGGAAATTTCTTGGTAAGGAATGTCCGATGGGTTCCGTCTTTCGTGGTCAAGCATTCTTCCACGGTGAGCACTCGCCCTGCTGGCAATTTCAGAGCCGCGCGGTCATTTTCTATGTATTCAGCAATCTGCTCTGAGGAGACGATATCCTTAAAAAGTTCCCTGTCAGTTCTCCCAGCCACTTCAGCAAGGCTTGTCCATCCCGTTAGCCGGAGATAGGCCTGATTCACGGCAATATAGCGCAACTCCGAGTCTTTAAAGACTGCAATACTGTCAACGTTTTCGATGATCTGGGACATCCTCTGCAATTCGTATTCGGCGAGTTTGCGATCGGTGATGTCCAACGACACGGAAAGAACCGCTGGTACGGGGGGGGTGCCATAATCGATCGGTTTGAAGGTGTTGAAGAACCATTTCGCGCCCGTTTTTAGATCAACCTTGATTTCCTGATGAGACGGTTTCCCCGATTGGTAAACCGACTGGTAACGTTCGATCAGACCTTCGGCCTGGACTTTTTCGATCACTTCTCGGAGATTCTTCCCGATGAGGTCTCCGGATTTTCCGCCCAACATGTTCCATGTGGCTTTTTGATTGGCATAAAGAAACGTGCCGTTCAGCGAAATGACCGACAATGTCTCCTGCATGGTGTCCGCGATATTCCGAAGGTTAACTTCACTCTCCCGCACGGCCTCCTCTGCGTTTTTACGTTTAGAGACGTCCAAACAGTGGCCTATGTAGCCCAAGAATTCACCCCGGGTGTCGTAGCGAGGCGTGCCCTGGTCCACGATCCAACGGTACTCTCCGCTGACATGACGGAGGCGGTATTCCATGCTGAAACTCTCACGGCGGTCAAAAGCCGTATCGTAGATTTCCAGGCAGCGTCCGAAGTCTTCCGGATGCACGCCCTCGGTCCAGCCTTTGCCAACTTCCTGCTCAAGAGTGCGTCCGGTGAACGCCAGCCAAGGTTCGTTGAAATAATTGCAGAGCTTGTCCGGCGTGGCGGTCCAGATGAGAGCCTGACCGCTGTTAGCCAAGGTGCGGTAGCGCTGCTCGCTTTCGACCAGTGCTTTCTCGGCAATCCTTCTGTCGCTGATGTCGCTGATCACGACGCAACATACGGGGACGTCCGAACCCTGCTTCATGACTGCATTGAGGCTGCACCAGAAAACGGTGCCGCCAGATTTTTTCATGCCCAGTTCCCAGGCCTGCGCTTCTCCAGTCGCGAAAAGCTGCCTCATCTTATGGGAGAAAATGTACTGATCGTCGCAACAGATGAAACGGGCTATCTGCTGCCCGATGAGATTGTTTCGGGGCATGTCCAGCATTGTCGAGGCAGTGAGATTTGTGGCTATGATTTGGCCTTGTTCGAAGAGGGTGAAATAGCCCACCGGAGCAAAGTCGTAGAGATCCAGATATTGTTCGTGTTTTTCTTCAAGTTCTGCATGTGTCCGGCGTAATTCCTCATTCTGGATCTCAAGCTCGATTTGGTGCACACGTAGTTCGTGAACAATCCGCGACGACTCGTCGACGATGACGGACGTCTCTCGGATGTCGGCGTCCTTATTTCGATTGATCTCTTCACCCCTTCGATGACGAGAATCCTGGCTCCCGGTTTGGCTTTTTTTAGTCATGATGCACTCCCGATATTTGGCCCGGCGGCCTCTTTTGCTCAGAGTTCTGCCTCGTGCTCGTAGGCGAATGAAAGTCGAAAAAAAATCAAATCGGCTTTGTTCTGAACGGGGTACATCAAAACAAATGTTTCAATACTGAACTTGCCCGTGTGCCGTCGCTGTATACTTGTTCGGCTTTATTGTCGATGCAGGCTACTCTACTATGGTTTCAAACAGCAAAAATGGCACATGAGTGTAACGGGCCTAAACGCTTAGCATCTTCCACGGACGTGTCTGATTTGCAATAGAAGTAGGAGTCTTTACTTTTTGCGTGGCTTGGGCTTGGGGATGCTTGGGAGAAGGGATTTGTCCACGCGCTGCGGCATGAGGGATCGCATGTCTCCAGTGGTCTGCGCTGCGGGGAATTTTTCGAAGAGGTATTTCAGGTAGGATTGGGGCTCGATCTCATTAGCCTTGGCGGTTTCGACCAGGGAGAACAGCATGGCGCTGGCGTCCGCGCCCTTGGGGGCTCCGGCAAAGAGCCAGTTCTTTCTGCCCAAGGCCACGGGGCGGATGGCGTTCTCGGCAGCATTGTTGTCGGGCGTGAGCAATCCGCAGTCCACGTAGCGCACGGCCCGGCCCCACTGGTTTCGGGCGTAGGTGATGGCCTGCCCGAGCAGGCTCTTGGGCGGGACGTGGTCGACGCGGTCATCAATGATTGACCGTATGGCATCGAGGACGGGAACGGCCTGTTCACGACGTTTAAGAACCTTTTCCTCCGGTGACAGCTCTTTGATATTGTGCTCGACTTTGTAGAGCAGTCCGATGAGGTCCAGGATTTCCTTGGCCGTCCCGTGCATGACCTTCTTTAAGGTAGCCTTTTGGACGTCCACAAACTTACGACGGATGTGGGCCATGCAGCCGACATGGATGATGTCGTCCGATTCGCCGAGAGCGTGGTATCCGGCGTAGCCGTCGGTCTGGATGTGACCCTTGAACTCGCCCAGATACTCACTGGGGACAGATCCCGATCTGGACGGATCGTAGCGATAGACCACGGTCGGGCGTTCGGGATTACCGCCACGGAAGAGCCACAGGTACGACGTCGAGGTATTGGGCCGTCCCGGTTCCTGAAGGACTTGCAGGGTGGTTTCGTCCATGTTGATAACCGGGCCGGAGCGGATTTCCGCCTGGAACAGCTCTCCAAGCGGTGCCAGCGCCTTGGCCACGGCCATGGCCCATCCGGACATGGAATGACGCGGAATGTCGACACCCAGACGGGCAAACTGCTTGGTCTGGCGGTAGAACGGCATGGCATCGACGAATTTTGCGGTGATGACCTGTGCCAGCAGGTTCGGAGTGGCCATGCCTTTGGGGATGATCTGCGGCGGCATGGGCGCGATGCGCACCACCGACATGCTCTCCTCTCCATCACAGGCCGGACATGCGTACTTGGGCCGGACATGGCGCTCCACCTGCATGACGGCGGGGACGTAGTCGAGCTTTTCGGAAACTTCTTCGCCGATGCGCTTCAGACAGGCTCCACAGGCGCAAACCTTCTGGTCCTCGGGCAGATCGTGAACGACTTCGATACGAGGGAGATGATCCGGCAGAGGCTTGCGTCCCCGCTTGGCCCTGGTATGAGCCGGGATTTCGATGACGGGCACTTCCGCAGGCTTCGCCTCTGCGATCTTGATAAAGGGCAGAGGCAGAATGCCATGGAAGAGGTCTTTGGATTTCTCGGACTTGGGAGCATACAGGGCGGCCTGCAACAACGCCACGCGGTCCTGGAGTTGCTTGACCTGCTGGTAGTAATCCCAGACCAGATGCTTGAGTTGCCCGACGTCATCGGGAAGGTTTTTGATGTCTCCCATGCCTTATTACATATGCGCAATAGCCTGAAATATCAAGAAATTTTAATCTCAAAGTAGCGATTTGTATACCAGGTTCGGGTGCGCTCCGCGAGGGCTGATCGTGAGGCCATCGAGAAGCCAGCCGAGCTGTTGTGCAGTAATATTCATGACCTCGGACGCGTGCTCCGGCCAGCAGAAGCGATGCTTCTCAAGGCGCTTGTGCCAAAGACAAAATCCGTTGCGATCCCAGTGCAGAACCTTGAGCGCATCACGCTTGCGGTTGCAGAAGACGAAGAGGTGCCCGGAGAAGGGGTCCAGGGCCAGGAGGCCCTGAACCGTGATGCTTAATCTGTCGATCCCTGCTCGCATGTCCGTAACTCCAGGAGCGAGATAGACCTTGGTCGCGGGCATCCTCAGCATCGAGACTCCAGTACGGACAAGAGCCTGGTCAGCGTCGCTTCATCGAAGTCAACCGGAATATCCATAGCGTAGCGATTGGAAACCATGAGGCCAAAAGACGGGGCTTTCGAGGCGAAAGTAAACGGCAGCGCCACAAGAGCGGGAATTGCGGCGGATTCGCTGCCAGAAGATGGTCGGGACTTTGTTATCCAGTATTGAAACGTGCTCAAAGCCAAACCATTTTCGCGGCAGTATCGGGTCTTGGGTAAGCCACTCTCCCGCCATTGCTGGACATGCGCCATCCAGCGTGCCTCGCGATTCTGTGCAAACTGAGATTTCATGAGGACCTCCTTGAATTGGAGGCCCATTATCTCGCATGAAAAATTTATGGGTAGATGCGGACCGGTGAGCGCTTACCCATATACCGCTCAGTAGCGGCCTTCAAATTATCCTTGCGTTGACGAAGGATGTTCTTCTCGGAAACAGAGGCCGTGCCTTTGAGGCGGTTGGTCAGGCGGGCGTTGTGGGACAGGATGAATTCTCGGAAGGCATCGAGAGGAAGGCCGCCTTGCTTGCGTTTGGCGGAAAATGCTTGGGCGGTTTTGGCGTAGGTAGCTTTGTCCTGCACAAGTTTGAGAGCTCCGGAGGCCTCGTCAAGCTGTTCCAGAGCGGGCTTGATGCTGTTCACCATTTCGGCCGAGTTGGCGTATGTGGTCAATTCTTGGGCCAATGTCGCTTTTTCGGTCAGCAGGATGATTCCCGGCTGTTTGCTTGCTCCAATTTCCTTCAAAAGACCGAGCGTGGTTGTTAATCCGGTTTGAAAAGACTTGGCTTCAACCGAATTTTCTTTCAGTGAAAATGCCTTCCAGTCTTCAGATATCTGCTCAAGATATTTATCGATTGATCCAATTCTTTCCATACTGTTCCTCGACCTCTGACAAGTTCCAGCCGCCTTCTATCAGGTATTGAGGTCCGAATTCCTTTTTCATAAATTCCGCCAAGTGAATGGGAAGTGGAAGGGAACGCCGTAAGCGTGAGGCCTTCTTCTCGTCTCCCTGAGCATCGGCAGCGCGGGCAGCCAAAATAATCTCAAACGCTTCTTTGTCAGTCATTTTTGCCATGATGATGTCCTCCTCAAACTGTGCCGCCATGAATAAGCGGACAACCCGATTCTGTCCATAAGCACCGGACCGAGCCATCCCCCGGTCCTGCGTGGGGTTACATACCCAGTCCTTTATATTGCTCCTGGGCCTTCTTGAGTTCCTGGAACCGCTCCAAAAACACCTGCTTCACCTCCTGCCAAGGCATCTGTCTGATGACCATGTCTTTGGGCGGCGGTGGGCGGTCAGGGGCTTGGCCAGATCCGGCCATTTGACCACCTGCTGCATTTCGGCGGCCATGACCGCCTGGTCGGCCCGCTTGACGATTCCTGGTCGCGGAAAGCTGATCTCAAATCTCTTGCAGATGGCGTTCATGACGTTCTGCTCAATCTTCCGGTACTCCGGCAGCATGGCCTTGAGCGGACTGACCACGTCGCCCAGATAGACTTCTGTAGCGTCGTGCAGAAGACTCGGTAGCCTGTATTCCGGAGGAAGAACCTCTGCCACCACGAGGCTGTGCTGGCCCATGGAATAGGCCCAGTGTCCCGCCCCGTTGTAACGGTCCAGCTTGGGGCAGGTAGTAACAAAGGAGCTCAGGTAGATAGCTTGGCGATAAATGCTGGTAAACTTTAGGTGGGCTATTCCGGGGCTGATGGCATCAATGAGGTAGGCACGCATTGCCAGAACGTTGTGGATATACTTTGTGAAATGGAGAAGTAGAGCAGGTGCGGTAATGCTCATTAGCTTGCACTTCTCGCAATGAAGGCAGGCTTGGCTGTATAAGATTTTTTGAGTCCATGATGAACTTAATAATGCCGCCATCCAAAAATAATAAGTAAATTTCAATGGTTCGCAGATTACAAAGTTTTTTTATTCAAGTTCTACACCGTTTACATTCATCATTAGTTTTATATAAACAGTATTGTTGGGATGTTTGCTATGAGCATCAGATTGGTAAGTACGCAATTCGCCATCTGAAGACATGAGCCAATATGTTTCGCCATTGATTTTCAGCAATAAATGTTTGAGTGGTGTTTTTCTGCCTTCAACCATGTTCTTGCAAGAAGGAACTGGAATTTCTATTTCCCCTAATTCTTCATCTCTGATCATAATAGTGCTTTTTTGATACTCAGAATCAAAGCCAACTTCCCGATATGTCCAATAGTTACCTCTTTCAGCGCACATCGAATCATAATATTTTTCGCATTGAATTTGCTTTTCATACATTTTCCCGTTGCATACAACTTCAACATGATAAACTTCATCAATTTTACTTGTCCAGCGAGGAATTTGCGTATCAATGCACTCATAAAAGTAGCACCCCTGAAGCGACAATGCAAAAATCAAGATAAGTATTTTCAAATTTTTCATAGAATTTTTATTTATAAATTATTATAATATTTAAATATGCTATTTATTGATCAATTATATTCCATACAACGCCTCAACCTCGGAGAGATTTGCACCAATATCGATCAGGTACTGAGCTCCAAACTCCTTTTTCATGAATTCCGCGAGATGTACCGGAAGGGGCAGACGCAAACGCATACGATGGGCTTCTTCCCTGTCACCACGCTTTTCTGCAGCATGAGCTTCCTGAAGAATTTTGAATCGTTCTTCTCTCGTCAGTGTCGGCATCGTAATTTCCCTCCATCGTTTGTGGCTGAACTCTATGTATGGCAAGAATGTCTGTCCATAAGCACCGGACCGGAGTCACCCCCAGTCCGGCGTGGGGCTACATACCCAGTCCTTT
Source organism: Desulfomicrobium sp. UBA5193 (assembly GCA_002412965.1). Taxonomy (GTDB): domain Bacteria; phylum Desulfobacterota; class Desulfovibrionia; order Desulfovibrionales; family Desulfomicrobiaceae; genus Desulfomicrobium. The sequence continues at coordinate 417,118 of DHWB01000004.1, forward strand.
ATATTGCTCCTGGGCCTTCTTGAGTTCCTGGAACCGCTCCAAAAACACCTGCTTCACCTCCTGCCAAGGCATCTGTCTGATGACCATGTCTTCGGGTGGCGGCGGGAGGTCAGGGCGCTTGGCCAGATCCGGCCATTTGACAACTTGCTGCATTTCGGCGGCCATGACCGCCTGGTCGGCTCGCTTGACGATACCTGGGCGTGGAAAGCTGATCTCAAAGCTCTTGCAGATGGCGTTCATGACGTTCTGCTCAATCTTGCGATACTCCGGCAGCATGGCCTTGAGTGGGCTGACCACTTCGCCCAGATAGGCTTCCGTAGCGTCGTGCAGAAGTCCCGGCAGTTTGTATTCCGGAGGAAGAACTTCCGCCACTAGGAGGCTGTGCTGGCCCACGGAATAGGCCCAGTGTCCCGCGCCGTTATAGCGGTCCAGCTTGGCCAAATGGTGGGCAATGTCCTCGATGCAGATCTGCCTGGGATCCGGTTTGGCCAGATCGAGGTTTTTACCTGTGTAGGTCCGTACAATGGACATTCTTGCCTCCTACATGCCCATGACCTGGGCTTCCTGGACTTGCGTCTTGCCGGCCAGGACCTCCAGGCTGGTCTGGATCTGCTTGCGCACGGCATCGAGGCCCCGGGAGACATGCATATCGTTGAAGTCGGTCAAACCCTTCTGTTTTTCCTCATCCGTCAGTTTGGGAAGAATCATCAATCCATCCACGGCCTGCGCGGCCAGGGCCGCCTTGTTCATGCCGGGGTTGTCCTTCTGCTGGTGGTCGTCGTCAGCCAGGATGACCACCTGGCGATCCGGGTATTTTTCCTTCAGGGCTTTGGCCACGGGCTCCAGATTGCCGGCGTCGAACGCGGCATGTACCGGGAGATTCGTGGCCATGTGGACGCTGGCCGCCGTGGCGTATCCTTCGGCCACCAGGATGGGCATGCCGTCCTTCTCGAACTGTTTCTCGGGATCAATGCGGTGAAAAGTTCCTGACTTGCGACTGCCTTTGGTGAAAAACTTTCCCGCATCGGAGATGCTCTGCACGGTGTGGATGAAGCCATCCACGTCGCGCCCGGGCACCAGCAACTCGCCGTGCTCGCCTTCCTTGACGCCAAATCCGAGCACCTCCTTGCGGGCCAGATACGCTTGGCTCTTGTCGGCCCACCCGGGCGCGTTCGCCCAGCGGGCGAAAGCCTTCTTGGCCGCAGCTGCGTGCTGGGCCGCCAGCTCCTGTTCCCACTTCTGCTTTTTCTCGGTGGCCTGGATCGCAAGAGCCTGCTTTTGTTCCTCGGTCAGCTTGTGCCCTGATGCCTTCCACGTGCCTTTCTCGCCGGTCTTGTGATTCTGGTAGAATCCGGCCGGGTGTCCGTCGAGATTTCCGCGATAGGCGCCATCCCTGGACCCGGGCTTGCCGTCGATGAGCTGCACTCGGTGCAGCGTCCCGTCCATGACAGGCTGCTCGCCGCCCAGATCCAGACCGGCCTCTTTCAGCACCTCGGCGAACTCCTGTTCCGGCGGCATGCCCGGAGCGGGCGCGGGTTCTTTCTCAGGCACCCACCGCGCAAGCCCGGTCATGTCCGTCCCTTCCGGAGCGAACCAGAGTTTTTCCTGCCGGTCCCATTTCGCACCGGCCTGCTTGGCTTCCTCGCGCTGCTCGTAGGGCACGGCGAGATACGTCTTTTCCTGCGCCGGCCGGCGCTCCTGTTCTTCCGACTGTTCGGGTTTGGACTGTGTGACTTCCGCTGTCATGGCCGCCTCCTTGTTCTTCTCAAACCCCAAGCAAAAGCCGAGGATTTTCTCGGCATCCTGGCTGGCGCGAAGGATCTCCCGAGGTTCCTCGGTCAGGATCTTCACCCAGCTGTCCACATAGGAGAGATGCTGGCTTGGATCATGCGGCAGCCCCAGCTCGCCGCTGATCATCCAGCTGGCGATTTCCGCCCTCAGCTCCTCCCGCGCGTAGGCCTCGGAGCCGAAGGGGCCGCCTTCGCGGTCCAGCCTGTCAGGGTGCTTGGTCCAATGGCCAAGTTCGTGCAGTGCCGTGCCGTAGTATGCTCCGGCATCGGCGAAGGCCGAACGGGGTGGCAAGTGGATCTCATCCGTGCTTGGGCGGTAAAAGGCCCGGTCACGCTGATCGTGATGGATGACGGCCCCGGAGTTGCGCATGATGTCCTCGGCCCGCACGTTGGAATCCCAACTTACGGTCCGGCCTTCCCAGGGCGGTATGCCATCGACATCGGAGGCGTGGAACACGCTGGAGAAGATCACGCGCGGCCGATCCAGCTCCGCTCTGGTCATGACCTGGTTGCCTTCCTGATCACGGACGGGCTTGCCGTCCTCGTCCTTGACCGCGCGTTCCTCATAAAACTGCCAGAAGACCACGGGCCGGGCCTTGGCTCCCTTGCGGATGCGCCAGCCCTTGGAATTGGCCTGCCTCATGGTCATGAACCTGGGATCGTTGTCGTCGCAATCGAGAGTCACGCGGTTTATGCCCCGGTACTTGGTGCCGGACACGGGGTTGAACGGCGGCGTGTACTCGCCAGCTTTCCATGGCTTGATCCATGGTGCGGTGCCGGCTTCCAGTTCCGCAATGATCTTTTCCGCAAAGGCCTCAAAGAAAGGTTTCTTCTTTTCCATGGAGCCTCCTAGACGAGCTCGTGAAGAGCGGCGGCGTCCAGGGCCTCTTCCAGCGTTAGGCCCGTTTCCTCGAACGCGCCCAGAAACTCGGCCACGTCCGGATCCACTTCGATGGCGGCGCCGGGATTTTCTGAAGCCTCGATGTCCACCTGTGTGGCGGCGGCTTCCAGATATTCGAGATACGACTTGGATTCATCAATCATGACGAACCTCCTGGTTGAAGGTGAAGAGTGGGATTACCCGCTGCAAGCGGTCCAAGGACACAAAACCGAAATATCTGCCGTCAAAGCTCTTTGCATACGGGGCCAAGAGCAGTGCGAAGTCCTGGGGGACCGTCCCGGATTTGAGCACGGACAGGTTAGGGCGGCCCTTGCTGTCGACTTCGAGAATGCGGCTGTCAGGTTGCGACACGCCGTTCACGCGCACCCCGTGCGCATCGACCTCCACCAGGTCGCCGGCAACGGCGGCCACGCGTTTCAGAAGCGGATACGGGCTCTCGGGCCTGCCCAGATAGCCGCGCTCGCGGGCGAGAACTCCAAAGGGACAGTCTGGGGGCAAGACGAATTGGGCCAAATCCCCGCGTCGGGGACTCCCGTCCTCAAGCCGGTAGAGGCCCGCAGGCATGGAGGCCGAGAGGTTGTAGCGCAGCCCGAGACAGGCGCTGAGGGCGATCATGACGACCACCAGGCAGGGCAGGGCGAAAAACGCCTTCATCGGGCGTTCACCGCCACATGCTGTTCCCAATATGCCCTGCGGAAGCCGCGCACGAGGGGGCTGGTTCCGTCCTCCTTGAGCTTGGCTTTCGGGTATGGATTGAGCCTGTCGATCTCGGCCAGTTGCGTCGGGGGCAGGTCCTGGAGCCAATTTTCGAATGCTTTTGTCTTGTGCTCGCCGGCCAGCTTCTCATGCAGGATTTCGGCTTCCTTACGCGCCGTCAGGGCCGCCTTGGCATTATTGAGGGCCTGTTGCTCGGGAGAGACGTAGCCGGGGAGCCTGCGGTAGGTTCCCTTGGTGCGTAGCGTCACAAAGAGATAGGATGCCACGCCCTTGTTGGTCTGCGGAAAATGGCCATCTGCCAACTCCCATTCCGCCGAATGCAGCGAGCCCATGATGTCGTCCAGCGGCAGGTCCAGGCGCAGACGGTGTTCGACAATCTGGCGGATTTGATCGGGTCCGAAACCCACGGACAGGAGGCTCGGCCAGAGGATACCGCATTCGTCCCGGGTCAGACTCAGCAATTCATTTTTCCAGATAGATAGATTTCTTATCTGTCTATCTAAGAGAGAAGGCTGACACCAATCCTGATCAGTATCAGAACAGTCACAAGCCTTTGGAGGATAAGGCTTTTCACCGGCAGAGGCATACCGGTCAGATTTGGTGTCCTGATACCGATCAGGATTGGTGTCAGTTTGATCATGTCCGGTGTCATACCGATCATGAATGGTGTCATTTTGAAGGTGATACCGATCAGTTTTGGTATCAGATGAGTAAATGGAGTGGCCGGAAAGTCCCGTCAGGCTTTGGTTGTTGCGGGAAGCGGTGGGGCGGTCAGGGTTTGGTCCGTGATAGCGATCTTGATTAGTACCATACCGATCCTGTTTGGTGTCACCTCGCGCCGGACTGTGACCATGCTTGGAGCCATGATACCGATCAGTTTTGGTATCATGACGCCGAAGCTGATCGGTATCACCTGGGCCTGTCATGGCGATCCGTTTGAGACGATCACGGTCCGTGAACGTAATCCGTACCCCGAAGCGCGGGCCTCGCGGATGAGCCTCTTTCCCAAGTAGCCCGGCAACTGCGGCGCGGTTCACGGTGCGCCGGGCGGTGGGTTCGCTGCAATTGGCCATGCGTGCCAGATGGGACAGGAAAATATCCGCTACATCGCTGTCACGCCCGCAGCGCTCGATAAGGCCCAGTACCCGCCGACCGGAAGTCGAGAGAAACGGCAGATCGGCGTCCTCTTGATACCTGTCCTGATCGCAATGCTCCGGAGCGTCTTTTCGAAAAATGGCGAGAAACTCTCGGCAACGCTCCAGACATGGCGTGATGAGTAGACCATGACGGCGGCCGGAGTCGTGCTTGGAGCGGACAAAGAGTCCTAGTTCTTCTCCCCGGGCGACATGGCGCAGCAGACTGGCCTTGGAGCATCCGACACGACGTTGTACCCCGGCCAGGGTCAATGGAGAGGGTCCGTCCACATTTGGCAGCGACCCGAGCAGACATCCAAGTACAAGACGCCCGAGGCGCGGCAGCCGGGCATAGGCTTTCGCGATATCAGACGTTGCCTTCATCCCGGCATCCTCTCTTGAAAATAGACACGCATCGCCTCGCACGGTGGTGGGGGCTCTTTGCCGGTGAGGACGGATTTTGGGACAAAACCTTCTCCGCCGCACACAGGGCAATCCGGCCGGCCGACCATGCGAGTCTGAAAAAAGAGCCGCCATTGGCGACAAGAAGAATCCGGGCACGGCAGCCACGGCTCGTTTGAGGGGAAGAGTCGGAATGTATGGAGCGGGATTGCGGCCCGTATACGGCAGCGTTCCTCAGGAGTCAGAGCCAGCAGGCGCCTATAGAAGGAAGTCCGCATAATCTCTCCCTTGGCTTTGAGTGCTGGCGGTCAACGATTCGGACGTCTGCGGCGCCGGGATCCGTGCCCGGGTCGCGAACGTGGGGTCGAGGAAGTAAAGGATCTGACGCCCGTAGACAGGCCTGAAGCCCGCCGGAAAGATCAGCATGTCGCCGGCGGCAACGATGTCGCCGTTCGGGGATTTCCTGGGGCCTGGCAGGCGCATGCATTCATCTGGAGTGAGCAGCGGCCGGGCGACCTCGGAGATGCTCACCGATGCCTTCGAGAGATGTCCCCCGCGATGGCCCGAGATGGATGTTTTGTTCTGGACCACCGTGGTTTTGCCCGTCATCTTCGAGAGCACTTCGGCGGTCTCGATCTTGTTCGGGGCGAACGCGACCCGGATGTGGCAGTTGGACATGACCGACTCCTCACGGCCATAGGCCTGTTGCAGCTGGGTCAGGTCCTGGACGATGAGAAACGCCTTGATGCCATAGCCGGCCATGAACGCCAGCGCCCGCTCGAAGATTTCCAGGCGGCCAAGGGCCGTGAATTCGTCCATCATGAGCAGCAGCCTGTGGCGGAAGCTCTCGCACGAACGGCCGTCGGCAAACTCCATCCGCTCGGTCAGCCTGCGCAGAACGATGTTTGCCACCAGTCGGATGAGGGGCCGCAGGCGGTCGATGTCCGAAGGGCGCAGCACTAGGTACAGGGACACGGGAAATTCGTGGTTCATGAGGTCGGCGATGCGAAAGTCGCAAGCAGAGGTGTTCCGGGCGACCACAGGATCGCGGTACAGGGCGAGATTGGCCACGGCCGTGGAGATGACGCCGGAGAGTTCGTTCGGGGCCTTGTTCTTCATTTCCCGGGCTGAAGCCGCGATGAAGTCATGGAGTTGGCCCCAGGCGCCATCGTCATCTTCGTGGGGAAAATGCTGCGCCAGCTGAGCAGCATGGTCCGTCTGCAGCATCTCATCCAGAACTTCACCGATTTCCTTGTCCGGATCGGCCAACATGAAGCTCAGGTCAGACAGGGTTGCGATGCGGGACGTTTCGGCGAGCGTATGGACCATGCAATGCAGGATCGCACCGGAGAGGAAAGAAAACGAAGCCTTGTTCCAATAATCCTTCAATCCCTGTCCGTCGGGATCAACGAGCATGGACGCCACGTTCTGGGCGTCAGATATGGCGGACGTGGTCTCCAGCCGGATCTCGGCCAGGGGATTGAATCGACAGCTGCCGCTGACGGCGGTGGGGTCGAATTTGAGCACTCTGTACCCCTGAGATCTGCGCCAGCCGCTGGTCAGCGCCCAGTTTTCCCCCTTGATGTCCAGGATCAGAGCGCTGTGCGGCCACGAAAGGAGCGTTGGCAACACAAGCCCAACTCCCTTGCCGGACCTGGTCGGGGCGAAGACCAGGACATGCTCCGGACCGTTGTGCCGCAGGTAGGTCACGCGGTCGCTTTTTTCGCTGAACCCGCCCACGTAAACGCCTTGTCCTTCCAGCAGGCCGGCGGCCCCCAGATCCTTGCGGTCGGCCCAACTGGCCGTGCCGTGCACATCCCTGGTGGCACTGGGACGTTGCATGGTCAGAAACCAGACGCAACCATAAAGAAGTAATTGAGGTATGACGAAAATAGCCTGAGCCTTGGTGATGATGGGCTCCGAGCCTTCGACGAGGCTCACGTGCTGCGCCCAGATGAGAATGGACCAAGGCCAGTACCAACGGTCATGGACCGGACTGCCGAGCCATGCGGGATACCCGAGCAGTGCGGCCATCTGCTGGGTGGCGTAACCCATGGCGATCAGCGCGAAGATGAGAAGGCTCCCCAAGGCGAAGCACAGTCGCCATATCGACGCCGGGCGTCGTTCCGTCAGTCCGTAGTCAGCTCGCATCGAAGGTCCTCAGGGTTGACGTTTCCTGTATCTCCAGTCTCGGAATGGCGCATCGAAGACGATGTCCTTGGTCACGACCAGATTGAATCGATATCCCGGCTCGATGGTGAGTTCAGGCTTGATTTGCATCTCGCGCTGCAGGAGCTGCAGGGAGGTTTGTCCGAGCTGGGAGGCCAGGGCCGTGCCCATCTCGTCCTGCACCGACGGGGCGCGGTCCTGGCCGCTATTGCCATTCATGGAGTCCACGCCGTAGGCCATGCCGCCGGCGATGAGGCTCATCACGGCAGCGCTGCCGAAGATGCGCAGGTAGTGATTGTTCACGTCACCGCGGAATCCGGCCAGACCGGCCATGTCCGCCGCAGGCATGGCTCCGAGGTCAACGGATGAGCCGTCGGGGAACAGGATGCGGTTGAAGGCCGCCAGGAGCCGGCTTTGCCCCATGGCCACGCGGGAATCATACACGCCATAGAATTTCGAGCCCTGTGGGATAATCAGATGTTCCCCCGTGGCCGTGTCGAAGATGTTGCGGGTGATCTGGGCCACGATCTGTCCCGGCAGATCGGAATTGATGCCGGTGATGATCATGCCGGGGATCACGGATCCGGTCTTTAATTCAAAGGGCTGCCCGGGCGTGCGACGATTGGGAAGAGTCCACTGGCTGTCTGTTCTGGCGCGGTCGGCCAGAAAGCCTTCCTTGTCGATCCGTTCGTCCTTTTCGCCGGCTGCCGGGTACTCGCCGCTCTCACTCACGCCGACGCGGACAGGTTGCGCGGGAGATTCCGGAGGCGGAATCTGCGCGTTTGATCCGGAGGCCACGGCTGCATGCCGTGGCAGGGCCGTGTTGATCCGCACATCGCCGTACAGGGCTTTTTCGAGGGCCTGGTTGCGCTTGCGGCGCAACTCTTCGAGCTCATTCTTTTTGGCCATATATGCCTGGGACGGCTGGGGCGGGGGGACAACGGATATGAGGGGAATCGTCGGAGGTGGCTGCTCCGGTTCCGGCTGAGCCAGCCCTTGGGGTTCTTCAGCCTCGGGCACAAGTGGTTTCTGCTGCGCAGGGGGCGCTTCGACGGCTGCTTTTTCCTCCACCTGTTGCCTGTCCTGGCTGTTGGTGGATGTCTCCACTGACCAGATGAGTACCAAAAGGACGAGTGTCAGCGCACCACCGGCAAGAAACAGCGGTAGCTTCCCGTATCGCTGGACTGCGATCCTGGGTCTCGTGACCAATCCTTGTGGGCTGTCGTCAGGCACGGAAACGCTCCTTATTCGGCTCGGATGATGTACATGAGCGCGACGTTGCGGGGACGGTTCTCGTCGGCTGTCGGCACCTGTCGTGAGGCATCGATGTTAATGGTGTTTGAAATTATGTACTTGCCATCGGTCTCATCAGGGCCTTCAACTTTTTTCGTGGTGGGGACCTGACCGAGCACTCCAGATGCACTTGCTATGTTCATGCTCAACCTATGGCCGGTCCATGACCCGGTAATATTTCTCATGGCGTCACCCTGAGCGGACCCAATCGTCCTTCCGGAGTCGATTCCCGACTTTCCGTGTGACCAGCCGCGAATGAACTCACCCCTAAGATCCGGCACAGTACTCCCGACCAAAGCGGCCAACTCTGGGTAACCTGCGGTGCTCTGGCCATCACATTCAAGCCAGCCGTCAGGGACCTGATTGGACTTCCAGGCGACGACTCCACCGATAGGCACCCCGCTGATCGTCTTTGCTTCCACGTCTCCGGGAGTGAAGGTTGTCGAATCAGCGCCAAACAGAACAGCGGGCATCAGGAAGAGGAGAATGAAAACCTGGATGAGAAGCTTTTTCACGATTTGTCTCCTGTCAGTTGCATGTAGTGAGTACCATCGCCCGTCCCAATGCGGAGGGTGGTGAAATCCATTCATTCTTCGCGTTTTTGATGCGCAGATGCACTTGCCAGCTGTCCCCGACGTCCGTGGCCCAGGTCTGTACGGCCACCAGGGCGTCAGCCTGTGTGCCTTCGGCGAACGCCGCCGGGGAAACAAAGATACTCGGCGATGAGGATACGCCGGCAGGACATTCAGGCTTGGGGATCAACTCGCCATTAGCTGCCAGTCTGGCGTCCTTGAACAACTGACTGTTGGCCGTGTCGGCCAGCACCTGCGGCGCTTGGCCGCGACACACATACAGTCCTTCATCCGGGTCGAAGAACACCCGGCCTTCCGTGTCTGCAGTGCAGGCGGTTGCATTGAAGTCTGACAGAGAATGCGCACTGAACTGGAGTTCCCTTACTCCGCGCATGGCGTGGTCGGTCATGTCCAACTCGGCATGCATTTCATTGAGTTCCGGATGGCCTGGCACGGATACGCGATAGAGAAAGTCCTGAGCCAGATCGGCGCCTGAAAGGGCCACCATGCCGGCCAAGTGGCCTGGGCCGGGATTTGGGATATCCGTGCCGGTCATATCCATCATCCAGCCGCCGAAAGTGCCCTGCAGGCGCGAGGACGGCAGTTCGGGCATATCCCCGGAAGGCACGAATCCTCCGGCTGCGCCCGCCATGGCCGCCGCGCCGGGGACGAGAAGATTCTGAAACTCACTTCCTTCCGACCGTCCGCCCTGGGTCAGCACAATGGCCTGCAAACGGCCACTGCTTGGTTGCAGCACGTAAATTCCATAGTTCTGCCCCCATGCGTTCTGATCCTGAAATCCGGGGGGCAGGTATGGCCCAAGCTGCTCCATCGTGATCTGGACGGAGCTGGCCACCGTCGCCGACGTGATCAGGTCCGCATGGTTCTCGCGCACATACGCGGCCGCCGCGTTCGTGACCTGCGCGAGGTGTGCGGCCACCACGCGCTTTTGCACCTCGTCATATCCCCACTGGGCCAGCTTCCCTAGGGCCGGCAGGAGGATCAAAAGCACCATGAGCGCGGCAAGGCTTTCGACCAGGGCAAAGCCCGCTTCAGTGTTTCGGCGTGTCATGAAACGACCTCGATGACGCTGATCACATCGCCGGCGGGAATGAATGACGGGTGCGTGCCGTCCTGCGTGGTGATGGCTGGATTTCCGTGCAGGAGGTTTCTGATCTCCTGCAACTCCAGGGCGGAAGCAGGGCCAAAGACGTAAAAGCGGTTCCCGTCCATGCGGTTGTCCCACGACCGAATGGCCTGCCAGCCGTCAACCGTGCCCAATTCTTCGATTCTCCCTCCTGAAGCTGGAGGATCGGTCAGCACAGCATTGTTCGCCGCCGTCCTGAACTGGACAAAGTTCACGGCCACTGCTTCTGCCGAGGCGTTTTCGCGCGCCATGTCTGTATCGGGCAGGGCAAGCAGGGCCAGGACGCCAAGGACTGAAAAAAATACGGCGACAATTTTCACAGTTCCCCCCTGAAGGCCAGACGGTTCTTCTGCTCCCGTATGTCGTCGCCCAAGGCCAGCAGGCTGCCTGAACGGAGCTTGGAGCGGATGGATTTGGCGCCTTCCGTAAACGGGATGAGCAGGAATTCCGAAAGATCCACGCCGGTCTTGCCGCCTTGCATGGACATGCGCTGAAACAGGACGGCAGTGAGGGTCTGGGCGAGATTTCGCGCCGCGATGTCCCCGTCAGCCTCTCGGGCGAAGGTCAGCAGACGGTCCAGGGCCGAGGCGAGATCCAGGCCGTGAATCGTGGCCACGACGAGTTGTCGGTCCGACCCCAAGGCCGCCCGCAGCACCTGCGCAGCAGCATGCCGAGTGCGGATCTCGCCGATGAAGAGAATGTCCGGGGAAGCATAGCGATGGGCGGAGCGCAGGGCCTGGGCAAGGGCCGTTTCGTCTTCGAGTTCCGTCTGAAAACAGTACCCGCTGCCGTGAGCCCCATGCAGGGGCATTTCCGCCGGACTTTCGAACGTCACGGCGTGTCCACCGTCCTGGAACAGCCGGGAGCGAACTAGGGCGCACGCGCTCGTGGTCTTGCCCGACCCCTGGGCACCGCAAAACAGCACGAGCCCCTTGCGGCAATCTTTGACCAGCCAGCGCGTCACCGGCTGAGGAAGGCCAAGGGATTCAATCTCCGGAACGTTCTGCGGCATCCGACGCAAAAAGAAGGTCGAGCCCGAGAGATCCTCAAGAACCGTGACCCTGAAGAATAGCCCTTCCCACTCCAAGCGAAACGATCCCTGGCCTGTAGCTTTCCAGTGGCTGGAAACTTGGTCCCGCAGGGCCAGGTGCTGGTCTGGACGACAGGATACGAGCCCATCTTTGGGGCCGCCCCTCAAGAGGGTCAGCCCCGTCGATGTGACCAGCAAATCCGTATAGGGTGCCCGGTCCATGTCTCAGTTGGAAACGAATGTTATGGTGTTGCTGTCCGCGCTGGCCTCTGTCGCCGCAGTCAGAAGATTGTCCGCTTCGTCGAGGCTCGTGTCGTTCAAGAGCACATCCACCCATGTCCCGGACTGAAACATGGCCAACTTCACCGCCTCGCTCTGGGGCACTTCCTTGATCGTGATCTGAAAATTCTTGGTCGAATCGGACGGTTCAATCACGATTTCCCCTCCCCAGGCGTTTTGCACCGAGCCGTCACCGCGAATCATCGAGCTGGGAATCGCACCGGCGGTCTTTGCCAGGTCTGTGGTCAGCCCCGAATAGTCATTTGTGGCGCTGTAAAGCTGACGGACCTGAAGCCGTATGGTCCCGACTTCCTGTTCCGTGCTGGCCAGCTTGCTGCCCGAGAACAGCATGAGAATGATGGCCCCGATGGCTCCGATCATGACCAGGTAAAAAAGCAGTGAGCTCATGGACTCGACAAGAACAAAACCAGCCTCACTTTTGCGATTGATCCGATTCATCATTTTCCTCCTAATAAGGTGTTTGACCCATCTGTTGCTGCAACGACGTTATTGCCAGACCAACTCCCGACAGAATGACCAGAATCCCGAGAATGCAGACCATATTCACAGCTCGGGCCTGGGCCTGGACACGCTTGATGCCCGAATCCAGCCAGGCCTGAGCGATGGCGTGCAAACGCTCCGAAAACCCCGGCAGACGCGAATAGACCAGAATATCCTCAACCAGTTCGCGATCCGGGAACTCGTGGCCGGCATTGTCCATGGCGGTGCCCAGATCCTGACCGTGGGCAAGTCCGCCGTGGATGGCCGAAACCCTTTCACGCAGCCAGGCGGAGGTGGTGGGCCGCTCGATCATCGACGACAGAGCGTGAGAAAGCTGCACGCCGGAGCGCATGAGCGTCGCCAGGGTATAGAGCCAGATCGACCCGACCAGCAGCCGGTAGAAGGACCAGGGCGGTACCCGGTCCAACCGCGTGCGCACAGGGCCTGTGAAACTTCCCAGCGTGGAAAGGGCGGTGATCACGGTTACGACCAGAACGCCGAAGAATATCAGTCCGTAGCAGGAATCCACGAATTTTGAGACCGCATGGAGGGTCTGGGCTGCCGGCGACCAGTTCGCGGGATTCGACAGTTTTGCCAGTTGAGGCATGACGTAGCGGGACAGGACAACCAGAAGGACCAGGAACAGGACGAACAGCACTGCCGGATACGCAAGGGCTTCGCTGATGCTCGACGTGATCTTGCGCCGCGCCCGCAGCAGATCGGAGCAGCGGCCCAGGGCGTCGGGCAGGGATCCAGCCTGCAATCCGGAGCTGATGAGCATGGCCTCTTCTCCGGGAATGAAGGGACTCAAGGCTTGGTCCAGGGAATGCCCGGAGTTCAGCCCCGCCGTGACCTCGCGGAAGACAAAGCGCAGCGGATGCCTGCGACGTTCGTACCTGCCAAGAGTCACTGCCAGACTTTCGAGCAACGACACGCCGTTGCTCGTCAGCGCTGACAGTCGGTCATAAACGGCTTCTCGCTGGCCGGAATCCAGAAACAAACGGGCGCGCAGCTGATTGCGGGTCATTTCATGCTCCCGCTGGCCAGCTGATCCAGTTCGTTGCCAGTCAGGAGGTCATCTTCGATGGCCTGCGCGAAATTGAGCGGCACACCAAGACGCTGTTCCGTGATCCGGGGATCAGCCACTCCCTCCTCGATGCGGCTGACGGCGTGTTCGACAAAGGACAGACCGTTCTGTTCATGTCGCCAATGCCTGATGGCCGCCTCGATCTCGCCATGGCGCAAATGTGATAGAATCGTCCGGTCTGTGGCGATCACTTCCGCGACCACCGCAAGTCCGCTGAATCCCTGCGAATTGCAGGCGGTGCATCCTTCACCGCGCACGCAGACCTGGGCCATCCTGGCAGGATCCACGGTCCGGAACACCCGCGCCGCCACGTGCCTGGGGAGCCGCGAATTCCGAAATGCATCATCCTCCCGTCGCCGCATGATTTCCTGGAACGGAATCTTGCAGGAAGGGCACAAGAGCGGAATCAGACGTTGATGGAGAAGCCCGGCAAGCACGGTATGATCACACAGGTACTCCGCTGGGGCCGGGCAACGTGCCGAATTGAGCAGAGAGAGCATGCGTTGGACGATCCCTATGGCGCTGTTGGCGTGGATGGTGGTCCAGACGCCATGACCGGTCTGAGCCGCGTCCACGGCCGCCATGGCCGCCTCGGGGTAGCGGATCTCGCCGAGCATGAGCGTGTCCGGGTCGGAACGCATGGCTCCGGCGATGGCCCGCCGGTACTCCGTGCCCCTGTCCAGATCTCCGTCAGTGAGAACTCTGACCTGCTTGACACCCTCAAGAGGGAATTCGGGCGGGTCTTCGATGGAGAGGAATGATTTCTCCGGATTGTCCAGGGCCATGCACTCCATGATGTGCTTCAGTGCTGTGGATTTACCGGATCCTGTCGGCCCGGAGAGCAGTGTGAGTCCGGAACGCTGGGTCAGAAATTCAAGGCGCGCGACGTGCCTGGCCGAATACCCCAAGGCCGTCAGGCGGGAGGACAAAGCCCCCTTGGCATGGGTGGAATCGTACAACAATCGCATTGCCAGAAAGGTTCCGATACCCTGGTCGCTGATCGCGCATTCCAGAGGCTCCGTGTGCAGACGGATCGAGTGCAGCCCGGGGGGGAGGTAGTTGCGACTGATGATGCGCCCGTCCTGGCGTTTGCCGGGACTGTACTGCGCCTCGGCACTGGCGCTCATGGTCTGGTAGATGCACCGGATGAGGGCGCGGCCTTCATCACCCATCAGCACCCGGTGCCGCTGGACCATGGTCAGGATGCGCAGATCGACGGAGACAAAGGGACCATGGTCCTCGACATGAATGTCCGAGGCTCCTAGGGCATGGGCGGTGCGGATCAGTTCCACCGCAAGGGCCTGCACATCGCTTTCCGTGCGCGCCTGGCCACGGGCCACGCGCAATTTCTGAAACTGTGCAGGATTGACGATTTTTTGCTCGCTGATGCCGCGCCGGGAGCAGTACGACAGAAACGAAAGCAGCTCAGGGGTGCGTCGCACCTCCTCGGAGACATGGACAATGCCCTCGCAGACCATGACGTGACCGTTCAGGGATGCGGGCAGCGGGGGAGACGATTGCATATTCACCTCATCACTTGAAACCGAGTGTTCTCTTTTGCGGGCCGGTCCCGATAACCACACCGTCGCCCGAAATGCCCATCACAGGCGCTCCTTCCACCAGATCGCCCAGCCGCACGGTCTGCTGACCTGTGCCCGGCTGATCGATCACCGCCTGAAGATCATTCCCGCGACCGTAAATGGACACCACCCGGGGCGGAACGCGAGGGGGCTTAGGACGGACAAGTGCCGGCTCAGGCTCGATTACCGGAGAGAACGTGGCAAATTGCAGATCCCGCAACTCCTGATCCTGGCGTGCTATCTCCACCTGCAGCTTCTTGCGCTCCAGTTCCGTGCGTAGCCGGGAAAATTCATGGATGACTCCAGGCTCCGAGATCTCCCCGGCCTGGATAAGCTGGATGGCATCGGGCGCAGAATTTTGCCCGGACAAGGCAATGTCAGCGGGAGTTGTCGCATTTCCATCAAGAGCTTCCTGTTCAGTCTGCGCTGCCAAGGATGTGGAAACAGGCACCCGTATCGGAACAGGCTGCTGCGGATGGCTGGCTGGAGGATCGGCCATGGCCGGATTCGCTGGGGCCGTGTCGTTTGTTTCCGTCGAAGCCGAAGACTTCTTCAGGACGGACTCGGGAACAAGAGTGACGACGGGCCTTGGCGAAGATCTGGCCTTCACCGTCCAGGCCCACCATCCGGCGCCGGTGCACGCCACAAGAAACAGGATCGTGAGACCGGCGATAAGTCCCCGGTTGCCGCTACGAATCTTTCCGGACTCTGGCATAAACGCTTCCTTCCAAAGTTAAGGTTGATTTGTAGAGCACCCGGGTCACTGTCATCCCGGGAACCTGACGCAGGAGCGCCGGTAGATCCGCTCCCAGGACCGACGGCGAGAGATCGGACAGACGCCACTTTCCGGCCGCCCAGGTCGCGGTCAGCTGCACATCGGAAACTTTTTTGGTCATGGGTGCGTCGAATTTCAGATGCCCTTTTGCTCCGAGACGGCGAGTGAGCTCGAAAAAACACTTCGAGGCGTGTTCGATGGAGGCCAGTTCAAGCTCCTCTGTGGGGTTTGGCATGGCCAAGGGAACACGTGTCCTGCACTGCGTAGGGTTGGTGGACTCTATGCTTGCTCCGTCGGGTAAGGACGAAAAGGACGCGCCTGGTTGGTATTGATAGGTGGACTTCACGCCGGCCGAGGTCCATTCGGTCTCCGTCAGCTCCCATCCACGGACGAATGTCGGTTGTGCCTGAATGAACTTCAGGCTTGCTTCGGCCGTGAACCAGGCGGAGTGCACTCTCTTCCAGGGAGTAGGGAACTGACGGTCCGGATCGGAGGACAGCGCCTTGGTGTTGAAGATGCGGCTTCGCGCCGACTCAAGCGATATTTGACGGGCAATTTCTTCCTGCTTGTCGAAATACAGCCAGATGGCGGCAGCAACAGCAGCCGATGCGAGCAGCATGGGCAGGGCCAATGGCGGCAGCCCCTGGCCTCCATGCAGCGGCACTACCTTGGCACCGCTTGATATGAGCGGCAGCAGGTGCGCGTGGCTCTCGGCCACAGTTTCAAAACTTACTTCAACGTCCCAGTTCAGAAGCGCTCGCAGATCCGTCAGATGCCGGTTAGCTTCCTTGCTCGACGAAGACACGTAATCTCCCTCGGCCACAATGGCACCGCCACTCACGGCGCAGACCCACCAGCTGCCTTCCTCCAGCAGAAAATGCCCGATCCACGTGCCTGGAACGCTGCCGGCCACTGCGGCCGCGAGCGACATGACCCGGGGCAGCTTGCCCTGCCACTGGCCCAGACCGAACTGACTCCTTCGCAAGGCCACCATGCTGAAATCCGAGCTCTCGATGGACTGCGCCGTGGCACGGGCTTCGACCAAACCTTTTCGCATGGTCGTTCCCGGCGCGGAAAACATCTGCCACCACAACCCAACGGCGAATTGACGAGATCCGATTTTCACGATCCGCATCTCAACTCCCCACGCTTTCCACTTCCAGGGTCAACACAAGAAGTGTCTTGGTGGTCTGGGAACTCACGCCAAAGTTCAAAAGACCCAAACCTCGCGACTGTGAACGGCGGGATTTTTCAAATCCCGCGAGCACCAGCGTCTGGCCCATGAGCATGTTCACACGCTGGCTGAAACTGCGCGTGCTGACCTTGGGTAGTTGGATTTTTGCCGTGCCGGATTCGAACTCATCGAGCCTTTCCAATGACGAGAGCGAGATGTTGCATTCCAGGATCACCCGGCGCTGGTCCAGGATGTGTGGCAGGATGGTCATGGCGAAGCCTGTGGATTCTCTGCCTGGAACCATGGACGTGACCTGGTTGTCGTTTGATGTTTCCGTGGAAATTGAGGCCAGATAGGTGTCCGTATCCATGACCTGCAGAGGGAGCGGTTGGCCGCTGGTGGTTACGCCGGTGCCCGAGGTCAACAGCGTGGTTTTGCCGACACTCTGCAAGGCCTTAAGCATGGCCGAAGATCCGACGAGCTTGGTATCAAGCACCGTGGCCGTGACCGACCCCGCGCCAAGCAGCGTCGCGTGAGCGGAATCAAGTACCGACGAGATGCCCAGATGCCCGTCTGAGAACGCAGCCTGGAGGTTGAGGCCCGCTTCCGCCTTGTCATCCACGTCCAGCGTGTAGACCTTGACCGTCAGGGCGACCTGCCTGGATAGCTTGGCGTTGCACGTTTCGATGTATGAGCTGATTCGGCGCAGGGCTGCAGCCGTGTCCGTCACCGTGAGCGTCCCTGCGGCGATATTGACCACCATTCGGCCAGCCGGTGACAGTAGCTCCTTCACACCTTTTTCGGCGTCCGCCCAGGCATCGGCCTGGTACTTGGTCTGACTGGCCTGGGATGTGGTTAGCTCGGAATTTTCTCCGCTGACAGGCGACCCCAAACCCTGACCGGATGCGGATCCGGAAGCTGCGTCGGCACTGCGATTGTTGATTCCCGCTTCGTAGCGCACCGCTCCCGGGGCCGTGGTCAATGTGAAGGTACGTGTCCTGAAGTACGAAAAAATCACTTCGGACGATTCATAGTCCCAGTCTGTGCCTGACCTGGAGGCCAGAAGATCCAGCAGGCCCTGAAATGTTCCGGTGTACGCGGTGGTTATGAGAGCATCATTACTTGGAGCCATTTCCCCGGACATATCTCTATCCTGCTCGACCCGAACCCGAAGCCCCATGATCGACCCGGCCTTTGATGCGAGCTCGGCAAGAGTTCCCGACGATCTTAAGGTCACGCTGTCCGAGAATATCGCAGGCAGACGCTTTTCATTCCTCGGGACAACCTGGGCGCCAAGATATTGGCCGGGGACTACGCTGACGGTGCGCGACGACGACAAAGCATCCATCTGCCGAGCGCGGGCCTCGATCTCGGCATCAGGGCGACCCATCTTCGACGGAGCACAGGCCGCGAGCACAATAAGCAGGAAAGCCAAGCATACGCGCATGCCTCAATCCTCCATCACTTCAAGCACACGATTCTCGGGATAGATCCGGACCCGCAGACCATGTCCGGCCTGATGCATGCGTGCGAACAAGCGCTGCGCCGCGCCTACGAAGTCATCCCTGAAGATGGCGGAGGACTCCATGACGTAGTCGTTTTCGGCTTTCCAGACGAGCTGGTAGTTTTCACGGGAGCACCACTTGGTGAGCTGGGATTGCAGCGGACCCGGTTCAATGCGCCAGTCCTCAAGATGCGATGAAGGCGCCTCCGAGGGAGCAGGAGTGCGGGGGGCCTCAGGCAACGAAACCCCATTCTCTTCCATGGTGAAAAAACGTTCGGTACGGGTCATGGCGCCCACCGGGACAAAACCTTCAAGCGTCAGGGTATAGACCTGCCCGACACTGAAACCGTCCCCGGACTTCAGATGCAGATACCAGAGCTCTCCTTCGGCCACCGGCTCCATGACCACGTTCACCGCCAATCCGCCGGGAGTGTCCTCTGCCGCAAGGGAGAAGCCTCGACCGCGCAAGCTCGTTTCCAAAGCCTGTGTGAAATCTCCTGACGGCCGGGAAGTCAGTGACAGCATCGTGTGACCAGGAGGGTATTCCGCTGCGAGCAGCTCGGAGGCATGCTCGGCCAGACCGGACAAAGCATCCGAAGACGCAGGGACGGCGGTGTCCGGAGCGTGGGCGCACCCGATGAACGCCAACAGACAACATAGCAGCAGCATGCTTTTGATTATCTTCACGATTTCACCATCCTTTGGATTATGACTTTTTTCTGTTTCCGACCCACCCCGGACAGGAGTAATCCCTTGGAAAACACGCCGTCCACGATCATCGTCGTTCCACGTGTGCGGTAATTGACCAGCGTCTTTTCGCCGCTTTGTTCGACCAACAGCACAGGCATGTCCGTCTGCTGAACGGCATCAGGAAGCCGAATGATCGTTGACCCGCCATCGTTGAACACCTGCTCCGGCCGCCACGGCACGTCGTCGCCTGTGATCTGGTACGTGAAGTCCAGATCCGAGAGACGGACTTCCTTGCCTGTCGCTTCCGCCAACTGGGGGCCTGCGCTCTGCCAGCGGCTTTCCCGTTTTTGATCCGCCAGTTGCTTGGCCAGTTTGGCGTGCTCGTCCTCGGGGTAGGTGAACCCGGCATACGGAATGTGTTTCTTGGGATCCGAGACGAGCTTGATGTGATAGGTGCGGCGGTCCGTGGTGATGACGGCGGACGTCTCCTGACCCGCGTCAAAAGGCTTGAACACCAGATGGGTGCGCTCCTGACCGGTGGAACCGCTGCTGCCGACGGAGACGACCCAGCGGGCAGTGTCCCCAAGGAAAATGTCATTGACCAGTTCGCCTGACTGAAGCTCAAGATCGGTGGGCTGGAGCGGAGCGCAGACCAAGGTGGGCATGGTCGCGCCGAAGACGAACATCACCTGGCCGGCGGCGCCTGGGAGAGGATTGACCGTGCGTTCCTTCCACTCCTGAGCCAGGGTCACACCTTTCTGCTCCTTGGAGCTGAGCTTCACGGGTTTGGGGCTGATGTACTCCACAGGAGGTAGAATTGGCAGATCTTCCAGATCCTGATCCGGGAGTTCTCGTGACACGACCAGCTTGTTAGTGACCTCCTTGTCCTGTGTCAGAGGCTCCTGGTCCGGCTGCACATAGAAATCTTTCACTTCGCCGGCGGCGGGCTGGATCTCGTCCCCATCCTTCGGAAGTGGAACAACAACCACATCTCCCTCTTTGATCAAATCAACGTCAGGTATCTGCTTGTTGTGTTCACGAAAGAGCTCGACGTACTCACGGAAGATCTGCACGTCGGTCAGGCCGTGATTGCGGAAGATCTGGGCAACCGTCTCCCCGCTGCCGACCACATGCTCCTTGAGGACAATGTCTTCCCTGGGCGGAATCTCGTCGCCGAAAGCGGTTGCGGCAGTACCCAGAATCAGGCCCAATGCCCATATCCAGTTCTTCATGGCGTCTCCTGACCAAGCAGCTTGCCGAAGGACAGGCTCGTGACATGCGTACCCGTAGGGTTCGTCATGATCTGCTGGTCACTGTTTGGGGGGATGTTGGCCACGATCATGGTGGCCTCGTATTTCGTCTTTTCCATGGCGACTCCGGAATGGTTGCGCGTGGTCTCAAGCCATTCGATGCGCCAGCTGGAATCTCCCACGGGCCTTGGCAGACTGTTGATCTCAACTTCCACCATTTTGTCCTTGCCCCGGTCGTATGGATTGTTGGCCGCGTACCATTCCCGCAGGAGCCCTGTGGCCGCAGCCGTGGAGAAGGCGGACACCTCGCTGATCATGCGTTTCTGCATTCCCCGATCCGGCGTGACCGTGCGCCAGGATACGACATAGCGGGCCAAGGCGGACTGGACGACATGATCCGGGACTGTCCCCATCGCGTCGGCGCGGCGGGCGGAGCGAACCTCTCCAAGCTTGTCCACCTCCACTAGGTACGGAACCACCTTGAACTGCAGCGACTGGATGACATTACCCGCCACGGCCAGTGCCGTGATGAGCAGGCAGCAGACAGCGATGAGCCGCCACCTGTCCCGGGCCGCGATGTAGGATCCGTAACGCTCCAGCCATTCCTGACGGGCATTGAGGTATGGGTTCGAGGAGCTCATTGTTGCTCCCTGTCCTTGGAGCTATTCATTCTTGTTTCCCGAACCGTCGTCGCCCGTCATTTTGAAGCTCTCGAAATGCGCCTGCACCGCGCTGTTGATCTTGGCCATGGTGCCGGGATCCTGAGCCCCAAAGGCTGCTTTCCCCAAGGTGCCGGCCATGTGGGACGCCACCCCGACAGGTCCAGTTGCGCCAGTAGCCTTGGCATAGTCATATGCGCCCTTCATAGCCGTCGCTCCATGGATGCCGCCCACTCCGGCGGACTTCATGGCGGACATGGCTGCCATGGTACTCGTGGCCACAGCCGTGGTCGCGCCTGTAATGGCCGAACCGGTGGAGACATGGGAGCCGTTGATGATTCCGGACACGATGTCGGGGATGGAATTGACAAGGGCGAGGAGGACGATTGCCGTGCCGATAATAATGGCAAGCTCCTTGTAATCCGCTGACTTCAGGTAAAATTCATCGATGAAGCTCTTCCCGAGTGACACCAACAACTGCATTACAAATAGTTTTACCGCGACTGACAGACTGTATCTTAGAAAGTTAATCGCGTAATTTTTTGTAACAGCCGAACCTCCAAATCCAAGAAGAATAGCTCCAGCGTTCAGAACAATGTATGCCTCGCATTTGACAAGCAGAACATGGGCGGCAATGAGTGAAAATATGATGATGATAGTCAATGCATAAATCATGAATACAACTGAATTTATAGGCTCCCAAGCCGATACTTCCCCAAATATTTTTAACGCCATAGATAAACCTGCGCCAAAAATTTCACTGGGACTGCTAGCGTCAGCTCCAAGATCTTTTGCAATATCGCTGAGACCTGAAATGAGCATGTTTGCCCAGTCCTTGTAATAGATGACAAGAGCCAGCATAAAGCTGGCAAAAATAAGAAGCCGCACAAACGAAGCGATTATCTCCGTGAGTTCTTCACGTTTTATAGCAGCCTGAATTCCTAGCCATATGACATCAATGATGAGTAGTAATTTGAACAACGTCAGTGCATTTGATTGCAGAACAGTGAACCATGAATCTGCTTTTGTCTGAACTAGGTAAGCAATTTTATCCATTATCACTAATTCTTGTGCCATTAAATTTGTACTAAAAGCATTTATAATACTTACTAAAATAAGTATTGAAAAAATGAATTTTATTGAAGATATTTTAAATTTAATGCACACAATTTTTAATCCATGGAGAATGTTATGAAAAAAATTCTTGCCACCTTATTCATTCTTTTTTCTCTCTTGGCGTGTTCGTCGGAACAGTCCGAGTTAGAAAAGACCCGCGCTGAATTGGAAAAGACCAGAGTTGAATTGGAAAAGATCAACAACCGCGCCGCAGCTGACCAAGAGCGCTGGAAAAAATCTTTCGGTGGCGATGCAATCGAAAAGCAGCTCAAAGGAACTTCAAAGCCCACGTCCAATAACTTCTAGAAATTATTGGACGTAGGCGCATAATCGCCAATTTGCTTCTCAATAGCGTCGCCCTCAAACGCCTTGCGCCAACGTTCCCGGTCATATTGGTCCTGTTTCTCTTCCTTGGCGTTGACCTGAGCTTGACTCTGAATTGACGTGGCCAGCAGAGCACGCATTTTACGGTTTTCCTCGATCTGCATTGCAGACAGTTGGTTTGCAGCCTGGAGGGCCTCCATCCGGCCCTCCGGGCTGTTCAAAAGTTCCTGCACGTGGGCGTCGAATTCTTCTGATCCCGCCAATTCTTCCAACTGCGACCCGGACATGCGAAACGTGGACATCACGGCACCGTCCACCTGGTTTGACCAATCCTGATACCGGCGAAGCGCTTCAGCATTGGCCTCTGGCGTGTCATGTCGGACAAGACGGCCCATTTCGTCGTAGGTGGGGTAGAGGGTCTGGTAGACACGGATGAGCGTATCCATTTCGCCTTTCTGGTGAGCCGTTTTGGTGACGAGTCCGCCCAGATCCAAGAAGCGGTGCTTGAGGGCCGACAGCATGGATGGATCAAGATTCTTTGTGTTTCTGGCCATGTCTGACAGCTGCTCAATGTTCTGTTTGACCATCGTCATCTGATGAGCGGTCTGCTGTATGTCTTCTTTGTATTGGGAAACGAGCTGCTCCAGCTGTTTCAGATTTGTGATCCGATCCAAAGCTTGGGTGAACATTGTAGAGCAGTTTGTGCAGTAGACCGTGTATGCAGCAACTGCATGCTTGGGCAGAACAAAATTCAGAAGTGTAACCAGACAAATTAATGTGAGTCGCATGACTTCCTCCGGTGATGTATCCACTGTTCTGGCCATGACGGGCCGAAGCGACGCTCCAGCTCCTTGATTCGGGAGATGCTTTCCTTGTCGGAAGCCCCGACAAACAAAAGGGCAAACGACCCCAGCGCCAACTGAATGAGCCTGCGGCCTTCAGGAGACACCACATAATAGTCCCGCTTCGGCGTTGCCTGGGCGATGATCTCGATTTGGCGGGCGTTGAGGCCCATGCCCCGGTACGCCTCGATCTGGCCGTCCTGCCGGGCGGAATAGTTGGGCAGGAGAATCTTTGTCGGGCAGGACTCCACGAGTACGTCCATGATCCCCGAGCGGATCGCGTCCGTCAGGCTTTGCGTGGACAGGACCACTGCGCAGTTGGTCTTGCGGAATACCTTGAGCCATTCCCGGATTTTTGCCCGGAACACTTCATGCCCGAGCATGATCCAGCACTCATCAAGCACGAACATGGCAGGCTGCCCCTGAAGAAGCTTTTCCGCACGGTGAAAGATGTGCAGCAGCACCGGTATGAGGTTCTCATTCCCCATGTTCATGAGTTCTTCGATCTCAAAACACAGGAATCGTGAGGTTTTCAGCTTGTCGGAGGTCGCATCGAGCAGACGGCCCATGGCTCCTTTCTGCGTGTAATGTAGTAGGGCTTTCTTGAGGTCATCCGATTGGAGCAGATGATAGAAATCCGTCAAAGACCGCATGTCGGCCGGGTTGTCCCGGAGCAGCGTCATGGCCGCATGAATGGCATTTCGGTGGGCCGGAAGGACCGTGACCTTGCGCAAGGAACAGAGAGTGGCGATGTACTCTTCCGCCCAGGCCTGTTCCGTGTCGCTGTTCACATGCTGCAAAGGGCAAAAGGCCAATTCGTCATCATCCGCACCCACGGCGTAATGAGTGCCGCCAACTGCCTTGCACAGGGGATACAGCGACATGCCCTTGTCGAAAGCGACGATGGTGGCATCCGGATAGCGCCGGAATTGGGCGGCCAAGGTAGCCAGGAGCGTGGACTTGCCCGCACCGGTGGGGCCGAAGATGAGTGTATGCCCCAGATCGCCCACATGCAGGTTCAGGCGAAACGGGGTTGCTCCGTCCGTTGCGCACTGCATGAGTGGCGGGGAGTCCGGCGGATAGAACGGGCAGGGATTGTGCTCCCGGCCCGCCCAGATGGATGACAGCGGTAGAAGATCGGCAAATGGGAGTGTGTGGATCAAGGGACGGCGGATGTTTGCAAATCCGTTTCCCGGATGCGAGCCCAGCCAGGCTTCAAGCCGGTTGGCCTCCTCAATTCGGCAGCCGAAGCCGACGGTCTGGACGGCGCGGCGCAGTTCCCTGGTCCACCTAGTCAGGGTTTCGGCATCCTCGTGCAGGAGTACGATGTTGGCCGTGTAAAACCCTGCGCCGACCAGGCCGCTCTGGACAGCAGCAATAGCCTCTTCCGAATCCTCGGACATGCGTAGCGCGTCGCGGTTGGCGCGGGCGTCAGGCCGGGAGAGCAGGGCATCGAAAATTCTGAAGATCTGCTGCCGCCACGTCTTGCGGTACTTGTCCAGCTCCGCGAGAGCCTCGGACTGATCCAGAAATATGAACCGGCTTGAAAATCGATACGCAATGGGCAGGCCGTCCAGGGCGGAAAGCATTGCCGGCCACGACTCATGCGGCAGACCGTCCAGAGCGAGTATCATCAGGTATTTTTCGCCGACTTTTGGCTCCAGACCGCCCACCAGATCCTCTCCACCCAATATGGCATCAAGGTACATGGGGCACATGGGCAGGTTCACCGGATTTGATGAGCCTGTGACACATTCCTGCAAGTAGCTGAGCAGCTCGGATCGCGTCACGACGGTCCCATGCTCATCGGTTTCTTCGTGGTCAGCCAAGCGGCGCAAGATCACGATGGACGCCAGGGAGTCCTCCAACTCCAGCAGCCGGGCCTCGAAAAGTCTAAGATGCTTTTTCAGGAAGTTTTCCGTCGGCTGGGCGCCTGAATTGGCAAGATTGCTGAGCTTGTCGGTCAACACTTCCGGTGTGTACGTGATGGTCAGATATGTGCGTGTGGCGAAGAACGCACCGTGAGCGAAGGTCAGGCGGCGTTCCTCGTCCATGGCGGCCGTGACCGGATCTGGAAAATGGCTCGCTCCGGGCGCTGGGTATTCAGGTGCGATGGTGCGCAAAGCATCCACGTGGCACATCCAGCCAGAACCCATGCTTCGGAACACTTGGTTAGCCCGGTCGCAGACAAAGGCCAGTTCATCGGCTGTGCTGGACGCCGTGTCCGGAGCACTGAACTCCCACGCAGCCAGCAGCGAGCCAGACTTGCACAGGACCACGCCACTGGCGATGCATGCAGCGTATGGCAGTAGGTCAGGCAGGCCCTGTGCCTTGTCTCGATATGCCTTCAAAGCAAGCACGATTTACCTCCGCCATGTCCCGGCTCGGGCCGGATAGAAATCCTGCTGCCTGATATGCAGCAGCCAGACTTTTGAAAGCATGGGATCCTTGCGGGCCATGCGCCGAAGCACAAACACCGTGCACGCCCACCAGCCAAAGCCGGTGGCCGCTGAAACCAACGTGAAGCCGCCCATCCCCACCAGAAAGGCGACAAGGCCGGACCAAAGAACCAAGTCCCGTTCAGCGCCCATGACCAGCGCGGGACGTATCAGGGATTGATGGATCGGCACTCGTCTCACAGCACAGCACCGCTGAAGTCGAACAGCTTGTCCACGATACTGGAGGCAAACGCTATGAAGGACAGGCCAAAGACCAGTCCCAGGAGCATCTTGAAGCCGCCGGAGAGCTCCTCCCTCTTCCAGATGAACGTGATTCCGGTGATGGCCATGCAGATGATTGCAAAATACCGCGCCCATCGTCCGGTAAGGGTGGACACAACTTGCTGGGCGGGCGCCTCGAAGTCTGAAATGCCGCCCGAGGCGAATACCGAGGAAGCCGCCAGACAAACGGCGACGCATACGAGTAGAGGGAGAAATTTACGCATTGATTGACTCCATGATATAAGTGCAGGTTTGGTGGTCAAACCCGGACACGGTAGCCACCTCGGATACCCGGCGGCCGGTTCGTGTGCGCTCAATGAACAGCACCAAGTCAACGGCTTCACCGATGAGCACGGGAATGGGTGACGTGGATGCTTCGGCAATGAGCTGTTCCAGACGCAACAATCCGCCCCAGGCGGAATTCGCATGCACAGTGCAAACCCCTCCGGGATGGCCGGTGTTCCATGATTTCAGCAGATCCAAAGCCTCACCGCCGCGCACCTCGCCCACGATGATTCGGTCAGGCCGCAGGCGCATGGTCAGACGTACTAGTGCTTGGATGCCCATGGCGGCGGAGGTGTGCAGGCTTTCGAAATTGGCGCTGGAGCATTGAAGTTCCGATGTATCTTCGATGATGACCAGGCGGTCATTGGGACAGGAATGGGCGATTTCTTGGAGTATGGCGTTGACCAGGGTGGTTTTGCCCGAACCCGTTCCGCCTACCACAAGAATGTTCTTTCGATCCTGGACCGCACTTCGGATCACGGCGGCATGTACTGGATCCAGAATGTCGGCCGAGACGTAGTCATCGAGGGTGAATATCCGGCCGGCCTTCTTGCGGATTGAGAATGCGGCTCTGGCTGCAGCTGGCGGCATCACTCCCGTGAAGCGCGAGCCGTCCAGGGGCAACTCTCCTTCGACAAAGGGATGATCACGATCAACTATCTGCTCCAGATCACTGGCTACCAGAGACACCACTCGGGCGACCTCGGATTCGTCCATGGTGCCCGCGCACACCATGGGGTGGCTGATTCGATCAATCCAGATTCTGCCGTCACTGTTTGCGATAACCTCGATGACCTCGGGATCCTTGAGAGCGGACACGATCATGTCTCCCAAACAATGGGTCAGGCCACGTTGCAGACGGTTCATGCCCAGCTCCGTATCGCGGCAATGAGGGCGACCAGGGTAAAAATTCCTGACAGCACCGTCAGGCACGTCAGTCGATGAGCGAGGTGCTCCATCGCCGCTTGCGTCTGCGTCATGCTTTTCTGATGCTGGGATATTTCCGCGAGCGTGTTCTCGATGCTCGCCCTGACCGCCTTGCCGAGAACCGCATTCTTGTGTGCGGTGATTTCATCGACGAGCTTCGTAGACGTCTGCCGCAAAAACTTAGTAACGGCTTCGCCATGCCGGTCCAGCATGGCGTCGTATTGGTTCATAAATGCGTTGTGCATGGTCACCGAGAGAAGAATTGGATCGTCATCACCGATGAGCACGGCATGCCGTTTCATGAGCAGAGCCTTCATTTCTTCCGGCGTGATGCGGGGCAAGGTATCCGGCATGATCCGACCTCAGAGGTTGGCACGTTCGATTTCGTCCCGGATGTCCCGCCAGAGCATCTGGAGACGTTGCCGAACCATGATGGGATAGTCCGGAGAGGCCGAGGCCTCGGCGAAGGTCAGGCGATCGGCCAGAAGGCGCTCCAGGTCCTTGCCGAACGTATCCTTGCGGCGATTGGGAAGGCGAATGATGGACGCGATGGAGGCTGCGTGTTCCTTGTACAGAGCGAATTGCTCAAACTCCTTGCCGTCGCGGGTGATAGGGCCGAAATAGGGGTTCAGCCATACGGTGAGCGGGAAGCCCTCGAAGCTGCGAAGCAAGGACTGAAGACCGGCGAGCGTGTCCAGAATGGCTTGGCCACCGGTTACTACGCTGTGCAGCTGGATCATGTGGCCTTCGGAAGAAAGCAGGGCAAAGACAGCGTTTTCGGCCAGGTACGAGCAAAACGGAAGAAATGTGGCCGCCCCGTTGTCCACGACCAATTGTTTGTCGGATGGAAGGCCGAGAATGATTTCCACGAGCTGATCAAATCGGCGGGGATCCACGTCTTCGCCATGCATGATGTCTAATGTGGTGGCAGAGAAAGCTTGGTATCCAGTCAAGGTCGCATTCACCGGATCTGTGTCGATGCATTGGGTCGGACGGTCCTGTTCAAGGAAGTATTGCGTCAGCAGACTGGCGGAGAGACTTTTACCAACGCCTCCTTTGCCTTGCAGAATCATGTGAATGGTCGCCATTGCTCTCTCCTTCAAATGAGTGATGACTCGTCATCGATGATTTTGTTGTGAGAAAATTCTTTGGCATGTGTTCTTGGCGTCGGAGCAGGATTTGCATTAGAGCGAGGCGTTGGCTTAGCGTGCACGTAGCGCAAGAAAGTACAGTAGCTCATCGTTATTTTTTCTTTGGATACGAGGAGGTCATAGATGTGGCGCCACATCCAGCCTTTAGCGGAGAGTTGATTAATTTCTTCCTTCATGGCGAAATATTCAATTCGGCATTTTCCACGGCGATTGCCCGGCATTTTGTGTTCCTTAATTCAGAGTAAGCGCCCTTATTCATCCGCTGTTGGACTTTGGGCCTGAATTTGCATCTTCCACGGAGCCTCGGAAGATTCCTCCTGACTCGGCTGGCCATCGTAAACAATAGCCCAGAGTTTCTCGATGGTTTTTCCGGAGAGTCCACGACCGTGAGCCAAAAAGCGGTTCAGACATTTCCAATCAATCTTAGACTCTCGCGCGAGTTGACACCGAGACCTCCCGGGGGCGGAGACCCAAGCAAGGGCGTCGGCCCGTAATTTTTCGAGTGAGAATGTTTTCATGGGTAAGAAATAGGATTTTATTCCTAGAAAGTCAACGCAAATCCAGACTTTTTTCTATGGACGTTTTTTTGAGGTGACCCATTATGCACGGCATGAAAACCAACGACGAAATCAGAGAGCGGCTCAAAGTCATAGCTCACACGGCTTTTAATAGCGTAAATGACATGGCTATAAAGACAGGCGTAGAGCAAAGATCATTGGATAAATTTCTCAAGGGGGATTCTGTTGGCCTGAATACGAAAACCTTTATGAAAATCCTTGAATATCTCGGAGGTCAGATTGTGCTGCCTGGAGATATCCCGCCATCTGTCGGCAACAACATAGGTGATTACACTCTTGTGCCAAAGGCCAAGGCCAAGCTAGGGCCAAGATCAAATATTTTGACTGACGGAGAGTCGGTTGGATTTTATGCTTTTAAAAATGATTTTTTGCTAGCAATCGGATTGAATAGTATTGATGATCTTCGACTTTTTGATGTCCTGGGTACATCAATGGTCCCGACTATTCAGGATCGGGATACCGTCTTGATCGCACTAAAAGATAAAGACATTATCAGCGGCCAAATCTACGCTATCAGGGTCGAGGACGAAATCCAGGTAAAAAGAATCATCAGAACGCCGGGGCAAATCATTATCAGGTCAGACAATCGGGATTTTGAGGATTATGTCGTCAACGCGACAGACGAAGCGCATCTTGACGCATTTGGGATTATAGGGCGGGTACGCTGGCAAGGGCGGATATATTGAGCAAGAGTAAATGTTACACCTTGGTCTTGTATCGTTGAATTTTTCAACCATTACTGTTTAATTTTTTTAGTTAGTAATAAAATCTGTCAATCAATTTCAGAAAATTCCAGTCTTTAAAACTCCTTTCATTATTCTTTTTTTGTGACATGCCTTGTGTCCTATCTGTTAGTATTTCTTAAACGAAGAGATTGTTAAAAGTTGTTGTCCTCTTAAAGAGCGGGTCTCATCTTTTATGTTTCCGCATCCTGGGTGGATTTCTTTGCTGGCGAGTAGGCTAGTTTACAGGAGGCTGGTTGACAATATAGGAATAATTTCCTAAGTTGCCAGCAGCTGGGCAACGCTCTGATTTCTGTGATGAGGATTGCGTACTGGAGGAACTGAAATGATCAGTGATTTAGGCGAGCCTTTGACTACCACTGAGGCCGCGAAAATGCTTGGACTCCCGAAACACCAATTGGTAATGAATCCTGGCAAATTCGGCGGCGTGCGGATCTCTCAAAAGCGCACTGTGTTCTATGAAAAACTCATAGCTGAGGCGATCAGGAGGCTGCATGCCGATCAAACGCAAGGACAGGAAGGGCAGGGAAGTCTGGTTCGGCAGGATCACGTTGACGATGCCGGACGGCTCGAAGCGTCGCAAGGAGAAGTCATTCCGCTCGAAGAAAGACGCTCTTGCATGG
The DNA here is from genome assembly GCA_002412965.1 of Desulfomicrobium sp. UBA5193. Classification (GTDB taxonomy): domain Bacteria; phylum Desulfobacterota; class Desulfovibrionia; order Desulfovibrionales; family Desulfomicrobiaceae; genus Desulfomicrobium. The sequence goes on from DHWB01000004.1 coordinate 447,080, forward strand.
GAGTCTCAAAAAGCTCCCGTCGCATCACTTCCAGGCATAACCTGTGGTGAATGGCTTGATAGTCGCTTGGACGACTATGCGGCCCGCAAATTGGAATCCATTGACGAAAAGCGCCTCTGTTTCAAGCGCTTTTTTATTGACGTGCCGCCGACTCTTCCGGTCGAGAAACTGACGGTTCAAATCTGTTTGGCACATCTGAACCGTCAAGCTGAAGGAATTAGCGGCCACCGCGCGAACCGCACGAGACGCCATCTCGTCGAGGCCTGGAATTGGGGCGTCGAGGTGCTCGGGCTCCCTCCAAAGAATCCCTTTAAAGTGATCAAGGATTATCCGGAAGAGAAGGGCGTGAAGTACGTGCCTGCGGAGGCCGACTTCTGGAAGGTCTACGACTCGCAGGACGACCAACAGGTCCGGCTGATGCTGCTGTTGCTTTATTACACAGCCTGCCGACGCACTGAGGTTCACCGACTCATTTGGGGCGACGTGGATCTGGCGGGAGCAAAGGTGCGCATTGGCAACCGTAAGGGGCGCAATGGTTCATGGCGATGGTATTGGGTCAGCCTGCCTGACGATGCAGTGCAGGCACTGCGCCTTTGGAAGGCAAAGTCAACCAGGAAAAAGGACGAGGACCGCGTCATTTGCAATCAGAAAAACGGCGAAATGATAGAGGATTGGCATCACTTGATGGCCCATCTCTGCGAGGCCGCAAGTGTGAAGCCGTTCAGCTATCATGGCATCAGGCATATGGTGGCTGTTAAATTGTACAGAGCTGGGCACACAGTGTCTGAAATCCAGCAGCTGTTGTGTCATGAATCGCCGGGGACGACGGAGATTTACCTCCGCTCCCTGGGCGTATTTCAGACTACAGAGAGGGTGGTTGAAACCCTCTTTTCGGAAAAAAAGGTGAGTCAAAAGGTGAGTCAGGCATGAATGGAAAAAGAAAACGGCTCCGTGACTATCGCAAGTAGCCGGAGCCGTTAAAGAATCTGGTGCCCCCACCATGACTCGAACATGGGCAAACCAGGATTAGGAATCCTGTGCTCTATCCACCTGAGCTATGGGGGCGGTCCGTTTGTGGAGCAAATTCATTAGGCGAGGAGTGGGGCGAAATCAAGCGAAATGTCGTTGCGGCCACGTCGTTCCTGTCCTGGCGGCGGCTCCGCGCTCGACCGGGCGGGTGACAGGTACGCGTTGAACATCCGCGCTGCATTGTGTATTTGATGCCTGTTGCCTGTTTCTCATTTCGGGACAGGCACCCGAACGAACCAGCACGGGTAGATGCAAATGGGTACATATGTAGCGGCTTCAGATCCGGGCCAGGATACGTACGGCGTCACGATCTTCGATTACGCCATGAGCGGCGGCAAGTTCGTGGCCATGACCGGGGATGCGGGTTTTGTGGAGCTGATCAAGAACGTGCTCTACCACAGCTTGGGCCTGACCCGGAAATCCTTCTTTCATTTCACCAGACTCGATGATCTCTTCGAGCTGCTGCATCAGGACGCCCAGGCCCGGTTCATCATCTGTCTGGATCGGGGCATCGTCGAGGCGAACATGTCCCAGGTCATGGAGAGCATCATGCGCCTGTGCCCCGGTGCGGGAATCATCGTCCTGACCCAGGAGGTGGACCAGCACACCACGGCCCTCCTGGTGGAGCAGGGCGCACACAACATCATCACCAAGCCCATCTCCGTCGGTTCCTTCACCGAAAAACTGGCCTTTACCATTGCGCCCCAGGGCAAGCTCAGCAAGCTCATCGACAAGGGCAAGAAGCTTCTGCACGCGGGCGGTTGGGGCGAGGCCCTGCTTGTGGCCGAGGAAATCCTTCAACAGAAGCCCGACAGCGCCGTGGGCTTCATGATCAAGGGCGATGCCTACAAGGGCCTCGACATGATGGTCCGTGCCGAGGAAATGTACCAGCGCGCCGTCATGGGCGCGGAACTCTATCTGGCTCCCCTTAGGCGTCTGGCAGCCCTGTATGAACAGGCCGGAGATGCGGAAAACCAGCTGCTGTACCTGCGCAGGCTGAACGAAATAAGCCCCCTGAACACGCAGCGCATCATGCAGATCGGCGAGATCGAGATCGCGCGCGGCAATGCGCAGGTGGCCGGGGAAATGTTCGAGAGCGTGATGCGGATCGCCCAGCGCGAGGCCTCGGAATTTCTGTCCAACCTGTCCAGCAGGATCGCGGACATCTGCGTCAACCGCGATCCGGACATGGCAATCCGCTATTCCAAGCAGGCTCTGGATCTGCGGGGCGATAACCTGACGGCGGCGGACATCGCCACCGTGAATATTCTGGGCATCTCACTGCGCAAGCAGGGCAAATGGCGCGAGGCGATCGGTGAATACCTGCGTGTTCTGGCTGTGGCGCCGAACAATGCGGGTCTGCTGTACAACGTGGCCCTGGCGTACAGCGAGGGCCGGGACACGGCCAAGGCTTTGGCCATGGTCAAGAAGGCCCTGGCCCTTGACCCCGATTTGCCCGACTCCGGCAAGAACGTGGCCTTCAACATCGGCACCATCTTTCAGAAGGCGGGACAAAGCGGCACCGCGTATTTCAAGAAAGCCTACGAGCACGATCCCAACGACAAGATGTTGTGGAACGCCTACAAGCGTTCCCTGTCGCTGCACGAGGGCCAGGGCCTGTCCGCGGCGACCCCAGAATAGCGAGCTTTTTTTGTTTCATTCAAAACTGACCGCTCAAAAATTACAAATATCCAGGCTGCTGAAAAAATGGTGAGCTGCGAGGAACAAAGAAAATTCAGGGACGAAGCGTACGTGTGCCCGCAAGGGTATTTTGATACGTGAGGGTCTGGATTTTCTGCAGTGACGAAGCAGATCGCCATTTTGGCGCAGCCTGATAAGGAGTCTTCATGGCCGTCCATCCCCTTGCCGGCGCATCTGTGCCGGAATCATTGCGTATCAACGTTCCCAGACTGATTTCAGACTACTACACCCTTGCTCCCGACCCGTCCGAGGCCGATCAGCTCGTGGCCTTCGGCACCTCCGGGCACCGGGGCTGCGCGTTCAAGTCCTCCTTCAATGAGGCCCACATTCTGGCCATCACCCAGGCCGTGTGCGAGTATCGCGCTTCCCGGGGCATTGACGGGCCCATGTTCGTGGGCATGGACCCCCACGCCCTGTCCGAGCCCGCCCAACGCACGGCGCTTGAAGTGCTGGCCGCGGCCGGGGTCGATTGCAGGTTCCAGCAGGGTTTCGGGTATACCCCGACGCCAGTCATCTCCCATGCCGTGCTGACCCACAACCGGGGCCGGACCTCGGGCCTGGCCGACGGCATGGTCATCACGCCGTCGCACAATCCGCCCGAGGACGGGGGCATCAAGTACAACCCGCCCCACGGCGGCCCGGCCGAGGCGGCGGTCACGACCTGGATCGAGAAGCGCGCCAACGTGCTGCTGGCCGCACCGGGCAGCGTGGCGCGCGTCCCGCTGGCCAGAGCCCTGAGCCAGGGATTGTGCCGCGAGCATGATTTCATCCGCCCGTATGTCCTCGATCTGGGCAACGCCATCGACATGGAGGCCATCCGGCGCTCCGGCATCAGCATCGGCGTGGACCCCCTCGGCGGAGCGGGGCAGGCCTATTGGGAGCCCATCGCCGAGCATTATGGGTTGAACATCAGGGTGGTCAGCACCATCATCGACCCGACCTTTATGTTCATGAGCCTGGACAAGGACGGCAAGATCCGCATGGACTGCTCCTCGGCCTACGCCATGACCAAGCTCATCGCCCTCAAGGACTCCTTTTCCATAGCCTTTGCCAACGACCCCGACGCCGACCGCCACGGCATCGTCACGGCCCGGCACGGCCTCATGAACCCGAACCACTACCTGTCCGTGGCCATCGACTACCTCCTTGCGCACCGGCCCGGCTGGTCGCCAGCGACGCAGGTGGGCAAGACCCTGGTCACCAGCTCCATGGTCGATCGCGTGGTGGCGGGACACGGCCGCTCGGTGCGGGAAGTGCCCGTGGGCTTCAAGTGGTTCGTGGACGATCTCTTGGCCGGGACCTGCTGCTTCGGCGGCGAGGAGAGCGCGGGCGCGTCTTTCCTGCGCCGCGACGGCGGGGTCTGGACCACGGACAAGGACGGCATCCTGCTCAACCTGCTGGCCGCCGAGATTACGGCGGTGACGGGCAAGGATCCAGGCGACATCTATCTGGAGCTGGAGGAGCGGTACGGCAGCCCGCTTTACGAACGCCTGCAGGCCCCGGCTGGCATGGCCCAGAAAAAGCTGCTCTCCTCCCTGCGGCCCGAGCAGGTCACATCGGCCGAGCTGGCCGGAGAGCCCATCCTGGCCAAGATCACCCATGCGCCGGGCAACGGCGCGGCCATCGGCGGCCTGAAGGTGGTCACGGAAAACGGCTGGTTCGCGGCGCGGCCCTCGGGCACGGAGGACATGTACAAGATCTATGTGGAGAGCTTTTTGGGCCGGGAGCATCTGGAGCGGATCAAGACCGAGGCGCAGGCCATGGTGGACGAGGTGCTCAAGGGGGCGTGAGGCCGCTGAAAAATCCGCTCCGGACTGCGTTCCGCGCCGATTTTGAAGGACTCATGTAGTCGGCTACACTTCGCCCTTCAAAATCGGCTTGCGCCTTGCCGGAACGGTTTTTGAGCGGCCTCACCGAGCTGGATTGTCTTTCGGGAGGAATCCGGAATTTCTTGAAAGGCCCACGGCTAGCATGCCGTGAATGTGAAAAGCCCACCTTCCTGGACGGATGGTGGGCTTTGCTGTTCTAGCGGGTCCGGGGGCTATTTTTTCTTCTTGTTTCGTTCCCGGCGCAGCCAGTCGTACCAGGCGTCCATGCCTTGGCCGGTGGTGGCGGAGAGGGAGAAGATCTCGATGTCTTTGTTGATGGAGCGGGCAAAGGCGCAGGCGCGATCCACGCTGAAGTTGACGTAGGGCAACAGGTCGATCTTGTTCAGGATCATGACCTTTGATTCGGCGAAAATGAAGGGATATTTTTCCGGCTTGTCGTCGCCTTCGGTCACGCTCAGGATAGTCACCTTGTAATCTTCGCCCACGCTGAATTCCGCCGGGCAGACCAGATTGCCCACGTTTTCCACGACCAGAATGTCGATGCCGTCCATGCCGAGCTTTTCCGTCGCGTCACGGACCATGGTGCTGTCCAGATGGCAGCCGCCTGCGGTGTTGATCTGCAGTGCCCTCGCGCCAGTGGCGGCCACGCGGCGGGCGTCGTTTTCGGTCTGGCAGTCGCCCTCGATGACGGCCATGGAAAATTCGTGCTTCAGATCCGTGAGCGTCCGTTCCAGCAGGGACGTCTTGCCCGAACCCGGCGAGCTCATCAGGTTGAGGGTCAGGATGCCCTGCGCGCTCAGGCGGGCGTTGAGCTCCGCGGCGACGGCGTCATTGGCTTCGAGAATGTTGCGTACCACATCGACTTTCATGCTTTCCTCCGCGTTATTCGGCTTCGATGTTATCTATGTAGAGTTCCCGGCCGGAGATGATTTCGTGTCCAAACTCTGTCGCGCACTGCGGACAGGGCATGATCATGCGTTCTTCCTGGCTGGGGCTGAATTCCTGCCCGCACTGACGGCAGCGTACGACCATGGGTTTGACTTCGATCTCCATTTTCGCCCCGGCAAAGGGGGTGTCCACGGTCAGGATTTCAAAGGCGGTCTCCAGGGCTTCGGGGACGATGGCCGAGATCTGGCCATAGATGATCTTGACGGAAAGCAGTTTCTTGAGGCCATGTTTGGCCATTTCCTCGCCGATGATCTTGATCAGGCTTTCGGCAATGGATAGTTCGTGCATGTTGTCTCCTTCCGTGAGGGCTATGAGCGGCGCTCCGTTGCGTAAGCCGTGTCCAGGGCATTGTCCAGAAAGATGCGGGCGCGGGTCAGGGTTCCGTTTGCGAGGGTACAGCGGAACATTTCCCAGTCCTGATGGTTGATGATGTCGATGACACCGCGCACGCCCGGCCCAAGAAGCGTGAGCAGGCTTTTCAGATCGCTGTCCACATCGATGAAGCCGCCTTCGTGCACGAAGTCGAGCACCTGCCCGCTGATTTCACATTCGTAGGCGCGCAGATGAGCGGCGCAGGCCTCAAGCTGATCGGGATCAAGGCCGGACAGGTGGCCGTAAACACGGAAGTCATGGGGCATGGACGAGTCCTTGGCGTTTATTCGGGAAGGATGAAACAGGAGTAGCCCTGATTGGCGAGGACGGACACGAGGAACGGGTCGGCAAAACGCCGGTCCAGCAGGGCGATCTTGCTGGCGCTCTCCGATACGGTCCAGGCCGGAACCTGGACGGCGATGCGGCTCCGCAATCCGCCGGACCAGGAGGCCTGAGCCATGCCCTGGTGCAGCATGTCCTTGCTGCGCAGCAGCTGCAGGAGTTCCGTCAACGTGCCGGGCATGGTTTGTCCGAAGAGCTCTTCGGGATTATTCGGGTTTATGGCCCGGATCAATTCGAGGTGTGTGGCCTCGGGAACGTAGATGGACTCCCGCTGCCGGGCAGGCAGGCGGGACAGCTCGTTGTAGGCGTCAAGCTCGATGACCTTGACCTTGGCCAAATCCAGAACCTCGTGCAGCCCTTGCGGCAGGGGCGGTTCGCCGGGGCTCTGCCTGGACCAGATCATGTGTATGTTTCTTGTCCCGCTGCGCTCCATGATGGTCAATTGCGGGGATTGCAGGGTCAGGCTGATTCCGTCCTGGGAGAGTACAAGATCCCGGCCAGCGCCCCAGAGCCGGAACTGGTTCGGAAACGAAGAAGCCAGCTTGTCGAGCACTTCCTGCAGGGACCAGTTCGAGGAGATGGTGCAAATTTTAATCCCCAGTCTGGTTGCGCTTTCGACCCATTCCGCATTTTTGGGCACAGGACAGAAGACGAGCCTTCCTCCCCAGGGTGTTTCCACCAGCGGGGTCTCGAGCATTTTGACATGTAGCCAGCCGGAGCCCGGAAGGGGAAGCATGCTTTCGTCACCGGGCACAAATCTGAAACGCATCTGCTCAAGCACGGTCTTGATGAAGGGCAGACCGGTGATTTGCGTTCGTGCATTATCGGGTGCGGCCACCGATGCGTTGGTTTGCGATGCCTCCGGAGTTTCTTTGCTGGCCGCAGTTGCATTGGACACGGCTTCTATCGGTGCCGGAGCGGGCATCTGTGGCGGCAACGCGGGCGGCGTTGATAGCGGCGTCTTGGCGGGCATGGCCGGGGGTGATCCGCCAGCGTTGGGCTTGCCGAAGCTTTGTCGTGGCGAGCTCCCTTGATCCGCCGCAACCGGCGCTGGTCTGCTGGCCATCTGCGGCGGTGGCGGGGTGGCAGGTGCTTGTGCCCCGGCTGTCTGCTCCATGACCGGAAGAATGACTTCCTGGCCGGCGCGAAGGCTATTGCCGTCCGGGATGTCGGGATTGAGCTCCATGAAGAGGCTCATGTATTTGCTGTAGATCAGGCGCGTGGGTACCCCTTTTGCCTGAAGGATCTGAACCAGGGTGTCTCCCGTGCGCACGACATAGGGCATTTTTTCATAAGAGGCGGGGGGAAGGGGTGCGGGCTTTTTGGCCTGTGGGGGCGGGTTCGGCGTGAACGAATTTTCCGGGATTTGAATCATCTGGCCGGGCTTCAGCCGGTTCACATCGGGGATGTGCGGATTCAGGGCCTGGATGCCGGGTATGAGTTGCTGGATCTGCGAGCCGGAATATCCTTTCTGCTGAAGAATTTTGAGCAACCATTCGCCTTCCTGGACGATATGATCTTCACCCGGCTTGGCTTCGACATCGATCTTCTTTTCGAAAAAAAGACGCAGGGGTTTTTCTGAAAATCCTGGCCTAGTTATGCTTGTCAGGAAGCACAGGGCGAGAATAAGAAGAACTGCACGTCTCATGTGTTTCGTAATGGACCTGTTTTTTTGGGCTGGTTATTTCCGGCAATGGAACCAAGGATATAGCAAAAAGGATGAAGGCTGTCACTGCACTTTGCGAGAAGGGATTCACCCGAATGATTCAAGGAGTAGATCATGTATGTAGGCCTTGCCATGCAAAAGCATGTTCCCACCATCACTTCCGACACCCTGATCATCAAAGCGGATCGGATGATGGAAGAGAACAAGTTGTGGATTTTGCTTGTTGTCGAAAATGGAGAACTGAAAGGATATGTCGCCAAGGAAGATATCAGGGCTGCACTGCCTTCCGGGGCAACCACATTCAGCAAGCATGAACTGAATTATCTTTTGTCCAAGATGACTGTCCAAGATCTGGTGCGTGGAGGAATGCCCACCGTCAATCCGGAAACGGAGATCGAGGTCGCGGCCAAGATCATGCACGATCGTGATCTGGCTGGACTGGCGGTCGTGGACAAGAAGAATCACCTCAAGGGGTACATCAGCCGCGGTTCCATGCTGTCCGTGCTGGTGGAGGAGATGGGCCTTGAACTGGGCGGGCATCGCATCGCCATCGAGGTCGAGGACCGCAAGGGTCTCATGGCCGAGATCAGCAGGCTTTTCTTCGAACTGGGCGTCAACATCCTGTCAACGTCTACGTTTTTCCGGGACAGCCAGCGGTTGCTTGTTTTTCGCGTGCGCACCGATGACATTGCCGCCCTCATGCGCGTCCTCGGCGACAAGGGGTACAAGATCGCAGGGCCGGAACGTTTCGAGCAGGAATGGGCCTAACAGGCTTCAAGGGCGCTCCCGCGCTGGCGGGAGCGTCCGGATCCATATGTCTAACTATTAAAGGTACGTGACGCAAAGCCCTACCCCGACTTCCCGCAGGGGGGCCACCGCCGCCAAGGCGATCTTGGAGTTGAGGTCCGTGCAGTGGCAGGGGCTCAGGTTCCGGGGGCCGACCTTGCGCAGATAATCCACCGTGCCTGCAAGGCGTTCTTGTGACGGAACGAGCAGATGCAGCCCGCCGATGATGTCCGTGATGCGGGATTCACCGGTCAGGGCCATGGCCTGGTCCACGATGTTGCAGATGCCCGCATGAGAACAGCCCGTAATGATGACCAGCCCCTCGCTTCCCCGGTAGACCAGGGCCGAATCGTCCGGGATCAGGTCTGCCGTCCTTTCCCCTTCCTTGATGCCCATGCCTTCCGTCCGCTCGAATGTGTTTCTCCTCGGTATTTCTCCCAGAAAAAGAAGACGCTCGCTGATGAGACGCGGAGCCGCATCCAGAATCAGGTCATAGTGTCTGGACAGCTTGCCGGGCTCCAGCAGCGAGCCGATCTCCGGACACTCATCCACGCTGATGCTGGTGAAGGCCGCCGGATGGGCGACCAGGGTCGGCCGTTTGCACGGCCGACCTTCCAGACGCATCTCGCAGGACTGTCTGGTCAGGGCTTCGAGCCCCCATGTATGGTCCATATGGCCGTGGGACAGGATCACAAAATCCAGATTGGCCAGCGAGAGGCCCATCTTTTGGGCGTTTTTCAGGAAAAGATCCGAGTAGCCGCAATCAAAGAGGATCGTGCGTCCGTCTTCCTCGATCAGCAGGGACAAGGCCGGCTCCGATTGAAAGTAGCGGTCGATCAGGGTGTTGTTGTCAACCAGAACGGTGAGCTTCATGCCGAAAATCCTGTCCCGATCCTTTATTTCTCGCGGCGTTATTTGATGAAGGAGCAGCAATAGTCGGTGACGGAGCGCACCTTTAGGGAGAATTTGGCATTGGCCGGGACCTTAAAAGCCGTGCCGCCGGTGAATGTCTTCCACTCGCTTTCACCTGGCAGTAGCACATCAAGGTCGCCGCTTTGGATTTCCATCAGCTCCTTCTCGGCCGTGCCGAATTCGTATGCGCCTGGCAGCATGATCCCAAGGGTCTTCTTCGTGCCGTCCGCAAAAACAATGGTGCGGCTGGTGACGTTGCCGTCAAAATAGATGTTGGCTTTCTTCAGGATGGAGACGTTGGAAAATTCGGACATGGGTGATCTCGCTGGAGTTGAGGTGGTGATATTGAGCCGCCTTGACGAGATGTCTGTGTAACGCAGACGGCTTGGGCTTGTCATCCCGATCGCGGCCAAAAGGCGTGAAAAAAGGCCCCGAAGGGCCTTCATTACTGCAGCTTGGAAGTGATGTTGTCCTTGATCCAGTGGTCGTCCCACCATTCGATGGGCTGAATCTCGATTCCGGAGATGAGCATGCCGAAATGCAGATGATCGCCGCCTGCCATGCCGGTGGCTCCGGTTTTGCCGATGATCTGTCCGCGTTGGACGGTCTCACCTTTGTGCACATGGATTTCGCTCAAATGCGAGTACAGGGACTGGACTCCAAATCCGTGGTCGATGACCACCACATTGCCGTAAATGCCCATGAATTCCGCCAGGATTATGCGACCCGTGTTGCCGGCGGGAACAGGCGAGGTGGCAAGGGATGCCAGATCCACGCCGAGGTGGGTCTGGTTGTCCACGGCGTTGCCCTGGTACATGTAGGTGCGGTTGTCGGCGAAACCGGCCATGGGCGCGCTGTTGGGCAGGCGGATGAAGGATCCGTCCCAGAGTTTCTGTGGAACCGTGTCCTTGCCGAGCTGGAGCAGGAAGTTGACGTTCTTGGCGCGCAATTCCGAATTGACCTTGAGAAAGATGTCGATGGGCTGGGGCAGATCAGGATAGATGTCCGCGAACTGGCCCATCTTGGACTGCAGAAAGGTGTCGGAAATGTTTATGCTGTCATGCTTGAACTTCTTGGGCAGGGGCCGAAAGAAAAAGCCGACCGAGACTTCGTTGCCCGCAAGGTCGCTGGCCACGAGGGTCGGAGTCACGGCCTTGGGGTCCAGATTGTAAGGGATGGCGAAGAAGCACAGATATTTTCCGGGCTGATAAGGGTAGCCCGGAAAAAAGATATCGCCCATCTTCACTCCGCTCTTGGCCAGTTCCTCGTTCGTGCTGTAAACGAGAAGCCCGGCGCCGCCATGATTGACGTTGTGCTGCCCGGAGAGGACCGAGATCACGGGCGGTTTTGAGTCGATGCTCATTTCGCGTACGATCTGGGCCCGGTTGCCTCGTCCCAGACGATGCCACGAAGTGTCCTTGACCGTGACCGTCAGGGTCAGCGGCTCATTTTTGAGCCCCGCCTTGGTGAGGGAGATTTCTTCGCGCAGTTCCTTGGTGCCTTCGGGCAGGGATTTGTTCACGAGATCGACGGTGTTTCCGCCCTGAGCGACCACCACCTGCAGGCTGCGTAAATCGGAATCCGTGTCCGCGGCCGTGATCGTGAAGACCGTCTTGGCGCTGGCAGTGGATTGCTCGGGCGTCAGGGTCAGGGTCGGGGGAGTCCACTCGCCCTTGACGTAATAGAGGGCTCCCAAAGCTCCGATCAAGAGCAGGGCGACAAAAGAAAAGGCGGAAGAGATACGGTTCATATCAAATGCTCACTGTTGAGGTCTGTGGATTGTGGTGTCAGGCTCGCCGGAAGCGTGGCTTGATGGCGTGAGAATGTCTGGAAGCGCCGCCAGGCGTTCCTATGCTACGGGCGAGGTTTGCTTTTGGCAAGTTTCGGAAATGTTCAGCCCTTGAGCAGAAGATTGCCCATGCGATCCAGCAGATCGAAGCGGGCCAGGCTTTGGCGCCACGCTTCGGGGATGGCGTCGAGTCCATACCAGGCTCCGGCCAACTGTCCGTAGGCGGCCATGGCTCGCGGGCCATGAGGAAGGCACATGAGGCATCCGTCTGCAAAGGAGTCGCTGTTTCGGAAAGCGTCCATGGCCGCTCCAAGGCTGGCGCAGGCCGGGAATTCCGCCGTCGGTGAGCTGCCGCTGCGCAGTTCCTCGACTTCCGGGCACAGATCACGGGGCAGGGCCGGACGCAAGACCTGGGCCTTGTCCGTGGCTTCGAGGGCTTCGGAGATCATGGCCGCCAGCAGGCGGCAGGCATCCAGGCTCTGGGGGCCGGAATGGGTGGTGCAGGTGGAGCTTGCGCAGGCTTCCAGCATGGATTCACGTGAATCCGAAAAGAAGAGCACGACGGGTGCTACGCGGGCCAGACAGACGTCGCCCTGGGTCTGGCTTTCGTCTTCAGGGTTCCAGGTCCGCTCAAAACGCAGGGTGGCCTGCTTCACGACTTCATCAATATAATCACATGTTTCAGTGGAACTCAGGTAGCCGTAGCGAAACCAGCTTGTGTAGCGGACCATCTGGTCGCGCTGGTCGATGCCGTCGCACTCGATCAGGCTCTCGGCCAGGCTGAGGGCCATGGACGTTCCGTCGCCCCACAGACCTTCGGGCAGGGACGTCTTTGAGGATATGTCGCCGAGATTCGGTCTGGCCAGGGCTTCGCATACCGCAAGGCCGACGAGGCATCCAAGCGCCTTGGCTGGCTCAAGCCTTGGCACGGTCCAGCGCCTCCTGCTCGTATTTTCTTTGAACTTCCTCATAGGCGTTGGCCAAGTCTCGCAGGATAGTCAGTGATTCCTGCGCTTCTTTCAAGTCGAGCTTGCGGATGGCGAACCCGGCGTGGATGATGACGTAGTCGCCAAACGTGACCTCTTCGTCGAGCAGCATGAGGGAGGCGGTGACAAAGGTATCTCCTTCGCCGACGCGGCACTGCGCGACGCCGTTTTCGATGACTTCAACCTTGGCGGGAATGGCCAGACACATGGTGACTCCTTAGTTCGGTGTGCAAGATCCGCCGGCGGCTTCGATCTCGCGGATGATGGATTCGATCATGACGGGTATGGACGCGAGCGCTGCAGGCGAGAGCTCCAGGGCCATGGTATCGTAGTCGAAAGGTTCCATGCCGATGACAATGGCTTCCGGACGATGTCCGACAATCTCGCACATGCCCAGTGTATCGACCAGATCGGTCTGGTGCATGGAATCGCGGAAGGCCAGACTCTTGCGCAGATCGTCGCCGATGAGCCGATACACGGATCCGGGCTTGTCGTCGCAGAGAACCGCGTCGCAGACAATCAGAAAATCCGAATCCATGATGGGGCCCATCAGCTTGGTGCCAAGCGTGCCGCCATCCATGAGTGTGACGTTGTCGGAAAAAGTGTATTTTTCCTGCATCATTTCAATGCAGCGCACGCCGAGGCCTTCATCGGTGAAAAGAATATTGCCAACGCCAAGAACGAGAATTCGCGTGTCTGTCATGAACACTTCCATGCTTTGGGGATACGCCCTGCTACGCAATAATGGGGGCTGGTTCAAGGAAAGAAAGGGCCCCGATTCCGGGGCCCTTTTGATTTATACGATTTTGAACTTGCGGACCTGATTGGTCTTGGAATCGATGACATGCACGCCGCAGGCAATGCACGGATCGAAGGAATGAACGGTTCTGAGGATTTCCACCGGACGTTCCGGATCGGCAATGGGAGTGCCCAGGAGCGCTTCTTCGACAGCGGAGAGCTTGCCGCCCGCGCAACGCGGTCCAAAGTTCCAGGTCGAGGGTACGACCAACTGGAAGTTTTCGATCTTGCCGCCCTTGATCTTGATCCAGTGGCTGAGTGCGCCGCGAGGAGCGTTGACGTATCCGACGCCTTCCGCTTCATCGGGCATCTTCCAATCCTGGTAGATCTTGGTGTCGCCGCTTTTCACGTTTTCGGCCAGTTCATTGACCCAGTCCATGAGCTTGTCGGAGATGACCTTGGTCTCGATGCCGCGTGCGGCCGTGCGGCCAAGGGTGGAGAAGAGGGCCGGAGCGCCGACGCCCAGGTAACTGAGCACGTAATCCACGAGCTTCTTCACTTCCGGATGACCCTTTCCATAGGCGACCAGGACTGTGGCCAATGGGCCGGTTTCCACGGAGTGGCCGTCATAGCGGGGCGCTTTCATCCAGGAATAGCGGTCCCGATCCTCGTAGGCTGTGTACTTGGGTTCGGTCACGCCCGTGTAGGGGTGGTGAGCCTTGTCGCCCTGGTACCAGCTGTGGCGGACGTGCTCTTCGATCAGTTTGGGATTGAAGTTGCCGACCTTGCCGATGTTGCGGTCCAGGATGACGCCCTGGGGTATCCAGCGGCTGTTGATGTCGCTTTCAACGGCGGGGAATTCGCCAAAGCTCAGGAAGTTGGTGGTGCCGCCGATGCCGGCCCAATCCTTGTAATAGGACGCCACGGCCAGAAGGTCCGGGATGTAGCATTCGTCGATGAACTGCTTGGTTTCCTGGAACAGGCCGACGAATTCGGAGATGCGTTCGTTGGTCAAGCTTTCGTAACAGGTCACGCCGCCGACCACAGTGAACTGGGTGTGCGGGTTCTTGGCGCCGAAAACGGCCATGGCACGTGCCGCCTTGACCTGCAGGTGCAGGGCTTCGAGGTAGTGCGCGGTGGCGATGAGGTTCACTTCGGCGGGCAGGTAGTAGGCTTTGTGGCCGCCCAGGAAGTAGGCGTTGGTGAAGATGCCGAGCTGGCCGGAATCAACCAGAGCCTTGACTTTGTCCTGCACGGCCTTGAGGTCTTCGGCCTTGGTCACGCGGGTCGAGATGGAGTTGGCGATGGACGCGGCTTTTTTGGGATCCGCAGTCAGGGCGCCGGTTACATCAACCCAATCCAGGGCATGCAGGTGATAGAAATGAACGATATGATCGTGCAGGAACTGGGCGGCCAGAACCAGGTTGCGGATCAGACGAGCGTTGTCGGGCAGGTTCTTGTCCACGCCGACGGCGTTATCCACGCAGCGGGTCGAGGCCAGGGCATGGGTGTACGTGCAGACGCCGCAGGAACGCTGGGTGAAATGCTGTGCGTCACGCGGGTCACGCCCTTTGAGGATCAGTTCCAGACCACGGAAGAGCTGTGAGCTGGACCACACGTTGGTGACCTTGCCCTGATCCACTTCCACTTCGATTTTCAGATGGCCTTCGATGCGGGTAACGGGGTCCACCACGATGGGCCCCTTAAAGGTTTTATCCATGGGGGTGGCGATGACACCCGGGGCTTGGTTGGGTTTGCAACCGGACATATGTACTCTCCTCTGGATTCAGTAAAAGTTGAGCCTGACGCAAGTGCCGTTTTACGCTTCTTCGTAGAAGGGTGAGGCGGTGTCCCAGAAATCGGGTTCACTGCACCCGATGCATGGATGACCAGCCTGAACCGGCCAGTTTGTCTGGTTGAACTTGACCTTGGGACAGTTGTTGTAGGTGGTGGGGCCTTTGCAGCCGAGATGCGCCAGGCACCAACCCTTGCGTGCTTCTTCAGAACCAAAGGAGGGGGCGAATTCGCCGGCTTCGTAATGAGGCAGACGTTCGCATTGTTCGTGCACGGTTTCGCCGAAGAACATGATCGGGCGGTTCAAGTCGTCCATTTCCGGGATGGCCAGACTGTGGGTCAGCAGGTGGACGATGGTTCCAACCAGGTTGTACGGGTTGGGAGGACAGCCGGGGATGTTCACGGCGTTGACGCCCAGGTGCTTGAGGGCGTCGTTGATCCCTTTGGCATCGGTCGGATTCGGCTTGGCCGCCTGTACGCCGCCATAGGTGGCGCAGGTGCCGTACGAGATGACTGCGATGGCCTTGGGCAGGATTTCGGAGTTGATTTCGAGCATGGTGCGTCCGCCGACCATGCCGTAGATGCCGTTGTCCTTCGTCGGGATGGCGCCTTCAACGACACACAGGAATCCGTTGGGGGAGTTTACGGCCTGATGCAGTGCTTCTTCTGCCTTGTGGCCTGCGGCGGCCATGATGGTTTCGTGGTAGTCGAGGCTGATCGTGTCGAGAATCAGGTCGTCGATAAAGGGACGAACAGCACGCAGAATGGATTCTGAACAGCCTGTGCATTCCGCGTTATGCAGCCAGACCACGGAAGGTCGTTTGGGAGAGGTCAATGCCAGGGCGATTTTGTTGGCAAACGACGCCTCCATACCCATGACCGCGGCGATGGTGGAACAGAACTTCATGAAATCTCGGCGTGAGACTCCACTTTTTTCCAGCCGCTCCTCGGCCCCGGGTTTGCCTAAACCTACGGAAAACTTCATAACACACCTCCATCAGTGTATGAATAAAAAAGACAGCCAACAATTTTGTTGATCTGTCGTGTCCACAAGTAGAGCAAAGCACAGAATTTCTCTTTCCTTTCCTGTAACATAGGTAATTGTTCGGGGTCAATAGGGATTCATAAAAAAAACAAGTAGTATCTGTAATTTAGATCAAAAAGATACATACATATCGCCCTGAGTTATTTGACGGGACATGGTGTTACTTATGAGAATTGCGTGTGACGCTATTTTCTCGGCCCGAGAGCTTTGAAAACAGGGCGGTCCTGGGGTCTGCTTCATGAAATGGAGCACATTTCCTTGGCGGGCTGAGGCGCCAGTTTTTCTTGTCCCGCCGCGTAAAGCGCGGTTCCCATTCTTGAACTTAGGCCAAAGCCTGCGTAGTGGTACCATGAGTCGCCATGACTGATTTCGGTAGCACCCTTTTGCCAGGAGATGCCACATGGATAAGCAGATTATTCTCGATGCCTTCATGTTTCGCCATGCATGCAAGGAATTTGACCCCGACGCGGTGATCCCGGAAGAGGATTTTCTGTTCATCCTTGAAACGGCCCGCCTCTCTCCGAGTTCCTTCGGGTTTGAGCCCTGGCAGTTTCTGGTGGTGCAGGACATGAATCTGCGCAAGAAGCTCCTGCCCCACACATGGGGCGGCAAGATGCAGATTCCGACGGCCAGTCACTATCTGGTCTGCCTGGCTATGAAGACGCCCCTGCTCAAGTTCGACAGCGTCGGAATCGCCGATTTCATGCGCCAGATCCAGGAACTGCCCGAGGATCGGATCACGGCTCGCACGGAGTACTATGCCACCTTTCAGCAGTCCGACTTTCGCCTCCTCGACAGCGACCGGGCCATGTTCGACTGGGCCTGCAAGCAGTGCTACATCGCACAGGCCAACATGATGACGGCGGCGGCGCTGATCGGCATTGACTCCTGTCCGATCGAAGGGTTCGCGCAGGACAAGGTGGATGAGGTGCTGGCGGAAGATTTCGGCGTGGACCTGAACGAGTACGGCGTGGCCTACATGCTGGCCTTCGGCTACCGGGTGAAGACTCCCAAGCGAAAGACGCGCAGGCCGCTTAAGCAGATGGTGAGCTGGTTCTAAATGTTCATGGACGAGCTGGAAAAAGAGGAACCCGGGTCGGAGAAGCACTCCATCGCGGAGGTTTCCAAATACTGCATGGCCACGGACCTGGGGCTGGAGTGCGTGTGCTCCAGGCGCTCCACGGTCAAGGTGGGCACCGGCACGACCGTCAAGAAGGAGGACAGCACCCTCTATTATTATGCCAAGCAGATCGACGACGACCTCTTGGCCGTGCAGTCCCTCAATTCCCACTGGGCGCCTTCGGGTCCCGCCCAGGAGGTGACCATGACGGAGCTCATCACCCAGTATCAGCCCGAAGTGGACATGTTCCTGAAGCAGGTCAAACCTGTGATGCAGAAAATCGCCAAGGCCGTGGCCAAGGGAGACAGGCACCGCAACAACGGAGAGCCTTTTTCAGCGGCCATGGAGTACAACAATGCCCTGGGCCTCGATGAAAAAAACGTGCGGGCCTTGTTCGGATTGGGCCTGACCTATCTGCAGTACAATCAGCACGACAAGGCCAAGGCGGTTTTCGAGGAGCTCATCGGCTTGGACGGGTTCGCGTCGGCGGAGTTCAAGCATCTCTTCAACCAGTTCGGGATAGAGCTGCGCAAGCAGGACATGGTGGAGCAGGCGTGCAGATATTATTCCCGGGCCATCGAAGTCTGCAAGACCGACGAGAATCTGTATTTCAACTTGGCCAGAGCCTATCTTCAAGGAGGGCAGCTCTGCGAGGCGGAGACCGCCCTGGAAATGTGCCTGTTCCTCAATCCGGCGCATGAAGAGGCGCAAAAGTTCAAGAGATATATTTCTTCCGTTTCCTTAAGCTGATCAATGCCCGCTACGGAATTCGTATATTCCCACACCCAGCAGCAGGCACAGCATGGCGAGTCCCGAACCGGTCACGCCCGCCCATCCGAAGTGCTTGAAGCCATACCCCATGACCGTGATCCCCGCTGACCCGCCCAGATAATACCACAGAATATAGAGTGAATTGGCCCTCCCCCGGCTTGCGGAGAGCTTGCGGTTCATGCTGCCGACCGCGGCGGCATGAATGGCGAAAAAGCCCGCGCAGGCCAGGCCCAGGCTCAGGCAGATCACGGCCAGGTGTGGCACGTGGCTGAGCATGAGGGCTGTGCCCAAGGTCAGGGAGCCAAGAATCATGGTCAGACCGTTGCCGAAGCGGTTGCTGAATCTTCCGGACAGGGGCGCGATGATCACGCCGACGATGTAGGTCAGGTACAAGAGGGTGATGAGGTTTGTGCTGGCTGAAAACGGAGGCTCGCTCAGATAAAAGGGCAGATAGTTGAATGTCGCGCCGAAGACGAACAGAGCCCCGAACCCGACCAGAAAGATCCGCAGCAGGTCGGGCCTGCGCATGAGTTCAAGGTAGCCGGGGCCGGCGCCGGGTTTTTCGGCCGGCCGCTCTTCTTCGGGCAGAAGCCGGACGGCGGCCACGGCCGTTATCAGGACCATGATCGAAGCCGTGACAAAGGCGTAGCGCCAGTGCAGGGGCGGATGAATCCAGCCGCCAAGGAGCCTTCCGCCCAGCCCTCCGACCACGGTGGCTGAAACGTAGGAGCCCATGACCACGTTGAGGCGTTCCACGGGTAGGTTGCGGGCCAGGTACGTGGCCAGACAGGTGGTCAGGGCCGGAATGAAGAGGCCTTGCAGCAGGCGCAGGGCGATGATGATGTCGATGTCGTCGATCAGGGCGCAGGCGATTCCCGCACCGGCGACCACGGCTCCGCCCAGGATGATGAACGGCTTGACCGGGTACATGTCGGCCAAGCGTCCGAACACGAGGGTGGAAAAGGCCACGCCGAGGATGACCATGGACACGGTCTGGGCCGCCTTGGCGATGGACACTCCAAACTCGGCCTGCAGCACAGGCAGGACGGGCTGGACCAGATAGATGGTGGTGAAGCTGGCGGAGACCAGGGCGAAGACCAGGGCCTGCAGGGCCAGAGGAGAGATGAGCTTCTTGTCCGTCATGGCGCGCTATGAAGCATCAACAAGTCTCATGCAGACATGGGGGATGCCCGCTTCCATGAATTCCTCTCCGCAGAGCGTGAATCCGTTGCGGGCGTAAAAGCCCTGAGCCTGTGTCTGGGCGTGCAGCGAGAAGCAGTGAAAGCCGTTTCTGCGGCTTTCTTCGAGCATGAAACCAAGCAACTCGTTGCCGAGTCCCTGGCCTCGCCAGGCGCGGCGAATGGCCAGACGTTGAAAAATGGCCCCGTCGCCCGTGTAGCGGACTCGTCCGCAGGCCACGGGTTCGCCGTCCACTACGCCAAGGATGTGCAGGGCCGCGTAGTCGTATTCATCCATTTCTAGGGCATAGGGGATGCCCTGCTCTTCCATGAAGACAATGGCCCGGACCATGAAAACCTGACGCAAGTCCTCCGGAGTGTGTACGCGTTTGAACATGGGTACGCTCGTAAAAGCGCCGCACTTGGGTGCGGCGCCGTGTTATTGTTTCGTGTTGGCCGGAACCGTCTGGTTTGCCCCCGTCTGCGGGGCCGTTTCGCTCGTCTGGTTTGTCTGGGCGGTGGAGAAGAGAGGTTTCAGACTGGCGGCCAGACTCTGGATGTAGCCTTTGTCCCAGGCCATGCCCAGGGCCACGAAAAGGAACAGCAGCAAGGCCCAGCGTTTCCAGGGCGTCTTTTTTTCTGCGAAGGGGTCCAGCAGGGAGCGTTTGGCGCCTTGGGGCAACTCGGCCAGCTTGGTCAGGGTGGCACCGAAGGGGATGTTGATTCTGGCTTTGGTGTTCACCGCCCAGCCACCGGCGTCGAGGATGGGGGCCAGGTTGCGTTGGCGGAGTTTCAAGTAGGCGATAAGCATGGACGGCCCCGAGATCATGAGCATGATGCCGCCGATGACCAGGGGCATCTGCCACAGGGCTAGGCTCAGAAATCCGCCCATGACTGCGGCCAGGGCTGTGCCGATGGCGCCCAGAGCCAGGCCGATGGCGGCAAAGATGCCTGCGAACTTGCCCACGTCGAAGGGTGTCGGAGTCTTGGTTGCGTCCGGACTTGTACCAATGCCCGCCAGCTTCGTTCCGGCGGTGGCGTCCACGGCGCTGTCTTTGGCTGCTGCGAATTTGGCGATCTGCTCCCCGATCATGCGGCCAATGCGTTTGTAGGGCGACATGAACGCCTGGCGCACGCTGATGGGATGCTCGATGATCTTGACTATCGTGGCATCCCAATCCCGGTCGAGGCGGTCATAGAAGAGGCCGTTGCGCCCGATCATCAGGTTGTCAGAGTCGCCTCCGGTAAAGGCGGCGGCGATGTACATATGCTCAGAGCTCCCGCTCCGCGTGCAACGGCAGTAGGCGAGATAGGTCTGGCTCAGTGTGGCCAGGGTGGCGTGCGTGTCGGGGTTGGCGACCCGCACGCAGAGTTCGCAGGCCCGGCCGTCCAGATACAGGGTGCCGGCCTGGAAGATGGCTTTGCGGTCCTGGGCGTAGAAGTCGCGAAAGGCCACGAAATTGTTGAGCAGGGGCAAAAGGTCGCGAGTGAAGTGCACGAGCCGCGTCACTCCTTCAAAGCTCTCCACCTGCTCGGCCAGGCTCAGGTCCTCGGTGACGATTTTTTCCAGCGTCTCCCGGCTGTCTCCTGCGAGCAGAGCCTTGATCCGCTCGTATCCCAATCCCTCCACTTCGGTTCCGGCTTTGGCGGCCTGCCAAGCTTCGAAGGGGCTCAGCACGTTTTTGATCTGGTCCCATTGGCAGCTTGAAAGGCTGTCCACCTCTCCGAAAAGCGGCGTGACCAGCAGGGTATTGAATGCCACCAGAGCTTCAGCCCAGGCGGGATTGACACCGATCTGCAGCGGCAGTGGGCGGTCGGCTTCGATCCTGGCCAGGGGGAAATGCTCCAGCTCTGCATTGAGGGTCAGCTCTTTTAGCGAGATGGCTTCATAGGTGGTCAGGGCCGGGCTGAGCGCTTCCACGGATTTGGGGTCATAGGCGGCCAGGGCGCTGCGGATGAAATAGTCGTCTATTTTGATGCGCAGGGCCTGGACGCTGGCTACCGCTGAAGCGGTGTTCTCCCCGAAGGGCAGGATGGCCTGCGCATTGGACCTAGCATCGTCCAGCCACGCGGCATGGAGGGTCAATGCCTGGAAAAACCCTTCGATCTGCTCTACGGAGATTCCGGGTGCTCCCCCACGATCCTGGACGCTGCCCACGCAGGCCATGATCTCTTCGATGAGGTGCTGGGTTGTCTCGTCGCGCGCCGATGCAGGAGTGATGACTCCGTCTCCGTTGAAGGGGGAGTCATGGAGCAGGGACTCGGTGCTGTTCACGTGCTCAATAGTGATGCTCTCCGCCCCGGACTGGCCCAGAAAATTCTGAATCTGCCGCGCAGAAGCCAGCAACTTTCGTCCTTCGTCAGTCGAGTCGTCGATGGCTGCAAGCGGCAGGGCCGAGCTGCCCGCGAGCAGGGGGCGCAGGTCGCGCAGCACCGCGCTCACCCATTCGACGGCGGCCAGAATTTCGGGCACCCGGACCCGGCCGTCGCCATCGGTGTCGAGCATGGCCAAGGTCTGGGGATCGAATTCCAGCCCGTTGACCGGACAGCTCAGGGCCGCCCAGAGTTTCTGGTCAAGTTCGCCCAGGTGCAGGAGATCTTCGGCGGAATCGAGCCGGACTTGATCAAAGCCGCCAAGGCGAAAGAAACGCCAGCGATGAAGGGACGCTGATCCTGTCTCCATGAATGCTCCTTTTTAAGAAAGATCTCTTGGTTCGGGTTGATTGCAGGAGTTTCATACGCACAAGCCCGTTTTGAGATCAAGGGCGAGCTGCTGTCAGACACGAATTGCTTTCAGGATCGGCCACGTCCGGATTTCATTTTGGTCCGTTGCCCACCAGCTTTTTCAGGAAAGGAGAACTGGAGCTCAATCTCCGTGGCCGTGCTGAAGAACATGAAGAAGGGATGCGATCTTCTTTTTGATGTCCTGCGCTTGCGTGATCTCCGTGACCAGTGCGAGGCAGCGCGCGCCGTGGGCGGCCACTTCCGCCAGATTGTGCTCCTTGATCCCCCCGATGGCCACAAAGGGCAGGTCGATCTCGCGGGCCACGAAATCAAGATAGTCCAGGCCCACCGGCGCGCAGACGTCGTCCTTGGTCTGGGTGGCGAAGATGGGGCCGACGCCGATGTAATCCACGCCATGCGCCACGGCCGCGCGGGCCTGCTCCGGAGAATGGGTGGAGAGCCCGATGGCCATTTTTTCGCCAACCAGCATTCGCACGGCCGCCACGGGCAGGTCTTCCTGCCCCACGTGGACTCCGTCGGCGCCGACCAGAAGCGCCAGATCTATGTCGTCGTTGACGATAAGCGCCGCGCCCGCCTCCCTGGTCATGACCCGCAGGCGCAGGCATTCCTCATATTTGAGCCCCATTTTTTTGCTCTTTTCGCGGTACTGAATGATGCGCACCCCGGCATCCAGCATGGCCGTGACCACGTCCACATTGGAGCGGCCCAGGGAGAATTTTTCGGCGGTCAGGCCATACAGCCCTCCTTTTCGGATCAGTTGGGTCACAAGCGTGCGTCCGGTCATGATTGCTCCATGTATATGGTAAAGAAGTGGTTCAGGATCACGTCGGCCTGCATTGCCGCGGCCATGCCCACGCCCGGAGAGAGGGGCGGAGTGGAGCCGTCGCATGGGGTAGAGTGGTCGCCGACAACGATGAGGTTCGGGCGCACCGTTCTTGCGCGCATCTCCCCCGCGCGGCCGAACCCGCCCAGTCCCGAGGCGCTGACCACCAGGCGGCCCGTGGGCACGAGGGTTTCGATGATGAGTTTCTTGGTGCCGGCCTCGTCCACGGCCTCGACCACGGCCTGGCAGGATTCGAAGAGGCCCGCCATGTTGCCGGCGTCCACGCGCAGGTGATGGGCCGTGATCCGGGCTGACGGATTGACGGCCAGCAGGTTGTCTCGCAGCGCCAGGACCTTGGGGCTGCCGACCTGGGCCAGCACGAAATGCTGCCGGTTCAGGTTGGAAGGTTCGATCGTGTCCGCGTCGGCCAGAACCAGATCCGAGAATCCGCTGCGGACCAGATGCATGGCACAGTTGGAACCAAGGCCTCCGGCTCCGATGATGCCGACCCGCACGGTGCGCAGAAAAACCAGCAAGCCCGCGTCCAGATAGCGCTCAAGGCCCTGTTCGAACTGGTTCATGCGCTGGCGTCCAGAGGTTCCCAGTCCTTGAAGACGGGCTGATAGCCGCGTGATCTGAGCATGGCGCAGACCTCTTCCACGCTGCGCGGGTCGGAGATCTCGAATTGTCCGTTGTCGGCCGGCTTGGTGTGCCCGCCTACCGCCGTACTCACTCCGGCCGACATGCGTGTAACGCCCAGCGGCAGGATGTTGTCGCGAAAGGCCGGAGCCTCTCGGGTTGAGATGGTGACGGACAAACGCGGCAGGAAGATGCGCAAGGCGGTCATGGCCTGGACCAGTTCCCGGTCGGAGACGATGCAGGCTGGCTGAAACGCTCCGGCATGGGGCCGCATGCGCGGCAGGGAAACGGCGATGTCCACTCCGGGATAGCGTTTCTGCAGCCAGGCCGCGTGCAGGCCGGTGATGTAGATTTCCCGCCGCCAGTCGGAAAGCCCCAGCAGGGCGCCGATGTTGACGACGCGCATGCCCGCCTCGGCCCCACGCTGGGGCGTATTCAGGCGGTAGGCGTAGTCGCGCTTGGGACCGGCGGGATGAAGTTCGGCGTAGAGCGCGGGATCATAGGTTTCCTGGAAAACCGTCAGCCCGTCCACGCCTGCCGCCACCAGCCGCCTGTAATCCGCCGTATCCATGGGATAGACCTCGATGGACAGGGAGGGAAACAGCGGGCGCAATACCCGCACGCAGGCTTCCAGATAGTCCACGCCCGCCTTTTGCGGGGCTTCGCCGGTCAGCAGGAGCAGATGCCCAAGCCCCGTGGCGGCGATGGCCTCGCCTTCGGCACGGACCTCGTCCAGGGTCAACTGGCTGCGCGGGATCGTGTTCGTGGCCGCGAATCCGCAGTAGCGGCAATGGTTGGCGCAGTGGTTGGAGATGTAGAGGGGAGTGAAGAGGCTCACGGTGCGGCCGAAATGGCGCAGAGTCAGGTCGTGGGCGCGCGCGGCCATGGCTTCAAGATTGGGCTCGGCGGCTGGGGAGAGCAAGGACAGGAATCCGGCTTCGCCGATGTGCTCCTGGCCGAGGACGCGCAGCACGTCATGGCCCGTTACGGCCTGGAAGCGGTCCCGCAGGGGTTGCCGGGCGAGATCGAGGGCCTCGGGCAGAAAGCTCATGCCGCTCCTCCCGCGTCCAGAAATCCGGTCAGGGGTGAGGACGCCTGGGCCAGGGTGGAGACGGTGCCGGGACCTGCCAGATAGGCTTCGCGGCCAGCCGCGACCGCCTTGCCGAATGCCTGGCCCATGAGCACGGGGTCGCCTGCCGTGGCGATGGCCGTGTTGACCAGGCACGCGGCGGCCCCCATCTCCATGGCCTGGCAGGCCTGGCTCGGCGCGCCGATGCCGGCGTCGACGATGATGGGCAGGTCCATTTCCTCGATCAGGATGCGGATCATCTCTTCGGTCCGCAGGCCCCGGTTGGTGCCGATGGGCGCGCCCAGAGGCATGATCGCCGCCGCCCCGGCGCTGGCGAGGGATCGCGCCACATACAGGTCCGGGTTCATGTACGGCAGGACGACGAACCCTTCCGCCGCCAGAATCTCGGTGGCCTTGGCCGTTTCATAGCCGTCGGGCAGAAGGTGGCGGTTGTCGGAGATGACCTCGATCTTGATCCAGTTCCCGCAGCCCATGGCCCTGGCCAGCCGGGCGATGCGCACGGCCTCTTCGGCGGTGCGCGCGCCGGAGGTGTTGGGCAGCAGGATCATGTGCTTCGGGATGTGGCGCATGACGTTGTCCGCGCTCTTGTCCAGGTCCACCCGGCGCAGGGCCACGGTGATGACCTGTGATCCGGAGGCCTCGCACACGGCCGGGATGAGGGCGTCGTTGCCATACTTGCCGGTGCCGGTGAAGAGGCGGCTGCCGAGCTGTCTGCCGCCCAGTTCAAAAATATCGGTATGTTCCATGATGGTTCTCGCTGGTCGAAGTGAGGCGCGGATGTGCCTGCGCCATGTAGTGTGAGGATGACGAGGCGTGCGCGCTCATCCGCCGCCGACAAAGCTCAGAAGTTCGAGACGGTCGCCGTCGTGCAGGGCCGTGTCCTCGAATTTCGCGCCGGGCACGATGTTCCCGTTCAACTCGGCGACGACCACGCACGGATCAAGGCCCATGGTCACGATCAGTCCGTGCAGGGTTTGGCCGGGCGCGGCGTCCAGGGTTCGTCCATTGACGACAATGTGCATGATGACCTCCGCGAATGGGTGCAAGCAGGGGCGGAGCATAAAAAAAACCGCGCCGGTGGGGCGCGGTTCGATGGAACGGGTGATGTCCTGAAACCAGCTTTCCTCCGGCAGCATGAACTGCGTCAGGTTCAAAGGGTCGGGATCAAGTCCCCTCTCAGCCCATCGGGCTCCCCCAGCTTGTGTGCAGGTCGTGTACGGCGATTCGGGTGTGGTTGTAAAGCAGACGGCTCAAGGTCGCTCGGGCGCAATCTAATCGGCGATGCCCAGAAGTTCGAAGAGAAAGAAACATACACTGGCCATGAAGGCCGAGGCTGGAATGGTCAGAATCCAGGCCACGACAAGGTTGCCGGCGATGCCCCAGCGTACGGCGGAGAGGCGCTTGGTCGAGCCGACGCCAAAGACGCAGGCGCTTATGGTGTGGGTGGTGGAGATGGGGGCACCCATGAGGGAGGCGCCGGTGATGACCAGCGCCGCCGAGGTCTCGGCCGCGAAGCCGTGCACGGGTTCGAGCTTGAAGATCTTGTGGCCCATGGTCTTGATGATCTTCCATCCGCCCAGGGCCGTACCCATGGCCATGGCAGAGGCGCAGGCCAGCTTGACCCACAGGGGCACATGGATGGTGTCAATCTGGTGAAAGAGAAAAAGGGCCAGGGTGATGACGCCCATTGTTTTCTGCGCGTCGTTGAGTCCGTGGCTGGTGGCCATGAAGGCGGAGGAGAGGATCTGCAGCTTTTCAAAATAGCGGGATACGCTGTGCCGGTTGGCTCGCCAGAAAAGAAGCATGATCGCGGTCATGACCGCGTAGCTCACGGCGAAACCTGCAAGGGGCGATATGACCAGGGGCAGCAGCACCTTCTTGACGATGGAAATGCCGTTCAGGGAGGTCAGCCCCGCATGCGTGATGGCCGCGCCCATGAGACCGCCGATGAGCGCATGGGAAGACGAGGAGGGTATCCCGAAATACCAGGTGATCAGATTCCAGGCGATGGCCCCGACAAGGGCCGCGAGGACAAGGGTCTGGCTGCCCATGACCATGTCTGTATTGACGATCCCCGAACCCAGGGTGTGGGCGACCTCTTCTCCGAGCAGCGCCCCGACCAGATTCAGGCTCGCGGCCATGATCACCGCGCTGCGGGGCGACATGACTTTGGTCGAGACCACAGTGGCGATGGCGTTGGCGCAATCGTGAGCCCCGTTGGTAAAGTCGAAGATCAGGGCCACCAGGACAATGACCACAAGAAGTATCGGGATTTCAAGCATTTTTCAAAACCACTTCTTCGATGGCGTCGGCTAGATCGTCAATGCGTTCAATGGCCATTTCGAAACGGTCATAGACCTGGGTCCAGCGCATGATGTTGATGACTTCCTTGGTGTCTCCGGATTCCAGATCGTGCAGTTCCGCCAGTCCTGTGGAGAAGAGCATCTCGCACTCGATCTTGAATCCTTTGAGCTTGCGCAGTTGCGCGGCGACATCGTGTTTGGACTCCAGACAGCAGATCATCTCGGCGGTGATCTCGGTCATGGCCTGGATCTTCTGCGCCATCTTGCGGGCCGGGAAGCGGATGTACTCGAATCCATAGAGGCGCATGCGCGACGCGATGGCCTTGATCAGATTGATGGAATCTTCCTGCGCCAGGTTCAGGCGGTAGATGTCCTCACGGTCGATGGGGGTGATGAAGGTCTGGGAGAGTTGGCGAGCTATCTCGCGGCTCAGTTCGTCGGCGTCCGCCTCAATGAGGGTCACGGTCTTGCAGGCGTTGTCCACGCAGCTGAAGTCGTCCATGATTCTGGTCAATTGTGCGGCGGCCTCCTTCAGTATTCCGCTTTGCCTGTTTAGCATCTCGAAGAAGTGGATGTTCTTGGGAAAGAGGGAAAAAGCCATTCGCGTGAACTCCGGCGTTATGGTTACGGCTTTATGACGAACCGTCGAGAAGGATCATTTTAACATACCAAGACGTCGAGTGGTCATGTCATACACTTGTAACACTCGACCCAAACGCGCGGAATAATAATCGGTCGTACAGATCGACGCAATGGTTTCGTCACACAACTGTAACATTTCAATGGCCTTAGCGACGGGAGCTTAAACGGAGAGAAAAGGGAGGAAATTCGGCAGGATAAAGAAGCGGGCATGAGGAGTTCCTCATGCCCGTGGGGTGTTATTTGGCGTATTCGTAGCGCTTGGTGACCCGGTCCGAGAGCTGGGCATGGGCGTATCCGGCCTGACGGGATTTGGCGAAGCGCTCTTCGGCTTCCTGGCTGCACATGTCGCAACCCTGCACCGGGACGTGCAAACCCAGAGACTTGGGAGTCTGGGCCGTTTCGCTTTCAACGATCAAGAGTCCCGGACAGTGCGGACAGTCCTTGAGGCGCTCGACCTGAGTCTCGGTGATGTCGTCGGTGTCGTAGTAGATCGAGCGGCGGCGTACGAAATATCCGCCTTCACGTACTGTTTCCGAGGGCCTTGGGTTGAAATAGATCTCGGGCAGCTGGTCGCAGAGGGCGTTCAGATAGTCGATGGTCGATTTCTGCTCGCGAATCTTTTCCCGGTCCAGATCCGGTTCCTGCACCGCCGAGAAATCCACGCCGGCCAGGGCCAGGCTGATGCCCAGGTTGACGTAGGGCAGGGCGCCCTTGATGGCGTAACCACCCTCAAGCACCGCGATGTCGGGTTTGAGCATCTGGGTGAGTTTCGCATAGCCTTGGGCCGTGAAGTTCATGTTGGTGATGGGATCGGAGAAATGGTTGTCCTGCCCGGCGGAGTTGATGATCAGGTCCGGCTTGAAATGGTCCAGGATGGGCATGACGATGCGCTCCACGGTCATCAGGTAGCCTTCGTCCGAGGTGCGCGGGGGCATGGGCACGTTGATGGTGCGGCCAAGGGCCTTGGGGCCTCCGGATTCGGACGGGAAGCCCGTGCCGGGATACAGGGTGCGGCCGTCCTGGTGCAGGGAAATGAAGAGCACGTCGGGATCATGCCAGTAGATGTCCTGGGTGCCGTCGCCATGATGACAGTCCGTGTCGACCACGGCCACGCGCAGGTTGCCATAGTGTTCGCGGATCCATTCGATCATGACCGCTTCGATGTTGATGTTGCAGAACCCTCGGCTGCCGTGGACCGTGCGCATGGCGTGGTGGCCGGGGGGGCGGACCACGGCGAAGGCGCGCTGGCGCTCCTTTTCCATGACCAACTGGGCGGCGCGGATCACGCCTCCGGCGGAGATGAAATGCGAATCGGTGCAGACGGATTGCACGCTTGGAAAGCAGAAGTGGGCGCGCATGATGTCTTTTTGCTCGGCCACCAGGGGGCGGTATTCGCGGATGCCCTCGATGTCGAAAATGCCTTCTTCCCGGAACTGGTCCTGGGTGTACAGCAGACGCTCCTCCCGTTCTGGGTGGGTCGGGGAGATGGCCCAGTCGAAGGCCGGAAAGAATATGATGCCGAGGCTCGATTGTGCGGTGAGCATGGTCCCTCCGGTTAGGAAGCCAGGGTGGTGATGACGCCGGGCCGCATCTGGCAGCGGACGCGGATGTTTCGGCCTATGGTGTAATGGCCTTCGACCATGTTGAAGGCATCGGCCTGGATGACCTGGATGTCACCTTCCTCGGCCGGGATGCCCTGGCGGTCCAGCTCGGCCCGCAGCATGGTGGTGGCGTCGTGTACGGCTTCTTCCAGGGTGTAGGTGCGCTTGACGGTTTTGTGGATGCCAAGGCCGGGCACGGTGAAGCTGCCGCGCGAAGTGTCCACGGTCAGGACCAGAGACTGGGTCGGCCGGGTCAGACAGGCTCCGATGGCGTTGGCCACCTGGGCGTACTGCGGCGCGACGACGGGCAGGCCGAAGGTTTCCTCCAGGAGCGGGGCCATGGCCTCGGCGGGGCCGCCGATGACCAGGATGCGCTTGGGCTGGACCGTGCGGTCCTCCAGAAGTTCCTGGATGGTGTAAACCGGGCGGGCGTTGATGGCCGCCAGGAAAGCGTGGACTTTCTTCTTCAGGATGTCCAAGGCCAGGCTGACGGCCTGTTCGGCGCATTCCCGGGCCGAAAGTCCCTGGGCCATGGCCACTTCCTTGATGCCCTTGGCCGAACGCTCCCGGTCTCCGAAGGAGGCGTGGCCCAGGACGTTCATGGCGTCCATCAGAGCAGGGGCGGGGCCACCAGCGGCCATGCACGGGCCGTGGCGGTCGGGGCCGATGCGCAGCTGTCCGCCTCGGGAACTGATGAAGGAATCTCCGCCGATGCCGATGGACTCGACCTTGAGCGCCCGGACCAGGGTGGGATGATCGCAGATGGAGATGCCGTCGCGCTCCAGGAGCGGAATGCCGTCCAGCAGCACGGCCATGTCAGTGGTCGTTCCGCCGATGTCCAGGATCAGGGCGTCCTCGGCCGCCGGGACGGTGCTCAGGATGCCCATGACCGAAGCGGCCGGGCCCGAAAAAATGGACTGGACCGGGATCTCGCGGGCGAGTTTCAGGGGCATGGTCCCGCCGTCGGCCTTGACGATGTTGATGTCGGCCTGAATGTTCAGATCGTGCAGGCTTTGCTCCAGGGCGTCGGCAAAGGCGTTGAAGGTCCGCCAGACGGCGGAATTGTAATAGACCGTGCTGACGCGGCGGCCGAAGTTCAGCCTCTCCGACACGCGGTGCCCTTGGGTCACGAAATCGGCCTGGGGAGCGAGGGCTTCGGCGATGGTGATTTCCTGCTCCGGGTTGCGGGTGCAGAACTTGCCCACCACCCCGTAGACCCGGATGCCTTCCTCCCGGCAGCGCGTGGCCATGGGCTTGATCTGGTCCACGCGCGCCTTGGCGGAGATGGACCCTCGATGGTCGACGCATCCGGCCAGCACATGGTATTGGCTGCCGAGGGCGTAGGCGCCGGCATCGATGCCCGGACCGGGGATGACGAACATGCCCACCTTTTCGGTGCGCCCGGTGACGATGGCGTTGGTGGAGAGGGTGGTGCTCAGGTTGATGGTGCGGATTTCCGCGCCCTTGCAATCTTTCAGGATGGCGCACAGCACCTCGGAGATGGTCGCCAGCAGGTTGTCATGATCCGTGGGGACCTTGGCCATGGCTTCCACCCGGCCTTCCCGGATGCAGACGCCGTCAGTGTGGGTTCCTCCGACATCGATTCCGATAAGCATAAATCCGATCCTTGGGGCTAACGTTTGGCCGTGACGGGTGCCGCGGCTCCCAGGTGTCTTCGGTGGTCTTGCTTTTTGTAAAGACCGCGTCGAGGGCTTCGGGCTTGTGTTTTTTCCAGGTATGCCGCACCTCGGGCCTGGGGTCGTGCGCGGCGCGGGCCGCAAAGGTGAAGAAACACAAGTTGCTTTTTCAAGTTGCATATTTACCGGACTGCAGACGAAGCGCAAGCAGAATTCCGTAAACGGAGGGAAATCATGGATAAACAGCTGGTGGACGGTTTTTTGGCCTGCGTGCGGGAGGCCGGAGGGGTGGTGCGCGCACAGTGGAATGATTCCAAGCAGATCACGTTCAAGGGGCGCATCGACCTGGTCACCCAGACCGATCTGGCCGTGGAACGCCTGCTGCTGAGCGGGCTGCCCGGACTGCTGCCCGGTTCGACGGTCCTGGCCGAGGAATCGCACGCCAGCCTAGATCCGGGAGACCTGGCCTGGATCGTGGACCCCGTGGACGGCACCACCAACTATGCCCACGGCCTGCCCATGGTCGCCGTGTCCGTGGCCCTGTGGAAGGCCGGGCGGGTGGAGATGGGCGCGGTCTATCTGCCGATGCTTGAGGAACTTTTCTGGGCCGTGCGCGGGCAGGGCGCTTTTCTGAACGGGGCGCCCATCGCCGTCAGCCGGGAGGGGACAATGCAAGCGGCACTCATCGCCACTGGATTCCCGTATTCATTCCATACGGAGGTGGATCGGATCTGCGAGCGTTTGCGGCGCGTGCTGCTGGCGTCCCAGGGCATCCGGCGCATGGGTTCGGCGGCCATCGACCTGGCCTACACGGCCTGCGGCAGGTTCGAAGGCTATTACGAGACCGGCCTCAAGCCATGGGACACGGCCGCGGGCTGGCTGCTGGTGGAGGAGGCCGGAGGCCGGGTCAGCGCTCTGAACGGCGGCTACGCTTTGGGCGAGCACATGATCGTGGCCACCAACGGGGCCATTCATGAGGACTTGCTTGCCCTGCTTCATCTGGAGGGCACAGCGGACTCCATCCCGTGA
Source organism: Desulfomicrobium sp. UBA5193 (assembly GCA_002412965.1). Lineage (GTDB taxonomy): Bacteria > Desulfobacterota > Desulfovibrionia > Desulfovibrionales > Desulfomicrobiaceae > Desulfomicrobium. The sequence goes on from DHWB01000004.1 coordinate 478,595, forward strand.
TCAGATGCTCATTTTCAGGCAGGAAGCCAGGGGCACGAGGTCTCCCTTGGAATTATAGATCGTACCGTTCTCTTCGACCTCTGCGCACGTATCGGTTTGATACGGGGTCTGGTTCATCCGCTGTTTCTTCTTCTTATGACCCAGATCCCAGGATTGCTGTCCTTCCCGTCTTTGTCCCTGGGCCTGCGGTTTGTCCACGCGTAAGCTCATCTTCGCCTCCTTGGCCTTCCCTGGCCGCGGGTTGTTGCGTCAAACAGGGCGTCCATGCCCTGTACCATGTATCGGCCGATTCGCAAAAAACTTGAGCGGGCGCGCCCTGAAGATGTGAAAAGGCCCCGGATGCAAGCACCCGGGGCCTTATTGCGGAGGAGTTCCTCGCAATGAGCGTCATGTCCAATCCGTCATGCCAGACTGTCGAGGAGGGTGCCCCGGCCCGTGTACGCGGGCATGAGCACATCCGTCTGGAACGTGTACGAGTTCTGGGGTTGATAGCGGTTGGTGTTCGTGTTCATGTAGTCGAGGGTTGTGCTGACCAGGGACGCATCGAATGTCTCCTTGTCAAAGGGCGCTGCATTCGAGGCCCCGCCGCCGTGCATGTACTCAATGGTCTTTCCGACCACGGCGGCTCCGAAGGTCTGTTTGTCGTAGATCTGGGAACTGTTCCCGGCGATGCCTTGAATATCCATAACTCCTCCCTTTTGAAGGACACGACGCCTAATCGAATGTATCGGCAGGAATAGCGTAAAACTTGAGGAAGTGAAAGGAAAGTCGGTGGAAGCCGGGGAATTTCATCAGGAATCGGGAGACCTCAGGAAGCGAACCAGCGCAGTCCCGGCATGCCGGACAACAGGCCCTGGCGGGTGCAGTGTTCGCCGAAGAGGGCGAGCCCGGCCTGTTCATGGGGACCCAATTCGTAGCCCATGGCCCGCCAATATCGGAGCAGGTCCGGGCTGGTCAGCCAGTCGGGTCGGTCTGGCAGGCGGGACAGGGCGTCGAAGTGGGCGTCAAGGCTTGCGGTGATGGCGCCGATCTGTTCCTGCAGGCGCTGGAGCAGGCGGCGCGTGGGCGCGGACAGGCCGCGGCGCACGATCCAGACCGCGAAGACAAAGGGCAGCCCTGTCCAGGACGACCATTGCGTGGCCAGATCGTAAATATGGTAGTCGGCTGGCGGATGCACGAAATGGCGCAGGGCCAGGTTGCCGATTTCAAGGAACGGCCGCCCTGTGGCAAGGCCGGAGCCGGGTTCGACCTCCTGCCACTGCGCTTCGGGCAGGCCCCATTTTTGGGACCAGAGCACTTTCAAGAGGGCCGTGGACGTGGCCGAAGCCCCTGTCAGGCAGACCGGGCCGGGATGGCGGGCCAGCCAGGCGGGCAACTCGTCCAGGGGGGCCGGAGAAAGAAAGAGGACGCTTTGGACTTCGGCCTGCGCGCAGATGGAGGCGCCGGGCAGCAGTTCATAGCGTTCGGCGTGGAGCAGGTACTCGAACGAGGAGGACGGGGAGATGTCCAGCCCGCCTGTGGCCAGGGCGTTGTTCAGCTGGCTGGGATGGCCGGGTTGATAATGAAAATCGGGACCTTCCGGGCACATGTCCGCCAAGAGATGGAAGATATGCCACATGTTGAGGTAGTCGATTCTGCCGATGTGAAGTGTCATGGTGCATGAAAAAGGCGGGGCTGACCCCGCCTTCCTCGTTCTTCAAATGTGCGTGCGGCTTACAGCTGAGCCATAAGGGTGGCGCGGATGTCGTCGATGGAGCCTTCGCCGTCCAGTTCAATGTACTTGAAGCCAGCTTCCTTGGCCAAGTTCTTGTAATAGTAGGAAGCTGCCAGGGTGCCGGTGGTCGCGTCGTAGTAGATGTTGTGACGCTTGTCGATGGCGTCCTCATCCTGGTCATCGGCGCGGGCGGTCAGTTCGCCGCCGCAGACGCGGCATACGTCGCCGTTTGGCTTGATGGCGTCGATGAAGATGTTGTTGGGATGGTTGTTGTCGTTCTTGCAGAGGCGGCGGCCCATGATGCGGTTCTTGGCCACTTCGCGGGGCAGGAGGATTTCAATGACGAAGTCCAGCTTGACGCCATCGGCCTGCAGTGCTTCCCACAACTTCTGGGCCTGCACGATGGAGCGGGGAAAGCCGTCCAGCAGCCAGCCATTGGGGCTGGAGTTCTTCAGCACGTCGAGGACCATGGGGATGGTGATGTCGTCAGGAACGAGTTCGCCACGATCGATGAAGGCCTTGGCCTTCATGCCCAGTTCGGTGCCGCCGCCGATGTGCTTGCGGAAGATCGCACCGGACTCGATGTGATCCAGGTCATACTTCTTCTTCGCCAGGGAGCCCTGGGTTCCCTTGCCACTGCCGTTGGGTCCGAAAATCAGAATATTCAAGGCGTAAACCTCCTGTAAAAAATTTCACAAAGTACTATAGCCAGCCCTGAGACCTGTCAATGAAAGATCGGAAGCGCTCTTGTCAGGCGTGATGGGCACGGGTAGGGTTGGTGCAAATCCATAACGATCGGGGGAGTGCGCATGGGAATTTTGGACGAATGGGGCGACGCTCTCGTGGAGGAAGGCCTGCGCGAGGCGGCTGATACCTTTTTTGGCGTGCGCAAGGCCCTGGATGAAGAGATCGCCTATTTCGAGACCCAGGCGGCCAAGCTCAAAACCCAGGCCGAGGAGATCCGGTCCTGGTTCGCGGGCCTGAACTGTCTGCTTGGGTCCCAGCCCAACAGCCGTCTTCTTTTCGACGCTCTGGGCGTCACTCTGGATGACCCCACCCTTTACACGCATCTGGTCTGCAGCCTGCAGTTTCGACGGCCGCGCAGTTTCACCCGCAAGGGCCTTTTCGGCAAGACCGTGTGGGAGGTTTACGAGCCGTTGGCCCGCATGATTCAGGCCTACATGCATGGCGACCACTATTCCGATCCCCTCCTGCCGGGCCGGGTGCTGGTCAGCGTGCATCATGAACAGCTGCGCAAACATTGCGAGGAGATCAACGCGCGCATCGCCCGCGTCAATGAATCCAACCGCCCTTCCGAATCCCTGGGCTTTGCCAAGCGTTTGGACCAGACCCAGGTCTTCAAGGAGTCGGTCACGGGCGGAGGGGGCCAGACCTGGAATCTGGACAAGGACATGGCCTTTGCGCCGCTTGATTTCGATGCCTTCAAGTTGCCCGCGTTTCCGGATCTGCCGGTGGACAATCGGGCCCAGTCCGCTTTGCAGGCTTGTTGCGGGCGGATTTTCGACCGTGAGCGCAGTCGTGTCGATGCCATCATGGAAGAAGTCTTCGATCCCGCCGACAAGAAGGTCTGCATCCTGGACCGCAACTAGGCTCTGCGCCGGCCTTGTGCTTGATGGATCCGCTGAACGAGCGCAAGGCGGACACCCCTCTGTATCTGTCCGCGGCGCGGCGTTTTTCGGACACGTTTGGAGAGCGGGTGGTGAACAAGATGGCCGCTCCGGGCTCCGGTCTGCAAAGCAGCCTGAAAGCCTGCCCTGTACCTTGTGCCAAGAGCAACGGACGAAACCGGGTGGAGCCTCTGATGCCTCGTCAGCGCATGGACCGTTTGCGGTAACAAAATGGGCGGATGACCCCTCTTTTCCATTCACGGCGCAAGTGATTCAAGAGACCGACTTGGCGGGAGGCTGGGGCAGAAGGATTGGTCCCGGGCAAAATGGGTCGCGATCCTTGGCGATGTCTAGGCCCAGGCCTGAAACTACCGCCGGACAACCGCCGCATGTCGCCACGATGGAGCATTCCCGGCAGGCTTCGCTTCGGGTACGGTAACTGACGGCTGCTTGCCCGTCGTAAATTTCGCCCAGAGATGCGGTTGAAATGTTTCCGATAAGAGAAGGAAATTTTCGGCAGGCATGCACTTCCCCGTCCGGGAGCAAGGCCATGAAATTAAAAGCTGCTCCACAGCCGAATCCGGTGCAGCCCCCGAATTGTGGCTTTCCTGTGGCTGCCAAATGAGCATTGAGTATGTTGTCCTTGAAAGACAATACACTGAGCCGTGAGGCGCCCTCGCAATACCTTGCCGCAAACTCTTGAAATTTCTCGGGATCGGGCAGGGCAAGAGCAGCTCCTCTTCCCACTGGCGAGAGCCGGTTGAAGGCTAGGCCCCAGACTTTCCCTTCCAATAATTCCGCCAAGGGCAGTACCTGGTTCATGTTATCCCGCGTCAGAGTAAGCATGACCTGCCCTTGGATATCGACAGCCCGCAATACCTCAAGAAAGTTCATGACGCGCTGGAAATGCCCATGACCGCGGATGGAATCGTTGTGTTCGGGTAATCCTTCCAGGCTGACCTGAAAGTATTCCGGCCGGGCGATTTTCAGGATCGAGTCCATCATTTCCCTGGTGGTCGGATTTCCGAGGATGGCCACGGCGAAACCCTTCCGGGCTGCCCGCTCGTAGACTTCCAGAAATCCGGGGTAGAGCAGGGGATTTCCTCCGGAAAAACTTATCTGCCCGCGAACGTGCCGATCCCGGCAAAAAGAATGGAAATCATCGATCACATCCAGAGCCTTGTCCACGGCCATATTCGATCGGGCGCTGCGGTCGTAGCAATGACGACAAAACAGGTCGCAATCCTGGGTGATATGCCACTGCAGGGTGAAGACTTCCGCGCTGAGATGTTTTTCCGGGATGGAAAGGCTGTCGGAAAAATCCTGGCGCTTGCGTCGTATGAGTGATGCGGGAGAAAGGAGAATGCCTTTGCCCAAGGCTCTTCGGAGAAGGATATCGACAAGGCCGGGCGTAACGTTGGCTTCTGTTTCCGCGTTCGAGGGATCCACCCCATCCGTGATAATTTTGATTGCGGCGAGATCTTCAGGCTTTGCTACCGCGACATTAACTTTTTGCATGCCTCTATTTTTCCACACCATGATAATTTCTTGATCGGGCACAGAACATATATTTGTGTCGAGGCCGTGAATGACGTCAACACATCCAGAAGTATGCAGCACACATAACTCAAGGCTCTGATTCACAACAATGCCTTCACGTGGTCCTGGTAGAAAAACCATCTTTGACGCAACTTTCTCCATTGCAAGTTCCAATGCACAGATATCCGGGAGAAAGAAAGGGGCCAACCCTTCCCGCGAAATCTCCGCAATAGCCGTGAGGAGCATTGCTGCACTCTTGCTGTGGGCTGTCTCAAGAATGGAGAGTGTTTCCGCATCGAGAAATGATGCTGTCACTGGATAAAGCGTATGCAGTGGCGCTTGATTCATGGTCTTTCCTGTAAAATTGTCATAACAATATGGTCTAACAGGATATTCTGGATTTCATCAATAAAAGATGGCAAATGATGGCACTGTAAAAGTCGTCAATCCCATTGAGGAAAGGGATCCATGCCTTTTTAACTATCTGAAAGGATGGATTTATTCCCACCTTCGCGGGAATGACTGGTCGCGTTTCTCACGATTATTTGCAGTGATCTCAATAAACACAGGGGGAGCCATGCAGCTCCCCCTTATTTCTCAAATGATACGGTGTTACTGCTTCTTGGGTGTATCGGTGCTCCCGGCACCGGTTTTTGCTCCACCACCTCAGCCACTCCCACCGGGAGCAGGTTTTGTGGAATTCCCATCCGTTGCATTTCCATCGCTGCCACCGGCAGCGGGCTTTGAACTCCCACCTCAGCCGCTCCCGGAAGCCACTGCGTTGACTACACCTGCCGAGGCACTGGCCAAAAGTGCCGCAAGGCAGCAGCCAGCCAGAACTTTTTTCAAATCATTTGTGTCCATTTTCTCTCCTTTGTGAACAATTGCTCACGGTTGTCATTGCAAACGCCGATGACTTTTGAGGACTTCTATAGATAGTAGCTATCTGAATTGCGCCAGAAACGTCAACACTTGGCGCAAAATGGAGTGAAAAAGAGTGTCTTCTCGTCGGCTTCTTCTGTTTAGCTGATAATTATGAGCATGTTAAATGCCAGCCGCTGCTCAAATGGAAGCCTCTCAACGTAAGGCATTACAAACTGAGATGATATGAAAACAGATGAAGAAAGGGAGCCACGTCTATTCTTGACTCTCCCCGAAGCGCTGAGCTGGCTCACACCATCTTGGACTTATGATTCAATTTAAAAATGAAGCATAATTATCTCCGAAATGGGCTTCAGGATTCCTGATATGATTTATCTCAGCCTCCTTGCCGGGGTCTCCGATCTCCATCATTCAATTAAACGGGAAGGCTGCAAACGCCTACCGCATCCGCCGCTTGCGGTGGTATCGGTACAGCCCCAGTTCCAGCACGATGAAGAGGACGATGGGCACGGCCAGGAAGATCAGGGTGATAAGCGCTCCGAGGCCGCGATTGGAGGAGGTGATGAGCGGGAAGAGATAGCCCGTGAAGGACGCGACGCTTCCGCCTCCGATCAGGAAGACCAGGAAATATTCGGAAAACGCGACCAGAAAGACCACGCTCGCGCCTGCCGCCATGGCCGGGAGGAGCTGCGGCATCTCCACTTCCAGAAAGACACGCCATTTCGACGCGCCCAAGTTGCGGGCGCAGACTGCGTATTCGCGCCCCATGAGGGTGTAACCCGTGGTCAGGGCGCGCAGCATGTACGGGTAGCTGATCATGGCCAGGACCAGGATCACGCCGGGCGTGGTGTCGACCAGGCCGATCTTGATAAAGATGAAATGCAGGCCCATGGAGAAGGTCATGGCCGGAACCAGGGCCGGGAGCAGGAGCAGGCCTTCGAGCAAGTTTTTGCCGCGAAAGGACGTGAACGCCAGGGTCTTGGCGGGCAGTATGGTCATGGCCAGGGTCAGGGCCACTGTCGCCATAGAATAGCCAAGGGAATTTGCAAGCGCCGTCAGGAAAGGCCTTGGGCGAGCCGCGAGGAAACGGAGCCCCTCCAGGGAGAGCTCCGGCCAGAGCTCCGGGAAGCGCCAGCCCGGCGCTCCGGCCTGCAGGACCAGTACGATGACTGGCAGCAGGAACATGAGGGCGAGGATGAGGAGGGTCGGCGCGTGTCTCACAATTTGCGCCTCCAGCCGTCGAGGTACGCCGCGAAGCGATTGTAGAGCATGGCGAAGAGGGCGGCGAAGACGAACATGAGCGTCAGGATGGCCATGGCTTGCGGGCGCTGGCTCAGGTCGCGCTGGAAGAAGATGTCGAAGACCCGGATGGAGAGCATGCCGGGGTGCGATTCCCCGAGCACGAAGGGGATGTCGAAGGAGCCGAAGGCGTACAGGAAGAGGATGATGAAGGCGCTGTGCACGGCCGGCAGCAGGCGCGGCAGGGTCACGGACCAAAAGGTGCGTAAGGCACCGGCCCCCAGCATGCGCGCGGTCTGAACCAGCCGGATGTCGAAGCCGAAGAGCACGGCCCCGACCAGGAGCAGGGCGAAGGGCACTCCCTTGAGCAGAAAGGCCAGGATCATGCCTAGGCCGCTCCCTGTATGCAGGATGCTCGGAAATTCCTCCGGCGAGGAGATGATCCCTGCCTGGAAGAGGACAGAGGACACAAGCCCCGTTCTGCTCAGGAAAAGAAGGACCAGGAACGCCACCGCCACGTGGGGCAGGATGAGCCCGACCTTGGAGACCACGCCCACCCTGCGCAGGCCGGGCGGCATGCGCCACAGGGCCAGAGCCAGGAGGGTGCCCCCCAGGACCGAACCCGCCGCCGAGACAAAAGCCACGAACAGGGACAGGCCAAGCGATTGGCCCATCGCCTGATCCTCAAGCAACGTCAGGTAGTGCTCAAGGGTTGCCTCGCTTGGTCCAACCGGCAAAAAAAGACCCAGGCTCTGGGCCATGGTCAGGGCCATGCCCGCGCAGAAGAGCGCGCAGTACGGCAGCAGCAGGGGCGCAAGGCCCCAAAGAATCCTGCGTCCCATCCTAGTGTCCGAGAATGATCCTGTCCCAGTCCTTTTCGAGAAGCTCCAGATATTCGGGCCTGATCTCCGGCACGGCGGCCGCGGAGAGGGTATCCGTATCAAGGGTGGCCTCGCCCAGGTCGACCTCCGCAAAGGCCTTGCGCTCCGCCGCCTCAAGTTTCGAGACCTCGAGGGCGGGCATGTCACCCCAGTTTTCGGGCTTGAATTTGGAGAGCTGCGCCTCGGGGCTCATCAGGAAATTGGCCAGGACCATGGCTCCGGCCTTGTTTGGCGCATTGAAGGGGATGGCCGTGAAGTGAGTGTTGAAGATGGCCCCCTCTGTCAGGACAAAGGTTCGCACCGTTTTGGGATAGGTCTTTTCCAGGATTTTCATCTGCGCATGGGCCGGGTGGTAGGACATGGCCATGTCGATCTCTCCGCGCGCGAACAGGGTGTCCAGGGCGGCCGCGTCCTTCGGATAGGTCCGTCCTTCCTGCCAGAGATAGGGTTTGAGGTCGCTCAGCCAGCTAAAGGTCTGCGGTGCGTTTTTGGCGTAGAGCTCGGGGTTGAAGCCGCTCAGGTACTGCTCGTGCCCTCCCGTGGTGGCGTAGAAAATCTGGCGCAGAAAGGCCGAGCCCGTGAAATCCGGAGGCTGCGGATAGGTGAAGCGTCCAGGGTGCGCCCTGATCCAGTCCGCAAGCTCGGCCAGAGTGGCCGGGGGACGTGGCGTGCGGTCCGTGTCGTACTCGAAGACGAACTGCGCCCGGCCGTAGGGCGCTTCAAAGCCGTTCACGGGGTATCCGAAATCATGCGCGGATTTCTGCGCGTCGTACCAGACCGCAAAATTGGGCAGCCTGTCCGTGAAGGGGCCGAAAAGCACACCGGCCTGCATGGCGTTCTTGAAGTTTTCGCCGTTGATCCACAGCAGGTCCATGGTGCCCATGTCCTTGTTCGCCGCCTTTTCGGTCAAGAGCTTGTTGACGAAGACCGGTGCGTCCATGGGCACCCGCACCACGTTTATGTCATGGCGTTTTTTCATCTCTGCGGTCACATAGGTGTCGACCCACTGGTTGATCTGGGCGCTGCCGCCCCACATGTGCCAGCGCACCTCGGTGCCGCGCGCGGCCTTTTCCAGGGCCGGGTAGTCCAGTGTCAGAACGGAGTCCGTGGTCGGGGCTTCGGAGCATCCGGCCAGCAGCAGAAAAAGCAGGAGCATATGTTTCAAACGCATGATTCCTCCGTGGATGGGCAATGAAAGATCGGCGGGTAATGGGGAGACGCCGCAAGGCTGACCCGGTCTCCGGGCTCGCAGCTGGCGTCCAGGGCATAGACGATGAGGTCCCGGTCCAGAATGCGCACGGTGCAGGCCAGATAATGACCGGCGAAATGCACGGCGGTGACGGTGCCGGAGCCGTCCGGGTCCGGTTCCAGGCGCAGGGCCTCGGGGCGCATCCAGCAGGAGGGCAGGCCGAGAAGGTCCGTCAGGGGGGCGGTTATGCGGTTCAGCGGACCCAGGAAGCGCGCCGTTTCCAGATCGGCCGGGTGCCGGTACACCTCCAGAGGCGGGGCGTACTGGCGCAGGCTCCCCCCGAGCATGACGCCGATGCGGTCCGACATGGCCAGGGCTTCCTGCAGGTCGTGGGTCACGCAGATCGTGGTGATGCCGAAGGCGCGCTGGGTGGAGCGGATGAAGAGGGCGGTCTCCATCTTCAGGTTGCGGTCCAGGTTGGCGAAGGGTTCGTCCAGGAGCAGCAGGGACGGTTCCAGAATCATGGCCCTGGCAATGGCCACGCGCTGTTTTTGCCCACCCGAAAGCTGGGCCGGATAGGAGTTCTGCCGGTCTTCGAGGTGAAAATAACCCAGCATGGGCATGACCTTGTCCCGGATGGCGGCCTTGGACAGTCCACGGGCTTTGAGGCCGAAGGCGATGTTCTGGAACACGGTCATGTTCGGGAAGAGCACGTAGTCCTGAAAGACGAGGATGGCGGAGGGTTTTTCCCCCTCGCGACCAATGTGCCGGACCGCTCCGCCGTCCGCTTCCTGCAGCCCGGCGATGACGTGCAGCAGGGTGGTCTTGCCCACTCCTGACGGCCCGACCAAGGAGACGAGGTTGCCTCGGGCCACGGCGAAGCTCACGTCGCTGAAGACTGTGGTCTTGCCGAAGCGCTTGCTCAGGGCCTCGACGCGCAGCAGGTCGGCCGGCTCTGCGTCAGCGTTCAAGAGCCTGGAAGTGGCGCATGAAGCGCCGGTCGATGTAGTCTTTGAGCATGAAGGCCACGGAGCTCCGGAACATGAGCGGTCCCTTGCTGAAGATGGCGGTGTCGTCACCCATGTTGAAGAGCAGTAGGTAGCTTCCGCCGGGGTCGAAGGTCTGCAGGCGCGTTCCGTTCAGGCAGGCGCGGACGTTTCTGTAGAGGACGGGATTCTGGCGCACGGCATAGACTCCGACCTTGTCGAGAGGCTTGGGCGCGAAGTCGATGCAGTCCCCGCCGCCGAAAATTTCCGGAAAGTCCACGCTCTGCAGCCGTTCGTTGACCAGCAGCCCGCCGGTGGGCCCGGTGGTCAGCCCCGAGTCGGCGAAGAGCCGTGACGGCTTCACGCCCGTGGCCAGGAAGACGAGGTCCGGATGGTGGCTTGTCCCGCCCTGCATGATGACCCCGTTGCGGATCTCCTCCACGTAGCCGTCCTCCTTGATGGCGATGTCCTGACGGGCGAAGGAGTCCCTGGCCATGCTGCGGATTTTCTCCGGAAGGCGGCTGAGCAATTGGCGGCCGGCAAAGAGGGTGATTTGCGGCGCATGCCAACCGCGCGATTTTGCGAGCCTGCGCACGTTGCCCGCGATTTCAAGGGCGGCCGGACCGCCACCGACCACGGCGATGTGGGGCCTGGTCCGGGTGGCGCAGAGCGAGATCACGGCCCGCTGCGCTTCCTGCAGACGTTCGATGGGCTTGACGGTGAAAACGTTTGTGGTGTCGCCGTGGATGTTCTCGAAAGGGATATAGCTGCCCGCGTTGCAGGACAGCACGTCGTATTCCATGGCTTGGCCGGAACCGAGGGTGACGGAGCGCTGCTCCGCATCGATGCGCACCACCCTGTCCCGCACAAAGGCGGCTCCGTGGCGTTCGACCACGGCGCGGGTCGCGAAGCGGATGTCCGAGGGGGTATAGCTCTGGCCCAGCATGCCCGGTCCCATGCCGGAGTAGTAATGGTAATCCGAAGGTTGAACGACGGTGACGTCGTGGCCGTCCCGGATCAGGTCCCGCAGATGGGCCAGGATGGTCATGTGTGCGTGGCCGCCTCCGGCCAGGATCAATTTTTTGCCCATGCTCGTCTCCTGAATGTTATTGCGAAGCAAACAGCTTTTCAAAGTTAACCATACTCTGCGGGGAGATGCAATGATTTGAGCCGTTCTCGGCAGGCGATCGGTATCAGGAACTGAAGTCGTCCCCAGCATACCAGGCATCGAAGAGATGGCGGGCAATGGTTTCGGCTGCGGGGAGAATCAGCTCGCCCGAGTCGAGCAGGGCCGGGATCTCGTGGCGTGAAAACCAGCGCGCGTCTTCGAGTTCATCGTCGTTCAGCATGATCCGCGTCGAGGTCGCACGGGCATGGAAGCCGAGCATGAGCGATCCGGAAAAGGGCCAGGGCTGGGAGGAATAATAGCGGATGTCCCGCACCGCGATCCCCGTTTCCTCCATGACTTCGCGCAGGACCGTGTCCTCGGCGCTCTCGCCCGGTTCCACATAGCCGGAAATGGCGGCATAGACGCGGGGCTTCCAGACGGCCTGGCGCCCGAGCAGGCACCTGTCTCCTCGGCTGTCCTTGTGGTGGACCAGCACGATCATGGCCGGATTGATGCGCGGGAAATGCTCCGCGGCGCAGTCCGGGTTGGTGCAGACCTGGGCCAGGGAGGCGGGCCTCGGTGTGGTAGGGTGCCCGCACAGGCTGCAGAAGCGGGTCCGGCTGTGCCAGCCCGCGATGGCGCGCGCGTAACCGAGCAGGGCCGCCATCTGGGCCGGCAGCACCGCCGCATGCTGGCGCAGGGGCATGAAGGTTCCCAGAGTGCTGAGGCACTGGGCCGTGGGCGTTGGGAGGCGGTCGAGGTTGATCGCGAAATAGCTGCACTCTTCGTCATCGCCCAGGAGCATGGCTTCCAGATGGGCCTGATCGCAGCCGCCAAGCATGGGCTGGGCAAGCAGAAGCGGTTCCGAGCGGTCCGCATCGAAGAGGATTTCATCGCCACGGACCACGACATAGAGGGCGCGTCCTGAAACGAGGGTCTGCTCCCAGTCCGGGGCATCGACCGTAACGAAGGGTTTTCGGTTCAGCACCAGCCCGGCGAAGGTGTTGCGGGCGGAGCGGGTGTAATGATCCATGTTTTTTCGCTTGTTGTGTTGCAGCAAGGAATGCGCCGTGCACGCTTTTAGCGTTTTGCCCCGCTTTTGAATCTGCGGCAATAGGTGCAGTGGCGGCAGACCTCTTCCACGAGCCTGCCCGCCGCAAAGCCTGCGGCCATGGCCTTGGCCCTGGCACTGGCCAGGATTTCGGCCAGCCCGGTGTCGTGCAGGTTGCCGAGCGCGATGCGGCCGTCGGCGTCGAGGCAGCAGGGGCAGACGGTGCCGTCGGCCAGGATGGCGCAGTGCGTGGACAGGCCGTGGCAGAAGCCTCGCGCCCGCTCCGGTGTGGTCATGTCTCCTGGCCAGGCAAAGACCGTATCGGCATGCAGGTAGATGCGTCCGCACAGCTTCACGCTCTTGCGCCCTTTTGGCAGGGGTGGGGGAGCGGTGCCCAGGGCCGTGGCGATGCGGCCCAGGACGTGGGCGTTGAACCGGCTGTCCGATGGGGACTGCAGGCTGTCCAGGGTCCAGAGGCGCAGGTTGATGTACAGCTCGGGGCGCATTCGTGCTGCGCTCAGGCTGAATTCCAGGATGGCGTCCAGGGTGTCTTCATCGAGGTTGTCGCCCCTGCGCAATGACTGCAGGGAAAAATTGAGCTGCCGCAGGGCCGGAGTCCGCAGCAGCAGTTCCGCGTGGGCGCGCAGGAGGGTGGCGTTGGTGGTCAGGTTGACGGCGACTTCGGCGGTCGCGCATTGGTCCAGGATGGTGGACAACTTCGGGTGCAGGAGCGGTTCGCCCAAGACATGCAGACAGACTTGGCTGGTCAGCGGGGCGACTTGGGCCAGCACGCGTGCGAAAAAGGCCGGGTCCATGGTCGCGGGGGGTCTTGAGGTTCCGGCGCAGAAATCGCAGCGCAGATTGCAGCGATTCGTGATCTCCACGTAGACGCGCTGAAAATGCCCAGGTGCGGCCGGACCCTGGTTCACGCGTCGCTTTTCCCGGAGCCCGGAATCAGGGGCAGGGAGAAGTGGAATTCGCTGCCGACCCCGGTTTCCGAGAGCATGCACAGGCTCGAACCCATGAGCTTCAGCAGGCGCTTGACGATGGCCAGGCCAATGCCCGTGCCGCCATGCCCGCGGCTTACGCCCATATCGGCCTGGGTGAAGGCTTCGAATACGGCGTCCAGCTTGTCGTCGGCAATGCCTTCGCCCGAGTCATACACGGCGAAATGCAGCATCCCATGCCCCGAGGCGCTGCGCACGGGGAGCAACGATATTTCGAGACGGACGTATCCTTGGCTCGTGTACTTGATGGCGTTGCCGATGAGGTTGAAGAGCACCTGGCGGATGCGCTGCACGTCACCAGTGAGAAACTCGGAGATGGCCGGATCGTTCACGACGCTCAGCTCAAGCCCTTTGCGCGCGGCCTCTTCATGGAAGGCGCCCATGATCGGCTGCGTGATCTGGGAGGCGACGAAGGGGCGATCGACAATGTTCAGGTTGCCGGTGTCCATGATCGACAGATCCAGGATGTCCTGCAGGATGGTCAGCAGGCTGCGGCTGGAGGTGATGGCCATGGCGATGAATTCTTCCATGTCCTCGGGGGGCATGTTCTGAATGATCTGAAGCGAGCCCAGGATGCCGTTTAAGGGGGTGCGTATCTCATGGCTCATGATCGCCAGGAATTCCGATTTGGCTTTGCTCGCGACCTCGGCCGCGTCCCTGGCTTTGAGGAGTTCCGCCTCGACCAGTTTTTGCGCGGTGATGTCCACGAAGGATTCGACCAGGACCTGTCTGCCGCCGATTTCCGTCTGGATGGCGGATTTGAGGATCTGGATCGGTTTTTCGTTCACACCCATGATTTCGACTTCGCGACCCGCCAGGGTAAGACCGCGATCAAACACAGGGCAATCCCCCTCGCAGGCCGCGCAAATGTACAGATGACAGGGTGAGCCGACCACTTCGTCCAGGCTCCGGCCCGTCATCTGCAGAAGCTTCGGGTTGACGTAGCTGACCCTGCGCTCCTCGGTGTCCACGACGGCGATGCCGACCTGCAGGTTGTCGAGGATCTGGCGCAGCCTCTCCTCGCTGCGTTGCAGTTTGGACTGGGCCTGTTCGCGCTCGGTGATATCCTCCATGATCATGAGCGTCCGCTTGTCCTGAAGCAGCCTGCCCTGCAGGTTGAACAGCCTGAGCGTTCCGTTTTTGCAGGTCACGGTCGCGTGGGTGCCACCCGTTTCTTCGACGCCCTTCAGGCGCTGCGCCCAGATCCTGAGCAGGCCCGCCCTGGCGTGGATGTCGGGATAGGCCTTGCGAAACCAGCTGTTGCGGGTGCTGATATCACCCAGTTCGTATCCGGTCAGCTGCGTGAAGGCCGGATTGACCATGCTGACCCTGTTGTCGGGCTGGATGACCATGAGGCCCATGGGCAGCTTTTGGATCAGAGTGTTCAGCATGTCGAGATGAGTTAGCGTTTCGGTGTGGGACGCATCCAGTTCGGCAACATGGGCCCTGTAGAAGCGGCGGATCAGCAAGGTCGAGGGGACCAGAAAGCTCATGAGGATCAGAGACGCCGCAATGCTGATCAGCAGATGCCGGGTGCGGACGACGTCGATCTCGTGAAGGGCCATGTCCGCGCAGGAAAGGTATGGTTTGCCTGCAGGACTGGATTCGAAGACGCAGGTGGTGCGAAAATTTCCCCACTCGTCGTTGTATGTCAGGGCGAAGTCCTGGCGGTTCTTGAGAGCCAGGAAAAATTCGTCCGGCGCGTCCGCGTAGGGATGGTAATACCAGGATTTCTGTTCACGGGCCTCCTCTTCCGTGACCGTCGGTGCGGAGAAATAGAGTTCCGTGCCGTTCTGGACGACCGTATAGACATAGATCAGGTCATTTATTTTTGCGAATTCATTGAACTTGTCACGATTTACGAGTTCTTCCTCGAAGGTGATGGAGTCGGCGTCGAGGGTTCTGTCATGAAAATTGTCGGCCAAAAGATAGCGCAGGCTTCTGGACGCTGTTTGCAGTTTGCTGTCCGTGGCATCGAGAAACTTTTGGTTTTCATATCCGGTCCAGGCCATGCTGAGTGCCAGGACAACTCCGACGTAGAGCAGGAGCAGGAGAACTGCTCGAAGGAGAATGGCGCGGGACGATGTTGTGCTCATGGTCTTGGGTGGTGAAAGAGTCGCGTGGAAAAATGCCGCCAATCATGTTCTGCCGTAACGAATACCCAAAGCCCGGGAAAAGGGAAATAAATATCATGGCTGGCGGTGTGCAAATGACGGCAGGACGTATCGGTTTTCAAAAAAAAGAAGGCCCTCGTCAGGAGACGAGGGCCGAGGAGGCAAGGGCCGCGCCGAAAGTTCTAAAGTGAATAGAGCTCTTCGCCCGAGAGGATGCGGACATTGTTCTTCTGCAACACCTCGATGGCCTGGTCCGTGCGGTCGAAACGGAAGATGAGGATGGCGTTGCGGCCGCTCTGGGTCACGAAGGCGTACATGTATTCCACGTTAACGCCGCCCGCGTTGAGCATCTCCAGGATGGTATGCAGCCCGCCGGGTCGGTCGCCCACCTCGGCGGCCACGACGTTGGTCCGGCCCACGGTGAAGCCTTTGGCCTTCAGGGCGTCCTTGGCCTTCTCGTTGTCGGTCACGATGAGGCGCAGGATGCCGAAATCGGACGTGTCGGCCAGGGACAGGGCGCGGATATTGATCTGGTTTTCGGCCAGGGTCTTGGTCACTTCGGCCAGTCGGCCGGCTCTGTTTTCAAGAAAAACGGAAATCTGTTCAACTTTCATGATTCCTCCCGGTCTGGGGTGGGGGCGCGGGATTGGCGCCTGCCCTGTTGTTTACGAGTTGCGCAGGTCGATGATGCGTTTGGCCTTCCCCTCGGAGCGTTCGATACTCTGCGGTTCGGACAGGGTCACCTTGGCGGTGACGCCCAGGAATTCCTTGATATTTTTTTGTATCTTGGCTTCGATACGCTGTAAATGCCGGATCTCGTCGGAGAAGAGCTTTTCGTCTACCTCCACCTTGACCTCAAGCATGTCGAGGCTGCCCTGGCGGGTCAGGATGAGCTGATAGTGCGGGGCTACGCCCTGCGTTTCCAGGAGGATGGTCTCGATCTGCTGCGGGAAAACGTTCACGCCGCGGATGATGAGCATGTCGTCGCTGCGGCCCTGGATGCGGGAGATGCGCCGGTGGGTGCGGCCGCAGCGGCAGGGGATGGCCTCGATGCGCGTGATGTCGCGCGTGCGGTAACGGATGAGGGGCTGGGCTTCCTTGGTGATGGTGGTGATGACCAGTTCGCCGGATTCGCCCAGCGGCAGCTGCTCGCCCGTGTCGGGATCGATGATCTCGATCAGGAAATGGTCTTCCCAGATATGCAGCCCGTCCTGGGCGTCGCAGCATTCCATACCTACTCCCGGACCCATGATTTCGGACAGTCCGTAAATGTCGAGGGCTTTTATCTGCAGCTTGGACTCGATCTCGGCGCGCATCTTCTCGCTCCAGGGCTCGGCCCCGAAAATGCCCGTGTGCAGCTTCAGGTCGGAGATGTTCATGCCTGCGGCGATGATGGATTCATACAGAAACAGTGCATAGGACGGGGTGCTGCACAGGATGGTCGAGCCGAAGTCGCGCATGAGCATGACCTGGCGTCGGGTCCCGCCGCCGGAGATGGGCAGGATGGTCGCGCCCAGTCGCTCCACGCCGTAGTGCATGCCGAGACCCCCGGTGAAGAGGCCGTAGCCGTAGGCATTGTGCACGATGTCGCGGCGGCTGGCGCCCGCGCACATGAGCGAGCGGGCCATCAGTTCGGCCCAGGTGTTCACGTCGCGCTGGGTGTACCCGACCACGGTGGCCTTGCCCGTGGTGCCCGAGGAGGCGTGCACGCGCACGACATTGTCGCGGGGCACGGCGAAGAGGCCGAAGGGGTAGTTGTTGCGCAGGTCCTGCTTCTCGGTGAAGGGCAAGTACTTGAGGTCGTCCAGGGAGCGGATCTGCTCCGGACGGATGCCCATCTCGTTGAACCTGTTCTGGTAGAAGGGCACGTTGTAGTACACCTTTTCAACCATGGCCTTGAGCCGCCCGAGCTGCAGGGCCTCCAGCTCTTCCCGGGGCATGGTTTCGTTCGACACGTCGTAAAGCATGGCTGAACCTCCAGGTAAAAAAATGAAAAAGCCGCGAACAAGGGGGGGGCTGTTCACGGCAATTGAAATCGTTCGCGCGGCTGGCGCTACACCGTGGCCCCTTCTGCGAAGGGGATTCTAAATATCAGGAAATGCGGTGAAACGGCAGCATTTTGCATTGCAGTTCTATGCCTTGACCCACCGTATTCGTCAAGTTTTGCCTCATTGCCGTGGGGCGCGTTTTGACGTAGACAATTTGAGTTTGAGCGATAAATTAAATGTAATGGAGTGCGAGAAATCAATATGGAAGAAAAAATCGGGCAGATCGTGACCTGGCTTGCGGACAAGAAGGGCACGAATATCAAGGCGCTTGACGTGCGGGGAATTTCACCCCTGACCGAGGCCATGATCTTTGTTACCGCCAGATCGGCCAAGCATGCCCAGTCCCTGGCGGACGAAATCATGCAGCGGCTTGCGGAAAATAAGTGGGAATATTTAGGTGTCGAAGGCTTGCAGAACGGTCAGTGGGTGCTGGTCGATTGCAACGATGTCATCGTGCATGTTTTTCAGGATGAAATGCGCTCCCTGTACAATGTCGAAGGGCTTTATTCCAAGGCCCCGGCTTTTGCCCTGCCGAAGAGCGTCACTTCCGGGGAAGGTAAATGAAGAAACCGTGCGTACTGCTGATTCTGGACGGCTGGGGCAAGGCCGCTCCCGGTCCGGGAAATGCCGTGAGCCTGGCCCGGACTCCGCGCATGGACGCCCTTCTGTCTTCCTGTCCCAAGGGGGAGCTCAAATGCATGGGCCGTGATGTTGGTCTGCCCGACGGACAGATGGGCAACTCCGAGGTCGGCCATCTGAACCTCGGAGCCGGGCGCATCGTCTATCAGGACATCATGCGCATCAACCTGGCCATCGAGGACGGCTCCCTGGCCGTAAGTCCTGTGCTGGCCGAGCTCGTGGGCACCGCCAAGGCGGCCTCGGGGAGGGTTCACCTGCTGGGCCTTGTCTCCGACGGGGGCGTGCACAGCATGCTCACCCATCTGGAGGCGGTGGTCCAGGCCCTGACCGACCAGGGAGTGGCGGACATCTGCGTGCACGCCTTTCTGGACGGCCGGGACACTCCACCGCGCAGCGGCCTTGGCTATATCGAGGAACTGGAGGCGTCCCTGGCCCGCATGGGCGCCGGGCGCATCGCCACGGTCTCGGGACGGTATTACGCCATGGACCGCGATCTGCGCTGGGAGCGTGTGGAGCGCGCCTACGAGGCCCTGACTGTAGGTCGGGGGCTGACCGCTTTGAGCGCGGCGCAGGCTGTGCGCGATGCCTATGAGAACGGAGAAAACGACGAGTTCGTCCAGCCTCGCGTCATCCTGCGGGATGGGGCGCCCTCGGGCCTGATTCAGGACGGCGACGCCGTGCTTTTCTTCAATTTTCGGGCGGACCGGACCCGGGAGCTGACCCGGGCCTTGAACGAAGACGGCTTCACGGGCTTTGCTCGTCCGCACAAGGTGCGCCTGTCGCGTTTCGTGACCATGACCCGCTACGACAAGAACTTCGATCTGCCCGTGCTCTTTCCGCCGGTCAGCCTGGACCGGATTCTGGGACAGGTCGTGTCCGAGCAGGGGATGCGCCAGCTGCGCACCGCCGAAACGGAAAAATACGCCCACGTGACCTATTTTTTCAACGGAGGCCAGGAGACGCCCTTTCCCGGCGAAGACCGCGAGATGCTGCCCTCACCCAAGGAAGTTCCTACCTACGACTTCAAGCCGGAGATGAGCGTGTACAAGATCACGGACACTCTCGTTGGCGCTCTCGAAACGGGTCAATATGATCTGGCGGTGTGCAATTTCGCCAACCTCGACATGGTCGGGCACACCGGGGTCATCCCGGCGGCCGTCAAGGCCTGCGAAGCCGTAGATGAATGTCTGGGCCGGGTCATGGATTGCGTGGCGGGCATGGGCGGCACGCTTCTGGTCACTGCGGACCACGGCAACGCCGAGGACATGCTGGACGAGCACGGCAACGTGAAGACCTCGCACAGCCTCAATCCCGTCCCGTTTGTCTATGTCGGGCCGGATCAGGTCCGGGTCAGGGATGGCCGCCTGGCCGATGTGGCCCCGACCATCCTGGGCATTCTGGGGATTGCGAAACCTGTGGAGATGACGGGAGAGAGCCTGCTCATCCCTCTTTGATGCTGAGCATTGAACGCAATACCCCAACGCAAAGGGGTCAGGCCGCCGGGAAACCGGCGGTTTTTTTTCGCGGTTTGTACAGTGTCCTGCCCAGAAAAGCGGGGTCTTATGCGTCCAGATCGATGTAGTTCTGGGGCGAAAAGCGCGGCGAGCAGATGGCCAGAAAGATCAGGTCAAGGGGGCCGGTGTTGGTGATGCGCTGGCGGCTTCCCGGCGGAATGACGACCACATCGCCGGGACCGACAGGCGCGGGCGGCAGGCTGCCGACCTCGACCAACCCCTGTCCTTCAAGGATCAGGTAACGCTCGGTGGTCCGGGCCAGGGCGTGCCAGGACGTGGTTCGACCCGGCTCTACCCTGGCGCGGGCCAGGGATACGTCGGGGTCGTGCTCGCCGTTTGAGAGTTCGGTGATGAAGCAGCCTTCGCGAAAGTAGTATTCGCTCTGCGGATCATGGCTCAGGATGCGCGGCTCCATCGGTTATCTGAGGATGAAGCCGCTGATTTTCAGATCCTTGGCCCAGGCTTTCCATGCGCCGCTCAAAAATGTGGCGGTCATGGTCTTGGGATTGAAAAGAACCTTCGCGTCCAGATCAAGGTGGCATTTGCGGTCATAGTTGGTGTGGCTGAAGCGCAGGGTCCAGGTCCCGTCCGCGTTGGGGCAGGCCTCTTCCACATAGCCAAGGTGGCCCGTCGACATCTTGCGGCCCTTGTTGCCGGCGATGACCATGATCGAGCCGGCCTTGGGGATGGAGGTGGTCGCCTTGTTCTTGCGGGCGCACTCGAACCATTCCACGGGGCCGGTGTCACCCAGGCGACAGGTCATGATGCCGCTACGGCAGCGGGCGTAGGGCACGCATTGGGGCTGGCAGCGGCCGGTAACGGTCTTGCCCTTTGAATTTTTGGTCGTCTTGCCGGGTTGGAGTTTGAAACAGCCGGCGCGATTCTGGGTTGGGTCAACGGCTTCGCATTCGAGGCAGGGAGCTTGGGCTTCCTTGCCGATTTCGGTGGGTTTTTCGGACGGAGGTTCGCACGCTTCCGGAGCGGGTTCTTCCGCCGGGGCCGGCATGGTCGCGGGCGGCTCTGCAGCGCTTGGCGTCTGCGATGGACTTGGCACGGTCTTGGTGCAGGCCGTCAGGTTCACAAGGAGAAGGAAGAGAGTGAAAAAGAGAGCCGCTTTTGGCCAGGAACGCATCCGGTGCTCCATGTTGGGATGAGGGTTGGTGTCCAGGTGCTTTAGTCGCAGCGCAAGACAGCGTCAATTGTGGCATGCACGGGAGACGACGGCGGATTTGGGGCAAAAAAAAGCCCGTCGGGGACGGGCTTCCTCATGATCGAACAGGACCGCTTAGTAGCGGGGGCGGCTCTCACGGGGCTGAGATTCGTTGACTTTCAGGGTGCGGCCCTGAAGATCGGTGCCGTTCACTGCCTGGATGGCCTTGCGGGCGCCTTCGTCATCCATCTCGACAAAGCCGAAACCACGGGAACGGCCAGTGGCGCGGTCCTCGATGACGTGAGCAGAGGTAACTTCGCCGTACTGGGAAAACAGGGACTTGAGGTCGGCGTCAGTGGTCGACCAGGACAGATTTCCAACATAGATGTTCATAGACTAAACTGTAACTCCGAAAAAAAAGGTAAATAAAATGCGGAGAGTCCGGCTGGAGACATTTGCCAGCTGGTCCGCACCAGCGGCACGTTCATTTCCCATGAAATGGCGCGACGCCTCCGAACATCGACCCTGTAGGCGTGAGCGGGTGAACTGTCAATCCATTTTTTGGGCCGTGAAAAGGTCCGGCCAGCCTCACATGGGGTAGGGGACGACGATTCTGCGGCGCTTTTTTTGGGGTGCGCACGAAGGCAGCAGGGCGGACATGTGGAGGATCAGCAAAAAGCGAAAAAAAGCTCGCCTGGAGAAAAAGCGGGCCGTCATTGCTCGCTGGAGCCTTGTGCGTCCGCGAATTTCTGGACCACGGTCCCAGCCAGGATGAAGCCAAGCCCGACCAGGGTGGAGGAGAAGATGGTCTCGCCGACCAGGAAATGGATGATGAAGAGGGACAGGAAGGGGGCCAGGTAAATGAGGTTGCTGACTTGGGCCGTGGTCCGGGACAGGCGCAGGGCCGACATCCAGAGTACGAAGGTCACGCCCATTTCGAAGACGCCGATGTAGACCGCGCCTAGGAAACCCGGTCCGTTGGGGAGCAGGGAGATGCCCGAGAGCAAGGCCCATATCAAAGTATAGAACGCCCCGCAGCAGAAGTTGAGCAGCAGGCGAAGGGTCGGGTCCAGGCGGTCCTTGACCCCGAAAATCCAGAAGAGGGCCCATATCACGGTGCTGCTCATGGCCAGGGCGAAGCCAAGCGGGCTCTCCATCTCAAAGCCGAGCAGATCCCCGTGGGTGGAGATAATGAGGGCGCCGAGATAGCTGAGACCGATGGCCGCGAACTGCAGCCCGCGAATCTTTTGCTTCAGGAGAGGGATGGACAGGATGCTCATGGTGATGGCCCAGGTGTAGTTGATGGCCTGGGCTTCCTGGGCCCGGAGCAGATCGTAGGCCCGGATCAGGATGAGGTAGTAGAGAAATGGGTTGAGTCCGCCAAGAACCAGCGAGAAGCGTGCTTCCTTCCAGGTCAGTGTGGTAAGTTCCTTCAGTCGGCCCTGGATGACCAGGATGACGGCGAGGACCAGGACCGAGGTCAGGCTTGCATAGAAAAGCAGGGGCTCCGGCCCGAGGTGGCGCAGGGAAAGCTTGAAGGCCGTGGCCACGGTGGACCACAGGCAGACGGCGGCCAGGCCGTAGAGGTATGCTTTCTTTTGGTTGCTCTGCTTTTCCATGGGCCCGGGGGATCGGTTGCGGTTTTTGGAAAATGAATATACCGATGTCGGAGTGTCGCAAGGCTGCAAATCGTTCGCATTTGGAAGCGTTGTGCCGCAAAACGAACTGGTTTGGCGCTCTTCACCAAGAGGATGAGAGAACCTGGCCGGTTTCGACGTACTTGTGGGGGAACCTCATTTTTTGTCAAACGTTTTCATGAGGATGGAAAAACATGCTGAAACGCGCTGCTTTTGTGATCGCCTGCCTTGTGTGCATGGTTGCTGGCCCCGCCCTGGCGGAGGAAAAAGTCCTGATAAACGGCATCGACGCCAATTATCCCCCGTTCGCCTATGTTGATCAGAGCGGAAAGCCCGGCGGCTTTGATGTCGACGCCGTGGATTGGATCGCGGCCAAGATGGGCTTCAAGGTCAAGCACGTGCCCGTGGACTGGGATGGCATCATCCCCAACCTGCTGGCCAAGAAGATCGACTTCATCTGCTCCGGCATGACCATCACCGCCGAGCGGGCCGAGAAGGTCAATTTCACCACCCCTTACTGGGAAGTGAAGAACGTTTTCGTGACCAAGAAAGATTCCAAGCTCAAGGCTGAGGAAATCTACGGCAAGGAAGTGACCGTCGGCATGCAGGCCGGTACCTCCGAAGCCAAGTGGATGGCCGAGGAAAAGGAAAAGCAGGGCTGGAAGTTCACCATCCGCCACTACGATTCCGCGCCCATGGCCATTGAAGACCTGGTTAACGGCCGCATCGACGCAGCCGCCATGAACTATCCCCCGGCCCGTGACGCCGAGCAGAAGAAGCCCGTGCAGATCATCGGCATCTTCGGCGAAGTGGAGCCCTTTGGCGCCGCCGTACGCAAGGAAGACAAGGAACTGCTCGACAAGCTGAACAAGGGCTTCGAGATGCTGAAAGCCGACCCCTACTGGGAAGCACTCATCGCCAAGCACCTGAACAAGTAATTCCGCTGCTGTTTGAAACCTCGGGAAGGTCTGGCAATGTCCCGGCCTTCCCGTTTTTTTGCCACGCCACGCCTCTGAAGGATCCGCCCTGATCATGAACGAAACCGTCACTGTTCTCATCGACGCCCTGCCATATGTGCTGCAGGGCGCGGCCGTCACCGTCACAGCCGTCGTCGGGGCCATGTTCCTGGGCCTCTTCATCGGCGTGCCCCTGGCCGTGGGCCAGGTCTATGGGCGGGGGCCGGTGCGGACGCTGTGCGGCCTCTATGTCTGGTTTTTTCGGGGCGTGCCCATTCTGGTGCTCCTTTTTCTTTTTTATTTCGGGTTGTTCAACCTTGTGGGGCTGAACCTGAACGCGGTCGCGGCCGCGACCATAGTGCTGGGCATGACCAGCGGCGCCTATCAATCCCAAATTTTTCGCGGCGCCATCCTGTCCCTGTCCAAGGGGCAGCTCAAGGCGGCCCGAGCCCTCGGCATGTCCGACGGCCTGGCCATCCGGTCCATCATCCTGCCCCAGGCCCTGCGCCTGTCCATTCCCGGCTGGTCCAACGAGTATTCCATCATCCTGAAGGACTCTGCCCTGGCCTTTGTGCTCGGGGCGAGCGAGATCATGGCCCGGACCCACTTCGTTGCTTCCCGGACCTACCAGCATCTGCCCCTGTACGTCAGCGCGGCGGTGCTCTATTTTCTGCTGACCTGGGCTGGGGTCGTGGCCCTGCGTGCATTGGAAAAACGTGTCAGAATAAAAGGTTATGTGCATTAATGACGAAAGCGAACACAAAGACTCCGCTGATGCGGGTGCATGGAATATCCAAGGTTTTGGGCGGCCGCGAGATCCTCAAGTCCGTGAGCCTGGATCTGTACGAAGGCGAAATGAAGGTGCTCATCGGACCCTCAGGGGGCGGTAAGAGCACCCTTTTGCAGTGCATGAACTATCTCATCGTGCCTGATCGCGGGGAAATCGAGCTCGAAGGCCAGCATGTGGACCCGAACAAGGCCCGCGAGCTCTGCGTGTTCCGTCAGCATGTGGGCATGATTTTTCAGGATTTCAATCTGTTCGATCACCTGACCGCCGTGGACAACGTCAGCATCGCCCTGCGCAAGGTCCGGGGCATGAGCCGCAGCCAGGCCCGGGTTCGGGCCATGGCCGAGCTGGATCGGGTCGGGCTTGCCGACAAGGGGCACCTCTATCCGGCGGAGCTGTCGGGCGGGCAGAAGCAGCGCGTGTCCATCGCCCGCGCTCTGGCCATGGACCCGAAGGTCATGCTCCTGGACGAGCCCACGTCGGCCCTTGATCCGGAACTGGTCAGCGAAGTGCTGACCGTCATCCGCGGGTTGGCCCAAAACGGCATGACCATGGTCATGGCCACGCACCAGATGGGCTTTGCACGGTCCCTGGCCGACGAAGTGCTGTTCATGCAGGAGGGCCGTATCATCGAGCAGGGCAGCCCCAAGGAATTGCTGGCCGAGGGCTCGGGCACCCGCACCCTGGATTTCTGCTCCCAGATCATGGACGTCGAGGGCGCCAGCACATGAACGAGGAGCTTGTCTTTCTGCTTGAGCGGCTGGTGCCGGCCCTGAATAAGGGTGTACTGATGAGCGTGCAGCTCATCGTGCCTTCAGCCATCCTGGGGATGTTTTTCGGCGTGGTGGTGGGCGCGTGCCGGGCCTTTGGCAACAGGGCTGTCCAGTCCCTGGCCAATGGCTACGCGGCGCTCTTCCGGGGTACGCCGCTGGTCATTCAGCTGTTCATCCTCTATTTCGGCCTGCCAAACGTGGGCATCTATTTTCAGCCGTACACGGCGGCCGTGCTCGGCTTCACCCTGTGCAGCGCAGCCTATCATTCGGAGTACATCCGTGGCGGGCTCCTCTCCATCAAGCGCGGGCAGGTGCTGGCGGCCCAGGCGCTGGGTTTCTCCACGTTCACGACCCTGGTCTGGATCATCATCCCTCAGGCCTTTCGCCGCGCGTTGCCCGGTTGCGGAAACGAGATCGTGTACCTGATCAAGTATTCGTCCCTGGCCTACGTCATCACCTGCTTCGAACTGACCGGCCAAGCCAAGATCATCGCGAGCGAGAGTTTTCGCTTCAGCGAGGTCTTCATGGTCGTGGGCGTGTATTACCTGACCCTGGTCAGCGTGGCCACCTATGGCCTGCGCAGGCTGGAAAAGAGACTGGAAATTCCCGGCTTCGGTCATTAGTCTGATTCAAATCCCGGCGTCATTTCCCGCGGCCGGCCCCTGTCGGCCGCTTCCGTTCCCGGCCCTTGCATGGCCGGGAAGAAAGCATACAATCAATCCATATTCGAGGTTATTTTCATGAGCGACGAACCAAACAAGATTATCTATTCCATGCTGAAGGTGTCCCGGTTTTACGACAAGAAGCCCGTCATAAAAGACATCTCCCTTTCTTTTTTCTACGGGGCCAAGATCGGCGTGCTCGGCCTCAATGGCTCGGGCAAGAGCTCGCTGCTGAAGATCATGGCCGGCGTGGACAAGGAGTACAACGGGCAGATAGTCATCTCCCCCGGCTATTCCGTGGGCTACCTGGAGCAGGAGCCGAAGCTGGATCCGGAGCGGACCGTGCGCGAGATCGTGCAGGAGGCGGTGCAGGAAACAGTCGATCTCCTGCAGGAATTCGAAGACATCAACGCCAAATTCGCGGAGCCCATGAGCGACGATGAGATGGATGCGCTCATCGCGCGCCAGGCCGACGTGCAGGAAAAGCTCGACGCACAGGACGCCTGGGAGCTTGATTCCAAGCTGGAGATGGCCATGGAGGCCCTGCGCTGTCCGGAGCCCGAGACAAAGGTCGGCATCCTGTCCGGCGGCGAGAAGCGTCGCGTGGCCTTGTGCCGGTTGCTGCTGCAAAAGCCCGACATTCTGCTGCTGGACGAACCCACCAACCATCTCGACGCCGAGACCATCGCCTGGCTTGAGCATCATCTGCAGCAGTACCAGGGCACCATCATCGCCGTGACCCATGACCGCTATTTCCTGGACAATGTCGCTGGCTGGATTCTGGAGCTGGACCGTGGCGTAGGCATCCCGTGGAAGGGCAACTATTCGTCCTGGCTCCAGCAGAAGCAGAACCGCCTAGCCCAGGAGGAAAAAGAGGAGAGCGCCCGCCAGCGTACCTTGAAGCACGAGCTCGAGTGGATCAACATGTCTCCCAAGGGCCGTCATGCCAAGGCCAAGGCCAGAATTTCGTCCTATGAGAACCTGCTCAACCAGGAGACCAAGGACAAGATCAAGACCCTGGAGCTTTTCATCCCCTCGGGCCCGCGTCTGGGCGATGTGGTCATCGAGGCCGATCATGTGAAGAAGGCCTACGAGGACAAGCTGCTCATCGAAGATATGAGTTTTGCCCTGCCTCCGGGCGGCATTGTCGGCGTCATCGGACCCAACGGCGCGGGTAAGACCACGCTTTTTCGCATGATCACCGGCCAGGAGATGCCCGACAGCGGGGAGATCCGTCTCGGTCAGACTGTGAAACTGGCCCATGTGGAGCAGGATCGCGATGTCCTGGACCCGAAGAAATCCGTGTGGGAGATGGTCTCCGGCGGCTACGACACCATCAATATCGGAGGCCGCGACATCAATTCGAGGGCCTATGTCAGCAAGTTCAACTTTGCCGGGCCGGATCAGCAGAAGACCGTGGGCATGCTCTCCGGCGGCGAGCGCAACCGTCTGCACCTGGCGCTGATGCTCAAAAAAGAGGCCAACGTACTGCTCCTCGACGAACCGACCAATGATCTGGACGTGAACACCATGCGCGCCCTGGAAGAGGCCCTGGAGAATTTTGCCGGATGCGCGGTGGTCATTTCCCATGACCGCTGGTTCCTGGACCGCATCGCGACGCACATCCTGGCCTTCGAGGGCGACAGCCAGGTGGTATGGTTCGAAGGCAACTATTCGGAATACGAGAAGGATTTGAAGCGCCGCACAGGCTCCACCCTGACCGTGCCGCGCCGCATCCGCTATCGCCAGTTGACCCGCTAGCAGGCTGCTTGAAAAACGGCGATCTGCTTTGTCACTGCAGAAACTCCAGAACCTCACGTATGTCTGAATACGCTTCGGCCCTGGAGTTTCTTTGTTCCTCGCAGCTCACCATTTTTTAAGCAGCCTGGACAGTTGTGATTTTTCAGTCAGTTAACCGTGATTTGTCGTGAACCCGGCCAAGAATAATCCGGGCCGGGTTCTTTTCAAGTGGGGCAACGGATGGTAGTAAGGGGGCTTGTCGATACAGCACAGCACCCCCTTTCGCTGACAAGGAGATCATTATGAACACACAAAGTTTCGCGTTCAAAGTTCTTGGTCCTGGATATGGCGTCATCGTGGCCGGCAGCGTCATCGAGAACCTCATCCTGCGCACCAACTGGTTCATGCTCGGTTCGCTGCTCGGTTTTTTATGGCTGGCCGTGGGTTTGGGCGGCCTTGTTCTGGCGGTGCGCGAACTCAGGAAAAGCGAAGGCTATATGCTGGTCCAGTCCGGCCCCTTCGCCTGGAGCCGCAACCCGATCGTGGCCGCCAACCTGCTGGGCATCATGCCCGGACTGTGTCTGGTGCTGAACACAAACCTGGGCATTCTGGGCATCCTGGCCGCCGCGTTCCTTTTTTTGAAAAACGTCGGCGCCGAGGAAATGGAACTGGAAGATCAGTTTGGCGAGGTCTATCAGTCCTACCGCGAGCGGGTCAGTCGTCTGGTTCCGCTCCCGTTTACCAGTAGCCTGTAATTGCGGGGCAACCGCGAGGCCGGTTTTGCCGCCTGCCCCTTGCTCGGAAAATCAGTCCGAAAGCGGAGTGATGCCGCCCGGCGCACCCCCTCCGTGAGCTGAACGTCCCGCTGTATGCTTCTTCATGGATGAATTTACATGTTCATCCCCTCCCGTCCCCAAGGCAGCTTTCACGCTGCCTTTTTTTACTCAAGGACGACCAAAGTTCGGTTGTCCTCCGCGTTTCCTGATTTCGCAAAGTAGCGTTCGTGATGTGCATTCAGGTTTCAATGACAAACTGCACACGTTCCGAGGCGAAGCGCGTTTCACAAAATTCAATGGGCCAGTCCCGTGGATCGACGTTGACGCTTTCCGTGACCAAAACAGGGCGGTTCCTCGGTTGGTGCAGAACTCTCGCTTCACGGGCCGTGGGCATGCGGCTTGAGATGTGCGTGGTCTTGCGGCGGTAGTCTGTGACGCCGTATTCCCGCAGTGCCAGAGTGACGGAACCGGTGCGCCGGAAATGTTCATCCAGGCCGGGGAAACGGGACTGGGGAAAGTGGGCGCTGGCAAGGCATATGCGGATCCCGTCGGCCTCGCCGACCGTCTCGAGCAGGATGACCGTCTCTCCCTTGTCCAGTTCCAGCGCCTGGGCAACTTCCGTGGTCGCCGGGATGATCCCGGAAGAAATCAGTTCTCCGCGCGGTTTTCGCTCCTGCCTGAGCAGATTTTCATGAAAACGGGTTCGCGCGCCAACGGCGTAGTCGATGACTTTTTCCCGCACAAAACTGCCGCTGCCCTGTTCCGTGCGGATCATGTCATCGTCGGCCAGCAAGCTCAGCGCCCGGCGCACCGTATGCCGGTTGACCCCGAAGCGCTCGGCCAGCTCCTGCTCCGTCGGCAGCCTGCTGCCGGGCGCGAGCTCCCCTTCCTTGATGCGGTATTCCAGCCAATCCCGAATCTGCCTCCACAGGGCCACGCCGTTCCTGCGTTGTAACTCCATTGCCGTCTCCTTGAATGCAAACTGTCACAAAATACTGCGAGATCATGTCTGTCGAAAAGACATAGATGTCTATACAAATTTTCATATTGTGGAGTTTTCTTGATGTCAACAGCACAAACGCAGCGGCAGGAATGGATGGCCGCATTCGCGCTCGCTGATCTTGCGCAGCTGCACGAGGCCTGGGAAGGATTGTCCGCGCATCCGAACTACCGGATCGTGCGCGGGCCAGAGACAGGGTTGGTCATGGTCCGGGCCAGGGCAGGCAACACCGGCCAGCGCTTCAATCTGGGCGAGATGACAGTGACCCGTTGCAGCGTCGGTCTTGAAAATGGAGTCATGGGGCATGCCTGGATTGCGGGCATCAGGCCGGATCATGCCCGGCTGGCGGCTCTGTTCGATGCCCTGATGCAGATCCCTGAAAGAGCCGAGGTCTTAAAGGCCATCCTTGTCGGACCGTTGCGGGAGGCCCGACATGCGCACCTAACCCGGCGGAAGGCCGAGGTCATGCCGAGCCGGGTGGATTTTTTCACGCTCGTGCGGGGGGATGACTGATGCTGCAACCCATTCCAGCCGGCTTCGCCCGGCCTGTTTTCGAGAGCCAGGGCACCTTCCGCGTGATTCTGGAGGCCATGTCCAGGCCCGGACGCGCAGTCAGGATCCCGGTTCAGGCGGGCGGACCGCAAGGCTGGCCCGGCAGCCTGTCCGCCCTGGTCCTGACCCTGTGCGACATGGACACGCCCCTTTGGCTCGATGCCGCAGCCAATACGCCTGATGCCCTGCGCTTTCTGCGATTCCACTGCGGCTGCCCGGTCGTAGCCAAGCCTGAACAAGCCGCCTTCGCGATTGTGTTGGACGCTCAGCGCCTGGTCTCCCTGGGAGAGTTTGCGCTCGGCAGCGCGGAATATCCCGAAAAATCGAGCACCGTGCTCCTGTACTCCCCGCTGCTCGGACAGGGCGGTGAAACCCTGCGCGTGCATGGTCCGGGGGTTGATGGCGAGGAGGAAATGCCCCGCTCATGGCTGCCGGAGAACTTTGTGGACCAGTGGCACGTCAATGCCGGACTTTTTCCGCGCGGTGTTGATGTCATCCTGGTCGGCAATGACGCCATTGTCGGCCTCCCGCGAACCCTGAAGCTGGAGACAAAGCCATGTATGTAGCCGTCAAGGGTGGCGAAAAGGCCATTGCCGAAGCCCACAAGCTCCTGGCCCGGGAGCGGCGGGGGGACACGTCGGTACCGGAGCTCTCTCTGGAACAGATTCGCGAGCAGCTGTCCCTTGGGGTGGACCGGGTCATGAGCGAAGGCTCGCTCTATGATTCCCGGCTGGCCGCTCTGGCCGTGAAGCAGGCGCGCGGCGACCTCATGGAGGCGATCTTTCTGCTGCGCGCCTACCGCACGACGCTGCCCAGATTCGGCTATTCCCAGCCTGTCGATACTTCAAGGATGCATGTCCGGCGGCGCATCTCCGCGACCTTCAAGGACGTTCCGGGCGGCCAGGTCCTCGGGCCGACCTTCGACTACACGCATCGTCTGTTGGACTGGAGCTTGGGGCAGGAGAGCGCGCCTGCGCAACAGGACGCCACCCTGGTTCATGAGGAAGCCGAAGGTCTGGCAGTCGCCATGCCACGGGTGCTGGATGTTCTCGGCCGGGAAGGGATCATTGATGCCGAGGCGGCCGGGGATGACCCGGAGCCGGATGACCTGACCCGCGAGCCCCTGACCTTGCCCGCAGGACGGTCCATGCGGCTGCAGAACCTGGCCCGGGCCGATGAAGGCTTCCTGCTGGCCATGGGCTACTCCACCCAGCGCGGATTCGGCACCAC
Source organism: Desulfomicrobium sp. UBA5193 (assembly GCA_002412965.1). Lineage (GTDB taxonomy): Bacteria > Desulfobacterota > Desulfovibrionia > Desulfovibrionales > Desulfomicrobiaceae > Desulfomicrobium. Next base: position 509,397 of record DHWB01000004.1, read on the forward strand.
CCATCCCTTTGTGGGCGAGATCCGCATGGGCGAGGTGGAAATCGAGTTTGTGCCCGAGGAGCTCGGTTTCGCCGTCACGCTGGGCGAGATCACCCTGACCGAGTGCGAGACCGTGAACCAGTTCACCGGCTCCGGCGACGCCCGCTTCACTAGGGGCTATGGCCTGACCTTTGGCCAGGGCGAACGCAAGGCCATGAGCATGGCCCTGGTTGACCGGTCGCTTCGCGCCGGGGAGCTGGGTGAAGAGGTGCGCGGCCCGGCCCAGGACGGGGAGTTTGTCCTCTACCACAGCGACAACGTCGAGGCTTCGGGATTTGTCCAGCATCTGAAGCTGCCGCACTACGTCGATTTTCAATCCGAACTGGTCATGGTGCGGGGCCTGCGCAGGGACGCCGCCGAGGAGGAACCTCATGAACGCTGAAGCCTTGCCCGGATACAACTATGCCTACTTGGACGAGCAGACCAAGGGCATGATCCGCCGCGCCATTTTGAAAGCCGTGGCCATCCCCGGTTATCAGGTTCCCTTCGGCAGCCGCGAGATGCCCCTGCCCTATGGCTGGGGCACGGGTGGCATCCAGATCACGGCCAGCATCATCGGTCCGGATGACGTCTTGAAAGTCATCGACCAGGGCGCCGACGACACGACCAACGCGGTCTCCATCCGTTCCTTTTTCGCCAGAACGGCGCAGGTGGCCACGACCACCGTCACGGAAGACGCGACGGTCATCCAGACCCGGCACCGCATCCCCGAAACGCCCCTCAAATCCGGCCAGATTCTCGTCTATCAGGTGCCCATCCCCGAACCCCTGCGTTTCATGGAGCCCAGCGAAGCCGAGACCCGGACCATGCACGCCCTGGAGGAATACGGGGTCATGCACGTCAAGCTCTACGAGGACATCGCCGTGCATGGCCGCATCGCCACCAGCTACAACTATCCCGTCAAGGTCGAGGACCGCTACATCATGTGCCCCTCTCCCATCCCGAAATTCGACAACCCCAAGATGAACGACTGTCCGGCCCTGCAGCTTTTCGGCGCGGGACGCGAGAAGCGCATTTACGCCATCCCGCCCCACACCAGGGTGGAGAGCCTGGATTTCGAGGATCATCCCTTCGAGATCCAGACATGGGACGAGGCCTGCGCCATTTGCGGATCCAGGGACAGTTTTCTGGATGAGATAATCATCGATGATCAGGGAGGCCGCATGTTCGTCTGCTCGGATTCTCATCACTGCGCCAACTCGGCGGCGCGCACGGAGGGGGAGCGATGAATCAGGAACTGCTGCGCGTCACCGGCCTGACCCGATATTACGGCACCCGCGTGGGCTGCCGGGACGTGAATTTCACCCTGTGGCCGGGCGAGGTGCTGGCCATTGTCGGCGAGTCGGGTTCAGGCAAGACCACCCTCTTGAGCCTCCTGTCCGGACGGCTCATGCCCACCGCCGGAGAGGTCTCTTACCGGGATCGGGATGGCCGCTGGCTGTCCTTGGCCGAACTGTCCGAGGCCGACCGGCGCCGTCTGCAGCGCACGGATCTGGGCGTGGTGCACCAGAACCCGCGCGACGGACTGCGCATGCGCGTCAGCGCCGGAGGCAACATCGGCGAACGGCTCATGGCATTGGGAGACCGTCATTATGGCCGGATTCGCGGGGCCGGACTGGACTGGATGGAGCGGGTGGAACTGGACCCGGAGCGCATCGACGAGCATCCTTCGGCCTTTTCCGGCGGCATGCAGCAGCGTCTGCAGATCGCCCGCAATCTGGTCACGGAGCCGCGCCTGATCTTCATGGACGAGCCCACCAGCGGCCTCGATGTCTCGGTCCAGGCCAGGCTCCTGGACCTCTTGCGGCACCTGGTCTCGTCCCTGGGGCTGGCCGTGGTGCTGGTCACCCACGATCTGGCTGTGGCGCGAATCCTGGCGCACCGCATGGTGGTCATGCGCGGCGGCGAGGTCGTGGAGACGGGCCTGTCCGATCAGGTCCTGGACGACCCGTGCCACCCGTACACCCAGCTTCTGGTCTCCTCCATCCTGCAAGCTTGAGGCATCCATGAACATTCCTGTGATCTCCATACGTTCCCTGGCCAAGACCTTTGTCCTGCACACCCAGGGCGGGACATGCATCCGCGCCTTCGACGGCGTGGACCTCGACGTCGCGGCCGGGGAGTGCATCGCCCTGCACGGTCCCTCCGGCGCGGGCAAGTCGAGCCTCCTGCGCTCCATCTACGCCAACTACCGCCCCACAACGGGCAGCGTCGTCATCAGCCATGCCGGTGAAGGCGTGGACATGACCGCAGCCCAGCCCCGGGCGGTTCTGGACGTGCGCCGCCGCACCCTCGGCTATGTCAGCCAGTTCCTGCGCGTCATCCCCCGCGTCTCCTCCCTCGACCTGGTGGCCGAGCGGCTCACCGCCATGGGCGTGGGCCTGGACGAAGCCAGGGACAGGGCCGGGCGGATGCTGGCCCGCCTGAACATCCCAGAGCGCCTGTGGTCCCTGGCCCCGGCGACCTTCTCCGGCGGAGAACAGCAGCGCGTCAACATCGCGCGCGGCTTCATCCGCGACTATCCCATCCTGCTCCTCGACGAGCCCACGGCCTCCCTGGACGGAGAGAACCGCAACACGGTCGTGGACATGATCCTCGAAGCCAAGAAACGCGGCGCGGCCGTTGTGGGCATCTTTCACGACGACGACGTGCGCGGGCGGGTCGCTGACCGTTGCCTGCTGCTGAACAGACCGGAGTAAGCCATGCCCGAGATGATTCTTGCCAACGCCCGCATCGTCCTTGAGGGCGAGACTGTCCTGGGCGCCTTGAGCGTACGCGAAGGGATGATCCACGATGTCTCCCCCGGCGCGACCGCTTGTCCCGACGCCGTCGATCTCGGCGGCGACCTGCTCATCCCCGGACTGGTCGAGCTGCACACCGACAACCTCGAAAAGCTGCTCGTTCCCCGGCCCGGCGTGCTCTGGCCCTCGGCCCGCGCCGCACTCCTGGCCCACGACGCGCAGCTCATCGCCGCCGGCATCACCACCGTTCTCGACGCACTGTCCTGCGGGCAATACTATGAGAAAAGCGACCGTCGCACCATGCTCGACCTGACCCTGACCGCCCTGGACGAGATGCGCCCTACCGGCTTCCTGCGCGCCGAGCATTTCCTGCACGTGCGCTGCGAAATCTCCGACCCCGATATGCCGCGCCTCTTCGAACCCTTCCGGGACATGGACGACGTGCACCTCGTCTCCCTCATGGACCACACCCCCGGCCAGCGCCAGTTTGTCGACATCGACGCCTACCGCACCTATTACAGCAAGGATCGGCAGTGGTCGGACCAGGAATTCCAGGCCGAGATGGCCCGCATGCAGGAGGCGCAGGCCCGCTTCGCCGGAGCCCACGCCGAGGACATCCTGCGCTGGTGCCAGGCTCGCGGCGTGCCCGTGGCCAGCCACGACGACGCCACGCCGAGTCACGTGGACTGGGCCCACGGCCAGGGCATCGTCATCAGCGAATTTCCGACCACCATGGACGCCGCGCGCCGCGCCTGCGAACTGGGGCTCTTGACCCTCATGGGCTCGCCCAACGTGGTCCGAAACGGCTCCCATTCCGGCAACGTGTCCGTGCGCGAAGTGGCCAAGGCCGGACTCCTGGGCGGCCTGTCCTCGGATTACGTCCCGGCAAGCCTCCTGCACGCCGCCTGGATCCTGCACGCCGAAGTGGACCTGCCCCTGCACGAGGCCATGGCCCTGGTCACGCTAAACCCGGCCCGCGCCCTGGGCCTCCACGACCGAGGACGCATCGAACCCGGCCTCAAAGCCGACCTCGTGCGCGTCCACATCGACCGCGATCTTCCGGTGGTGCGCCGGGTCTGGCGGGATGGGGAGCGGATGTATTAGGCGTAAGAAGGGCGACCACGGGGGGGCGCCCCTACGGAATCACGAAAATTTTCCGCCTAATCACGATCACGGCGGAACGCCCGTAGGGGCAGGCCCCCGTGCCTGCCCACTTTTCGGCGCACGGGAAGGATGACCGCAGGGACCGCAGGGGCCGCAGGGGCCGCAGGGGCCGGAAGAAGGGCGGCCACGGGGGGCCGCCCCTACGGATGTCGATATCATTTTATTGATCTGCAACAGGATTTTTATGCCAAGACTGATTTACATCATGGGTCCTTCGGGCTGCGGCAAGGACTCCCTCATGGCCGAGGCCCGTCTGCGGCTTCCCGCCGAAGCGCCCGTCGTTTTCGCCCACCGCTACATCACCCGCCCGGCCGATGCGGGCGGGGAAAATCATGTGGCCCTGAGCCGTGCCGAATTTCAGATTCGGCTGACACGCGGACTTTTTGCCCTGTCCTGGGAGAGCCACGGCTTCGCCTACGGCATCGGCCGGGAGATTGAGCTTTGGATGGAGGCGGGATTGAGCGTGGTCATGAACGGCTCGCGCGCGGCGTTATCCAGATCCCTTGTGGCCTATCCGGGACTGCTGCCCGTTCTGGTGGATGTACCCGATGAGATCTTGCGGGAACGCCTGAACGTGCGCGGGCGGGAAGATACCGTGGAAATACAGGCGCGGCTGGCGCGGGCGCGCATTGCCGTGACCGAAACACCTGCCTTGGTACGCTTCGACAACTCCGGCCCTCTGGCTGAACGCGGCCAAGCCCTGTCCGAGCTTATCATTCAGACAACGTCCAACGCTTCGGATTGAACATGCTCTCCCCCAAATCAAGCATCCACCCCACGGCCAAGGTCAGTGACAGCACCCTTGGCGCATGGACCGAGATCGGCCCGCAGACGGAGATCATTTCCTCCACCGTAGGCGACTATTCCTACCTGTGCGACCGTTGCCACGTCATGTACACGCACATCGGCAAGTTCTGCTCCATCGCCAACCACGCCCGCCTGAATCCGAGCAACCACCCAACTTGGCGAGCCACCCAGCACCACTTCACCTATCGCAGTTCCAAATTCGGCATGGGGACGGATGAAGACGAATTCTTCGCCTGGCGCAAGGAACATGGCGTGGTGCTTGGGCATGACGTCTGGATCGGGCACGGAGCCCTGATCATGCCAGGAGTGACCGTGGGCACGGGTTCGGTGGTGGCTTCAGGCGCGGTGGTCACCAAGGATGTGCCGGACTACGCCATTGTGGCCGGAGTTCCTGCCAAGCCCATCAAGTACCGTTTTCCGAGCGAAATCCAGGAAAAACTCCTGACCCTGGCCTGGTGGGACTGGGAACACGGGCGGCTTACGGCGGCCTTAAGGGATTTTCGGGAATTGGGAGTTGAAGCTTTTATCGAGAAGTACGCGGAATGAGGGGGAGGAACTGGCCGGTGTGGTCTTTTTATTGATCATTGCTCTCCAAGAGCCTCCAAATCAGCAAGATCCTTCTTTCTTCCAGTTGCTCTCTTGTTTTGAATGTACTGATTGAGGCCTATGAAATACACCGGAACATCATCGTATTTTCCTTCCTCGCGGCCCTTATATGCATCTTCCCAGGAAACTCCGGATATCGATGTCATGATGTCAACCCGGACCGGAGGATAGCCCAGCTGAACAATATTGTCCGTATTTGTAAAATATTCCAATTTGAGACCTGCTGAACCGAAACCGAATTCATTGAGAGCCTTTAATATTAAGGATGCATTGTTCGAATCTGATTTAACCAATATGTCGATATCTCCTGTATATCTCGGTGCACCATAATATGCCAATGCGTACCCTCCGACTATGAGATATTGCACATTATGAGCGTTGAATAACGCGAGCAACTCTTTGTAGTCTTTCTGTACTTCCATGTGCTTGCCTCCTTAAAAATTCAACTGCCGACAACCTTTCCTCTTGAGTTCTGCTCAGCCAATATTTCAGATCATCCATCAAATTGTCATCTTTGATATTCTTTATCTGTACAATTTTCTTTATCATACTTTTCCTTGGAGCTGACAGTTTCAGAGGGATCTGCAGATATCACGCCTATGACCGATTTTCACGACCATGACGACGAGCTCCTGATCCTTGATTTCATAGACGATTCGATATGTTCCCTGTCTCACCCGGAATCGCTCCAGGCCGGACAGTTTTTCGCTTCCGCTTGGCCTGGGATCATCCGCGAGTCCTTCGATGCATTTCAAAATACTCTGCACATCACGTTTGGGGATCTGACGCAAATCCTTGGCCACGGACGCTTTGAAGCGCAGCCTATATTTTGTCATGAGCCTTGAGGTCGTTCAAAAGCTCTTCGTAACTCATGACCGGCTCCGCCAGACGATGTTCAAACGCCGCCAGGTCCTCCTGGTCTTCGGCCAGAGCCGCTCGGACGGCGTCGTTGACGAGATCGGAGAGCGAACGGTTGGAATGTACGGCTTTAAGGCGCAGGGCTGCGTGCAGTTGCGGGTCGAAATAGATGGTGGATCGTTTTGTTGCTTCGGGCATGATGCTTACCTCTGTAAGTCATCATGTCGTCATGTCGTCATGGCGTCAAGGATTGAACCGGCAGTGCCGACCTTGCGATTGTTCACGCACTTGATGAAACAGCCTATGTTCCCCGCTCCTGGAACGGAAAACGCCGCAAAATGGCGAAGACTTCTTGCAAGCATGTTTGCCAAAAAAGGTAGATACCGAGGGCTGGGACGGGTGAAAGGAGTACCGGAGAGAGGTCTCAAATTTTCAGAATCAGGGCTTCTCCACATCAGTTAGCAGTCGTTGGCCATGAATAACTGCGACGATTACTATCCGTTCAGTTTCTATGCGATAGATGAGCCGGTAGCTGTAGAGCAATCTTTCCCTGATGCATGGATCGCCGAACTCCGGAACGATTCGTCCACGGTTTGGCAGGGTGCCGAGGCTCCTTGCACCCTCCAGAAGTGCCTGAACGACAGCGCGCGCATAAAAAGCTGAATCGCGCGCAATATACTCCGCGATCAGTTCCAGGTCTTCGAGCGCCTGGGGTGACCAGTCGATCAGGAGGTCCATTTTTCAAGTTTTCGTTCGACGTCCTTCTGACTCAACGTCCCTTCCTGCTCCGCTCTGGCAATACCACTGCGTATTTTTTCAACAACATACAGATGATATTGGACATCCTGAAGAGAACAGTCGTCGGGCAGGGAATTCAGAAGATCTCTTACGGTTTCTTTAGCAGCGTTCATAGTTGTGCCTCCGGAATGAATTTGATGCTGTCTTCACGGAGAGTCAAGGGTCATTTTTTACGAGTGTCTTTTACGTACACGCCCTTTTCCCGCCGGTCGATTTCAAAAGACCTATGGCTGCGATGAGTTCGCTCAACTTATTGAATCCATAGTTTCGTGGATCAAAATCGTTGGCCGTCTTGTTCATGTACCCGCCAACAGGTCCAAGTCCAGCCCAACCGGTGTTCGATTCAAATCCGTTTGCCATGCAAACCTCAGTGATTGTTGATTGGGCTCAGACAACCAACGTGTTTAAACACCTCATTGGTTGCAATGCAGTGGCGCGGCAAAACATGCTGAGGCCTGATACCTCGGCATTATTGTAAGACGCAAGAGCAAACGCGACAGGGGACGAACACGTGTGACCGACATGGTCAAGAAATGTCTGGTTCAGGGTTTCTGGGCGAGTGTGATCCGTTTCAAGACGGTGAAGGGCTCTTCCAGGCACGTCTGACGGAACACGTAGATGTCCCGCACCGGGATTGGTGTGCGGAGTACGGGGGCGAGCAGGGGGGTGAGTGCCGCGCGGAGGCGTTCCCGTTCTTCGGGGTCGTGGATGCTGCCGGTCAGGGTCAGGTGGAAGCGCATTTCCTCCAGCACATAGGGGTAGCCCCAGAGGTCCAGCAGTCGCTCCTGGTTCGGGGTCAGGCCCCTCGCGCGTCGGCGGGCAAGTTCTTCGGGCGGGGGCGGGCGGCGGAAAGGATCCGGGACCGTGACGCAGATGCGGGCCAAGTCTTCCAGTTCCGGGCATGGTCCGGTCAAGGTCAGGGCAAGGAAGGAGCCAATGCGTGCAAGCTCAAGTCCGGGCAGGTCGAATGATTGTATATTTGAGGCGATCATGGCCGCGATTTCCAGCAATCCGGTTTCATCATGCGTATCGGTCAGGAAGAAGGGCGGCTTCAAGGTGGCGTGCAGCCCGTAGTGCCGAGGCGAGGCGGTCAGTTCTGTCAGTCGGGTGGGTTCGATGCCAGGGACGGCTGGTTGCTTCAGGACAGTTCCCGTGCGGGCGCAGCGACCCAGTACGGTCGAGCAGATGCGTTCGAGCTCGGACCTTTCAGGCGGCGCGAAATATATGGCGTAGCGTGCTTTGGGCATGTTCACATCATGTGGATCGAGGTTTGTCCGTTCATGGATTTCCCCAATGAATGGGTGCAGGGGGCTGGCCCCCTGCCCGCCGGAGGCATGCCTTTCTCTGCGGTCACATCACCTGCCGACCTTCGCGCCACACTGCGATAACCACGGGCACTTCGTCCACCAAGCGCACCCGCACAAGGTCGGCGCGCTTGCCCGGAACCAGCTCGCCCCGGTCGGCAAGGCCCAGGGCCATGGCCGGATTGGCCGTGACCGTGCGCAGCGTCCGGTGCAGAGGGAGATCCAATTTTTGCGACATGATGAACGGGGCCTGCAGCAGGCTCGCGGGCATGTAGTCCGAGGACAGGATGTCAACCAGGTCCTCACCTGCCAGGGCAAGAGCCGAGACGTTGCCCGAATGCGACTCGCCGCGGACCACGTTGGGCGCGCCCATGACAATGGCCAGCTCCAGCTCCCTTGCCCGCAGGACGGCCTCGCGGGTGGTCGGGAACTCCGCGATTTTCATGCCCAGGCGCGCCGTCTCCTCCACATGCTCCACCGTGGTGTCGTCATGGCTGGCCAGGGGCAGGCCGCGCTCGCGGCATAAGCCCAGGATCGTTTCACGGTTTGGCTCGGCATGGCTTTTTTGCACGGCGCGCAGGCGCTCGATCTCGGCCAGCAGCTCCTCGTCGGTCCATTTCTTGTCGGCATGGAAGGACCGGTATTTTTCCAGGTCGCTCCATTGCCGCTGCCCTGGAGTGTGGTCCATGATGGACACCAGGCGCAGCAGCTCATGATCCATGACGGAGGCGAACATCTCAACCACGGCCTTGTCGGCCAGTTCGCAGCGAATGTGCAGCAGGTGCTCGGCCCGCAGCAACCCGTTTCGACCGGCCTGGGCCAGGGCTTCCAGGGTGGCTGCGAAAATTTCGCGGCGCATGCGCTTGGCGCTGAATTCGCCTGCGCTGACCGCATCGAGAACCGTGGTGATCCCCGCGCCGACCATGTGCGTGTCGTGGGCCATGATGGAGGTCAGGCTGGTTGGCCAGCGCACGCCGGAGCGGGGGAGGAAGTGCTTTTCGATGTTGTCCGTGTGGATTTCCACCAGGCCCGGCAGCAGGTAGTCGCCCTCGAAATCAAGGGCTGTGGGGCTGGATGCGGGAGAACCGATGTCATCGATAAGGCCGTTCTTGGACGAGAGCGAGCCGTGGATAATCGAATTCGGCGTGACCACGCGGGCATTGGTGCAACAGAGGGATGGCATGGTGTTTTCCGGTTCAGACAAAGAGTTTGCGCAGACGTTGGGACACGAGGTCGATGACGGTCACGGAGATGATGATGAAGATCATGATGGCGCAGGTTTGGGCAAAATAGAAGCCCCGGATCATTTCCCACAGCACCACGCCGATTCCTCCGGCTCCGACGATGCCAAGCACGGTGGCGGAGCGGACATTGGATTCGAACCGATACAGGGAATAGGAGATCCACAGGGGCAGAACCTGCGGGATGATGCCGAAGAGCACCTCCTCCAGAATGCTCGCGCCGGTGGAGCGGATGCCTTCCACGGGCTGGGGGTCGATGGCTTCCACGGCCTCGGAAAAGAGCTTGGCCAGCACGCCTGTGGTGTGCACCCAGAGCGCCAGCACTCCGGCGAAGGGGCCAAGTCCGACCGAGACCACGAAGAGCATGGCGAAGACCACCTCATTGATGGCCCGGCACGCATCCATGACCCGGCGGATGGGCTGGTAGACCCACCAGGGCGCGACGTTTTCGGAGCTCAGGATCCCGAACGGGACTGCGCAGATCACGGCCAGGAATGTGCCCCAGACCGCGAGATGAAAGGTGACGACGATCTCCTCGACATAGATCCGCCAATCCGAGAAGTCCGGGGGGAAAAAGTCTGCGGCCAGAGTGGCCATGTTCCCGGAATCCTTGATCAGGGCCAGGGGCCGCATGTCGGCGCCCTCCCAGGACCAGGCCAACACGGCCAGGATTATCGCCCAGCCCAGCAGGGACAAGACGGATGACCGCAACGTGCGTGGAGGGCGGGTGGTGATGAGTAGCGTATTCTGAACGGACATGAATGCATCCTTGAATGCGGCCGGCGACAAGATCGCCGGCCGCATGGAATGGAGGAGGGAGCTAGATTTTCGCCTTGATGGCATCGAGCTTGGCGTCGATCTCGGCAAGCTTCTTGGTTTTTTCTTCGGCGGAGATGGTCGTGTCGCCTTCCACCTTGATGCGGCTCTTGAAGAGTTCGAGCTGGCGGATGGGCAGGAGCTGGTCGTTGGTGGATTCCTTGAAGGGTGCCCAACCCAGGGCGGCCAGGACTGCCTTTTCTTTTTCAGATCCCTTGGCTCCGTAGCTCATGATGAAGTCCTTGATCTTGGCCTTGGTCGCTTCGGGCAGGTCCTTGCGCCATACCAGCGGGTCGCTGGGGATCAGCGGGGAGGTCCACACGACCTTGATCTGCCCGCGCTTGTCCGGATGGTTTTTGTCCAGCTTGGCCAGGTTTTCACTGTTGTTGGTGGCCACGTCGACCTGCTTGTTGGCCACGCTCAGGGCGTTGGTCTCATGGTTGGCGCTGACCATGTTCTTGAAGATCTTTTTCGGGTCGACGTTGTTCTTCGCGAATACATAATAGCTGGGCACCAGAAATCCGGAGGTCGAGTTGGGGTCGCCGTTGCCGAAGGAGAGGCCGCCGGCGGCCTTGAGCACGTCTTCGAGAGTGTTCAGCGGGGAATCCTTGTGCACGATGAGGTGGGAATAATAGCCGGGGGTGCCGTCGGCGGGTACGGTCTGGGCGAAGATCTCGCCATCGGCGCGGTCAACGGCCTCCATGGCGCTCTTGTTGCCGTACCAGGCCACCTGGACCTTGTTGAAGCGCATGCCTTCAATGATTCCAGCGTAATCCGAGGCGAAGAAGGCGTTTATTTTGAGACCCGTGGCCTTCTCCATTTCGGCCAGGAAGGGTTCCCAGTCTTTTTTGAGGTTCATGGACGCTTCGGTGGAGATGATGCCGAAGTTGATTTCCGTGAGCTCGGCGAAAACGGTCTGCGCGCTGAACGCGGCCAGGAAGATGATCAAGCCACAAAATTTGCGAATCATGTGATGCTCCTTTGAAGTGTGTATGGTGGATTCATGCCGCGGCGGGAGCCGTGGCGGATTTACGGTGCAGGGGGCTCTGATGGCGTGTGGCCTTGTCCATCGCAGGGGAGAACAGCTCCTCGGTCTCCGAGCCATAGATTTCCTTCAGAAAGGACGGAGTCAGGGCCGAGCTCGGGCCGTCGTAAACGATGCGGCCCTGGCGCAGGGCGATGGTCCGGGGGCAATAGCTGATGGCGTATTCGACCTGATGCAGGGACACGACGATGGTGATTTTGTCTTCGCGGTGGATCTGGGCCAGGATGTCCATGACTATGCGTGATGATTCGGGGTCCAGGGAGGCGATGGGTTCGTCGGCCAGCAGGACCCGCGCCCGCTGGGTCAGGGCGCGTGCGATGGCCACTCGCTGTTGCTGGCCCCCGGACAGGGTCGAGGCCCGCTGCCAGGCCTTGTCCGCCATGCCGACGCGGGCCAGGGATTCCATGGCCAGACGCCGCTCCGTGGGCGGAAAGAGGTTGGACACCGCCCGCCAGGTGGGGACGCGGCCCAGGGCGCCCATAAGCACGTTGGTCATGACCGAAAGGCGGTCCACAAGATTGAATTGCTGGAAGATGACGCCGACTTCGGTGCGTACCTTGCGGGCGTTCGCGGACAGCCGCCCGTCGCGCTGCATGATGTGGCTTAAAACCTCAATCTGGCCGCAGCTACCCGGATCACAGACCATGAGGCCCGAGATGCAGCGCATGAGGGTCGATTTGCCCGATCCGGACGAACCGATGAGGGCGATCATCTCGCCGCTCTCCACGGTGGCATTGATGTTGTCGAGCCCCTTGGTGTTCTTGAAGGTCTTGGTCAGTTGCTTGATCTGTATCATGGTGTTTCCTCGCGTTTTGCATTTACTAGGAGACATCTGTGACGGGATTATGTCCGGGCCATGACAATTCCGCCGCGAGTTGTATAGACAACATCCGCTATTGTTGAGAACTTGGCTTTAGTGCGCGTCGCAGAACTCCGAGTGCGTTTTCGGCCTGAGTCCCAGCAACGCGAGACATGAGATCAGGCCTATGCCGATGGAAAGCCAGAGCGCCCCTTTTCCGAGGTGGTCCAAGGCCAGCCCGAAGAGATATGGCGCGAACGCCTGGGTGATCCGAGCCGGAGCCATGAGCAGGCCAAGCCGTGCGCCGTAGGAGTCCGGTCCGAAGATGACCAGGGGCAACGTGCCCTTGGCGATGGTCAGGACGCCGTTGCCTGCTCCGTGGAGGAGGGCGAAGGCGACCCCGGCCGGTCCGCCGAGGGCCATCATCAGGAGGGCCCCGACCGGATGCGCGATCGAAGCGAGCCGTGCCAGGATCATGGGATGCGCGGCGCGCATGAATCCGAACTCAAGCAGCCGGGCCACGACCTGGGCCGGTCCCACCAGCGACGCCATGGCCAGGGCCGCCCCTGCGCCATATCCGTAAATCTCCAGAAGCCGCGGCAGGTGGGCCGCCATGGCGGTTGCGACGAACCATGTCAGGGCGAATACGGTCGCCAGCAAAATGGTGGTGATTCGCGTGCCGGGGTCTGTGGTTACGCTTTGGGGTGTTGCACGCGCCGCAGAGGTTCTTGCGTCATTCAGGACATCGTGCCTGGGCAGCGAGATGTTGAGGGGAATCCCCACGGCGAGGTGGGCGATGGCCCAGAACAGGCACGCCTCGCGCCAGCCGAACCTCCCTTCAAGCCATGCGGTGATGGGCCAGCCAACGGTGCTGGCAAAACCGGCGAGCAAGGTTATTCCGGTAATGGCGCCGCGCGACCCGGTCCCGTACAGCTTGACCAGCGTGGCGAAAGCCCCGTCGTAAAGGCCTGCCGCCATGGCCATGCCCATGAGCGCCCACGCCAGGAACATGACCACCGGACCTTGCGCCAGCGACAACAGTGCAAGCGCCAACGCAAAGACCGCGTTGGTGCAGGTCAGGACCGTTCGTCCCCCGTAACCGTCGATCAAGGCTCCGGCCTTTTGACCGAGAATGCTCGAGACCACGAGCGCAAGGGAGAATCCTGCAAAGGCGGTGGATATGGACAGCCCGAGCTCGCGTGCCATTGGCTCGGCCAGGATGGCCAGGAGGTAGTAGGAGGAGGCCCACGCAAGCGTCTGGGCGGAACCGAGGCGCAAGATCACGCCGGTCTGCTTCGAGGGCATCAGCGTTTGTTCTTCAGTGAATGGAGCATTGAGAAACGGGTCTCCTTATGTGCGATGAAAAAAAACACATTGGAAGACGACCGTGACGGCAATGCGACCGCGGCATGACAATTCGGCCTTCATGAGCAAGGATCAGGACGTGTTGGCGGGACTCTTTTGCGGGATGGTGAAGCCTTGAGGATGCGCAAAGGGCGTTGAGCTTGCGGGCCTGTTGCGGAAAAGCCATGCCGTCCAAGAGGCCGGGACGCGTTGAATGGCGTTGGGCACTAGCTGAAGCTGGTCAGTCCAGGGGAGGCAGGGACCGCCCTCGGCGCAGGGCCGCGCGCACCTGTGACCATTTCCGCTCCATGGCTTCCAGGCGGGAGAGCCAGAGGGCTTCGTGCTCCGTGCGCTGCAGAGTCGCGGCCACGGCTCCGTGCTCGAAGACGATCCTGTGATCGGCGGCCAGAGCAAGGACCGGGTCATGAGTGGCCATGACCACGATCTTGTCCGTGGAGAGCAGCAGGTCCAGGGCCTGGCGCTTGTCCACTCCGGCGTTCTCAATCTCGTCGATGAGCAGCACCGGCGACCAGCTCAGGAGCGCCGTGTCCGCGATCATGAGCGCTCTGGATTGCCCTCCAGAGAGCTGGGTGAGCTGGGCCGTTGCGTCGAAGGGCTCCCCGGCCAGACTGTTGGCGGCGGCAAAGACGCTTTGCGCGGCCTGTTCCGGATCTTCCACCTCGCGGCTCAGGGCGTGGGTGCGCAGAAAATCCATGACACCCATGTCGAGCACGAAATTCATGTTCTGGGTCAGTTGCGCCACCAGGCGGCCCTGCAGGTCGAAGCGGGTGTCGGCGTCTGGCGCGATTCCGTTCAGAAGCAGCGTGCGGCCCGTGGGCGTGTCGCCTGCGGCCAGGGATTCGATGTCGCCCAGGAAGCGGCTCTTGCCGGAGCCGGTCGGCCCGAGCAGGGCCGTGATCCGGCCCGGACGAAAATGGATGTCCGCCTTTTCGGGCCTGCCCGACTTGTCGCGGCCTGCGGTCAGGGTCAGGCTCGTCAGCTCCAGTTCAACGTCAGTTTTCATTTTTCGCCCCGAACTCGGCCTTTTTCACGTTTCCCTTCTGGTAGCGGCCTCCGATGCGCATCTCACTCAGGCAATACGAGCATACCGCCGCAGGCATGGCGAAGCGCAGCTTCATCTCTGTGACGGTGTCTATGTCAGGGGCCATGGCCATGATGGCCGCCAGATCCCTGCAGCCCTGGCCGGTCAGGCCGTTGACGTGGCGGATCACGGCTCGCTTGTTCATCTGTCCGATGCGGTAGCGATAGACCTCGCGCTCGGCCTGGGAGACCAGATCGCCCTTGGTCACGGCCACCACATCGGCCAGCCGGAGCATGGGGCCGATCTTTTCCGGGGCGTCGATGCCCATCAGGTTATCGATCACGCACAGGGCCAGCGCCCCGCGCAGATGCGGGGCACAGCGGTTGCAAAGCCCGGCCGTCTCGATGACGCAGCAGTCCGCTC
Organism: Desulfomicrobium sp. UBA5193; assembly: GCA_002412965.1. Taxonomy (GTDB): domain Bacteria; phylum Desulfobacterota; class Desulfovibrionia; order Desulfovibrionales; family Desulfomicrobiaceae; genus Desulfomicrobium. The sequence goes on from DHWB01000004.1 coordinate 524,424, forward strand.
CGGTCCCCTGGGCCCAGGCGAAGGCCTCTTCCAGGTTGGTGGCAAAGAAATGGTCCGGGCACAGCCCGCCGGACAGGGCCACGCTGACCGGGATGCCGGCCGCGGCATAGAGCTCGTCGTCGCGGCTCTGCAGGCAGTCGAACTTGACCACCGCGCTGGTCGCGCCGGTCTCCCTCAGGGCCGCGCAGGCCTTGGACACGATGGAGGTCTTGCCGCAGGACGGCGGGCCGGCCACGGTCACGAGTCGCATGCGGCCCCCGGGTTCAGTCTGCGAAATTTGATCGCCAGTTCGTCGCGCAGCGTGTTTACGTCCTGGCTGGTCACGAAGTCCCAGCCGACCCATTTGAGTTTGGCGTGCGGGGGCAGGGGCGAGGACCGGGAGCCGTCCAGGGGGATGAACCAGGTGGCGCTGTCGATGGCCCCGAAGCCGTGTACGAAGAAATCAATGAGCTGGGCGAGGCGCGCGGACTCGGATTTTTTGGCCAGGAAGTACAGAGGGCTCGCGGCCGCCCCGTCTTCGGGCCAGACCACTTCCACATGCTCGGGCAATTTTGTGCTCTCGGCGAAGAAGAGGGGGATGATGAAGATCGCCCCCGCGTCCGGGGCGTTCGTGCCGCTGACCTTGGCCATGCGCGAGGAGTGCATGAGGCTCTTGGTGTTGGCCGCAAGGCGGGTCAGGCCGTCCTCGCCGAACTCCTTGAAGAGGTTCAGGAGCACGGCGTCGGCCATGTCGTCCCCGTCGCCGCACATGACCAGTTCGCCCTTGAAGCGCGGATGAAGCAGATCCCCCCAGGTCCGGGGCGCGGGCTTGCCGCCGAGTTTTTTGTGATCGACCAGAAATATGTACGGGGTCACCCCATAAATTGTGTAAGCACCGGTGGGATCGATCATGCCGGCTTCAGTGAAGAGCGGGTTCACGACCTTCGGCAATACGCTGCCGAAGAGTCCGTCCGCAACGAAGCGGGACACGAATTCCCTTCGCCAGAAATCGCCGAAGCCGATGGAGGCGATGACCGCCGGAAGTCTGGCCGGATCAGTTTCCATGTACAGGGGATCGTACGGGTCAACGGAGGTGCAGCCCATGGGGATGAAGGTGGTCAGGGGCGGGGTGGCGCTTGCGGCGATGGCCTCGATGCGCTCCTTGACCACCAGCTTGACCGGGCAGGGTGCGTAGAGCACCAGATCGGCCTGGCCCATGGCCGGGGCGTCGTCCATCTGCTGGATGGACTGGAGGAGGTGGTCAAGTCGTTTCATGGATTCTCCTTGGGATTGCCGCATTTGTGCGGAATACTTCTGTCTTGGGCCTCGTGATTTCTCGCAAGAGACCACGGTCACGAATTAAGCATAGCCCGTGCCGCATCGCTACTGTTTTATAATCAAAGAGTTTTATATTTTTACGCGTAAGAGAGTGGGGGAGTTTTCAAGACGAAATTGTATGCTGGTGTGCTTGAGGCTTCATTATTGTAGTGTGCGGCGCGTTCCTTAGCATGCTTCCCATGGGTCATTGGGGAGGTTTACAGTAGTCTCTGATCGGGGTTAGGTGACTTCCAGTCAAATGCGAAGATAGAGGCAAACCGAGTCAGCTGCTCCTGCGTCGAAAGATCTCGAAATTCAAGCACAAAATAGTCGAAGGCAGCTCTCAGGGCCTCTTCCGGTTGCGCCAGGATTCATGTGCGCCTTGGGATTTCCTGACTTGCGCATAATGGGGTATCTTGTAAGAAATCTCGTTCACAGCGAACTAAGCCCGGCAAGCTGGCCGGACCTTTGTCGCCAAACCGTCATCCTTCATGGTCTTATCGGAACTAAGCGGTGCACATGCCAATATCACCATCGAGCTTTGAAGATCCCCTTGACCTGTTGATGGGCGCCCCCATTGGCATCTTCACGTCCTCGCCCGAAGGCCGCTACCTGTCCGCGAATCCGGCCATGGCCAGGATCTTTGGCTACGAGACGCCCCAGGCCTTGATCGATGCGTCCGCAGAGATTGGAACGGGCATCCATGCCGGCCCTGCCGAGCGGGGCTCGTTCCTGCGGGTTCTGGACGTTCAGGACGAGATTTTCGACCGGGAAACCCGTCATCTCCGCCGGGACGGTTCCGAGGTCTGGGTGTCCACCAGCGCACGGGCCGTGCGTGACAGCTCCGGAAAAACGCTGCATTTTTTGGGTTTCGTCACGGAGATCACGCCCCGCAAGCGGGTCGAGGCGATCCTGGCCCACGAACGGAATCTGTACCGCGATCTCGTCGCCTCGCAGCCCGCCGGAGTGTACCGGTTGCGCGTCTCGGCCCAGAAGCCCTGGGGTCCGGAAGAGTGGATCGAAAAGCTGGAATCCAACTACACCCTCGAAATGGTCAGCGACCGGTTTTGCGAGATCCTGGGCGTGACCCAGGAAGAGTGCGAAGCCAACGCGACCATCGTGATCGAACGCATGCATCCTGAGGACAGGGCGGATTTCGTGACCAGGAACGTTCTGGCTTTGGACTCTCTGGCGCGCTTCACCTGGGAGGGACGGATCGAGAGCGTCGACGGGGACCGCTGGGTGCACTTTGAATCCGTGCCCAGATCACTGGACAACGGGGACGTGCTCTGGACCGGCATTCTGCTGGACATCTCCGGGTTCAAACAGGCCGAGCGGGCATCCGACCAGAGAGCCCGTGAGCTGGCCGCCCTGCACGAGCTGAGCATGGTCGTCAGTTCCTCGCTGTCCCTGGACCAGATCGTGGCTGCCACGGTGCGCGTGGTCCGGGAGACCACGCGCACCGACATGGTCTATCTGTTCCTCAGGCAGGGGGAGCACTTGCTGCTCCAAGCGGTGTGCCCGCAAGACTCGGAAATGCTGATGCATGACATCTCCGAACACCGGGTGGGGGAATGCTTGTGTGGGCTGGCGGTGCAGGACGGTGAGCCGCTGTACTCCAGCGACATTCACAGCGATGCCCGGTGCACCAGGCAGGAATGCAAGGCGGCTGGTATCCTGTCCTTCGCGGCGCTGCCGTTGCGCGACGGCAAGGACGTTATCGGCGTCATGGGACTGGCTTCCCGGACGGCCCGGAATTTCCACCCCCAGTCCGAATTTCTGGAAACCCAGGCCCATCAGGTTTCCATCGCCCTGGTCAATGCCCGCCTCTACGAGAAGGCCAACCAGGAGTTGGACAGCCGCATCCAGGCCGAAAAGACCTTGAGGGAGCGGGAGGAATTCATTCGCGCCGTGCTGGACAACCTGCCCGTGGGCGTGGCCGTGAACTCGGTCTCTCCGGACGTCAGGTTCGAGTACATGAATGAACTCTTCCCCAGGCTTTACGGATCCACCCGGGAGGCCATGAATACTCCTGATGGGTTCTGGGAAGCCGCTTATCCCGAACCGGAATTCCGGGGAAAAATCCGCGGCATGGTCACGGCAGGCTGCGCCAGTGGGAGTCCGGAAAGCATGTGCTGGGCTGACGTACCTATCATCCGGCAGAACGAGACCCGCTTCGTCACCGCCCGCAACATCCCGCTGCCGGGCAAGAACCTGATGATTTCGACGGTCTGGGATGTGACCGAACGCAAAAGAGCCGAAGAGGAGCTGCGCAAGAGCAACGAATTGCTCTCGCTCTTCATCCGCAACTCCCCCATCTACGCCTTTATCAAAGAGGTGACTCCGGACGAAAGTCGGGTCCTGGCGGCCAGCGAGAACTTTCATGACATGGTCGGCATCCCGGGGTCGAGCCTGACGGGCAAGACCATGGAGGACCTCTTTCCGGCCGATTTTGCGGCCAAGATCACCGCCGACGACTGGGACGTGGTCTCCCGTGGCGAGATCCTGCGTCTGGACGAGGATCTGCGCGGCCGCCACTTCACAACCATCAAGTTTCCCGTCCAGCTCGGCGAGAAAAAACTTCTGGCCGGCTACACCATTGACATCACCGAACAAAAGCAGGCGGAGCAGGCCATGGCCCGGGCCAAGGAGGCGGCCGAGTCGGCCAGCCAGGCCAAAAACGAATTCCTGGCCAACATGAGCCACGAGCTGCGTACCCCGCTTAATGGCGTCATGGCCATGATGCAGCTCCTGGAGATGACGCCTTTGGACGGCGAGCAGACGGAATATGTGCAGCTGGCCAGAAAGTCGTCCGAGCGGCTGACCCGCCTGCTGAGCGATCTGCTGGACATCTCGCGCATCGAGGCCGGCAAGGTCGAGATCCGAGAGGAGGTGTTTGCGGTGCAGGAGCTGCTCCAGTCCGTTTCCGAACTGTTCAGCACCAGCGCGCAGAGCAAAGGCGTTTCCCTGGAGCTGTCGATGGACCCCTCCGTGCCGCCCAGGCTCAAGGGTGACGAGGCCAGGCTCAGGCAGGTGCTCTTCAACCTGGTGGGGAATGCCCTGAAATTCACGGACCAGGGCTTCGTGCGCGTGGAGCTTACGGCCATTTCCCCTCGGGGCCGGGAACATTGCCGCATCCTGTTTTCCGTCATGGACACGGGCATCGGCATTCCTCCGGAAAAACACAAAAATCTGTTCACCCCCTTCTTCCAGGTGGAAGGCGCCTACACCCGCAGGTACCAGGGCGCCGGGCTGGGTCTGGCCATAGTCCGGCGGCTGGTCGAGCTCATGGGCGGACACATCATTCTGGACAGCATTTTCGGAGAGGGGACGGCGGCCCATGTCGTGCTGCCGCTGGGCTTGCCCGAGAGCGAGGCTAACGTCCGGACGGCCGCCGAGGACTCCGAATCCCTGCCCGCCATGCGCGTGTTGCTGGCCGAAGATGAGCCGATCAACGCCCTGGCCGCGAGCAGGATGATCGAGCGGGAGGGGCATGAGGTGACTGTGGCCGAGAACGGACGGCAAGTCCTGGCGCTGCTCGAAGAACGGGAATTCGACTGCATCCTGATGGACATCCAGATGCCGGTCATGGATGGTGAGGAGACAACCAGGGCGATCAGGTCCTCCGGCAAGGCCTATGCAAACATACCCATCATCGCCCTGACCGCCTACTCCATGAGCGGAGACCGTGAGAAGTTCCTGGCGGCCGGAATGAACGACTACCTGTCCAAACCATTCAGGATCGAGGAGCTGCGCAAGACCTTCAGACGTTGCGCAGGCATCGCGGGGCGAGGGGTCGGCTAACAGGCTGCCCCAAAACGGCGATCTGCTTCGTCACTGCAGAAAATCCAGACCCTCACGTATAAAAGAATACCCTTGCGGGCACGCGTACGCTTCGGGCCTGGATTTTTTTTGTTCCTCGCATTTCACCATTTTTGAACAGTCTGGACATTCAGGTGTGAGCGCGTTTGCATCGTCTGGTTGTTGGTCTTCAGCAGGCCCCTCCGTCCAGACATTCCTGATGCTTGGCCAGGGCCTGCACCTCGCCTTCGGTCAAGGGGCGGCCGGTGCGGTGGGCGCGGTCGCGGATGGTATCCACCAGGCTGCCGATGGAGTGCAGCGGTCCGTCCAGGCCCACCTGGCGCAGCATGGTCCTGACCGCTCCCCGTCCGGCCTTGGCGCCCAGGGCCAGGATGCGTTTGGCTCCTGTCTGGGCCGGGTCGTAGGGTTCGAACAGGGCCGGGTTTTTCAAAATGCCGTCCACATGCAGGCCTGATTCGGCTGCGAAGATGTCACCGCCGGACATGGGCCGGTTGCGGGCCACCGGGATGCGGGCGTACTCGGCCACCAGATCGCACAGCTCGCGCACCAGATTCATGTCGTAGATGTCGTAGCCCTGCACCAGCCGCAGGTGTCCGGCCACTTCCTCCAGGGCCGATATGCCCGAGCGCTCCCCAATCCCCAGAACCGAGACATCCGCCCAGTGCGCGCCCGCCTCCAGGGCCGTGATGGCGTTGGCCGTGGCCATGCCGAAATCGTTGTGGCAGTGGATGGCGATCTCCATGTCCACGCTTTGCGCAAAGAAGCGCACCAGCTCGGCGATGCGGGTCGGAGTCATGACGCCGAGCGTGTCGGCCAGGCGGATGCGCGCGGCACCGAGCTCCCTGGCCATGCGGGCCATGGACAGGGCGAAGTCCTGATCGGCCCGGGTCACGTCCTCAAGGCCGATGCTGATGCGACGGATGCCGCAGGAGTGGGCCAGTCCCACTGTCTCGCGCAGCATGCGGGTCAGGCCTTCCCGGTCCGTGCGCAGTCGCTCGGCGATATGCAGATCGGATACGGGCAGGCCGATATTGATCGTGTCGATGCCCAGGCCCGCTGCCCGGTACACATCCACGGTGCGGCAGGGCGACCAGACGCTCAGGTCGCAGGTCACGCCCCGGCCACGCAGCGCCTGCACCAATTCATCCAGCCCCATCTGCCCCATCCAGCCGATCTCTATCTCTTCCACGCCCATGTCCGCGATGCGGCTGGCGATCTCGATCCTGGCTTGCCCAGGGATGCTGGTCCCGAACATTTGCGCCCCTTCCCTGAGTGTCGTGTCGATGAGCATGCGTCCTCCCGTGTTTGCTTATGTCAATGCACGGTCGGTGCCACGAAACCGAATCTCTCCATTATCCTGAATTTTATATCTTTGTCCTGGGAGCATGAATGCACGGCAGGGCTAACGATAGTGTGGCCGCCTACATTTTTGTCTTTGTGGTTTGTGTAGGTTGGTGGGCTTGGAGTCCGGCGCGATTCTAAAATTTAGTATTTTATTTCAATACTTTATGATTATTTTCAGGTTTTGGCACGACCGTTGCCCTAGGGAGATTCAGGTACGGCACACAACGACACCAAAAACTCTCACATAAAGGAGCACACGTCATGAGGAAGATCGCAATTTACGGAAAGGGCGGCATCGGCAAGTCCACCACCACACAGAACACCGTCGCGGGTCTGGCTGAACTCGGCAAGAAGATCATGGTTGTCGGTTGCGACCCCAAGGCCGACTCCACCCGCCTGCTTTTGGGCGGTCTGGCCCAGAAGTCGGTTCTGGATACCCTGCGCGACGAAGGCGAAGATGTTGAACTGGCCGACATCCGCAAAGCCGGCTTCAGCGGCACGTGGTGCGTGGAGTCCGGTGGACCCGAGCCAGGTGTTGGTTGCGCCGGCCGCGGCATCATCACCTCCATCAACATGCTTGAGTCACTTGGCGCCTATCACGAATCGGAAAAGCTCGACTACGCCTTCTATGACGTTCTGGGTGACGTTGTGTGCGGCGGGTTCGCCATGCCTATCCGTGATGGCAAGGCCGAAGAGATCTACATCGTCTGTTCCGGCGAGATGATGGCCATGTATGCGGCCAACAACATCTGCAAGGGCATCATGAAATACGCCGAATCCGGCGGAGTGCGTCTGGGCGGCCTGATCTGCAACTCCCGTAACGTCGATAACGAACGCGAGATGATCGAAGAGCTGGCCAAGAAGATCGGCACGCAGATGATCTACTTCGTGCCCCGCGACAACGACGTGCAGCGCGCCGAGATCAACCGCATGACTGTCATCGAATGGAACTCCAAGGCTCCGCAGGCCGATCACTACCGCAATCTGGCCAAGGCCATCGACCAGAATACGAATTTTGTTGTTCCGAAGCCTCTGGAAATTCAGGAACTGGAACAATTGCTCATGGATTTCGGCTTGCTCGAAGCCGTGTAACGTCCGGAACCCTGAAAACGAACCCACGTTTCCAACTCAATAATTCAAGGAGAGAAAACATATGATCATGGTCAGAGCAATTGTACGCCCCGAAAAGTCCGATGACGTCCTCGCAGCCCTCATGGATGCAGGTTTTCCGGCGGTGACCAAATATTCCGTGGCCGGTCGCGGCAAGCAGCGCGGCATCAAGATCGGCGAAGTGACCTACGACGAGATCCCCAAGACCATGCTCATGAGCGTGATCAACGCGGCGGACAAGGATTACGTCATCAGCGTGATCATGAAGGCGGCCCGCAGCGGCGCCAAGGGCGCTTTCGGCGACGGCAAGATTTTCGTGAGCGAAGTGGGCGACGTGTACACCATCAGTTCCGGTATTTGTGATTCCGCCTCCGAAGGAGTCTAGCCATGAAAGAAGTGATCGCGGTCATCCGCATGAACATGATGAACAAGACCAAGAAGGCCCTGCAGGATGCGGGCGTGGTTGCCTTCTTTGCCCATGAGGCCTTCGGGCGCGGCAAGGGTCTGGTGGACGTGAAGCCCCTCGAAGGAGCCAGGAAGGGGATCGAGGAAGCGGTGGCCGTGCTGGGGGAAAAGGGCAAGCTCTACCCCAAACGCATGCTGACCGTCGTGGTCACCGATGACCTGGTGCCCGAAGTGGTCAAGGTCATCACCGACACCAACAAGACCGGCCAGCCCGGCGACGGCAAGATTTTCGTCCTGCCCCTGACCGACGCGGTTCGGGTCCGGACCGGAGAAAAGGGCAGCAAGTCCATTGAATAGAGCCGCTTATACAAATTGAGATCAGGACAGGAAGGAGAATATCATGGCATCATCAGCAAAAAAGCTCGTCAACTGGACGCCCACGGATTTGAAGGCGGAGATGCTCGCCAAGTATCCGCCCAAGGTGGCCAGAAAACGCGCCTCCCAGATCCTCATCAACGAGGCGCTGGGGAACGAAACGCCTGAAATATCGGCCAATGTGCGCACAATCCCGGGCATCATCACCATGCGCGGCTGCACCTACGCAGGGTGCAAGGGCGTTATCCTCGGCCCCACCCGCGACATCGTCAACATCACCCACGGCCCCATCGGCTGCGGATTCTACTCCTGGCTGACCCGCCGTAACCAGACCGACGCATCGGGCGAGGGTGACGAGAACTTCATTCCCTACTGCTTTTCGACGGACATGCAGGACCAGGACATCATCTTCGGCGGCGAGAAGAAGCTGCAGGCAGCCATCCAGGAAGCCTACGACCTCTTCCATCCCAAGGCCATCGCCATCTTCGCCACCTGTCCCGTCGGCCTCATCGGCGACGACATCCACGCCGTGGCGCGCAAGATGAAGGCCCAGTTCGGTGACTGCAACGTCTTCGCCTTCAGCTGTGAGGGCTACAAGGGCGTCAGCCAGTCCGCCGGTCACCACATCGCCAACAACAAGATCTTCAGCGAGGTCGTGGGCGAGAACGATGCCGAGAAGCCAGGTGAGTTCAAGATCAACCTCCTGGGCGAATACAACATCGGCGGCGACGGATTCGAGATCGACCGTATCCTTAAAAAATGCGGCATCACCAACATCTCCACGTTCTCCGGCAACTCGACCTACGACCAGTTCGCCTCGGCCCACAAGGCCGACCTGTCCGCGGTCATGTGCCACCGTTCCATCAACTACGTGGCCGACATGCTCGAGACCAAGTTCGGCATCCCGTGGATCAAGGTCAACTTCATCGGCGCCAAGTCCACGGCCAAGTCCCTGCGCAAGATCGCCGAGTATTTCGGTGATCCTGGCCTGACCGCCCGCGTGGAAGAGGTCATCGCCGAAGAAATGCCCGCCGTGGAAGCCGTCATCAGCGACGTGCTGCCCCGCACCACGGGCAAGACGGCCATGCTCTTCGTCGGCGGTTCCCGCGCCCATCATTATCAGGACCTCTTTGCCGAGATGGGGATGAAGACCGTGGCCGCCGGCTACGAGTTCGCCCACCGCGACGACTACGAAGGCCGCCACGTCATTCCGGATTTGAAGGTCGACGCCGACAGCCGCAACATCGAGGAGATCCACGTCGAGGCAGACGAGACCCGTTTCGCCCCGCGAAAGACCTCCGAGGAAATGGCCAAGCTCGAAGCCGCAGGATTCAAGTTCAAGGAATACGAAGGCCTGATCCCGGACATGGACCACCAGACGCTGATCATCGACGACCTGAACCAGTACGAAGCGGAAAAGCTGGTCGAGATAGTTAAGCCCGACATCTTCTGCGCCGGCGTCAAGGAGAAGTTCTCCATCCAGAAGCTGGGCATCCCAATGAAGCAGCTGCACAGCTACGATTCCGGCGGTCCCTATGCGGGCTTTCAGGGCGCGGTCAATTTCTATCTCGAAATCGACCGTCTCGTGAACAGCAAGGTCTGGAGCTTCATGAAGGCCCCCTGGCAGGAAAGCCCGGAACTGTCCGCCACGTATGTGTGGGAATAAGAGGAAATAATCATGCTACTGAGACACACACCCAAAGAAATAAAGGAACGCAGCGCCCTGGCCATCAATCCGGCCAAGACCTGCCAGCCCATCGGGGCCATGTACGCGGCGCTGGGCATCCACGGCTGCCTGCCGCACTCCCACGGCTCCCAGGGCTGCTGCGCCTACCACCGCAGCGCCCTGACCCGGCACTACAAGGAACCCGTCTCGGCGGCCACCAGCTCCTTCACCGAAGGCGCCTCGGTCTTCGGCGGCGGCGCGAACCTGGTTTCGGCCATCGAGAACATCTTCAGCGTCTATGAGCCCGACGTCATCGCCGTGCACACGACCTGCCTGTCCGAGACCATCGGCGACGATCTGCCGCAGATGACCGACAAGGCCATCAAATCCGGCAAGGTCCCGGCCGGCAAGCATGTCATCTACGCCAACACTCCGAGCTACGTCGGTTCCCACGTCACGGGCTTCTCCAACATGGTCAAGGGCATGGCCAAGGGCTTTGCCATCAAGACCGGCAAGAAGAACGGCCGCGTGAACATCATCCCCGGCTGGGTCGAACCCTCGGACATGGAAGAGGTCAAACGCCTGGCCGCCCTCATGGGCCTTGACATCATCCTCTTCCCGGACACCTCCGGCGTCTTGAACGGTGCGCTGACCGGCGAGTACAAGATGTTCCCCGAAGGCGGCACCCCCGTCGCCGACCTGCAGGCAAGCGGCGACGCCATCGGCACCCTGGCCTTGGGCGAATGGTGCTCGGCCGACGCGGCCCGCTGGCTCGACACCCAGTGCAAGGTGCCCTGCACCGTGCTCGACATGCCCTTTGGCCTCAAGGCCACGGACCGGTTCATAGACACCCTGCGCAAGGTCGCCGGCGTGAGCGTACCCGACACCGTCGCCTTCGAGCGCGGTCAGCTGGTGGATCTCATTTCCGACATGCACCAGTACTTCTACGGTAAGAAGGTGGCCCTGGTCGGCGACCCGGACCAGCTCATAGCCATGACCGAGTTCCTGGTCTCCATCGACATGAAGCCCATGCACATCGTCACCGGCACGCCGGGCAGCAAGTTCGAGAAGCGCATCGACGAGATAACGGCTGCTGCCGGCTACAAGGCCAACGTGAAGGCGGGCGGGGACATGTTCCTGCTGCACCAGTGGATCAAGAACGAGCCCGTCGATCTCATCATCGGCAACACCTACTGCAAGTACATCGCCCGCGACGAGGACATCCCGTTCCTGCGCTTCGGTTTTCCGATCCTGGACCGCGTCGGGCACCAGTACTTCCCGACCGTCGGCTACAAAGGCGGGCTACACATGTTGACCAGGATTCTCGACCTCATCCTGACCCGCACGGATCGTGATGAAACCGAAGAGCGTCTCGAACTCGTTTACTAACCACACGGCGGCGGGGCTGGCCCCGCCGCGTTTTGAGAAGGGGCCGATCATGCAACACGCTCACGCCAACCAAACACGCTCCAGCCGTCCAAGCGGGTGTCTGTACATGCCGGTGGCCAGCAAGACCAATTACCGTCTGGTCGCCGACGCTGATCTTCAGCCTCTGCAGGCCATCGGGCCGGTGCAGGCCTATGCCGACTTCCGGCGCGTGCTGGCCCTGGGGACCGTGCGCATGACCGGCGTCTGCGGCCCCGGCGACGCCTTGGCCGATGCGGCCAATACCATGGCCTACCTGCGCATGGTCCGCGATGGGCATCCGGAGGTCGGCATCTGCCTGACGACCATCGGGCTTGGCGGGCAGGAATGGGTCGAGGAATTCGGACGGCTCGGCCTGAATCAGGCCGCCATTCTGGTCGATACGGTCAGCTCCGCCGTGGCGGACAAGCTCTATGCCTGGATCCGTCCGGGCACGAAGACCCTGCCGCGCGCGGCGGCCCTGGACCTGCTCCTGTGTAAACAGGCCGAAGCGGTGCGGGCCTTCAAGGCGGCAGGGGTGCGCGTTGTCGTGCTGACCACGGTCCAGCCCGGCGTCAATGACCATGAAGTGGGCGTCATTGCCCGGACCATGGCCGCTCTGGGCGCGGATTGCATGCATGTGCGCCTGGGCCGGGGGCTGGAAGAAGAGGTGGGACTTTTGGAGCGTCTGAGGGTCGAGGCCCGTGAATTTCTGGCCTTGAGCGAAAACCCCGAGGATCTCCTGGTTGAAACCCCGTCCGGCCACGTTGCCCCGATCCATCCGGTGCCGAGCGGGACGCGGCCTTTCGTGGCCGTGACCAGCAGCGATGCGCAGATTGTGGACATGCATCTGGGTCAGGCCTCTCAATTTCTCATTTACGGCCCCAAAAACGGCGCGGTCAGCCTGATCGGTACGCGTCCGGCTCCGGCGGCGGGGAGCGGTCCGGCCCGTTGGGACGGGGTGGCCGAGATCCTGTCCGACTGCGCGTACCTGCTGGTGGCAAGCTGCGGGCAATCGCCGCGCAAGTCCCTGCAGGCCTCGGGCCTGACGGTCATCGTGGCCGAAGGCGGAGTGGATGGGCTGGTGGACAAACTCTACGGCGGTGGCCAGAAGCCTCGCGGTAAAAATAAATAATTTCATAAGGGTAAGGTGAATATCATGGCGATTCCAGAAAGACAGATCCTCGTGTGCCAGAGCTTTCGCGTCGGCGGCGATCCCAAGGGCGTTTGCTTCAAGCAGACCGACGGCTTCCTGCAGTACCTCGAAGAAGAGATCCTGGCCCGGGGCCTCGATATTCTGATTACGGCCACAGGCTGCATGAAGCTGTGCGAGAAGGGGCCGGTCATGGTCGTCCAGCCCGACAACTGGTGGTTCGGAGGCGTCAGCAGCGAAGAAGCCATCGACGCCATCCTGGACGGGATCGAAGCGGGCGAGCCCTGCGCCGAGTACCATCTGGGCTAGGCCCGGCATGACTGATTGAATTTCGATCATCCCGAATCCGCCGAAGGGTCTCCTCCATCGGCACTTCGGCGGATTCGGGACGGCGAAGAGAAACGTTGAAAACGGATTGAAGCGGACATGAGCCGCGGACGGATTTTTCGGCAGCCAGGTCGCCAAGGCCGCCCCAAGGAGCACACCATGAACAAGACCATACTCGAAGAACGAAAAAGCCAGATGCATCGCATCGGCGAAGAGCCTTTCGCCATGGCGTGCGATCGTCCCAGCCTGGCCGGCGCCGTCAGCCAGCGGGCCTGCGTGTTTTGCGGTTCACGGGTGGTGCTCTACCCCATCGCCGACGCCCTGCATCTCGTGCACGGGCCCATCGGCTGCGCCACCTACACCTGGGACATCCGGGGCGCCATCTCCTCGGGCCCGCAACTGCATCGCCTCAGCTTTTCCACGGATCTGCAGGAAATGGACGTCATCTTCGGTGGCGAGAAGAAGCTCGAAGCGTCCCTGCGCGAACTCATAGGCCTGCACAGTCCCAAGGCCGCCTTCGTCTATTCGACCTGCATCGTCGGCCTCATCGGCGACGACATGGAGGCCGTGTGCCGCCGTGTCTCGGCCGACACGGGCATCACGGTGCTGCCGGTCATGAGCGAGGGCTTCAAGGGCAACAAGCGCGAAGGCTACGCCGCCGCCTGCAAGGCCATGTTCCGGCTGGTCGGCACGGGCGACACGGCGGGCATTTCACCGATGAGCGTGAACATCCTGGGAGATTTCAACCTGGCGGGTGAGACATGGATCGTGCGCGAATATTTCAAGAAGATGGGTGTGGAGGCCGTGGCCAACATCACCGGCGACGGGCGGGTGGACGACATCCGGCGCTGTCATGGCGCGGCGCTCAATCTGGTGCAGTGCTCCGGGGCGACCATGGAGCTCGCCAAGATGATGGAGGAAAAATACGGCATTCCCTACCAGCGGGTATCCTACCTTGGCGTGGAGGACATGGCCGATTCCCTCTACAAGGTGGCCGATTTTTTTGCGGACAAGGACCCGGACATAAAGGCCAAGACCGTGGCCCTGGTGCGCGAGGAACTCTCCGTGCTGATGCCGAAGCTGGCCGAGCTGCGCCGCGATCTCGAAGGCAAGAAGGTGGCCATGTATGTGGGCGGGTCCTTCAAGGCCTTTTCACTGATCAAGGCCTTCCGGCATCTCGGGATGCGGGTCGTGGTCGTCGGCTCCCAGACGGGAACGGAAGAGGACTACAAGGAGCTGGCCGCCATCTCCGACCCCGGGACCATCATCGTCGATGACGCCAACCCCCTCGAACTGGCACAGTTCATCAAAGAGAAGGATGTCGACGTGTTCGTTGGCGGGGTCAAGGAAAGACCCATCGCGTACAAGCTGGGGGTGGGGTTTTGCGACCACAACCACGAGCGCAAGATCGCGCTGGAAGGCTTCGTCGGTATGTATAATTTTGCAAAGGAAATCCACGCCTCGGTCATGAGCCCGGTCTGGAAGTTCATGCCCCGGCGGGCAGTTGGCCGCGTGACCTGCACCACCAAGGAGGCCGTCAATGGCTAACACCTACGTTTCCACCACCAATGCCTGCAAGATGTGCACGCCCATGGGCGCGGCCCTGGTCTTCAAGGGCATCGAAAACGCTGTTCCCTTTCTGCACGGCTCCCAAGGCTGCGCGACCTACATGCGCCGCTACATCATCAGCCACTACCGCGAACCCGTGGACATTGCCTCCTCGGCCCTGGGCGAGAAGAGCGCGGTTTACGGCGGCGGGCCGAACCTCAAGAAAGGTATTTTAAACGTCATGCGCAAGTACGACGTGGACCTGGTCGGCGTGGCCACGACCTGCCTGACCGAGACCATCGGCGATGATGTCGGACGCTACCTGTACGAATTTCGTGAGGAATTTTCCGATCTGCCGCTGCCCGAGCTGGTTCATGTGGCCACGCCCAGCTACTCGGGCACACACATGGAAGGCTGGCACGCGGCGGTGCGCTCCCTGGCCGATCAGGTGGTCAAGGACAAGACTCCGGATCACGGCGGCGTGAACCTGCTGCCCGGCTTCCTGTCCCCGGCGGACTATCGCTTTCTGCGCTCTTTGGGCGAGAGGGCGGGGGTGCGTTTCACCATGCTCCCGGACCTCTCCCGGACCATGGATGGCGTGATCTGGGACGATTATCACTCCCTGCCCGACGGCGGGACTCCCGTGGCCGAGATCCGGGCCATGGGCGGGGCGGCCGGCACCATCGAGTTCGGCATGTCCGGGGGACTGGCGGAATCCGCCTCCGGAGTGCTGGAGCGCAAATTCGGCGTCCCGGCACGAAAGACCATGATCCCCATCGGCCTGCGGGCCACGGACGCCTTCATGGATACTTTGAGCGAATTCGCGGGCTGCGACATGCCCGAACAGGACGCCTTTGATCGCGGTCGGCTGCTGGACGCCATGGTCGACGGGCACAAGTACATTTTCGGCAAGCGCGCAGTTGTTTACGGAGAAGAGGATTTCGTCATCGCCATGTGCTCTTTCCTGGGCGAGATCGGCATCCAGCCCGTCCTGGCCGCCACGGGCACCCAGAGCGAGCGCTTCGGCAAGGCCCTGATCGAAGCGCTGGGGGATGTCTGTGTGGCCATGCCGGTGATCAGAAGCGGCGCCGATTTCAAGGATATCGAGGAAGAGGCGGCCGAGCTCGCTCCTGATCTGCTGGTCGGGCACAGCAAGGGCTACAAGCTGGCCCGCGCGGCGAGTATCCCGCTCATCCGGGTCGGCTTTCCCATCCACGACCGCTTCGGTGGTCAGCGCATCCTGCATGTCGGTTACGAGGGGGCGCTGTCGCTCTATGACATGCTGGTCAATGCCGTTCTGGAAAAAAGTCAGGATGATTGTCCGGTCGGATACGGCTATCTCTAACATGCACGCATAACACGAATGGGAGGACGCCATGTCCGAAGCAAAAGATAGATCACAGCATCCCTGTTTCAATAAAGAGACGTCCGGTTCCTGCGGGCGGGTGCATCTGCCCGTGGCTCCGGGCTGCAATATCCAGTGCAACTACTGCAACCGCAAATACGACTGCGTGAACGAGTCCCGTCCCGGCGTGACCAGCGCCATCCTGCCTCCGGACAGGGCGGTGGAGTACCTGGACGAGGTCCTGAAAAAAGAGCCGCGCATAACCGTGGTCGGCATCGCCGGACCCGGCGACCCCATGGCCGAGGCCAAGCGGACCATTGAAACCATTGAGCGGATCAACGCCAAATACCCGAACATGCTCTACTGCCTGTCCTCCAACGGGCTGGCCCTGCCCGAGCACGTGGACCGTCTGGCCGAGCTGGGCGTGACCCATGTCACCGTGACCATGAACGCCGTGGACCCTGAGATCGGGGCCAAGATCTATTCCTGGGTGCGGGTCGGCAAGGTTGTCTACCGGGGCCTGGAAGGCGCGAAGATACTGCTCGAGCGCCAGCTGGAATCCATCCGTCTTTTGAAAGCCAAGGGCATCACCGTGAAGGTGAACAGCATCATCATCCCTGGCGTGAACGATCATCATCTGATCGAGGTGGCCAAGGTCGCGGCAGAGCTCGGGGCGGACATCCAGAATCTCATTCCGCTGCATCCCACGGCGGACACCCCCTTTGCCGGGGTGGATGAGCCTTCCAAGGAGCTCATCCACGAGCTGCGGGCCAAGGGCGGCGAGCTCGTGCCGCAAATGACCCACTGCAAACGTTGCCGGGCCGATGCCGTTGGCCTGCTGTGTTCGGACCGCTCAAGCGAACTTATCCCGACTCTGCACAACCTGGCCTGCGGGTCCAAAGCGGGAGCCAAGCCTTACGTGGCTGTGGCTACTCGTGAAGGCATGCTCGTCAACATGCACCTGGGCGAGGCCCCCGGCTTTCAGATCTGGGCGCCTCAAGGCAAGAGCGCGCGCATGATCGAGGAGCGCGAGGCCCCGGAGGTAGGCTGCGGTCCGGACCGTTGGCACACGCTTTCTGAGATTCTGCATGACTGCTCTTTGGTTCTGGTCGAGGCGGCCGGCAAACAGCCCAAGCAGGTCCTGGGTGAACACGGACTGACGGTTCTGGAATGTTCGGGCCTCATCTCCGACATCGTGACGACGCACTTCCAGGGCGGGGATGTCATGCGGTACAAGACCCGCACCCACAAGGCCGGCTGCGTGGGCATGGGCGGCGGATGCGGATGAGGTTGCCTTTACAGGCGAAGTCGAACGGCGGCGGGGCAACCTGCCGCCGTTTCATTTTGGGAGCCGATTTCTTGTGCGAGCCTTATGTGTTTGGCACAATATTAGATTGAAATATTGAATAAAGTGTATTCTTGAGCCAGGCCAATTCATTGCGGGTCGCTTTACGAGCGTTGCGGGCTCTGTCATACACTGCGCGCAGATCGCGATCAGGCTTCGCGCTCCCGAATTGCATGTGTCCAGGTCGTTGATTTTTTTATTGCTTTGGGTTGAAATGCTGAGCTGTTGGGTGTAAGACATTCTTGTATTCGCACGATTTTCTTGCGTATCGAAGGCGGCACTGATTGTGTCGCATGGGAGTAAAATCCTGAATTTACAGGGAGTATCTGCGATTTTTCTGAGCATCTCGCACTTGACCACCACGTGCTTGAACCGTAAGGCAAGGCCCATGACGAAGAGACATATTTGGAACACTCTGTGTTTTTTATTGATTTTTGTTGTGTCCTGCGGGCTGATCGGGTCGGGATTTTCTGCGTCCGCTTCTTCCGGGACCCATGTCTACAGGGCATCGGTTGCTTCCAAGCCAAAGACGCAGCCTTCGGCTCAGGCCAAGGAGAGCGAGGCGAAGCAAGTGCCTGCCCAGCCCGTGGTCGAAGAGGCCGCTGAAAAGGCGGCAAAGCCGGCGGAGACCTCCCCTGCACCCGCCCCGCAAGCGGCGAAACCCGCTGCCGCACCCTCCAAGCAAAAGGCCGCCGCACCGGCAGCCAAGACAGCGCCTTCCAAGAAGACAGCCAAGTCCGCTCCCAAGGCGTCGACTGCAAGCGCGAAGAAGTCGGCAAAAAAAGTCGCGAGCGCTCCGGCCAAGACCGTGAAGAAAAAGACGGTCCCGGCGGCAAAAGCGCCGGTCAAGGTTACGTCAAAGCCGATAAAGACAGCCTCCATCGCTCCGGCTTCGGCCGCGAAGAAGACGGCCATCCCAGCAGTGGCCCCCAAGGACACCGCTCCGGTGAATCAGCCCGGTTCGTCGAAAGAGCTGTATCTGAATGTGAAGGCCGCCATTCTTGTCAACATGACCACCGGACAGGTTTATTACGAGCACAACCCGGACAAGACCATCGCGCCGGCATCCATCACCAAGCTTTTGACCCTGTATCTGGTCCGCGAGGCCATGGCCCAGGGCAGGATCGCATCCAGCACGCCCATTCCCGTCAGCTCCAAGGCCGTCACGACGGGCGGGTCGCGCATGAGCCTCAAGCGTGGCGAAAAGGTGCCGCTGGATGAGTTGATCAAGGGTATCAGCGTGGTCTCCGCCAACAATGCCTGCGTGGCCGTGGCCGAGTACATGGGCAATGGCGATCCGTCCAGGTTTGTGTCCGAGATGAACGCCAAGGCCAGAAAGATTGGCATGACCAGCAGCCAATTCAAGAATCCAAACGGCCTGCCCGCGTCCGGCCAGCTCTCCACGGCCCGGGACATCGCCAAGCTGTCCATGAGCTATCTGCGCACCTTTCCAGAGTCGCTTAAGGTGCATTCCCTGACCACTCACACCTATCACGGAGCCACCCACCGCAACGCCAACTCCCTGCTGCGGACCTACAAGGGTGTGGACGGACTCAAGACCGGATTTGTCTGCGCTTCCGGCTACAACATCACGGCGACCGCCAAACGCGGCAATACGCGGCTTGTGGCCGTGGTGCTGGGCGCCCAGAACTCAGGCATTCGCCAGAGGGAGACAGCCAAGCTGCTCGATTACGGATTCAAGCGCGCGGCCATGGAAGAAAACCTTGGCGACAGGGCCGCAGACAGCGGGAAGCCAAAAGTCTAAAAAGCGCTGTGGCAGAGCCGCATGGCTCGTCGATAAAAAAAGGGATTTCGTCATTGGAATCCCTTTTTTTATTGCGCTGAAATTTGCGGGGCAGTGTGTCTTTGGTCCGGAGCAATCAGGTGGCGGAACCCAGGGCTTGTTTGAGCGGCAGCAGATCGTCGAATTCGACGCCGACGTAAAAAAGACCCATCAGGGATGAGGCATCGACCTGTCCCCAGCGAACGGTGCCGTGAACTTCCTCGATCAACTCGAAACGATCAATGCCTGAATCAGCTGCCGCAATGATGACCCTGTCACCCGTGTTGAAGTCATAATCCGCTTCGATGAGTATTCCGCCGCGTCCGATATTGATGATACGGGCCGAGACGATAATGTCCGCCTCGTTTTGCGGAATAATCCTGCAGGGAAGCAGGCAGCCGTATCTCTCCCACTTCCTGTTTTTCTGGGCATCAGGAGTCATGTCACGATCCTTTGTACTGGTCACTACATAAAGATTCTGGAGAATAAGCATCTATGAGTATTTATAGATGAAGTAGGCGGACAATACAAGAAGAACGCGCCTCTTTATTGCTCCGTCAGGAAAATTTTGTGCGGCAGCTCCCGCTCCAGCGCGACACCCACATGATAGACATCCTGTCCTTCGTCTTTTGTGGCCTGGCTCCAGCGGACGGTGCCGACCAGAATCTCCGCGAACTCGAAAAGCAGGCAGTCGTATCCGTCATCGAGGGTGATCGAAACGCGTTCATTGGCGATGAATCCTTGCTCCGCCGCGAGCATGACCCCGCCGGAACTCAGATTGATGATGCTTGCCTGGGCTGAGTTTCGGGAATCGTCCTCGTAACTGATTTTACAGGGGACCGTGACAGGTTCGCGGTCAAAGCGTCGTTTGTTATGGTCCATTTGTGCGTCCTTGCGGGTTTGTTTTGGCCATTCGATTATCGATCAAGTGCCCCGTTATTGTCCTCCGGGGCTGGACAACCCGTATGCCTGAGGACTATGGCATTAAATCTGCTAAAAAGATACCCCAGGTCCCGGAAACAAACGATTTTGATGGATACGATGTATCAATTTGGGTCATCCGTCCATGCCGATGGTGTGTCAAAAGAGCGCAGTGACCACACAGGATTTTCCCGGGATGGGATTCACGTCAACCGGACGGTTCGCCGTTCTTTACCGCAAGTTGGGTATGTCTATGCAAATCTTTGATCTTGCTACCGCCGACCTTGAGTTTGTCGCCGAGGTCGAAGCCCGCAGCCACCAGAACGTCAAAAACTGCTACCAGTGCGGCAATTGTACGGCCGGATGCCCGTACACCTTTGCCTACGATTACTCGGTCAGTCAGATCATGCGACTGCTGCAGACCGGGCAAAAGGAAGCAGTGCTGAAAAGCCGTTCCCTGTGGCTGTGCGGCTCCTGTCAATCCTGCACCACACGCTGTCCGAACATGATCGATGTCGCGCAGATCATGGACGTGTGCCGCCACATGGCCCGCGAGGCCGGGTATGCCACAGAGCGCTCCGTGAAGATTTTCGCGGATTCTTTTCTGGCCTCGGTCGAACAGCATGGCCGGGCCTATGAGTTGGGGCTCATGGCCTCGTACATGACCCGCTCCGGTCGGGTTTTCACCGATGTGGACCTGGCGCCGCAGGTGCTGATGCGCGGCAAGCTGCCGTTCAAGCCGCACCCGATTCAGGGTCGAGAACAGGTGGCCCGCATTTTCGAGCGGTTCCGCAAAGGAGGCAAAAATGTTTAAAATCGCGTATTATCCGGGCTGCTCCGGCCAGGGCACGTCCGTGGAATACGACAGCTCAACGCGCGCTGTCTGCCGGGCTCTGGACATCGAGCTGGTGGACATACCGGACTGGAGCTGCTGTGGTTCCACCCCCGCCCACACCGTCAACCATGTCCTCTCCTCGGCCCTGTCCGCCCGCAACCTGGCTCAGGTCGAGGGCATGGGCATGGACAAGGTGACGACGCCGTGTCCGAGCTGCCTGACCAATCTGCGCACCGCGGCCCACAAGATGGAAGACCCGCAGTTCAGGGCCAAGTCCAACGCGCTGCTCGACGTGCCTTGCAAAAACACGGTGGACGCCCAGTCCGTGTTGCAGGTGCTGGCCGAAAATGTCGACCCGGAGCTGATCAAGTCCAAGGTCGTCAATCCCCTGACCGGGATAAAGATCGCCTGTTATTACGGCTGCATCATGAACAGGCCGCCGGAGGTCATGCGTTTCGATCACCACGAGAACCCCATGGCCATGGACAACCTGATGACCGCCCTCGGGGCCGAGGTCGTGCCCTTTCCGCTCAAGGTGGAGTGTTGCGGCGCATCGTTCGGCATCCCGCGCAAGGACATCGTGGCCCGTTTGTCAGGCAAGCTGCTTGACGCCGGCCGGGACCTGGGCGCCGACGCCTTCGTGACCGCCTGCCCGCTGTGCCAGATGAATCTGGACCTGCGGCAGGGACAGATCAACGACGCCCTGCACGAGAATTTCAAGATCCCGGTTTTCTATTATACCCAACTCCTTGGCTATGCTCTGGGACTTGATCGCGCGCAGCTCGGCTTCGAGAAGCTCTGCGTCGATCCACGGCTCGCCCTGGGCAAGATCAAACAACCGGCGCAGGCCAGGTAGGGAGGACGCGATGCGAATTGGTGTTTTTATCTGCCATTGCGGCAGCAATATTGCCGGAACCGTGGACTGTCCGTCCGTTGCGGCCACGGCCCTGACCTACCCGGACGTGGTCTTCGCCACGGACACGATGTATGCATGTTCCGAGCCCGGGCAGGACGCCATCATCCAGGCCATCAAGGACAAGAATCTCGACGGCGTGGTCGTGGCCTCCTGTACCCCGCGCATGCACGAGCCGACCTTCCGCCGGACCGTGGAGCGTGCGGGCCTCAACCGTTACATGTTCGAAATGGCCAACATCCGCGAGCATGTCTCCTGGATCGGTAAATCAAAGGATTTGAACACGGGCAAGGCCGCAGAGCTGGTGCGCATGGCCGTGGAAAAACTGCGCCGCGACAAGCCGCTGATTCCCAAGCGCTTCGAGACGGTCAAGCGTGTGCTGGTCATCGGCGGCGGCGTGGCCGGCATCCAGGCGGCCCTCGACTGCGCGGACGGCGGGCAGGAAGTCATCATGGTCGAGCGCGAGCAGACCATCGGCGGCAAGATGGCCAAACTGGACAAGACCTTTCCCACGGTCGACTGCTCGTCGTGCGTGCTGGGTCCGAAGATGGTCGACATCGCCCAGCATCCCAACATCACCCTCTATGCCTGCTCCGAGATTGAAGCGGTCGGCGGGTATGTGGGCAACTTCCAGATCACCATCCGCAAGAAGGCGACCTACGTGAACTGGAAGGATTGCACGGGCTGCGGCCTGTGCGTGGAAAAATGCCCCAGCCGCAAGCATCCCGACAAGTTCAACGAAGGGCTCTGCAACGCCCCGTCCATCAACATCCCGTTCCCGCAGGCCATTCCCAAGAAGGCGGCCATCAACGCCGAATCCTGTCTGATGCTGACCAAGGGCAAGTGCGGCCTGTGCGCCAAGGTCTGTCCGGTCAAGTGTATCGACTTCGACCAGAAGGACGAGCTGATCAACGTGGATGTCGGCGCCATTGTCGTGGCCACAGGTTACGACCTTTTCGATTGGCACAAGTATCCGCAGTACGGCGAAGGCCGCTATCCGGATGTGATCACCAGCATGCAGTACGAGCGCCTGCTTTCGGCTTCCGGCCCCACCGGCGGACACGTCAAGCGTCCGTCCGACGGCAAGGAACCCAAGCACGTGGTCTTCATCCAGTGCGTGGGCTCTCGCGACAAGTCCGTGGACAGGCCGTACTGTTCGGGATTCTGCTGCATGTACACTGCCAAGCAGACCATCCTGACCAAGGATCACATCCCGGATTCCCAGTCCTATGTTTTCTACATGGACATCCGCTCCCCCGGAAAGGGCTATGACGAGTTCACCCGCCGGGCCATGGAAGAATACGGTGCCCAGTATGTGCGAGGCCGCGTGGCCATGATCTATCCCAAGGGCGACAAGCTCATCGTGCGCGGGGCCGACACTCTGGCCGGCACGCAGGTCGAGGTGCCCGCCGATCTGGTCGTTCTGGCCGTGGGCGCCGAATCCGCCAAGGGCGCGGTGGCGCTGGGCGAAAAGCTCAGGGTCTGTCCGGACCAGTACGGTTTTTTCGTTGAGAGCCATCCCAAATTAAAGCCCGTCGAGACCAACACCGCCGGTGTATATCTGGCCGGCGCCTGTCAGGGGCCCAAAGATATTCCAGCCTCCGTCGGGCAGGGCAGCGCTGCCGCGGCCAAGGTGCTTGGGCTGTTGTCCAAGGCCATGCTCGAATCCGATCCGGCCGTGTCCAGAGTCAACCCCGGCCGCTGTGTCGGCTGCGGCAAGTGCATCACGACCTGCCCGTTCGGAGCCATCAAGGCCGTGGCGGATCGCTTCGGCAACCCCAAGGCCGAGGTCATCGAGACCGTGTGTCAGGGTTGCGGCATCTGTACCGTGACCTGCCCCCAGGGCGCCATTCAGCTTGAACATTTCACAGATAACCAGATCCTCGCGGAGGTGAACGCCTTATGCCCGCCCAAGATGTTCGCGAATTACGAATAGTCGGCTTTCTTTGTAACTGGTGCTCCTACGGCGGCGCGGACACCGCGGGTGTATCCCGCTTCACACAGCCTACGGACCTGCGCGTCATTCGCGTGCCCTGTTCCGGCCGCATCGACCCGCTCTTCATCGTCCGTTCACTGATGAACGGCGCGGACGGGGTGCTCGTGTCCGGTTGCCATCCCCGGGATTGCCACTACGCGGAAGGCAACTTCTATGCCCGGCGCAGGCTCGAAATGCTCAAACGCTTCCTGCCCATAACCGGCATTGATGCGCGTCGTTTCGAATACACCTGGGTTTCGGCTTCGGAAGGGCAGCGTTGGCAGCATGTGGTCACGGAGTTCACGCGCCGCATCCATGAACTCGGCCCAGCGCCGGCCTTCAACCCGGCGTCCGGGGCGGACTGGAACACGCTGGCCGTACAGGCCGGCCAGGGGCAGACTTGCCCGTGTCACGGATAGATTTGCAATAACAGGAGGACATATGTCCCAATTGGATGATCTCAAAAATGCCATCAAGAGCCGCCTGGGCGAGCTTGAGTGCGTCATCGGCTGGGAGCAGGGCTACGATCCGCTCCATGCCACGCCGCTCTTCATCCGCACCGAGGCGGATCTTGACCGGCTTATCATAGGCCCCCTGGCCGTGCACAACCTGGTCACCTATCTGACCGGGTACAAGGGCAAGAAGATTGGAGTGGTAGTCAAGGGCTGCGATAGCCGCAGCGTGATCCAGCTTTTGAATGAAAACCTGATAAACCGCGATGATGTCGTCATTTTCGGCCTCTGCTGCGACGGCGTGGTCAGTCAGCGCAAGATCCGCGCGGCGCTGCCTGCCGATCCGGGCTTCGTGGAGTCGGTGGAGATTGGCGCAAGCGACCTCAAGATCACCGTGGCCGGTCAGGCCGTGACCTTGAAACTCTCCGACGTTCTGGCCGACAAATGCCTGATCTGCGCCACGCCCGACGCCATCATCTCCGATGTGCTGATCGGCACGGCGCATACTCCGGCCCCGGCCGCGAGCCTGGCCTGCCAGGACGAGTTCGAGGCCAGGAGCGACGCCGAGAAGCTCGCCTTCTGGCAGGAGACCATGAGCCGCTGCATTCGCTGCTATGCCTGCCGCAACGCCTGCCCCATGTGCGTCTGCCGCGACTATTGCATTGCGACCAGCCGTGACCCCCTGTGGATCAGCCAGGACAATTCCCCGGCCGAGAACATGATGTTCCAGATGGTGCATGTCTCGCATCTGGCCGGACGCTGCACGGAATGCGGTGAATGCGAGCGGGCCTGTCCCGTGGACATCCCGCTCATGCTGCTGCGGCGCTGGATGAACAAGCAGGTCAAGGACGTGTTCGAACTGCAGGCAGGCATGGCTCTGGAACAGACCCCGCCTCTCTTGACCTTCAAGGTCGAGGAAGAGCGCATCAACGAGCGAGGCTGGTAATGGAACGATTCATCACAAAAGAGAACCTCATCCGTTTGGCCGAGGAGCTGTCCGCCACCTGCCGCGTGCTTGCGCCGGTGGCCAGTTGCGGCACAGTGACCTTCCGTCGTTTTCTGCCGGGAATGGTCCTTGATCTGCACTCGCGCATGGCGGCCGTTTCACCGAAGGCCGCGACCTTTCCGCAGACGGAAACCCTGCTGACGGTCAAGCGCGAGATGCCCGAGAAAAAGCCCGAAATCACCGAGACCCTGCCCGAGGGCAAGAGCGTGGTCATCGGCTGCCGCCCGTGCGGGGCGCGCGGCAAGCTTATCTTCAATCCGGTCTATGAGACGGACAAAACCAAGGATCCGTACTATATCCGGCGTCGTGACAACACCGTCTTCATCTCCTTGGCCTGCGACCGGCCCGAGACGACCTGCTTCTGCCACAGTGTGGGCAGCGGCCCGGCGGATCCTGACGGCTCCGACGTGCTCCTGACCCTGGTGGGCGAGGGGTATGTGGCGCGTTCGGTCACTCCCGCCGGAGAGGAAGTCCTCAAGTTGGCCCTGTTCACGGACGCCGGAGACAAGGGCAAGGAGGCCGACGCCAAGAACGCAAAGGCGCGGGAGTTGATGGGCGAGGCCCACGACTACGTCTCCGCTCCGGCGAAACTGCTGGCCCGCTTCGACGACATGGACTTCTGGCAGGCCCAGTCGGCCAAGTGCATCTCCTGTGGAGCCTGCACCTACATGTGTCCGACCTGCTACTGCTTCAACATCACCGACGACGATCTGGGCCTTGAGAGCCAGCGCATCCGCAGCTGGGACAACTGCATGTCCCACACCTTCACCCTGGAGGGCAGCGGTCACAACCCGCGTCCGACCAAGGCGCATCGTCTGAAAAACCGTGTCGGGCACAAGTTCAGCTACTATCCGGACCTGCACAAGGGCGTCATGGCCTGCTGCGGGTGTGGCAGGTGCATCAAGCAGTGCCCCGCCGGGATCGATATCCGGCAGATCGTGAAAGCAGCACAGGAGTACTCCGAATGAATGCCAATCCCTATCTCCCGGACATGGCCACCATTGTCGAAGTGATCCAGGAGACGCACAATATCAAGACCTTCCGCATCGTCATCAACAACGAAGAGCGGATGAAGGACTTCACCTTCCGGCCCGGCCAAGTGGGGCAGCTCTCGGTCTTCGGCGTGGGCGAATCGACCTTCGTCATCAACTCCTCCCCGACCCGCAAGGACTACCTGCAGTTCAGCGTCATGCGCGTGGGCGAGGTCACCTCGCGGCTGCACCAGCTGCAACCCGGCGATCAGATCGGCGTGCGCGCCCCCCTGGGCAACTCCTTTCCGATCGAGGACTTGAAGGGCAAGAACATCGTCTTTGTCGGCGGTGGCATCGGCATGGCACCCCTGCGGACGCTGTTCACGTACATGCTCGACAATCGCAAGGACTACGGGGATATCACGCTCCTTTACGGCGCGCGCAGCCCCGCCGACCTGACCTACAAGGCCGAGCTGCCGGAATGGGCCGGCCGCAAGGACGTCAACACCGTGCTGACCATCGACAACCCGTCCGAGGGCTGGGAGCACAAGGTCGGCCTCATCCCCAACGTGCTGCTCGAGATCAACCCCTCGCCCAAGAACACGGTGGCGATCACCTGCGGCCCGCCGATCATGATCAAGTTCACGCTGCAGGCTTTGAAGAAGCTGGGTTTCGAGGATGAAAACATCCTGACCACCCTGGAAAAGCGCATGAAATGCGGCGTGGGCATCTGCGGCCGCTGCAACATCGGCACGAAATACGTGTGCATGGACGGTCCCGTCTTCACCTATGCCCAGCTCAAAGAGCTGCCCTCGGAACTGTAGCTGACTGTTGACAAATTACAAATATCCAGGCTGGTCCAAAATGCTGAGATGCGAGGAACAAAGAAAATTCAGGGCCGAAGCGTACGTGTGCCCGCAAGGGTATTTAAATATACGTGAGGGTCTTAATTTTCTGCAGTGACGAAGCAGATCGCCGTTTTGGGGCAGTCTGGTAGGAGACTATCATGGCAGGAATATTCAAGGCGACGGACATCCTCCTGGCCGCCCAGGAAGTCGAAACCCGTGGCGAGGTTTTCTACAATCGGCTGGTGGACATGACCACCGAACCCAAACTGAAGAAGCTGTTCACGTTTCTGGCGGGCGAAGAGTCCAAGCACCGCGAGATCTTCGCCAAACTCTACGAGCGGGTCGGGCAGGTCGAGCTTCCGGCCTGGGCCGAAGAGGACGAGTATGTCGATTACCTGAAGTATCTGCTCGACTCCCACACCCTGTTCCGGCTTGGCGACGTGGACCATCTGAAGACCTTCATGGGCACATCCAAAGAGGCCCTTGAAACGGCCATGGGTTTTGAAAAGGATACGATCATGTTCTTCCTGGAGATGCGTGAATTCGTGCCCGACGGGGAAAAGAAGCATATCCAGGCCTGCATCGACGAGGAGCGCTCGCATCTGCGCCTTCTGGCGGGCATGCTGCGCAAATAATCAAGGTTCTACTCCTTTGAGTGTCGGCTCTCGGACGAAAGTCTGGGGGCCATTTTCGTTGGGAGTCATAGCGAGGAAAAAAGGGCATCTGCGAGCCCGGCCTGTACTGCGGATTCATCCCTTGCCGACAGCCGGCCCAAGGTTCCCCTCACCAGCCTGTGGTCCAGGGTGAAGAGCTTGAGGAACACTTGGCGGGGGCGGGCAGGCGATTACAGATCACGGCACGCCTGCTCTCCTCGGCGCAGTTCCATTCGGACAGTCCACCCTCGACAGCGCTCAGGTACTCTACGTCGAGGGGGACGACCTTGCGGACCCTGGCCACCCCGTTACCCGTTCACTTCCTAGACGATGGAGTCCCCCGGGTGGACGCCGAGGCCGTCACGAACTGCCTGGGGAATCTTGGTTTGCCCTTTGGAGGGGATTTTTGCGATGCTGAGCATGCGGCCTCCGTTAAATATCAATGATTTCCTTGATGTTCAAAAAAGTTAGGATTGTTTTTCTTTTAGTCCATTGAAGGAAAACACGGTCATCATGTCCGGCAGGAATGCAAATTCAAGTGTGCTTTGCATGTTTCGCGCAGTTTGAGGCCGCCGCGAGAATTCCAGACGCGGCGCAGAAACCATCAGTTTTCCGCGTCGCTGTTTTTTGTTCGGCTCAGTTCTCGTTGCCTCGCCGCTGGTGACTTTTGCGATTCACACTTCCCGAAAAAACCTAGAAATCGAGCTGACCATGATCACTCAAAAAACTCATGGTTGTATGCCGTCGCCTGCCGTTTTCCAGATAGACCACGCTGTAGAAGCCTTTGGGCAGGACGATGTCCTTTTTGCCGCCCACCTCGAATGGCCCGAATTCCTTGAATGTCTGCTGGTTTTTGAACCACAGGGTCATGGGACGGGCGGAGGTGACCACAAGTCTGCCCTGGTCGAATGGATTCGCTGATTTTGTGGATGAGGTCTTTACGGTTGTTTGGGCCTTTGCAGCTGGGTCCGTCGCGTTTGTCTGCGTGGAGTTCTGGACCAGGCCATCCGTTGCCGCCAGCGTGGCGTTGATGACGGTGTCGGCCTTCAGGGTGGCTGGTGTTTCGGAGCTATTGCCGGACTGGGTGAAGACCGTTTCCGTGACGGTCGTAGTGGCGTCGGGAACCTGCTGGGGCATGGCCGTTTCGGGTGGCGACGGCGCGGTGGCCTGGCTGGCGTTGACTGTGGTCTGCATGGCCGTGACAGGAGAGGCGGGAGGGGTATTTATTCTGGCCGGGGAGGTGGTTTCGCTTGGGGCGGTGGTGCTCGACACTGTCACGGATTGCCACGGTTCAAGCAGGCCCTGGCTGTTCGCCAGATAGCCTGTGCCTCCCGCGACAAGCAGGGCGGCCATGGCCAATTGGGGGACGCTCGGTTTCCAGAGGATTTGCTTTGCCGGCCCGGTGGGTGAAGCCTCGGATTCATCGGGAACAAAGGAATAAAGACGGCCGCATTTAGGGCATTCACCGGGAAAGAGTTCAAATTCTCTCGGAGTTGGCTGGTGTTGGCATCTGGAACAGACGGGGAGGTTCAGCCGCGGCTGTGCAGGATGCAATGGCTCGGAAAGAGGCTGGAATTGGTCCTGGGAGCACAGGGGGATTGCGTTCTTTGCACCGACAATTTCGGACAATTTTTCGACCAGCAGAAGAATCTTTTCCGGCGGCAGGGAATTCTCATGGGACATGATGGCAGGAGCCAGATTTCCGGCCTCTACGACCAGTACCCCGCGCACCAGCCCTGCGATCCCGACGCTGGCCCGGCTGAAGCAGAGCACGGGGCATGGGTGCAATCCTCCAGAATAATGCAGGCCCAGGTGCTTTGTCAGCTTCTGTGTCTGGTTCCAGCACCCGCTGAGCATATCCATCAGGAACGGCCACCCGTTCAAGCGCAGGGATTCGCCCGAAACCGAGATATTGCCGAGATGGCTGCCGGCCTTGATCGGAAAGAAGCCGTTGGGACCGATGACGGCGTGGTCGAGGCGGTAGCCGTCGAAATGCAGATCGTGAAAGACGCAATATTCGTTGGGCAGCTGTTCCAAGGCCCTGGCCACGATTTGTCCACCTCGGGCGTTGGCCTGAGAATGCGAGAGGTAATGCGCAACGGTCAATCCGAGTTCTTCGAAACGCAGCACAGCCGCGACAAAGAACACGGCAAAAAAAGCGCTGATCCAAGGCTGGTTTTGCTTGAATGCGTACAGCCCTGCTCCTGCCAAGATCAGGATAAAAATCAGCGGTAGCACCACTCGCAGCAGGAGATCCTTGCGCCGGGCACTGGCCCTGGTGGTGCTGCTTTGAACTGCGCTGCCGTATATGTATGCCATGACGCCTCGACGTGTTCTTGCGTTACGGAGAGTTGAACGCCCGAACTTTAAGCCCTAGTTAGGGAATCATGTCAAGAGTCGAAAATGTATGACAAAAACATATTGTGGGCGATGGTGTGTACCTTTGCCGTACATTCTTGTGGGGCGCGAGGCTGGCCTGCGCCCAAAGCGCAGGCAGATGGGGCTATTGCGTGAGTTGGGCGAAATTGCCCCCGGTCATACGGGCCAGATCTTCAGGGGCGATTTCGATGTCCAGGCCGCGACGGCCGCCGCTGACCAGAATGGTTGGATGGGACCGGGCCGAGGCGTCGATGAAGGTGCGCAGCCGTTTTTTCTGCCCCAGGGGACTGACCCCGCCCAAAACGTACCCCGTGGTCCGCTCCACCAAAGATTTGTCGGCCATGGCCGCCTTCTTGGCCCCGGCGGAATTGGCCAGAAGCTTCATGCTGAGCATGGCCGTGACCGGAATGACGGCCACGACGATCTCTCCTCCAAGGTCCGCGACCAGGGTCTTGTAAACTCGTGATGGATTGATATTCAGTTTTTCGGCGGCTTCGAGACCATAGGACGCGCAGACCGGATCATGAACATATTCATGCACGGTGTAGGGGATTTTTGCTTTTTTGGCGGCGTTGATTGCAGGTGTCATGGCTGGCGGCTACAAAGAGCCGGGACAAAAGTCCAGCCGTGCGATGAGGCTGCGGGACGCTCCCGAAAGAGAACGTCCCGCACGGGAGATCAGTTCACCGTCTGGGACGCGGAGATGATGTAGTCCTTGAGATCGTCGATGGTCACCACGGGCAGGTCATGGCGTCTGCCGAAGGCCTGGATTTCCGGCATGCGGGCCATGGTCCCGTCCTCGTTGGTGACTTCGCACAAGACTCCGCAGGGCTTGAGTCCGGCCAGGCGCATGAGGTCCACCGTGGCCTCGGTGTGACCTTCGCGTTCCAGCACACCGCCTGGTCGGGCTCTGAGCGGAAAGATGTGTCCGGGGCGATGCAGATCCTCGGGCTGGGCGTCGTCGGCGATGGCTGCCTGGACCGTGCGCACGCGGTCGGCCGCGGAGACGCCGGTCGTCACGCCATGCGCGGCCTCGATGGAGACCGTGAACGCGGTCTGGTAACGGCTGGAATTGTTGGTGACCATGGGCGCGAGATCAAGGGCTCTGGCCTTGTCCTCCGGCAGGCAGAGACAGACGATGCCGCTGCATTCGCGAATGAGCATGGCCATCTGGGCAGTGGTCAGGGACTGGGCGGCGAAGATGAGGTCGCCTTCGTTTTCGCGGTTTTCGTTGTCGGTGACCAGCACCCCCCGGCCATCTCGCAAGGCCTGGAGGGCGCGTTCCACTCGGACGCGCGGGGGGGTGTTTTCGAAGTTTTCGGAGGTCTGATTCACGGTGCTTCTCCTTGCGTTGAGCGTGAACCAGGGCGCGGCACAAAATGACCGTTCACACCCGTGAACGGCGGCCGTCTTCTCTTTCATCCGGACTGTTACCGTCGGCCCTGGCATCGCACCAGGTCTGCTGACCTCCCGGACCTCCGGGAGCGCTCGCGGGCTCCCCGCCTGGAAGCGGGATACCGCCGGTGGGGAATTGCGCCCCGCCCTGAGAACCCGGCACCATGCGCGGTGCTGCGGTCAGTGTCAACGGCCTGGAGGCTTTTTTTTGCGGAAATGTGAAATTCGGTCATTGCCTCCATGACAGGAAGCGGGTAGGGTCCCAAAACATACACGATGCCACAAGGTCGCACCTTGTGGTTTTTTTTTCGATACCGTTATCCATAGGATCCATCATGACCGAGAATCAGATACAGGCAGGCAGTTCCGTCGAATCGCTGTGCAAGAAATGCAAGACCGTAACCGATCACCACGTGGTTGTCATGGCTGGTGAGAAAATAGCCAAGGTCGAGTGCAAGGTCTGCAACGCCCGCCACGCCTTCGTCTCTCCCAAGGCCGAGCCCAAGGTCAAAACTCCCGCGGTTCCGCGTCCCAAGAAAGCAGCCCTGGCTTCCACCAAGCAGGCCCTGGCTCTGGCCGAGCATTGGGAAAAGATGGTGACTCCCTGCTCCAAGCCCCTGACCTATACCATGGAGCGAAGGCTGCAGGTCGGCGACGTCATCGATCACCCGACTTTTGGACTGGGTTATGTGCAGAAGTTCATGAAGCCGTGCACGGCCGAAGTTCAGTTCAAGGACGCAGTTCGCAATATGCGCTGCGGAGCCTGCAAGTGATTTAAGCCGCCTTGGGTCCAGTGTTACGCGGCCTGGAAGGGCCGCCTGCCCGGATTTGTGCCTGCCTCAAAAAAGATCCATTCGTCCTTTTTTCCGTTCTTGACGTCGCCTGAATACTGCGCGTAGTGGAAAAATAGTGTCGTGCGTCGTGCGACCGGCTTTGCATCGGCTTCAGTCAGGAAGCCGTTTTTTATGTTCTACGAGGAGAAATATGCCCACCATGCAGAAGAATGATAATATCAGAAATATCGCCATCATCGCCCACGTCGACCATGGCAAGACCACCTTGGTCGATGTCATGTTCCGTCAGTCCGGGGTGTTCCGGGACAACCAGGCCATGGACGACCGCGTCATGGATTCCATGGATCTGGAACGCGAACGCGGCATCACCATCGCCGCCAAGAACTGCTCCGTGCGCTGGAAGGGCGTGAAGATCAACATCGTCGACACCCCTGGCCACGCCGATTTCGGCGGCGAAGTGGAGCGGGCCCTGTCCATGGTTGATGGCGCGGTTCTGCTGGTGGACGCCTCCGAAGGTCCCTTGCCCCAGACCCGCTTCGTGCTCAAGAAGGCGCTCGATGCCAGTCTGCCCATTCTGGTTGTCGTCAACAAGATCGACCGCTCCGACGCACGCCCGCAGGAAGTGCTGGACGAAGTCTATGACCTGTTCATCGATCTTGGCGCCGACGAGGACCAGCTCGAATTTCCGGTTCTCTACGCCGTGGGCCGCGACGGTGTGGCCTCTCCGGTCCTTGAGGAGCGGGGCGAGAACCTCAACTGCCTGTTCGATCTCATCCTCGAGCGCATCCCCGGTCCCCGTTTCGACCCGGTGGCTCCCTTCCAGATGCTTGTTTCGGATCTGGGGTATTCGGACTATCTCGGTCGCCTGGTCATCGGCAAGGTCAAGGCCGGACATCTGCTGGAAAAGGCGGATCTGCTCTGCATGGGCGAAAACGATCAGCTCGCCTTCCGCCCAACCAAGGTTCAGGCCTACGAGGGCATGCAGCTCAAGGATCAGGCGCTGGTGGAGATGGGCGACATCGTGGTCGTGGCGGGTCTCAGCAAGGTCAGCATCGGTGACACAATCTGTCTGAAGGAAAGCCCGGTGCGCCTCAAGCGCATCGATGTGGACGAGCCCACAGTGTCCATGCGCTTCACCATCAATACCTCGCCCTTTGCCGGTCGCGAGGGCAAGCTCGTGCAGTCCCGCAAGATCAAGGACCGCCTGGAAAAGGAGTCCCTGACCAACGTGGCCATCCAGGTCGAGGAGAGCGAGGACAAGGACTCCATGATCGTCAAGGGTCGTGGCGAATTTCAGCTGGCCATCATCATCGAGACCATGCGTCGTGAAGGCTTCGAGCTCGGCGTGGGCCGGCCCGAGGTCATCTACAAAAAGGTGGACGGCAAGTTGCTGGAGCCTCTGGAACACGTCTACGTCGATTGCGACGAGGCCTTCATGGGCGTGGTCACGGAGAAGCTGTCCATCCGTCGCGGCAAGCTCCTCAATCTGGTCAACAACGGCGGCGGCCGCGTGCGCATGGAATTTTCCGTACCTTCGCGTGCGCTGATCGGTTACCGGGACGAGTTTCTGACCGACACCAAGGGCACGGGCATCATGAATTCCCTGTTTGACGGATACGGCGACTATCGGGGCGATTTTCCGACCCGTTTTTCGGGTTCGCTGGTCTGCGACCGTCAGGGTTCGGCCGTGCCGTACGCCCTTTTCAACCTGGAGCCGCGCGGCCGGATGTTCCTGCGTCCCGGAGATGCGGTTTACGAGGGCATGATCATTGGCGAGCACAACCGCGACAATGAC
Source organism: Desulfomicrobium sp. UBA5193 (assembly GCA_002412965.1). GTDB lineage: Bacteria > Desulfobacterota > Desulfovibrionia > Desulfovibrionales > Desulfomicrobiaceae > Desulfomicrobium. The sequence goes on from DHWB01000004.1 coordinate 558,284, forward strand.
ATCGACGTCAACCCGTGCAAGGAAAAGAAGCTGACGAACATGCGCGCCTCGGGCAAGGATGAAGCCATCATCCTTACCCCCGTCCTGCCAATAACCCTGGAAGCGGCGCTCAACTTCATCCGTGACGATGAAATGGTCGAGGTAACCCCCCAGAACATTCGTCTGCGCAAGGTCGAGCTCTCGGCCCAGAAGCGGCACACCATGGTCGCGCGCAAGAAGAAGGTCGAAGGAAAATAGCCATGCAGAAAGTGCACGATGTGATCATTGTCGGCGGCGGGCCGGCCGGTCTTTTCGCGGCCTATCATCTGGCCGAACACTCCAGTTTGGATGTGCTTCTGATCGAAAAGGGCCGGGACTCCCTGGCCCGCAACTGCCCCCTGGGCGAGGAGCAGGACTGCATTCACTGCAAGCCCTGCAACATCCTCTCCGGCATGGGCGGGGCCGGTCTCTTCTCCGACGGCAAGCTCAATTTCATTCCGAAACTGGGCAAGACCGATCTGACGCAGTTCATGAGCCTCGGCAAGGCCACTGCGCTGATCGACGAGACCGAGGTCATCTTCAACCGCTTCGGCATGGACGGCAAGGTCTATCCGACCAACATCGAAGAGGCCCGTTCCATCCGCAAGGAGGCCCGCAAGTTCGGCATCGACCTGCTGGTCATCAAGCAGAAGCATCTGGGCAGCGATAACCTCCCCGGTCACATCACCGGCATGGTCGAGTACATCAAGTCCAAGGGCGTGACCGTGCTCACCAATGAGGAGGTGCGGGACATCATCGTCGAAGACGGTCACGTGCGCGGGGTGCAGACCTCCAAGACCAAGCACCACGCCGCGAACGTCGTTCTGGCTCCGGGCCGGGTCGGCGCGGAGTGGGTCGGCCAGCTGGTGCAGCGTCACGGTCTGCCCGTCACCCAGCGCGGGATCGAGGTCGGCGTGCGCGTGGAAGTGCACAACGAGATCATGCAGGACCTGTGCTCCATCATCTATGATCCGACATTCTTCATCCGCACCTCCAAGTACGACGACCTGACCCGTACCTTCTGCACCAACTACGGCGGGTTCATCGCCCAGGAAAACTATCAGGATTTTGTCTGCGTCAACGGCCACGCCTACATGGACAAGAAATCCGAGAACACCAACTTCGCCTTTCTGTCCAAGGTGGTCCTGAACGAACCCGTCACGGACAACCAGGCCTACGGCGAATCCATCGGCCGCCTGGCGACCCTTATTGGCGGCGGCAAGCCCATCCTGCAACGTTTCGGCGACCTGAAGCGCGGACGCCGCTCCACCTGGAACCGCATCCGTAACAGCTACATCGAGCCGACCTTGAAGAAGGTGGTCTGCGGCGACATCGCCATGGCCCTGCCCGAGCGCATCCTGACCAATCTTGTGGAAGGTCTCGAGAAGCTCAATCAGGTCGTGCCCGGCGTGGCCAACGACGAGACGCTGCTCTATGCGCCGGAGATCAAGTTCTTCGCCACCCAGGTGGAATGCGGCGAGAATCTGGAGACGGCCATAGGCGGGCTCTATGTCGCGGGAGACGGGCCAGGAGTGGCCGGAAACATTGTTTCGGCCGCAGCCACGGGGCTCATCCCGGCCAAGAGCATTCTGGCCAAGGGATAAGTTTTTTTCGCGGGAAGCGATGATGGGAAAACGAACGGGTGTTTCCGCTTGAGGGCGGAGACACCCGTTTTTCATTGCGTGGGATGGGCAGCGATGAAATCCTCGACCTTGTCGAGAAAGATGGGTCTGGAGAAATAATAGCCCTGGGCGTACTCGCAGCCCATTTCCTTCAAGGTGAGATACTGCTGCTCGGTTTCAATGCCTTCGGCCACTACGGACAGGTTCAGGCTGTGGGCCAGGTTGACGATGGTGCGCACGATGACCCGGTTGGCATGACGGTCCAGCTGGGTCACGAAGCTGCGGTCAATCTTCAGGGTGTCGATGGGAAAGCGTTGCAGGTAGCTCATGGAAGAGTAGCCCGTGCCGAAATCATCGACCAGGATGGATACACCCAGCTCCTTCATGAGCCGCAGCTTCTGGATGGTCGCTTCGGGGTTGGTCATGACATCGCTTTCCGTGATTTCCAGCTTGAGCTGGGCCGGGTTGATGCCGTTTGTCCGGATGCAGTCGAACAGGTTTTGCACCAGATCCGGGTTTGAAAACTGGCGGGCCGAAAGGTTGACGGAAATGCTCAGCGTATTGCCCGGATGCGCGTCCGCCCAGGAGCACAGCACCATGCACGATTGCTCAATCACCCACTGGCCGATGGTCAGGATGAGCCCCGTCTGTTCGGCAATGGGAATGAATTCGCTCGGCGGCACCCAGTCCTTGTCCTTGGGCTTCCAGCGCAGCAGCGCTTCAAACCCGCTTAAGGTCGGGGTCTGGGCGATGGAAAAGATGGGCTGCAGAGCCAGACTGAATTCATCGTCGCGGATGGCGTTGCGCAGCCGGGTTTCCGTGTCCAGTTTTCTGATGGCCTTGTCCTGCATCTCGGGCACGTAGAAGCGCAGCTGGTCGAGGCCCTGTTCCTGGGCATGGCGCAGGGCGATATTGGCGCATTGCAGGAAGTGCTCCGGTGAGGTGTATTCATTGGGGCCGAAGAGGGCGCCAAAACAGGCGCTGATGTGAATGGAATGGTCTTCGATCAGGAGGGTGCGATTCAAGGCGCCCTTGATTTTCTTGATCGACGCGGTGCCTGCCTTTTTCGAGGGTAATTCTTCCAGCAGGATCACGAACTCGTCGTCGCCGAGTCTGGCCACGGTATCGATGGAGGAAACCTCTTCCAGGAGAATCCGGGCGATGGCCTTGAGCAGATGGTCGCCGACGAAATGTCCGAGGCTGTCGTTGATGTCCTTGAAGCGATCGATATCGACCAGTACGACGGCAAACAGGTAGTCTTCGCGCACCTGACCGCGTTCCATGGCCTGCTTGATGCGGTCCAGGCACAGGGCCCGGTTGGGCAGATTGGTCAGGGCGTCATGGAAGGTGCGGTGCTGGAGATGCTTTTCGGCGTCCTTGCGTTTGGTGGTGTCCTCGAAGATGGCGGCGACCTGATTGACCTGGGGGCTGAAGGCGACAACGGAAAAATGCTTGCCCACAAAGTTCGCGAAGCTGTCGAAGCGGATTGATTCACGGGTCATGGCGGTCTTGCCGAAGATGTCGATCCAGAAGGGTTCTACCTTGTCCGAAAGATCCCGCAGGCTGCGGCCGATGATTTCCTCCGCAGGCAGGCCGAAGAAGTTGGCAAAGGCCGGATTGACGTCGAGAAAAAGCAGATCCTTGGGTCGTCCCGCGTCGCTGAGTACCACCTCATGCAGGGCGAAGCCGTTCAGCATGGAGTCGAAAAGGAGACGGTACTGATGTTCGCTTTTCTGCAGTGCCTGTCCGGCGGCATGTTTGTAGAGGGCTATCTCGATGGCGACATGCAGGTCCCGGGATTTGGCCGGTTTGATGATGTAGCCGAAGGTTTCGGTGATCTTGGCTCGATTGAGCGTTTTCTCGTCATCATGTCCAGTCAGGAAGATGATGGGAATCTGTGTAGTCTTGAGTATTTCTTTGGCCGCCTCGATACCGTCGATACGGCCATCAAGAAAGATATCCATCAGTATGAGTGAGGGGGCCTGGCGTGAGACCGTGTCAATGGCCTCTTCACCGGAAGTGATGATGCCCTGAACGCGATATCCAAGTTGCTGCAAGCGTTGCTGCATGTCAAAGGCAACAATGACATTGTCTTCGACCAGCAGGATGCTGGGCTGGTTTTGTGGCGGATCCAAAAGATTCATGGGTAGTTTTAAGATTTTATCCTTATATTTGAGTAGAGTCTGGCACTCTGCCTTTTTCCGGTGACATCGACAAGGTCTTTCTTGATTATCCAAAAATACAAGATGTTGGCAAGGGCAAAGCGCTTCGGACGAGGGGTATTTTTGTCACCGTTGCCGACATACGCGGCCGATTGCCGCGGGAGCCATAAAATTCGGGAGCAACAATCAGATTTTGTTGCAAAATAATGTCGCTGATGTAGATTGATATCGTCAGGACCCATGTGTAAGACAAGGTCAGTCCAAGGTCCCTTGTACAAGGAGTCGCTTATGTCTGTAATTACTCGCGAAGGAAGCACTATCATCATTACCCCGGGGCAAGATCTCGTCTCGTCCATGGTGCCGGGATTCAAGCAGGAACTCGGCGCGCTGCTGGCCGAATCTCCCAAGGAGTTGCGGCTTGATCTGGCCGGGACGGGAATGATGGACTCCATTGGAATCGGAGTGATCATCGCCACGCACAATTCCATGAAGAAGAACGGCGGAAAACTGATCATCGCCAACGCTTCCGAGAATATCGTCAAGCTGTTTCGTTCCATGCGTCTTGACCAGCATCTGACATTGGACGCGTAGTTCGTATTTGTTTTCGTGCAGCAGGCCGTGACCGCCGCCCCTGAAATATGCTGAACAGGCCGGAACAAAGGAAGCGTCCTCATTCCAACCCGGCGAACCTGGGCGATGATTTTTGCCGCTTGGGACCAGTGTGCGGAAGTGGGAGCAGGCCCCTTAATTGAAATCTACATGGAGTTCGCACAATGATGATGGATGACGAAACTCTCCAAATGTACGTGGAAGAAGCCACCGAACACCTCGGGGATATCGAGAATGATTTGTTGGCCATCGAGCAGGCGGGAGCCGACATCGATGTGGAGCTGGTCAACAAGGTCTTTCGCGCGGCGCATTCCATCAAGGGCGGAGCCGGATTTCTGGGCCTGAACAAGATCAAGGACCTGGGACACAAGATCGAGAACATCCTCGACATGGTCCGCAACCGCGAGCTTGTGCCGGAGCCGGAAGTGGTCAATATCGTCCTTCTGGCCTTCGACAAGCTGCGCGACCTGATCACCAACGTGGGCGAGAGCAACGACGCCTACATCGATGACCACGTCGCGGCTCTGACCGCGGCTGCGTCCGCCAATCTGCAGGCGGACGAGAAAGCTTCGGTGGATCGCAAGGTGGAGGTCAGGGATCGCAAGGGCCGGACCGTGTTCGAAGTGCCCGAGTTTGATCTGCTGCAAAATCGCAAAGGCGGGAAGAATCTGTATCTTCTTGAATTTGATCTCATCCATGATGTGCAGCGCAAGAACAAAACCGTCTTCGATGTCCTGAAAGGCATGGACGCCACGGGCGTAATTCTTGACCTGAAGGTCGATTTCGAGGCCGTGGGCACCCTGGAGGATGACGATTTTTCCAACCGCATTCCCTTCTTCGTTCTTTTCGGATCCATCATCGAGGATGATATCATGCCTGCGCTGCTGGATCTTGGCGGTGAATTCATCACCACCCTGAACATAGATATCCCTTCGGCTGCCCAGGCCCCGGCGAAGGACTTTGCGCAGGAGCTGCTGGACCGGACCCCGCCCACTCCGAATGAGGACCGCACCGATTCCCTGGTTTCGGCGCTTTTCAACGGCGACAGCCTGGCCACGGCCCTGAAAGCGCCTGTTTCCGAACCGGCGGCCCCAAGTTCGGCCCCCGCGCCGGCTTCGAAGCCTGAACCAGCGCCTGCCGTCGCTGCCACAGCTGCCGACGACGATGCTGGCCGCAAGGCCGACCCCAAGGCGCCCAAATCCGTCATCACCCAGCCCGATTCTCTGCGTGTGCATGTCAGCCTGCTGGAAGACCTGATGAACCTTGCCGGCGAGCTGGTTCTCAGCCGCAACCAGCTCATGCAGGCCATTTCCTCCAACGCCATCCACCAGATCGAGGTGGCCGGACAGAGGATCGACCTGGTCACGTCCGAGCTGCAGGAAACCATCATGCTGACCCGCATGCAGACGGTGGGCAACATCTTCAACAAGTTTCCGCGCGTGGTTCGCGACCTGGCCCGCACCCTGGGCAAGGAGATGGACCTGCAGCTGGAAGGCAACGAGGTCGAGCTCGACAAGACCATCATAGAGGGTCTGGGCGACCCCCTGACCCACCTGGTGCGCAACTCCGCCGATCATGGCATCGAAATGCCCGAAGAGCGCGTGGCCGCGGGCAAACCGGCCATGGGCACCATCGTGCTCAAGGCCTATCACGAGGCCGGACAGGTCATTATCGAGATCGTCGATGACGGCGGGGGCCTCAACACCGACAAGATCGTGCAGAAGGCTCTGAGCAAAGGACTCATCACCCCGGATCAGGCCAAGTCGATGTCCGACAAGGAAAAGGCCAACCTCATCTTTCTGCCGGGATTGTCCACCGCCGAGCAGGTGACGGATGTCTCCGGGCGCGGAGTGGGCATGGACGTGGTCAAGTCCAACCTGGACCAGCTCGGCGGACAGGTCGATATCGACACCGCCCGGGGCAAGGGTACGACCATCCGCATCAAGCTGCCCCTGACTCTGGCCATCATCCCGAGCCTCCTCGTGTCCGTGGGCCAGGAACGCTATGCCATCCCGCAGGTCAACGTCGACGAGCTGCTGCGCATCCCCGTCGATCAGATTGGTGAGCGGGTGGAGATGGTCGGCGATGCCGAGGTGCTGTTGCTGCGCGGGGAACTCATACCCCTGCTGTACCTTTCCAATGTTCTCGGCCTGGACAATTCGTCCTGCGAGGCGTCGCGAATGGTCGGCGATATTTTGCGGGGCGAGGCGAGCCCCGGCCAGGTTGAGGGCTCCGGGTGCGTCATGGCCGACGTCAACCTAGTCGTCGTTTCGGCCGGGCAATTCCGCTACGGGCTGGTGGTGGACCAGCTCCACGACTCCGTGGAGATCGTGGTCAAGCCCCTTGGCCGCCATTTCAAGGATTGTCAGGGCTACGCAGGGGCAACCATCATGGGTGACGGCCACGTGGCGCTCATCCTCGATGTCGCCGGTGTGGGCCGACTGGGTGATCTGAGCCTGACGACGAGCCGGGAGCGGAGCACGCTGGTGGCCAAGGAGACCGAGGTCGAGTCGAGCAAGGACAGGCTCTCCCTTTTCGTCTTCCGTAACACCCCGCAGGAACACTGCGCCGTGCCTCTTGACCTTGTGGCCAGGGTGGAGCTGATCGACGCCAAGGAAATAGAGGAGGTCGGCGGCCGGCGCGTCATCAAGTATCGGGGCGGAACGCTGCCCGTATTCTCCCTCGACCAGGCCACCAATGTTGGCTTGCTGGAACTTTCCGGAGAGTTGATCGTCATCGTCTTTCTCATGGCGGGACACGAGATAGGCCTCCTCGCCAAGCCTCCGGTGGACGCCATAGAGACGCGGGTCGCCATCGACGGCTTTACCCTGAAGCAGCCAGGCATCAGCGGTTCGGCGGTTATCGGCGAGAACACGACCCTCATTGTAGACATCTACGAACTGATTCAGACAGTTCAACCTGAATGGTTCGCCGTGCGGGGCAGCATCGAGGTCGCCGGTGATGCCGGCGAGGTGGGTGTTCCGCATCTTCTTTTGGTTGAGGATTCGGATTTCTTCCGCAACCAGGTCAAGAAGTTCATCGAGGATGACGGGTATTCCGTGGATGTTGCAGAGGACGGCCTGGTGGCCTGGAACATGCTCGACGCGGACCCCTCAAAATATGACCTTATAGTCACGGACATCGAGATGCCCAACATGGACGGGTTCGAACTGTCCCGGCGCATCCGCCAGGACAAGCGCTTCTCGCTTGTGCCCATCGTGGCCCTGACCTCTCTTGCTGGTGACGAGGACGTGGCGCGCGGCAAGGCCGTGGGCATTGACGACTATCAGGTCAAACTGGACAAGGAGCGGCTCCTGCAGTCCATCTACGAATGGTTGAAGCGCTATGCGTCATCTTGATCAGAGGGCTTGTTTCCAGCGGAATCCTTGCGAAGGTTTCGCCGAGATGATTGGGCGAAAGCCCGTTGTTCGAACAACCTTGCTCAGTGTACGCGCGATGCCTAATGCTCTCTCAAGGAGAATTGCATGAAACAGCAGGCCCAAGAAAAGACGGGTGCCTTGCAGATGTCCTGCTTCTATGTGGGATCTGCCCTGTGCGGGATTGATATCAATCTCATCCAGGAAATGAATAAACAGATGGAGATGACCAAGGTTCCTCAGGCGCCTTCCTATGTGCTCGGCATCATGAACCTGCGGGGCCGGATCGTGACCATCATCGATCTGGGCCTCAAGCTCGGGCTGGTGCCCTCGAAGACCACGGAGACCAGCCGGATCATCATCGTCAATTCCCGTGACGAGAATATCGGACTGCTGGTCGACAGGATCACCGATGTGGTCACGTCGAAATGGGAAGATGTGGAGCCGACCCCGTCCAACATCAAGGGTGTCAAAGGACGGTACTTTCAGGGAGTGCTGAAGTCTTCAAAGGATCTCATCGCCGTTTTGGACGTCGGGGAAGTCCTGGCTGACGATTTGGCATGACAATTGTTAAGGAGATTGGATGAATCTGCGCGTTTTGGTGGTTGACGATACGATCATGTACCGCAAGGTCGTGGGTGATATCCTGGCCGAGATACCCGGTGTGGAGGTGGTGGGCACGGCCAACAACGGCAAGATCGCGTTGACCCGCATTGCATCCCTGAAGCCCGATCTCATTACGCTGGATGTGGAAATGCCCGTTATGGACGGTCTTGAGACCCTGCAGGAGATTGTGAACAATTTTCCGGACGTGGGGGTCATCATGCTCTCCACCCTGACCAAACGCGGCAGTGAAATCACCATGAAGGCTCTGGAACTGGGAGCTTTTGATTTCATCGCCAAGCCCGACGCCGAGGCGAAACTGGAAAACGAGCAGATGCTCAGGAATGCCCTGCTGCCGCGCATCAAGGCCTATGCCAAGCGCCAGGAACTCAGAATTCTGCTCAAGCAGAGGGTTCGGCCCTCGGGACTTGTGACCCCGCCTCCCCCGAAACCCTCAGTGACAACGGCGGTGCCTTCCAAGCGAACGGCCAAATCAAAAGCCGTGGCCATCGGCATCTCCACCGGCGGTCCCAACGCCCTGACCAAGATGTTGCCCCAGCTCCCCAAACTTGGGGTGCCTGTTTTCGTCGTGCAGCACATGCCGCCTGTTTTCACCAAGTCCCTGGCCGAGAGCCTGGACGCCAAGTGTCAGTATGAGGTGCGGGAAGCCGAGCATAATGATACGGTTCGACCCGACGTGATTTATATCGCTCCCGGCGGCAAACACATGCGCGTGGCTTCCGGAACGGGCGGCGCCAAGATAATCCAGATCACCGACGATCCTCCAGAGAACAACTGCAAGCCGGCCGTGGACTACATGTTCCGCTCTGTTGCCCGCGAGTACGGAGCGCTGGTCACCGGCGTCATCATGACCGGCATGGGTGGGGACGGAACCCTCGGGCTTCGCGTGCTCAAGAGCTTTGGAGCCGTGACCATCGGCCAGGATGAAGAGTCCTGCGTGGTCTATGGCATGCCCAAGACCGCCGTCGAGGCCGGAGTAGTGGATGTGGTCGCGCCTTTGTCGATGATCGCCCCCGAGATCATCCGGACGGTGCGTTAGTGGTGCCAACTGCAACATTGGCGGCAAAATGACTGCGATCACGGCTGACGAATTCAGCGTCCTTTCCAAATACATCTACGCCCTTTGCGGCGTGGCGCTGGATTCCACCAAGACATATCTGGTCGAAACGCGGCTCAAATCCATGATGCAGCAGTATGGTTGCGCCTCCTACATGGACCTGCATTCCAAGGCCAAGGCCGACAGAAGCGGCAACATGGAAAAGGAGATCGTCAATGCCATCACTACCAACGAAACTCTTTTTTTCCGTGACTCTTCCCCTTTCGAAGTGTTCAAGCATAAGATCCTGCCGGATCTCATCGACGCCAGGTCGAAGTCGGGCGTCGGGCGGCAGGTGCCCATTCGCATCTGGAGCGCGGCCTGTTCCACAGGCCAGGAAATCTACAGCATCGCAATCGCCTTGCGCGAAGCCCTGGGAAACCTGAATAATTTTCAGATATCGATCCTCGGCACGGACATCTCCGATGACGCCATCACCAAGGCAAGCTATGGAAAATACAACAAATTCGAAATAGAGCGCGGCCTCCCGATCCAGACCTTGAATAAATACTTCACCCTCATGGGCGACGGGTGGAAGATCAAGGACGAGATCCGGGCCATGGCGGTGTTCAAGAAGTTCAACCTGATGAAGCCCTTTGCCGGGCTCGGCAAGTTCGACGTTGTGTTTTGCCGCAACGTGGCCATCTATTTCACCCCCGCCGACAAGAAAATGGTTTTTGACAAGATTGCAGGGGTGCTTGAGCCTGACGGCTCCCTGATCATCGGCTCCACGGAGTCTCTGACCGGGGTGACGAACATGTTCGAGGCCAAACGTTACATGCGCTCCATTTTTTATCAGCCTTCAGACGGTTCCACGCCCATGTTTTCCTACGCATCCGCGCCTGCCCAGACGACCGGCTTGCGCCCGAAGCCCGCTGGGACTGCGCCCGGTGCGCCCGGTGCGACCGGTGCGACCGCAGTCCGCCCGCCCCTTCCGGCCCCCCGTCCGGTTCCCGTGGCCACAGCGTTGGCACCGTCCCGTGCCGTTTCATCGCAGCCAGCTCCACCTGCCATGGTTGCGAGGCCGGAGCCGCCACGTCCCGTAATGGATGCTCCTGTCCCGCAGCCGCGATCCATGGCGGCTGAGCCGGTGGAGAGTCCTTTGGTTTCCGAGCCTCAGGAAACAGCTTCACGGGTCCTTCCCGCAGCCCGTCCGGCGCCAGTCAGGGGACAGTCTACCCAGGTTTACAGAGCGGGAGACAAGTCCGAGCTCAAACGCCTGCTCATGCAGAAAAAACAGCAATCCAAAGCCTGATACCTCGCCACTGGAGCGTATATGCCCATTCTTTGGACCCCTGATATCGCGGATGTCACGGACACCTTTTTTGCGCAGCACGAAGAGGCGGGGTTCATCCTTGGCGTAGGCGAGGAAGAAAATGCCGCGCCCACGGAGCGCGTGTATCTTTGCGGGCCATGCTCTTCGGCATTGGATGTGGCCATGCATTTGGCCCGGCAGGGAGCACTACAGGTTTGGGATTCGGTACTGGCGACCAGGCAGTGGGCCGGACGAGGGCAGATGCGGCGAACCTGGGTCTCCGAGCCGGGAAACCTGTTCGCGGCCTGGCGCCTGCCCATGCCCCCCGCGCCATGGCAGAACATGGTCTCAGTGCTGGTTGGCTGGACCCTTTGCCAGAGCTTGCGGGAGTTTGGTTTGTCTGTGCAGCTCAAATGGCCGAATGATCTTCTGTTGCATGGACGCAAGGTTGGCGGAATCCTGATTGAGGAGCGGGGCGATGTCCTCCTGGCTGGCATCGGTCTGAACATGGGCTCATGCCCGGCTGACGAGGCTTTACGGCGTGATCGGGCGTGTGCGGCGGCGAGTCTTGGCGGCCAGCTGCCGGGGATGTCCATTTTTAGGCTGTGGTTACGGCTTGTGAATTTTGGACGGCTTCGTTACAGTATTGAACTTTCTGATTCGACCCCTCTGGAGTTTTCCCAGTTAATAGAAGCTGTTTTAGCTTATTTCGGGGCCGTGGTGCACGTTTCTGACAATCGATCATCGGTTTGCGGGGTGTACGCAGGGATAAGCCCGGATGGTGGCATTATCCTTCGCGAGAACGGAGAAATGCACATATTGCATTCCGGTTCGTTGCGTCCGGAGGAATGATCAGAAGGACAAATATAATGTGCACGGAGAGATATATGTGTTCGCAGAGCCCTCGCAGTTTTGAAGAAGTCGCACGGGAGATTCGCGGCAAGAGAATTCTTGTCGCCAACCGCGGCATTCCTGCCAGAAGAATTGTCCGCTCCATCAAGGAAGTCTTTCAAGCCGTACCCATGATCACGGCCACGGATGTGGACAAAACCGCGCCCTTTACCTCCGGTGCCCAGGAGCTCCTGCATCTCGGGGAGAACCCGCGCGCATATCTGGACATAGACAAGGTCATCGCCATGGCCAAGGCCAGGGGCGTGGCGGCCATCCATCCCGGATGGGGCTTTGCCTCCGAGGATGACTCCTTCCCCTCGAAATGCGCTGATGCGGGCATCATCTTCATCGGTCCCACCTCCGAGGCCATGCGTCTTTTGGGCAACAAGGTCCAGGTCCGGATGCTGGCTCAGAAGCTCGGCATCCCCGTTGTGCCCGGTTCCGAAGGGGCCGTTTCCGTGGAGGAGGCCAAAGAGGTGGCCGCCCAGATCGGTCTTCCGGTCATGCTCAAGGCAGAGGGCGGCGGCGGTGGACGCGGAATCTACGAGGTGTTCAGCGAAGATCAGCTGGCCGACGCTTTCGTGAAGGCATCGACCCTGGCCCAGGCTTCTTTTGGCAATCCGCGCCTGTACGTGGAGCGCCTGCTGACCTCCGTCCGGCACATCGAAATCCAGGTCATCGCCGACAAGTACGGCAACGTCTTCGCCTTCGACGAACGCGACTGCACGGTGCAGCGCAACCACCAGAAACTGGTCGAGATTACTCCTTCCCCCTGGCCGGGCATGACCCAGGAACTGCGCGACCAGCTCAAGGACTACTCGCGTCAGCTGGTCCGCGCAGTGGGCTACTACTCGCTGTGCACCGTGGAATTTTTGGTCGATGCGACGGGGCGGGCCTACCTCATCGAGGTCAACACCCGTCTGCAGGTCGAGCATGGCATCACCGAATGCCGCTACGGCATCGATCTGGTCGAGGAGCAGATCGCCGTGGCCTTCGGGGCCAAGCTGCGTCTGACCGACGAGAACTGCACGCCGCAAAGCCATGTCATGCAGGTCCGCATCAACTGCGAAGACCCGCAGCACGATTTCAACCCCAACGCCGGGCGCATCACCCGCTACATGTCTCCCGGCGGTCCCGGCGTGCGTGTGGATTCCTGCGTCTGCGCAGGGTATGACTTTCCGTCGCAGTACGATTCGGCCGCGTCCCTGCTCATCGCCTACGGGCCGGAGTGGACCAAGGTGCTCGGGATCATGAAGCGCGCCCTGGGTGAATATGTCATTGGCGGGATCAAGACCACGATCCAGTTCCATCGCCAGATCATCGCCCATCCCCGTTTTCGCGGGGGCAACTACGACACAAATTTCGTGGGCAACACTCCCGAGCTCATGAACTACATGGATAAGGAGTCCGAGGCCGTGCGCCTGTCCCGTCTGGTGGCCGAGATTTCGGCCCACGGCTACAACCCGCACGTCAAGCTCGGGGAGTATCGGACCAGGGAAGGCAAGCGTATGGATCCCTTCAAGCCCTCCCTGCCCGGCGTCGAGCCCGAATACTATCAGTACCCCTACCCGCGCGGCGACCGGGATGCGATCCTCTCCTACATCCGCGATTCCGACCACGTCCATTTTTCGGACACAACGACCCGCGACATCACGCAGTCCAATTCGGGCAACCGGTTCCGGTTGGCCGAAGACCGCATCATCGGTCCCTATCTGGACAACTGCGGATTCTTCTCTCTGGAGAACGGCGGCGGCGCACATTTCCACGTGGCCATGCTCGCCAATATGACCTACCCTTTCACCGAGGCCAGGGAATGGAACGAGTTTGCGCCCAAGACCCTGAAGCAGATCCTCATCCGCTCGACCAACGTGCTCGGCTACAAGCCCCAGCCGCGCAACACCATGCGCCGCACCGGCGAGATGATCTGCGAACACTACGATGTCATTCGCTGTTTTGATTTTCTGAACCACATCGAAAACATGCGCCCCTTTGCCGAGGTGGCCTTGAATTCGAAGAAGAATATCTGGGAACCGGCCATCTCTCTGTCCTTTGCAAAGGGCTTCGACGTACCTCACTACATGGGCGTGGTGCAGGAAATCATCGATATGACCGCCCAGGTGGCCGGGTGTTCCAAGAAAAAGGCCGAGCGGCTGATCATCCTGGGCCTCAAGGACATGGCCGGGGTTTGTCCCCCCGTGTTCATGACCGAGCTGGTCACGGCCATCCGCAAGGACTACCCGGAGCTGGTCATCCACTCCCATCGCCATTACACTGACGGCCTCTTTGTGCCGGCGATTGGCGCGGCGGCAAAGGCCGGGGCGCATATCGTGGACACGGCGATTGGCGCCGCGGTGCGTTGGTACGGCCAGGGTGAAGTGCTCTCCACGGCGGCCTATATTGAAGAGCTGGGGCTCAAGACCAAGTTGAACAAGGACATGATCCGCACCACCGGTTTCGTGCTGAAGCAGATCATGCCCTACTACGACCGCTACACGGCGCCCTATTTCCAGGGCATCGACTATGATGTCATCGAACACGGCATGCCCGGCGGCGCAACCTCCTCGTCCCAGGAAGGGGCCTTGAAGCAGGGGTATATCCATCTTCTGCCCTTCATGCTCAAGTTTCTGGCCGGAATTCGCAAGATCGTGCGCTACCATGACGTGACACCCGGTTCCCAGATCACCTGGAACACGGCCTTTCTGGCCGTGACCGGAACGTACAAGCGCGGCGGCCGTCGCGGAGTGCGCAAGTTGCTGACGGTTCTCGATCAGGTAGTGACTGTGCCCGAGGATATGCTAACGGAAGAGGTGCGTACCGAGCGGTTGAAGATTTACCAGGATGCCAACGACGCATTCCGCGATCTGCTCCTGGGCAAGTTCGGACGTCTGCCGCTGGGCTTTCCGCCGGATTGGGTCTATGAATCGGCTTTCGGACCGGATTACCGGGATGCCATTGCCCGGCGCACGGAATGTTCGCCCCTGACGACCTTGCTTGATGTGGACGTGGTCAAGGAACAGCAGGGGCTGGCCGAACACATTGGACGCACGCCTACAGGGGAGGAGCTGGTCATGTATCTGAACCACCCCGGAGATGCCTTGAACACGATCAAGTTCGTGGGCAAGTACGGCGATTGCAACCGCCTGCCCCTGCACGTCTGGTTTGACGGCCTTAAAGCCGGGGACGAGGTCATGTTCAAGGATTCGAGCGGCAAGCACCATGTCCTGTCCATGCAGCACGTTTCCCGTCCGGACGACCACGGCATGAGCCTGGTTTCCTACGCCCTGGACTCCGAATCCTTTGCCCTGCAGGTCAAGGTGGCTGAAGCTTCAGGCAAGGAAGACGCCGGAACGGAGATGGCCGACCCGCGTGACCCCTATCAGGTCGGCTCGCCTTCCAGCGGAGATTTGTGGGTTGTGCACGTAAAGCCTGGAGACATGGTCCGGAAGGGTGAGGAACTGTTCAATATCTCCATCATGAAGCAGGAAAAATCCATTCTTTCTCCGGTGGAAGGTATGGTGGAGCGCGTGCTTAAATTCGCCGACTATCAGGAGGACAAGAAGATGGTGCCGGTCAAGGAAGGGGAGCTTCTGGTCAAGCTTGTGCCGGCTCCCCGGAAGTGTCCGACCTGCTTAGCTCCGGTGACAAAGGATGATTTCAAGTTCTGTCCGTCATGCGGCCAGAAGGTGTAGGCAGGCCTTAAGGCTTGTTCTTTTCTGTCAAGAACTTTTGCATATATTTTTTTCGTGTCATAAAGGATCAGTGTTGTTGACGTGCCGCCGCGTCAGCATGTACCCCATGCCCAGTTTTTTGCCGGGCTATCACATTTGTTTTCGATTCGCGCACGAAAGAGGAGGAGAAGATGGCTGAGAGCGACAAGAAGAGTCCCAAGAAGAAAGCTGAAGCGTCCGCAGAGGTTGCGACATCTCCGGCACAGATAGAGCAGATTCAAAAGCAGCTCGTACTGACTGGCAAGGACATTGTGACCATAGGCGAGGATGCGGAGCTCCTGGTTGGCGGCAAGAACTACAACACTGCCATCATCAGCACCATTGAAGGCATCCGGGCGCCACAGTTCAGAGCCATCTCCTCGAATGCATTTCATAAGCTCCTTGATGAAACCAAGGTCAATGCGGCGCTGGTCCGCTCCGCCGTGGACAAGGCCTATGATTCCATGGATTGGACAGATGCTGAAATCAATAAAGATTCCGAATTTTTGCAGAAATTTGTTCGCAAGATTGCCCTGGATGTGAAGGAGGCCGCCAAGCGGCATGAGGGAACCCTCATCCGTCTGCGCACCTTCGTCAACAACGTGGTCGAAGGGTTTGCCGTCTCCCCCGAAGGCATTGACCAGCTGCGCAAGCGCTCCGTGCTTGTCCAGGTGGCCATCCAGTCCGTGGACTTGCCCAAGGATGTGGCCGATGCCGTGCGCGGGGCCTATCTGGATATCTGCAAGGAAGCGGGTCTGGAAAACGAGCCGGTGGCCGTGCGCTCCTCCGCCGCAGGTGAAGACAGCCGCAAGAAGGCCTTCGCCGGATTGCAGGACACGTACCTGAATATTGTCGGCGAAAATTATGTCGTGCAGGCCTATCATTGGGACTGCGCCTCGGCCTACAATCTGCGCTCCATGACCTACCGCCGCGAGGCCATCCTCGATGCCGTGGCCAAGGCCGAGCAGACCGGTGACGACCAGATCGCGATCAAGGCCAAGCAGGAGTGGGCCATCGAGAACACCTCGTTGTCCGTGTGTATCATGCGCATGATCAACCCGATCATTTCCGGCACGGCCTTTTCCGCCGACACTTCCACCGGCTGCCGGGGTACGTCGCGCATGGATCTCGTGTCCATCGACGCCAGCTACGGGCTGGGCGAGGCCGTGGTCAGCGGGCTCGTCACTCCGGACAAGTTTTACGTCTTTCAGCGCGGGGATGGACAGGAAATCGTCATCCGCTACATGGGCTGCAAGGACAAGCGCATCGTTTACAAGGAGTCCGGCCGCGGCACCAAGGTGGAGGCGGTTCCCGAAGAGATGGCGTTCCGCTGGTCCCTGTCCCTGGCTCAAGCCGAATCCGTGGCCAAGGGCGTGCGTTGCATCAGCAAGGGCTACGGCGGGATGATCATGGACTCCGAGTTCTGCATCGATCAGTGGGATCGCCTCTGGTTTGTGCAGGCCCGGCCCGAAACCCGCTGGAACGAGGACCTGGAGCATCATCCGCACACCATTTTCATGCGCCGCAAGGAAGTGGATCCGGCAGCCGCCAAGGAAGCCGAAGTGCTGCTTGAAGGCAACGGCGCGTCCCGAGGCGCGGGACAGGGCTCGGTGCGCTACCTGCGCTCCGCCCTGGAACTGAACAAGATCAACAAGGGCAACGTCCTGGCGGCCGAACGCACGGACCCGGACATGGTGCCGGGCATGCGCATCGCCTCGGCCATCATGGCCGACGCAGGTGGAGACACAAGCCATGCGGCCATTACCTCCCGCGAGCTTGGCATCCCTGCAGTCATCGGCATCAAACGTCTGGAAAAACTGCGCACCCTCGACAACCATGACGTGACCGTGGACGGATCCAGGGGCAAGGTTTACCGTGGCCTGCTCCCGCTCATCGACGTGGGCGGCGAGATCGACGTAAGCAAGCTGCCAGCGACCAAGACCAAGGTCGGCCTCATTCTGGCCGACGTGGGGCAGTCCCTGTTCCTGTCCCGGCTGCGCGAAGTGCCGGATTTCGAAGTGGGCCTCTTGCGTGCGGAGTTCATGCTCGGCAACATCGGCGTACATCCCCTTGCCTTGGAAGCCTATGACCTGGGAACGCTTGAGTCCGTGGTCAACACCAAGCTGACGATACTTGAAAACGACCTGACCAAGATCGTTTTCGACCAGATGGCCGCGGGCATCATTTCTCTGGACATCAAGCTGCGCAGCTACGTGGGCATTGTCACCGGGTTGGCGCGCAAGATGGAAGAGCTGACTGAGCGGGAAGGAGCCAAGGGCACGGATGAGGTCTTGGCCATTCATCGGCAGCTGCGCGAACTCGACAAGAAGCTCGACGAGCATCTTGAGTTCGCCACGCAGCGCTTCGAAGTGCTCAAGACTTCCCACAACCTGAAGGATCACGTCACGGTCGTCATGGGCTTTGCCGACGAGTTGGAAGCGCTGGGCGTGGATCCCTATTCCCAGCGTCGCCGCTTGGAAATTCAGGATGCCATCGCCAAGGATTCGGCACGAATCGAGCGCGACCCGCTCATCGTGGCCACCTTGGAGAAGATCTCGTCCATGCGCGAGGATGTGGCCAAAAAGGTAGGCCTGCAGCAGGAAATGGACATGGTCCGCACCCTGCCCGAGAAAATTCAGGAGCTCCTGAAGTCGCGCGGATATCGTAGCGGCAAGGAGCTCTACATCCAGAGTCTGGCCCAGGGGCTGGCGCTCTTTTCCATGGCCTTCCACGGCAAGTCCATTGTTTACCGCACCACGGATTACAAGACCAATGAATATCGCAACCTCTTGGGCGGCCTGCTCTTCGAGGGACATGAAGACAACCCCATGCTCGGGTATCGCGGAGTATCCCGCAATATTCACGACTGGGAGCTGGAATCCTTCAAGCTGGCCCGCGGCGCTTTTGGCGGCGTGAACCTGCATCTGATGCTGCCTTTTGTGCGCACTCTGGAAGAAGCCCGGTCCATGAAGCGATACCTGCAGCAGGTCCACAATATCCAGTCCGGCGACAGCGGCCTCAAAATCATCCTCATGTCCGAAATTCCGAGCAACGCCGTTCTGGCCAAGGAATTCATCCGCGAGTTCGACGGCTTCTCCATCGGTTCCAACGACATGACCCAGTTGGTGCTGGGTACTGACCGCGACAATGCCCGTCTGCGTCACATCTACGACGAAGAGGATCCGGCCGTGGTTTGGGCCATCCTGACGACCATCTTCACCGGTCAGAAGTTCGGCAAGAAGGTCGGGTTCTGCGGGCAGGGCGTTTCCAACTCCAAGATCATTCGCGGGCTGGTCTGCATCGCCGGTATCGTCTCCGCCTCAGTGGTGCCCGATACCTACCAGCAGACCAAGTTCGACGTGGCCGAGGTCGAGGCCGAGAACATCTCGCTCTCGGGTCTCGGCGCATGGCTCACGGAACAGCACCTGGAAAGGCTGCACATGCTGCTGGCTGAAAACCGCTACGAACACATTCTCAAGAAGAACACCTCCGGTCCCGATCTCATGGACTGGTACGAAGGGGAGCTGGCCCGCCTGCACGAGCAGCTGCAGTCCAACCTGGGCAGCGTCAAGGAAGAATTCTATCGTCAGGAGCTGGCATCCTTCCGCAGCATCTTCCACAAGCCGGTCATCTATTCCAACTGGGACTGGTCGACCACGGTCCAGGACGCCCTGCATCAGGCCGGGTTCACGAGCTTCGAAGAGCAGGTCAAAGCCCTGGAAGTCCAACGTTCGAACATTTGGTAAAGCGAAGGGCGGCGCAAGCCGCCCTTTTTCGTATGATCTGGCAATCCATTCCCGTCACCGTGACTCGCAGCCCTCGGGCGCGCAAGGTCTGGCTCAAGATGCGTTCTTGCGTGGGCCTTGAGGTTGTCCTGCCGTACAGGGTTTCGTCATCCGAAGTTCCAGCCATTCTTGAACGCCATCGGGAGTGGATCTTGACCCGCTTGGCCGATCTGGGCGCCCGCAACGAGGCGCCGGGACAAAATCCTCTCCCCGAATCGATTCCGCTGGCATTCCTGGACCGCGAATATTCCGTGCGCTATAATGATGGCCATCGGGCTGAGCTTCATGCGGACGGGGATGCGCTGCGCGTCATTTTTCCCTCCGGACAGATCAGGTTCGGCCCGCTGCTTCTGCAGCGCTGGCTGATCAGCTTGGGCAAACGCCATCTGGTTCCCTTTTGCCGGGAGTTGGCAGACCTGCATGAGATGCGAGTCTGCAGTGTGCAGGTGCGTAACCAGAGCAGCCGGTGGGGAAGTTGCTCCGCAGCTTTGGGGATCAGCCTCAATGCCAAACTGCTTTTTTTGCCGCCGCACCTTGCGCGTCACATTGTGTTGCATGAGCTGTGTCACGTGGAGCACCGCAACCACGGGCCTGCCTTCTGGTCCGCCTTGCGCGCCCTCGATCCGCTGACGGAAGTGCATGAAGACGAAATACGGCGGGTCTGGGACAGCCTTCCTGCCTGGTCCAAGTGGCGAAAAGAGAGCTGATGTCGATTTCAAGAGGCAGTGTTTCGTTCAGGACGGCGTGATGAAAAAGGAGATACTATGCGACGAATTCTGTTTGTTTTGATCTTTCTCGGTCTTTTCGGCTGTACGCAGGAAGCCCAGAACCAGTTGGGCCGGAGCATCCAGAACTGGACCGGGACCAACGGGGTTCTGGAAGTCTACTCAGGGGAAAAGCTGGTGCAGCGCTTTGTCAAGATCGACAAGCTCTCCACCGCCTACGGCACTTCCGACCAGCAGGCCCGGGGCTACCGGTTCGGTTACGGCGTCAACGACATCAATCTGGACGGTCAGGCCGGAGCAAACGAGAAGAAGGTCTATTTCGAGGTCTCGGAATTCTCGACCTACGTCTTCTACGAACAGCCCTAACTCGACTCGCCAAGGCCCAGCCCGGTCAGGGCCGCCACGCCGTAGGTCAGACAGTCTTCATCCAGCGTGAAGCAGGCATTGTGCAATCCGCCAAGGCCGTCGGCCGCGCACGCTCCGCATCCCATGAAGACAAAGCACCCCGGCACCTGGTGCAGGTAGTAGGAAAAGTCCTCGCCGGCCATGACCGGCGCGACATCGCC
The DNA here is from genome assembly GCA_002412965.1 of Desulfomicrobium sp. UBA5193. Classification (GTDB taxonomy): domain Bacteria; phylum Desulfobacterota; class Desulfovibrionia; order Desulfovibrionales; family Desulfomicrobiaceae; genus Desulfomicrobium. Next base: position 578,721 of record DHWB01000004.1, read on the forward strand.
GTCCACCTGGGCTGAAATGCCGCGCAGCACCGCCAACGCACGGGCGGCGCTCTCTGCGTCATTGACGACGACCGGGAACCCCTCGACATAGTCCAGCCGGGCTTGCACGCCCATGCCTGCGGCCAGGTCCCGCGTCAGGTTCTGCATTTCCCTGCGGATCAGGGCTCCTGTTTTTTCATTCAGGCTGCGTACAGTGCCCTGGAGAAATGCCGTGTCCGGAATGATGTTGTAGCTGGTGCCGGCCTGAAAGCGGGTCACGCTGACCACGGCCCGTTCTCCCGGCTCCACCCTTCGTGCCACGATGCTCTGCAATGCAGTGACCAGATGGCTTGCGGCCAGAATGGGATCGACGCAGTTGTGCGGAGCCGAGGCGTGTCCGCCCTTGCCGGTCAGGGTGACGGAAAAGACGTCCGGTCTGGCCATGAGCGCGCCTGGGCGCGTCCCGAACCAGCCCACCGGCCGACCAGGCCAGACGTGCAGGCCGAACACTTCGCGCACTCCGTCCAGACACCCGCCCTCGACCATGGCCTTGGCTCCGCCAGGCTGGGTTTCCTCGTTGGGTTGGAAGAGAAAACGCACCCCTGTCCCCAATTTGTCGCGCATGGCCAAGAGCAGCCGCGCAGCGCCGAGAAGCATGGCCGTATGGGCGTCGTGTCCGCACATGTGGGCCTGCCCCGGAATCTCGGAAGCAAAGTCGAGCCCGGTCTCTTCATGGATGGGCAGGGCGTCCATGTCCGCGCGCAGGGCTATGCTTTGGCTCCCGCCGGGGCCGTCCAGGTCAGCCACGATTCCGCCGCCCACATCTTCGCGCACGTTGAGTTCCATGCGGCCAAGCTCACGCAGCACCAGAGCCCTCGTGCGGGGCAGTTCCGTGCCCACCTCCGGATAGCGGTGCAATTCACGCCGGATGGCCCGCACATACTCAAGCTGCTCTCTGCTCTGATTTAAGATATCCACGCTCATCGCTTTTCTCCAGGTATGCCGCAGGAAACAACCCCGATGTCCGTGCGCCAGGTCCAGCCGATCCTTTCCCAGAACTTTCTGCCTTCATCGTTATCCGTGAACAGGAAGGCGTGAGCTTTGTCCAGCCCGATGCCTTGCAGGGCCGTCAGGGCGCTTGCGACAAGTTGGCGGCCAACGCCAAGGTGCCTGAATTTATCGTGCACGCAAAGGTGATGTAGGTAGCCACGGCGACCGTCATGTCCGGCCAGAACGGTGCCGATCAGCGAACCGTCAATTGAGGCGCATTGGCTCAAACCCGGATTGCGCAGCAAATAGGCGGCCATGGAATCCCGTTCGTCGGCAGCGGACAGATCGATGCCGGGGGTGTCCCGCCATAGGCTCATGGCCATGGGGTGGTCGTTTATGGTCATGGGAAGAATGAGGGGTGCGTGCATGAAAGGATCCTTGAAAGTGATGAGTTCCGAAGCAACGTGGTTTTCATTGTGCGTGCTTCTGCGGCGGGGATCAAGGGCCTGATTTCGCCAAACTCCGGTGCGTTTTGGGTGAGGCATTGTCATTTTTCAGTCATTCCCGTACGAAGAGCGGAGAAACGTACACGCCAAAATTCACCAATCCACAGCTACATGGAAGGAGATCATATGCGATTTTTAGATGAACTGAAGTTGGCCGGCAAGCGGGTCCTTATCCGGGTTGATTATAATGTGCCACTCAAAGGCGAAACAATTGTGGACGACAATCGCATCAAGCAGAGTCTGCCAACGCTGCAGATGGCTCTGGATGGCGGAGCTTCGCTGGTCATCTGTTCTCATCTGGGTCGGCCCAAGGGCGCTCCTGCTCCGGAATTTTCCCTCAAGCCGGTGGCGGTCCGCCTGGCCGAGCTGCTGGGCCGCGAAGTGAAAATGGCCCCGGATTGCATCGGACCCGAGGTTCAGGCGATGGCCGAGGCGCTTGCGCCGGGGCAGGTGCTGATGCTCGAAAATCTGCGCTTTCATCCCGGCGAGACCAAGAATGACCCGGATTTCAGCCGCGAACTGGCCAAACTCGGTCAGGTCTATGTCAATGACGCCTTTGGCGCTTCCCACCGCGCCCACGCTTCGGTGGTCGGGGTGACGGAATTCATCGACGACTGCTGCGGCGGGCTGCTGCTGAAAAAGGAATGGGAGTATCTGGGCAAGGCCCTAGAGAACCCCGCGCGTCCTTTTGTGGCCATTATCGGCGGCGCCAAGGTCTCTTCCAAGCTCGGCATACTCAAGGCGCTGATGGAAGAGGTCGACTCCATGATTGTCGGCGGTGCCATGGCCAACACCTTTCGCAAGGCCCAGGGCTTTGAGGTAGGCACTTCGCTGGTGGAGGATGACCTGCTGGAAGAGGCCATCGCCATCATGGTCGAAGCCCGGGAAAAGGGCGTCAAGTTCTACCTGCCCGTGGATTTTATTCTCGGCACCGATCCCAAGGGCGGCATCGCCTCGGGCGTGCGCACCTATCAGGACATTCCGGCCGACGAGATGATTCTGGATACGGGCCCGGCTTCGCATACCCTTTTCGCCGAGGTCATCAAGGACGCGGGCACCGTGATCTGGAACGGCCCCATGGGCGCTTTCGAGAATCCGGCCTTTGCCCAGGGATCCATCAACCTTTGCCGCGTGGTGGCTGCCATTCCGGCCATGACCATTCTCGGCGGCGGCGACACCAACGTCATCGTGGAGCAGATGCGGCTGACGGACAAGTTTTCCTTTATTTCTACGGGAGGAGGCTCGTTCCTGGAATTTCTGGAAGGCAAGGAATTGCCTGCCTTTACCGCGCTGGAGAATAAATCATGAAGAAGCTCATGGCCGCCAACTGGAAGATGTATAAGATCGTGGACGAGGGCGTGGCTACGGCGCGGGAATTGGTGCGATTGCTCGGAACCAAGCTGCCGGCGGACCGTGAAGTGCTTCTTTGCCCGTCGTTCACCATGCTGCATGCCGTAAGTCCCATCCTGGCGCAGACGCCGGGTTGCTTCATGGGCGCACAGAATCTGTATCCCGCGGCCCAGGGCGCCTTCACCGGCGAGATTGCGCCGGAACAGCTCCTGGCCCTGGGGTGCACGCATGCCCTGGCCGGACATTCCGAGCGCAGGCATGTGCTGGGCGAAGGTGACGAGCTCATCGGGCGCAAGGTGGCCTTTGGCCTGGATGCCGGGCTCAAGATGATCCTCTGCGTTGGCGAGACCATTGCCGAGCGTCGCGCCGGTCAGGTGGAAGCGGTGCTCGCACGCCAGCTTCAAATGGGCCTCTCCGGAGTGCTGGCCTCCGCCACGGCGGAAAATCTGGCCATCGCCTACGAGCCGGTCTGGGCCATTGGCACGGGAGAGGTGGCCGGGCCGGAAGAAATTCTGGCCGCGCACGCTTTTGTGCGGGCGACCTTGAAGTCTCTGCTGCCTGAGCAAGGGGGGCAGGTGCGCATCCTGTACGGCGGTTCCGTCAAGCCGGACAACGCCGGGACCATCATCCGTCTTGACAATGTGGATGGAGTGCTGGTAGGCGGCGCAAGTCTCAAAGCGGACAGTTTCAGTCAGATCGTGCTCGCATAATTTAGGAGGTATTTTTTTGAACTCCCTGATGATAACCATACACATCATTGCCTGTGTCACCCTTGTTGTTCTCGTCTTACTGCAATCCGGCAAGGAAGGCATGGGGATCATTTTCGGCGGTGGCGGCGGTTCCGTTTTCGGGGCCACGGGTGCAGGTAATTTGCTGAGCAAATTGACTGCCGGAGCGGCGACCGTATTTTTCCTTACCTCCATGATTTTTACCTACGTCAGCACCCAGAAGCATACTTCCCCCAAGGAATCCATCGTTCTGGACATGCCCGTGACCCAGACTCCTGCTCCTCCGGCAGGCGTGACCACAACCCCTGCCGAACAGCCAGCGGGACAGGAAAAAAATCAGTAAAAAAGTACTGGACAAACCTTGGGGGCGCGGCTAAAGACTGCATCTCCGGTTTGCGGGATTAGTTGCGCAAATTTGAATGGTTAGATGTCGAAGTGGTGGAATTGGTAGACACGCTATCTTGAGGGGGTAGTGGGATTTCCCGTGGGGGTTCGAGTCCCCCCTTCGACACCAAATAACAGAATAAGCCGTTGAAGTCACAAGCTTCAGCGGCTTTTTTCTTGGCCGATGCGAGCCATTTTTCATTTATGGTCCAAAATGCTGGTCCAATCTCTGCGGCGGACTCTAGCAGTATCCGAAATCAGTCAGAACACGCTACCCATAGAATATCCGGAAGGACCCGTATTTTGAATCCGCGTCAGGAGATATCTTTCGGGCGATATGTGCTGATAATATTGAGAATCGTATTGTCCGGATATGCTTCTTCCCGGTTCTTGAGAAATGCGTAATTGAACGCACGCGTAATTTCGCATATTTTTTTATAAGCAGAATTTATATCCTGGAGGTATCCTTTCAATGCATCGCGTCCACTGATCCAGATTTCATTTTTTCTTCCAACAGTACAGAATATACCAATTTTTTGCCACTCGACGATAAACTAGGAGCGTTTTCGCTCCAGAACACATTGCAGAATGGCTTCAACCATGGATTCCAGCCGAACGGGTTTGGAGATGAGCAGGTCTATGCCCATTGCCTGAAATTTATTGCCACCTGCATCAAGCGCATATGCGGTCAGGGCAACAATTGGAATGGATGCAAATTTTCTGAATTCCGTACTTGTTCTGATGATCCTGGCGGTTTGCATTCCATCCAGAAAAGGCATCTGGATGTCCATCAGCAGGATATCGAAATCCTCTTCCAGAAGTTTTTCCAGCACCGCTTGCCCATTGTCCACTGCCGTGACCAGGCATCCGAGGCGTTCAAGCTGCTTGATGGCCGCAAACTGACTGATCGGATCGTCCTCTGCAAGAAGTACCCGAAACCCCAGATCATTTCGACCAGCCAGCGCCTTAATTCTCTCCTGGCGGCTCTGCCCGAGTGAAATCAGACCGAACGGGAGGCTTACGCAAACAGATGTACCCACATCCTGCTCACTACATAAAGAAAGCGTGCCCCCCATGAGATCAACAAGGCGTTTGACAATGGCCAGTCCCAGGCCGGCTCCTTGGTGGGATCGTGTAAACCCTTCAGCCGCTTGCGAGAATGGATTGAAAAGGCGTGGCAATTTGTCGTCAGGGATTCCAATGCCGCTATCGGAGACCGTAAATAGGATACGGCACTGTCCGCCTCGGGCATGTGGCAGGATCATCGCATCCAGAACCACTGAACCCGTCTCCGTAAACTTGAAGGCATTTCCTACAAGGTTGTTGAGAATCTGACGCAAGCGCGATGCATCGCCGGCCACCTTTTCCGGCAGGGCCGGGTCGATGTCGAGAAACAGACCAATCCCTTTCTTTCGGCCTGCGGGTTGGAACAACTGTTCGACGGATTCCAGCACATCCTTGAGGTCAAAAGGTTTGCACTCGACAGGCAGACGACCCGACTCGATCCGGGCAAGGTCAAGAACATCCGACAGAAGACTGGTCAGTCGCTGACTGGAACGCACGGCGAGCTCGACAAACTCTTCCTGCTCTTTGTCCAGCGCGCTGCCTTGCAAAAGTTGCAGCATGCCCAAGATGCCATTCAGTGGAGTGCGAATCTCGTGACTCATGTTCGTCAGAAATTCATTTTTGACCCGGCTTGCTTCTTCGGCTTGCTCCCTGGCGCGCTGAATTTCCTCTGTGTCCCGCAGGCGGTGGATAGCCAGTGCGAAAAGATCGGCCAGGACCGTGACGACCCGAAGATCTTCCTGATTGTATGCTCGTCCTGGATTGGCCAGGGCAATCTCTCCAAGAATCTGATTCTGGAAAATGGCCGGCACCGCCAGAAACTGTTCGATGAGGATATGCCCCTCTGGCAAACCCGTTGTCGCGGGATGGCGTCCGGGATCGTTGGTGAAGAAGCCCTGGCGCGTGTTGAGTGCCACTCCCCAAAGCCCGCTGTATCCTTCGGGACCTTTGGGAAAGGAGATTGTCTTGTCCGCGACGCTGCATTGATCACCTCCCATCATCATAGACAATGAGTGTCCGACATTATCACCGGTTGTCGGATCGATGGACGAGGTGAAACCGAACTTGCTGCCTGTAATGCGCATGGCCCAATCGTGAACAGCCATGGCCATGTCCGCAAGGCTTGAATCCCCGCCCGCCAGAACCCTGATCAAGCCGGCCTGCGCCTGGTTGATGGTCGCCTTCTGCCTGATCCGTTCCTCATTGAGACGGATTTCGGTCAGGTCACGGCTGATGCTCAATATGGAACAAACCCGTCCCAGTTCGTCGAATTCAGGTACAAGGCGCAGTTCGTGTACCACGGGCCCCGATTTGCCGCGAAAGAATATTTCGGTCTCAAAAGGCTCCTGCGTTTCCACCACTTTCCTTATCGCCTCATCCCATTGGTCAACGGAGCGCTCGGGAAATCCGATCTCTCGTACGGTCTTGCCTGGGAACTGTTTGGCCTGCAGAGGGACGATCTCTTCAACGTTGGGGGAAACGAAGAGATATTTGCCCTGAGGATCAAAACGCATGATCACGTCCGGCAGGGCGTCAAAAAGGGCGCGCCGGGTCTCCTCGACAGCCCTGAGTTCCGAGTGGGCTTGCATGAGCGCCTGATTCTTAAGTCGGATCAGTTCAAGATGGTTCAGGATTTTGCGCATCAGGAAAGGAATCTGGACAGGCTTGGTGATGAAATCCAGAGCCCCGCTTTCCAGCGCTTTGATCTCATTGTGAGCGGATACGAGAGAAGTAATGAAAATAATCGGGATTTCTTTGGCGGAATCAAGGTTTCTGATCCTGCGGCAGGTTTCGTATCCATCCATGTCCGGCATGAGAATGTCGAGTAAAATGAGATCAGGACGGGCCATGCCCGACTGGATGATGTCCAGAGCCTCCTGTCCGCTCAATGCAACGCGGACCAGTGCGAATTTGGACAGCATCCCGCCCATTTCGTGAATGCAAGCTGGATCGTCATCCACAAGAAGAATAACCGGCTGTTTTTGTACATCAGTCTGCATGGGTGATTTCCTGAGGCAGTCCGAGTTTCTGCGAAATGTGGCGCAAGGTTGCTTTGGCTGCTTCGAAATCAAAGCGCACGAGACTTTCGATGATGTTTGCGACGGCTTGTTTTTCCGCTGATCCATCATCGAACAGGAAGTGAATTTCCTTCGCCCGAGCCAGGGATTCAAACGAATTTAATTCCAGTTCCAGCGCCAGTCGTTCAAAACCTGTTCGCATCTCAATGCCGACGTGTTGTTGCTCCGCTTCTCCAGTGCATTCCGGGATTTCGGTTTCGTCCTGTTCTACTGCCGCGGCTTCGAGATTAATAACAGTGCTGCAGGGAGACGCCATGCTCACCGTAAGAGTTGTGCCGGATTCTTCGTCGGTTTCCATCAGGATGTTGCCGCCCATTGTCGTCGCGATGAGCCTGGCCGAATACGTACCGAGTCCAGTGCCTTGAGCCTTTCCGCTGGTCACATATTTTTCAAAGAATTTTGAGCGGATATTTGGAGGGACGACACCTGAGTTGTGGATGCGGATATGCGCCTGGTCATCCTGATCGAAGAAAATTGAGACAACGCCGCTGGCTGGTGAGGCTTCGATGGCGTTCAGAACGAGGTTGGAAAAAAGTGAATAGCACAGCGTCGGTTCGGCCATGACCCAAAAGCTGTCTCGCGGCAGGGCAAGACGGCCCTGCAACACAATGCGAACAAAGACTTTTTTGGCTCGAACCCGTTCGGATAAATCTGCCAGGATGTCCCGAAATGTATTGAGCAGATCCACTGGTTCCGGAGTGAATACGAAGGTATCTTGCTCCATCTTGTAGAGGATGAGCGACAACCGGACCATGTCCAACATTCTGTTGCCCGCCTTGGAGATCATCCTCAGGATATGCTTTTGCTCCTCGGTCAGTTTGGCGTCTTCGATGAGTAATTGGGGGAGGGAGATTATGGGATTGAGTGGCGAAATGAGGTCGTGCTGGAGAATGCGGCCAACATCGTCCTTGATTTGCTCCATCTGTTTGCGTTCCGTGATGTCACGTAAGGACACCAGTGTGGCCGGTGCATTTTCCCAAGTTACAGATGTCTGCCGGATTTCGACGCAAATCCGTCCCTGTTCGGATCGAAGGCAAAACTCCTTCTCATGGCTGAGGTCCAGGGGGAATACAGCGCCGATGGATTCCGTGGTGGACAGACCCAGGATCTTCTCTGCCGCTGGATTGAAAAAGAGAATCTGGCCGCTGGCGCTGAGCAGGATCTGCGCATCCGGGTTGAAGGTGACAAGATCGCGGAACCTTTTCTCCTGGCTTTGCAGCGCCTGATTTTTAATCGATAATTCTCGCTGCATGTTGGCCAGTTCATTGTTGAGCTTCATATAGTCTTTCAGCAACTCTGGGTCCGCCGCGCTCAGGCGCTCACGCGTGCATTGTGTGGTCTTTTTTTGGACCTCGCGCAGTTCCCGTGCCTGCTCATTGATCATGGCCATGAACTCGTCGTAGATGAGGAAAATCTGTTGAGGTGATTGCACTGCGAGCAGGAATATCCGCCCATGTCTGGCGATGCCGATCAGAGAGAATGCGAATTCCCGGCCATCCTTGAGCAGGATGATTTCACTTCGCATCGAATGACCCTGTTCAAGGACTTCACCAATGAATTTGTTGTACGCCGTCCGAAAGCCGTCCGGCATCATTGAGCCGATGTCAGGAAAATTTTCACCTTCCCCGAAAAACTTCTTTGCGTCGTTTAAAATTTCAACGACGGCGCCGGTTTCGTCACAGACAACCGCCAAGGCGTGGTCCCGGTTAACTCTACGCAACATTTTTTGTCTCCGGTTGAAACAGCGTATCTGCGACCTTGACGGCAAGGCGGGCATCCGACGCCGTGGCGTCGGCACCTACGGCGGTCGAGAGATCAGGATTGATGATAAATGGCAACCCGCCAACCATGATCTTTGGTATCTTGTCTTCGGAAAATCCCTGGATGACCCGGATCAGATCGCGGATCTGAGGCAGTCCAAAGGACATGGTTGCCGAAAGGCAGAGAAGGTCGGGCCTACGTGAACGAATGACGCCAAGGAGGCTTTCCTGTGGAGTGATGGCCCCCAGGAAATACGTGTCCCATCCCTCGAATTCAAAAAAGTCACAGACCATGCGCATGCCCAGTTCATGCAACTCGCTGCCGAGGCAACAACCGATCATGCTGCGCGAGATGCGCCTCTGGTTGAGGGCATGGGGGAAAAGTCTGGCCATGAGCACCTGGGTCGCGGCGGTGACGTAATGTTCCGTGGCCACATCGATCTCATCCATCTGCCAGAGGCGACCGAGTTCATACATGACAGGTTGCAGGACGTCGATATAGACTGTGTTCACGGGGAGTCCTGCATCAACCCGATCAAGGATCGCCTGCAAGGCTTTGTGCCTCTGTCCTTCGAGCAGAAGGTCGAGATACTTGTGGGCCAGAAGAGAAAATTCTCGGGAAATCGCAGGATCAGCCATGGCTGCCATCTTTGCCTCCCAATTCTTCAAACACCGAAAGTTCTGTCTCGCTCAGGCGGGCAAAGGTCTGGATGTTGTCGCGCAGCCATTCGTAATACGGGCCCATTTCATGGTAATCGACATCTCCCAAATGTTGGCGAAGAATTATTATGGCCTCGGGGAGCATGATCTCCCAGTATTGTACGCTGAAACCGCGTGCCCTGTATGTGCGGAATACCCAGAGGACAGTTTCCACAAAAGACTTGGGATCATACAGCGCAACGAGGGAGTTCATGTAACGGAAATGGTTGATGTGGTTCATTTCCATGACACTCATGTTTCCCGCGCCTATCAGTTCTTCCAAATCAGGACGCGCATTCAAGGCTGCGGTCAGTTCCGCTGCGCAAAGCTCTACCTTTCCTTCCAGAACCCCTGAAATCGAAGCTGTTCGTGAGGCAAAGACTTTTGCTGATTCCAATAATTGATTTTTATCCACGCTTTTTTTTCCTCATAACACTCCATAACGCGCATTGTTTATGGAATGTGTTTAAATTATGGGGAATACATTGGCAATATATCAATGTATTCCCCATAATGATTTAAGTTTAGTGCAATTTTTTTTGACGCGTCCATTTTATTTCAGCTTAATAGGTGACGCTCGTAACGCTTCACCGTGTAGAGTTAATTTATTCTTTATTTTTATTTGTGAAAATATTTTTCAGAGCAGCAATTTTATTTAAATTATATTTTTATTCTCATTTCATGAATTATAAAATTTAAAATTGTTATTTCTTTTTAAAAATTTATGAAAAATACTTGTAAAAATTAAATAATGAATCATTTATATTTAAATATGATAATTATTTTAATTTAATAAGATATAAAATAGTATTTAATTCTATTATACTGAAAATATTTATTTAATAATTTTTTTTGTTTTTTTGTATTATAGTAATAATATAATGTTTTTTATATAAAAATATAGAATTTTTATTTATATGATATTTTTATTTATGATATTAATCAAAGTGCATTCTATTATTAATATAATTCACTTATAGGGATTGATGCAAATATTCAGAGATTCATATGTTGATAGCGGATTTCTCGAAATATCATGATATTTTATATACGTTTTGAAGATGAGTTTTGTCCGTAAGGTCGGTTTAAATATTGGATATAAAGATTAGAAAGCCGTTATCGTCAAAAATAGGGGGGACGAGTATGACTGAACCCTGACTGTTCCAAACTTGATTGCAGCGAGCGTCTATGCGATGCGCGGGATGCCGATCCACTCTCTCCGGAACTGGTTTCAGCCACATGCACGGGAATCTGTATTGCCCAGGGTTAAAATTCCAGATCCAAGACAAGAGCATTCTCGCCAATTAAAAACATGCCAGGTTCACTCATGAAGGACGTCGAAATCATCACCACCTGCACCCGGGATTGCGCCAACACCTGCGGTCTCGTGGCCACGGTCCGGGACGGCAGACTGGTCAAGCTCGCCGGCGATCCCGGTCATCCCCTGACCAGGGGCGTGGCCTGCGTCAAGGCCGCCCGGTACATCAGGCGCGTGTACAATCCGGAACGCGTCACCACGCCGCTCATCCGCGCGCATCGTGGGGATTCTTGGCGCAGGGCGTCCTGGGACGAGGTCCTCAATACCGTTGCGTCCCGCATGAAATCCATCGCCGCCGAATCCGGCTCCGAAGCCATCCTGTATTACCAGGGAAACGGCGAGCGTACGGCCCTGAAGCTGCTCAACCGGTATTTTTTCAATCTGTTCGGCGGTGTGACCACGCCTGTCGGATCGCTCTGCGGCGGCACGGGGCAGGGGGCCCAGAATCTCGACTTCGGAGAGCGGGTGTCTCATGATCCGCTGGATCATCACAACAGCCGGACCATGATTCTGTGGGGCCGCAACCCAGCCTCGACCAACATCAGCCTGGTGCCCATCATTCGCGCCATCCGCAAGCGCGGCGGCGTGGCCGTGCTGATTGATCCGGCTCCCAGCAAGTCCGTGGCCCTGGTTGACCGCCACATCGCCATCCGCCCCGGCACCGACGCCTATCTGGCCATGGGCCTGGCCAAACTCGTGCTCAGGGCCGGCGCAGAGGACCGGACGTTCATGACATTCCACGCCGAGGGCGCGGCGGAGTACCTGCGCATCCTGGAAGGCTTCACCCTGGAGGAATTGAGCGCGAGATGCGACGTGTCCTTGGAGGATATGCATTTTTTGGCCGGGATGCTCATCCAGGGCAAACCTACCTCCATGCTGCTTGGGTGGGGCATGCATCGTCACGAGGAGGCCCATTTCTCCATTCGGGCCATCGACGCCCTGGGGGCGCTCAGCGGCAACATCGGCGTGCCGGGAGGCGGGGTCAGTCAAGGTTTCGAGGAATACGGCCCTTACGACCAGAGCTTCTGGGGGGATGGTTTGAACCCGCCGCGCCGAACACTGCTTTTGCCGCGCATCGGGGAAGAGATTCTGAACGCCCGGGATCCGGAGATCCGCATGATCTTCGTCACGGCCGCCAACCCTGTCTGCATGGCGCCCAACACGGCCAAAACGGTCGCCGCGTTCCGCAAGCCCGAATTCGTGGTCTATTCCGGACATTTCATGGATGACACGGCCGATCTGGCCCACGTTTTTCTGCCGGCGACCACATTTCTCGAAGAAGAGGACGTCATGGCCAGCTACGGGCACAACTATGTCGGGCCGGTCAATCCGGCGATTCCACCCGTGGGCCAATGCCGCAGCGAATTTCGGATGTTCCACGACCTCGCGGGAAGGTTCCCCTTTGCCCGGCAATTCCAGCGCGATGAGCGGGAATGGCTGCGTGATCTTTGCGCGCCCATCAGGGAGCAGGGCTGCGAACTGGAAACCCTGCGCAGCGGAGCTTTCCGCCTGGATGCGCCCATGGTTCCTTACGCCGACAAGCGCTTTGGCACCCCGTCGGGTAAATTCCGGTTCATGACCGAGTTCTCCCCGCGTGGCCTCGGCGTCAATGACCCGGACTATCCGTATCGTCTGCTGACGATCGCGCCCCATGGCTTCATCTGTTCGGAGCGGACCATGGCGGACCACGAGCCCTTGCCCGTGGTCATTTTGGCGACGACGGAAGCGGAGCGCATGGGGATGCGGGAGGGGGCGCTCGTCCGGGTCGAAAGTCCAACGGGGGCCATCCGGGCCCGGTTGAAAGTAAGGGACGGACAGCGGACGGATATCCTGGTCGCGGAGCGGGGTGGGTGGGCCAAGGCCGGACACGCTCTGAATCGGTTGACCAAGGACATGGCCAGCGTGATTGGGCTGGGCACGCCCTATTACGAAACCAGCGTGCGAGTGCTCTCTTTCATGAAGTTTTTATGACCGCTATCGTCAAATCGTCGATTTGACTTGCCGTGCGACGGAACTCGGTGAGCGTGTCCACCACGGCGCGGATGATGGCCGCCGATGATTCGTTCTTGTGGGTACGAATGACGTCTTTGAGTCTTTCCTTGCCGAACATCTCTCCCTTTGGCGAGAGCATTTCCCATATCCCGTCCGTGCCGATGACAATTATCCGGCCTGAAGACAGATCGGACCTTTCACCCAGTTCAAACCTGGTATTATGAATCACGCCCAAAGGGAGCCCCTCCCCGGAAAGCTCTTCGAAGCGGTCTTCTGACGGATCGTAAACAAACGCCGGGTCATGTCCGGCCCTTACCCATCGGATAGTCCTGCTTTCCGTCAGTTCGAGAAGGAAGAGGGTCATGAATCTTCCTGTTTGATCCACGTCCTGGGCGACAAGCTCGTTCGTACGTTTCACGACATCATCCAGTCGTCCGCCTGCGGTTGCCTGACAGCGGATATACGCCCTCGCCGAACACATCATCAGCGCTGCCGGGATGCCGTGACCACTGACATCTCCCACCGCGACGACAAGACTTTCGCCTTCAGCGGTTTGGCGCGGGATGAAACCATAATAGTCTCCGCCGGTTTCGTGGTAATATTCGCTGATGGCCGCTATGTCGGCACCGTGGAATTTCGGATTGTGGGTTGGCAGGAGGTTTTGCTGGACCTGTTGCGCCACTTCAAGCGCATTCTTGAGATTCACCCGCTCTTTGAGCTTTGGTATCATTTGGTTGAAAGCCAAACCCAATTGGCTGATCTCGTCCTTTCCGTGTACACTCACCCGCGCAGTGAAGTTGCCTTTGGCGATCTCCCCCACGGCGGTCACAAGTTCAAAAATGTTGCGGGTTATCAGCTTCGAAAGCAGGAAGGCCAGCATCAAAACCATGATGGCAACGCCCACTGCGGTATAACCCATCTTCCGATTGTGAAAGTCGATCTGCGTAAGAATGAATTCCTTTGTGGATTGGGCTTCCTTAACGATGTCGGTCTTCGGGACGAGAGTCATGAGTGATACGCCTCCCCGATCGATGGGAGCGTAAGCCCACAAAGTATCTATTCCCTCGTAGGTTATTTCCGTTACGCCCGATGTCGATGACTGTAATGAATTCATTATGGCGTTATATTGTTCCGTATGATCGGGCGTGAGCCATGTGTTTTTTGCAGGAAAAACCCAATGGTCATGGATCGATTCCTTATCCTGCTCTTGAGCAATAACTCTTAAACGATTCACTTTTGTTACTGGATCAGCTTCAGGATTGACGATGAGTGAAATCGCATTGCCAGAGAACATGGTCGCATATTGGTTCTTATGCAGCAAAGCACTCACTGGTACAACAATTGTGATCTCGCCCTGGATCGCCCCTTTTTCGTCTTTGATTGGAGTTGAGACGTTGAAGACAAGCCTGCGAGTCCGCTTGTCCATTTGTGGCAATGACCACGTAAGCTCATTGGCGTAGCGTGAATTGATTTCATCATTGAACAGATGACGCATGTGCATCGGCAAACTGGATTTTGGATATGATATTTCATATTCTCCAGAAAATTTAACTTCTATCCAGAGCACGAGTTCTGGATATTTAAATTTTACATGCCGAAAGAGTTGTAACAGTTTTCCATTGAATGCAGGAGCTATTTTTTCTGCTTCAGGATCATATCTTTTGTTCGTGTCAAAAAAATTGAAGTCGACTTCAAGATTCTGGAAACCATGCATGTGAAGAAGATAGTAGTCATTCTTTGCTTTAAAAACTTGCGCTGCGGGGGGCATGGAACGAGTATCGGTTATGGAGTGTTCATGCCCGTACAGGATTCCCTCAATTTTGGATGCGAGGAACTGTGTATTGGCTTCCAGGAGTTGTTTTTCTCGTTGAAGGAGGCGGGCATGATCTTCGACAAGGCGTTTCAGGCCGCTGTTGGCCTTGCGGACAAGGTTGTTCGAGCTGCGCGCGACAAGTCCTTCACCCAGCTCCGTCAGGTCGTTTTGAATCCTGAAGCTCACGACGAGCAACGGTACAAGCGCGATAAAAAATAAGAGAACAAGCAGTTTGTAGCGAATACCCATTGAACCTCCAAACTGAGGCCATGCGGTACAGATCTGTCGCGCAGGCCGGGGGAGCGGCAATAACCCAATACCGTACCCCGGTGATCACGGAGCGCCCGCAAGGCTACATTCAACCAAAATATCATCAGGCACAAGGCCCGCTTGCCCACCTTGACCTCTTTTCGCCAGCGATCGTGCGTTGAAGAAGTCCATGAACCTTGTCGAAACCCAGGCGCACTTTTGTAAGTTCTTGCTTTCCGTCCGCATGGAGGTCGAAAACATTTTAAACGAATTTTAGAAGGAGGAAAATGGCTTGCAGTCTTACGGCATGAACTGCGCCGGGAGAGTCTCGTGCCGGGGTTTCATAGGGCGTCGAGGTGTGGTCTTGCGACCAAGAGAACCGCTGCCGTATTTCGATGAGAAAATATGTATAAATTGTATGCAGTTCGGTGCCAATTTCAAGAGCATGGCGCTGGTCATGTCAGAAGAATTCAGGGTTTGATTATGTATATAATTATCGAATGAAATACTGCTTTCCACCCATTTTCACGTCTTTACTCGATTTTTAGCTGAATTATCCCCTCCGGTGTGCTACAAAGACTACTTATAAAAGGTGGGTGGTTTTAAGCTTTTTTGTCTGTAGAAAATACGTTGTTCGCCCGATTTACGGTAAGCCAACATGTGTGCGGCATGCGCAAGGAGAAAATTACTGATTCTGGAAGAATGGAGATGCCTTTCATCGCATGATACGTGGGCGTATTTTCCTGTTTTATAATTCAAAGCATATCGAGAATTGGAGGAGACAATAATGTCCCTGGTTCGCTGTTCTGCTTGCTGTAAGCGTATTTCCCATACAGTCGTTTTTTGCCCGGGATGCGGGAAGCCGAGGCCAAAGAGCGGATGGGCGAATCCGAAAAATGCATTATTGGACATTGTGATCGGGATTTTTGCGTTGATGATCCTGGCTAATTTGTACCTAACCATCCTCGCACCATGACAAGGCCGTCTGTCAGTGGGCGCGATGTGTTGGCAGCGTGCTCAAGAGTTTGAATTTCTTCTTCGCCATTTCCTGCCGGTTTGCAGTCGCGGGGTCTCTCGTCTGCCGTTTGTGCTGAGATTTTGAAGAAGTCGCTTGTCCGAGGCTGTCGGGCAGATCGTGTCAGTGCCCGGCATCCTAACCGCAGCGGTCGCAGTCGAAAGAGAACAACATAACCTCTCAAGAGGTGGGGGAAATATGCGCATCCTTTTTGTACACATGAATTTTCCGGCCCAGTTCCGGAATTTGGCCGGATTTTTGGCGCGCGATTCTCGAAACGAGGTTGTTTTCGCCGCGATGAACGAGAATCCAGCATGGAACATACCCGGAGTGCGCAAGGCCGTGTTCGTTCCCGATGCCACGATATTTCCTGAAGGGCATGCGATAAACGCGAAATTTTGGGGAGCCTCCTCCAGAGCCGCCGGGGCTCTGCGGCTGGCCGTCGAGTTGCGGCGGCAAGGGTTCGTGCCCGATATCATCTGCGGGCACTCAGGCTGGGGTCCGACCATGTATCTGTGCGATGTCTTTCCCGAGGCGGCCTTTGTCGGCTACTTTGAGTGGTTTTACGATGCTGCGAGCGCGGACATGCTTTTTTCCGGAACCCCATTGTCACTTGCGTCACGGATGGAGGTGCGAAGCAATAATATACCCATTCTTATGGATTTGGCTGGCTGTGCTCATGGAATTTGTCCGACGCGCTGGCAGCTGAACCAGTTTCCTCCGGAGTACCGATCAAAAATTTCCGTGATCCACGACGGAGTGGATACGGATTATTTTTCACCCGACCCAGAGGCCCGGATGGTTCTACCCGGTCTTGATCTCTCCGGTGCCACGGAAATCGTGACCTATGCCACTCGCGGAATGGAGCCTTACCGCGGATTTCCCCAGTTTCTCGAGGCTGCCGTGGAAGTGGTCAAGCAGCGGCCCGGATGCCATGTCGTCATCGGCGGTAATGACAGTTGTCATTATGGTCTTCCTCCCGAGCCGGGAAAGACGTGGAAGCAGGTCCTCATCGAGCGGCTGCAACCCGATCCGGAGCGCATCCATTTCGTGGGCTCCCTGCCTTACAGGCATTACCGGACACTGCTGCGGGCTTCTACGGTGCACGTCTATTTGACGCGTCCCTTTGTCCTCTCTTGGTCGTTCTTGGAGGCGCTGTCCTGTGGTTGCCTGATGGTGGCTTCCGACACCGAACCCGTGCGCGAAGTGGCAAGCGATGGGCACAACGCCCTGCTCACAGATATGCGTTCGCCCGCCGCCATCGCCGGGCGAATAATGGAAGCCCTGCAGAATCGCAGCCATCTGGACGAGGTGCGCAAGCAGGCCAGACAGACCGTGCTGGACCGCTATGATGTGCGCAAAGTCCTCCCCCTGCAGCTGGAAGTGTTGCGGTCCGTGACGAGGAAGTGAGTATGGATGTCGTCTGGGAGGCTTTTCGGATGAATTGATTTGGGGTCATCTTGATCGGCCTTCAATCTGTGCATCAAAGAACGAGGATTCGAGTTCAAATGCAGGAATCAGGATCTTTATGTCACGTCGGATGAACAAGAGTCCAGGACGCTTCCGCTTGCCGCAAGCCGTGCTTGGCGTTCTTGTCCTCCTGTGCGTGTGCCTTTCGGCACCGTCGGTGGGGCGGGCCGCCGGGGTGTTGCAGCTTTCGGCCGGGCAAGAATCCTACAGTTTGGCCGGCTATGCCGACATCATGGAGGATCCTTCGGCCACGTTGACCATCGATCAGGTGGCCTCGGCGGATATGGCCTCCCGATTTTCTCCCCTCACAACCGACAGCAATAGTCTCGGGTTCAGCAATTCCTACTATTGGCTGCGTCTGAGCGTGGCCTCGGATCCGGCGGCACCGCAGATGCGTTGGTTTCTGGATCCCGGTTGGATCTATTACAGCCGGCTGGTATTCTTCGCTCCCGGCCCAAATGGTGACGATCAGTTCGTTGCCCACGATCGTGGCTTGTCTGCCCATGATTTGAAGAATCAGACCAGATATTTCCCACTCAATATCGGCACCACGGCCACCTATTACCTTCTGCTCGGCAGCGATCGCATGTTGAACCTGGAGCCGGCAATCAGTTCCGAGGGGACTGTGATCATGCGCAACCTGCGCAAAGGCATCGAGTTCGGCGTTTTAGGCGGGATTGTGCTCGCCATGTGCATCTACAATCTGATGGTGTTCATAAGTCTCAGGGATTACGCCTGTCTTTGGTATGTGGTTATCCACACCGCCGTGCTGGCTTTTTTTGTGTCCAAAGAGTGGACACCGCTCTTCATTGATCCCGATCAGGGTGTTTTTGCCATGGTGATCATCAATCTGGCCGGTATCGGCTGGTGCTTTTTCACCCGAAATTTTCTCGAGACGCCGCGGCGTGCCCCCGTGGGTAGCAAAATGCTCATGGTCCTGGCGGCTCTGCTGGCGGCGCTGAGCCTGCTGGGACCGTTCGTTTTGCCTCGGGTCGTCTTCTCGATTCTGGATCACGTGATGAACCTGAGCGCCATGGTGTGCGGATATTTCCTGAGCATCGTCCTGGCGCTGAAGGGTTTTCGGCCGGCCCGCCTGATCTGCGTCGTCTGGTCATGCACCGTGATTCTCTTCGTACTTTACAACCTGAGCAACTTCGGTCTGCTCAATCTGGGGCACATCAACATCTTCAATTTGGGAGTGGCCACCGAGGCCATGCTCATGTCTTTTTTTCTGGCGTATCGCATCAAGATGCTGCGCGAAGAGCGCACGTCGGCCGAGGCCTCGGCCGATGCGAAAAGCTCATTCCTGGCCACCATGAGCCATGAGATTCGCACGCCCATGACCGCGATCATGGGGTATGCCGGGTTGCTCCAAAATTTGGAACTTCCCGGCCAGGGACGGCGATACTTGAGAAATATGCAGACTGCGGCCAACCATCTACTCGGGATCATCAACGGCATCCTGGATTTGGCCAAGATCGAGGCCGGCAAACTTACTCTGGAGAGCAGGGAATTTTTATTGGAGCAGGTGGTTGAAGACGCGGCCCGCATCTCGGCGCCCAAGGCCGGCGAAAACTGCAATGAGCTGATGTGCGTCATTTATCCGGGGCTTCCCGACATGCTGGTGGGCGACCCTTTGCGCGTGCAGCAGATACTCATGAATCTGGTCTCCAACGCCGTGAAGTTCACCCGAGGCGGCGAGGTGCGCATCGAGGTGGCCTCGGCCGCCGTGGATGCGAAAATTCAGGCGCAGGAGACGGACACCGTGAAGTTGAGCATGACGGTGCGTGATACAGGCATTGGAATCACCCCGGAGCAGCAGAGGCGCATCTTCGAGGCGTTCTCCCAGGCCGACGTCTCCACGGCGCGGACATACGGCGGAACCGGGCTTGGCCTGAGCATCAGTCGCAGCCTGGCCCGCATGATGGACGGCGATCTGAGTCTGGTCAGCGCCCCTGGCCTCGGCTCGGCGTTCACGGCCACGATCACGCTCGGCCGGGCGGCGAGCCAGCCCGGGGCGCGTTCCTTGCCGTCTGCCCTGGAGGTCAATCGCAAAGCGCTGGTCGTGGATGACAATGCTTCGGCTCGACTTGTGCTGGTCAACTTCCTGCGGAGCGTTGGCCTGGACGCGGTGAGCGCGGCCTCAGGCCAGAGCGCCGCAGACTTGGTGCGCAGCGATCCCTGCCAATTTTGCGCCGTGTTTGTGGACAATCAGATGCCTGATCCCGACGGCCCCATGACCTCGCTTCTGTTGCGCGATTTTGGGCTGCCCGCAAAGACGCCCATCATCCTCCTGGATCTTATGGGTCGGCCGGAACCGGACGCCTGGACACTCGCCAAGCTCGGCGCCCAGACCACGCTGGCCAAGCCTGTGACTCGCGGTGCCTTGTTTGCGGCTTTAACCGAGGCTTTTGAGCCGGACAACGCCGAAGGTTGCCGGACTGCGGAGGCTTTGAGCCGTGAAATGGGGGCCTGCAGAGGAAAGCGGGTGCTGGTGGTTGACGACAACGATTTTAATCTGGACGTGCTTCAGACCATACTCTCCATGGCCGGAGTGGAGGTCGCGATCGCTTCTGACGGCCCTGGCGCACTGGACGCTCTGCTGCGCGGCCCGGATTTCGATGCGGTGTTCATGGACATGCAAATGCCGGGCATGGACGGCTGCGAGGCCACTCGGCGTATCCGTGACAACCGGCTTTGGAGCGCTCTGCCCATTATCGCCATGACCGCTAACGCAATGAAAGGCGATCGGGAGAAATGCCTGGAGGCGGGCATGAACGACTATCTGACCAAACCCATTGACGCCCCTGCCATGTTCAAGGTTCTGGCTCATTGGACCAAAGAGAAATGATGGCATTTTCGGCATCAGTCAGCGGGACACATCTGGTTCAGGGATCAAACTCCGGAGTGTTTCCGGTTGAGGGATAACGGTTTGGCGACTTGCCAAATTGCCCGTCGCGGTTCGAGCACGGTGGGTGCCGTGCGCAAGCCCCGCCCTGTGTCCACCAGACGGGATATTGCGGTATGCCGGTCAGCCCCGACCTCTCTGGATTCTCAAAATAATTTTGTGTCGATTCAAGTTTGAATAATTGCTATTTTTGTCTCTTTTTGTTATGAGTAATACATATATTATACGTCTTGTTTATAAATATCAATGACTATATGCATAGTTTTTCGCTTTATAATGTGTTGCTATTTTTTGCGCCATTTTTTTTCAAATTTTTTGATAGATTTTAAAATTTCAATTATAAATAATGGCGATGAAAATTAAATATTTTTACATAAAATTTATTATCTGATGATAATTTCATATTATTTTTTATGATAATTTCATGGAGGATCGAATGATGAGTCAATCAAAAACACTTGATGTTGAAGAAGCTTTGCGGAGATTCAACGGCAACATGGCAATGTTTTCCAAATTGCTCAAACGGTTTGTTGAAATAAATTCCAATATTGAAGAAAAGACAGCGCAACTCGTGAGTTCCGGTAATTTTGAGGAGATTTTTATTTTTTTTCATTCAATCAAGGGGGGATTTGGAAATCTATCCGCAAAAAATCTGTATGAAAAAACCATAGTTCTTGAAAGTTTTGCGCGAAGCGGAGATTTGGACTCAATTAAAAACGAATTACCGTCCTTTTATGATCTCTACGATCAACTTAAAATTGCTGTTGCCGAACTTGAAAAATCAAATCCGTGAAGAATGCGTGTCAAAAAGTATTCTTCAATCAGGCTTCGGGAAGAATGTTTTGATGCATAGGTGAAATGCAGACGAGTCTGGCTGCCATCCAGTCAAGCCGGGCCAGAATAGATGTCAATAGAAAACGTCGTCATCCCCTTGAAGGAGGGGATCCATGCTTTTCTCAACCATCTGAAAAAAACTGGATTACACGCATAGCCTGACATTGCCCGCCTTCGCGGGAATGACGTAAAATGGTGCCGCGCGACTTTTTGCAGTGAGGCCAGATACGTCAATGCCTCCATGAGGGCAGGAAATTTCTGTAAGCATTTACGGATTGCCCAATTCGCAAAAAGAGCAGCCGTAAACAGGTGCGGAGTTCGTGTTACCACCGGAAAAGGCGGGTCTTGGTGAATACTTTGAGCTCAGCATATCCAGTTCTTCCCGGAGGAATCAACGTGAAGCGATACTGTTTCCCCATGGCGCAAGTCGTTTTGGCCTTCCTTGTATTGCTTCCCTCGTGTTTCATCGGTCTGAATCCGGTTTGGGCAGCCGAGGTGTGTGTTCTTGGTGCTGACGTGGAGGAGCATGATCTACGACCCTTCATGGAGTATCTGGAGGACAAGGAGAAGGTTCTTGCCATAGAGCAGGTGGCGTCCCCGGACATGGCCTCCAGGTTCGGCCTTCCGCCCAAGGGGCATTTCAATTTTGGCTTCACCTCTTCGGCCCTCTGGTTCCGGTTCACCATCACCAGCAAGCAGGCGGCCCCCGAGGACGGAGGGTTGCCCACGATATGGATTCTGGATCCAGGCTGGCAACTCTACGACACCATCCATCTCTACGTGCCGAGCCACCAAGCCGAGGGCGGGTGGGAGGTCTACACCGCCGGGCGCCTGCTTTCCGTCTCTGGAGCCCCGGAAAAAAGGCATTTCAAGCTTCCGACCGGCCTTAGCGAGCCTACCACATGCTACATCCGGATCACCGGAATCCGGCCGCTCATGGTGAGTCCGACCATAGCCACCTTCGATCGCACCCTGCGGGTCAACGGCTTCAAAACCATGGGCACAGCCCTCCTGATCGGCTTCTTCGCTACCTTGATGCTCGGCAATCTGGCCATCTACCTGTATACCGGTAACGGCAAATACAAGTGGTTCGTGCTCAGCAACCTGACCTTCGTAAGCTTCGTCGCCACCACCAGCTATCAGCATCTCATCGTGGTCAAAAACCTTCCAACAGTCATCATGATAATCGGTCTGGTGGGCCAGGCCATTGTCGCCACGACTGTCAGGACGTTTTTTGAGATCCGCAAACACAACAGAAAGCTCAACACGTTTCTCCTGGTCTGCATATGGGCGGTTCTGGGCATCGCCGCATCCGCGTTTGTCCTGCCCGAGCAGATGCACCCGAAGCTGTCCATATACGTGCTCATGCCCCTGACTCTGGTTGTTTTCGTGGCCTGCTTCGACAGCCTGAAGCGCGACAGGACACCCGCATTGATTTTCATGGTCGCATGGCTTGGAGCGGTTATCGCCGGTTTCACCTACAACTGGGCTCTAAAAGGCGGCCTTCCCTTTGTGCACCCCTTTTTTATGTGGGTTTCCTTCGTGGTAGAGGCTTTCAGCATGTCCGCCCTGCTGGCCTACAGCATCGAAACCCTTTCAGAGCAGCGTCAGGCGGCCGAGGCCATGGCCCAAACCAAATCATCATTTCTGGCCAGCATGAGCCACGAGATCCGCACGCCCATGACCGCCGTGCTGGGTTTTTTGAATCTGTCCCTGCACTTGGGGGCGCAGGGGCAGCTGCGGCAATATCTGCTGAAGATCAACGCGGCGGCCGACCATCTGATGGGAATCATCAACGACATCCTGGACCTGGCGAAGATCGAGGCCGGCAAGGTGGAACTGGAAGCGAAGTCTTTCGAGGTGGATGCGCTGTTGCTGGATACCGCCGACATCCTGGTTGCGCGGGCCTTTGAAAACGGCAACGAACTGGTGGTCTCGGTGCAGCCGGGGCTTCCCCGCCGCGTGATCGGCGACCCTCTGCGGCTCAAGCAGGTCCTGCTCAACTTGGGCAGCAACGCCGTGAAGTTCACCCATGACGGCACTGTTCGTTTGGCAGTGCAAGCGGCTGCGGATGCGGCTCAAGACGCGGTCAAGCTGCGTTTTGAAGTGAGCGACACGGGCATCGGCATCGACCCTTCGGTCATGCCGCGACTGTTCACATCCTTTGAGCAGGCCGACACGTCAACAGCCCGTGTTTACGGCGGCACCGGCCTTGGCCTGAACATCAGCCGCAAGCTGGTGCAAATCATGGGTGGAGACATCACTGTGCGAAGTCGGCCCAAAGAGGGCGCGACCTTCGAATTCACGGCCGTGTTCGGTCCAGATTTGCAAGGCGATTCCCAAGATGAAGCAAGGCTTGCGGACCGGATCGTGAAGGTGCTGATGGTCGAGGACAATCCTGCCAGTCGGGCGGCCTTGGAAGAGGTCGCGGTGTGCCTCGGTCTGCGGCACGCGTTCGCAGGGTCGGCGAAGGAAGCCGCGCAGCTGCTCAGTGCGGAAGTTTTTGACCTGATCCTTCTTGATTGGGGCTTGCCGGATATGTCCGGACTCGAAGCAGTCGCGCTTCTGCGCTCTTGCGAGCGCGCGACCCAGGTGCCTTTGGCGCTCATGACCAGCCCGGCGCGGCCTGAAATGGAAAATCTACGCCTGAAGGGATCAGGAGTTCAAGGTGTGTTGGCCAAGCCGTTCACCGTCTCGTCGATGGCGGCTCTGCTCCGGCAGGTCCTTTACAGCGAGGAATCCGCAACCTTTGCGGAAGAGGGCGTTCTTGCCGACGCGCCATCCGATTTGGAGCAGGCGCGTGGCTTGCGCGTCTTGCTGGCGGAGGACAACCTGTTCAACCAGGAACTGCTGGGCGTGATCCTGGAAGAGGCCGGGGTGGAGATGGAGGTTGTGGACAACGGTGCCGAAGCCGTGCGCCGGGTGACGGACGGTGGGGCAGCCTTGGATGTGGTGCTCATGGACGTTCACATGCCGGTGATGGGTGGGTTCGAGGCCACGCGGACAATCCGGTGCGACGAGCGTTTCAGCGCCCTGCCCATCATCGCCATGACCGCCGACATCACGGCCGAGGACCGGGCGCGTTGTCTGGAAGCGGGCATGGCTGACCACCTGACCAAACCGGTGGACACCGATGAGCTTTTCAGAATCCTGGTCAAGTGGGGATGTACGGCCAAGGGGGAACAGAGTGGACAGCGCCATGAGTAACCGTCTGAACCATGCACGTGCGGCCTATGCTCCGCGCCGGGCAGTTTTTGCCTTGCTTGCGGGCATGCTGTTCTTCCATTTCTGGATTCCTGCCGCCCTTGCCGGAGGGGTGTGCCTCCTGGGCGAGAAAAGCGATGAATACGATCTGCGGCCCTACATGGAATATCTGGAGGACAAGGAGAAGACGCTGACCATAGCGAAGGTGGCTTCCGCGGAGATAGGTCCGCAATTCGGGACGCCGCAAGGCGGACGCTTCAATTTCGGTTTCAGGCAGTCGGCCCTGTGGTTTCGGTTCACCATCAAGGAGCAGCCCATGCCTTCTGATGGGACCAATCTGCCCCGGTACTGGATTCTCGATCCGGGCTGGAACCTGTACGGCACATTCGAGCTTTTCGTGCCCGACCCGGACGCTCCCGATGGATGGCGGACCTATCGCGCCGGTCATTTGCTTTCGACTTTCGGAGACCAGGAACGTCGGCAGTTCCGTCTGCCCACCGGCTTGACAGCTCCGACCACCTGCTACATCCGGGTCACCGGCATCCGGGCGCTGGTCCTGAGCCCGCATATCACCACCATCGACCGCGCCATGTGGATCAATGGCGTCAAGGTTGCGGGTACGGGCTTGGTGCTTGGCTTTTTTCTCACCACGCTGCTGATTCATTTGTCCATTTATCTTTACACCAGGAACAGAAAATTCAAGTGGCTGGTGCTGAGCAGCATCGGCTTCACAGGTTTCGTAGCCACCACCAGTTATCAGCATCTCATCATGGCCGAGCGCCTGCCGGCCTTTATCATGATAGTGGGCTTGTTGACGCAGGCGGTCATGCTCCTTGTGGCCAGGAACTTTTTCGAAACTCGGCAATACAGCAGGAAGGTCGACGTCGTTCTTGTCTTCCTCAGTTGCGTGGCCTTGGTGGCGGCCGCCGCCGGCTACTTCATTCCCGAGAAGTGGCAGGGGAGCATTTCCATGAATGTGTCCTTGCCTGCGGCTTTGGCCGGGTTCTGGGCCTGCATCGACAACATGAAGCGCGACAGAACGGTTTCCCTGATTCTCCTGGTGACATGGGCCGGAGCGATCCTGGCCCTTCCCATCTACCACCTGGCCGCGCACGGCATATTTTTTGATTTCGCGCATCCTCTGATCACCTGGGTCAGCTTCGTGGGCGACGCCATCGCCCTGTCTATTCTGCTGGCCTACATGGTTCAGGCCATGGCCTTGCAGCGCCAGTCGGCCGAGGCCATGGCCCAGGCCAAGAGCACGTTCCTGGCCAGCATGAGCCATGAGATCCGCACGCCCATGACCGCCATCCTGGGTTATCTGAACCTGTCCCTGCAGATGGAGGCGCAGGGGCAGCTTCGGCAATACCTGCTCAAAATCCGCGCCTCGGCGCAGCATCTCATGGGCATCATCAACGACATCCTGGATCTGGCGAAGATAGAGGCAGACAAAGTGGCATTGGAAGTAAGGCCCTTCGAGGTGGAGGCCGTGCTGCGCGATTCGGCCGACATCCTGGTCCCACGGGCCTTCGAGAATGGCAATGAGCTGGTGGTCTCGGTGCAGCCGGGGCTTCCCCGCCGTCTGCTCGGAGATTCGCTGCGACTCAAGCAGATCCTGGTCAACCTGGGCGGAAACGCCATCAAATTCACCAAGAACGGCACCGTTCGTCTGGCCGTGCTGCGCGCGGAAGACGCGCCGTCATCGGAAGGCGCGGTCACCTTAAGTTTTGCAGTGAGCGACACGGGTATCGGTATTGACGCGGCGGTCTTGCCCCGCCTGTTCGAATCCTTTGTGCAGGCCGACACCTCAACGGCCCGCGTGTACGGAGGCACGGGCCTCGGCCTGAACATCAGCCGCAGGCTGGTGCATCTCATGGGCGGGGAAATAGCGGTGCGAAGCCAGCTCGGGCAGGGCTCGACCTTCGAGTTCACGGCCGTCTTCAAGCCGGAAGGCTTGGTCACGGAGTCAGCTATGGATGCGGACCATGGAGGCCTGAAGGTGCTGGTCGCGGAGGACAACCCCGCCAGCCGGGAGGCCATGGAAGAGGTCGCGGTGTGTCTGAACCTGAAGATCACGTTTGCCGGGTCGGCGGCGCAGGCTCTGCGCCTCGCGTCTGCGGAAGATTTTGATCTGATCCTGCTTGATTGGGACTTGCCGGATATGACCGGGCCCGAGGCCGTCAAGCTCCTGCGCTCGTCGCAGCGCGTGGCCGAGGTGCCGGTGGCGCTTATGACCAGCCCGGCCCGGCCCGAAGTGGAGAGCATTGACCCGGCACGGCTCGGAGTCGAGGACATTCTGTCCAAGCCGTTCACGGCCTCGTCGGTGGAGGACATGGTCCGACGGGTCATCCATCATGACGACTCCCCTGCTCGCGAAATCGGCGGCATCGCGGCCGAAGAGCAGCGCAACCGTGAGCGGGCGCTGGGCCTGCGCGTCCTGCTGGCCGAGGACAACCGGATCAACCAGGAGCTTATAAGCCTGATCCTGTCTCAGGCCGGGGTGCTGGTGGAGACCGCAGGTAACGGCATGGAGGCCGTGCTGCGTGTGATGGATGCCGGCCGACCCGCCCCGGATGTCGTGCTCATGGACGTTCACATGCCGGAGATGGACGGATACGAGGCCACGCGGACCATCAGGCGTGACAGGCGTTTTCGCGCCCTGCCCATTATCGCCCTGACCACCAACGTCATGGCCGGCGACAGGGAACGATGCCTTGAAGCGGGCATGAACGACCACCTGGCCAAGCCCGTGGACACGGGGGCACTCTTTGCCGCTCTGGTCAAGTGGGCGGCTCAAAGCTCCTGATGAACCATTCCTTAAAGCGCTCCAGCATGATGGGCCCGCTTTCGGCATAATTGTCTTCTCAAGCTTGAACGTGCATTTTGGAATATGTTTCAGGACCAATGAAGAGTGCGTGATGAATCAGGTTCGTGCTCTCGCGCTGGGTATTGAGGCATCGACATCACAGGTGCGTTTCAGGGGATGCTGCGTTTGGTCCGGAGGCCAACGCAGCATCCCCTTTTGTTTTGTGGAAGAGCGTCGGAGGAGTAGAATCCTGAGGCGTAGTCGCTGATATGTACGGCATGGTTTGGCCATGAGGTGGTAGAGTGTGTAGGGTGGGAACATATATGAATTTCTTGGTGAGCTGACTTGATTTGAGGGTTTTAGGAGGCTGTTGTCATATTTTATATCTAAATTTCAAGGTGTTGATTGATATTTTCTTTTCTGCGGAATCGGCGGGTTTAATTCGTGGTGGTTTGTATGTTTATTAAATTTAACTATTTATACTCATTAACTACTATAAAATTTAGCTATATTTAGACATGCATAAGTAGAACCACGTATAAAGTTCGGGGTAAATTTCATACGCATCCTTATGTTAACAGATATATAGAAACCGTAGGTTGCTTTCAAAGAGTCGTACTAAACGACCGAGGAGCAATCTTATGGCAGAGACTCAAGTGATCGTTCGGCAGGCTGACGGCACTGCGCGTGTGGTGGAAGCCGCCAATGGCGGTGTGGTTGTGCTGAATCCGGATGAGCAGCTGGTCGTCGCCGCCGCGCCGGACCAGGTCGAGGTCAAGGCCGAGGACCAGGGTACGGTCGTCGTCCAGTTGGAAGATGTTGGTGAATTCACTGTAGAGTTGGTCGCGCAGGCTTCGGCAAATGATGTCATGAGTCTTGAATCTTCAGTTTTCAGGACTCAGCCTGTGATAGTTGTTGAAGCCGAGAGCGCGGTGTTGAGCGATGACACGCTGGCCCGCGAAACGCTGGGTGTTCATCAGGCCAGTGTGGTCAACACCGACTTTCTGGACCGCGACACGGGCGCGGACTTCGGCATGACCGAATTAATCGACGCCGGTTCGTTCAGCGCCTTGCTTGGCGAGGGGCTGTCCGGTCGGAAGATCGACAGTGATATCGAATCGGAGGGCTTGGGCTGGTACAGGCATTCATACCAAAATGAAGCGCCGTTGGTGATTGGCACGGTGGATCTGGGCGAAGTGAACGAAGACACTTCGGTGCTCATTACCGCCGCGCAGCTTCTGGCCACTGTCTACGACGTTGATGGCGACGAACTTTTCGTGACGGGCCTGACCGTGGCAGAAGGGTCCGGAACCTTCACGGACAACGGCGACGGCACCTGGACCTTCACCCCGGCCGCCGATTGGAACGGCAACGTCACATTGAGCTACCAGGTCAGCGACGGCTACTCGTCCACTACGGTCGCAGCCGCCCTCACGGTGAACCCGGTGAACGACGCGCCGACGAACGATACCGTGACCCTGCCGTCCATCAACGAAGATAATTCCACGACCATCACGGCTGCGCAGCTCTTGGGTCAGGCCTTTGACGTTGACGGGGATCTGCTTTCCGTAACGGGCTTAACGCTGAACGAACCCGCCGCAGGGACTCTGATCGACAACGGCGACGGCACCTGGACCTTCACCCCGGCCGCCGATTGGAACGGCAACGTCACGTTCGGCTATCAGGTCAGCGACGGCAACGCGTCCACCACGGGCGCTGCCACCCTTGCAGTGAACCCAGTCAATGACGCGCCGATGATCGCCCTCAACACCACGCTGCTGGTGGACGACGATGCCACGCAGTCCCTGGCTGGCTCGCTGCAGGCCACGGATGCGGATAACGACCCTGCGGACCTCGAATATTTCGTCACCCAGGCCCCGGTCCACGGATCGTTGTTTCTGGACGGCGTGGAGATAACCAACTTCTCGCAGCCGGTCTTCACCCAGGCGGACATCGACAGCGGCCGCGTTTCTTTCAGATTCCATACCTTGCAGCCCGGCGACGCAGTCCAGGTCATCGAGGATGACAGCTTCGTCTTCCAGGTCACCGACGGCAGTTTGAACACCGCCGAGACGACCTTCCATATCCATAACAGCACGGTGCAGGTCTGGGGCACAAACAATGCCGACGATCTGACCGGCGCGGCGGATTTCAGCCGCGAGGGCGTGACGTTCCACGTTTACGGTTTCGACGGCAACGACACCATGCGCGGCGGCTCCGGGGCAGACACCCTGGACGGGGGCGGGCATGCGTACGCACAGCACTCTCCCTGGCTGTACACCCAGCAAGGCGGCGACACAGTGGATTACGGCGCGAGCACCGCGGCCGTGGACATCGACTTGACCCGCGCCACCCAGACCGGCGGCCATGCCGAGGGCGATTCGCTGGTCGGCGTCGAGAACGTCATCGGCTCGGGCTTTAACGACAGCATCACCGGCGATGCGGCGGCCAACTTCCTTTCCGGCCTGGACGGCAACGACACTCTGCTTGGCGGGGTGGGCAACGACACATTGCGCGGCGGGGCCGGGGTCGACCTGCTTGACGGCGGCGTTGGTCAAGATTTCGCCGATTACCGCACCAGCGCGAGCTGGGTGGCCGTGGACCTGAACATCCAGGACGGGCTGACCGCCCAAAGCGGCGGCGGGGCGGACAATGACGCCCTGGGCGACACGCTCGTGGGCATCGAGAGCGTCATCGGCAGCAACGATGCTTCCCACGGCGACGTGCTCACGGGTAATGCCGCGAGCAACCATCTCATCGGCCTGGACGGCGACGACACGCTCATCGGCGGCGCGGGCAACGATACCCTGGTCAGCGGGGCCGGGGCCGACAGGGTGGACGGCGGCACGGGCACCCGCGACCTGGCGGACTACAGCGGCAGCACCGCCTGGGTGAACGTGGATCTGAACATCCAAAACGGGACCACGGCCCAGTCCGGTGGCGGCGCGGGCAACCACGCCGTGGGCGACATCCTGACGGGCATCGAGGACGTCAATGGCTCCCAGTACAGCGACTCCCTCACAGGCAACGGCGTCAGCAACCGCATTTGGGCCTACGACGGCGACGACACCATCTTCGGCGGTGGATTCTACGATACCATCGATGGCGGAAACGGCAACGATTTGATCGACGGCGGCTCCCACGAGGATTCCATCTTCGGCGGTGCGGGCAACGACACTATCTACGGCGGAACCGGCATCGACTCCATCTGGGGCGGCGCTGGCGACGACTACCTGGAAGGTTACTATTCCGCCGGCATGAATGGAAGCCAGGATCTGCTGATCGGCGGCGTGGGCAACGACACCCTGGACGGCAGCCACAGCCTCGGCTGGTCCACCCTCATCGGCGGCATGGGGGCCGACCGTATCATCGGCAACGGCACCTCTAGCGAAGTCAGCTATGAACTCACGGGATATGGCGACTTCAATGTCAGCTGGCAGGGCGTTTACGTTGACCTGAGCATCCAGGACGGCGTCACGGCCCAGACCGGCAAGCCCGGGGGCGACGACGCCACGGGCGACATCCTGACCGGCATCGTCAACGCCGTGGGTTCGAACGGCAGCGACACGCTCATCGGCAACGACCAGAGCAACGAGATGTACGGCGTTGACGCCGACGACCTCATGATCGGCGGAGCCGGCAACGACTCCCTGTGGGGCGTGAACAACAACGACACGCTGGAGGGCGGACTCGGGTCGGACTTCATCTGGGGCGGCATGGACTACGACATCGCCTC